>NZ_BOMQ01000026.1 GCF_016862275.1 Actinoplanes nipponensis | reverse complement strand
TCCGCCCGCCGGCGGCCCGGGGAGCCGCCGCCACCGACGTCGTTGTCGGCGGCAGCGACCGGCCCACGCACCGGGGCGATCGCCGGCCCCGGCCGCTCAGATCGCCGCTATCGCCGTCGCGGCGAGCGCTCAGACCCCGGCCTTGGCCGCCGCGGCGAGCAGGTTCTCCGCTGCCAGCCGCAACCCCTCCACCTGGTCGTAGGCCTGGTCCTCGTGCTCGATGTTGACCGCGATGTCGGGGTCCACGGCATGCAGCGCCCGCAGGAACGGCACCCAGAAGTCGTCCACCCCGTGCCCTCGGCCCACCGCCACGAATTCCCAGGCCGGGTTCGTCGGCCACTGGTTGAGCGTGTTCCTGCCCCCGAGGCCGAGCGGGTTGGCGTCCGCCGGGGTGCGGGTGAAGCGGTCGTCGAGGACCCCGTACAGGCGGGCGTTCGCCGGGTTGATCCGGGTGTCCTTCGCGGCGGCGTGGAAGACCAGGTCACCCAGGTGCTCGACGCAGGCGACCGGGTCCATGCCCTGCCAGAACAGGTGGCTCGGGTCCATCTCGGCGCCGACGTGGGTGGCGTGGGTCTGTTCCACCAGGCGTTGCAGGGTGGGCGGGTTGAAGACGAGGTTCTGCGGGTGCATCTCGATGCAGACCTTGACGTCGGCGGCGGCCGCGCGGGCGTTGACGTCCTTCCAGAACGGGACCGCGACCTGCCACTGGTGGTCGAGGATGTCGAGGAACTGGCTGTCCCACGGGTTCACAACCCAGTTCGCCGTCCTGCCGCCGGGCTCGCCGGCGGGCAGGCCGGACATCGTCACGACGCGTTTGACGCCGAGCACGGCCGCCACCTCTATCGCCCGGTGCAGGTCGGCCGCGTGCCGCGGGCCCACGGCCGGGTCGGGGTTGAGCGGGTTGCCGTTGACGTTGAGGCCGGTCAGCTCGATGCCGGCCTGGGCGAAGCGGCCCAGGTATTCCTCGCGGGCGCCGGTGCCGGCCAGGATGTCGTCGATCGGCAGATGCGGGGCGGGGATGAAGCCACCCGCGTTGATCTCGGCGCTGGTCAGGCCCAGCCCGCCGAGGATCTTGAGGGTTTCGTCGAGGGGCCGGTCGTGCAGGCACGCGGTGTAGGCGCCGAGCTTCATGGCTTCACCTTTCCGGGCTGTGGGGGCTCAGAGCTGGACGGGTTTGTCGGTGGCCGAGACCACGGCGTCGAGGACGCGCAGGTTGTGCAGGCCGTGGGCCAGGTCGGGGCACGGCGGCAGGTGGTCGGCTCCCGCGATCTGATCGAGGAAGGCGCGGGCCTGGAACACGAAAAAGTCGTTCTGGCCGTGGCCCACGGTGGGGAAGTCCATCGGCAGCCCGCGGGCCACGTACGGGTGCCACGGCCCGACGAGCACCTGGCGGGCGCCGTTCACGCTCGGACCGGGCGTGCCGTCGATGATGCCGAACTCGCCCGGGCGGGTGAGGTCGAACGTCGCGGTGCCGTGCTCGCAGAACAGCTCCAGCCGCAGCGTGTTGGCATGGCCGAACGCCACCCGGGACAGCGAGAAGGTGCCGAGCGTGCCACCGGCATAGGTCGTGGTGAAAGTGCAGATGTCCTCGTTCTCCACCGGCGCGTGCTCGTCGCTGAGCTCGACGCCGCCGGCGTGCCCGACGGCGACTCCCAGCGGCTTCGGCCGTGAGGTGATCAGGGTGCTCATCGAGGCGCCCTGCACGCCGGTGGTCGGACCGCAGAGGAACTCGGCCAGATCGACCAGGTGGCTGCCGATGTCGGCGAGCACGCCGGACCCCGGACCGCCGCGGTACCGCCAGCTCATCGGCCGTTGCGGGTCGACGCCGTAGTCGGTGAAGTAGTTGGCGACGATGTGCCGGACCCGGCCCAGACCTCCGGTGCGGATCTGTTCGCGGATGGCGTTGATCGCGGGGGACCGGCGGAACGTGAACCCGACCGCCGCGACCCGGTCGGTGGCCGCGGCCGCGTCGACCATGGCCTGGGCGTCGGCGAGGCTGGGCGCGAGGGGCTTCTCGCAGAGCACGTGCTTGCCGGCGGCGAGCGCCGCCTCGACGATCTCCCGGTGCAGATTGTTGGCGACCGCGACGGTGACCGCGTCGACGTCGGGCGCGTCGATCACGGCGCGCCAGTCGGCCTCCGTGCGCTCGAAGCCGTAGCGAGCGGCGACGTCGGTGGCGAACGGCTCGTGCGTGTCGGCGACGGCGACCAGCCGAGGGGCCGGCAGGCCGAGCTCGTAGACGGTGGCGGCGTTGCGGTAGGCGTTCGCGTGGGCGCGGCCGACCATGCCCGCGCCGATGACGGCGACACCGAGGGGCTGACGGGTCATGAGGGGACCTCCGGCTGAGGGGAGCGGAGTGCGGGTCCGGGGTTTTAAAGCGCTTTAACTCCGAGTACTATCCAAGCTGATCTCGTGAGGTGTCAAGGGCGTGACGGAGGTTCCGGGAGTGGATCAACGACCTCGGCTCGACGACGTCGCCGCGCGGGTCGGCGTCTCCACCGCGTCGGTCTCGCTGGTGCTGCGCGGCGCGCCCGGGCCGAGCGCGGAGACCCGGCGTCGCGTCCTGGAGGCGGCCGCCGAGCTGGGGTACCGGGCGGACCGCACGGCGAGCATGCTGGCCCGCCGGCGCCGGCACCTGCTGGGCGTGATGCTCGACATCCGCAGCCCGTTCCACGCCGAGCTGGTGGAGGAGATCCAGGCCGAGGCCGACCGGATCGGTTACGAGGTGGTGCTGTCCACGCTCACCCGGCACCGTGATGAGGATCGGGCGATCGAGAGCCTGCTCGACTTCCGCTGCGAGGCCGTGCTGCTGCTCGGCCCGGACGCCCCGGACCAGCGGCTCGCCGCGCTCGCCGCGCAGGTCCCGGTGGTCGCGATCGGCCGCCGGGTGGCGGCGGGCGACGTCGACGTGGTCCGGCCGGCCGACCACGCCGGGGTCGCCGAGGCCCTCGCGCACCTGACCGGTCTCGGTCACCGGCACATCGCCTTCGTCGACGGCGGCCGCGGGGTCGTCGCGGCCGCGCGCCGGCGCGGATACCGCGATGGCATGCGTCGGGCCGGGCTGGCCGAGGAGATCCGCATCATCGCGGGGGACCACACCGAGGAGGGCGGCATCCGCGCCGGGCGGCTGATCGCCGCCGGCGCCGACCGGCCGACCGCCGTGATGGCCTCCAACGACCGCTGCGCCGTCGGGGTCATGGACGCGTTCGTCCGCGCCGGCATCGAGGTCCCCGGGCAGATCTCGGTCGTGGGGTACGACGACAGCACGCTCGCCCATCTGGCCCACATCGACCTCACCACGGTCAACCAGGACGCGGCGGCCCAGGCCCGGCACGCGGTGCTCGCCGCGGTCCAGCGTCTCGACGAGGGCCGGGAGCAGCGGCTGGAGGTCGTGCTGAACCCCCGCCTCGTGGTCCGCGGCACCACGGGCCCACCACCGCGCGGAGAGGGGCCGGCCGACGCTTCGTGAAGCCGGGGCGCGATCCGCCGGCGGCTCGGACGCGATCGCGGCCCGGGCGACGCCCGGGCGGCCCGGGCGACGCGGTCGCGGGGCGGTCGCGGGGCGGGCGTCGCCCGGACGGCCCGGCGATCAGTCCTTCGGCCGCTGGTCCACGATCCGGCGCATCTTGCCCATCGAGCGCTCCACCCCGTCCGGCGCGATGACGTCCACCGCCACGCTGACCCCGATCGTGTTCTTCACCAGCCGGGCGAGCTCCCGGCCGGCCAGCTCGGCTGCGACCGGTTCGACGCCGGGCCGGCGTTCGACCTTCACCGTCATCGCGTCGAGGCGGCCTTCGCGGGTCAGCAGGCACTGGAAGTGCGGCGCCAGCTGCGGTGTGCGCAGGATCAGCTCCTCGATCTGGGTCGGGAACAGGTTCACGCCGCGCAGGATGATCATGTCGTCCGTACGCCCGGTGATCTTCTCGATGCGCCGCATCGGCCGGGCCGTGCCCGGCAGCAGCCGGGTGAGGTCCCGCGTGCGGTAGCGCACGACCGGCATGGCCTGCTTGCTCAGCGACGTGAACACCAGCTCGCCGGTCTCGCCGTCCGGCAGCACCTCGCCGGTCAGCGGGTCGATGATCTCGGGGTAGAAGTGGTCCTCCCAGACGTGCAGACCGTCCTTGGTCTCCACGCACTCGGTCGCCACCCCCGGCCCCATCACCTCGGACAGGCCGTAGATGTCCAGCGCGTGGATGTCCAGCTGCTGCTCGATCTCGTCCCGCAGGTCCCGGGTCCACGGCTCGGCGCCGAAGATCCCGACGGCCAGGGACGTGCCGCGCGGGTCCAGGCCCTGCCGGCGCATCTCGTCCACGATGGCCAGCATGTAGCTGGGCGTGACCATGATGACGTCCGGCTCGAAGTCCTTGATCAGCATCACCTGGCGCTCGGTCATGCCACCGGACATCGGGATCACTGTGCAGCCCAGCTCCTCCGCGCCGTAGTGCGCCCCGAGACCGCCAGTGAACAGGCCGTACCCGTAGGCGATGTGGACCCGGTCGCCGCGGCGGCCGCCGGACGCGCGGATCGACCGCGCCATCAGCTCCGCCCAGGTCCGGATGTCCTGCCGCGTGTAGCCGACCACCGTGGGACGGCCGGTCGTGCCGGACGAGGCGTGCAGGCGGGCGACCTGCTCGCGCGGCACGGCGAACATGCCGAACGGGTAGTTGCCGCGCAGCACCGCCTTGTCGGTGAACGGGAACCTGGCGAGATCGGCGAACTCCCGCAGGTCGTCGGGGTGCGCCTGGACCTCGTCGAACATCGTGCGGTACTGCGGCACGTGGTCGTACGCGTGGCGCAGCGACCACTGCAGGCGCCGCAGCTGCAGCGCGCGCAGCTCGTCCACGGACGCCCGCTCGATCGGGTCGAGGTCCTCGGGTCGGGGGGTACGGTCCTGCATGCGCTCTCCTCTGCGAACCTCACTGCCTCGTGCGCAGGCCGTCGAAGGCGATGGTGGTGACGGCGTCGGCGAGCTCCGCCGCTCCGCCGCGCCGCGGGCTGTACCACTCGATCAGCGAGTTGACCATGCCGAACAGCAGCCGGGCGGCGGTCGCCGCGTCCACGTCCGGGCGGATGGCGCCCTCGGCCTGGGCCTGCTTGACCAGCTCGGTGACCTTGGCGTCGAAGATCCGGCGGCGCAGCAGGGCCTCCAGCTCCACCGCCGTGTTCCCGCGTACGCGTAGCAGCAGCGTCACGTACTCCAGCCGCTCCGCGAGTAGGAGCACGCTGCGCCGGATGAGCGTCTCGAGCCGCTCGATGGCGCTCACCTGCAGCGCCTCCACCTCGTCCATGGCGTCGTGCAGGCCGTCCAGCGCCTGGTCGACGGCGATCCGGAGCAGCTCCTGCTTGCCGGTGACGTGGTGGTAGAGGCTGGACTTGGTGATGCCGAGCCGTTTGGCCACGTCGTCCATGCTGGTGGCCTCGTACCCGCGCTCGTTGAACAGCCGGACCGCCGCCGCGAGCACCGCGCCCAGGTCGTGCCCGGGCCGTCCACGCTTGGGCCGGTTGCGTTCCTCGAGGTAGTCGACGACGCGTTCGGCGCGGGCGGCCGGATCGGTCTCGTCGGTCATGCCGGCCGGCCCGGGCTGATGACGCGGCTGCGGCCGCGGAACTCGGCGATCACGTCGCCGTCCCGGGTCACCGTGACGTCGTAGACGCCGCTGCGGCCGCTGGACGCGCGCTCGGCGGCGGTGGCCACCAGCTCGTCGCCCTCCGTGCTGGGCCGCAGGAAGGTGATGTCGGCGCCGGCCGCGACGGTGACCGGCCCGGCCGCGTTGCAGGCCAGCGCGAACGCGGTGTCGGCCAGCAGGAACACGTAACCCCCGTGGGTCATGCCGTGGCCGTTGACCATGTCGGCCGTGACCCGCATGCGGGCGACCGCGGCGCCGGCGCCCGCGGAGACGAGCGCAATGCCGAGGGTACGGGAGGCCTGGTCGCGATCGAACATCTCGTGCGCCGGCCGGCCGTCGTCCCGTGCCATGTTCCCTCCGTTTCCCGCCCGGTCTTGATTACCGACCGAACGGACGGTAAATATGAGACACAGCCAACCGCACAGGAGCGCCGATGACAACCCCCGCCGGGTTCTACGAGAAGCACCGCGAGCTGCTCGACAAGGCGATCGAGGCGGCCTCGACGCGCGACTACTGGTCGGCGTATCCCGAGTCGCCCAGCAAGTCGGTCTACGGCGAGGACGCCGCGCCGGCCGGTGAACGGGCGTTCCAGGCCCTGCTCGGCCAGCAGTTCCCGATCGAGGTGCCCGGTGCGGCCGGCACCGTGACCACCGAGCGCTCGCCGTACGGGATCGCCCTGGACGTCAGCTATCCCCGAGCCGACCCGGCCGACCTGGTCGCCGCGGCCCGCGCCGCCCTGCCCGGCTGGCGGGCCGTCGGCCCCCAGGGCCGCGCCGGCGTGGCCGCCGAGATCCTGCAGCGGCTCAACGCCCGCATCTTCGAGCTCGCCCACGCCGTCCAGCACACCACCGGTCAGGCGTTCGTCATGGCGTTCCAGGCCGGCGGGGCGCACGCGCAGGATCGCGGCCTCGAGGCCGTCGCCGTCGCGCTCGCCGAGTCGACGCGGATCCCCGCCACCACGACCTGGAGCAAGCCGCAGCGCGGCGGCGACCCGCTGCGCCTGGCCAAGACCAGCACGGTCGTCGGCCGCGGCGTCGCCCTGCTGATCGGGTGCAACACCTTCCCCACCTGGAACGGCTACCCCGGACTGTTCGCGAGCCTGGTCACCGGCAACGCGGTCATCGTCAAGCCGCACCCCGGCGCCGTGCTGCCGCTCGCCATCACCGTGCAGGTCGCCCGCGAGGTGCTCGCCGAGGCCGGCCTGGACCCGAACGTCGTGACGCTCGCGGTTGAGGAGCCCGGCGACGGCATCGCGGCCACCCTGGCCACCCACCGCGACGTGCGGATCGTCGACTTCACCGGATCCAGCGAGTTCGGCAACTGGCTGGAGGCGAACGCCCGCCAGGCGGTCGTCTACACCGAGAAGGCCGGGCTCAACACGGTCATCGTCGACTCGACCGACGACTACAAGGGCCTGCTGCGCAACCTGGCGTTCTCGCTGTCGCTCTACAGCGGCCAGATGTGCACCACCCCGCAGAACCTCCTGGTGCCCTCGACCGGCATCGAGACCGACGCCGGTCACCGCAGCGCGGAGGAGTTCGGCGCCGACCTGTCCGCCGCGCTCGACAAGCTGCTCGGCGACCCCAAGCGGGCCGCGGGCACCCTCGGCGCGATCGTCAACGACGGCGTGCTGGCCCGGCTCACCGAGGCCGGCAACGCCCCGCACGTCATCCACCCGTCCACGGCCGTGTCGGACGAGCAGTATCCGGACGCGACCATCCGCACCCCCGTGGTGCTGCGGCTCGACGCCGCCGACGAGAAGTCGTACACCCGCGAGTGGTTCGGGCCGGTGTCGTTCGTGATCACCACCGAGTCGACCCGGCACAGCCTCGCGCTGTTCACCGAGACCGTGCGGCACCACGGCGCCCTCACCGCCTCGGTGTACTCCACCTCGCCGGAGGTCCTGGCGGCCGCCCGCGAGGCCGCCCTCGACGCCGGCGTGCACCTCTCCGAGAACCTCACCGGCGGCGTCTTCGTCAACCAGACCGCCGCCTTCAGCGACCTGCACGGCACGCCGGCCAACCCGGCCGCGACCGCCTCGCTCAGCGACGCCCAGTTCGTCACCGGCCGGTACTTCACGCTGCAGTCGCGCCACCACGTCACCGAGGAGAGCAATGCCTGAGGCCTTCCTGGTCGGCGGCGTCCGCACCCCGCAGGGCAAGTACGGCGGCAGCCTCTCCGGGGTGCGTCCCGACGACCTCGCCGCCCTGGTGGTCCGGGAGGCGGTCGGCCGCGGTGGCGTGCCCGCCGACGCGATCGACGAGGTGATCCTCGGCGCGGCCAACCAGGCCGGCGAGGACAACCGCAACGTCGCCCGGATGGCCGTGCTGCTCGCGGGCCTGCCCGACACGGTCCCCGGCTACACGGTCAACCGGCTCTGCGCCAGCGGCCTGACCGCGATCATCTCCGCGGCGCAGGCCGTCCGCAGCGGCGAGGCCGACCTGATCGTGGCCGGCGGGGTCGAGTCGATGACCCGGGCGCCCTGGGTCATGGCCAAGCCCGGCACGCCGTGGGCCCGCCCCGGCGAGGTCGTGGACTCCTCCCTGGGCTGGCGGTTCACCAACCCCCGCTTCACCGCGCACGACAAGGAGGCCGGCAGCGGACCGGAGGACCGCCGGGTCACCCTGGCCATGGGGGAGACGGCGGAGGAGGTCGCGGCCCTCGACGGCATCACCCGCGCCGACAGCGACGCCTTCGCGCTGCGCAGCCACGAGCGGGCCGTCGCCGCGATCGACGCCGGCCGCTTCGCGCCGGAGATCGTCGCGGTGCCGCTCAAGGACGGCGAGATGACCGTCGACGAGATCCCCCGCCGCGGCAGCAGCCTGGAACGCCTCGGCGCGCTGCGTCCCGTCTTCCGCGCCGGCGGCGTGGTGACCGCGGGATCGTCCTCGCCGCTGTCGGACGGCGCGGCCGCCGTCGTGGTGGCCAGCGCGGAGGCCGTGCGCCGGTACGGCCTGACCCCGCGCGCCCGCATCGTCACCTCCGCCAGCGCCGGGGTGCCGCCGCAGATCATGGGTCTCGGTCCCGTGCCCGCCACCGAGAAGGCCCTGGCCCGGGTCGGCTGGAGCGTCGGCGACGTCGACGCGGTCGAGCTCAACGAGGCGTTCGCGGTGCAGTCGCTGGCGGTGCTGCGCCGGCTCAAGCTGGACGAGGAGCGGGTCAACGCCGACGGCGGCGCCATCGCGCTGGGGCACCCGCTGGGCTGCTCCGGCGCCCGGCTCACCGTCACCCTGCTCGGCCGCATGGAGCGTGAGGACGCCCGGCGCGGCCTGGCCACCCTCTGCGTCGGTGTTGGCCAGGGCGTGGCGATGCTGGTGGAGCGCGTCTGATGCCGGAAGCCACCGCCGCGGCCCCGCCGCCGGCCACCATCAAGGTCGAGGAGGCCGGCGACCGTGTCGTCGTGACGCTGCGCCGGCCGCATGCCCGCAACGCCATCAACGCCGCCATGGTCCGCGAGCTGCACGAGGTCTGCGCCGGCCTGGAGGAACACCCGAGGCTGCTGCTGCTCACCGGCGACGGCGGCACGTTCGCCGCCGGCGCCGACATCGGCGAGCTGCGCGAGCGCGGCGGCGAGCAGGCCCTGCGGGGCATCAACAGCCGCCTGTTCGACCGGATCGCCCGGCTGCCGATGCCGACCGTGGCCGCGGTCGACGGCTGGGCGCTCGGTGGCGGGGCGGAGCTGGCCTACGCCTGCGACATCCGGCTGGCCTCGCCGACCGCGACCTTCGGCAACCCCGAGCCCGGCCTGGGCATCCTGGCCGCGGCCGGGGCCTGCTGGCGCCTCCGCGACCTGCTCGGCGCCTCGGTGGCCAAGCAGGTGCTGCTGGCCGGCCGGCGCCTCGACGCCGAGGACGCGCACCGGCTGGGCCTGGTCGCCGAGATCGTGCCGGCCGAGCACCTGATCGAGCGGGCCCACGCGCTGCTCGACCGGATGGCCCGCTCGGGCCCGCTCGCGCTGCGGCTGACGAAGCTGGTCACGGACGCGCCGGGCGGACACCCGGTCACCGACGACCTCGCCCAGGCGATCCTGTTCGAGTCGGCCGACAAGCGCGCCCGGATGGATGCCTTCCTGGCCGGGGAACGCCGATGACCGCGACCACCCCGCCGGGCCCGAGCGTCCCGAAGAGCGTCGGGGTGATCGGTGGCGGGCGGATGGGCGCCGGCATCGCGCAGGTCTTCGCCGGCGCCGGCGCCTCCGTGACCGTGGTGGAGGCGGACCGCGCCGCCGGTGCCGCTGCCCTCGACCGGCTCGGCGCCGCGCTGCGCCGGGCCGCGGACCGCGGCAAGCTCACCGAGGAGCCCGCGGCCGTCCTGGGGCGGATCACCTTCACCGGCGACCTCGCCGCCCTGCCCGCCGAGGTGGAGCTGGTCGTGGAGGCCGTGCCGGAGGACGCCGGGCTCAAGATCGGCGTCCTCGCCGCCGCCGAGCGCGTCGTCGGGCCGCACGCCGTGCTGGCGAGCAACACCAGCTCGCTGTCCATCGCCGGGCTGGCCGAGGGCCTGAGCAGCCCGGAGCGGTTCGTCGGCATGCACTTCTTCAATCCGGTGCCGGCCAGCGATCTCGTGGAGATCGTCGTCGGCCCGGGCACCGGCGACGCCGTTCGCGACGCCGCGTGGTCGTGGGCGTCCGGCCTCGGCAAGACCGCGATCGTGGTCCGCGACTCGCCGGGCTTCGCCACGAGCCGCCTCGGCGTGCTGCTGGGGCTGGAGGCGATCCGCATGCTGGAGGAGGGCGTCGCCGACGCCGCCTCGATCGACCGGGCCATGGAGCTCGGTTACCGCCACCCGATGGGCCCGCTGCGTTCGACCGACCTCGTCGGCCTGGACGTCCGGCTCGCCATCGCCGAGCACCTGCACCGCGAGCTCGGCGACCGGTTCGCACCACCACAGCTGCTGCGGGACAAGGTGGCCCGCGGCGAGCTGGGCCGCAAGACCGGACAGGGCTTCCACACCTGGGAGGAGAGCCGATGACCGCCACGTCGATCACGGACACCGACGAGAAGGCCTTCACCGAGACCATCGCGAAGGACCAGCGCGTCGAGCCACGTGACTGGATGCCGGAGGGCTACCGCAGGACGATGATCCGGCAGATCGCCCAGCACGCCCACTCCGAGATCATCGGCATGCAGCCGGAGGGGGAGTGGATCACCCGGGCGCCGTCGCTGCGGCGCAAGGCGATCCTGCTGGCCAAGGTGCAGGACGAGGCCGGTCACGGGCTCTACCTGTACTCGGCGGCGGAGACCCTGGGCGCCGACCGCGGCGACCTGACCCGGCGGCTCATCGAGGGCCGGCAGAAGTACTCGTCGATCTTCAACTATCCGACGCTGTCGTTCGCCGACGTCGGCGTCATCGGCTGGCTGGTCGACGGCGCGGCGATCTGCAACCAGGTGCCGCTGTGCCGCAGCTCGTACGGCCCGTACGCGCGTGCCATGATCCGCATCTGCAAGGAGGAGTCCTTCCACCAGCGGCAGGGTTACGAGCTGCTGATGACGATGATGCGGGGCACGCCGGCGCAGCGCGAGATGGTGCAGGACGCGGTCAACCGCTGGTGGTGGCCGTCGCTGATGATGTTCGGCCCGCCCGACGACCAGTCGCCGAACTCGGCCCAGTCGATGGCCTGGAAGATCAAGCGGCACAGCAACGACGAGCTGCGGCAGCGCTTCGTCGACATGAGCGTGCCGCAGGCCGAGGCGCTCGGCGTCACCCTGCCCGACCCGGAGCTGCGCTGGAACGACGAGCGCGGGCACTGGGACTTCGGGCCGATCGACTGGTCCGAGCTCAAGCGGGTGATCTCCGGCGACGGGCCCTGCAACGCGTTGCGGATCGAGAACAGGCGGCGCGCCGACGAGGAAGGCGCCTGGGTCCGCGAGGCAGCCGCCGCGCACGCCCGGCGTCGTCAGGAGGCAGGGGCATGACCGACGAGATCAAGCACGAGTGGCCGTTGTTCGAGGTGTTCGTCCGGGCCAAGCGCGGCCTCAACCACGTGCACGTCGGCTCCCTGCGGGCCGCCGACCACGAGATGGCGCTGCACCACGCCCGGGACCTCTACACCCGGCGCAACGAGGGCGTCAGCATCTGGGTGGTGCGCTCCGACGACGTGGCTTCGTCCAGCCCGGAGGAGAAGGAGGCGTTCTTCGCGCCCAGCGGGGACAAGGTCTACCGGCATCCCACGTACTACTCGATTCCCGACTCCGTACCGCACATCTGAGGCGATGCCATGTCCTTCGACGCCGCTTACGAGGCGCTCACTGACCACGACGACGACGCGCGGTGGGCGTACGGCACCGGTTTCGCCGACCCGCTCGCCGGCGTGGACACCACCGTTCCCGCGGACGTCGACCGGGCTGATCTGAGCGCGTACTGCCTCGCGCTGGGCGACGACGCGCTGATCATGTCCCACCGGCTGCAGCAGTGGGTGACCCGCGCGCCCGAGCTCGAGGACGAGCTGGCCCTGGCCAACATCGCGCTCGACCTGCTCGGCCAGGCCCGCCTGCTGCTGAGCCGGGCGGCCGAGGTGGAGGACGCCGGGCGGGACGAGGACGTGCTCGCCTATCAGCGCGACGCCGCCGAGTTCCGCAACGTGCGGCTCGCCGAGCGGACCGACGCGGACTTCGCGCACCTGGTGGCCCGGCTGCTGGTCTTCGCGACGTGGCGGCTCGCCCTGCTGGACAGGCTGACCGCGTCGGGCGACCCGGTGCTGGCGGCGATCGGCGCCAAGGGCGTCAAGGAAGTGACCTACCACCGGGACTACGCGGCGCAGTGGGTGGTGCGCCTGGGCGACGGCACCCCCCTCTCCCACGAGCGGATGCAGGCGGCGGTCGACGCGGTGACGCCGCTCATCGGCGAGCTGTTCCGGCCGCACCCCACCGAGGTGCGCCTGGCCGCGGTAGCGGTGGCGGTGGACCCGTCGGCACTGCGGCCGGAGTTCGACGCCGTCTGGGCCCAGGTGCTGAAGGCCGCGACCCTGCGACCGGCGGCCGATGTGCCGGACGAGGCGGACAGTGGGGTGTCGGCGTCTGTGGCCCAGGATGGCGCTGACCGTGGAGGTTCGTCTGGCGGGCCCGCCGGTGCCGGCCGGACCGACTTCGCGCCCGACGGAGGTGGCCGGGACGGCGTGCACACCGCCGCGCTGGCCGACATCCTCGCCGAGCTGCAGGGCGTGGCCCGGTCCCTGCCCGGGAGCGAGTGGTGACCGCGGCCGCGGTGGCCGCCCGGGTCACCGACCCCGAGATGCCGATGCTCACCCTCGCCGACCTCGGCATCCTGCGGGCCGTCGACGAGTCCGCCGACGGTGTGGTGGTCACCATCACGCCGACGTACTCCGGCTGCCCGGCGATGCAGACGATCCGGGACGACCTCACCGCGGCGCTGCGGGAGGCCGGTTACCCGCGGGTCGAGGTGCGTACCGTCCTGACCCCGGCCTGGACCACGGACTGGATCTCGGCCGCCGGACGGGACAAGCTCGCCGCCGCCGGGATCTCCCCACCGGGGGCCGCGCCGCGCCGGGCGGCCGGGCCGGTGCCGCTCACCCTGGCGCCGAGCCGCCGCGCTGTCAGCTGCCCGCAGTGCGGCCATCCCGACACCGAGGAGATCGCCGCGTTCAGCGCCACCGCCTGCCGCTCCCTGCGCCGCTGCCCGGTCTGCCGCGAGCCCTTCGAGCACGTGAAGGAGATCTGACGTGGTGGTCCGCGAGTTCCATCCGCTGCGCGTCGCCGCCGTCGAACGGCTCTGCGAGGACGCGGTGGCCGTGACCTTCGACGTGCCCGCCGAGCTGGCCGACCGGTACGCCTTCAAGCCCGGGCAGTCGCTGACCGTGCGCCACTCCGAGGGCGGCACCGACGAGCGCCGCACCTATTCGATCTGCGCGCCCGCCGGGGCGCGGCCGCGGATCGGGGTGCGCGAGGTGCCCGGCGGACTGGTGTCGTCCTGGCTGGTGCACAGCGTGCGGGCCGGCGACGAGGTCGAGGTGGCCCCGCCGACCGGGTCGTTCACCCCCGACCTGGAGGCCGGCGGCCGGCACGTGCTGATCGCCGCCGGCTCGGGCATCACCCCGGTCCTGTCAATCGCGGCGTCCCTGCTGCGGCACCCCGACGCGACCGTCAGCATCCTGTACGGCAACCGGCGCGCCGACACGGTCATGTTCGCCGAGGACCTCGCCGACCTGAAGGACGCCCACCCGGCCCGGCTCGAACTGGTGCATCTGCTCTCCCGCGAGGCCCGCGAGGTCGACCTGCTGACCGGCCGGCTCGACGCGGACAAGCTGCGCACCCTGCTGCCGCTGCTGATCGACGTCCCCGCCGTCGACCACTGGTGGCTGTGCGGGCCGTTCGGCATGGTCACGGACGCGACCCAGGTGCTCGGCGAGTACGGCGTGGAGCCGGGCCGGGTGCACCGGGAGCTGTTCTGGGTGGACGAGGCGCCGCCGGAGCCGGTACGGGCGGACCGCACCCCGGACGGGCCGAGCAGCGAGGTCACGGTGGTGCTCGACGGCCGCTCGACCACGGTCACCGTTCCGGAGGGCGACACCGTCCTGGAGGGGGCGCAGCGGACCCGGCCGGACCTGCCGTTCGCCTGCAAGGGTGGCGTGTGCGGCACCTGCCGGGCACGGGTCGTCGAGGGCGACGTCGTGATGCGGCGCAACTTCGCGCTGGAACCGGCCGAGGTGGCGGCGGGGTTCGTGCTGACCTGCCAGTCGACGCCCACGTCGGCGAAGGTGATCGTCGACTTCGACGATTGACCGAACCGGCCGGAGTCGTGGGCAGCGTGCCGGCCGGCCCGGCGGCCACGTCGGCCCGGCGGCCACGTCGGCCCCGTGTCGCGTCGGCCCGGCGGCGCGTCGGCCTAGAGGTGCGTCGGCCTTGAGGCGCGCCGGGCTGGCACCGCGTCGGCGCGCTTCGCCGCGGCCTGTCCGCTCGCCACGCCAAGAATGGCGTCAGCTCACCGGCGCAACCGCACCGGACGATCTCTCCCGCCCATTCCGGCATACCGCCGAATAGCCCGATGCATCACCTTCGCTCCTCATCTCCCCACCGGGGCCCGGGGCGCTACGTACCGCGTCGACCTGCGGATCATTTCTGCACTGATTGTGAGGTAATCCTCAGCGCCGGGCGGACCCCCGAGATTCTGCGTATGGAATGCATATAGTCCTCGCCCCTTCGGAAGGGATGACGAAATGCGTTTACGCACAATTCTCACCATCGCGGCAACGGGCATTGTCGGAGCGGCGGGCCTGCTCGTCGCGCCGCTGACCTTCGCGGCGCAGGCGCCCGGGAACGCCTGTCCCGACGTCGAGGTCATCGGGGCCCGAGGCACCACGGAACGTCCCGGCCTCGGCGTGCTGCTGACACCGCTGGCGCAGCGGCTCACCCGCGACCTGCCCCAGACCGTCCGGTCCACCGCGGTGGACTACCCGGCCTCGTTCAACTACACGGCCAGCGTGCGGCAGGGCGTCACCAGCCTCGCGGCGGACGTGCGGCAGACGGCGGCCGCCTGCGCGAACACCAAGTTCGTCCTGGCCGGCTACTCACAGGGCGCGAACGTCGTCGGTGACGCCCTCGTGGGCAGTTCGGTGCGTGGCCGCGCGGCCGGCCAGCCCGCCATCCCCGCCGCGCTGTCCCGGCGGGTCGTGGCGGTGCTGCTCTTCGGCGATCCGACGTTCACCGCGGGCGAGGACTTCAACGTGGGCGACGGGACCCGCTCCGGGGTCTTCCCGCGCGGCGCCGGCCGGCTGGACGCGTTCGCGGACCGGACGCAGTCCTTCTGCAACCGCAACGACCGGTTCTGCCAGGGTGGCACCAGCCTGGCCGCGCACCTCGACTACGCCAAGTTCCTCGACGACGCGACGGAGTTCGTCGCCGGCCGACTGGGCTGACCCCCGGGCCGCGCCGCCCCCGCCGCCACCCGCGCCGAAGGGGCCCGGCCTGCCCCGCCTGGAGCCGACGGGCGGGAGGCGCGGTGGTCGGCGGGGGCCAAGAGGGAGACGGCGAGCGGTCGGCGCGGCCCCGGAGGGGACGGTGAGTGGTCAGCGGGGTCAGGAGGGGGCGGTGAGTGGTTGGCGCGGCCCCGGAGGGGGCGGTGGGCGGTTGGCGCGGCCAAGAGAGGGGCGGTGAGTTGTCAGCGCGGCCAAGGCGGGGCGGCGGGGTCAGGAAGGGGCTGGGGAGCCGGCAGCGGTCAACGCCGGTCAACGGAGGGGCGGCGAGGTCGGGGAAGGGCTGAAGGGCCGGCGCCGGTCAACAGCAGTCAACGGAAGAGCGGTGAGAGCGGCCGGCGGCCTCAGCGGGCGTGATGGGGGCGGCGCGGTCGAAGCGGGGACGGTGAGCAGAACGCGTCCCCCGCGGTCCCGGCCCCCGGGCGTGAACGCCCGGTTTTCCTCACACCGGCGCGCGGAGCGCCGATTGCTGGGCTCGTGCATGCGGCGGAGTTCGACGACAGCACCGCGGAGTACTGGGCGCGGCAGATCCGCATCGGCACCTCGATCGCCGCCGGTGTGACGCTGCTGAGCTGCGTACGGGTGGCCGTGGACTGGAGCCCGCAGCACCGCTGGCTGTTCGCTCCCGTCCTGGCCGCGGGGTTGGCGCAGGTCGCCGCCTTCTTTCTGCCGTGGGCCCGGCTCGTCCGCGGCCCCCGGGTGCGCCGCTGGCTGACCGTCTGGTGGGTCGCCGAGCTGCCGGTGCTCTTCCTCTTCTCCCGGATCGACCGGGACGGGCTGATGCTCTACCTGCCGGGCGCCTCCCTGCTCCTGGTCACCGCCGCGGCCCTCTACGGACCCACCGTGGTGGTCGGCCTCGGGGCGCTCTCCGTGGCCGGCTACCTGGCCCTGCTGCCCGCGGTGACCAGTGTGAACGCCGTCTCCGTGGTGTCGCTGGTGGCGATCATGTCGTCCCTGGTGGCGCTCAACGCGATCAACGCGCACAGCCGGCGGCGGCTGGACGCCCGGCGGGAGGCCGCCGACCGCCGTACCGGGATGCTGCTCGAGGCGGCCTCGGACGCGGTGTTCGCGATCGACGGGCGGGGCGCGGTCCGCTACAGCAGCCCGTCGGCGCAGCGGATCTTCGGCCTGACCGGGGCGGAGGTCACCGGGCGGGCGATGGTCGAGCTGGCCCATCCCGACGAGCTGGCCGGCCTGCGGGCCTGGATGGCCGATTTGTTCGCCGTGCCGGGGGGCACCGCGCGCACGGAGGCGCGGCTGCGCCGGCCCGACGGGTCCTGGCTGCAGCTCGACGTGATCGGCACCAACCGGGTCGACGATCCGGCGCTGCGGGCCGCCGTCATCAGCCTGCGCGACATCAGCCGGCGCAAGGAGCTCGAGGAGCAGCTGAGCCGGCAGGCGTTCACCGACTCGCTGACCGGCCTGCCGAACCGGGCCCTGTTCCGCGACCGGCTCGCCCAGGCCGTGGCCCGCCGCGGCGGCGGGGCCGTCACCGTGCTGCTCATCGACCTGGACGACTTCAAGCTGGTCAACGACAACCTCGGGCACAGCGCCGGCGACCAGCTGCTGGCCACGCTGGCGGCCCGGCTCGGCGCCGAGATGCGGCGCGGCGACACGCTGGCCCGCCTCGGCGGCGACGAGTTCGCCATCCTGGCCGAGGACCTCGACCCGGACGGCGCCGTCGTGCTGGCCGAGCGGCTGCTGCAGGCCGGCCGCGATCAGGTACGCCTGGACAGCCGCGACGTCACCTGCTCGCTGAGCATCGGCATCGCCACCGGTGACGTGCCCGCCGACCAGCTGCTGCGCGACGCCGACCTGGCCATGTACGCGGCCAAGCGCGCCGGCCGCAACGCCTACGCGGTGTTCAGCCCGTCGATGTCACGGTCGGTGCTGGAGGAGGCGCAGCAGCGCGTGGACCTGGAGCGGGGCCTGGAGCAGGATCAGTTCGTGGTGCTCTACCAGCCGGTGGTGGACATGACGACGCTGCGGATGACCGGCGTCGAGGCGCTGGTGCGGTGGCAGCATCCGCGGGACGGGCTGCTCGGCCCGTACCGGTTCATCGCGACGGCCGAGGCCAACGGCCTGATCGTCCCGCTCGGCCGGTGGGTCCTGCGCGAGGCCTGCGCGCAGCTGGCGCGCTGGCGCCGGGCGACCCCGGCCGCGGCCGGGCTCAAGATCAATGTGAACCTGTCCGCGCGGCAGTTCCAGTACGCCGGGCTGGTCGCGGACGTGGCCGCGGCGATCGGCGACGCCGGCGTCCCGGCGGGCTCGCTGACCCTCGAGATCACCGAGTCGATGCTGATGGAGGACGTCGCGGGGGCGATCGAGACGCTCGGCGCGCTGCGGGCCCTGGGCGTGCGGCTGGCGATCGACGACTTCGGCACCGGGTACTCGTCGCTGAACTACCTCAAGCAGCTGCCGGTCGACATCATCAAGATCGACAAGACGTTCGTGGACCAGGTGGACACCGACGCGGACGACGTGGCGCTGGTCGACGCCGTGGTGGGCCTGTGCCGGGCGTTGCGCCTGGAGACCGTGGCCGAGGGCATCGAGACCGACGGTCAGTGGCTGATGCTGCGGCAGATCGGGTGCGACCACGGGCAGGGGTACCTGTTCGGCCGGCCCGGCGACGCGGCGTCCGTGACCGAGCTGCTGGACCGGCAGCCGGAGCCGGAGCCGCACCGGGAAGCGGACTTGGGGCGGCAGCCGGAGCTGGACCGCCAGCCGGAGCTGGACCGCCAGCCGGAGCTGGAGGGCGAGCCGGTCCCGGTGGCAGCCGAGCGCTGAGGCGCGGCCGCCCCGTAGCGGGCAGGCTGGGAGCCGGCCGAGGGCGCGGATCCGGCACTCCGGCGGGCGTGCGCCGCAGACTCCCGGCGCGCAAGCCACCGCCGGCAATCCCCTGTGGACCCCCGATGCGGCACGATAACGGCATGGCCGCCGACACCTGGACCGCCCTGACCTCCCTGGCCGGCGTCACGCTCGGCGGCGGCCTGTCCTTCCTGGTCCAGCGCAGCACCCAGCGCACGGTCGCCCGGACCGAGCAGCGCAAGCTGGAAGTGACCCGGGCCGACGCGCGCCGCGCCGAGCGGCTCGCCCTGCTGGAGCGGTTCATCGGCGCCGCCGCCGAGGCCGAGAGGCAGGCGTTCGGCCGGCCGCCCGACCCGTTCGACCCGGAGGGCGCCTGGGCGGTCGCCGCCCAGGCGGTCATGGACCGCCTGTGGGTCGCCGAGCGCATGGTACGGGTGCTCTTCCCGCTCCCGGTGCACGACGCCGCCCGGGTCTACTTCCTCGTGCTCAACGGCGCCGTGTGGCAGGGGGTTCCCGCCGGCGAGAGCGCCCGGGACCTGCTGGAGGGGCCACGGCTGGCGTTCCTGGACGAGGCCCGCGCCGCGCTGGAGGGCCCGGCGGCCTGACCGGCGGCTCAGCGGCGGAGCACCGAGAGCTCCAGGATCGCCGGCATCGGGGCCACCCCGGGGCCGCCGGCGCGCACCCAGGCCGCGATGTCCTCCTCGACCGCGTCGTCGGCGACCAGGCCGAACCACACCGCCCGGACGCCTTTGCGGCGGGCGGCGGGCTCCGGGTGGACCACGATGACGTTGGCCTCCGCGCAGGCGTCCAGGCATTCGCTGACCCGTACCCGGTGCGGGGCCGGCAGCGCCTCGCGCAGCCGGACCAGCTGACCGTCGTGGTCGATCCGCGGGTGCTTGCGCGGGTTGCCGCAGCAGCAGTCCCGGCACACGGTGACGGTGCAGCCGGCTGTCATCGTTCCCCTGATCCCTGGCACACGCTGGACCCTAACCACCGGCCCGGACGGCAGTTCGCGCGGTCACCGCCGGGGTGACCGCGCGAACAGGACCGTCGTGCCGTCAGTCCCGGGTCGCCCGGCGGCGCCGGGTCGCGCCGAGGGCCACGGCGCCGCAGAGGATCAGCAGCGCGCCGCCCAGGATGAACGTCATCGAGTTGGCCCCGGTCAGGGCCAGCTTGGAGTCGTCGCCGGTCTGCACGTTCTGCTCCGCCTGCAGATCCGGGGCGCCGTCGTCGCTGTCGTCGTTCGACACCACCTGGGCGGCCGGCTTCTCGGTGGTCGCCGGCTTCCTGGTCTTGTCGCCGGCCGCCTGCGCCGGGGTCTCGTTGTCGGCGTCGTCGCCGGTGGCCTGCTCGTCGTCATCGGCGGCCTGGGCCGGCTCGGTGGCGGGGGCGGGCTTGGTGGTCCGGGCCGGCTTCGGCGCGTCGGCGCCGGACTTGGGCGGGATCACCACGGTGCCGGTCTTGGGCGGCGTCGTGCCGGTCCCGGTCTTCGGCGTCGCGGTGGCGCCCGGGTTCGGCTCCTGACCGTCGCCCTGGCCGTCGCCGCCGTTCTGGCCGTCGCCCTGGCCGTTGTCGCCGCCGTTGTTCCCGCCGTTGTCTCCACCGTTGTCTCCACCGTTGTTTTCGGCGGGCGGGGAGGCGGGCGGGGAGTCGGGCGGAGAAGTGGGCGGGGAGGCGGGCGAAGTGGCCGGCGGGGTCGCGGGCGGCTCCTCCTCGGCGGGCGGCTCCTCGCCCTGGCCGCCACCCTCGACCTTGACGCGGACCGCGTCCAGGGCCGGGGTCTGGTTGGCGCGCTGCATCATCGGGATGCGGTGCGAGCCGTCGCCGGCCCACGAGGCGCACTGGGCGATGCCCTCCTGGGGGAGGCCGGGGACCTGGATGGTGACGGTGTCGGGCCGGGCCCCGCCCTTCTTGTCCTCGGTGGCCACGAAGAACGCGGGCACCGGCGCCGGGTCGGGGGCCTCGTTGGTGGCGGTGAGCATCCGGCAGGCGGTGTGGAAGTGGCCGCGGACCAGGCCCTCGCCGGTCAGCACCGAGCTCTCCACGTAGTAGCCGCCCTGGCCGGCCGCGAGGAACCGGTCCCGGACCAGGTTGCGGGTGCTGACCTTGAGCGTGAACGGCGTGTTCGCCTTGACCGACTTCGGGAACTCGGTGATCAGCAGCGTCGGGTTCTTGCTCTGGTCGCCGACCTCACCGAACTCGGTGGAGACGCACCGGTTGCCGTTCTGGAAGCCGTCGTGCGCGTCGAGGTCGCTGTCCTCGCAGGTGTTGGTCAGGATCTGGAGCCCGTTGACCTGCTTGACCGTGGTCTTGCCGGTGGTGCACTCCTTGACCGCCTCGGGCGCGGGGGCCTTCTCGCCCTTGGCGAGCTGGCCGTCGCCCTTGTGCTGGATGTCGCCGTCCTTGTCCGTGTAGGTGCCGACCCGGGGGTCCGACGCGGCGCCCTTGGCGGACGGCGCGGACGGCGCGGCGGCCGGGGCCTCGCAGGCCGCGACCTTGCTCTCGTCCGCGTTGGAGATCTGGGTGACACCGATCACCCCACCGAAACCGATCAGTACGGCGACCGCGGCGATGATGCGACGGTCCGGGCCCCGGCGCTGGGCGGCCCGACGGTAAGTCGGCCTTCGCATGGGTGGCACCTCTTCTGTAACCATTTCATTGGCGGATGAGCCGGTCCGCGGGCCCGTCGGTACGGCCCGGCCGGTTACCGGCATGCAGACGTTAAGAGCTGACGCCTTCCAACACCAATTTCCCAGCGAAAATTGAGGCTTTCTTAGGGTCGAATTAATGCAAAAATATGGGTCCCCGGGTGAACTCCTGGCATCGGTCGTTCGGACGATGTCCCGCCTCCACCGAACGGTGGAGGTTGCAGGGGTGGGCCGGTGTCGTGATCGTACCCAGTGATCGGCCCGCCCGGGTGTCACCCGAGCGGGCAGATCGGCGTTCAGGACACCGGTTTGGCGGTGACCACGATGTTGTCCCGATAATGGCGGGTCTTCGCGTCGAACGGGCCGCCACAGGTGATCAGCGTCAATCGCGGGGCCCCGTCACGGGCGAAATACTTGTCCAGCGGAATGCGGGTCTTGCTGTACCGCTCGCGGGCGACGACCTCGAACGCGCGGTCCTTGCCGTCCGGGCCGGCCAGCGTCATCGTGTCGCCCGGCTCCAGGCTGCTCAGCCGGAAGAACGCACCCTTGCCCTGCGCGGCGCTGTCCACGTGGCCGGCGACCACGATCGACCCCGCCCGCGCGGTGACGCCCGGGCCGAAGCGGTACCAGCCGACCCGGTCGACGCTCGGCGGCACGTCGAACTCGCCGGTCTCCGCGTCGACGCCGACCGGCGCGACGGTGGCGTCCAGGTCCAGCTCGGGGATCCGCAGCCGGGCCGGCGCCACCTCCTCGGCCGGCTCCGAGGCCTCGGCCACGGCGGCCGGCGCCGGGGCGCCGGTCGACGGCGCCGGGGGAGCGGCCGAGGCCAGCGCGGTGACCGCCGAGGAGCCGACGGTGGAGGCCGGCCGGGCCAGGTACGCCGCGACGCCGACCAGGATGAGCAGCACCAGCCCGCCGACGATGAGGAGCGGGGCGCGCCCCTTGCGGGACGCGCCCCCGGTTCCGACGGTCATCGGCGACCCGGCACCAGCCGGCGCGCGCCCACGAGCAGCATCAGCAGGCCGGCCGCCGCGACGGCGTACCAGGCCAGGCCCAGGCCGCTGCCGGCCTGGCCGCCACTGCCGCTCGGCACGCCGCCCGGCGCGGAGTGCAGACCGGTGATCGTCTGGGTGACCAGGTCGAGCGTCTTGTCCTCGGCGGAGCCGACGGCGTACACGATCGTCGCGGTGCCCTCCTTGAGGTCCAGGTCCGCCGGGCCGATCGCCACGGTGTCGGTGCCGGCCAGCACGACGTCGGCCTTGACGGTGCCGGCGGGCAGGTCGGCCTTGGCCTCCTTGGGGTTGGTCAGGTTCTCGAAGACGGGCTTGCCGCCGGCGCGCACGTCGACCGCGGGCGCCGCCGCGGTGTGCCGCACGATGATCCGGGCCTGGCCCGCGGCGACCTTGCTGACGTCGTTGGCGAACGGGGTGAGCGACGGCTTGCCGTCGGCGCTCAGGTGGGCCACCAGGCTGATGTTCGCGCCGCCCGGGATCTCCGCGTCGTCGACCTTGAGCAGGGCCTTGCTGATATCGTCGCCGGGCTTGGTCAGCACGATGTCGTAGCTGCCCTCCTCCAGCGACAGCGGCCCCGCGACCTTGCCCGGCGCGAAGTCGGGCAGGGTCTTCTTGCCGTTGACGTAGACGTCGACGTTCTGCCCGGGAATCCCGTGCACGACGGAGACCTGGGAGGTGGCGGCGAAGGCGGGGGTCGCGGTGAGGGCGCCGAGCCCTCCGAAGGCGACCAGGGCGGCCACGCCCACGGCGGTGACGTGGCGCAGGGGCTTCAAACGCATCGAACTTCTCCTCGAAGTGGGTGATCGGGGTCGGACACCCGGTGGTTTCGCTGGCCGCCGGGCGGCCGGATGCACCTGAAGAAAATTGATTCCGTTGCATCCGCGGCCCGTCCGGGGAGCGAATGAGCAGGTGGAAAGGGGGCCGATGAATCCCGACGACGAACTCGCCGAACGCTTCCGGGCGGGCGACGAACAGGCGTTACGCCTGGCGTACGACCGCTACGGCGGCGCGGTGCTCTATCTCGGCGTGCGCCTGCTGGGCAACCGCGCCGACGCCGAGGACGTCACCCAGACGACCTTCGTGGCGGCCTGGCAGGGCCGAGGTACGTTCGATCCGGAACGTGGCGGGATGCTCGGCTGGTTGCTCGGCATCGCCCGGCGCAAGGCAGTCGACCGGCTGCGCTCGGCGGCCCGCGAGGAGCGGGTGGCCACGACGGTACGGGCGCAGCCCGTCGCCGACGAGGAGAGCCCGGAACGCGTGCTGGACCGCCTGGTGGTGGCCGACGAGCTGGCCCAGCTCCCCGCGGAGCAGCGGCGCAGCCTGGAGCTCGCGTTCTATGACGACCTGACGCATCCGCAGATAGCGGCGCTGACCGGACTGCCCCTGGGCACGGTCAAGAGCCATATCCGGCGGGGTATGGCCAATCTACGACGACGGTGGGAGGTGGACGGTGCAGCATCTGGATCCCGATCGGCTGGTCCTCTTCGCGCTCTCTGAGGAGGCGCCGGACACCGACGAGTCCGTGCACCTGGCCGAGTGCCCGGGGTGCCGCACGGAGATCGACGAGCTGCGGCACGTGGCCGAGCTCGGCTCGGAGACGCAGGGCCTGCGGGCGCTGCCGCCACCGCCCGAGCGGGTCTGGGCCGGCATCGAGGCCGCGGTCACCGCGCCGGTCCGGCGCCTGCCGCAGCGGCGGGAACGCCGCTGGACGCTGCCCGTGCTGGCCGCGGCGGCTGCCGCGGTGCTGGCCATCGCCGGCACGGTCACGGTGCAGCGGTTCACCGATCGGCCGGCTCCGCCCGCGGTGACCGCGAAGGCGAGCCTGGCCCGCCTCGGTGGCGCCCCGGTCGCGGCCGGCGGCGCGGCGGAGGTGATCGGGGGCAACCGGCTGCGCCTGGACGTGCGCAACCTGCCGCTGACGACCGGCTACTACGAGGTGTGGCTGATCGACCCGGACGACACGACCAGGATGATGGCGATGGGCAACCTCTCCAGCGCGGCGCTGTCCGGCGCCGCCGACGTGGTGCTGCCGTTGCCGCCGGGTGCGGACCTCAACCGCTACCGGCTGGTGGACGTGTCCGCGGAGGCGTACGACGGTGACGCCGCGCATTCCGGCAAGAGCCTGTTGCGGGGCACGCTCACGAACTGAGCAGGGCCCGGTACCGGGGCAGCAGGCGCGCGAGCCGGCTGTCCCGGTACTTTTTTGTCAGGTCGGCCAGGTCCGGGCGGGCGGCGGCCGCGCGGTCGGTCAGCTCGTCCACCGTGGTCAGGGCCGCCGGCACCCCGGTGCGCAGCAGGTCTCTCCCGCGTTCCCGCTCCGCGCCGGTCACCCCCGGGCGCAGCAGCCGGCGCAGCTGCGGGTGCGCCGCGATGGCATGCACGGCCGGCAGCGTCACGATCCCGGGGTCGCCCGGCGCGTCGTCGTCGAGCAGGTCCCGCACGTCGTCGAGCACGTGCAGCGCGGCGCCGGCCGCCAGCCCGTAGTCGCGCAGCCCGTCCTCCGGCGCGCCGGTGACGATCGCGCCGAGCCGGCCGGCCGCGGCCAGCAGGGTGCCGGTGCGCAGCTGGGCGATCCGCAGCGCGGTGGCGGCGCTCAGGTCGGCCGGCAAGCGGTTGTCGGCGGCCAGGGTGTGCCCGGCGCAGACCTCGGTCAGCGCGTCGCCGAGCACCGCGCCGGCGCCGGCCGCCGCGGCGAGCCGGTTCGCCAGCCCGATCAGCAGATCGCCGGCCAGCAGCGCGACGGCGGGCCCCTCCTTGGCGTTGATCGTGGGCGTGCCGTTACGGGCCGGCGCGTCGGCGAGCAGGTCGTCGCGGACCCGCATGGCCAGGTGCAGCAGCTCGACGGCGGCCGCGGCGGTGGCGGTGCGCCGGGAGGCGCCGGGCCAGGCCTGGCCGGCCACCGCCAGCACGAGCCGGGCCCGCAGCCGCTCGCCGTCGGCCTCCGCCAGGCGCCGGCACGGCTCCCGCAGCGGCTCGGGCGCGCCGTCGAGGGCCCCGGTCAGCATCGCCTCGGCCGCGGCGAGGCCGTCGTCGCTCATCCGGCCACCGCCGCCGGCTGCGCCACCGGGTCCGCCTGGGCCGCGCGGTGCGCGGCGGCCGGGTCGGCCGGCCACCAGAAGCGGTCGCCCAGCAGGGTCGCCAGCGCCGGGACGAGGACCGTGCGCACCAGCAGCGTGTCCAGCAGCACGCCGAGCCCGACGATGACGCCGATCTGGGTGAGCGTGATGATCGGCAGCACGCCCAGCACGGCGAACACCGCGGCCAGCAGGACGCCGGCGCTGGTGATGACCGCGCCGGTCGCGGCCAGGGCGTGGATCATCCCGCCCCGGGTGCCGCGGGTGGCGGCCTCCTCCCGGGCCCGGGTGACCAGGAAGATGTTGTAGTCCACGCCCAGGGCCACCAGGAACAGGAACGCGTACAGCGGCACCTGGTTGTCCAGGCCGGGGTAGCCGAGCAACTCGCGGAACAGCCAGGAGCCGGCGCCCAGCGCGGCCACGAAGCTGGCGATGACGGTCGCGATGAGCAGCACGGCGGCGACGGCCGCGCGCAGCAGCAGGCCGAGCACGAGCAGCACCACCAGCAGGATCACCGGCACGATGACCCGCAGGTCCCGGCCGGCGGCGTCCTTGGTGTCCATGGCGGTCGCCACGCTGCCGCCGACCAGGGCGCCGTCGCCGACCGAGGCGCGCAGCGCGCGGATGGTGGCGTAGCTCTCCGGGGTGTCCGGGGCCGCGGTCAGCACCGCGCTGATGCTGACGATCCGGCCGGCCTGCTCGGCCACCCGGGCCTGCGCCACGCCGGGGGTGCCCTGGACGGCGGCCAGGTCGCGGTCGCGGTTCTCCGGCGAGGTGAGCACCACGGTGGGATCGGCGGCGCCGGCCGGGAAGTAGCGGCTCAGCGTCTCGAGGCCGTCGACCGATTCGGCCTGGACCCGGAACTGCTCGGTCTGCGAGAGCCCCAGCCGGGTGCCGATCAGGCCGGTGGACAGCACGCCGAGGATCACCAGCGACACGACGGTGACCAGGCCGGGCCGGCGGGCGACGCCGCGCCCGACCCGGGCCCAGATGCCGCGTTCCTGCTCGGCGCCGCCCTGGCCGACGCGCGGGATGAACGGCCAGAACAGCCCGCGCCCGCAGACCACCAGCGCGGCCGGCAGCGCGATCAGGGCGAACAGGGCGGCCACGGCGATGCCCAGCGCGGACGTGACGCCCAGCGCCACGGTGTCGTTGAGGCTGGCGAGCAGCAGGGTGAGCAGGCTCAGCACGACGGTGACGGCGCTCGCGGCGATGGCCGGGCCGGCGCCGCGCAGCGCCCGCCGCATGGCCTCGCGCCGGTCGGCGTGCCGGTGCAGCTCCTCGCGGTAACGGGAGATGAGCAGCAGGGCGTAGTCGGTGCCGGCGCCGAACACCAGGACCGTGACGATGCCGACGGTGGACGGCCCGATGGTCAGGTCGGTGTGCCGGGAGAGCACGGCGACCAGCCCGCTGGCGACCCGGTCGGCCAGGCCCACCACGGTCAGCGGCACCAGCCAGAGCACCGGGCTGCGGTAGGTGATCAGCAGCAGCAGCGCCACCACGACCACGGTGACGATCAGCAGGTTGGTGTTGGCGCCGGTGAAGCTGTCGGCGATGTCGGCGGAGAACCCGGCGCCCCCGGTCACCTGGGCGCTCAGCCCGTCCGGGAGGCCGGCGCGGGCCGTCTCGCGCAGGTCGGCGACCTTGGCGATGATCTCGTCGCTGGGCAGGTCGGCCGGGAACGGCACGGCCAGCAGCGCCGCGTCCCGCCGCTGCGCGAAGACCGGCGGGGCCGCGCTGCCGAACGCCCGGGCGTCCGCCTCGATCTTGGTCACGTCGGCGGCGGTGAGGGGTTGCCCGCCGCGGCTGTAGAGCACCAGGGCGGGGTTCTCCTGCCCCGAGGGCAGCTGCCGTTGCAGGGCGGCGACCTTCGTCGATTCCGCCGCCGTGGGCAGCGTGGCGGTCGGGTCGTTCGTCGTGCGGACCTCGCCCGCGCCGGCGATGACCGCGCCCCCCATCAGCAACGCGACGGCCAGCACCAGCCATGCGGTGAGCCGTCCGGTCAGTGTCCGCAGCACCATTATTCCTCCACCGCAAAGAATCTCTACCATCGAGAGTCTCCACGAATGCGACGGGATCTGCAAGACTGACGGGGTGTACCGGGCGCGGAAGTCGGAGCGGGACAGGCTCCGCGAGGAGATCGTCGAGCTGATGCAGACCTACAGCGTGGAGGCGCAGCAGGTGGGGCACGCGTTCGCCCAGCGCCACCGGCTGCACCCGACCGACCTGCAGGCGCTCATCGCGGTGATGCACGCCGAGGGCCGGGGCGAGCCGCTGACCCCGGGCCGGCTCGGCGAGGCCATCGGGCTGTCCTCGGGCGCCACCACCGCGGCCATCGACCGGCTGGAACGCGCCGGGCACCTGCGCCGCAGCCGGGAGAGCACCGATCGCCGGCTGGTGCACCTGCGCTACGGCGAGCCCGGGATGGCGCTGGCCATGGAGTTCTTCGGCCCGCTGGGCAAGCGCACCGACGCCATGATGGCCGCCTTCAGCGACGAGGACCTGGACGTGGTGCGCCGCTTCCTGCACGGCATGAACGGCGCGCTGGCCGCGCACCGCGCCGAGGTGCTGACGGCGGACTGACCCGCGCCGCGGGGGAGACTTACGCACCCGGTCTGCGTCACCATGGAGGGCCGGAAGGAGGCCGCCGATGTCGCTGGTGCGGGGAACGGTCGCCCCGGGCTTCGCCAAGGTGCGTGAGTGCTTCGCCGCCGAGATGGCCCGCCTCGGCGACGTCGGCGCCCAGCTGGCCGTGTACCGGCACGGCCGCCCGGTCGTCGATCTCTGGACCATCGATCCGGACGCGCTGCTCGGGCTGCTGTCGGTGACCAAGGGAGCGGCGTTCATCGTCGTCGCGCTGCTCGCCCAGGACGGCGTCATCGACGTCCGGCGCTCGGTGCGGCACTACTGGCCCCAGTTCATCCCGGACGTGACCGTGCGCGAGCTGCTCGGCCACCGGGCCGGGCTGATCGGCGTGGACGGCGGGTTCGGGCCGGCCGAGCTGGCCGACGACCGGATCATCGCCGAGCGGCTGGCCAAGCAGCGGCCGTACTGGCCGCGCGGCGCCGGCTACGGCGACCACGCGCTGGTCATCGGCGCGCTGGCGGGCGAGGTCGTGCGCCGGGTGACCGGCCGGTCGCTGCAGCAGACGTACGAGCAGCGGGTGCGCGCGCCGTACGGGATCGACCTGTATCTGGGGCTGCCGGCCGAGCTCGAGCCGCGGTTCCGGCCGCTGCGCGCCCCCGTGGGCCGCGAGCCGGGGCCGGACCCGGCCGGCCTGACCGGCATCGCGCTGAACCGGCACGCCGACCCGCCGACCGACCTGACCGTTTTCGCCAACAGCCGCACCGTGCGCGCCCGGGGCCCGGCCTCGGCCGGCGGTGTCGGCAATGCACGCGGCATCGCCCGGTTGTATGCTGCGGCCCTGTCGGGCCTCAACGGCAGGGAACCGCTGCTGCGCCCGGCCACCATCGCCGAATTCGGCACCGCCGGCGCCCCCGCCCCGGACCTGTTGTCCGGGGGCTCCGGCGCTCAGTTCGGCCTCGGCTTCGAGGCCCTGACGACCCCCTATCCGTTTCTCGGCCCGGCCGCGTTCGGTCACTTCGGCGCGGCCGGCTCGCTCGGCCTCGCCGACCCGCGCAGCGGCGTCGCGTACGGCTACGCCCGGGACCGTCTCGCCCAGCCCCACGGTGGCGGCGCGGTGGAGAACGACCACCTCGTGGCGGCTGTCATTCAGGCCGCCGACGCCTGATCGCCGCCTGCCGACCGCCCGCCCGACACCCCGTACTCCCATGATCCACAGCGGCGCCGCCCCCCGGCGGGCGCCGATGAGATGGAGGAACCACAGTGCGGACCCTTTCCCGTACCGCCGCGGCCCTGCTGGCGGCCGCGACCTTCGCCGGCCTCACGGCCTGCTCCCCGCCCGAGAAGAAGAGCGACTCGGCCGGCAGCGGCGCGGCCACCGCGGCCAGCGCCGCCGATCTCGGCGGCATGGACGCGCTCGTCGCGGCCGCCAAGAAGGAGGGCCAGCTCAACGTCATCGCCCTGCCCCCGGACTGGGCCAACTACGGCGAGATCATCAAGGCCTTCGGGACGAAGTACGGCATCAAGGTCAACTCGGCCCAGCCGGACGCGTCCAGCCAGGACGAGATCAACGCCGCGGACCAGCTCAAGGGCCAGGACAAGGCGCCCGACGTGTTCGACCTCGGCACCGCGGTCGCCACCGCCAACGTGGCCAAGTTCGCGCCGTACAAGGTGGCGACCTGGGCCGACGTCCCCGACGCGCTCAAGGACGCCAACGGCACCTGGGTCAACGACTACGGCGGCTACATGTCGATCGGCTACGACAGCGCCAAGGTGCCCGCCCCGGCCGGCGTGGCCGACCTGCTCAAGCCCGCGTACAAGGGCAAGGTCGCGCTCAACGGCGACCCGACCCAGGCCGGCGCCGCGTTCGCCGGCGTCGTGATGGCGGCGCTGGGCAACGGCGGCTCGGCCGACGACATCGCCCCCGGCGTGGACTTCTTCGGCAAGCTCAAGAAGGCCGGCAACTTCCTGCCGGTCGACCCGACCCCGGCGACCGTGGAGTCCGGACAGACCCCGGTGGTCATCGACTGGGACTACCTCAACGTGGCCCAGGGCGCCAAGCTCACCGGCAAGGTGCAGTGGAAGACCGTCGTGCCGGCCGGCGCGGTGCTCGGCTCCTACTACGTGCAGGCCATCAGCAAGGACGCCCCGCACCCCGCGGCCGCCCGGCTCTGGCAGGAGTTCCTCTACTCCGACGAGGGCCAGAACCTGTGGCTCAAGGGCGGCGCCCGGCCGGTGCGCGCCGACGCCATGGCCAAGGCGGGCACGATCGACGCCACCGCCTTCGCGGCCCTGCCGAAGGCCGAGGGCACCCCGGTGTTCCAGACCGAGGCGCAGACCGCCAAGGCCAAGGAGTACCTGGCCGCCAACTGGGCCAAGGCCATCGGCTGAAGTATGGCCACCGTCACAGACGACCCGGGCCTGCTGGCACCCGTGCCACGGGTCCGGGCCCCCCGCCGCGGGCTGCGGCTGCACGACCTCCGCAGCCTGCTCGGCACCCTGCCGTTCTTCGCCTACGTCACGATCTTCCTGATCATCCCGACCCTGGTCGTCGCGATCGGGGCGTTCGCCGGCGACGGCGGCTTCACCTGGTCGAACGTGTCCTCGCTGGGCGAGGAGTACGTGCGCGACGCGTTCGGGCGCAGCATCCTGCTCTCGGCGATCACCGCGATCATCGGCGCGGTCCTCGGCGCGGTGCTGGCGTACGCGCTGGCCACCGCGAAGCCCGGCGGGCTGCTGCGGCGCGTCGTCACCGCGGCCTCCGGGGTCCTCGCCCAGTTCGGCGGGGTGACCCTGGCCTTCGCGTTCATCGCCACCATCGGCCTGTCCGGCTTCGTCACCGTGTTCCTGCGCGACGAGCTGGGCGTGGACATCTACTCCGGCGGGGTCTGGCTGTTCGAGCTGCCCGGGCTGATGCTGGTCTACACCTACTTCCAGATCCCGCTCATGGTGATCGTGTTCCTGCCCGCGCTGGACGGCATCCGCCCGCAGTGGCGCGAGGCCACCGAGAGCCTGGGCGGCTCCACCTGGCAGTACTGGACCCGGGTGGCCGGACCACTGCTCGCGCCCGCCTTCCTGGGCTCCACGCTGCTGCTGTTCGCCAACGCGTTCTCCGCGTACGCGACGGCCGCGGCCCTGGTCAGCCAGGGCAACCCGATCGTGCCGTTGCAGATCCGCAGCGCCCTGACCAGCGAGGTGGTCCTCGGCCAGCAGAACCTCGGCAAGGCCATGGCGCTCGGCATGGTCGTGGTCGTGGCCGTGGTGATGACCCTGTACGCCCTGCTGCAGAAGCGGACCGCGCGATGGCTGGGCTGAGGGCGCGCCGGGCCCGCCGGCAGTCCGCGTTCCGCTGGGCCGTGCTCGCGGTCATGGGCGTGTTCTTCCTGCTGCCGCTCGCGGCCATGCTGGAGTTCACCACCCGCGGCGGCGGCGGCACGTGGTCGCTGCTGGCCGACTGGCCCCGGCTCAGCGAGACCTACCCCGACCTGGCCGAGGGGATCGTCGCGTCGCTGGGCCAGGCGCTGCTGACCGCGCTGCTGATGCTGGCGCTGCTGGTGCCGACCGCGATCTGGGTGCGGCTGCGCCTGCCCGGACTGCGGCCGCTGGTGGAGTTCATCTGCCTGCTGCCGCTGACCATCCCGGCCATCGTGCTGGTCGTCGGCCTGGCCCCGGTGTACGCGTGGGTCACCTACTTCCTCGGCGGCTCGTCGCTGACGCTGACGTTCGCGTACACGATCCTGGTGCTGCCGTACGCGTACCGCTCGATCGACGCCGGGCTCTCCGCGATCGACGTCAGGACGCTGGCCGAGGCTGCCCGCGGCCTCGGCGCGGGCTGGTTCACCGTGATGGCCCGGGTGGTGCTGCCCAACATCCGCTCGGCCGTGCTGTCGGCCGCGTTCCTGACCGTGGCGCTCGTGCTCGGCGAGTTCACCATCGCCTCGCTGCTGAACCGCACCAACCTGCAGGTCGCGATCAACCTGCTCGGCAAGAGCAGCGCCACCATGTCGGTGGCCGTCTCGCTCGCCGCGCTGATCCTGGCCTTCCTGCTCCTGCTGCTCCTGACCCTGTTCGGCGACCGACGGAAGGCATCCCGATGAACGGCCTGAACGGCGTCGCGGTCCACCTCGACGACCTGCGCCGCACCTTCGGCGCCGTGCCCGCCCTCGACGGGCTGGACCTGCACATCGAGCCGGGCGAGCTGGTCGCCCTGCTCGGGCCGTCCGGCTGCGGCAAGACCACGGCGCTGCGCGTCCTGGCCGGGCTGGAGGACGCGGACAGCGGGCGGGTGCTGGTGGACGGCAAGGACATCACCGGCCTGCCGGCGAACCGGCGCGACATGGGCATGGTGTTCCAGGCGTACAGCCTCTTCCCGCACCTGACCGCGCTGCAGAACGTCCAGTTCGGACTCAAGCTGCGCCGGCGCGCGGGCGGCGACCGGGCCGCGGCGATGCTCGACCTGGTCGGGATCAGCAGCCACGCCGGCCGCTACCCGCACCAGCTCTCCGGCGGCCAGCAGCAGCGGGTGGCGCTGGCCCGGGCGCTGGCGATCGAGCCGCAGGTGCTGCTGCTCGACGAGCCGCTCTCCGCGCTGGACGCCAAGGTCCGGGTCCAGCTGCGCGACGAGATCCGCCGGATCCAGACCGAGGTCGGCACCACCACGCTGTTCGTCACCCACGACCAGGAGGAGGCGCTGGCCGTCGCCGACCGGGTCGGGGTGATGCGGGACGGCCGGCTGGAGCAGCTGGCCGCCCCGGCCGAGGTGTACCTGCGCCCGGCCAGCGCGTTCGTCGCGGACTTCGTCGGGCTGAGCAACCGGCTGCCCGGCCACGTCGACGGGGACACGGTCACCGTGCTGGGCGCCCGGCTGCCGCTGGTCCGGCCCGGCGCGACCGGCCCGCGGGTGACCGCCCTGGTACGCCCGGAATCGGTCGGCGTGGTGCCCGACCCGGACGGCGCCGGCCGGGTGCTGTCCACGGCCTTCCTGGGCCCGACCAGCCGGGTCACCGTCGAGGTGGGCGACAGCGTGGTGGTCGCGCAGGTGAGCGGGGAGCTGCTCGGCCGGCTGCCGGTGGGCAGCCCGGTGCGGCTCGACCTGCGGCCGGTGCCGGTGACACTGGAGGAGTAGCCCGGCCGGGCCGGAACCGCAAGATCACGTAGCGCGGCGGCCGCCGGACTGTCCGTCACTTTCCCGGGGCGGCCCCATACCGCTCCCGGAATGGGGTTGAGCTGCGCCTCTATCGATTCCGGCGGGTTACCGACCTGAAAGAAACCTTTACCCGGAAATCGCTTTGAACTCCTGCGGTGATCGTCTCGTACTGATGGACGTCGACGACGTTAGGCACGTGCATCAACCCGATTCGCGCGCCGGTGAGACCGCCGGAGCGTTTGACGAAAGGCCGAGCATGAGTCGTGTCCACTACGGCACGCGGGCGGTCAACCGCCTGTCCCGCCGCCGGGTCCTCGCCATCGCCGCCACCGTGGGCGTCGGCGCCGCCGGGGCCAGCGTGGCCGGGCTGAGCCTGGCTGGTGAGAAGCCCGGCGCCAAGGCCGGCGAGCCGCTGGTGCTCTCCCTGCGGGACGCCAAGAAGGGCACGTTCGACGTGTTCTCCGGGGGTTCCAAGGTGACGCTGACCGACCCCGATCTCGCCGAGAAGCTCCTCAAGGCCGTCAAGCGCGCCTGAATCGCTTCCTCACCCAGCCCCCCGATTCCTGAGTAAGGAAGAAGCCTCATGTCATCGCACCGCGAAGCGCCGGAAATCAGCAAGGACCCGGTGGCCGACAGCGCCGACCTGTACGCGTTCGTCAGCCCGGACCACCCGGACACCGTGACGCTCATCGCCAATTACGTGCCGCTGCAGCTGCCCGCCAGCGGCCCGAACTTCTTCGAGTTCGGCGACGACGTGCTCTACGAGATCCACGTCGACTCCAACGGCGACGGCCGGCCGGACCTGACGTACCAGTTCCGGTTCCGCACCGAGCTGCGCAACGACCGGACGTTCCTCTACAACACCGGCCCGATCGAGTCGCTGGACAGCGAGAACTGGAACCGCCGGCAGTTCTACTCGGTCACCAAGGTGGACTCGCACGGCAAGCACACGGTGCTGGCCGAGAAGCTGCCCTGCCCGCCGTGCAACGTCGGCCCGCTGTCCATCCCCGACTACGACAAGCTGGCCGAGGACGCGGTGCACAAGCTGAAGACCGGCGAGAAGGTCTTCGCCGGGCAGCGCGCCGACCCGTTCTTCGTCGACCTGGGCGCCATCTTCGACCTCGGCACGCTGCGGCCGTTCCAGGACAAGCACCTGGTCGGGCAGAAGCTGTTCAACTACGCCGGCAAGGCGGTCAACGCCACCGACAAGATGAACGTGCACAGCATCGCCCTCCAGCTGCCGCTGCACTACGTCCGCAAGGACGGCAAGAAGAAGGTCCGCGGCCGCGACCCGGGCGCCGTCATCGGCGTCTGGACCTCGGCGAGCCGCCGCCAGGTGCAGGTCCGGCACGGAAAGAAGGACAACGACGACGTGTACGTGGGCCCGCAGGTCCAGGTGTCGCGGCTCGGCAACCCGCTGTTCAACGAGGTCATCGTGCCGATGGCGCAGAAGGACCTGTGGAACAGCCTGCCGCCGAGCGAGGACAAGCGCTTCGCCGAGTTCGTCGAGCAGCCGGAGCTGGGCGCGCTGCTGCCGGTGCTCTACCCCGGCCTGTTCGACAACCTGGCCGAGCTCAACAAGGCCAAGACCGCCCGCGCCGACCTGGTGGCGATCCTGCTCACCGGCATCCCGGACGGCCTGATCGACGACTTCCAGAACAACACCGGCGACGTGCAGGCCGACATGCTGCGGCTCAACACCGCCATCCCGCCCACCAAGGAGGACCCCAACGCGTTCGGCCTGCTCGGCGGCGACCTGGCCGGGTTCCCGAACGGGCGCCGGGTCGCGGACGACGTCGTGTCGATCTCGCTGCGGGCCATCGCCGGCGTGACCGTGCCGCTGGTCGACGAGAAGTTCAAGCCGGACGCGGCGGCCGCGCTGGTCGAGCAGGGACTGTCGGCCAAGGACGCCAGCGCCAAGCTGCTCAAGAAGTTCCCGTACCTCGGGGTGCCGTTCGACGGCTTCAACAACCCCGGGCCGGCGGACAAGTGAGCGCGGGCGGACACCACCACCACACGCTCGACCCGTCCGGGCAGGGCACCGTGGTGCTCAACATCGGCGCCGGCATCGGGGCCCTGGTCATCTACACCCCGGGCGGCCTGCACGGCCACGAGATCGAGGTGAGCCCGGTCGGCGACACCACCGCGCGGACCCACGCCGCGGTCCGCGCCCGCTACGTGCGCGACGGCGTGCTGTTCAGCGTCGTCATCGACGACCTCGCCGAGGGCCGCTACGTGGTGTGGCGGGACCCGGTGACGCCGTTGGCCGAGGTCGACGTGCGCGGCGGCGCGGTCACCGAGTACGAGTGGCCGGTAGCCGCCATGGCGTGACGGGCGGTAACGCCTCTGTCGGTCTAGGGTGAGCGGATGGACACGGCAGGGGCGGCCCGTCCGGAGCCTCGGACCGGGGAGCCGGACGGCGACGTGGCAGTGTGCGCCAGCCTCCGGACCACCGACCTGGACGAGGCCGGCTCGTTCTGCCGCCGCATGTTCTACGGTCCGCTGGAGGTCAAGCCGACCGGCGGCGCCGACGACATCGCGTTCACCGGCGAGGTGGCGCAGATCGGTCCGCTCACCATCGGCGAGATCAGTTACGGCGTGGAGATGCGCCTGGCGACCGGCGACCTGGAGACGGCGTACCACGTGCTGGCCCCGCTGACCGGCGCCGTGCAGGTGCTGCACCGTGGCGCGGCGACCACGGCCGACCCGAGCCAGGCGGCGGTGTTCCGCCCGCTGGGCGACATCGCGCTGCGCTGGTCGGCCGACTGCCGGCTGATCAGCGTCAAGGTGGACCGGCTGGCCCTGGAACGCGAGCTCGACGCGGCGCTGGACCGCGAGGTCGGCTCGCCGGTGCCGCTGGGGGCGACGTTCGGCCTCGCCGGCGGGCCCGGCCGCAGCTGGCTGGCGCTGATCCGGCTGCTGCTCGGCGAGACCCGCCAGCCGGACGGCCTGAGGGTGCTGCCGCACCTGCTGCGCCAGTGGCGGGAGCTGGCCGTCAGCGGGCTGGCCCAGGCGGTCGAGCACCCGTTCTCGCAGAACCCGGCGGGCCGGCCCACGACCCGGCGCCCCCGGACGGTCAAGCGCACCCTGGACGCGATGCACGCGGAACCGGGCCGGTCCTTCACCGCGGCCGAGCTGGCCGGCATCGCGGGCGTGGGCATCCGCGTGCTGCAGGAGTCGTTCCGCCAGCACGTCGGGGTGCCGCCCCTGACCTACCTGCGCCGGCTGCGGCTGGAGGGCGTGCACGCCGAGCTGAGCCGGGCGGGCCCGGACCAGCTCAGCGTCAGCGAGGTGGCGACCCGGTGGGGCTTCACCCACCTGGGCCGGTTCGCGGGCGCGTACCGCGACCGCTACGGCGTCACCCCGTCCCAGACCCTGCGGGACCGGGTCTGACCGCGCCGCGCCGCCGGATGTCCAGGTTGAGCCGGGCGGCCCGGCGGGTGAGATGGTCGCGCTCGGCGAGGTTGGGCGCCGACCGCGCCGCCTCGGCGTAGAGCCGGGCCGCGGTGACCGGGTCCCCGTCGCGCTCGTGCAGGTACGCCGCGACGGCGGTGTAGCGGGGCAGGTTCGGATCGAGCGCGGCCAGGGCGGCCAGGCCGGCGCGCGGCCCGTCCGCCTCGCCGACCGCGACGGCCCGGTTGAGGCGCGCCACCGGGCTGCCGGTGAGGCGCACCAGCTCGTCGTACCACTCCACGATCTGAACCCAGTCGGTCTCCGCGGCCGTGCGGGCGTCGGCGTGCAGGGCGGCGACGGCCGCCTGGGCCTGGAACTCGCCCAGCCGGTCGCGGGCCAGGGCGGCCTGGAGCACGTCGACCCCCTCGGCGATCAGGCGGGTGTCCCACCGGCCGCGGTCCTGCTCGGCCAGCGGCACCAGCCCGCCGTCCGCCCCGGTGCGGGCCGGGCGCCGGGCGTGGTGCAGCAGCATGAGCGCGAGCAGGCCCGCGACCTCCTCGTGGGGGATCGCGGCGGCCAGCCGGCGGGTGAGCCGGATCGCCTCGGCGGCCAGGTCGACGTCGCCGGAATAGCCCTCGTTGAAGACCAGGTAGAGCACGCGCAGGACGGTGGCGACGTCACCGGGCCGGTCGAACCGGACCTCCGAGACGGTCCGCTTGGCCCGGCTGATGCGCTGGGCCATGGTCGCCTCCGGCACCAGGTACGCCTGCGCGATCTGCCGGGTGGTCAGGCCGCCGACCGCGCGCAGGGTGAGCGCGACGGCCGAGGCCGGGGTCAGGGACGGGTGCGCGCACAGGAAGTACAGCTGCAGCGTGTCGTCCACCGCCCCGGCCGGTCCGGGCGCGGGCTCGCTGTCGACCCGGACCTCGCGGTGCCGGCGCGAGGTGTCGGCGCGGACGGCGTCGAGGAACTTGCGCCAGGCGGCCGTGACGAGCCAGCCCCGGGGGTCCCGCGGCGGGTCGTCCGGCCACACCCGGACCGCCTCGAGCAGGGCGTCCTGGACGGCGTCCTCGGCCGCCGCGAAGTCGGCTCCGCGGCGGCCGAGGATCGCGATCACGGTGGGGGTGAGGGCGCGCAGCAGGGCCTCGTCCACCGCGCGTCACTCCGTGATGGTCGGCGGCTCGGCCAGGAACGGGCGCAGCTCGAGCCACTCGTGGATCGGCTTGCCCCCCGCGCCCGGGGCCGCGGACAGCTCGCCGGCCACCTCCAGCGCCCGTTCGTAGCTCTCCACGTCGATGATCATCCAGCCGGCGATCAGGTCCTTGGTCTCCGCGAACGGCCCGTCGGTGACCGGCGGGCGCCCCTCGCCGTCGTAGCGCACGAACGTGCCCTCCGGCGAGAGGGCCTGGCCGTCGACGAACTCACCGGTGCCCTCGAGCCGGGCGGCCCAGTCGCGCATGAACTGGATGTGGTCCGAGACCTCCCCGGGCGTCCACTGGTCCATCGGGACGTCGTTGAGCGCCGCCGGGCCGCCGCGGTAGTGCTTGAGCAAGAGGTACTTGGCCATGGTTGTCTCCTCGCTGCGGTACGGCCCTGGTGGCCGTCTCAGCACCGGGGACGGAGCCGGGCCCGGCTTCTCGACATCGCGCCGCTGTTTTTCTCCGGCGGCGGCTACGGCTCGATCCGCTGGCCCTTGCCGATGACCACGATGCCGCTGTCGGAGACCGTGTAGCGCTTGCGGTCGCGGTCCAGGTCGACGCCGATCTTGGCGTCCTCGGGGATCAGCACGTTCTTGTCGATGATCGCGTTGCGGATCACCGCGCGCCGGCCCACCTGGACGCCCTCCATCAGCACCGAGCCCTCCACGTGGGCCCACGAGTTGACCCGGACGTTGGGGGAGACCACCGAGCGTTCGACCAGCGAGCCGGAGACCACCACGCCGGGCGAGATCATCGAGTCGACCGCGCGGCCCTGCCGGTCGTCGTAGCCGTGCACGAACTTGGCCGGCGGCCACGAGCCGTAGTTGGTGAAGATCGGCCAGTCCATGTTGTAGAGGTTGAAGACCGGCAGCGTCGCGATCAGGTCCATGTGGGCGTCGTAGAACGAGTCGAGCGTGCCCACGTCGCGCCAGTAGCCGCGGTCGCGCTCGGTGCTGCCCGGCACGTCGTTGTCGCGGAAGTCGTAGACGTTGGCCTCGCCCTTCTCCACCAGCATCGGGATGATGTTGCCGCCCATGTCGTGCTTGCTGTCGGGGTCCTGCGCGTCGGCGGTGACCGCCTCGCACAGCGCCCGGGTGGTGAAGACGTAGTTGCCCATCGACGCGTAGATCTCGTCCGGGGCGTCGGGCAGGCCGTCGACGTCCACCGGCTTCTCCCGGAAGGCGCGGATCTTCCGGCCGTCCTCGCCCACGTCGATGACGCCGAACTGGTCCGACATCGACTTGGGCTGGCGGATGCCGGCCACGGTGACCGCGGCGCCCGAGGCGATGTGGTCGTCGACCATCTGCTTGGGGTCCATGCGGTAGATGTGGTCCGCGCCGAAGACGATGACGTAGTCGGGGTTCTCGTCGTTGATCAGGTTGAGGCTCTGGTAGATCGCGTCGGCCGAGCCGGCGAACCAGCGCGGGCCCAGCCGCTGCTGCGCCGGCACGGGGGTGACGTAGTTGCCCAGCAGGGTCGACATCCGCCAGGTCTTGGTGATGTGCCGGTCGAGCGAGTGCGACTTGTACTGGGTCAGCACCACGATCTTGAGGAACCCGCCGTTGGCCAGGTTCGACAGCACGAAGTCGATCATGCGGTAGATGCCGCCGAAGGGGACGCCGGGCTTGGCCCGGTCCGCGGTGAGGGGCATGAGGCGCTTGCCTTCGCCACCGGCCAGAACGATCGCGAGCACCTTGACAGCCATGCCCGTGACGCTAACTTTCCCGGTGCCTCAGCGCCAGTCGAAGCGGCTATTCTCCGCGAGTCGCGCCCATCGGGCGGCGTTTCCGCGGTTCGGCGCCGGATTTGCGCCCGCGCGTCCCGGTCCCGGCCCGCCCGTCCCCTTCGCCGGCCGGCGCACCGGACAAGTTGCGTCGATTTCTGCGTCGTTCCGCGCATGGCCGTCGATGGGCCGGGTAGTCGCCCGGCACATCGACGAAGGGATCGACCATCATGCTTCTCCGACGAGCCGCGGCCGTGGCCGGCGTGGCCACCGTGCTGCTCCTGCCGGCGACCGCCGCGACGGCGGCGCCGTCCGATCAGGACACCGCGTTCCTGCGGGCCGCCCACCAGTCCAACCTGGCCGAGATCGCCACCGGCCGGCTGGCCCAGCAACAGGCCGGCAGTGACCGGGTCAAGGAGCTCGGCGCCCGCTGGGTGGCCGACCACACCAAGCTGGACACCGCGCTGCGGGACACCGCCGGGACGCTCGGGGTGGACCTGCCGGACGCGCCGAACGCCGAGCAGCGGGCGCTGGCCCGGCGCTACCAGGCGGCGTCCGGCGCCGCCTTCGACAAGCTCTGGGTCCCCACCCAGATGGACGCGCACATGAAGGCCATGCAGCTGGGGGAGAAGGAGCTCGCCCAGGGCGGCGACGCCCAGGCCAAGAAGGTGGCGCAGGACGCCGCTCCGGTGGTCGCCGCGCACCACGACCTGCTCGACGACGCCGCGCGCGAGCTCGGCGTGCCCGCCCGGATCGACACGGGCACCGGCGGGCAGGCCGCCCGGTCGAGCGTGCCGTCGGCGCTGGGCTTCGGCGCCCTGGGCCTGCTGCTGCTCGGGGCGGCCCTGGTCCTGCTGCGTCGCCGTACCGCGGTCGCGTCGCGATGAGCCAGCCCGGCCGGCGCGCCGCGGGCTGGACCACCCTGGTGGCCGGCCTCGGCGCGCTGGCCGCCGGCGTGGTCCTGCTGCTGCGCCCGCCCGCCGCCCCGGCCGACGTCGGGTCCCTGCCGCCCCTGCCGGTCGTGGTGGCGCCGCGGACCGCGGCGCCCTCGGACCCGGCCCCGGCGGCGCCGGCCCGCTGGACGCCGGCGCGGGTCGCGATCGACCGCCTGCGGGTCGCGGCCCCGGTCGACCCGGTCGGCACCACCCGCGCGGGCGCGCTGGACGTGCCGGGCGACCCGGACCGGCTGGGCTGGTGGATCGGCTCGGCGCTGCCCGGCGACCGGCGCGGCACGGTGCTCATCGCCGGACACGTCGACACCGCCGAGGACGGCGCGGGTGCCCTCTACCGCCTGGAGACCCTGCCCGTCGGCGCCCGGATCGTGGTCCGGGCCGGCGACCGGGACGTCGCCTACCGGGTCACGGCCCGGCGCAGCTACGCCAAGAGCCGGCTGCCGGCCGCCCTGTTCCGCCGCGACACCGGCCCGCTGCTGGCCCTGGTGACGTGCGGGGGCGCGTTCCGCGACGGCGCCTACGACCACAACGTGGTCGTCTACGCCACCCCGCTGTGACGACCCGGGTGGACCGGCCGCGATGCGACTATTCTGCGGGACGTGACCGACTCACGTGCGACATCCAGCGGCAGTGATCTGCGCGTCGACCTGCTCACCCGGGAGTACCCGCCGGAGGTGTACGGCGGCGCCGGCGTCCACGTCGAATACCTCGCCCGGGACCTGCGCCCGCTGACCGACGTGCGGGTGCACTGCTTCGGGGCCGAGCGCGACGAGCCCGGCGTGACCGCGTACCCGGAGCCCGCCGAGCTGGCCGGGGCGAACGCGGCCCTGCGCACCATGGGCGTCGACCTGGCGATGGCGGCCGGCTGCGCCGGCACGGACATCGTGCACAGCCACACCTGGTACGCCAACTTCGCCGGTCACACCGCCAAGCTGCTGTACGGCGTCCCGCACGTGGTCACCACGCACAGCCTGGAGCCGCTGCGCCCGTGGAAGGCCGAGCAACTCGGCGGCGGCTACGCGCTCTCCTCGTTCTGCGAGCGGACCGCGATCGAGGGCGCCGACGCGATCATCGCCGTCTCCGGCGGCATGAAGCGCGACGTGCTGACCGCCTACCCGGGCGTCGACCCCGACAAGATCCGGGTGGTCTACAACGGCATCGACACCGAGCAGTACGCCCCGAACCGCGGCACCGACGTCATCGAGCGCCTGGGCATCGACCTGAACCGGCCCAGCGTCGTCTTCGTCGGGCGGATCACCCGGCAGAAGGGCCTGCCGTACCTGATGCGGGCCTGCCACGACCTGCCGCCGCAGACCCAGATCGTGCTGCTCGCCGGGGCGCCCGACACCAAGGAGATCGCCGCCGAGGTCGAGGCCCTGGCCGACGAGCTGCGCGCCGCCCGGGACGCGGCCGGGGTGATCTGGGTGCAGGAGATGCTGCCCAAGCACGAGGTCGTGCAGGTGCTCACGCACGCGACGGTGTTCGTCTGCCCGTCGGTCTACGAGCCGATGGGCATCGTCAACCTGGAGGCGATGGCCTGCGAGACGGCCGTGGTCGCCACCGCCACCGGCGGCATCCCGGAGGTCGTGGCCGACGGCGAGACCGGCCTGCTGGTGCCGATCGAGCAGGTCAGCGACGGCACCGGCACCCCGGTCGACCCGCCGCGCTTCATCGCCGACCTCGCCGCCGCGATGACCGAGCTGATCGAGGACCCGGACCGCGCGACCCGGATGGGGCTGGCCGGGCGCCGCCGGGCGGTCGAGCACTTCAGCTGGTCCCGGATCGCCGTGGACACCCTCGAGGTCTACCGCTCGGTGCTCTGAGCCAGGATCGCGCGGGCCACCGCCCGCCCGGAGAGCCAGGCCGTCTGCACCCGCGGCTTGCCGAAGGCGTCGCCGGCCAGCCAGACCCGGCCGTCGGTGGCGAAGGACGCGCTGCCGGCGCCCGGGTGGGCGTAGGTCCAGCGGTGCACGTGCACCTCGGGCCGGCCGGTCAGCCCCAGCACCTCGTTGACCGCCGCGGCCAGCTCGCCGGCCGCGGCGCCCGGGTCGGCCAGCCGGGGCCGGGCGAAGGCGGCGGTGGAGTGCGCGACCAGCACCGGCGCGGCGTCGCCGCGCCGGTCGCCGTCGTCGAAGATCGTGGCCAGCACCGGGTGGTCGTTCACGAACGCGCCGTGCAGCGGCGGCCAGGACCGCCGGTCGTACGTGCAGACGGCCGCGAGCACCGGCTCCCAGGCCTGGGCCCGGGCCGCGTCGGCGACCGCGGCGGGCGGGTCCAGCCGCAGCGCCTGCGGCCCCGGCATGGCCAGCACGACGGCGTCCGCGTCGTCCGGGACCGCCCGCAGCTCGCTCTCCAGCGCGATGTCCAGCCCGCCGGCCAGCTCCGTGGCCAGCGACCGCAGCCCGCCCGGCGCCGCCCAGCGCATCGGCCCGGTCGTCGGCTCACCCGGGAACACGGCCAGCGTGTCCGTCCACGGCCGGGCCAGCCCCCGCGCCCGCCACCGCTCGGCCAGGGCGGCGAAATCCGGGTCGTCGGCCACGAAGTACGCCGCGCCGATGTCGGCGTACCGGCCGCCGAGGCGTTTGCTGGCCAGCCGCCCGCCGACGACCCGGCCGCGTTCGTGCACCCGGACGGCGGCGCCCCCGGCGGCCAGCTCCCCGGCGCAGGCCAGCCCCGCGATTCCCGCCCCCACCACGACCACATTCATGGGCCGAGCCTAGGACCAGGCACACTGGGTCGATGCCCCGTCCCCCCGTGCGGCTCGTCCTGATCGTCTCCGCCGTGCTGCTGGCGGTGTCGGTCCTCGGCATCGGACTGCTCCGGGCGGCCAGCTACGAGCCGCCGGGCGCGGGCTCGCCGGCGGCGCGCGGGCCGGAGCGGGCCGGGCCGGCCGCCGGCACGCCCGGCCGGTGCGCCGGGGTGCCGGTCAGCGCCACCTGGGAGCTGCGCGGCATGTGGCTCACCACGGTGATGAACATCGACTGGCCCAGCAAGCCCGGGCTGAGCCGCGAGCAGGTGCAGACCGAGTACCGCGCCTGGCTGGACCTGGCGGTGTCGATGCGGCACAACGCGATCTTCGTGCACGTGCGGCCCAGCGGCGACGCGTTCTGGGAGTCGGCGTACGCGCCGTGGTCGGAGTGGCTGACCGGCCGGCGGGACGGCCGGTCGCCCGGCTGGGACCCGATGGCGTTCATGGTGGCCGAGGCGCACGCGCGCAACCTGGAGTTCCACGCCTGGTTCAACCCGTACCGGGGGAGCCAGCCGGCCCCGGCCGGGCCCGGCGCCGACTTCGCCGAGCTGGCGCCGAACCACCCGTTGCGCAAGCACCGCGACTGGGCCATCGCCTACCCGGACGGCAAGAACGCCCGGCTTTACTTCGACCCGGGCATCCCCGCCGCCCGCGCGTTCGTCGAGGACGCGATGCTCGAGGCCGTCGAGAAGTACGACGTGGACGGGGTGCACTTCGACGACTTCTTCTACCCGTACCCGGAGGGCGGCGGCAACGACTTCAAGGACGACGCCAGCTTCGCCCGCCGCGCCGACAAGTCGCAGAGCCGGGCGGACTGGCGGCGGGCCAACGTCGACACCCTGGTCAGCGAGATGAGCCGGCGGATCAAGCAGCTCAAGCCGTGGGTCAAGTTCGGCATCAGCCCGTTCGGCATCTGGCGCAACCGCGACACCGACCCGGCCGGCTCGGACACCCACGGCCTGCAGAGCTACGACGCCATCTACGCCGACACCCGCAAGTGGGTGCGCGAGGGCTGGCTGGACTACGTCGTGCCCCAGCTGTACTGGGCCATCGGCTTCGACAAGGCCGACTACACCAAGGCCCTGCCCTGGTGGTCCGGGCTGGTCCGGGGCACCCGGGTGCAGCTCTACATCGGCCAGGGCGACTACCGGGTGGGTGAGAAGGGCCCGTGGCGCCAGCCCGACCAGATCGACCGCCAGCTGAGCCTCAACGACAAGTACGGCGTGCTCGGCAGCGTGCACTTCAGCGCCAAGCAGATCCGCGAGGACCGGCTCGGCTCGGTCACCCGCTACCGCGACCACCACTACGCCGCCCCGGCCCTGCTGCCGCCGATGGCGCAGCTGCCGGCCGCGCCGCCCGCCGCGCCGCGGCTCGTGGGCGCCCGCCGTACCCCGGCCGGTCCGGTGCAGCTGGAGTGGCAGGCGGGCGCGGGCGCGGAGCCGGCCAGCTGGGCGCTCTACCGGGTCGAGGGGGCCGCCGCCAAGCTGGTCGCCACCGGCCGGGCCGGCGCGAAGGTGCAGGACCCGGCGCCCCCGCCGGCCGCCGCCCAGTACTGCCTGAGCGGGCTGGACCGCTCCGGCAACGAGGGGGCGGTCAGCGCGCCGCGCGGCGTCAGCCGGTGACCCGGCCCGCGGCGACCTCGAGCTGCCGGGTGGTGTGCACCGCCTCGAGCATCCGCCGGTCGTGGGTGACCAGCAGCAGCGTGCCGGGGTAGCCGGCCAGCGCCGACTCCAGCTGCTCGATCGCGGCCAGGTCCAGGTGGTTGGTCGGCTCGTCCAGCACCAGCAGGTTCACGCCCCGGGCCTGCAGCAGCGCCAGCGCCGCGCGGGTCCGCTCGCCCGGCGACAGGGTGCCGGCCGGGCGCAGCACGTGCGCGGCGCGCAGCCCGAACTTCGCCAGCAGCGTGCGCACCTCGGCGTCCGGCAGCTCGGGCACGGCCGCGCCGAACGCGGCCATCAGCGGCTCGTCGCCGAGGAACAGCCCGCGGGCCTGGTCCACCTCGCCGACCACGACGCCCGGGCCCAGCTGGGCCGCGCCGGCCGCCAGCGGCAGCCGGCCGAGCAGCGCCGCGAGCAGCGTCGACTTGCCCGCCCCGTTGGCGCCGGTGATCGCCACCCGGTCCGCCCAGTCGATCTGCAGCGTCACCGGGCCCAGGGTGAAGTCGCCGCGGCGCACCACCGCGTCGCGCAGGGTCGCCACGACCGCGCCGGCGCGCGGCGCGGCGGCGATCTCCATGCGCAGCTCCCACTCCTTGCGCGGCTCCTCCACGACCTCCAGGCGCTCGATCATCCGCTGCGTCTGCCGGGCCTTGGCGGCCTGCTTCTCGGTGGACTCCGCGCGCACGTTGCGGCCGATCTTGTCGTTGTCCTTGGCCTTGCGGCGCGCGTTGCGCACGCCGTGCTCCATCCAGCCGCGCTGCATCTGCGCCCGTTCCTGCAGCGCGCCCTTCTTGTCGGCGAACTCCTCGTAGTCCTCCCGGGCGTGCCGCCGGGCCCGGTCGCGCTCCTCCAGGTAGGCGCCGTACCCGCCGCCGTAGCGGCGGACCTGCTGCTGGGCCAGGTCGAGCTCCAGCACCGCGGTGACGGTGCGGGTGAGGAACTCACGGTCGTGGCTGACCAGCAGCGTGCCCGCGCGCAGCGAGGTGACGAACTCCTCCAGCCGGGCCAGCCCGGCCAGGTCGAGGTCGTTGGTCGGCTCGTCGAGCAGGAAGATGTCGTAGCGGCTGAGCAGCAGCGAGGCCATCCCGGCCCGGGCCGCCTGCCCGCCGGACAGGGCGGTCATCGGGTGCCCGAGCGCGACGCCGAGGCCCAGTTCGGCCGCCACGGCCCCGGCCCGCTCGTCCAGGTCGGCGCCGCCCAGGTCGAGCCAGCGTTCCAGCGCGGCGGCGTACGTCTCGTCGGCGCCGGGCCGGCCGGTGGCCAGGGCCTCGGCGGCCGCGTCCATCGCGGCCTGCGCCGGCCCGACCCCGGTGCGGCGGGCCAGGAAGTCCCGGACGGTCTCCCCGGCGCGCCGCTCGCGCTCCTGCGGGAGATAGCCGACGTTCGCGGTGGGCGGGCTCAGCGTCACCGTGCCGGCCTCGACCGGCAGCAGCCCGGCCAGGGTACGCAGCAGCGTCGTCTTGCCCGCCCCGTTGACCCCGACCAGGCCGATCACGTCCGCGGGGGCGACCACCAGGTCGAGGGAGCTGAACAGGGTGCGGTCGCCGTGCCCGGCGGCGAGGTCCTTGACGATCATCGTGGCGCTCATCGGGACCCGACTCTATCGGCCGCCCTACCGGGGGATCGGCACCGCCGTGCCGCTGACCCGCACGCCGTCCTGGCCGGGGGTCAGCGTGACGGTGATCCGGGCCCCGCCCTGCGTCACGTGCACCACCGCGTCGTCGGCCACCAGACCCTCGGCCCGCAGGTAGCCGCCGAGGGCGGCCGCGGCGGCGCCGGTGGCCGGGTCCTCGTACACGCCGCCGACCGGGAACGGATTGCGCACCTCGAAGCTGTCCGCGGCCGCGCGCCACACGAGCTGCACGGTGGTCCAGCCCCGGGCCTCCATCAGCGCCTTCAGCGCCGGCACGTCGTAGTCCAGGTCGGCCAGCCGCTGCCGGGTCGCGGCCGCGACGACCGGGTGGTACGCCCCGGCGTAGGCGACCCGGGGCGGCAGGGCCGGATCCAGCTCCGCGGCGTCCCAGCGCAGCGCGGCCAGCAGCGCGCTCAGGCCGGCCGGGTCCAGCTCCGCCACCCGGGCGCCGACGCTGGTCAGGGTGGCCCGGCGCCGGTCGTCCACGCGGACCGGCACCTCGCCGACGGTGGTGACGAAGACCAGCGGGCCCGGCCCGTGCCGGTCGGCCAGGGCCACGGCGGCCCCGACGGTGGCGTGCCCGCAGAACGGCACCTCGGCCAGCGGGCTGAAGTAGCGCACCCGGTGGACGCCGGCGCCGCGGTCCCCGGTCAGGAAAGCGGTCTCGGAGTAGCCCACCTCGGCCGCGATCGCCTGCATCTCGGCGTCGGACAGGCTGCTCGCGTCCAGGACCACGCCCGCCGGGTTGCCGCCGGCCGGATCGTCGCTGAACGCCGCGTACCGCAGGATCTCGATGTCGCTCACGTCCCTCAGCGTCCCCCGCCGGAGGGGGCCCGGCCAGGGCCAATTCGGCGGTCTTGGTCACTTGTCACAGGTGCGGGGTAGCGTTTCCGAAGTGACTGAAGCTTCCACACAGCTCGTCCCCACACCTCCGACCGATCTTCCCCGCACGCTGGGCGAGCTCCGCGCCTCCGGCCACGAGTTCCGCACCGTGAAGGAGGAGCTGCGCGACAACCTGCTCGACCGGCTGCGCCGCGGCGCCCCGCGCTTCCCGGGCATCGTCGGCTTCGACGACACCGTGCTGCCCGAGGTCGAGCGGGCGCTGCTGGCCGGCCACGACATGGTGCTGCTCGGCGAGCGGGGCCAGGGCAAGACCCGGCTGATCCGCGGCCTGGTCGACCTGCTCGACGAGTGGACCCCGTACATCACCGGCTCCGAGCTGCGCGAACATCCGTACCAGCCGCTCACCCCGGCCACCCGGCGGCTGGCCGGCGAGACCGGCGACCTGCTGCCGATCTCCTGGCTGCACCGCTCCGAGCGGTACGGCGAGAAGCTGGCCACCCCGGACACCAGCGTCGGCGACCTGATCGGCGACGTCGACCCGATCAAGGTGGCCGAGGGCCGCGCCCTGGGCGACCCGGACACCATCCACTTCGGGCTGGTCCCGCGCACCAACCGCGGCATCTTCGCCGTCAACGAGCTGCCCGACCTGGCCGAGCGCATCCAGGTGTCGCTGCTCAACGTGCTCGAGGAACGCGACATCCAGGTCCGCGGCTACCAGCTGCGGCTGCCGCTCGACCTGCTGCTGGTGGCCTCGGCCAACCCGGAGGACTACACCAACCGGGGCCGGATCATCACCCCGCTCAAGGACCGCTTCGGCGCCGAGATCCGCACCCACTACCCGCTCGACATCGAGCTGGAGACCTCGCTGATCCGGCAGGAGGCGGCGCTGGCCGCGCACGTGCCGGACCACCTGGTCGAGGTGCTGGCCCGCTACACCCGCGCGGTCCGCGAGTCGCCGGCCGTCGACTCCCGCTCGGGCATCTCGGCCCGCTTCGCCATCGCCGCGGCCGAGACCGTCGCCGCGTCCGCGCTGCGCCGGTCCGGGCTCAGGAACGAGCGCGAGGCCGTCGCCCGGATCTGCGACACCGTCTCGGTGACCAGCACCCTGCGGGGCAAGGTCGAGTTCGAGAGCGGCGAGGAGGGGCGCGAGACCGAGATCCTCGCCCACCTGCTGCGCCTGGCCACGGCCGAGACGTTCCGGGCCCGGCTGGCCGGACTCGACCTGTCCGGCTTCACCGCCCTGGTCGCCGAGGGCGCCATCATCGAGACCGGTGACCTGGTCTCGGCCGAGGAGCTGCTGGCCCAGATCGGCACGGTGCCCGGCCTGGCCAAGGTGCTCGACCGGCTCGGGCTGGGCGACGCGCCCAGCCCCGGGCAGGCGGCCTCCGGCGTCGAGTTCGTCCTGGAGGGGCTGCACCTCACCCGCCGGCTGGCCAAGGAGCTGACCGACGACGGCCGCACCCTGTACGGGAGCTGACATGTGCCTCTTCCCTGAGACCGGGGCCGAGACCGGAACCGGGTCGGGCCATGGCCGGTAACCGGTTCCGGTACGGCGCGTGGCGCGACGGGCCCGACCCGCTCGCGCCGCCCTACGACGTGCGGGCGGCCGTGGACGAGGTCGGCGAGCGGGTGCTCGGCGGCGACAGCCTCCGCGATGCCCTGCGCGACCTGCTGCGCCGCGGCCCCCGCGACGGCCGCGGCCTCGACGACCTGGAGGCCCGGGCCCGGCGGATGCGCCGCGAGGCGTTGCGCCGGGGCAACCTCGACGGCGCCGTCACCCGGGCCCAGCAGCTGCTGGACCAGGCGGTCGCGGCCGAACGCGACGAGCTGCGCGGGCGCGAGGGCGACGACGCCCGCTTCCAGGAGGCGGTGCTCGACAACCTGCCGCGCTCCACCGCCCAGGCGGTGCGGGAGCTGGCCGACTACGACTGGGCCAGCGACGAGGCCCGGGCGACGTACCAGCAGATCCTCGACGGTCTGCGGCGCGAGGTGGTCGAGCAGCGCTTCGCCGGGATGAGGGACGCCCTGCAGGGCCGCGACCCGGCCACCGACGCCCGGGTCGCCGAGATGGTCGGCGACCTCAACGACCTGCTCGGCAAGCACGCCCGCGGCGAGGACACCGACGACGCGTTCCAGCAGTTCATGGACAAGCACGGCGAGTTCTTCCCGGAGCATCCGCAGAGCATCGACGAGCTGGTCGACTCCCTGGCCCGGCGGGCCGCGGCGGCCGAGCGGCTGATGCGCTCGCTGAGCCCGCAGCAGCGCGAGGAGCTGGCCCAGCTCATGGACCAGGCCCTCGGCGACGGGCCGCTGCGCGGGCAGCTGGCCGAGCTGACCGACAACCTGCGGGCGCTGCGCCCGGAGCTCAACTGGAACCGCGGCGAGCGGATGCGCGGCAACGAGGACCTCGGCTACGGCGACGCCACCGCGGCGCTCGGCGAGCTGGGCGAGCTCGACGACCTGCTGGAGCAGCTCGGCCAGGAGCACCCCGGGGCGACCCTGGACGACGTCGACGTCGAGGCGGTCGAGCGCCAGCTCGGCCGGGGCGCCGCCGACGACGTGCGCCGGCTGCGCGAGCTCGAACGCGAGCTGCGCCGCCAGGGCTGGGTCACCCGCGACGAGGACGGCCTCACCCTGTCGCCCAAGGCGCTGCGCCGGCTCGGCCGCACCGCGCTGGCGCAGGTCTTCTCCGACCTGTCCGGCAAGAAGCGGGGCCAGCACGACCTGCGCGACGCGGGGGCGGCCGGCGACCTGATCGGCTCGTCGCGCCGCTGGCAGTTCGGCGACGAGCAGCCGCTGGACGTGGTGCGCACGATCGGCAACGCGGTCCGCCGCCGCGCCGGGGCGGGCGTGGGCACCCTGCCGGTGCGCCTGGAGCCGGAGGACTTCGAGGTCGCCGAGACCGAGCGGCGGGCGTCGGCGGTGGTGGCGCTGTGCGTCGACCTGTCGTACTCGATGTTCGCCGACGGCCGCTGGGGTCCGATGAAGCAGACCGCCCTGGCCCTGTCGCACCTGGTGGCGACGCAGTTCCCGCAGGACTCGCTGCAGATCATCGGCTTCGGGCGGTACGCGATGAGCCTGTCGCAGGGCGAGCTGGCGGCGATCGAGCCGGACATGGTGCAGGGCACCAACCTGCAGCACGCGCTCAAGCTGGCCGGGCGGCACCTGCGCCGGCACCCGGGCGCCGAGCCGGTGGTGCTGGTGGTGACCGACGGCGAGCCGACCGCCCACCTGGAGGACGACGGCCAGGCGTCCTTCACCTGGCCCACCCGGCCCGAGACGGTCCAGCTCACCGTGCGCGAGGTGGACCTGCTCACCCGGTACGGCGCGACGCTCAACGTGTTCATGCTGGGGGAGGACCCGGGCCTGCGCCGGTTCGTCGACGCGGTGGCCCAGCGCAGCGGGGGACGGGTGTTCAGCCCGGACGTCTCCGAGCTCGGCCGCTACGTGGTCGACGACTACGTGCGCAGCCGCCGCGGCAAACGCTGACGACGCGGGACGCATCCTTCCTAGGACGCCCTGGGCGATGTGTCCCGCGTAACGTCCCGCGCGCGGCGGCCCGGGGTGGACCGGGACAACGACGGGGCTGGCTATAGTGGCTCGCGAGTGACCGGGCCCCGGCGTGTCCGGCGGCCGACCGGGGGGTCGGGCGCGGACGATCACCGCGGGGCACGGGCCGTGACGTCCGCGGGTGGGGTCCCGGGGCCGCAGGGGGAGAGGGGGCGCGATGTCGCAGCAGCCTGCGCAGGTGACGCCCGGCTCGCCGACGCCCGGAGCGGCCGCGCCGATCGCCGCCTCCGACCGGATCTGGACCATCCCCAACGTCATCAGCTTCGTCCGGCTGCTCGGCGTGCCGCTCTTCCTGTACCTGCTGCTCGGCCCCCACCAGGACGTCGCCGCGGTGATCGTGCTGGCGGTGGGCGGCACCACCGACTGGGTCGACGGCTATGTCGCCCGCCGGATGAACTCGGTCAGCCGCCTCGGCGAGCTGCTCGACCCCTTCGCCGACCGGCTCTACATCCTGGCCACCCTGGTCGGCTTCACCCTGCGCGAGGTCGTGCCCTGGTGGCTGACCACGGCCCTGCTGCTGCGCGAGGCCGTGCTGGCCGTCGCCCTGCTGGTGCTGCGCCGCCACGGGTACGGGCCGCCGCCGGTGCACTATGTCGGCAAGACCGGCACGTTCGTGCTGCTCGGCGCGTTCCCGGTGCTGCTGCTGGCCGAGGCGGTCCCGTCGGTCCACGCGGTGGCCGCGCCGATCGGCTGGGGCCTGGCCTGGTGGGCGCTCGGCCTGTACTGGGCGGCCGCCGTGCTCTACCTGGCCCAGACCCGCGCCGTGCTGCGCGCCGACCGGGCCGACCGCGCCCGGACCGGAGCAGTAGCCGGATGACCTCGCCCGACGGCGGCGACGGTCAGCGCCGGTTCGCCCCGGACTTCCTGACCGAGCTGTTCCAGAACCCGCTCGACCCGGGCTACGCCGACGCCGCCGCGCGCAAGGCCCGCGGCGAGGGCCGCACCGGCGCGCCGAAGCGGATCGTCCGCGGCATCAGCACGCTGACCGTGATCGCGCTGGGCTTCCTGCTGGTGGTGGCCTACCAGCAGACGATGGCCGACGAGCCGGCCCGCAGCCGGGCCCGGGCCACCCTGGTCGACCAGGTGCAGAGCCGCCGCGGCGAGACCGCCGAGCTGCAGGCCCGCGCCGACCGGCTCCGGGCCGAGGTCGCCGACCTGCGGGCCAAGCAGCTCGGCGGGGCCGGCGTGGCCCGGCTGCGCGGCCTGGAGGCCGAGACGGGCCTGGCCCCGGTACGCGGCTCCGGCGCCCGGGTCACCGTCGGCGACGGCCCGATGCCGGTCGACCCGCTGACCGGCGAGCGCAAGAGCGAGGCCCGGGTCCGCGACACCGACCTGCAGGTGGCGACGAACGCGCTCTGGGCGGCCGGCGCCGAGGCGGTCGCGGTCAACGGTCAGCGGCTCACCGCCACCTCGACGATCCGGCAGGCCGGCGAGGCGATCCTGGTCGACCTGCGGCCGGTGACCACGCCGTACCAGGTGGTGGCGATCGGGCCCAAGGACCTCGCCGGCACGTTCCGCGAGGGCGCGGCGGGCCGCTTCTTCCGCGCCCTGAACAACAAGTTCGGCATCACGTACGACGTGACCGTGGTCAGCAACGTCACCCTCGACGCCGCCGCCGAGCCGAACCTGCGCCAGGCCGTGCCGTCCGTGCCGCCGTCCGGTGCCCCGACCCCGTCCAGCAAACCGTCGAAAGGCGGCAGATGATCGCCGTACTCGCCCTGATCGCCGGCGTCGTGCTCGGCATCGTGTTCCATCCGACGGTGCCGCCGGCGCTGCTGCCGTACCTGCCCATCGCGGTCGTCGCCGCGCTGGACGCGGTCTTCGGCGGCGTGCGGGCCAAGCTCGACGGGATCTTCGACGACAAGCAGTTCGTGGTGTCGTTCATCTCGAACGTGCTGGTCGCGGGCATCATCGTCTACCTGGGTGACCAGCTCGGCGTGGGCAACCAGCTCTCCATCGGCGTCGTGGTGGTGCTCGGCGTGCGGATCTTCGGCAACGTGGCCGCGATCCGCCGGCACCTGTTCCGGGCGTAGGGGAGCCGATGACCGACGACCAGCAGCCCGAACCCCGGACCCCGGACCGCCCGGCGACGCTCGGCGACCCGGGCATGCCGGCGGCCGGCCGGCGCCCGGCGGCCGACGCCGGCGCGCACGCCGAGCCCGCGGCCCGGCTCGATCCCCACGCGCCGCTGTCGGCGGACGGCCCGACGGTGCGGCTGCCGGCGGCGATGACGCCGCCCGCGGACCGGGACACCCCGGCAGTGTCCGCGGACACCGCCGCGACTGGTGACGCGTCGGCGTCCGAGGCGGCCGGGCCCGCAGAGCAGGTGGGTGTGCCTTCCTCGGCGGACGGGGACACCGTGGTCGCCGGGCCGCCACGCCCGCACGACGACGGCGGCAGCCGCGGCGAGGCGGCCGCGCCGGACGACGACACGGCTGCGAGCCCGGACCGGGCCGCTCTCCCGCCGCGGGCCGAGCACGCGGTCGACGCGCACGGTGGGTCGTCCCGGCCTGACGGCCGGCCCGTCGGCAGCGGACGGCCCCGGCCCGACGATGACGCGATGGCCCGCTCGGCGGGCCGGCGCGACCATCCCGGCGGCGGACGGCCCGATCCCGACGAGGAGACGGTGGTCCCGTCGGGGGCCTGGCGCGACGACGACGCGGTCGCGGACTCCGGGGCGGCCTGGCGCGACGACGAGCCCACGACGTCGCTGACCGGACCGCCGGCGCCGTTCGCGGACGACGAGCCCACGACATCCCTGACCGCCCCGCTGTCGCGGTCGGCGGACGACGAGCCCACGACATCCCTGGCCGCCCCGCTGTCGCGGTCGGCGGACGACGAGCCCACCACGTCGCTGACCGCGCCGCCGGCACCGTTCGCGGACGATGAGCCCACGACGTCGCTGACCGCGCCGCCGGCGCCGTCCGGGGCGGACGCCGCGCCGGACCCGCCGGTGCGGGATCGATCCCTCGGCGGCGGGTCCACCATGCGGTTGCAGCCGCCGTTCTTCGCCCCCGGCACGACCAGGACGCCGCGGCCGGCGACCGGTCCGGGCGCGGGGGCGGACCGGTTCGAGCCGCTCGGCGCCGCGGCCGAGTCCGGGGACCGGTGGACGGGCGCGCCGGCCGGCGCGCGCGAGCGCGACACGCCCGAGCTGTGGCAGGACCGCGTGACCCGGGCCGCCGCAGCCGCCGACGAGAAGCGGGCGGCCGAGCACGCCGGAATCGACGACACCGGAGGCGGCGACGCCCGAGGCCACGACACCGGACGCGGCGACGCCCGAGGCCACGACACCGGGAGCGACGCCGCCCGAAGCCACGACACCGGACGCGGCGACGCCCGAGGCCACGACACCGGGAGCGACGACCTCCGAGCCGGAAACGCCCGCAGCGGGAACGTCGGCGGGGATGGTCCCGCCCCGGAGGAGGACGCCGGCCCGACCGCGGCCGGTTCACCCGCCGCCGTGTCGGGGGGCGCTCCCGCCGTACCGCAGAAGCCGGCCGCCGGCCGGCGGCTGTCCTCCGCGGGCGCGCTGATCTGGTTGTTGCTCGCCCTGCTCGGCTTCACCATGGTCGTGCAGCTGCAGAGCAACGACCAGGACGCCGGCCTGGCCACCGCCCGCCAGGAGGACCTGGTCGGCATCCTTAGCGACCTCGAGGCCCGCGACCAGCGCCTGCAGCAGGAGATCAACGCCCTCGAGGAGAGCCAGCGGCAGCTGACCTCCGGGGTCGCCGGGCGCCAGGCCGCGCTCGCCGAGGCCGGCAAGCGGGCCGAGGAGCTGGGTCTGCTGTCGGGCACCCTGCCCGCGCGGGGGCCCGGCCTGAAGATCGTCATCGACCCGAAGGGCCAGCCGATCAAGGCCTCGGCCATCCTGAACGCCGTGCAGGAGCTGCGCGGCGCCGGCGGCGAGGTGATGGAGATCATCGGCGACAACGGCGTCGCCGTGCGGATCGTGGCGTCGTCCTATTTTGTCGATGCCGACGGCGGGCGCGTGATCGTCGACGGCAAGAAGCTCAGCGGTCCCTGGACGCTGTGGGTCATCGGTGTGCCGTCGACCATGCAGACGGCGCTGCAGATCCCCGGTGGGGTGGTCGCTTCGGTGAGCCAGGCCGGCGGTAACGTGACCATGGAGCAACGCACGGCGGTCGAGGTGACCACTGTGCGCCAGCCCACCAGCCTGCAGTACGCACGTCCGGTCTCGTGAGCGGACGCGCTTGTCAACGGAGGAACGCGTGATTCCTGAGGACCTGCGGTACACGGCCGAGCACGAGTGGGTGTCCGGTGACGGCACCGGGCCCGTGCGGGTGGGCATCACCCACTTCGCGCAGGACGCGCTCGGCGACATCGTCTTCGTGCAGCTGCCCGACGAGGGCACGGCTGTGCAGGCCGGCGACCAGCTCGGCGAGATCGAGTCGACCAAGAGCGTCTCGGAGATCTACGCCCCGGTCGCCGGCACCGTGGTGGCCCGCAACGGCAGCCTGGCCGACGAGCCCGAGCTGATCAACGCCGAGCCGTACGCGGCCGGCTGGCTCGTGGAGATCGCCCCGGACGACCCGGCGGCGCTCGACGGCCTGCTGGACGCGGAAGCGTACAAGGCACTGACCGACAGCTGATCGTCCGCGCGTCTGGTTGCCCGCCATTTCGGCGCTGACTAGGCTCGCGGGGCACATGAAGAAACCTGTCATTCCTTAGATACCGATAGTCGTGCCGTCCGGACCTCCGGGCAGCGGCGGGGGGCGCTGCGCTCCGGACCCGGGTCCGGCTCGCTCACCCCGTGTCGTCGGGCGGCGAGGCGAAACAGATCCGTGAGGTGGTCCGATGACGCGCCCAGACGACGAGTTCCCCCCACTCGACGTCACGTCCACGCTGAACCTCGGTGCGCTCGACGAGGTGCTCGAGGGCCCCGAGACCGACGTGGTGCCGAGCCGGATGTCCGGTTCGTTGCCCCCGGGGATGGCGCTGCTGGTCGTGCGCCGAGGCCCCAACGCGGGTGCGCGGTTCCTGCTGGACCATGACGTGACCACGAGTGGCCGCCATCCCGACAGTGACATCTTCCTGGACGACGTGACGGTCTCGCGCCGGCACGCCGAGTTCCATCGCGACGGCGGCACCTTCACGGTGCGCGACGTGGGCTCGCTCAACGGCACGTACGTGAACCGTGAGCGGGTCGAGTCGGCCACCCTGAGCAACGGGGACGAGGTCCAGATCGGCAAGTTCCGGCTGGTCTTCATCGCCGGTCCCCGGCCGGAGGGCGAGGGAAGCGGGGCGTGAACCCGTCCGGGGCGGCCGCGCACGACCAGGGCCCGCGCGCCCAGGGTCGTGACGCTGCGCTGATGAGCATCGGGGAGGTGCTGGCCCAGCTGCGTACCGAGTTCCCCGACACCACCATCTCCAAGCTCCGGTTCCTGGAGGCGGAGGGGCTGGTGGACCCGCAGCGCACCGCCTCCGGTTACCGGAAGTACTCGTGGAACGACGTGGCGCGGCTGCGCTTCGTGCTGACCGCGCAGCGGGACCAGTACCTCCCGCTGCGCGTCATCCGCGAGCAGCTCGAGGCGCAGGAGCGCGGCGCCGACCCGCTGGAGCACCGGCGGCCGTCGCTGGTGGCGGTCGGCTCGGAGGCCGAGGTGCCGGCGGACGCCGCCGACACCCGGGTGTCGCGGGCCGACCTGGTCGAGCGCACCGGCATCGCCGAGCAGATGCTCACCGAGCTGGAACAGATGGGCCTGGTGGCCTCGCGGCCGCCGGGCTGGTACGACGGCGACGCGGTGGTGATCGTCGAGGCGGTGGTGGGCCTGGTCCGGCACGGGCTGGAGCTGCGGCACCTGCGCGCGTTCCGGACCGGCGCGGACCGCGAGGTGGGGTTGTTCGCCCAGTTGCTGACGCCGTTGATGCGCCAGCACGACCCGGCGGCGCGGGCCCGGGCGGCCGAGACGGCGCGCGAGCTGCAGGCGCTGTCCCAGCGGCTGCACGCGGCGCTGGTGCGGGCGGGGCTGCGCGACACGCTGGGACGCTGATCCCGGCGGGCCGATTGGCCGGCGCCGGCCGGGGTATCGGACTGACACGGGCATCGTGTGGCGCTCGGTCCCGGGCGTCCGTGTACCGTGCAGGATAGGCGGGAAACAGCCTGATGGTCGCGTTGCCCTCACCGGCGGCGGCGGCCTGACGGGGCGGCGACGACGAAGCGACACGGAGGCGGGCGGTGCGCGAGCTGAGCGTGGTCGGGGTTCGGGTGGAGCTGCCCAGTAACCAGCCGATCGTCCTGCTCAGGGAGGTCGACGGCGATCGGTACCTGCCGATCTGGATCGGCGCGGTGGAGGCGACGGCCATCGCGTACGAGCAGCAGGGCGTGAAGCCCGCCCGGCCGTTGACCCATGATCTGCTACGGGACATCCTCGCGGCCCTCGAGGCGCCGCTGAAGGCCGTGGAGATCACCGAACTCAAGGAGAACGTGTTCTACGCGGACCTGCTGATCGGTGACGACCTGCGGGTGTCGGCGCGGCCCAGCGACTCGATCGCCCTGGCCCTGCGGGTGGGCGCGCCGATCCGCTGCGCCGACCAGGTGCTGACCGAGGCGGGCATCGTGATCCCGGACGAGCAGGAGGACGAGGTCGAGAAGTTCCGCGAGTTCCTCGACCAGGTACGCCCGGAGGACTTCGCCGGCTGAGCAACGCATCGACGGTCACCGGAGGTCCGGTCGTCCGTACGCGGCGTGTCGCGGCATTACCTCCCTGTTTCGTGGCTCGCTGAGTTATACGCTCGTGAAGTCCAGGTGAAGCGGCACCGCGCAGCGGGGAGGTAGTCGCGTGCACGAGTCAGACTCTGAAGAGGGTCCGCTTGTCGGCGAGGACGGCGATACCGGGTATCGCGGAGTGACGGCTTGTCAGGCGGTCGGCATCAGCTACCGCCAGCTCGACTACTGGGCGCGGACCACGCTGGTGGTGCCGAGCATCCGTGACGCCTCGGGCTCCGGCACGCAGCGGCTCTACTCGTTCCGCGACCTGGTCGTGCTCAAGGTGGTCAAGCGCCTGCTCGACGCGGGCGTCTCCCTGCAGAACATCCGCAAGGCGATCGAGACGCTGCGCTCGCGCGGCGTCGACGACCTGGCCGGCATCACGCTGATCTCCGACGGCACGACGGTGTACGAGTGCCGCTCGCCCGAGGAGGTCGTGGATCTGCTCCAGGGCGGCCAGGGTGTCTTCGGCATCGCCATCGGCGGCGCCTTCAAGGAGATCCAGGGTTCGCTGTCGCACCTGCCGGCCGAGCCGGCCGCCGGGCCGCAGCCGGTCGGCACGGGCACGGGCACGGCCGAGCCGGCCGCTGCCGGTGACGAGCTCGCCGCCCGCCGCGCCCGCCGCCGGGCCGGCTGACCGGCGCCGTTGCCGGATCGGCAACAAACGTTGCCGCCGGACCGCGAGGACGCGCAGGCTGAGCGCATGACTGACGCGACCTACTGGGACACCCGCTACGCCGACAGCGCCGCCGTCTGGAGTGGCAACGCCAATACCGCCCTCGTGCACGAGGTCGCCGACCTGACCCCCGGCTCCGCGCTGGACCTCGGCTGCGGCGAGGGCGGCGACGCGATCTGGCTGGCCGCCCGGGGCTGGACCGTCACCGCGGTCGACGTCTCCGCCGTGGCCCTGGCCAAGGCGGCCGCGCACGCCGCCGACGCCGGCGTGACCATCGATTTCCAGCAGCACGATCTCGGCGCCTCGTTCCCGGCCGGCCGCTACGACCTGGTCTCCGCGCAGTTCCTCTACCCGCGCGGCGACGTGCCCCGGGAGCAGATCCTGCTGGCCGCCACCGCGGCGGTCGCCCCGGGCGGCATCCTGCTCATCGAGGGCCACCAGGACTTCGGCCCGTACGCCGAGCAGCACCGCTCGCACGGCGATCTGCGCTTCCCCGAGCCGGCCGAGGTGGTCTCCGGCCTGCGGCTGGCCGACGGGCAGTGGCAGGTGCTGCGGTGCGAGACCCACGACCGGATCCAGAACGGGCCGGACGGCACGCCGGCGCACCGCACGGACAGCACGATCAAGGTGCGCCGCCTGCCGCGGTGAGCGGACGGCGGGGGGCTACATTCTCCAGGTGATTGATCCCTTCGCCGCCGCGGGCACGCTGCGTGACGCTTACCGGCAGGTGGACTGGGCGGCGACGCCGCTCGGGCCGGTGGCGGCGTGGAGCCCGACCCTGCTCGCGGCCGTCGACCTGGCGTTGCACACCCGCGCGCCGGTCACGCTGCTCTGGGGACCGGAACACATCCTGATCTACAACGAGGCGTACGCGCCGATGATCGGCGACAAGCACCCCGCCGCGCTGGGCGCCCCCGCCGCGGCGGTGTTCGCCGAGATCTGGGACACCATCGGCCCGATGCTCGAGTCGGTGCGCACCGGCCGGGGCGCCGTGTGGGTCGAGGACCTGCGCCTGCTGATGAACCGGCGGGGATTCCTCGAGGAGACCTACTTCACGTTCTCCTACTCGGCGGTGACCGAGGGGGACGGCCGCATCGGCGGCACCATCGACATCGCCTCCGAGACGACCGCGCAGGTGCTCAGCCGGCGCCGGCTGGCGCTGCTCAGCCGGCTCCACGATCGGCTGGCGGGCGCCGAGAACGTCGAGGATCTGCTCGATCACGCCCTGCCGGTGCTGCGTTCGGCGCCCGACGACCTGCCCGGCGTCGACATCCTGCTGGCCCAGGAGCCCGCGCCGCCGGGGCGCGACGTGGTCGTGGAGACCACCGGGGCCGGCCGTGTCGCCCGGGTCCGGCTCGCCGGCGCCGGGCCGGCCGGCGCGGACGCGGTGCTGGTCAGCCGGATCAACCCGCATCTGGCCGTCGACGAGGAGTACCTGGCGTTCTTCCGGCTGCTCGGCGCCGCCCTGGCCCAGGGCCTGCAGCGCGCCCGGACCCGGCAGGCCGAGCGGCGCGCCACCGTCATGGAACGCGAGCTGTCCGAGGCGCTGCAGCGTAGCCTGCTGGCCGCGCCCGCGCAGCCGGAGCACACCGAGGTGGCGGTGCGCTACCAGCCGGCCGGCGAGGGCGCGCACATCGGCGGCGACTGGTACGACGCGTTCACGTTGCCCGACGGCCGGCTGACGGTGGTGGTCGGCGACGTGACCGGGCACGACCGGCGGGCCGCGGCGGCGATGAGCGAGATCCGCAGCCTGCTCCGGGGCATCTCGTACGCGCTGCTCAAGCCGCCGGCGCTGGTGCTGACCGGGTTGCAGGAGGCGATCCAGGGGTTCTCGGTGGACGTGTTCGCCACGGTGGTGCTGGCCCAGATCGAGCGGGCCGGGCCCGGCCTCCCCACGCTGCGCTGGTCCAACGCCGGTCACCCGCCGCCGGTGCTGATCGCGCCGGACGGCGCCGCGCGGCTGTTGGAGACCCCGCCGGAGACGCTGCTCGGCACCCGCGGCCGCCCGGTGCGCACCGACCACCGGGTGCAGCTGCCCGCGGGCACCAGCGTGGTCTTCTACACCGACGGCCTGATCGAGCGGCGGGGCGCCACCCTCGACGACGGCCTGCGGGCGCTGACCCGGGCGCTGACCGGCCGCGCCGGGCTGACCGCCGAGCAGATCTGCGACCACCTGCTGGCCACCTTCGCCGGCGACAGCGAGGACGACGTGGTGCTCGCCGTGGTGCGGGCCGGCGCCGATCAGCCCGTGGCCAGCAACCGCAGCACCAGCGCCAGCGGCGGCCAGCCCGAGCGGCCGCGGCGGGTCACCGCGTAACAGCGCAACCGGACCTCGGGGCCGGCCAGCGGGAGCACCCGTACGCCGGGCAGCGCGCCCACGTCCATCGGCAGCAACCCGACCCCCAGCCCGGCCAGGATCATGTCCTGGACCAGGTCCAGGCTGTCCGCCCGGTGCACGATCCGCGGGGCGAAGCCGACCAGCGAGGCGACCGTGCGCACCACGTCCTCGTCGGCGGTGCTGCGGGAGTTGACGATCCAGTCGTGGCCGGCGAACCCGGCGAAGTCGGTCGCCGGGGCGTGCGCGGGCACGGCCAGGCCCCACGGCGCCTGCCACAGCGGCACGGCCTCCAGCCCGGGGTCGAACGCGGCCGGGGCCAGGTTGTAGTCGTAGGTCAGGGCCAGGTCGACGGCGTCCATGGCGAGCAGCTCGAACGCCTCGAACGGCTCGTGCTCGTGGATCAGCAGGCGGACCCGGGGGTGGGCGGCGGCGAGGGTGGCCGCGACCGGCAGCAGCGAGCGGCGTACGGCGGTGGCGAAGCCCGCGACCCGCAGCTCGCCGGCCGGCTCGGCCCCGGGGTCGAGGTCGAGGCGCGCCGCCTCGACGGCGGCCAGGATGGTGACCGCGTGCCGGGCCAGGCGCTGCCCGGCCGGGGTGAGCCGGACCCGGCGGCCGGCGGGCTCGATCAGCGTGGCGCCGGCCTCGCGGGCCAGCACGGCGAGCTGCTGGGAGACCGTCGAGGTGGTGATGTGCACCTCGTCGGCCACTGCCCGCATGGACCCGAGCCGGGACAGTTCGACCAGTAACCGCAGGCGGCGCGTCTCCATCCGGCCATTGTCAGCCGTTGTCGAACGGTGTGTCCACGATCGGCACGTGGACATGAACGGTCTCCGGCGCTGTACTGGGCTCATGCGTTCACCAGCACGGACCGGCGCCGCCATGGCGCTCGCGTCGATGGCCCTCGTCCAGCTCGGCCTGGCCGCCTCCGTCGGCCTGCTCGACCAGGTCGGCGCCGAGGGCGCGGCATGGCTGCGGCTGTCCTGGGCCGGCCTGATCCTGCTGGTGCTGGTCCGCCCCCGGCTGCGTGCGTTCACCCGGGCCAGCCTGCTGACCACCGTCGCCCTCGGCGTCGTCACGGCCGGCGTGACCATGCTGTTCATGGCGGCCGTGGCCCGGCTCCCGCTGGGCACCGCCAGCGCGCTGGAGTTCCTCGGCCCGCTCGGCGTGGCCATCGTCCGGGGCCGGCAGGGCACCAAGGTGTGGCCGGCCCTGGCCGCGGTCGGCGTCCTGCTGCTGACCGAGCCCTGGCACGGCGGCACCGACCCGGTCGGGGTGGCCTACGCGCTCGGCGCCGCGCTCTGCTGGGCCGGGTACATCGTGCTCACCCAGCGGGTCGGCGACGGCGTGTCCGGCCTGCAGGGCCTGGCCGTGTCGATCCCGGTCGCCGCGCTGGTGGCCACGCTGATCGCCGGCCCGTCGGTGCTGCCGCGGCTGACGGGGGAGTTGCTGCTGGCCGGGCTGGGCCTGGCCGTCCTGCTGCCGCTGGTGCCGTTCGCCCTGGAGATGCTCGCGCTGCGCCGGCTGACCACGGCCGCGTTCGGCACGCTGATGAGCCTGGAACCGGCGTTCGCGCTGGTGATCGGGCTGGTGCTGCTGGGCCAGGTGCCGGGCTGGGCGCCGCTGACCGGGATCGCCTTCGTGGTCGCGGCCGGCGTCGGCGCCGAACGCACCGGGGCCCGCGCCACCGCGGCGCAGCCGGCCGGCGACGACCGCGATGCCGCCCCGGCTGCCTGCTGAGGACGTCCGGCCGGGCCCGTGACGCCGGCGGGCCCGCGCCGGGGCTCAGTGCGGGCCCACCGCCGTGATCCGGATGGCCGCCGCGCCCAGCTCGTCGCTGGCCGCCAGGTCCACCTCGGCCTCGATGCCCCAGTCGTGGTCGCCCTCGGGGTCCTCGAAGACCTGGCGCACCTTCCAGGCGGTCGGCGTGGTCTCGATGTGCAGCAGCTGCGGCCCGCGCGCCGACGGTCCGGTGCCGACCACCGGATACTCGGCGTAGTAGTCCTCCAGCGCCTCGATCCAGGCGTCGGTGTTCCAGCCCGACTCGGCGTCCAGCTCGCCCAGGTCCTCGGCCCGGCGCAGGGCGAACAGCTCGACCCGGCGGAACATCGCGTTGCGGACCAGCACCCGGAACGCGCGCACGTTGCGGGTGACCGCCGGCGGCTTGTCGTCCAGCGGCGACACCTCGACGATCTCGGCGCCCGGGTTGCGCAGCCGCTCCCACTCGTCCAGCAGGCTGGAGTCGACCTGGCGGACCAGCTCGCCCAGCCACTCGATGAGGTCGGTGAGCTCCTCGGTGCGGGCGTCCTCGGGCACGGTCTGGCGCAGCGCCCGGAACGCGTCGGCCAGGTAGCGCAGCACCAGGCCCTCGGAGCGGGACAGGCCGTAGAACGAGACGTACTCGGTGAAGGTCATCGCGCGCTCGTACATGTCGCGGACGACGGCCTTGGGCTTGATCTCGTAGTCGGCCACCCAGGGGTGCCCGCGCCGGTACGTCTCGTACGCGGCCTCCAGCAGCGGCAGCAGCGGCTTGGGGTGGGTGACCTCCTCGAGCAGCTCCATCCGCTGGTCGTACTCGATGCCCTCGGCCTTCATCGCGTTGACGGCCTCGCCCTTGGCCTTGAACAGCTGGGCGGACAGCACCTGGCGCGGGTCCTCCAGGGTCGCCTCGATGATCGACACCACGTCCAGCGGGTACTCCGGCGACTCGCGGTCCAGCAGCTCCAGGCAGGCCAGCGCGAACGGCGACAGCGCCTGGTTGAGCGCGAAGTCGATCTGCAGGTCCTCGGTGAGCCTGTACCGCACCCCGTCGCCGGTCTCGACCCGCTCGACCACGCCGCCGGCCAGCAGCGCCCGGGCGATGGCCAGGGCCCGGCGGATGTGCCGGCGCTGGGCGGCCGGCTCCTCGTGGTTGTCGGTCAGCAGGTGCCGCATCGCCGCGAACGGGTCGCCGCCGCGGACCAGCACGTTGAGCAGCATCGCGTGCGACACCTGGAACGACGAGGTCAGCGGCTCGGGGTCGGCGGCGACGAGGCGGTCGAAGGTGGGCTGGCCCCAGCCGATGGTGCCCTCCGGCGGCTTCTTGCGAACCACCTTGCGGCGCTTCTTCGGGTCGTCGCCGGCCTTGGCCAGCATCCGCTCGTTGTCGATGACGTGCTCGGGGGCCTGCACGATGACCGTGCCGAGGGTGTCGTAGCCGGCCCGCCCGGCCCGGCCGGCGATCTGGTGGAACTCCCGGGCCTTGAGCAGCCGGGTCCGCACCCCGTCGTACTTGCTCAGGCCGGTGAACAGCACGGTGCGGATGGGCACGTTGATGCCGACGCCCAGGGTGTCCGTACCGCAGATGACCTTGAGCAGGCCGGCCTGCGCGAGGGTCTCGACCAGCCGGCGGTACTTGGGCAGCATGCCGGCGTGGTGCACGCCGATGCCGTGGCGCACCAGCCGGCTCAGGGTGCGCCCGAAGCCGGCGGTGAACCGGAAGGCGCCCAGGGCCGCGGCGATGGCGTCCTTCTCGGCGCGGGTGCACATGTTGATGCTCATCAGCGACTGGGCGCGTTCCAGGGCGGCGGCCTGGGTGAAGTGCACGATGTAGACCGGCGCCTGGTGGGTGGTGAGCAGCTCCTCGATCGTCTCGTGCAGCGGCGTCATCGCGTACGAGAAGATCAGCGGGACCGGCCGCTCGGTGTTACTGACCACGGCGGTGGCCCGGCCGGTGCGCCGGGACAGGTCGTCGACGAAGCGGGTGGTGTCGCCGAGCGTCGCGGACATGAGGATGAACTGCGCCTGAGGCAGCTCGATGAGCGGCACCTGCCAGGCCCAGCCGCGGTCGGGCTCGGCGTAGAAGTGGAACTCGTCCATGACGACCTGGCCGACGTCGGCGTCGGCGCCCTCGCGCAACGCCAGGTTGGCCAGGATCTCCGCGGTGCAGCAGATGATCGGCGCGTCGGCGTTCACGCTGGCGTCGCCGGTGAGCATGCCGACGTTGTGCGCGCCGAAGATCTTGCACAGGGCGAAGAACTTCTCGCTGACCAGCGCCTTGATCGGCGCGGTGTAGAAGGTGGTGCGCTTGTCGGCCAGGGCGGCGAAGTGCGCGCCGGTGGCCACCAGGCTCTTGCCCGAGCCGGTCGGGGTGTTCAGGATGACGTTCGCCCCGGTGGCGATCTCGATGAGCGCCTCCTCCTGATGCGGGTACAGCGTCAGGCCCTGCTCGCCCACCCAGGTCTGGAAGGCGTCGAAGACGGCGTCGGGTTCGGCGGTGCCGGGCAGGCGTTCGGTGAGCGTCATGATGTGCACCACCCTATCCACAGCACCGTGGCCGGGCGCACGTCGCGCCCGGCCACGGAAGGGACCCTGCTGTGGAGGTGCAGTCGACCTGCTAGGCGCCGAACGCCGAGTAGATCGGGCCGGCGACGCTGCCCGCGAGGCCGATGACGGTCGCGACGACGGCGATGGTGGAACCGATGCGGACGCGCATGGCGGGAGCTCCTCTGCTGCGGTGGTGGCCTCGCTGTGAAGAGAATTCGCCGCGCCGGGTGCAGGACGGGACACCGCGGGTTGCCGGACGGTTGCAGAATGTATCGACAACGTTCAATGCCACCGATCCCGGGAGATGCCGTGAGAACCCTCGCCGTCCTCGCCGCGCTGCTGCTCACCGCCGGCAGCGCCCAGACCCCGTCCGCGCCGGCCCCCTGCACCGGCCAGGTGCAGGTCAACCCGAGCTTCGAGCGCGGCCCGGCCGGCTGGACCGCCGGTCCGCGCGTCGTCGTGCTGGCCGCCGCGGACCGGCCGGCGCACACCGGCCGGGCCTACGCCACCTTCGCCGGCCTCGACCTGACCCACAGCGACCTGCTGCGCTCCACCGTGACCATCCCGGCCGGCTGCGGGCTGGACGTGCGCTTCTCCGCCCGGGGCAGCTCCACCGAGACCAGCCGGGGCGACTACCTCAACATGGGGCTGGCGGTCACCGGGGAACCGCCGAAGACCCGCTACTCGTTCGCCTTCGACCTGCCGGCCGACTGGCACCAGTACGGCGCCGCCACCGCCGCGGCGGCCACCGAACGCACCGCGACGATCAGCTTCTTCGCCAGCGAGACCGCCGGCGGCGGCGTCACCACCTTCGACGTCGACGACGTGACGGCGACCCTTCAGCCCGCCGCCGCGGCGAACATGTAGCAGCCGTAGACGACGTTGCGGCTGTGCACCAGCACGACGCCGGGCTCGGCCAGCACGGCGGCCAGCGCCGCGACCGGGTCCCGGCCGTCGTGCTGCCGGCTGGCCGGGTGGATCCGGCCCCGGCTGTCGTAGGCCCGCAGGACCTGCGGGCGGCCGTACCAGTCGGCCGGGTAGGCGAGGTCGCGCGGCGGCCCGGGGCACGGCGCGGCGTGGGCGAACACCGCGCCCTTCTCCCGGTACGGCGACTCCGGCAGCGGCGGCTCGTAGCCGAACAGCAGGAGACCCTCGCCGGGGGTGGCGTCGCGCAGGCAGCACCGCAGCGGCTCGCCGCCGCGGGCGCAGTGCCGCTCGGTCGTGGCGGCGGCGCGGACGTCGTCGAGCAGGGCGGGGGAGAGGGCGGTGATCCGGTACGCGGTGCGGGTGTCGGTCATGGCCCCATCGTGCGCCGCGGGCGGCGGGCGGGTCTGGCGGTATTCGGACGGCCGCCTCGCCCCGGCGCCGCCGTCACCGTGGCCAGGCGGCCAGCCGCTCCCGTACCGCCCGCACCTGCTCCGGGCTCAGCCCGTACACCGCGAACCGGGCGTCGTCCAGCCGGTCCAGGTACCGCCCGGCGTCGGCGACCTCGTCGTCGGCCAGCCCCGGGTCGAGCGCCCGGGCCAGCTCCAGCACCCGCCGCAGGGTGTACCGCTCCAGCGCCGCCGCCACGTCGATGTAGTCGCGGACCTCGCGCCGGTTGACCAGCGCCGCCACCTTGGAGGCGACCAGGTCGTCGAGGTGCATGACCGGGCCGACGTCCATGACCACCGGCGCCCGCCGGCGGTCCAGGCGGGTCAGGGTCAGCCGCAGCGCCCGGGCGCCGTCGGCCACGTGGTACTCGCGCAGGTCGTCGTCCATGCCCTCGAACAGCTCGTCGGCCACCTCCCGGAACACCTGGTAGCCGGCCGCGGTCAGCGCGGCGGTGACCTGGCCGGCGGCGGCCTCGACCGCGCCGGCGGTGTCGGTGAACAGGTCGATGTCCTCGGTGGGGCGCTGCACCAGGCCGTTGACCAGCCAGGCGACGCCGCCGCCGAGGACGAAGCCGTGCTTCTCGCCGACGGTCAGGGCGATGGTGGCGACGTCGCGGTAGAAGTCGTCGATGTTCCCGCTCACCACGGCGACGCTAGCGGATCGGCGCGGCGGCGCCACCGCGACCGGCCGGAGCTGGTCGCACGCCGGGCGGAGCCGCCGGGGTTCCGCGCCGGCCGGTCAGAAGCGGGCTGCCGCCTTGCGGCCCAGGTCGCGGTTCGCGGCGTCGCCACGAACCGGCTTGGTGTACACCTCGGTCAGCACGTCCCCCTTGCGTACCAGCAGGATCCTGGCCAGGGAGCCGCCCCCGTGGTCGAAGACGACCAGCACCGACTCCTCACCGGCGAAGTCCTGGGCCGCGATCCGCACCGACTGCCCCTCCCGCGGCGAGCACGACGACACCCGCTCCCGGACGCCGTCCAGGTACCGTGCCGCCTTGCCGGCGGCATACCGGCCGGTGTGCTGGAGCACGAAGTCCTCGTCCTGGGGCTCGCCCTTGCGCAGCGTGCGCTCGCGCTCCGAGACGGGGTCCGGTTTGCCGCCCCGCGGACAGCCCAGGGCCGACGCGTTGAACTCGAACGTCCAGTCGCCGCCCGAGCCCGGCGCCACGGTGTAGCCGGAACCCACGTCCTGGGGGCGGAGCATCATCGCAGCCGTGATGCCGGAGACCGGCGGTGACGACGCGGTGCCGGTCGAGGACGACCGGGGGCTCGTCGTCGTGGGCGCGGCCGGCGACGTGGACTGCGGGAGCGGAGGCGCCGACGGCGCCGGTGACAGCTGGGACGGCGCCGGTGACGACGTGGCCGCGGGCGGCGTCACCGGGCCCGGTCGGGCCTGTGCGACGGCGACCCCGCCGGAGACGAGGGCCACGGCGACGATGCCCGCCACCGTCGCGGCCTGGGCGATGGTGCGACGACGGGCGCGGACGCGTACCTGGCTCATGGGTTCCCACCTGACGTTCTCGGTTTCGGTGAACAGGGAGCGGAAGGCCTGATCAGGCATGGGAGTACTCCTCGGATGCGTCCTCGTCGAGGAAGCCGGCGAGCGCTCGGCGGCCCCGCGCCAGCCGGGTCTTGATCGTGTTGACCGGAGTCCCGGTCTGCGCGGCCACCTCGGCGACGGAGAGGTCCATGAGGTGGTGCAGCGTGATGGCCTGGCGTTCGGCCACCGAGAGTTGTCTCAGCGCGCTGATCAACGCCACCGTGTTCTCACTCGGCGGTCCGGTGTCCGGATCAGTGCCGTGCCGGAGGTACGCGGCGACGCGGTTCCTCGCCTTGCGCCAGTGGTTCAGGCACAGGCGATGGGCGACGGTGCGGACCCACGCCTCCGGATTGTCGTAGGTGGACACGGTGGACCAGCGTTGCCAGGCGCGGACATAGGCTTCCTGGGCGGCATCCTGCGCTTCCGCGCGATCGCCGGTCATGGCGTACAGGTACGTGATCAGCCGATGTCGCGTGCCGGCGTAGAACTCTTCGAAGCCGCTGTGCTCGGACACCCGTCCCCCTTCGGTGTTGTCACTGAGGGACACCCGCCGGACGGTCACCGGGTTTCACCCCGTCGCCGGTTTCCGGAGCGCTGCCGATCGTCGGGGAAGCCCGGCGGCGGTCTGGCGTAGTCCGGCCGGGTCACCACCATGCCGCCCTCCGGGAACCCGGACCGCCGTCGGCCCGGGAGCGGCATCAGGAGCGCCCGGCGCCGTGGGCGAGCGGCGACCGGCGACGGCGGCGCCTCGTCCCGGGCCGGCGTCGCGCTCCGGCTGGGCCTCAGGCCGTTGTGACCCGGCGCAGCACCGGGTGCCGGGCCTCCCAGGCCGCGCGCACCCCTCGAGGCAGGTTCAGCTCCGGCCAGATCCGCACCAGCGTCGGCCCGTGCAGATAGCTGCGCAACTCATCCACCCGCACCGCCTCACGCAGCACGTTCTCGTACATCCACAGCAGCATGGTCGGCTGGTCCAGGTCGAACGTGCGCACCGGATTCCACCACAGCCGCAGCGGCAGCTCGACCAGGCCCTGAGCCGGGCCGGTCAGCTCGCCCAGGGTGCCCGCCACGAGCACCGGCCGGTGCGGCCGGGCCAGGTGGACCGCCGGGGCCTTGGGCGCGGTGGTGGGCATGGGACCAGGGTAGACCGCCGAGCCGGGCAACGGATAACTCCTAGAGTCCTAGGATGCCTTAGGGGCAGTGCGGCACGCCGCACCGAGGAGCACAAACGACCGCCTCCGGCGGACTCGACGACCCGGTCAGGCGGCCAGGCGGGTGCGGACGACCAGCTGGTGCAGCGCCTCGACGGCAGCCCGGTCGGGCTGCTCGGGCAGCGCCGACGCGTCCCGGGCCGCCTCCAGCTCCGCGCGCAGCCGGGGGATGTCCCGGCCGAGATCGGCGCGGATCGCGGACGGGAACGGCCCGTGCTCGGCCTCGCGCTTGCGGCCGATCAGCTCCGGCACGTACGGCAGGTCGACGCCGAGCACGCCCAGGTCGGTCTCGAGCGTGCCGGTGCGCATGAGGTGCCGCCCCGTGAGCAGCACCCGCAGCGTGTAGAGGGCCGGCTTGAGTTCCCCGGTCCGGTCGAAGAGGCGTTCCTGGGTGGCGGCGAAGCCCAGGTAGTGGTGGGCGTGGTGGCGGGTGATCAGCGCCGGCGCCAGCGCGACCAGCTCGCGGTGCACCGGCGAGGTGGTGATCACCAGCGGGGACAGCAGCTGCTCCAGCACGTAGCCGTTGCGGCTGGTCAGCAGCCGGGCGAACTTGAGCAGGTCGTGGCTGACCACGTCGAGCTCGACGCCGTCGCGCCAGCTGTCGGACTGCAGCGTCTCCGGGCCGGTGCGCAGGCCGACGACCTCGGCCGCGGGCAGCAGGTGGGCCGCGCGCAGGTCCAGGTCCGAGTCGGCCGACGCGAAGCCGTACAGGTGGGCGCCGCTGACGGTGGCGAAGATCAGGGGATAGGGCAGGTCGGCCACGACCTGGTCGGCCCAGGAGGGCACCTCGGTGGTCACGGCAGGCCCCTTTCCCGTACGGCGTAGAGCAGCGCGTCGACCGCGGCCCGGTCGGGCTCGGCCGGCAGGTCGGTGGCGCGGGCCGCCGCGGCCAGGTCGTCGAGCAGGTCGGCGGCCCAGTCGGTCACCGTGGCCCAGGGCACCTCGCCGTGCCGGACGGCCAGCAGCCGGTCGCGCAGCGGGGTCACGTCGACCAGGATGTCGCCGGTGCGCAACACGTGCGCGCCGGCCAGCAGCAGCCGGATCATGTGCATGGCCTGTTTGTGGTTGGTCTCGCCGGTGCGTTCGCGCCGGGCGGCGACGCGGGTGAGCTGGTCGCGGGCGTAGGCGCCGTAGGTGTCGGCGAGCCGGCGGGACAGGAACGCGGGCCGGGTGGCCAGCAGGTGCTCGCCGTCCGGGGTGAGGTGGGTGATCAGGGGGGACCAGAGCACCTCGAGCACGGTGGGGTTGGCCTGCAGGGCCAGCGTGCAGAAGCGTTCGAGCTCCCAGGAGAACTGTTCCTCGGCGGGGCCGTCGAGGTGGGTCGGCGGCTTGTCGAGGTGCCAGAACAGCGGGGTGGGGGCGGCGTACACGCCCCGGCGGTCGTGGTCGGATCCCGGGCCGGCGAGGCCGTACGCGCGGGAGCCGACCACGACCGCGAGGATCGTGTGACCGGTGACCAGATCGGTCACAGGTCCAGGGCGGTGCCGTCGATCGCCTGCAGCTCGTCGTCGGTCAGGGCGGGCCGGTCCAGGGCGGCGACGTTGGTCTCGAGCTGTTCGACGCTGCTGGCGCCGATGATGAGGCTGGTCATCCGCGGGTCGCGCAGGGCCCAGGCGAGGGCCAGCTGGGCCAGCGACTGGCCGCGACGGCCGGCGATGTCGTTGAGGTTGTGGATGCGGCCCATGGTGGCCTGGTCCAGGTCGCTCTCGTTGAGGAAGACGCTGGTGCGCACGCGGGAGTCGTCGGGGATGCCGCCGAGGTAGCGGTCGGTGAGCAGGCCCTGTTGCAGGGGGCTGAAGGCGATGCAGCCGGCGCCGACGGCCTCGAGCGTGTCGAGCAGGTGGTCCTTCTCGATCCAGCGGTTGAGGATCGAGTACGACGGCTGGTGGATGAGCAGGGGGGTGCCGAGCTCCTGGAGGATGGCGGCGGCGCGGGCGGTCTGTTCGGCGCTGTAGTTGCTGATGCCGACGTAGAGGGCCTTGCCGGAGCGCACGACGGCGTCGAGGGCGCCCATGGTCTCTTCCAGCGGGGTGTCCGGGTCGGGCCGGTGGTGGTAGAAGATGTCGACGTAGTCCAGGCCGAGGCGGCGCAGGGACTGGTCGAGCGACGAGACCAGGTACTTGCGGGAGCCCCACTCGCCGTAGGGGCCGTTCCACATGTGGTAGCCGGCCTTGGTGGAGACGACGAGCTCGTCGCGGTGGTGGCGGAAGTCGGTGTGCAGGATGCGGCCGAAGTTCTCCTCGGCGCTGCCGGGCGGCGGGCCGTAGTTGTTGGCCAGGTCGAAGTGGGTGATGCCGAGGTCGAAGGCGCGGCGGGTGATGGCGCGCTGGCGGTCGATCGGGCGGGCGTCGCCGAAGTTGTGCCAGAGCCCGAGGCTGATGGCGGGCAGCCTCAGGCCGCTTCGCCCGGCGCGGCGGTAGCTCATGGTGTCGTAGCGGTCAGGCGCAGCGGAGTAGGTCACACACCACACCTTAGGGACACATGATCGCAACGTTGTCGCTGGTAGGTTCTCAGTAGCCGTACACCCGCGCGGGAGAGACCACCCCGGTGGCGCCGAAGGGGCAAATCCTCCCCGGAACCTCTCAGGCAAAAGGACCGCGTGGGCAGGCTGCTCTGGAGTGCCCCGTGGGTATGACAGAGGGGGAGGTTGCGTCCGCCGACCTCTCTCTTCCCGCAGGAGCCGCCATGACTTTCGCCGACCGCCACATCGGCCCGGACGCCGACGCGCAGACCCAGATGCTCAAGGCGATCGGGTACGCGTCGCTGGACGCGCTGATGGACGCCGCGATCCCCGAGGTGATCCGCTGGCACGGGACGCTGGAGCTGCCCGCGGCGGCCTCCGAGGAGGAGGCGATCGCCGAGTTGCGCGAGCTCGCGGGGCGCAACACGGTGGCCACCTCGATGATCGGGCTGGGTTACTACGGCACGCACACGCCGGCGGTGATCCGGCGCAACGTGCTGGAGAACCCGGCGTGGTACACGGCGTACACGCCGTACCAGCCGGAGATCAGCCAGGGCCGGCTGGAGGCGCTGCTGAACTTCCAGACGATGGTGACCGACCTGACCGGGTTGACCACGGCGAACGCGTCGATGCTGGACGAGGGCACCGCGGTGGCCGAGGCGATGACGCTGGCCCGCCGGTCGAGCCGGAGCAAGAGCAGCGTGTACGTGGTGGACGCGGACACGCTGCCGCAGACCCTGGCGATCCTGCGGACCCGGGCGGAGCCGCTGGGCATCGAGGTGCGGCTGGTGGATCTCGACGCCGGTGCGGCGTTGCCGGCGGAGTTCTTCGGGCTGCACGTGCAGTATCCGGGCGCCTCGGGCGCGGTGCGTGATCACGCGGGGCTGGTCGAGGCCGCGCACGCGGTGGGCGCGCTGGTGACGGTGGCGGCGGATCTGCTGGCGTTGACGCTGCTGCGTTCGCCCGGGGAGATCGGGGCGGACATCGCGGCGGGCACGACGCAGCGGTTCGGCGTACCGCTGGGGTTCGGTGGCCCGCACGCCGGCTACCTGGCCGTGCGCGCCGGGCTGGAGCGGTCGCTGCCCGGGCGCCTGGTCGGGGTGTCGCGGGACGCGGACGGGGCGCCGGCCTACCGGCTGGCGTTGCAGACGCGGGAGCAGCACATCCGCCGGGAGCGGGCGACGAGCAACATCTGCACCGCGCAGGTGCTGCTGGCGGTGATGGCGAGCATGTACGCGGTGTACCACGGCCCGGCGGGGCTGCGGCGGATCGCGGAGCACGCGCACCGGCAGGCCTCGACGATCGCCGGCGCGCTGGCCGGGGCCGGCGTCGAGCTGGCCGCCGGGACGTTCTTCGACACGGTGACCGCGGTGGTGCCGGGCCGGGCGGCGGAGGTGGTCGCCGCGGCCGAGCGGGCCGGGGTCAACCTGCGGCTGGTGGACGCCGACCGGGTGTCGGTCGCGTGTGACGAGACGACCACGCCGGCGCACGTCTCGGCCGTGCTGGCGGCGTTCGGGGTGGAGCCGGGCGGGGAGTTCCCGGTGGGCGCCCTGCCGGTGCGGGCCACGGAGTACCTCACCCATCCGGTGTTCCACGCGCACCACTCGGAGACGGCGATGCTGCGCTACCTGCGCAAGCTGTCGGACCGGGACTACGCGCTGGACCGGGGCATGATCCCGCTGGGCTCGTGCACGATGAAGCTGAACGCGACCACCGAGATGGAGCCGGTGAGCTGGCCGGAGTTCGCGAACATCCACCCGTACGCGCCGGCGTCGCAGACCGCGGGTTACGAGGCGCTGGTGGCGCAGCTGGAGCAGTGGCTGGCCGAGGTGACCGGCTACGACGCGGTGAGCGTGCAGCCCAACGCCGGTTCGCAGGGTGAACTGGCCGGGCTGCTGGCGATCCGCGGCTACCACCGGTCGCGGGGCGAGACGCACCGCGACGTGTGCCTGATCCCGTCGAGCGCGCACGGCACGAACGCGGCCAGCGCGGTGATGGCGGGCATGCGGGTGGTCGTGGTGGCCTGTGACGACAACGGCAACGTCGACCTGACCGACCTGGCTGCGAAGATCGACAAGCACGCGGACGCGCTCGCCGCGATCATGGTGACGTACCCGTCGACGCACGGGGTGTACGAGAAGGGCATCGCGGAGCTGTGCGGCGCGGTGCACGACGCCGGCGGCCAGGTGTACGTCGACGGGGCCAACCTGAACGCGCTGGTCGGTTACGCCCGGCCGGGCAGGTTCGGCGCGGACGTGTCGCACCTGAACCTGCACAAGACGTTCTGCATCCCGCACGGTGGCGGCGGTCCCGGGGTGGGTCCGGTCGCGGTGCGCGCGCACCTGGCGGAGTTCCTGCCGGGCGACCCGCTCGAGCCGGGGGAGCACCACGCGGTGTCGGCGGCGGCGCACGGCTCGGCCGGGATCCTGCCGATCTCGTGGGCGTACCTGCGGATGATGGGCCCGGAGGGGCTGGCCGCGGCGACCGGTGTCGCGGTGCTGACGGCCAACTACGTGGCGGCGCGGCTGCGCGAGCACTTCCCGGTGCTGTACGCCGGCAACGAGGGCCTGGTCGCGCACGAGTGCATCCTGGACCTGCGGCCGCTGACCAAGGCGACGGGGGTCTCGGTCGACGACGTGGCCAAGCGGCTCATCGACTACGGCTTCCACGCGCCGACGATGTCGTTCCCGGTGGCCGGGACGCTGATGGTGGAGCCGACCGAGAGCGAGGACCTGGCCGAGCTGGACCGGTTCTGCGACGCGATGATCGCGATCAAGGGTGAGATCGACCGGGTGGCGGCGGGGGAGTGGCCGCGGGACGACAATCCGCTGCACCATGCCCCGCACACGGCGGCGGCGGTGACGGCGGACGAGTGGTCGCACGCGTACCCGCGGTCGCTGGCGGGTTTCCCGGCCGGGGTGGACCGGACCGCGAAGTACTGGCCGCCGGTGCGCCGCATCGACGGGGCGTACGGGGACCGGAACCTGGTCTGCTCGTGCCCGTCGCCGGAGGCGTTCGAGGACTGAGCGGGTCCGCGGCGGGGTCTCGTGGTGAGGCCCCGCCGGCGCGGTCAGGCGGCGAGGGCGTGCACAGCCGGTCCGCGGTGTGGTGCGATCGTCCTGCCGTCGGGCAGCAGCTCACCGGTGTCCTCGAAGACGATGACACCGTTGCAGAGCAGGCTCCAACCCTGCTCGGGGAAGGTCGCCACGATCCGGGCCGCTTCGCGGTCGACGGCTTCGGCAGAGGGGCAGGACGTCAGGTGCTGGCACATCGGGTGTCTCCGGTAGGGGGTTGTGTCGTGCTTCACATCAACGGGGCGGAACACTACTCCCATCCGAACGAATCCGGATCTCGTGAGTGACGGCGCCCCATTGAGAGAATCCACTCTTCTCATGGTCCACGGCGGGACCTCCGTCGACCACTTTCCGACACCCCGGCGGGGTGCTCAACCGGGTTCTCCGGCGTCCTGCCAGGGCCGTCACGGTGAGTCATCCCGATTCGAGTGGTCGGTGGGCGATGACGGTGACCCCGCAGAGCTTGTCTCGGCCTTCCTGTCCGGCAACGGACTGCCGGTGCGAGAGATGGGCCGAACGGCTACCCAATTCCACCCGACCGGCGCGGGAACCCCCTGCGGAGCAGCACTGTACGTGTCGGCGGCGGCCGGTTGCGTGATGGCCGGCGGCCCGGTCGGCGCGCCCTCCCCGGTGCCCGGGATCCCGGACGTGGTGGCCGTCGTGCACACCCACCGGGGCCCCTCGGAGTCGTCACCCTCCGTCATGGGAGCGTGTGCGATGAGCACCGGCGATTCGGGTGGTTCGGCAGGTGGCGCAAGCCCGGACGGGTGGCGGCTGGGTCCGTGGCGCGACAGCTGGAGCCGGGCCGAGCACGCCGCCGCGGTCAGCGCCGTGCGGGCGGCCATCGGGCGCGGCGACGTCTATCAGGTCAACGTGGTGGGGCACGCCTCGGCGCCGTACACCGGCGATCCGGGGCCCGCCCTGGCCCGGGTGGCCGGGCTGCCCGGCGCGCGCTACGGCGGCGTGCTGAGCGGCGACGGCTGGGCGCTGGCCACCGCGTCGCCGGAGACCCTGGTCGAGATCCGCGGCGGCCGGATCATTACCCGGCCGATCAAGGGCACCCGCCCGGCCACCGCGGCGGGCCGCGCCGAGCTGCTCGCCTCGGCCAAGGAACGCGCCGAGCACGTGATGATCGTCGACCTGGAACGCAACGACCTGGCCCGGCTGGGCGCCGGCGCGGTCCGGGTCGACGAGCTGTTCGCGGTGCGCCGGTGGTGCGGGCTGTGGCAGGCCGAGTCGGTGGTGTCGGCGCCGCTGGACCAGCCGGTGGACCTGGCCGACGTGCTGCGGGCGCTGTGCCCGGGCGGCTCGGTGACCGGCGCGCCGAAACGGGCGGCCCTGGCGGAGATCGCCCGGCTGGAGCCGGTCGGCCGCGGGGTCGGCATGGGCGCGCTCGGCTGGGTCGGCCCCGACCACCTCGACCTGGGCCTGAGCATCCGCACGGCGGCGGTCGACGGGGAGCGGGCGCACCTGTGGGCCGGCGGCGGCATCACCATCGACAGCGACCCGCTCGCCGAGGTCGAGGAGGCGGCGGCCAAGGCGGCCCCGATGCGCGCGGCCCTGGCGGGCCCGTGAACCGCAGGCGCACCCTTTTCGCCTAGGTTGGGCGCATGACCGTGCGAGGAATCCGTTTCTACGGCGACCCGGTGCTGCGGACCCCCGCCGCCCCGGTCGTCTCCTTCGACGCCGATCTGCACGCGCTGATCGACGACCTGGAGGACACCGTCCGCGAGCCGGGCCGCGCCGGCGTGGCGGCGCCGCAGATCGGCGTGGGCCTGCGCGCGTTCTCGTACAACGTCGGCGGGGTGGTCGGGCACCTGATCAACCCGGTGCTGTCCGGCCTCGACGGCGAGCAGGACGACGAGGAGGGCTGCCTGTCGCTGCCCGGCCTGGAATTCGCGACCCGGCGGGCGTGGGCGGCCACGGCCACCGGCGTCGACCGGTTCGGCGAGCCGCTCACCATCACCGGGACCGGGCTGCTGGCCCGGGCGCTGCAGCACGAGACCGACCACCTCGACGGCCGGCTCTACCTCGACACCCTGACCGGCGACGTGCGCCGCCGGGCGCTGCGGGAGCTGCGCCGCGGCCCGCGGGCGGCCCGGTCGTGACCGGCCCGGCCGGCCGCGAGCCGGACACCACCCGCCTGGCCGCCGCGTCGCTCGCGGCCGGCGACCCCACCGGCTGGTTCGAGCAGCTGTACGCCGAGGCCGGCGCGGGCGCCGCCGAGGTGCCCTGGGACGTGCCGCGCCCCAGCAAGCTGCTCGCCGAATGGGCCCGCGACGGCGCCGTCACCGGCGACTGCCGCAGCGCCCTGGTCGTCGGGTGCGGGCCGGGCCGCGACGCCGAGTTCCTGGCCGGGCTGGGCTTCGTCACGACCGGCTTCGACATCTCGCCCACCGCGGTCCGCACGGCCCGCGACCGGTACCCAGACTCGCCGGTGGAGTACACGGTGGCGGACCTGCTGGACCCGCCGCCGCACTGGCGCGGCGGCTTCGACCTGGTGCTGGAGAGCAACAACGTGCAGGCGCTGCCCCGGCCGGTGCGCGACCGGGCCATCGCCAACGTCGGCCCGCTGGTCGCGCCGGGCGGCACGCTGCTGGTGCTGGCGGCCGCCGCCACCGGCGCCGACCGCCCCGGCCCGCCGTGGCCGCTGAGCCGCGCCGAGATCGACGCGTTCGCCGCGCCGGGCCTGACGGTACTCGGCATCGAACAGCTCACCGACGAGGCCGACCCTCTGATCCGGCGGTGGCGGGCCGAGTTCCGGGCCGGCTGAGCCTCTCAGAGCACGACGAAACGCGGCGGCGGGTGGCGCAGGAAGTCGTGGTGGGAGATGTCCCAGCCGTACGCGCCGGCGCGGGCGAAGACCAGCACGTCGCCCACCCGCAGCCGCGCGACGGGCTGGTCACGGGCGAGCACGTCGCGGGGCGTGCACAGCTCGCCGACGGCGTCCACGGCCACGTCGCGCACCTGCGGGCGGGGCCAGTCGTAGGGCCACGCCTCGACCGGCAGCACCGTGAACGGGTGGCTGTAGCCCCAGGCGGCGGGCAGCCGGAAGTGGTGGGTGCCGCCGCGCAGCACCGCGAACCAGCGGCCATGGGTGCGTTTGAGGTCGAGGACCTCGGCGGCGTACCAGCCGGCGTCGGCGGCCAGGATCCGGCCGGGCTCGACGATCAGGTCCACGCCGGCCGGCACGATCAGCGCGGCCAGGCCGGCCCGCAGCGCGGCCAGGTCGATGGTGGCGTCGCCGAGGTAGTCCACGCCGAGGCCGCCGCCGGCGTTGACCAGCCGCAGGTCGATGCCGTGGCGGGCGGCGGTGGCCACGGACCAGTCCAGCGCGTCGGCCACGAACCGGGCGTGGGCGGCGGCGTCCAGGTTGTTCGAGACCGCGTGCAGGTGGAAGCCGGTGATCCGGACCGAGGTCAGCGGCACGGCCAGCAGCCGGTCCAGGTCGCGCTCGTCGACGCCGAACGGGGTGGGCGTGCCGGTCATGGCGTGGCTGCCGGCCGGCGCGGCCTGCGCGCGGTTGACCCGTACCGCGGCCGGCACGACCGTGCCGGCGGCCCGCGCGGCCCGGTCCAGACGCCGCAGCTCGTGCGCGCTCTCCACGTTGACCTGCGCGCCCGCGGCCACGGCGGCGGCCAGCTCCGCGTCGGTCTTGGCCGGCCCGCCCAGCACGATCCGGCGGGCGCCGGCCGCGACCGCCAGTTCCAGCTCACCGCCGGAGGCGACCTCCAGGCCGTCGCAGGCCGCGGCCAGGGCACGCACGACAGCCGGGTGGCCGTTGGCCTTGACCGCGTACAGCAGGGTGGCGCCGGGCGGCAACGCGGCGCGCACCGCGGCGGCCCGTTCCCGCAGCGCGGCCGTGTCGTAGACGTAGGCGCAGACCGGCCCCGGCTGCGCCCGGATCGCCCGCGTGACGTGCTCAGGCGGGCGCATGCAGCGGATTCTCCACCGGCAGGTACTCGTCGCCGGCCCCGGCCAGGCGCATCCGGACCAGCGCCTTGTGCGGCACGGTGGCCGCGGTGAACGCGGCGTGGTCCTGTGCGGCGAGCTCGCCCGGCCCGGCGTACGTCTCGTCCACGACGGCCCGCACCAGCCGCCAGGCGGCGTCCTCGGCCAGACCGTGCGACTCGCCGAGCCGGATGATCAGCTCGCCGAGGTGGGCCTGGAAGGCCGTGTAGCCGATCTTGGCGCGCAGCACGTCCGGGTCGCCGGTGCCGATCACCGAGCCGGGCCACAGCGTCACCTCGTGCCCGGCGGCGGCCAGCCGGCCCGGGTGCAGCCGCAGCCCGGCGAAGTCGCGCACGGCCAGCCGCTGCGGCACCCCGGCGGTGAACGTCGGCAGGCAGTTCTGCAGGTGCGCCTCCAGGGCCACCCCGCGCAGCGTCAGCCGCAGCAACGGCGGCACCACCAGCCGGGCGTACGCGTCCAGGAACGCCGCCGCCGCGCCCGCGTCGTCGCGCCGGCCCGTACTCGCGGCGAACTGCCCCACCAGCCCGGCGGCGACAAACGGCAGCGCCCCGCCGGGCACCGCCTGCTCGCCCGGGCGCAGCCGGCCGGTCAGGCCGTCGCGCAGGATCGCCCCCATGTCGCGGCCCGACCCCACCGGCACGGCCGCCCCGGCCGTCTCGGCCAGCAGCAGCAGCCGGTCCGCGGCCGGGTCCTCGGCGACGAGCCGGTGCAGCAGCACGGACACGGCCGGGCCGTTGCGGGTGCTGGCGACGCTGATGCTGCGCCGCGTGGAGGTGACCTGGATGTCCAGCGACACCTTGACGTAGCGGCGGCTGCCGTCCGCGGCGACCGGCAGCAGCAGGGTGCGCAGCGCGGCGGTGGGGATCGCGTCGAGCTCGCCGGCCAGGATCCGCAGCGCCCCGCTGTCGAGCAGGTCGCGGTAGCGGACGGGCAGCACCGCGTCGCGCTGCCAGGCGTGCACCGGCTGCACCCGGTAGCCCGCCGGCGCCGCCGGCACCTGCGGATACACCTCCCGCAGGGCCGCGCCGACGTCGTCGCCCAGGTGCAGGTCGGCGCGCACGGCCAGGAAACCCAGCCGGGTGTGCCCGGCCTCCAGGTCGTGGGCGAGCACGTCGCCGGTGTCCCAACCGAGCCGGGTCCGCCCGCACGGGTGCAGGTTGTGCCCGGCCACGGCGAGCCGTTCCCCGGCGACCGCGGCGTGGTCGGGGTCGCCGGCCGGCTCGGGCCGCTGCCGGGCCATGGCCACGGCCAGGTTGACCACCGCGTTGCGCAGCTCGGCGGCGAACCCGGCGGCGTTGCCGGCCAGCCGCCGCGGCAGCAGGTCGGCCGGGTCGTCGGCGCCGGCCTCGGCGTACTCGACCCGGTGGAACGCGTGCCACCGGTCGCCGGGCCCGGCCGGCGTCAGGCCCTCGCGGACCAGCGCGCCGCGCAGCCGCCGCCCGACGATGTCGGCGGCCTCCGGCAGCGCGGCGGCGAACCCGTCGGCGAGCTCGGGCGCGTGCACGGCGAGGGCGGCGCCGGTGTGCGCGGCGGTGAGGGCCAGCCGCCGGGCGGCCAGACGGCTGGTCATGCCCCCGCCATCGGGTTGTCCACGCCCACCCAGAGGTCGGCCAGCGGGTCGTCGGCGAGCCGCATGGCGGTGGTCGCCTTGACCGGCAGCGGGTCGCGCAGCAGCCGGTCCGCGTCGGCGGTGCCCGTGCCGCGGACGGCCCGCGCGGTGCACGCCCACAGCCGTTCCGGCTCCGCGCCGGCCCGCCGCAGGGCGTCGACCAGCTGCACGGTGACCGAGCCCAGGACGGCCGCGGCGAGCTTGGTGCGCAGCGCGTCCGGGTCGTCGGTGGGCAGGTCACCCTCGAGCGGCGGGGCCGGGACGCCGTGCGCGTCCAGCCGGCGCGCGCTGACCCGGACACCGCCCAGGTCGCGGTAGACGATCCGGGCCGGGCGGGCGCCGTCGAGCACCAGCAGGGTGTTCTGGCCGTGGGCCTCCAGCGCGACGCCGCGGTCCAGGACAGTCAGCAGCGGCGGCAGCAGCAGGTGCATGAGATCGTGCCAGAACGCGTACGGGTCGGCGGCGAGCACGCCCAGCAGGCCGGGCAGGGCGCCCAGCGGCACAACGGTCTCGTGGGCGGCGACCCGCGGGGCCTGCCGGCGCAGGTAGGCGAGGTGACGCTGCGGGCTGCCGTCGACGAGCACGGCGCCGGCGGCGGTCTCCCGCAACACCGTCAGGGGCAGATCCCCGGTGAGCCGGGCCAGGACCGCCGACAGCCGCGGCCCGTTGTGGACGGCCGCGGGGGAGACGGTCCGCACGGCGGAGGTCAGCTGCACGTCGACGGCGGTCTTGAGGTGGTCGCCGCCGGACAGGGGCGCGACGGTCCGCAGCGACATCAGCGGGCGCACCGGCCCGGTCCGGCCGGCGTCGGACAGCCACGGGTAGCGCTCACGCAGGCGTGCGGCCTGCCACGGGTGGGCGTAGAGCACGGGCGGGGCGTCGCCGTACCAGCGTTCTGGCGGGACGGCGAGACGGTGCAGGCGGATGACCGGGCGGTGCTCCGGGGCGTACGCCAGGACGTCGGCCACGGTCAGGCCGCCCCGGGTGCGGCAGCACGGATGCGACGGGTGACCGTCGAGGACCCGCTGCTCCAGCCGGCCCAGCCCGTCGGGGTCGCCCTGCGCGTCACGCAACGCCCGGGCCGCGGGGGTGGGCGGCGGGTCGGCGTGGGCGAGGGCGAGGTTGGCGACGCTGTTGTCGATCTCGCGGGCCAGGCGGGCGGTGTGGGGGCCCAGGTCGAGGGCGCGGAGCAGGGTGGCCGGGTCGTAGCCGGTTTCGTCGGCGGGGCCGGTCGCCGGGCCGGGGCCGGTTCCGTCGCCGGGGCCGGTCGCCGGGTCGGGGTCGGGGCCGGTTCCGTCGGCCGGGCCCGTCGCCGGGCCGGGGCCGGCGACCGCGTTGTGGCTGGTCCCGCCGGCCGTCCCGGTGCGGCGGTCGGTGCGGGCCTGGCGTAGTGCCTCGGGGGTCAGGCCGGGGATGGGTTCGTGGTGCAGGGCGTTCAGGAGGCGTCGCAGGATCTCCGCTCGGGCGCCCGGGAGGGCGGCGTCGTAGGCGGGGACCAGCTCCGGGCGGACGGTGTGCAGGTCGGCGCGGGTCTGGTCGGGGCCGGCCGTGTGCCCGGGAGCCGAGGTGAGTGTGGTCGTGGGGATGGGCACGGGTCTCATTCTCCGGCAGCGCCCGCGGCCGCCTCGGATCGGCCCACCATTCAACATCCTAGGACGCTCTACAGGGTGTGCGCCCGGCCACGGGCGCACGACAAGATCAAACCCAGAAAGGAATCAACGGCACCCCGGCTTTGGATTTCGGGCGGCTGCCTTGCGGTCGGGGTGCCGTGCTCGTGTCGCTGCCCAGGCAGGTGCGAGGGTCGGTGACGGGATCGGGCGTGCCGGCGGTCAGCGCGGTGGGGCGGTTGCCGGTGCCAGACCGCGGGCCGGACACGGGCTGGGCCCACGCCGGCTCGGGCCTTGGGTCGTCGCTGCGGGCGCGGGCCGGACACGGGCCGGGGTCCTGCCTTCTCGGGCTTCGGGGTCGTCGACGCGGGAACGGCTTCGTGGCGGGGACGAGGCGTTTCTGTCGTACCCGGGATGGAGGATGTGGTCGTTGGCGGCGCGCGATGCGGGGGTGGAGATGAGTCTGCGGATGGATCTGACGTTCGACTGTGCGCGGGCGGTGGCGCTGGCGGAGTTCTGGAAGGTGGCGCTGGGCTATGTGGACGAGCCGCCGCCTTCGCCGTTCCGGTCGCGGGAGGAGTGGGTGGCGTCGTTCGGGCCGCCGGCGGAGGACGAGGGCGGCGGGGCGTGGTTGCACGATCCGGAAGGTGTGGGGCCGCGGCTGGTGTTCCTGGAGGTGCCGGAGCCGAAGGTGGCGAAGAACAGGTTGCACATCGATGTGCGGGTGGGCCGGCAGGGCACGCCCGAGGAGGTGTGGGCGCGGGTGGAGGCGAAGGTGGCGCAGCTGGTGGGTGCGGGGGCGGAAGTGCTGACGGTGGCGGGAAAGCACCATGTGGTGCTGGCCGATCCCGAGGGCAACGAGTTCTGCGTGGCCGGCTGAGCGGGCGGTCCGGTCCTGATTCCTGCCCGGCCGTGGCTCTCGTCCCGGGCTTGCTCGCCTCTCGGGCTTGCTTCCTTGCCCGCCCTGGTCCTTTGCCCCGGGTGGCGTGGGTGCTGCCGGCCGGTAGCCGGTCAGCGGGGGAGCGGGGCCAGCGGGAAGTCGGCGATGGTGTGCCAGTTGTCGCCGGGTTCCCGGGCGCCGGCGATCAGGCTGATCGTCGTGACGGTCGTGGTGATCGGCAGGTGGCGGGTGACCGCGGTGGCGGCCGCCTGCAGCGTGGTCCGGGGGTGGTCGTGGCCGATCGTGAGGTGGGGGATCGTCTCGGTGAAGGCGCCGCCGTAGGGCGGCGCCTGCGGGAACCGTGCGGTCAGGGCCGTGGTGAGGGTGAGGAACGGTCGAGCCGGCGCCGGGGCGAGCCAGACCACGGTGTCGCCGAACCAGTCGATGCGGTCCAGGGTCAGGGTGAAGGCGCGTTCCTGGGCGGCGATCCGGCCGAGGGCGGTGAGGACTTCCTGGTTGATCTGTGACGGGGGCAGGAATGGCCAGAGGAGGGTGATGTGGGCCGGTACGCCCCAGGAGGCGGCGCGGTCGAGGGCGGTGCGGTGGGTGGCGACGGCCGGTTCTGCGGCGGGGACCGCGATGACGACGGCGGTGTGGGTGGCTTGCATGGGTCGATCCTCGCCGGTCCCGCTACCGGGTTTCGGTGCCGAGGCGGCTTGTCCGGTGCTGCTTCGGCTGGCCTGCGCGGTTTCCCGTTTCGGGCACACCAGGCCCGGGCCGGGCCGTGATCGGCACGTTCGACCCTCGGCCACACCACCCGACCCTCGGCCACACCACCCGGGCCGGGACCACACCATCCGGGAATGCCCCACCGCGCCTGGCCAACCGGGCATACCCAACCGCGCCTACCCTGGCACGCCCGACCCGGCACGCCCAACCCGGCACGCCCAACCCGGCACGCCCGACCTGGCACGCCCGACCTGGCACGCCCAACCCGGCACGCCCAACCCGGCACGCCCAACCCGGCACGCCCGACCGGAGACCCGACCCAACCAGGCCGGAGCCATTGCCAGCCAGGCTGGAGCCACCCCAATCGGGCCGCGACCGGGCACGCCGACCCGTGACCGGGGCTGAACGGGCCGGAACCGGCGGCACCCGGCGGCACCCGGCGTGACGCGACAGGACGGCGGCCTGCCGGACCGCTCGGAGCCGTTTGTCACGGTGACCACCCGGCTTCCCGGCTCAGCCACCAGAGCTTTCTGGCCATTTGCCAACCGGGCCGCCCCATCGAGGTCCGGCCCAACTGGATCTTGAAGCGCCGGCGCCCAAAATCCCACCCCGACTCAACAAGATCCGAGCATGCGGTCCGAGCCGGCTCGGTGGGACCGCGCCTGATGGCCTGTGCGCCGCGGCATCCCGCCGCCGCCCCGCTCGCGCTGCGCCGTGCCGCCATGGACCGCGACCGCTGATGCGCCGGCGCACCGCCATCGGGCCAGGCGTGCACCGCTTCCAGGCGTGCACCGCTTCCAGGCGCGCACCGCTGTCCGACCGGGTCGCGACTGTGTCGCCCACAGTGGAGCCGACACCGGGCAGCGATTGCGCCGCGTCGGGCAACGGTCGTGTCACCGCCCTCGCCTCGCACCGCCCACCGCGGAACCGTCACCGGGCAACGAACGACGGCTCCGCATCCGGCAGCCATCGCGTCACCACCTTCGCCTTGCGCCACCCACCGGAAAACCGTCATCCGCCAGGCAGCGAGCGCGTCGCCACCGGGAAACCGTCTCCCGGCAGCGACCGCGCCGCCTCCGGCAGCGACCGCGCCGCCTCCGGCAGCGACCGCGCCGCCTCCGGCAGCGACCGCGCCGCCTCCGGCAGCGATCACGCCGCCCACCGGACCAGCGTCGCCCGGCAGCCGCTGCGCCGCCACCCTCGCCAAGCGGTGACCCGGCAGCGACGGCGCTCAGCTGATGAACGCGGCGCGGTAGTTGACCGCGGCGATCATCTGCCCCCGGTTGTTGATCCCGACCGGCATCTCGTCGACGGTGAGTCCGCGGGTGGTCAGGTCGATGATCTGGCGGTTCTTCCACAGCACGGGCCGGCTGGTGCCGTCGGCGGCGTCGGCGAGGCCGGCGAAGACGCCGTTGTCGTTGACGGCTGTGGCGTTGCCGTTGGGGCCGCCGAGGGTGCCCAGGTCGACGGGGCCGAGTGGGTAGGTGGCCGGGCGGGTGTGGCCCTGGTCGTCGGTGGAGTAGGCGGCGATGATGCCGGTGTTGGCGATGTCGTTGGGGTAGTTGGTGCCGGTGCCGCCGATCGGGCCGAAGCCGCTGGTGGAGCCGTACTGCTGGTAGCCGAGGTAGGGCTGGCCGCCGGGCTGGTCGCGGAAGAGCATGAGCACCTTCGCCTCGTTGTTGATTTTGCCGACGGTGGTGGCGTAGGTGTTCTCCGGGCCGAGTTCGGTGACCGTGCCGTTCTGCCAGATCAGGCGGCTGCTCTGGGCTCCGGTCTGGTCGACCCGGGAGACGAGGACCTGGCCGTGGTCGTTGACGTCCCAGCCGATGCTGCGGCCCTGGCCGAGGTCGGTGATCCGGCCGTGGCGCCAGATCACCGCGCGGTACTCGCCGGCGGCGTTGAGGGCGGTGCCGGCGATCACGCCGTCCTCGTTGATGCCGTGCGCCTCGGCGTAGTGCCCGCCGGGCAGGGTTCCGAGGTCGGTGATTCTGCCCTTCTTCCAGGAGAAGGCGTGCAGTTCGCCGTCGGCGGTGAGGCTGCGCCCGACGGCGACGCCCTTGTCGTTGAGGTCGTAGACCTCGGTGGACAGGCCGCCGAGGGTGCCGAGGTCGGTGACGGTGTATTGCCGGGCCGTGGCGGCGGCCGGGGTGGCCGGGGTGCCGGTGGCGAGCGTGGCGGCGAGCGGAGCGGTGAGCAGGGCAGTGAGCAGTCTTCTCATGTTTTCCCCCCGTGGGACGACAAGCGGGTTCCAGTGTGGACCTGTCGGCCGGGGCCGGGGGAGGGCCGATCATCCGATGCGGCCCTGACGGATGTCATGGGGTGGGCGTGACGCGTGGCCCACCCGGGTGGCGCCGGGGGCGCCCAGGATGGGGTCATGACTGTTACTGCGTCACCTGAGGCCGCGGTCCGGGGGCCCGGCCAGCTCGCCGTCGATCTGGCGGGGGTGGTCAAGCGTTTCGGGGCTGTCACCGCGGTGGACGACATCAGCCTGCGGATCCGTCCGGGGGAGGTGGTCGCCCTGCTGGGTCCGAACGGGGCGGGCAAGACGAGCACGATCGACATGTTGCTGGGGTTGTCGGCGCCGACGCACGGCACGGTCCGGGTGTACGGGCGGCCGCCGCAGGAGGCGGTGGCGCTGGGCCTGGTGTCGGCGGTGCTGCAGACCGGCGGGTTGTTGAAGGACTACACGGTGGAGGAGACCGTACGGTTGACGGCGGTGTTGTTCGGCCGCGGCCGCGACGACGTCGGGCGGGCGTTGCGGCGGGCCGGGATCGCCGATATCGGCTCGCGGTTGGTGGGTAAGTGTTCGGGGGGCCAGCAGCAGCGGCTGCGGTTCGCGATGGCGTTGCTGCCGGATCCGGAGCTGTTGATCCTGGACGAGCCGACCACGGGGATGGATGTCGGCGGGCGGCACGACTTCTGGTCGGCCATCCGTGAGGACGCGCGTGGTGGCCGTACCGTCATCTTCGCCACCCACTACCTGGAGGAGGCCGACGCGTACGCCGACCGGGTGGTCTTCGTGCGTCGGGGCCGGGTCGTGGCCGACGGCACGGCGGCCGAGGTCAAGGCGCTGGCGTCGGGGCGCACGGTCCGGGCGACGCTGCCCGGCGCCGATGAGGCGGCGCTGCGGGGGTTGCCGGGGGTGGAGTCGGTGGAGGTGCGGGGTGACTCCGTGTACGTGCATGCGCGCGACACCGATCAGGTGGCGCGGTATCTGCTGAGCGAGACCGCCGCCCGGGACCTGGAGATCACCTCCCGGAACCTGGAGCAGGCGTTCCTGGCTCTGACCGGTGACGAGACCGTAGTGGGGAGCGCACGATGAGTATGCCGGTGACCCGGAACCTGCCGCGGTTCGGCGGCTTCACGTTCGCGATGATCGGCCTGGAGTTGCGGCGGATGGTCCGCAACAAGCGCACGGTGATCTTCACCGTGGTGCTGCCGGCGGCGTTCTTCCTGTTGTTCGGCACGAACGCGGCGGCGCGCACCGAGCGGGTCGGCGGCGGCAACGTGACCGGTCTCATCCTGGTGAGCATGGCCGTGTACGGGGCGATGCTGTCCACCACCAGCGGCGGGGCGATGGTGTCGATCGAGCGGGCGGCGGGGTGGAGCCGGCAGTTGCGGCTGACGCCGTTGCGGCCGGCGGCGTACATCGCGGTGAAGCTGGTGCTGGCGATGGTCATCGGGGCGGTGTCGGTGCTGGTGGCGTTCGCGGTGGGCGCGGTGTCGGGTGCGCAGTTGCCGGCCTCGGCGTGGGTGGCGTGTGGGTTGCTGGCCTGGGTGTGCGCGCTCGTGTTCGCCGCGTTCGGGCTGTTCATGGGCTATCTGCTGCCGAGTGAGAACGTGATGCAGATCCTGGGGCCGGTGCTGGCGGTGCTGGCGTTCGCGGGCGGGTTGTTCGTGCCGCTGGATCAGATGGGGCACACGTTCGCCACGATCGCGCAGTTCACGCCGGTGTACGGGGTGGGGGAGATCGCCCGGTACCCGCTGACCCGGGACGGCAACTTGTGGGTGGCGGCGCTGAACGTGGTGGTGTGGACGGCGTTGTTCGCCGCGGGCGCGATGTGGCGCTTCCGGCGGGACACGGCGCGGGTCTGAGTGGGCGGTAGCGTCTCGGCCATGGGCGGGGTGGAGCGGCGCGGCCAGCGGTTCGGGTGGGTCTTCGCCGGGGTGTGGTTGGTCTACCTCAGCGAGAACCTCAAGGCGCTGCTGGCGGCGCCGGCGGGCTGGCGTCAGGACGTCGGGCTGGTCGCCCTGGCCGGGTTCGCGGCCCTGTACATGATGCTGGTCGGGTGGCTGAGCGCGATCCGGCACGGTCTGGGGCCGCGGCGGGCGACGGTGCTGCTGTGGGTGGTGCTGCTGGCGTTGCTGGGGTTGGCGGCGTTGCAGGTGCCGGGCGCGGGGGTGCATGCGCTGACGTGTCTGGTGTACGTGGCGGGATCGGCGATGATCGGGTTGCCGTGGCGTCAGGCGGTGCCGTTCGCGGCGGCGCTGCTGGTGCTGGCCGAGGTGTTGGCGTGGCGGGTGCCGGGCTGGGACGACCAGGGGTACGGCCTGGCGGTGTTGCTCGGCTCGGCGGCCAGCGGCGGGATCCGGTTGGCGGCGGAGCGCCAGGACCGGCTGCAGGCGGCGCAGCGGGAGTTGGAGGAGTTGACCCAGCGGGAGCTGGCCGACCGGGCGGTGGCCGACGAGCGGGCGCGGATCGCCGCGGATCTGCACGACATCCTGGGGCATTCGCTGACGGTGGTGACGGTGAAGGCGGAGCTGGCGCAGCGGCTGCTGGACGTGGATGTGGGCCGGGCCCGGGCCGAGCTGCGTGACCTGGAGGCGCTGGCCCGGGACGCGTTGTCGGACGTGCGGGCGACGGCGCTGGGGGTGCGGGGCATCTCGTTGCCGGGGGAGATCGCGGCGGCGCGGGCGGCGCTGGCGGCGGCCCACGTGTGTGCGGAGTTGCCGGGGGCCACCGACGCGGTGCCGACGCGGCATCGGGAGTTGTTCGCCTGGACGATCCGGGAGGCGGTCACCAACGTGGTGCGGCACAGCCGGGCGGCGCACTGCGAGGTCCGGCTGGCGCCCGACAGCGTGGAGATCGTCGACGACGGGCCGGGCGACGGCGTGCCGGCGGTGGACGGGCAGGGCCTGCGGGGGCTGCGCCGCCGGGCGGACTCGGCGGGTGCGACGCTGACGGTCGGGCGCCGGCCGGACCGGCCGGGTTTCCTGGTACGGGTGGAGGTGGCGTCGTGATCCGCCTGCTGCTGGCCGACGATCAGGCGCTGGTGCGCGGGGCGATGGCGGCGCTGTTGGGCATGGAGCCGGACCTGGCCGTGGTGGCCGAGGTGGGCCGCGGCGACGAGGTGGTCGACGCGGTCCGCCGCCACGGGGTGGACGTGGCGCTGCTGGACGTGGAGATGCCGGGCATGGACGGGGTGGCGGCGGCGCGGGAGTTGCGCGCGGCCGTGCCGGGTTGCCGGGTGCTGATGGTGACCACGTTCGGGCGGGCCGGGTATCTGCGGCAGGCGATGGCGGCCGGTGCGGGCGGGTTCGTGGTCAAGGACACCCCGGCGCGGCAGCTCGCCGACGTGGTGCGGCGGGTGCATCAGGGGTTGCGGGTGGTCGACCCGGCGCTGGCGGCGCAGTCGTTGGCGCACGGCGACTCGCCGCTGACCGAGCGGGAGTGCGACGTGCTGCGCGCGGCCCGTGACGGCGGCACGGTGGCCGACATCGCCCGGGAGCTGCACCTGTCGGAGGGCACGGTGCGCAACCATCTGTCCTCGGCGATCGGCAAGACCGGGGCGCGGACCCGGGCCGAGGCGGTCCGGCTGGCTGTCGACAACGGTTGGCTGCTGGCCTGAGCCCTTCTGGCCGGGCCCGCAGCGGGCTCGGGCGGACCTTAGCCTTTTTCCCGGTGCAACCAACCAGCAACCGTGCATGACCGTTGTCTGCACCCTGCGCCACGAAAAGTTCCCCCTGTCAGCCGGTGAGCCGTCGCCGGGCGACAGACACGAGGGGGAACACACGATGTCCGCAGCCACGACGAAGACCGTCAGCCGCGAGCTGGAGCAGCTGATCCGCGAGAACATGCCGCTGGTGGGTCACCTCGTCCGCGAGATGTTGTTCAAGGTCCCCGCGCACGTGCACCGCGACGATCTCGCCTCGGCCGGGTACGCCGCCCTGGTGACCGCGGCGCAGTCGTTCGACCCGGGCCGGGGCATCCCGTTCGGCCGGTTCGCCGCCGTGCGGGTCCGGGGCGCGCTGCTGGACGAGCTGCGCAGCATGGACTGGGCCAGCCGTTCGGTGCGGGCCCGGGCCCGTCGCGCCGACGTGGCCCGCCAGGAGTTGACCGCGCAGCTGGGCCGCACGCCCAGCCCGGCGGAGCTGGCCGCGCTGCTGGGCGTCGGCGTCAGCGAGCTGGCCCACGTCGACGACGACGTGCAGCGCGCCGCGGTGCTGTCGCTGCAGGGCTTCACCGCCGGCGCGGCCGAGGACATGGTCACCGAGGACTCGATGAACCCGGAGGAGACGCTGCTGCACCGCGAGCGCATCGGCTACCTGCACGACGCGGTGGCGGTGCTGCCGGAGCGGCTGCGGTTCGTGGTCGAGGCGTCGTTCCTGCAGGAGCGGCCGCTGGCCGAGGTGGCCGCGGAGCTGGGCGTCACCGAGTCGCGGGTGTCGCAGCTGCGCACCGAGGCCCTGGCCCTGCTGCGGGACGGGCTGAGCACGCACATGGAGCAGCAGGACGCCGGCGCGGCCAAGAACGACGGTTGCGTGGCCCGCCGCCGGGCGGCGTACGCGGCGCAGATCGCCGCGCGCAGCACGATGGCGACGCGGCTGGCCGTGACCGACGTGCAGGGCATGCACCGGTCGGTGGCCTACGCCGCCTGACCCGCCGGCGACCGCGAGGCCGACCGGGCCGGCACGCCGAATCCGGTTGCGCCGGCCGGCCGGCCGCGCCAGAGTGGACCCCGAGACCTGCCGCCGAGCCCGAGGAGCCGTCACCTCCGTGTGATACCGACCCGACCCGTGGACGCGCCGTCCCGCCCGGACGCGCGCGGGTCGCCGTACCTGTCGGTATCCCTGCCTGGAGGGCTCCTTGCTGAAAGCCGCCGCACTCGGCCGCGCCCACGACGGCGAGCTGCTGTTCGCCGGTCTCGACCTGATCCTGCGCCCGGGCGACCGCGTCGGCGTCGTCGGGCCCAACGGGGCCGGCAAGACGACCCTGCTGCGGGTCCTGGCCGGCGACCTGCCACCCACCGCCGGCACGGTGACCCGGGCCCCCGGCGCCCGCATCGGCTACGTGCCGCAGCAGGTCGCCGACCCGCAGGGCACCGTCGGCGACTTCCTGACCGCCGGGCTGGGTGAGCTGGCCGCGGTCACCGCCCGGCTGCGGGAGCTCGAGCAGGCCCTCGCGGGCGGCGCCGACGTGCTCGACGAGTACGGCCGGGCCCAGGAACGCTGGACCGTGCTGGAGGGCTGGACCGGCGAGAGCCGGCTGCGCGAGATCCGCCAGCGCCTCGACATCGACCACCTGCCCGACGGGCTGCGCCTGCGCGAGGTCAGCGGCGGCGAGCAGGCCCGGCTGCTGCTGGCCCGGGCCCTGCTCGACGCGCCCGGGCTGCTGCTGCTCGACGAGCCGACCAACCACCTCGACGCCGAGGGCGCCGCCTGGCTGGGCGACTGGCTGCGCGGCTTCCCCGGCGGCGTGCTGGCCGTCAGCCACGACCGGGCGTTCCTGGACGCCACCGTCACCCACGTCATCGAGCTGGACGGCATCCACGACCAGCCGCAGGACTACCCCGGCTGCGGCTACACCGGCTACCGGCAGGAGAAGAACCGCCGCTGGCAGCGGCTGCTGCTGGACTACGAGGCCCAGGAGAAGGACCGGATCCGCTGGGAACAGGACATCGAGCTGACCAAGCGGCAGGCCCGCGGGGTGGAGACCACCGTGCGGTCCGGGGTCGAGGCGCCGCACCTGCGCCGCATCGCCAGGAAGGTCGCCCGGAAGGCCAAGGTCCGCGAGCGGCGGCTGCGCCGGCAGATGCAGTCGGCCCGGTGGGTCGCCGAACCGCGGACCCGTCCGCCGCTGACCCTGGCGTTCCCCGCCGACCAGGACACCGAGCCCGGCACGGTGCTGGCCGTGCACGACCTGACGGTCGAGCTCGGCGACCGGAGGCTGCTCGACGGCGTCGAGCTCGACGTGCGCCGCGGCGACCGGATCCTGGTCACCGGGCGCAACGGCGCCGGCAAGACCACCCTGCTGCGGGCGCTGGCCGAGCGGGCCGGGGCCGGCGCCGCGGTGCTGCCGCAGACCTCCGACGGGCTGCGCACCGCCACCACGGTCGTGGACTTCTTCCGTTCCCGGGTGCCGGTCTACGCCGAGGACGCCGAACGGCTGCTCGCCGGCCACCAGTTCGGCCCCGACCAGTGGGACGTCCCGCTGCGCAGCCTGTCCGCCGGGGAACTGCGCCGGCTGCTGCTGGCCGTCCTGGTCAACAGCCCGGCGCGGATCCTGCTGCTCGACGAGCCCACCAACTTCCTGGACCTGGACGCCCTGGATGTCGTGGAGGAGGCGCTGCGCGCGTACCGGGGGACGCTGGTGACCGTCACCCACGACCGGTACTTCGCCGCCGCGGTCGGGCACACCCGCGCCTGGCATGTCGCGGACGGCCGGGTGCGGTCGAGCTGACACGATGGGACCCATGTCGACGCTGATCCCCCGGCAGCCCGGTGGCACGGTCGCCGTCGGCGGCAGCGCCGAGCAGGTCACCGAGGCGTGGCTGGCCAACCGGCGGCTGTCGGCGCACACCCGCGACGCGTACCGCCGCGACGTCGCGGCCTGGCTGGCCTGGTGCGCCGCCCGTGAGCTGGACCCGCTGCGGGCCTCGTTCCTGGACGTCAACGCGTACGCCCGCGGCCTGGAGGCCCGCTCGCTGGCCCCGGCCACCGTCGCCCGCAAACTGTCCGGGCTGTCCAGCTGGTACGACTTCCTGACCAAGCTGCGCGCCGTCGAGGCCAACCCCGTCGGAGGGGCCGACCGGCCCCCGGTCTCGCGGGACCACTCCGCCACCGTCGGGCTGTCCCCGGACGAGGTCGACGCGCTGCTGGCCGCGGCCGAGGCCGACACCGGGCCCGCCGCCGTGCGGCACCGCGCCGCCGTCGCGCTGCTGGCCGACCTGGGGCTGCGCGTCGGTGAGCTGGTCGGCCTCGACGTCGCCGACGTCGGCGTCGAACGCGGGCACCGCAGCGTGCGGTTCACCGGCAAGGGCGGCAAACCCCGCCGCCGGGCCCTGACCCCGTACGCGGGCGCCGCGCTGGACGCCTACCTGGCGCAGCGGGCCGCCGCCGAGGCCACCAGCGCCGACCGGCTCGACGGGCCGCTGCTGGTCACCGCCACCGGGGCCCGCCTGGACCGGCACGCCGTCTTCCGGCTCGTGCGCCGGTTGGCCCGCGACGCCGGCATCGCCGGCTGGGCGCGGCTGTCGCCGCACTCGCTGCGGCACGCCTTCGCCACCACCGCCCGCGCCGAGGGCGTGCCGCTGGAGGACGTGCAGGACGCGATGGGACACGCCGACCCGCGCACCACCCGCCGCTACGACCGCGACCGGCACAACCTGGACCGGGACCCCGCGTACACCCTCGCCGCGGCCCGGGTCCGGCGCAGCGGTGGGTGAGCGACCCCCTATCCTCGACCGCGGTCGCCGTGCGGTTCAAGGGACGAGGTCGGGTTGAACATTTTTGAGGCAGTCCTGCTGGGTGCGGTGGAGGGTTTCACCGAGTTCCTCCCGATCTCCAGCACCGGACACCTGACGATCGTGGAGAAGCTGCTGGGCTACCAGATCGACGCGCCGGACATCACCGCGTTCACCGCGATCATCCAGTCCGGCGCGGTCATCGCCACCGTCATCTTCCTGCGCCAGGACCTCATCCGGATCGTCACCAGCTGGTTCCGGGGCCTGCTGAACGCCGGCAAGCGCGACGACCCCGACTACCGGTTCGGCTGGGCGGTCATCCTCGGCTCCATCCCGATCGGCATCGTCGGGCTGCTGTTCCAGGACACCATCGAATCCACCCTGCGCAGCCTGTGGTTCGTCGCCGGCGCGCTGATCCTGTGGAGCGGGGTGATGGCCTTCGCCGACCACGCCGCCACCCAGGTCCGCCACGAACCCGACGTCACCTGGAAGGACACCCTGATCATCGGGGTGGTGCAGTGCCTGTCGCTGATCCCCGGCGTGTCGCGCTCGGGCGCTACCATGTCCGCCGGCCTGCTGCGCGACTTCGACCGGGTGACGGTCACCAAGCTGTCGTTCTTCCTGAGCATCCCGGCGCTGCTGGCCGCCAGCGTGCTGCAGACGGTCACCGAGTACGACAACATCTCCGCCGACAACGGCGGCGTGGGCTGGCTGCCGACCATCGTGGCCACCCTGGTCAGCTTCGTCGTCGGCTGGTTCGCGGTGTCCTGGCTGCTCAAGTTCATCGCCCGGCACTCCTACAGCATCTTCATCGGCTACCGGCTGGTGCTGGGCGCGGTGCTGCTGGTGCTGCTGGCCACCAACGTCCTCGAACCGAAGTGAGCGACCCGGCGCAACGGGCCGTGGCGCACGTGCGGGGGCTCGGCGCCCCCGGCGCGCTGACCGTGCCCGGGGCCCGGATCACCGTCCACTTCCACCCGGACCGGCCGCTGGCCGACGGGCGCAGCGTCGCCGAGCACCTGGCCGGCGACGGGGTGTACCGCAGCCAGTTCGAGACCGGCATCTCCAACGGCGGGCTCACCGGGTATCCCGGCGGGGACCGGGAACGCTGGGAGCGGCGCCTGTTCGCCGGCGCGTACCCGCCCGAGCAGATCACCGGCCGGCCCGTCTACGGCGGGCTCGACCTGGCCGGGCACGCCGACGGGGCGGCGCCGCGCTTCGGCAGCTGCTTTCTGGTGCTGCGCCCGCACGTGCTGCGGCGGGCCACGTTCAGCCACGGCGACAGCGTCACCGAACCCACGGTGGTCGGCACCGCGGACACCTTCGGCGGCATCTGGGCGGCGCTGCTCGAGCAGGTCACGCGGACCGGATCGGCGCTCGGGCTGGCCGCCGACAGCCCGCCGGCGTGGGCCGCGCAGCTCGGCCTCGCCCGCCCGCAGCCCGGGCGGGCGATGGACGACTACGTCGAGGCGCAGATCCACGGCGGGCTCGACCTGGCCCGCGACGTCGAGGCCGTGGTGGCCGACCCCAGCTTCGCCGCCACGCCCACCGTCGCGCTGCTGGCCGCGGTGGCGCCGGTGCGCTACCACCCCGGTTTCGTGCTGCCCGCCGCCGAGTTCCCCGCCGACCTGCGCGGCGCCGAGGCCGCCGAGCTGGCCCGCGCGCTGGGCCCGGACCTGGTCGACGCGGCGGCGCTGGGACCCGCCGCCCGCGCCGCGTCGACGCCCGAACAGCGGCAGCTGGTGAAACACCTGTGGCACATCCTGGTGCTGCGCGGCCGGCCGGCCGGTGACGCGGCCCGGCTCAGTCCGCCGGCCCCAGGGCGGCGCGGACCAGCTCCAGCGCGGCCTGCGGAGTGAGACCCAACGCGGTGACCTGCTCGGCGTACCGTTGCGCCGCCCGCTGCGCCTCGGCCGGCGTGCCGGCGGCCCGGGCGGTGACCACCGTCCCGGCCCGGCCCCGGGTCTGCACCAGCCCGGCCTGCTCCAGTTCCCGGTAGGCGCGGGCCACGGTGTTCGCGGCCAGGCCCAGCCGCGCGGCGAGCTGCCGCACCGGCGGCAGCTTCGCCCCGGCCGCCAGCGCGCCGCCGGCGGCCAGCTCGGCGATGCGCAGCCGCACCTGCTCGTACGGCGGCACCGCCGAGTCCGCGTCGATCACGATGTCCATCCGGGCCCCCGGGGTGTCGTTCAGAGCAGCCGCGGCGGGGTGTTGCCGGCCGCGACGATGGCCCGGCGCATCGGCACCATCGCCAGCAGGATGCCACCGACGATGAAGAACACCACCAGCGACACCAGCCCGATGCGGTAACTGTTGGTCAGCTGGAACACCAGCCCGAACGCCAGCGGCCCCAGCCAGCTGGTGCCCTTGTCGCTGATCTCGTAGAAGCCGTAGTACTCGCCCTCGCGGCCGTCCGGGATCAGCTGGCTGAACAGCGAGCGGCTCAGCGCCTGGCTGCCGCCCATGACCAGGCCGATGGCCACCCCCAGCAGCATGAACGGCACCGGCTCGCCGGCCGGCAGCCGGAACGCGGCCAGGATCACCGCGAGCCAGCCCGCCAGCGCGATCAGCACCGTCTTGCGGGCGCCGATGCGCGTGGCCACCGCGCCCAGCAGCAGCGCCCCGCCGAACGCCAGGAACTGCACGATCAGGATCGTCACGATCAGCGCGCTCTGCTCCAGGCCCAGCTCCTCGGTGCCGAACTGGCTGGCCAGCGAGATGACCGTCTGGATGCCGTCGTTGTAGATCAGGAACGCGACCAGGAAGAACAACGTCAACGGGTACGCCCGCAGGCTGCGCAGGGTCCGGCCGAGCTGGCGGAACCCGTCGGTGAGCACGTTGCCGCGCGCCGCGCCGGCCTCCGCGCCGGGATGCTCACGCAGCCACCGCAACGGCACCAGCGTGAACACCCCCCACCACACCCCGGCCGACACGATGCACCAGCGGGCCAGGTCCAGGGTGCGCCCGTCGTCGCCCTCGACGCTCAGCCAGGTCACCACGACCAGGTTGAGCAGCAGCAGCAACCCGCCGCCGAGATAACCCAGCGCCCAGCCGCGGCTGGACACCTTGTCCCGCTCGTCCGGGCCGGCCAGCCGCGGCAGGAACGAGTTGTAGACCACCACGGACGCGCCGAACGCGATGTTGGCCACGATGAACAGCAGCCCGCCCAGCAGATACCGCTGCCCGGTCACGAAGGCCATCGCCACCGTCGCCCCGGCGCCCAGGAACGCCGTCGCGGCCAGCAGCGGCTTCTTGCGCGCGGCCCGGTCGGCGATCGCGCCCATCACCGGCAGCACGAACACCGTCAGCAGCACCGACAGCGACACCAGGTACGGGAAGTAGGACCCGGCCGCGACGCTGATGCCCAACGGATGCACCCGCAGGTCGCAGTCGTCGGCGCCGAGGCCGCACCCGGCGGCCTGCTCGGTGACGCTGGTCAGGAACGGGCCCAGGAACACCGTGATGACGGTGGTGGAGAAGGCCGAGTTGGCCCAGTCGTAGAAGTACCAGCCGGTGCGTTCACGCCGGCTGCTGACCGGGACGGTGGTGGCGGTCATCAGGGTGGCTCCAGGGCATCGCGGGGGGACGGCGCGCTGATGATGCCACCTCGGAGTCGTTTCGCGGTACCACGCGCCGCGGGCTCAGCCCTGCGGATGCCACCAGCGGGCCAGGGCGCTGGTGGCCGGGTCCTCGGAATCGGCCAGCGCGGCCCACGGATCCACCCCGGGCGCCAGCTCCTCGCCGGCGTAGTCGGCCAGCTCCTGCACCGGCACCGGCTCGGCGGGTGCCGCGTCGAGCGGGCCCGCGTGGTACAGCCCGAGGCTGCCGGTGTCGATCCACGGGAAGCCGTCCACCGGCTCCGGCAGCGGACCCACGTCGACCACCGGCGGGAACAGCGAGACCTGCTCCAGGTCGGGCGCCGCGTCCGGGTCGGCGCCGACCGGGCCCATGCCGTGCCCGTCGGTCACGTCCAGCACGGTGTGCGCGTCCGCGTCGTCGTGGCCGGTGCCCGGCTCGAAATCGTCGTCCCAGCCGGCCCCGGCGGCGTCCTGCGGTTCGTGCCCGCCGTCGGCGTCGGCGTCGAAGTCGTCGAAGCCGTGCGCGTCGCCGTGCAGGCCGGCCGGGTCGTCGTCGTGGCCGAACAGGTCGTCGTGGAACGGGCTGTCGGCCGCGTCCGCCGGCTCGTCGGGCACCCCCGCGTCGTGCTGGTCGCCGGGGTCGTCGTGGCCCTCCGGGTGGGAGAAGTCCGGCCAGCCGTGCTCGTCGCTCATGCCATCTCCTGCTCGTCGGCGGCGGGCGCCAGCGCACGCGCCCGGGTGAGAACCTCGTCGGCCTGCCTGATCTGGGCCCGGGCCGCGGCCAGCTCCGCGGTCGCCCGGCTGCGCCGCTGCGCCCGGCCCGCGGCGTCGGAGGCCGCGGCCGCGTCGATGTCGGCGATGTGCGCGTCCAGCTCGCGCAGCCGCCGCTCCACCGCGTCGTCGACCGCCACGCTCAGCGCGTACTGCAGGTCGGTGAAGCGGTACGAGATCTCGTCGGACAGCGCCGCGCGGGCCTCGCCGAGCACCTCGCGCAGCCAGGCCCGGGCCTGCTGGCGGTCGCTCTGCACCCGGCGGCGGTACAGCACGTACCCGCCCGCGGCCAGCCCCAGCCCCAGCCCGGCCACCGGGATCAGCAGCCCGCCGGCGACCGCGGAGCCCACCCCGAACAGCGACGCGCCGAACACCGCCCCGCGCCCGGCCATGAAGGCGATCCCCCCGGCCGACAACGCGACCAGCACGTTGTCGCCCGCCCCGTCGCGCGGCGGGGCGCCCGACAGCGCGTGCCGCAGCGTCGCGTTGAGCCGGTCCAGCACCCCGGCCAGCTCCTCGGCGTCGAAGACCTGGGCCAGGATGCGCTCACCGACCTGCCGGAACGTGGCCTGCAGGTCGTCGGAGAGCCGGACGGCGACCGCCTGCAGCTCGGTGTCGAGCTGGTCGGGCAGCGCGTCCAGCGCCGCGCCCCGGGCCGCGTCGATGCGGGCCCCGAAGTCCTGCTGCACCGCCGCGATCCGGGTCCGCAGCAGCCCGACGACCTCCACCCGGGCCCGCTGCGTCTCGGTGCTCAGCAGCAGCGTCCACTGCCGCGACTCGGTGCGTTTCCGGGCCGCCAGCGCCGACCGGGCGGACCGGGCCCGCGCCACCTGCGCCGGGTCGGCCTCGCTGGCCCGCACCCGGGCCGCCGCGGCGTCCTCCAGCCGGGCCAGCTCCCCGCGCGCGGCCCGCAGCACGTTGGCCAGCTGCAGCTGGTGGCCGCGCCCGGCCAGCTCGACCAGGGCGTGCTGCAGCTCGGCGATACGCGAGGCGTCGACCAGCGCGGCCTGCTCCCCGGCGGGCACGCCGCGGGCCAGCTCGGCCAGCCGCGCCGAGACCGGGAACCACGGCGCGTCGGCGAAGCGCGGCGCCCGGGCCCGCAGCAGCGCCCGGTTGTCGTCGGCGATGCGCCGCCACCCCGCGAAGGCGTCGACCTTGGTCAGGGCGAACACCACGGCGTCGACCCGGGCGCTGGCGGCGACCAGGAACTCCAGCTCGGGCTGCGACAGCGGCGCGGAGGCGTCGGCCACGAACAGCAGCGCGGTGGCCCGCTCCACCGCGTCCAGCGCCACCGTGGCGTGGGCCGGGTCGAGCCCGCCGACGCCGGGGGTGTCCAGCAGGCTGACGTACTGCAGCAGCGGCGCGGGATGGGTGACCTCGATGCGGCGCGGCGCGCGGCCGCCGGGCCCGCCGCGGCCGGTGGCCCAGGCGGCCAGGTCGGCCGGATCCAGGTCGACCGGCTCGCCCGCGCCGGGCACGTAGGCCGCGGCCGCCGCCGGGCCGGGGGAGAAGTGCAGGTAGGTGGCGGTGGCCACGGCGGCGTCGACCGGCGACAGACCCGGCACGCCCAGCAGCGCGTTGAGCAGCGAGCTCTTGCCCCGCTTGGTCTCGCCGACCAGCACCACCGAGGGCCGGGTGAGCTGCGCGCGGCGCAACTCGGCCAGCTCGGCCCCGGCGTCGGGGTCGGCGGCGCGCACGGCGGCCAGGGCGTCGCGTACGGCGACGTCGAGGTCCTTGGCCAGGCTCACGGCGTCCACCCCGGGCCGGTCGCGGCCGGTCCGGCCGGGCTCGGGCGGAGCCGGGTCGCGGTGTCCGGCGCCGGCCGGGTGGACTGCTCGCGGATGGCCTGGGCCAGCAGGTGGAAGCCGCGGTGGGCGACCTGCGCCACCCGCGACTGCGCCGGGCCGGCGCCGGCCACCGCGTACACCCGCCACCGGTGCGCGGCCTCGACCGCCGCGGCCGCCAGCTGCGGGCCGTCGGCGTGCGGCAGGCGCAGGATCCAGCGGGCGTCGTCGGAGGTCGCCAGGCGGGTCAGCTCCTGCTCCCAGGCCAGCGGCAGCGCCACCACGCCGGTGGTGACCCGCTGGGCCACCTCCAGCAGGCGCAGCCGGTGGTAGGCGGGCTCGCGCAGCAGCCGTTCGATCGCCTCGCGCAGCGCCTCCCGGTCGCGGACGTCGCTGGTGTGCCCGGCCAGGCGTTCCAGCCGCGACAACGCCCAGCCGGCCTTGATGGCGTCGGCCCGCCAGCGCAGCGTGTGCTCCAGGGTGTCGCGCAGCCGCGGGAAGCCGGAGGCGCCGACCAGCCGGCGCACCAGCTCGCCGGTGCCCAGCCGCGGGTCGGCGGCCAGCTCGGCCAGGGCGAAGCCGATGCCGTACAGGTCGAGCAGGCCCAGCAGCCGCTCCCGGCGCTGCGCGCTGACCGGGGCCGGCCGGCTGCGGAACAGGTCACCGGAGGCCAGCAGCAGCCGCAGCTCGGCGGCGGGCAGCCCGGACAGCTCCCGCAGGGCGGCGCAGTCGGCCGCGGTCAGCCGGCCGGCCTCGCCGGTCTCGGCCAGCAGCGCGACCACGGGCACGACCTCGGAGACCGTACGGGCCAGCAGCAGCCCCTGCTGCTCGGCCAGCGGCCCGGCGACCGGCCACGGATCCCCGGCCCCGCCGACCAGGGTGTCGACCTTGCCGAACACGCCCAGCGCGTTGATCGGGCTGCTGGCCAGCCGGGCCGACGCCGTCCGGAACGCCTCCAGGGCCCGCACGTCGTCGGCCCGCACCGCCTGGGTGAAGACGTAGACGACCGCCTCGGCCGCGGCCACCTCCGAGGCGGAGGCGGCGTCGATGCCCGCGTCGAACGGCGCGGTGCTCTCGCCCAGCTCGGCCGCGGCGCGGGCGCTGACCCGGGTGTCGGTCGAGGCCAGCCCCGGGGTGTCCACCACGGTCAGATCGCGCAGTTTGTCGCTGGTGAGCGAGACGTCCACATAGGCGACCCGGTCGGCCGGCACCCCGAGACGCTGCGGAATCATGCCGTCGTCGGCCAGCGGCAGGCTCGCCCGGGAACCGTCGCGCAGCACCACGTCGACGCGGTCGGCCGGCCCGTACCGGAACCGGGTGACCACCCGGGTGCACTCGCCGACAGCCGTGGGCGCGACCCGGCGGCCGATCAGGGCGTTGACGAGTGTCGACTTTCCGGCTTTCAATCGCCCGGCGATGGCCACCCGTAACGGCTCGGACAGCCGGTCCCGCACCTGAAGTGCCTGGCCACCGGCCTCGGGACCGACCCGGGCGACCACCTCGTCACACAGGGTCGCCACGCGGGCGGAGAGGGGTCCGACGGTCATGACTCGTCAGCCGAGCACACCGTCAGGGAGAATGTACGGACTGCGGCCGACGTCGGAGACACAGTCGCCATCCTTCCCGTTCGCGGGCAGGGCTGGACGCCTGCCGCACCACAGACTACGGAACCGCGGGGCCGCGCAGATCCCGTGTTCGTGCCACCCGGGCACGAACGGCGGGCCGAACAGGAAACGGGGGATGCGGGTGGCACAGCAGGACCTGGCCGGGCTCGCCGCCGCGCACCTGCGCCGTCCCGGCCTGGTCGTGCTCACCGGCGCCCCCGGAGCCGGCCGGTCCACGCTGCTGCGCCGCGTCGCCGCCGCCGCGCCCGGCCCGGTGCACGCCGGCGGCGGCCTGGCGATGCTGGCCGCCGTGCCGGCGCTCGCGCTGTCACGGGCCCTCAAGGCCCGCCTGCCCGCCCACGACGTGCCGCTGCTGGCCGAGGCCGTGCGCTCCCGGGTCCGCAGCGGCCTGCTGGTCCTGGACGACCTGCAGTACGCCGACCCGGCGACCCTGGCCGCGCTGCCGCACCTGGCCGCGCACGTGCGGGTGGTGGTCGCGCTGCGCACCCCGCACCGGCTGGGCGACGACACCGTGGCGGCGCTGCGCGCGGCCGCGACGGCCTGGCTCGACGTGCCGCCGCTGAGCCCGGAGCTCGCCCGGGAGCTGGCCCGACGCGCGGGCGGGCAGCTCGGCGACGCCGCGCTGAGCGCCGTCGTGGAGCGGGCCGGGGGCAACCCCCTCGCGATCACCGCGCTGGCCCGGCAGGCGGGCGCGGGCCGCGGCACCCCCGACACCGACCTCGACCAGGTCGCGTACGCGCTGGCCACCGCCCTGGCCGATCTGCCCCGCACGGCCCGCACCGCGCTGGCCGCGCTGGGCCTGCTGGGCCGCCCCGCCCCGGCGGCGCTGCTCGGGCCCGGCGCCGACGAGCTGCGCGCCGCCGGGCTGGTCACCGAGGACCCGGCCGGGCTGGCGCCGGTGTCGGCGTACTTCGCCGAGACCGCCGCCGGCCTGCTCGACGCGGCCGCCCGCACCGACCTGCACCGCGCGCTGGCCGAGCTGACCCCCGACCCGGAGGCCGCCCGGCACCTGGCCGCGGCCGGCGACCATCCGGCGGCGTACCGCCGGGCGCTGACCGCCGCCGACCGCGTCACCGGCGGCGACCGCGCCGAGCTGCTGCAGTTCGCGTGCGAGCTGCCCGGCGTCACCGTCGACCCGCGGGTGCGGATCGCGGCGGCCGACGCGCTGCTGGCCGCGGGCCGCCCCCGCCCGGCGGCCCGGGTGCTGGCCACGACCGGGCCGCTCGGCGTCGAGGCGGACGTGCTGCGCGGCGAAGCGCTGCTGCAGGCCGGCGACCCCGAGGGGGCCCGGGCGGCGGTCCGCCCGGTGCCGGACGCGGCGGCCGGTACGGTCGTGGCCGCCCGCGACCGGATCCTCGTGCTGGCCGAGCTGGCCACCGACCCGGCCGGCGCCCGGGACCTGGCCGAGAAGGTCTCGGCTCGCTACCCGGCGCCGCCGCCCGGGGTGGCCGCGGCGCTGGCGGCGGTCCGCGCGGCGCACCGGATGCCGGGGTGGGACACGGCGCTGGCGGCCGCGGCGGCCCAGGGCGCCGGTGATCCGCTGACCGGGCGCTGGAGCGCGTGGCTGCTGGTGGAGCATTTGGCGGCCGATGGACGGCTGCGGGAGGCGGCGGGGGCGGCGCGGGAGGCGGCGGGGGCTTGCGCGGCTGATCTGGCGTACAGCTGGCAGACCCGGTTCCTGGCGGTGGCCGACTGGGCCGAGGTGTTGCAGGGCAGCCTGTTCGGGGCCGCGGGTGGTGCCGGCGCGGGCGTTGGTGCTCAGGTCGGTCCGGCCGGGACCGGCGGGGTTGGCGGTCAGGTCGGTCCGGCCGGGACCGGCGGCGTTGGCGGTCAGGTCGGTCCGGCCGGGACCGGCGGCGTTGGCGGTCAGGTCGGGATCGCCGGCGTTGGCGGTCAGGTCGCTTCGGCCCGGACCGGCGGGTCCGCCGTTGCCGGGTCCGCGGGGATGGGCGCGCAGGCCGGTTTTGTCCCGGCCGGCGCGTGGGGTGGCCCGACGTCGGCGGGTGACCCGGCCGTTTCCGGCCCGGGGCCGGCGGGTGACCCGGCCGGTTCCGGCCCGGGGCCGGCAGCGGGTGACATGGCCCGCGATGCCGCCGACCGTGCGGTGCGGCGGGCCGCTGATCTGACCGACCGGGCGTTGCCGGCCGACGCGCGTGGCTACGCCGTCGCCGCGACCGCCCTGATCGAGGCGGACACCGGGCTGCTGGCCGCGGCCCGGGCCCGGCTGGCCGGTCCCGACGGGCACCCGGCGACCGCCTGGGTGGCCCGTGAGGCCGCCTGGCTCGACGGGCAGCCGGACCGGGCGACCCAGCCGCCGGACACCCCCGCCGTGGGCCTGCTCACCGGCCTCGGGCACATCACCGCCCGGTGGGCGGCCTACGACACCGGCGCCGCGGCCCGGGCCGCGTTCGCGTCGGCGTTCGAGCTGGACGCGCCGGCCCCGGTGATCCCGGCGGGGCTGCCGAACGCGGCCCGGCGCACGTTGACCGCCTGGGCCACCGGCACCGGTTTCACCGCGGCCGCGCAGGCCTGGGCCGGGATCGCCCTGCGCGAGCAGATCCGCTGCCTGCTGGCGGCCGGCCTGCACGACACCGACGCCGACCGGGCCGTGGCCGCGCTGCTGGAGGCCGAGCATCTGGCCGACACCGCCGGGCTGGTCGTGCTGGCCGGCCGGGCCCGCCGGGGCCTGCGCCGCCACCACGTGCACCGCGACACCCGCAGCCCGCGCTCGGGCGACCGGCTGACCCGGCGCGAGACCGACGTGCTGCGCCTGGTCGCCGCGGGCGAACCCACCCGGCGCATCGCCGGGCAGCTGGGCATCTCGGCCGAGACCGTGGACACCCACATCCGGGCCGGGATGCGCAAGCTGGGCGCGCGGACCCGGACCGAGGCGGCGGCCCTGGCGCTGACCCAGATCGAGGCGGCGGGTCCGCCCGCCGGCCGGCCCGATCGGGAGGAGGGCCGGTGACCCGGCAGCCGGACGCCCCTCGCCACGTCGTCGCGTCCGGCGCCGACGCCGACACCGTGGTCCGCCGCCTGACCCGCGACGGCTGGACCGTCCGGGAGGGCTTCGCGCTGCCCGACCCGGCCTGGGACGTCACGAACGCCCGGCTGGTGCTGCACGGCCGCGTCGTCGACCGGGAGAACCTGCAGCTGGCGGTCCTGGCGGCGGCCCGCGGCGCCGGCATCGTGGCCGTCTGCGACGCGGACTCGCTGGTGGGCCGGGCCCTGATCGACGACCTGAGCCGGCTGGGCGCGGTGCAGCTCGGCCCGGGCGGGCAGCCGGCCCCGGCCGAACCGGGCGACACGGTGGCGGAGCTGGTGCCCGAGCAGCGGGCCCTGCTGGACCGGCTGGCGGCGGGCGACACGATCGCGGCGGCCGCGGCGGCGGAGTTCCTGTCGCTGCGCACGGCGAACCGGCGGATCGCGGAGGCGCGGGCGCTGTTCGGGGTACGCACGACCCGCGAGGCCGTGCTGGCGTATCTGCGCCAGCGTCGCACCCCCGGCTGACCGGCCCGCCCGCGCGCCTCTCGCACCCGGGCGGGGCCCGCGTAGGGTGCGGAGGCGATGAAGGTATTGATCTCAGCCGACATGGAAGGCATCTCGGGGGTCGTGCACCCCACCGAGACCAACCCCGGCGGCTACGACTACGAACGGGCCCGGGCGCTGATGACCGCCGAGGTCAACGCCGCGATCGCCGGGGTGCTGGAGGCCGTGCCGACCGCCGAGGTGCTGGTCGCCGACGCGCACGGCCCGTTCCGGAACCTGCTGCCCGAGGAGCTCGACCGGCGGGTGCGGCTGGCCCGCGGCAAGCCCCGCCCGCTGGGCATGCTCGCCGGCCTCGACGACGCCACCGACGCGGTGCTGTTCGTCGGCTACCACGCCCGGTCCGGCGGCGGTCCCGCCGTGCTGGCCCACACCATCAGCGACGCCGTCCTGGACGTGCGCCTCGACGGGCGCCCGGTGGGCGAGATCGGGCTGAACGCGGCCCTGGCCGGCTTCCACGGCGCGCCGGTCGTGCTGATCAGCGGGGACGACGCGGCCTGCGCCGAGCTGCGGGAGCTGGTGCCCGGCACGGCGACCGTCGCGGTCAAGCAGGCGCTCGGGCAGGCCGCGGCGATCGCCCTGCATCCCGACGAGGCGCGGGCCCAGCTGCACCGGGTGGCGGCGCGGGCGATCCGCCGGCACGACCAGGTGCCGCTGGTGACGCTGCCGGGACCGCTGCGGGTCGAGGTCGACCTGTACGGGCCGTACACCGTGGACCTGGCCACCCTCATCCCCGGGGTGAGCCGCGCCGCCGGCGCCCGCACCGTGGCCTTCACCGCCGACGACGTGGCGCAGGCCTACGGTCTGGTGCAACTGCTGACCCAGCTGGCGCAGATCAAGCCGGGCTGACCGGCCCGGATCCGTCCGGCGGCGGCGCGGTGGGGAACAGGATCGGGCTGAGCAGGTACGGCCTCCGGCCGGGCGCGGGCTCGTGGGCGAACGCCTCACGCAGCACCTCGAGCAGCCGGCCGGACAGCTCGGCGAGCTCACCGGGGCTGAGCCACAGCGTGCCCTGCCGGTAGGACACCCCGTCGGCGACCGGATCGGCGCCGTCACGGTCGAGGTAGGCGTGGAACTCGGCGATCAGGACGGCCATGGCGGCGGCGAACCCCCGGCGATGGTCGTCGGTCGTCATCGCCGCGGCCGCCTCCGCGGTGATCGCGGGCCGGTGCTGGCGCAGCCGGAACCGGCGCTCCACGGTGCCACGGACCTGCTGCTCGCCGGCCACCTCCAGGAAGCCGCCCTCGGCCAGCAGGGCGACCTGCCGGTAGACGCTCACCTTGGGCACGTCGGGCAGGTGCGCGCTGAGCTGGCCGGTGGTCAGCACCCGCCCGCTGGACAGGGCGTGCACGATGCGCAGCCGCACCGGGTGCAGCAGCAGATTGACGGTGTCCACGCCCCCCATGATTTCAGATCTGACTTTATTATCGAAATTGATAACGAGCCGGGGAGGGCACATGCGGGACAGGGCAGGGCAGACGGTCGCGGTCAACGGCCGCAGCGTGTACGTCGAACAGTGCGGTGGCGGGCCGGACCGGGTGGTCTTCGAGGCGGGGGCGGGCTGCGGGCGTACCTGTTGGGACCCGCTGGTGCCGCTGCTGACCGAGCAGGCGGAGCTGGTGACCTACGACCGGGCCGGGCGCGCGCTCAGCGGCCGCGTCAGCGAGCCGCTGAGCATCGACGATCTGGCCGCCGACCTCGTCGCGCTGACCACGGCGGTGGCGCCCGGCCCGTTCGTGCTGGTCGCGCACAGCATGGGCGGCCTGATCGCCCGCCGCGCCGCCGAGCGCCTGGGGTCCCGGCTGCGGGGTCTGCTGCTGGTCGACCCGCTGCCGGAGACCTCCCCGGTGTACGACACCTGGGACCGGACCACCGAGAAGATCGACCGCATGATGGCGGTGACGCAGCCGCTGAGCCGGTTCGGCCCCCTGGCCCGCCTGCTCAGCGGCAACGTCCGCCGGCTGTATCCCGCCGACACCTACCAGACCATGCTCGCCGAGGACTTCACGCCGACCGGCGTCGCGCAGACCCGATCGGAGATGCGGGCGGTGGCCGCCGCCGTCACCGAGTTCCGCACCCGGCCGCCGCGGCTGCCGGCCTGTCCGACGATCGTGTTGTCCGCGGGACAGGCTGTCCGGGGCCGCGAACGCCAGCACGCCGACAACCAGGAGCACCAGCGCCGCTACGCCGACAGCCTGCCGGACGGGCGTTACGAGGTCGTCGACTCCGGACACTTCATCCAGGCCGAACGACCGCAGGTCCTGGCCGGGCACCTGCGGAATCTCCTGCGAGCGGCCTCTGACCGGGAGTGAGGGGTCAAACTTTTGGGCTCCGCCGGGGCCGGCATCGGGGCGGTGTGGGACGTCACCAACGCCCCGCTGGTGCTGCACGTCCCACCGGCCGCCAACGGGTGAGGGAGTGGGGGTCGCGCGGAAATCTCCGGTGACTCTCCCGCCCTGCGAAGGCCCCCGGGAAGACAATGCCGGGAAGGGCGGCCCACGAGACGCGGCAGTGCAGCAGCCGTGCAGGCGTTGCCGCGGAGTTGCCACTCAAGGGCACCGGCCAAGGGTTCACCGCTCGAGAAGGCACCGGCCAGGATGGAGCTGCACGGGAAGGCGCCAGCCGATGGGCTGCCCGGGAAGGCGCCAGCCAAGGTGGGGCTGCCCGGGAAGGCGCCAGCCACGGTGGGGCCCCACCTTGATTGCGCCGGCCGAGGTAGAGCCACCCGGGAGGCGTCGGCCACGGTGGAGTTGGCCGTGATTGCGGCGGCCACGGTGAGCTGCCTGTGATTGCGGCGGCCACGGGTGGAGCTACCCAGAAGGCGTCGGCCACGGTGGAGCCGCCCGAGAAGCGCCCGCCAAGGTGAGTGAGCCACCCGAGAAGGCACCCCGCCCTGAAGACGTCGCCGGGCTGGAAAACGCCGGCGGGTGAGCGCGTCCCGGTCAGCCCGGCCTGGTCCCGGCGGTGCGGTTGCGGCGGACGCGGCTCAGGTCCGGCGGCCGGGTCCGGTCGATGTGCCGGGGCGTCTCCAGCTCGTCCGCGCGCAGCGGCGCCAGCGTGCGGGCGATGCCTTCCACGATGAGGTCGGTGGCGCGCATCGCCTGGGCGCCCGGGCTGCCCGTCACGCCGGACAGGTCCACCGGCTCACCGAAGCGCACGTGCACGACCGGGCGCTGCCGGATCGTGCGCAGCAGGGACCGGGCCAGCCCGGCCGGCGCCCCGTACGGCAGCACCCGGTGGGTGTCCCACTGCGCGACGGGCACCACCGGCGCGCCGGACTGGGCGGCCATCCGGGCCACGCCGGTCTTGCCGCGTTCGGGCCACATCCACGGGTCGAGCCCGATGCGGCCCTCCGGATAGACCAGCACCACCGAGCCGTCGCGCAACGCCGCCGCGGCCGCCGGCAGGGCCTGCGCCACCTGGGCGGTGTGCCGGTCGACGCGCAGGTGCCCGCAGGCGCGCATGATCGAGCCGACCACCGGGGTGGTGAACAGCCCGGCCGTGGCCATGAACCGCGGGGCGATCCCGGCCCGGCTGCACGCGGCCATCAGCACCAGCGGGTCGACCGGGCTGACGTGGTTGGCCGCCAGGATCAGCGGGCCGCGGCGCAGCCCGGGTGCGAGCGTGCCGGAGACCCGCAGGCGGCAGATCAGCGGCACGACCAGTCTCGAGATGCGCAGCAGCGCCCGCCACAGCCAGGGTGCCCGCCAAGTCGCTTCCATCAGCTCGACATGATCGCATGCCGGTCAGCCCGCGTCGCGCAGCTCCGCCAGCCGAGCCTCGATCTCGGCCAGTTCGGCGCGCAGCCGCTCGGCCTGCTGCTCGACCTCGGCCCGCTCGGCCGACACGATCTGCTCGACCGCCTCCTGCACGCCGGGCACGTCGACCAGCTGCACGATCTTCATCGCCTCGGACGGCTTGACCACGTAGGGCTTGGCGAGCGCCTTGGAGCCCTGGTTGGCCGCGATGGTCCACTCGCCGTCGGTGTAGGCGAGGGTGACCGTCAGGCCGGGGGGCGGCTTGGGCTTGGCGGCCTTGGCGGGGGCCTTGCGGGGCGCCGGGGCCGGCGGGGTGGCCGCGGGGGCCGCCTCGGACGCGGCCGGGCTCGCCGCCGCCGGCGTCGCCGCCGGGGCCGGTGGGGCGGCGGGAGCCGGGAGCGGCTTGTCGATCACGAACTCGGGGGCCGGCCGGGCGGGCTGCGCCGGGACCGCGGGCGCGGCCTTCTTCACCGGGCCCTTGGGCGCCACCTGCAGGTCGCCGGGGGAGAACGGCAGCTCGTCGCGGCCGAAGCGGACCACCACCCACTCGTCGGACTCGGCCGGGTCGGTCAGCGCGACGACCTGGCCGACCTGCCCGGCGATCTGCCCCGCGGACTCGGTGAACATCACCCGGGGCCGTCGTCCCGCGGCGAGCCCGTCGCGGATCACCTGCAGCTCATCCGTGCCGAGCCCTCGCGCACCGGTGCGTGCCGCCGTTGCCATGGTCGTCCCTTCGTCGGTCACCCCGTCGTCCGAGCGGTCGTTCGAACGCGTGTTTCAATGCGGTAGTTCTACCAGGCCCCACCGACAAAGTTCGGCGGCGCGCCCGGCGGGCTGGGCCCGGCGAGGGGGATTATGGCCGTCGGCCGGACCACGGGCGCCACCGGACCGCGGCCCGGAGGTGGCGCGCTCGCCACCGATGTGCAAGACCGGGCGACGCCTCGGCCCGGGAACGGCGCGCTCGCCCCGATGCGGCAGACCGGGCGACGCCGCGGGACTGCGGCCCGGGAACGGCGCGCTCGCCCCCATCCGGTCGAACGACTGCGCCACCGGCCGCGGTCCGGCAACGGCGCGCTCGCCCCCGATCGGGGGGACAGAGACGCCGCCGGCAGCGGCGCGTTCGCACCCGACCGCAGCCCAGCAACGGCGGCATAACCGGACCACGGCCAGAAGTCGCACGCTCGCCCTATGAGGAGTGGACCGGGCGACGCCGCCCGCCTCAAGAGAGCGAAACGGAAACCCCCCGGGCGAACACCGCCCGGATGCTACCCAGCGCGCCCAGATCGGCCAGCGGATCCCCGTCCACCGCGACGATGTCGGCGTCGAACCCGGGCGCCAGCCGGCCCTTGCGGGTGGCCAGCCCGCACGCGGCCGCGGCCGTCGAGGTGGCCAGGCGGAGCGCCGCCGCGGGTGTCGTGCCGATCAGCGCGCTCTGGGCGAGGGCGAAGCGCAGCACGTCGTGCGGCTTGGCGAGCCCGATGCCCGCGTCGGTGCCGATCAGCAGGTGGGCGCCGGCCTCGTACAGGCTGCGGGTGTTGGCGATGATCCGCGGCATCCGCGTCATCACCGCCGGCGGCGGGGTGGCCCCGGGCACCGGGGCGACGCCCGCGGTCAGGCCCACGGCCACGCCGCTGTCCACGATCCGGCCGGTGAGGTCGCCGGGGTCGTCGACGCCGTCGGCGCTCCAGAACGAGACGTGTTCCATGCCGTCCACCCCGGCGTCGAGGGCGGCGCGGATCGAGGAGGTGCCGTGGGCGTGCGCGGTGACCGGCAGGCCGAGCCGGTGGGCCTCGTCGACCAGGATCCGCAGCTGGTCGGGGCTGAACTGGGCCTGCTCCTGGCGGGTGCCCGGGGTCATCGTTCCGCCGCTGGCCATCACCTTGATGACGTCGACGCCGCGGTCGGCGTGCTCCTGTACCGCGGCCCGCAGCGCCGCGGGCGCCGGTTCGGTCTGTCCACCGAGGAAGTGGCAGTGTCCGGCCGGGGTGGTGATGGGCGGGCCGGCCGCCACGATCGTGGGCAGGTCGCCGGCGCCGCGCAGGGTCAGCGACAGATAGGCGCGGTCACCGAGGTCGCGCACCGTGGTGACACCTCCGCGCAGGGCGACGCGGCCGGCGGCCGTCATCGCCGCCAGCGCCGCGCTGTCGTCCCGCTCGGCCAGCGCGGTCACCGGGTCGGCGCCGGCGTCGAACGCCAGGTGGACGTGCGGGTCGATCAGGCCCGGCAGCAGCGTCGCGCCGGCCAGGTCCACGACCTGGGCCTGCGGCGGCGGTGCGACCGCGTGATCGACGGCGATGATGGTCGCGCCGTCCAGGATCAGCACCGGATCGGCGACCGGCGTGGCCGACACTCCGTCGAACAGGGCCCGGGCCCGGATCGCGACCAGTCGCGGCCGGTCGCTCACGCGCATGCTCACCATGGCCGGGACGGTACGCCGCCCACGCCACCGGATCCGACGGCAAGTGACCGAACCACCCCCTCGGACCGTCATCCAGGGCAGACATCCACCGACCGAGGAGCGCACACCGTGCACCCAGACCTTCGAGGGCTGTTCCAGCGGGCCCTGGACGACGAACCCTGGCCCGCCCCGGGCGACCCCGTGGCGCAGGCCATGGCCCAGGGCCGGCGGATCCGCCGGCGTCGCGGCCTGCTCGCGGGCGGTTCGGCGGCCGTGCTGGTGGCCGCCGCGGGCCTCGTCGCCCACCTGGCGTTCGGTCCCGCCCCGGCGCCTCCGTCGTCGCTGCCGCAGGTCGCGATCGCGATGGGCCCGGCGGACCCGTCGTGCACGTGGCCGGTGCGGGACGCCGCCACCGACGTGTCCCTGTTCCTGAGCGAGGAGGCCACCGCGGTGCAGATTTCCGGCCTGCGCGACGCGTTGCGGGCCGACCCCGGCGTCCGGGACGTGCGGTTCGAGAGCCGCGCGCAGGCGTACCAGCGGTTCAAGGAGCTCTGGCACGACGACCCGGACTTCCTGCAGTCGGTCTCCGCCGAGTCGCTGCCCCAGTCGTTCCGGGTGCAGCTGACCCAGCCGTCGGAGTACCCCCGGTTCGCCGCGGCGTTCACCCACCGCCCGGGCGTCGCGGACCTGGTCGGCCGGGCCTGCCCGGGAACACCGCGGTGACGAGCGCGCGGCGGGCGGCCCGCGACGAGCAGTTCGCCGAGTTCGTCGTGGCGGCCACCCCGCGGCTGCGGCGCACCGCGTACCTGATGTGCCGGGACTGGCACCTGGCGCAGGACCTGACCCAGTTGACGCTGGCCCGGATGTACGCCGTCTGGCGCCGCATCCACCGCACCGCCGACCTGGAGGCCTACAGCCGCCGGGTGCTGATGAACGCGGTCCTCGACCAGCGCCGGCGCCGCAGCGACACCGAGGTGGTGCGGGCCGAGCTGCCGGAGCGGGCCGGGCGCGGGGCCGACGCGTCCGCGGAGCTGCACGTCACGCTGATGGCCGCGCTGGCCACGCTGCCGGTACGGGACCAGGCCATCGTGGTGCTGCGGCACTGGGAGGACCAGAGCGTGACCACCGTCGCGGAGATCCTCGGGGTCTCGCCGTCGGTGGTGAAGATGCAGAGCATGCGGGCCCTGGGCCGGCTGCGGGAGCTGCTCGGGGAGGACTTCGCCCGGCAGTGACTCACACCGGCCGGTCGGTCACGCAGTACGTCCGGCCGGCCGGGTCCCGCAGCGTGGTCCACCGCTCGTGCCCGGCCACCACCCGCGCGCCGAGCTGCTCGTGCCACGCCACCTCGGCGGCCCGGTCCGTGCAGGCCAGGTCCAGGTGCATGCCGGCCGGGGCGTCGACGCGTTGCAGCAGCAGCCGCAGCGGCATGCCGGGCGGGCGTACCAGGGCCTGGAACTCCGGCCGGGATCCCGGCCGCCGCGGCCAGCCGGTCACCGCGGCCCAGAACCCGGCCTCGGCGTCGAAGACGCCGGCCGGCACGTCCAGGCACATCTGGTCGACCAGGCTGCGCGCGCCGGCCGGCCGGTTGGCCTCGCCGTGCCAGGCCACCAGGCACCAGGGCAGCCCGGCGGGGGAGCGCAGCACCACCAGCTCGCCCTCGTCGGCCAGCACCGAGGCGCCCAGCGCCACGGCCCGCCGGGCCTGCGCCGCGACGTCGGTGACGTGCAGGTCCAGGTGGGCGCGGGCCGGGCCGTCGCCGACGACCTGCACCCGCAGGTACGGGTCGCCGCCGGCCGGCCGCAGCGTCGCGAACTCCCCGCCCGGTCCGCGCCGCGGCGAGAGCCCGGAGCCGGTCACCGCCTGCCAGAACGGCTCGGCCACCCGCGACGGGGTGTCCAGGAACCCGGTGATCCACCGTACCGTCATCACGTCTCCCGTCGCGGCCGGTCCGGCCGCCGCCGCAGTGCCGGGCCGCGGTGGGCCGGCGCGTCGCCGATCAGCTCCCGGGCGCGGGCCGCGTCGGCCTCGGCTTCCTGCTCGCGGCCCAGCCCGCGCAGCACCTCGGCCCGGCGTTGCAGCATCTGTCCCAGGCGCACCGGCAGCCCGAGCCGTTCATACTCCGCCATCGCCAGCTCGAACCGGCTCAGCGCCACGGCCGTCTCGCCGCGCAGGTCGGCGATCTCACCCAGCGCGGCCTGCGCGGCGGCGACACCGGGGCCGCCGCGCAGCCGTTGGAAGATCGCCAGCATCGCCGCGAAGTCACGTTCGGCGTGCCTGTACGCCCCGTGCCGCACGTGCAGCCAGCCGCGCTCCTGCAGGCAGTGCCCGCGCAGCTGGTCGTCGCCGAGGCGCTCGGCGACGCCCAGGGCGTCGGCCACCAGCTCGCGGGCCCGCTGGACCTGCCCGGACAGGCCGGCGGCCACGGCCAGGCCCAGCAGCGCCCAGCCGCGTTCGGGCTCGTCGCGCTCCGCCAGCAGCTCCACCGCCCGGGTCAGCACCGGGGTGCTCAGCTCGGGCCGCAGGAACGTGTTGTCCAGCGTGCCCAGCGACAGTCGCACCTCGATCTCATCGGCGACCGCCCCGAGCCCGGTCAGCAGCTCCAGCGCCCGCAGCAGCGCCTCCTGCGCCTCGTCGAAGCGGTCCAGCGCGCGCAGGGCGTCCCCGACGCGCCAGGCCGCCAGCGCGATCTCGCGTACGTCGGTGCCGAGGCGCTCCGCGGCTGCCAGCGCCTGCTGCGCCGCCGGCAGTTCGAGCCGGGACTGGCCGGTCATCCCGTACGCGTGCGACACCCACCGCAGCGCGCGGATGCGGAACGGCTCGTCGCCCAGCGCCGTCGCCACCGGGATCGCGGCCTGCCACAGCCGCAGCCGGTAGCCGTGCTCGGCCTCGCCGGTGACCAGCGGATGCACCGCCACGATGACCGCCCGGGCGTCCGCGGCCAGTCCCGCGCCGACGGCCGCGTGCACCGCCGCCAGCACGTTCTCGCGTTCCGCGGCCAGCCAGCCGCCCGGGCGGGCCCGCGCGGTCAGCCACCGCAGGTGCCGGCGCAGGCCCTCGACGTCCTCGGCGCCCTCGGCCGCCAGGTCCCGGGCGCACAGCCGCAGCAGGTCGTGCATGCGGTAGCGGTCCGGGGCCGGCGACTCCACCAGCAACGCCCCGGCGAGCCGTTCGAGGGCCCCGGCCACCGCGTGCTCCTCCAGCGCGCAGCGCGCCGCCGCCGCGGCCAGCCCGACCGACGGGCCCGGGTAGCCACCCACCCGCCGGAACACCAGCTGCTCGCCCGGGCCCAGCTCGTCGTAGACGACCCGCAGCGTCGATCGCACCGCCCGGTCGGCCAGGCGCATCCCGGCCGGCCGCCGGTTCTCGTCGTCGAGGCGGTCCGCCAGCGCCGACGCCGACCACTGCGCGCGCATCCGCAGCCGGGCGCCGATGATGCGGACCGCCAGCGGCAGCCCGCCGCACGCCCGCACCAGGCGGCGGGCGCCGTCCGGGTCGGCCGCCACCGGTCCCGGGCCGGCCGTCGCCGTGAGCAGCTCCAGCGCCGCCTCCTCCGGCAAGGCGCCGATGGTCAGCACCGACGCGCCCAGCAGGTCCGACAGCAACCGCCGGCTGGTCACCAGGGCCAGGCTGTGCGCCCCGCCGGGCAGCAGGTGGCGCACCTGCGCGGCGTCCCGGGCGTCGTCGAGCAGCACCAGCACCCGCCGGTCGTCCACCACCGAGCGGAACCGCGACGCCAGCTCCGCCACGTCGCCGCGCAGCTCGTCGTCCGGGCGGCCCAGCGCCCGCAGGAACCGCACCAGCACCGCCTCCGGCGGCACCGGATCAGCCGAGGCGCCCCGCAGCGCCGCGAACAGCTGACCGTCGGGGTAGTGGTCGCGGGCGTCGTGGGCGGCCCGCAACGCCAGCGCCGACGTGCCCGTGCCGGCCGCCGCCGCGAGCACCACCAGCTGCGCCCCGCCGGCCACCGCGGCCGACACCGCGGCGAGCTCCGCGGCCCGGCCGACCAGCACCGGCGCGGCCGGCAACTCCGCCGGGCGGCGCTGCGGCGCCACCGCCGGGGCCGGCCCGGCCGGCCGCCGCTGCCACCACCCCAGCGCGATCCCGGCCACGGCCAGCAGCGCGACCAGCGGCCAGGCCAGCCCCGGGTACGGGCCCAGCGCCGCCGGCACCACCGCGACCAGCCCCGACGCCACGACCAGCAACGGCACGACCCGATGCCGCATCATGCCCGGAAACATACATGCCCGTCACTGGCTCAGCGGAGCGCGGCACGCACCCGGCCCAGCGTGCCGGCGAACCGGGTCAGCGCCACCGGCGACAGCACCCCGCCCAGCAGCTCCGCCAGCTCCCGCTCGAACACCACCTCGGCCGCCGCCAGCGCCGCCGACCCCGACGGCGTCAACGCGATCAGCGACGAGCGCCGGTCCCGCGGGTTGGGCCGGCGCGCGCAGTGCCCGGCGGCCTCCACCCGGTCCACCACCTTGCTCGCCGCGCCCACGGTGATCTGCAGCTGGGCCGAGACGTCCAGCACCCGGCAGCCCGGTGTCGCGGCCACGACCCGCATCGGCATGAACTGACCCAGCGGCAGGGCGCAGTCGCGGCGCAGCCGGGCGTCGACGGCGTCCCACACCGCGATCTCCAGGCCCACCAGATCGTCGAAGAGCCGCCGCAGGTCCGTCACCGGATCACCCTAGCGACCGGCGATGCCGCCCGGTCCACTCGTACGCCGCCCGCACCCGCGACACCACACCGGCCTCCCGCAGCCGCACCATCGCCGGCACCCCCGCGTCCGCGCCCGCCTCGATGCCCCGCCAGCACCGGTCCTGCCACCACAACACCGTATCGACGAGCACCGCAAGATCACCCCAGCCGTACGCCCGCGCCACCACCCGCACCCGCCGCCCCGCCTCCGCGGGCGCCACCCCCGGGCCCAGCGGCACGAACTGCCAGCACACGTGGGCCACGTCCTGCACCCGCAGCCCCGGCCCGGCCAGGTCCCAGTCGATGAACGCCACCGGCATCCCGGCCCGGAACACCGTGTTGGCCGGCGACAGGTCGTGGTGACACACCACCTCCTGATCCCCGGCCAGCGCCGACCCCGCCGTCAGGTCGTGGAAGGCGCGCACCAGCCGCGCCACCGCGGCCAGCGCGTCGTCGCCGACCGGGGCAGCGGCGTCGCCGCCCGGCACGTCCCCCTCGACGAAACCCAGCACCTGCCGCCCACGCTCGTCCACCCCGAGCCACCGCGGCGCGCCCGGCCAGCCCCGCTCGGCGAAGAAACCCAGCAACCGGCCGACGAACGGCGCATCCGGCGGCGCCGCCTTGCGCACGGTGCCACCCACCCGTACGGCGGCGCCGACGAACCCGCCCGGCAACGGCTGCTCAGTCATCACCCCTTGATACGGCATCCCGCGCGCCGCTGGGCAACCGCGGGGCGGCGTGGCACGATTTCGCAGTGACCAGCAGACCCGCCGCGGCACACCACCTGAACGACCTCGCCCGGCTGCGCCGCGTCCGGGACCGCATCGACCGCGACTACGCCCAGCCGCTGGACGTCGAGGCGCTGGCCCGCGGCGCCACCATGTCCGCCGGGCACCTGAGCCGCGCGTTCAAGCAGGCCTACGGCGAGTCGGTGTACGCGTACCTGATGACCCGGCGCATCGAACGCGCCATGGCCATGCTGCGCCGCGGCGACCTCAGCGTCACCGACGTCTGCTTCGCCGTCGGCTGCTCCTCACTGGGCACCTTCAGCACCCGCTTCACCGAACTGGTCGGCGTCGCGCCCAGCGTCTACCGCCGCGAGGCCGCCCGCGCCACCGCCGGCATGCCCTCCTGCGTGGCCAAGCAGATCACCAGACCGATCAGGAATCGAGAAGCGCAGCTCACGCCGCCCCCATTAGCGTGACCGGCATGGACATCGTCATTCACAGCGCGTACCTGCCGCACAACGACCCCGAGGCCGCCCTGGCCTTCTACCGCGACACCCTCGGCTTCGAGGTCCGCAACGACGTCGGCTACAACGGGCTGCGCTGGATCACCGTCGGCCCCGCCGGCCAGCCCGGCACCTCCATCGTGCTGCACCCGCCCGGCGCCGACCCCGGCATCACCGACCAGGAGCGCGCCACCATCGCCGAGATGATGGCCAAGGGCACCTACGCCGGCATCAACCTGGCCACCAAGGACCTCGACGGCACCTTCGAACGGCTCCAGGCCGGCGACGCCGAGATCGTCCAGGAACCGACCGACCAGCCGTACGGCATCCGCGACTGCGCCCTGCGCGACCCGGCGGGCAACATGATCCGCATCCAGCAGCTGCGCTGACCCGCCCGACCGCACCACCTCACGAGGGAGAAGCCATGAGCACGGCCACCCGGACGGCGCCGCCGCCCAGCGAGCCGCACCGCCCCGCCCGCCACGACCGGATCCGCGTGCAGGGCGCCCGGGTGAACAACCTCAAGGACGTCAGCGTCGAGATCGCCAAGCACCAGCTGACCGTCTTCACCGGCGTCTCCGGCTCCGGCAAGAGCTCGCTGGTCTTCGGCACCATCGCCGCCGAGTCCCAACGGCTGATCAACGAGACCTACAGCACCTTCGTACAGGGCTTCATGCCCACCCTGGCCCGCCCCGAGGTCGACGTCCTCGAAGGGCTCACCACCGCCATCATCGTCGACCAGGAACGCATCGGCGCCGACCCCCGCTCCACGGTCGGCACCGCCACCGACGCCAACGCCATGCTGCGCATCCTGTTCAGCCGGCTCGGGCAGCCGCACATCGGCTCGCCCCAGGCGTTCTCCTTCAACGTCGCCTCGATCAGCGGCGCGGGCGCGGTGAACATCGAACGCGGCGGCACCACCGTCAAGGAACGCCGCAGCTTCTCCATCACCGGCGGCATGTGCCCGCGCTGCGAGGGCCGCGGCTCGGTCACCGACATCGACCTGACCGCCCTGTACGACGACAGCAAGAGCCTCAACGAGGGCGCCCTGACCATCCCCGGCTACAGCATGGACGGCTGGTTCGGGCGCATCTTCAGCGGCTGCGGCTTCTTCGACCCGGACAAGCCCATCCGCAAGTTCACCAAGCGCGAACTGCACGACCTGCTCCACAAGGCACCCACCAAGATCAAGGTCGAGGGCATCAACCTCACCTACGAGGGCCTCATCCCCAAGATCCAGAAATCCATGCTGTCCAAGGACGTCGACAGCATGCAACCCCACATCCGCGCCTTCGTCGAACGCGCCGTCACCTTCACCACCTGCCCCGACTGCGACGGCACCCGCCTGAGCGCCGCCGCCCGCAGCTCCAAGATCGCCGGCGTCTCCATCGCCGACGCCTGCGCCATGCAGATCAGCGACCTCGCCACCTGGGTCGGCGACCTCCACGAACCCTCCGTCGCCCCGCTGCTGACCACCCTGCACCGCACCCTCGACTCCTTCGTCGAGATCGGCCTCGGCTACCTCTCCCTCAACCGCCCCGCCGGCACCCTCTCCGGCGGCGAGGCCCAGCGCGTCAAGATGATCCGCCACCTCGGCTCCGCCCTCACCGACGTCACCTACGTCTTCGACGAACCCACCATCGGCCTGCACCCGCACGACATCCAGCGCATGAACAACCTGCTGCTGCACCTGCGCGACAAGGGCAACACCGTGCTCGTCGTCGAACACAAACCCGAAACCATCGCCATCGCCGACCACGTCATCGACCTCGGACCCGGCGCCGGCACCGCCGGCGGCACCATCTGCTACACCGGTACGGTCGAAGGCCTGCGCACCAGCGGCACCGTCACCGGCCGCCATTTCGACGACCGCGCCCAGCTCAAACCGACCGTCCGCACCCGCACCCGCACCCTGCCGATCCGCGGCGCCACCGCCAACAACCTGCAGAACGTCGACGTCGACGTCCCCCTCGGCGTGCTCTGCGTGGTCACCGGCGTCGCCGGCTCCGGCAAGAGCTCCCTCATCCACGGATCCGTCCCGGCCTCGGCCGGCGTCATCGCCGTCGACCAGAGCGGCATCCGCGGCTCCCGCCGCAGCAACCCCGCCACCTACACCGGCCTGCTCGACCCCATCCGCAAAGCTTTCGCCAAGGCCAACGGCGTCAAACCCGCCCTGTTCAGCGCCAACTCCGAAGGCGCCTGCCCCACCTGCAACGGCGCCGGGGTCATCTACACCGACCTGGCCATGATGGCCGGCGTAGCCACCCCCTGCGAACAATGCGAGGGCAAGAGATTCCAGCCCGCCGTGCTCGAGCACCACTTCGGCGGCCGCGACATCAGCCAGGTCCTCGCCATGTCGGTCACCGAGGCCACCGAGTTCTTCGGCGCCGGCGAGGCCCGCACCCCGGCCGCCCACACGATCCTGCAACGCCTCGCCGACGTCGGCCTGGGCTACCTTACCCTCGGTCAACCCCTGCCCACCCTCTCCGGCGGCGAACGCCAGCGCCTCAAGCTCGCCACCCGCATGGGCGACAAGGGCGGCATCTACATCCTCGACGAACCCACCACCGGCCTGCACCTGGCCGACGTCGAACAACTCCTCGCCCTGCTCGACCGCCTCGTCGAAGCCGGCAAATCGGTCATCGTCATCGAACACCACCAGGCCGTCATGGCCCACGCCGACTGGATCATCGACCTCGGCCCCGGCGCCGGCCACGACGGCGGCCGCATCGTCTTCGAGGGCACCCCGGCGGATTTGGTCGCCGGACGCTCGACTCTTACGGGGGAGCACCTGGCGGCCTACGTGGGCGCGAACTGACCGACGGCGCGGGGGAGCGGCGCAGGAGGCAGCCGGACTGCTGGTGGCGCGCCCGGAGGCGCCGCTCCCACAGGCTGGCACAGCGTCGCTCCACGACCACGAGTTGATCATGAGCGTGGGGGAGCGCTCGGGATCTCCTGGCGCTCGGATCTCCTGGTCCAGGGAGCGGGCGCAGCGTTGCCGGAAAGGGGCGCCGACTCCCAACGACAGGGCGCGCCGTCACGGGCCCGCATCACCGGGCTCGCCGCGCGGAGCAACCGCCGAAGCAAGCCGACGGCGTCACGGCGTCGCGGTCGGTCGGTCGGCTCAAGACCCGGGAGAGGCTGCTCGGCACCCGCGGCCACGGGATCACGACTCGACCCGACCCGGCCAAGGCCTTCACGGCGATCGGACCGACACAGGCGTGAGGCCCCACACCGCGACACCGGAAGCGGGACCTCACGCTCACCAGCGGTCCAAACCGACGCACCAACATCCACCATTCGCATGGTCGATAATTGACATTATGTCAACCTGAGCGCGGAAGGGCCTCCGAAGCCGAGTGCGGGCCAGCGTGGGCGTCACGAAATCTCAGGAGAAGGCTTCTGGCAGAAGTCTGCGCTCACGGCGTGCGGTCCCGCATCCGGCAAAGGCTGACCCCCCGCGAGCCGGCAGGTCAGCCGGGCGCTGACCGGCACCCACATACCGGAAAGCCGTCCGCCTCGGACCGCGCTGTCGAAGCCCGCAGCAGGCCGCTTCGGAACGGCCAGGTCGGACTAGCGATCACGTGGGCTGGCACAAAGAGACCATGGCCGCCTGCACTACACCTGCAGCGCCGCCGCCCGCCGCCTCGCTGGGCCGATGCGCTGAGTGCCCATTTCCTGCATAATATTCCTTATGCGGGATGAACAAGACATCAAGGTTGAAACTCTCATAGAAGACTTCCTCGGCGCAAGGGCGGTCCGCAAGCCGTCCGAGCACACCCTGATGGCGTACCGCCGGGACCTGACCACCGTCCTCAAGCTCATCGGCGATGATGTCACTCTGCGTGACCTCTCCCCCAAGGCCCTGCGCGCGGCGTTCGCCGCCTTCGCCGCCGGCCGGGCGCCCGCCTCGGTCTACCGGTGCTGGTCGAGCTGGAACTCGTTCTTCGGTTTCCTGGTGGTGGACGGCGTGGTCGCCGGCAATCCGATGTCGGCGGTGGGCAAGCCGCGGATGGCGGTCCCCTCCCCCAAGCCGTTGCGCGGTGAGGACACCCCGGAGCAGTTGTTGCAGGCGGTCAACGGGCGCGACGAGCGGCAGCGGGATCCGTGGCCGGAGCGTGATGTGGTGGTGCTGGCTCTGGCGTTGTGCGCCGGGCTGCGGTTGTCGGAGTTGCTGGCGTTGCGGGCGGGTTCGGTGCTGGGTCGGCCGGGTGAGCGGCGGGTGGAGGTGGCCGGCAAGGGCGGGCGGCCGCGGACGGTGCCGGTGGAGCCGGAGCTGGATGCGGTGGTGGAGCGGTATCTGGAGAGCCGGCGGTTGCGGTTCGGGCGGTTGCGGCCGGGGGACGCGTTGTTGGTGGACCGCAAGGGCGCGCCGTTGCGGCGGGGTGGTCTGCAGTATCTGGTGGAGTCCTGTTTCCGGCGGGCGGGTGTCGCCGATCGGGTGCCGCGGGGTGCGCAGTTGCATGCGTTGCGGCATACGTTCGCGACGCGTCTGGCGGAGGACGGGGCGAACGCCTCGGAGATCATGCGGCTGTTGGGGCATGCGTCGTTGACGACGTCGCAGGGTTACATCGAGGTGACGGCGGCGCAGCAGCGCGCGGCGGTACGGGCGAACCGTACCAACCGCGCGCTGGGTGAGCTGGCGCCTTAGCTGTGCAGGAAGGTGAGCAGGGCTTCGTTGAACTCGGCGGGGTGCGAGGCGTTGATGCCGTGCGGGCCGTCCTTGATGACCACGAGGCGGCTGCCGGCGACGGCTTCGTGGGTGCGCTTGCCGCTGTGCTCGAAGGGCACGATGGCGTCGCTGTCGCCGTGGATGACCAGCGTGGGTACGTCGATCTTGGCGAGGTCGCCGCGGAAGTCGGTGAGGCCGAAGGCGGCGATGCAGTCCAGGGTGCCCTTGGGTGAGGCCACGTGGGCCAGTTCCTGGGCGTAGCGGACCTGGGCGTCGCTGACCTTGAGGGTGGTGCCGGCGGTGAAGAAGTTGGTGGCGAAGCCGTCGACGAAGGCGATCCGGTCGGTGGTGACGCCCTGCTGGAAGGCCTTGATGGTGGCGTCGTCGAGGGCGCCGTCGGGGTTGTCGTCGCTCTTGTAGAGGTACGGCGGGACGGCGCCGGCGAAGACGGCCCGGGCGATCCGGTCGCTGCCGTAGGTGCCGAGGTAGCGGGCTACTTCCCCGCCGCCCATGGAGAAGCCGACGAGGGTGACCTCGCGCAGGTCGAGGTGGCGCAGCAGGGCGTCGAGGTCGGCGGCGAAGGTGTCGTAGTCGTAGCCGTCCCAGGGCTGGCTGCTCTGGCCGAAGCCGCGGCGGTCGTAGGTGACGACGCGGTGGCCGTCGGCGATTAGGGCCGGGATCTGGGCTTCCCAGCTGCGGCTGGACAGGGGCCAGCCGTGGATGAGCACGACGGGGTTTCCGGTGCCGGCGTCGTCGTAGTGCAGGTCGACGCCGGGGCTGGTGGTCAGGGTGGGCATGGCTGCTCCCGTCAGGCGATGGTGAGGTTGACGTCCACGTTGCCCCGGGTGGCGTTGCTGTAGGGGCAGACCTGGTGGGCGGCCTCGATGAGGCTGTGGGCGGTGGCTTCGTCGAGGCCGGGCAGTTCGGCTTCGATGGCGACGGTGAGGCCGTAGCCGCCCTTGTCGTTGGGGCCGATGCCGACGTCGACGGTGATGGCGGTGTCGGTGAGGGTGATCTTCTGCTTGCCGGCGACGAGCTTGAGGGCGCTGTGGAAGCAGGCGGCGTAGCCGGCGGCGAAGAGCTGTTCGGGGTTGGTGAGGTGGCCGCCGGGGCCGCCCATCTCCTTGGGGACGGCGAGGTCGAGGTCGAGGACGCCGTCGCTGGAGCGGGTGTGGCCGCCGCGGCCGTCGCCGGTGGCGGTGGCGGATGCGGTGTAGACAGCGGTCATGGTGGGTCGCTCCTTGGTCAGATGGTGCTGGCGGTGGCTGCCGCGCCGCGGATGCGGGTGAGCAGGTGGTGCAGTTGGGTGAATTCCTCGATGGTGAGGTCGAGGGCGCAGGCGAGGCGGTGGGGCAGGTCGGCGACGCGGTGTTCGAGGGCGGCGCCGGCGGGGGTGGGGCTGATCCAGACGGTGCGTTCGTCGTCGGTGCCGCGTTGGCGGTGGATGAGGCCCTGGTGTTCGAGGCGTTTGAGCAGGGGCGAGAGGGTGCCGCTGTCGAGGCGCAGGGCGGCGCCGAGGTCGCGGACGGTGAGTCGGCCGCGGTGCCAGATGACGCGTAGGGCGAGGTATTGCGGGTAGGTGAGGCCGAGGGCTTCCAGGGCGGGGCGGTAGAGGCTGGTCATGGCCCGGGAGGCGGCGTGGAGTTCGAAGCAGATCATCTGCTCGAGTCCGGTGGTGTCGGTGCCTGCCATGCCGAGAACGCTAGTGCGCGATTGAGTTGTGCACAACTGAAGTGGCGATGAACACAGGCCCTAGGATCGCCGGGTGATCCGTTTCGTCAGACTGCCGCCGGCCGCGCTCGACGCGCTGATCGCCGGGGACCTGCCGGCGGCCGGCGCCGCCGCCGGTCACCCGCTCAGCGAGTTCCTGGTGTCCGAGCGCTGGCTGTGGGAGATCCGCCGGGAGCAGATCGCCCGGGATCCGGCCAGCGCGGAGTGGGTCGCCCGGGCGGCGGTGGCCGAGCCCGGCGGGATGGTGGTCGGGCACGCCGGTTTCCACGGCCCGCCGGACGCCGACGGGAGGGTCGAGGTCGGCTACTCAGTGGATCCGGCGTACCGGCGGCGGGGTTACGCCAAGCAGATGCTGGCGGCGCTGCTGGAGCGGGCCCGGCGCGAGCCGGCGGTACGGGTCGTGCGGGCCAGCATCAGCCCGGCCAACGTGGCGTCGCTGGCGACGATCGCCGGGTTCGGCTTCGAGCGGGTCGGCGAGCAGTGGGACGAGCAGGACGGGCTGGAGCTGCTGTTCGAGTGGCGGCCCTGACCGATGTCCGGCGCGGTCCGGTGCACCTTCTACGGCACCTCCTCGGTGCACGTCAGCGACGGCACGGTGGGCATCTTCACCGATGCCTTCCTCACCCGGCCGTCGCTGCTGCGGGTGGGCCTGGGACGCATTGCCCCCGACCCCGGGCGGGTCCGCCGGGCCTTGGCGAAGGGTGGGGTGACCAGCCTGGATGCCGTCTTCGTGGCCCACGCTCACTACGACCACGTCATGGACGCACCCGAGGTGATCAAGCAGGTCGGCGGGACGCTGTACGGGTCGGAGTCCGCCCTGAACGTCGGCCGAGGCGCGGGACTGCCCGAGGCCTGCCTGCAGCCGATTGCCCACGGCCGGGAGTACACCGTCGGCGACTTCACCGTGCGGGTCTTCGAGGGCCGGCACAGCCCCGGCAACCGGTACCCGGGGTCGATCCGGGAGCCGCTGGCCACCCCGGCGCGGGCGAGCCGCTACCGCGACGGCGGCTGCTTCTCCTTCCACCTCGTCCACCCGAGCGGGTCGGTCTTCATCCACCCCAGCGCCAACTTCGTCCCCGGCGCGTTCGCCGGTGTCCGCGCCGAGGTGCTCTATCTGGGGATCGGCGCGCTGGGCCGGCAGCCGGCCGCGTTCCGCGACGACTACTGGCACCACGTCGTCGAGGCCATCCGCCCGCGGCTGATCGTGCCGGTGCACTGGGACAACTTCGGCCGTTCGCTGGGCCGCCGGCTGCGCCCCCTGCCGGCCTGGTTCGACGACTTCGCCGCCACCAGGGCCTTCCTGGAGCGCCGGGGCCGCGAGGACGACTGGGCCATCCGCTTCCAGGCCCCCTTCGAGGGGATCTAGTCGGCCGGGGGCGGGTCCAGGTGCACGACCAGCGGCCGGTGGTCGGAAACCCCCACGGCGGGGGTGCGTACCTGCACGACGGGTCCGAGCAGCCCCGCCCCGCGCGGGTCGGCCAGGATGTGGTCGAGCTGCGCGCGCGGCGACGGGCTGGGGTAGGTGGCCCGGCGGGCCAGCGGCCGCCAGCCGGAGAAGGCCCGCACCGGCCCGGAGGGCATGTTGAGGTCGCCGAGCAGGATCCGCGGCGCCGGCAGGGCGCGCAGGGCCCGGACGGCGGCGCGCAGCTGGCGCACGTTCCAGCCGGGCACGAACGACAGGTGGGTGTTGGCCACGGTCATCGGCCCGGTGGGGGCGTCGACGACGGCGGCGAGCAGGATCCTCGGCTCGTCCTTGAGCATCATCAGTCCCCCGCCGGGCCCGGGGATCCACACCGGGGAGCGCACCGGCGCGGCCGGCAGCTGGGTGATCTGCCAGCGCAGCACGGGCCAGCGGCTGACCAGCGCGATGCCGTAGAGCGGGTGGGCGTTGTCGTCGTCGGAGCGCCAGGGCTGCCACCGCTCCCCCGGGGTGCCCACCACGGCGGCGGCGAAGCGGTGCACGGGGGCGCCCATCGCCTCGGCGGCGATGGCGGTCAGGTCGAGCAGGCCGCTGCGCGGCTGGGCCCGGTCCACCTCCTGCAGGCCCAGCACGTCGGCGTCCAGGTCGGCGACGGCGGCGGCGATGCGGTCGGCGTGTACGGTGCCGTCGGACAGGGACCTGCCGTGCAGCAGGTTGAAGGTGGCCAGGCGCACGGGGTTAGACCTTAGCGGCAACGTGGGAGGGTGGCTGTGTTCAAGGCGGTCTGCTGTGCGGCGGTGGTGTTCGTGATCCTGGGCTCGCTGGGGATCTGGTTGCGCCGTAGCCGTGGCCGAAGCTGATCTTTGCCGGACAATGGCGCCATGACCGACGACGATCTCATCGCAGCGCTCGAGGAGCAGGAGCGGCGCCTGACGTTCGCCCGGTTCGACAACGCGGACGCCTGGCACCTGGGCAGCCTGCTGGTCGATCTGGCGACCACCCGGGACCTGCCGGTGGCGGTGGACATCCGCCGCGGCACCCAGCAGCTGTTCCACGCGGCGCTGCCGGGCAGCACGGCCGACAACGACGCGTGGATCGCCCGCAAGGTGCGGGTGGTGGAGCGTTTCGCCGCATCGTCCTACCTGGTCGGCCGGCGGCTGGCGGCCAGAGGCGACGCGCTGGACGCGAAGTTCGGCGTGGACCCGGCCGACTACGCCGCGCACGGTGGGGCGTTCCCGGTGCGGGTGCCCGACGTGGGGGTGGTCGGGGTGGTGACGGTGTCGGGGTTGCCCCAGGCCGACGACCACGCCCTGGTGGTGGAGGCGATCGCCGCCTTCCTGGACCTGTGAGCGATCACCGTCGCTCGGGGGCCGGGGCGTAGTGGTCGAACGCGGCGTCCAGGACGCCCTCGCCGCGGGTCAGGGCGGGTAGCCGCTGCCGTAGCTCGTGCACGCGGGCTGCCGGCAGCTCACCCTCGACCAGGCAGACCGGGCCGTCCGGCGCGGTGTGCAGGGGTACGCCGCGCAGCGCGCCGAGCACCGGCAGGACCGCGCCGAGGGTGTCGGTGGGCAGCTCCAGGGTGAACCGGTGGATCGGCTCGCAGACCCGCGTGCCGGCCCGGGCCAGGGCAACGCCCAGCACCCGGCGGGTGAGCCGGCGGAAGTCGCCGGCGGTGCTGGACATGCTCTTGTCGAAGGTGCCGTGGGCGTGGCTCTGCCGCGCCAGGTAGCCGCTGTGGGTCATGGTGACCGCGCAGTCGGGCACCGGCCAGCCGTGCGGGCCGCGGGTGAGGGTGTCGCGCACGGACTCCTCGACGGCGGTGAAGAACGCCGGCGGCATCGAGCCCAGTTCCACGCCGAGGGTGAAGGTGATGCCGCCGCCGGGCGGGCCCGGGGCGGCCCGCAGCCCGACGGTGGCCAGGTCCGGGTTGGTGTCCTCGCCGATGCGGGCGACCGCCTCGCCGGTGCCGGTCAGCCGCTCGGTGCACAGGGTGGTGGTGGGCGTGAAGCGCACCCGCAGGCCGTGCTCGTCGGCGAGGGTGGCCGCGATGACCTCCTTCTGCACCTCGCCGTAGAGGGTGAGCGACAGGTCGGGCCGCAGCCCGATCAGCGGGTCCTGCTCGGCCAGCCGGGACAGGGCGGCGTAGAGGGCGCCGCGCCGGCGCGGGTCGGCGGGTATGACGACGGTGCCCAGGCTCGGCGGCGCGAACTGCCGGCCGGGTCCGGGCGGCGCGGCGCCGAGCGGGTCGCCGACGCGGACGGCGTGCAGCCCCCGCAGCCGGGCGATCCGGCCCGCGGTGACGGCCGGGCGGCGCGCCGTGGCCCCGGCGGTGAACACCTCCACGGCGGTGACCTTGTCGGCGGGGTCGGGGCCCGGCCGGTCGCGTACCCGCAGGGTGCCGGAGAACAGCCGGGCGTAGGCGAGCTTCTCGCCGGCCGGGCCGCGCTCGACCTTGAACACGGTGCCGGACAGCGGCCCGGCCGGGTCGCCGCCGGCCGCCGGCAGCAGGTCGGTCAGGGCGGCCCGCAGCTCGGGCACCCCGGCGCCGGTGATCGCCGAGCCGAACAGCACCGGGTGCAGCTGCGCGCGGCGGGTCTGCGCGGCGAGCGCGCGGTGCAGCCGCGCGGCGCCGACCGGCCGGTCGTCGACCAGGGCCGCGAGCAGGCGGTCGTCGCGCTCGGCGAGCAGCTCGCCCAGCGCCGGGTCCGGGCCGGCGACGACCTCGGCGGTACGGGTGCCCGCCCCGCGCACGGTGTTCAGCGCGACGATGTCCGGGCCGAGGCGCCGGTGGAGCTCGTCGAGCAGCGACCCGGTCCGCGCGCCCCGCCGGTCGATCTTGTTGACGAAGATGAGGGTGGGTATCCGCAGCCGGGTCAGGGTGCGGAACAGGATCCGGGTCTGGGCCTGGACCCCCTCGACGGCGGAGACCACCAGCACGGCGCCGTCGAGCACGCCGAGCACCCGTTCCACCTCGGCGATGAAGTCGGGGTGGCCCGGGGTGTCGATGAGGGTGACCGTGTGCTCGCCGACACCGAACGCGACCACCGCCGCCTTGATGGTGATGCCGCGGCGGCGTTCCAGGTCGAGGGTGTCGGTGCGGGTGGTGCCGGCATCGACGCTGCCGGCGTGGTCGATGACCCCGGCGTCGTACAGCAGCCGCTCGGTCAGGCTGGTCTTACCGGCGTCGACGTGGGCCAGGATGGCCAGGTTGAGCAGGGACAAGGCGCGTCAGGTCCTTCGGGGAGGCGACAGGGGCCGGGCGGGACACCGACGCAGCTCGCATGACGCTCTCCTCGTGCAGGGGACCTCGGACGCCTCATCATCGGCGGCCGGGGCCCGGCCGGCCACCGGTTTTTGCGGGCGCCCGGCCGGACCGGGAGCCGGTTAGGCTGCCGGCCATGATCCTCAATCCGGTACGCCACATCACGATCGACGCCCACGACCCGCACGCGCTGGCCCGGTTCTGGCTCGCGGTGACCGGCTACCTTCCCGACGAGGAGCCCGACGACGACGAGGTGCTGATCACCGCGCCGCAGCCGGGCGCGCCGGGGCTGCTGTTCATCCGGGTGGGCGACGTCAAGGCCGGCAAGAACCGGGTCCACCTGGACATCCAGCCGCCGGAGGGCACCCGCGACGAGACCGTGCAACGGCTGCTCGCGCTGGGCGCCACCGTCTACGAGGACCACCGCACCCCCGAGGGCCTGGGCTGGGTCACCATGCGCGACCCGGAGGGCAACGAGTTCTGCGTGGAGCGCAGCGCGGGCGAACGGGGCCTGCCCACCTCCTGACCCGAGGGGGCCGGCGGAGTTGCCTTGCCCACGTTGGCACGGCTACCGCCGGGTAGGTCGTGTGCCGGGGCCCACCGTCGACATACGGTGGACGAAATGCTGCGCGCGCGACCCGGGCCAGGCGACTCGAACGGCGGACTTTCCCCGGCGGTGTGCGGTGGCGAGGCGGGGGTACGGCGTACGCAGCCGATGCTGGTGGTCGCGTCACCGGCAGGGACCACCCGCGAAGGAGAGTTGTGAGCAGAGTCGCCGTACTGCAAGGTCTGGGCACCGCCGTGCCCGCTCGGGTGGTCGCCAACGCCGAGCTGGCGCCGGCCCTGGGCGTCAGCGACGAGTGGATCCGCCGGCGCACCGGCATCGCCCAGCGGCGCATCGTCGACCCGGGCACCACCACGGCGGATCTGGCCACGACGGCCGGCCGCAACGCGCTCAAGTCGGCGCAGACCGACGCGGTGGACGCGGTCGTGGTGGCCACCACCACCCCGGACCGGCTCAGCCCGGCCACCGCCCCGGAGGTCGCCTGGCGGGTCGGGGTGGCCCCGGCCGCCGCCTTCGACCTGGCCGCGGTGTGCAGCGGCTTCGTCTACGGCCTGGCCACCTGCGCCGGGCTGATCGCCGCCGGCATCGCCGAGCGGGTGCTGCTGATCGGCGCCGAGACCAACTCGTACTTCCTGCAGCAGACCCCGGAGACCCGCGGCCCGGCGATCCTGTTCGGTGACGGCGCCGGTGCGGTGGTGCTGCGCGCCGGCGAGGCCGGCGAGCCCGGGGCGATCGGCCCGTTCGACCTGGGCAGCGACGGCGCGGCCGCGGACCTGATCCGGATCGAGGCCGGCGGCTGCCGGCAGCGGGCCCGCACCGGGCCCGAGTCCGACGACGTGCACTGGTCGATCTCCGGTCAGGAGGTCTACCGGCGGGCCGTCGAGCACATGACCGCCTCGTCGCTGCGGGTGCTGCACGCCGCCGGGGACACCGTCGCCGACGTCGACCGCTTCGTCGCCCACCAGGCCAACCAGCGGATCCTGGACCGCGTCGCCGAGCAGATCGGGGTGCCGGCGCAGCGCTGCATCGGCAACGTCGCCACGGTCGGCAACACCGGCGCCGCGTCGATCCCGCTGGCGCTGGGCGACGCCTGCCGCGCCGAGCAGCTGCAGGCCGGGCACCGGCTGCTGGCGACCTCGTTCGGCGGGGGCCTGACCTGGGGCTCGGCGATGATGACGTGGCCGCACGTGGACGTGGTGGCCACCGAGCAGTGAGCCGCGGGGCGGCGCCGGGGGCGCGGCCCGGCTAGGTTGGCCCGATGCCGACCGACCCGATCGACGCCGCGGCCGCCGGGAGCTGGACGCTGGGCGGGCACACCGTACGCCGGATGGGTTTCGGCTCGATGCGCCTGACCGTCGCGCCGGACCCGGCGCCGGCCATCCGGGTGCTGCGCGAGGCGGTCGCGCTCGGGGTCAACCACATCGACACCGCCGCGTTCTACGTCTCCCCCGGCGGCACCCTGGGTGTGGGCGAGGGCGCCAAGCGGTACGCCACCGAGCTGATCCGCGCCGCGCTGCGGCCGTACCCGCAGGACCTGCTGATCGCCACCAAGGTCGGCCCGGGCGAGCAGGGCTGGGCGCGCAGCGCCGCCCAGCTGCGCGCCCAGGTCGAGGAGAACCTGCGCCGGCTCGGCCGCGACCACCTCGACCTGGTCAACCTGCGGCTGCGCGGGCCCGGGCACGGCAGCTGCGCCGAGGAGTTCGCCGCCCTGGCCGCGCTGCGCGAGCAGGGTCTGATCCGGCACCTGGGGCTGTCCGCGGCGACGCCCGCGCACCTCGACGAGGCCCGCGCGATCGCCCCGGTGGCCTGCGTGCAGAACGCCTGGGGGCTGGACTACCGGCGCGGGCAGGACGAGCTGGTGCGCGCCTGCGGCGAGCACGGCATCGCCTTCGTGCCGTTCTTCACCCTGGCCGGGGCGGCCCGCGAGCAGGGCGCCGGGGCGGAGACCCACGCGGGGGTGCGGGCGGTCGCCGCCGCGCTGGGCGCGAGCCCCCAACAGGTCCGGCTGGCCTGGGCGTTGCACCAGGGCCCGCACGTGCTGGTCATCCCCGGCACCGGCCGCGTCACGCACCTGCGTGAGAACGTGGCCGCCGCCGGGCTGCGGCTGGGCCCGCCGCAGCTGGCGATGCTCTAGTCGGCGCTCGCGGCCAGCTTGCGGCCGCGCTTGCCCAGCGGGACCTGCGACATGTCGACGGCCTGGGCGGTGAGGTTCTTGAAGCCGTAGCCGCGCGCGGACAGGTACGCCGCCGCGGCGGCCTCGGCGCGGCCCACCGCGGCCGGGATGTCCTGCTCGCCGGCCACGGTCTCGGCGAAACGGAAGGTGAAGAACGGCCGCGTGGCCACGTCGTAGGTCAGCGACCCCTGCGCGGTGTACGCGGCGAACGCCACGTCGTGGGCGGCGGCGTCGGCCAGCAGCTCGGCGCGCTGACCGGCGGTGAGCCCGTCGAAGGCGCCGCGGACGGTGACCCGGATGGTGCGTGTGCTCATGGGCCGACCGTAGTGGCCGCGGCGGCGGGGCTCCACCGGATTAGGGGGCTCTCTCTCGACAGCCACGGGTGGGCTTCGACCGCAGCGGGGAGACGGGCTTTGCCGCCGTACACCTCGGGCGATCCGCGGCGGAACCCGGCGATGACGGCCCGGTCCGCGCGAACGGCGCCGAGCAGGGCGGCGAACGCGCCAAGCACGGGACAGCCCCACAAGCGACCCTCAGGCCGGTCCCCGGTCAGCCGGCACCCCTGGCCACCCCCCGCGCGGCCCTCACTCAGCGCCGCGGCGGCGACAGCGGGCGCGGCGGCGCGGCGTCCGGGCCGAACGCGGTCAGGAACCGGTCGCGGAACGTGTGCATCGGCCACACCGGCGCCTGCGGGGCGGGCTCCAGCCCGGCCGTCCAGCCCCAGTCGGCAACCCGGCGCAGCACTGCCGGGTCACGCGCGACCACGGTGATCGGCACGTCGTGGCCGGCCGTGTCGCCGACCACGATCGGCGCCGGCTGATGGTCGCCCAGGAAGACCAGCACCAGGTTGTCGTCGCCGTAGCGGCGCACCCAGGAGACCACGCTGTCGATCGAGTACTTGATCGACGTGGCGTACGCTGCGCGGACCCGGGCGGCGTCCTTCCACACCTCGCCGGCCGGCGCGGCGCCGCGCTGCTGGGCGGTGTAGACCGAGCCGTCGCCGATCTCGTCCCAGTCGAGCAGGGCCGGCAGCGGCGCCCACGGGGTGTGGCTGGAGACGAAGGTGAGCTCGGCCATCAGCGGGTCGCGCCCGGGCCGGGTGTACTCGCGGTCGGTGAACGACTTGAGGGTGAACTGGTCGGGCATGGTCGCCCAGCTGAACGCCGGGCCGCGGTAGCCCAGGGTGTGCGAGTCGTAGACGCGGTCGTAGCCGTAGAACTGCCCCTCCGGCCACGCGTAGGTGACGCCGGGCTCGACCCCGACCGTCTGCCAGGCCCCGGTCCGGCGGAACGCGCTGGTCAGGGTCAGCCGGTCGCCGGAGACCAGGCTGCGGTAGCGCTGCTCGTTGTCGATCCACACCCCGGACTGGAAGGTCGCGTGGGCCAGCCAGCTGCCGCCGCCGCTGGTCGGCGAGGTCAGGAATCCGCTGCGGGCGGCGAACCCGGCCGCGGACAGCTGCCGGGTGCCCTCGGCCAGCGTGGCGTGCACGCGCTGGTTGAGCTTGGGGTCCTCGATCGCCGAGCGCCCGTAGCTCTCGATGAACGTGAACACCACGTCCTTGCCGCGCAGCCCGGTCAGCAGCTGCCCGGCGGGCACGTCGCGGAACGCGTCGTCGCCGGCCTCGGCGGCGAACTGGCGGCGGTCCTGCAGCGCGGCCGGGACCTTGAGGACGTTGTCGTGGGCCAGCACGGCGGCGCTGTCGGAGGCGACGTACACCCCCGGCACGAACGAGGTGCCCAGCAGGGCGCAGGCCAGCCAGGCCACGCAGCCCACGGCGATGCCGCGGGTGCTGGCCGTACGGTGCGCGGCCGCGACCGCCGCCAGCCGGCGCACCGCCAGGATCATCAGCACCAGCAGTCCCACCGCCAGCAGGACCGCCCCGGCGACGGCGGCCACGGCGCCGGGCTTGCCGACCGCGTCGCGCACGAAGCGGTAGCCGTCGGCGAACAGCGGCCAGTCCAGCACCGGGTCGAACTGGCGGGCCAGGACGGTGAAGAAACCCATGTCGATGATCTTGATGACGGTCAGCACGCCGAGCACGGCGCCCAGCGCCCCGGCGACGGCGCCGCGGGCCCGCCGCGGCAGCGCCAGCAGCAGCGCGAACGCGGCCAGCGCCTCGATCGGGATGCGCACGAACGCGGCCGGCACCGACGAGCCGGGCGGCAGCCGGGTGAGCTGGTCGGGCACCACCAGGGCGAGGAAGACCAGCACCGCGGCAAGGACGGTGAGCGGCGCGGCGGCGCGGCCCCGCCGGCGACCCGCGTGGTCCGGCGACGCCGGCGTACGGCGGAAGCGCGTGAAGTACGACAACCCGACGATCCTTACCAGCTGCGGTGGAGCCCCCTGACGAACCCGAACTGTACTCACCGTCGCGGGCGCCGCCCGGCCGAGCGGTCCCGCCAGCCGGCTCAGCGCACCGTGGGCGGCGCGGTGAGCCGGTCCAGGGTGCCGGAGTCGTCCAGCGCGCGCCGGACCACCCCCCGCGGGTTGATCACGACCAGGCCCACCACCTGCGCGGCCGCCGCGGCCCGGGCGGCCAGCAGGGCGTCGATGCCGGCGGCGTCGCAGAGGGCCACCTCGGCCAGGTCCACGACGACCTCCGCCGGGCGTTGCGTGGTCAGCACCGCGGCGACCGCGTCGGCGAGCAGGTCGGCGGTGGCGGCGTCGAGCACGCCGCGGACGGCGAGCCGGACCACCCCGTCGTTGACCACATGGGTGTCGATGGTCATGCGCCCTCCCGGCCGGATCCCCCTCCAGCTATGCCACGCCGCTGCGTGCCTGTCAAGGAACCCTCGGTGACCGCGCCGGGCCGGGCGGGTCAGTACCGGAAGGTGCTCACCAGGGCGGTCAGGTCGCTGGACATCCGGGCCAGCTCGTTGGTGGCCTGCTGCGACTGGGTGACGCCCTGGCTGGTCAGCCGGGCCGCCTCGGCCACCCCGGTGATGTTCTCGGCGATCGAGCCGGTGCCGGACGCCGCCTCGCTGACGCTGCGGTTCATCTCCGCGGTGGTCGCGGTCTGCTCCTCGACCGCCGAGGCGATCGTCGTCTGGAAGTCGCTGATCCGGGCGATGACCGAGCTGATCTCCTCGATCGCCACCACCGCCCCGCCGGTGTCGGACTGGATGGCCTGCACCCGCCGGGAGATGTCCTCGGTGGCCCGGGCGGTCTCCTGGGCCAGGTCCTTGACCTCGCTGGCGACCACCGCGAAGCCCTTGCCCATCTCGCCGGCCCGGGCGGCCTCGATGGTGGCGTTGAGCGCGAGCAGGTTGGTCTGCTCGGCGATCGCCGTGATGACCTTGATGACGTTGCCGATCTCCGCGGACGACTCGCCGAGCTTGTTCATGGTGGCCGAGGTGGCCGCCGTGACCGTCACGGCCTCGGCGGCGACCCGGGCGGCCTCGGTGGCGTTCTGGGAGATCTCCCGGATCGAGGCGCCCATCTCCTCGCTGCCAGCCGACACCGTGTCGACGCTGCGCGAGATCTCCTCGGCCGCCGAGGACACCGTCTGGGCCTGCGCCGAGGTCTCCTCGGCCGACGCGGCGATCTGGGTGGACACGCTGGACAGCTGCTCGGAGGCGGCGGCCAGCGACGAGGCCGAGCCGTCGATCGTGGTCACGGTCCGGCGCAGCTGCGCCATCGCGGCGTCCAGCGCGCGGCCCATCTGGCCCGGCTCGTCGCCGCTGGTCAGGCCGCTGGTGCTGGTCAGGTCGCCGCGCGCCAGGCTGTCGCAGACCGCCTGGACGCGGCCCAGCGAGCGCACGATGCCCCGGGCCACGACGTAGCCGATGGCCAGCGCGAGCAGGGAGCCGATCAGCAGCAACAGGATCGACTGGGTGCGGCTGGACTCGTACCGGTCCTTGGCGTCCGCCGCGGACTTCGCCGCGTCCGCCTTCTCCGCGGCCTTGAGCGTGTCGACGGCTTTGATCACCTCGGCCATCAGCGGCATCGCCTCGTCGTTGCGGGTCTTCTCCCAGGCGGCGAACTCGTTGTTGCGGCCCAGCACCAGCAGCTTGCCCTGCAGGACCTGCACGTAGGCCTGCCATTTGGTCTCCATGGTCGCGATGACCGCGGGATCCCCGGCCGGGTTGCTGGCCCGGTAGGCCGCGAATCCGGCGCCGACCTCCGTGAGCCCGGCGGTGACCGCGTCGGTGTATTGGGCCACGCCCGCGGCATCGGTCGAGATGGCCTGGTTGGCCGCGTCCAGACGGACCTGGGTCATCGCCGCGTCGATCATGCCCATGGCCTCGACGCTGGCGACGTTGGAGCGGTAGATCCGCTGCGCCGAGTCGCTGACCGTGCTCAGCGCCCGCAGCCCGATCGTGCCGACCAGCACCGCCACCAGCACCGCGAGCACCACCGCGGCGAGGATCTTGACCTTGACGCCCAGGTCGGCGAACGAGCGCCGGCGCGCCGGAGCGCCGGCCGTGGAAATCGTGCTCACAGAGTGTTCCCCTCGATGCGTTCCCCCGGCGCGCGACCGGTCCCCGGCCACCGCGCCCACGGTGGGCCCCCGCCTCCCGCACCCTTCCTATTGGCAGCATCGCCGAGGAGATGAGCGTCTTCGTTCGTCCCCGGCGGGCGGTCCCTCCCGATTCGTACCGGCGGTCCCGCCGCGATGGCCGCTGCGGCGGGCCGGAAAACGCTTTGTCCCGGCGGCGGCCACGGCCCTACGGTGAGCCCATGAGCCACGCCGCGATGACCACGACGCCGGGATGTCCCGGCCGAGCATCGCGCTGATCTGATCCGATCGACGACGCGGCCCCGGGCATCCGCCCGGGGCCGCGTCGTGTCCGCGGCGGGCGGGGGCCGGGCCACCGACCCTGGAGGCACCCATGACCATCGACCACCGCCGGCTCGGGCGCGAGCTGGACATCTTCGACGCCGACCCGCTGATCGGCGCCGGCCTGCCGTACTGGCTGCCGGCCGGCGCCGCGGCCCGCCACGAGGTGGAGAGCTACTTGCGCGAACTCGAACGGCGCGCCGGCTACCAGCACGTCTACTCGCCGGTGCTGGGCAAACGCCGGCTGTACGAGCTGTCCGGGCACTGGGACCACTTCGCCCAGGACATGTTCCCGCCCATGGACCTCGGCGACGACCTGGTGCTGCGCCCGGCCCTGTGCCCGCACCACGCGCTGATCTTCAAGGCGCGGGCCCGGTCGTACCGGGACCTGCCGCTGCGCCTGGCCGAGATCGGCGGCATGTACCGCGCCGAACGCTCCGGGGTGCTCGGCGGCCTGTCGCGGGTCCGCGCGATCTGGCTCAACGACGCGCACATCTTCTGCCCCGTCGACCAGATCGGCCGGGAGGTCGCCGCCGTGCTGCGGCTGATGCGCCGGGCCCACGCGGCGCTCGGGCTGCGGGTGTCGTCGTACCAGCTGTCGCTGCGCGGGCCCGGCGCCGGCTACGCCGGTGCGGACGCCGCGTGGGAGCAGGCCGAGGGGCTGCTGCGGGAGGCGCTGGACGCCGCCGAGGTGCCGTACGCGGCGGTCGCGGGCGAGGCGGCCTTCTACGGACCGAAGATCGACGTGCAGCTGGCCGATCCGGCCGGGCGCGAGTGGACCGTCTCGACCATCCAGATCGACTTCCACCAGCCGGCCCGCTTCGGCCTGTCCTACACCGACGCCTCCGGCGCCGCGGCCGAGCCGGTGATGCTGCACCGCAGCCTGGTCGGCTCGATGGAACGGCTGTTCGCGGCCCTGCTGGAGACCCACGGCGGGGCGTTCCCGGTGTGGTTCAGCCCGGTGCAGATCGCCGTGCTGCCGGTCGGCGCCGACCAGCGCGCGGCCGCCGAGGACTTCGCCGGCGACGCGACCGAGGCGGGACTGCGGGTCCAAGTCGACACCGAGGGCTCGCTCGGGGCGCGGATCCGCCACGCGGCCGGGCGCAAGATTCCGTACCTGGCGGTGATCGGCCCGCGGGAGCAGGCCGGGCGGATGGTCGCGCTGCGGCTGCGCGACGGGCGCCGGCTGCCGCCGCGGGCCCAGCCGGAGGCGATCGCGCTGGTGGCGGCGGTCGCGGCGGCCCGCTCGACCGAGCTCGCGCCGTCGGCAGGCTGATCCGGGCGACTGCGGCGGTGTCCCGCGGGGGCCCGGGCTCGTAGGGTGGTCCCCATGGGGCGATTCGGCCGGGATGACCGGTCGCGGCGCCCGGCCGGCGAGCCGCTGCCGGCCGGGCCGGACGCGCCGGTGCTGACCGCGTCCGGGCTGGGCAAGCGCTTCGGGGACCGGACCGCCTTCCGCGACGTCACCTTCGCGATCGCCCGCGGCGAGATCTTCGGCTTCCTCGGCCCGAACGGGGCCGGCAAGACCACCACCGTACGCACCCTGGGCACCCTGATCGCGCCGACGGCCGGCTCGGCCACGGTCGCCGGCCTCCCGCTGACCCCGGCCAACGGCCCGGACATCCGCCGCCGCATCGCGATCATGCCGGAGTCGCCGGGGCTGTACCCGCGGCTGAGCGTGCGGGAGAACCTCGCCTGCTTCGCCGAGCTGTACGACACGCCCGAACCGGCCGGCCGCATCGACCGGGCCCTGCGATCGGTGCACCTGGCCGACCGGGCCGCGGACCCCTGCGGCGCCCTGTCCAAAGGGCTGCGCCAGCGCGTCGCCCTGGCCCGCGCCCTGCTCAGCGACCCGGAGATCCTGTTCCTCGACGAGCCCACCTCCGGCCTCGACCCGGTCGCCGCCCACGACGTGCACGAGCTGATCGCCGAGCTCAGCCGCGGCGGGGTGAGCATCTTCCTGACCACCCACCGCCTGGCCGAGGCCGAGCGCCTCTGCGACCGGGTGGCCATCCTCAACACCACGCTGCGCACCATCGGCACCCCGGCCGAGCTGCGCGACCAGCTGTTCGCCCGCACCCTGGCGGTCGAGACCCAAGCCGCGCTGGACGACCCGGACCGGGTCTTCGCCGGCCTGCCCGGCGTCGACCACTGGCGCCGCACCGGCCCGTGCGGCTACGCCCTGGCCGTCTCCGACCCGGTGCTGGCCGCGCCGGCGGTCACCCGGGCCCTGGTCGCCGACGGCGCCGACGTGCTGTCGATCGGCGAGGCGCGCCACTCGCTGGAGGACGTCTACCTGGAGCTGATCGCATGAGCCCGGCCGGCCGGCGGGTACGGGCCGTCGTCGCCAAGGAGCTGCGCGACTTCCGGCGCAACCGCGCGCTGCTGGCCAGCATGGCGGTCGTCCCGGCCGTGTTCTGCGTGCAGCCGCTGGTCACGGTCTTCACCCTGGACCCGTCGGTGTCGACCGCCCTGGGCCAGCAGCACGTGCTGCTGTACATGCTGGGCATCCCGGCCGTGGTGCCGTCGTTCATCGCCGCGTACGCGGTGGTCGGCGAGCGCCAGCAGGGCACGCTCGAGCCGGTGCTGACCACCCCGATCAGCGGCGGCGAGCTGCTGCTGGGCAAGGCCCTGGGCGCCCTGCTGCCCGCGCTGCTGGTCGCGTACGGGGTGTACGGCTTCTTCCTGGGCTGCGTCCGGCTGTTCGCCGACCCGGCGGTGGCCGCCGCGGTCATCCGGCTGCCCGACGTGCTCGCCCAGCTGGTCTTCACCCCGCTGCTCGCCGGGTGGTCGATCTGGGTGGCCATCATGATCTCCACCCGGTCGAGCGACATCCGCGTCGCCCAGCAGTTCGCGATGCTGGCGAGCCTGCCGTCGCTGGCCGTGACGACACTCGCGGCGTTCGGCGCCGTGCCGGCGTCGGCGGCGGTCGGCGGGCTGGCCGTGGTGCTCCTGCTCGGGCTGAACCGGCTCGGGTGGCGGCTCGCCACGGCCGCGTTCGACCGCGAACGGCTCATCACCGGCACCCGGGGATGAGCGCGGCGCCTCCTCAGTAGGCGGAACCGCCGCGGCGCAGCAGGTCGGCCAGGGCGGTGGCGGGATGGCCGGTCAGGCGGGCGACGTCGGCGGTGACCCCGGCGACCTCACCGGCGGCGATGGCCGTGTAGGTCGACACCCAGGCGTCGAGCTGCCAGCGCGGGGCGCCGAAACCGGCGCGGGAGGCGTACGCCTGCTCGACGGTCTCCGGCTGGTAGGTGACCGGCCGGTGCAGCTCGGCGGTCAGCACGGCCGCCACCTCCTCCAGCGACAGCGCCTGCGGACCGGTCAGCGCGTACGTGGCCCCGGCGTGGGCGGCCGGGTCCAGCAGCACCGTGGTGGCGGCGTCGGCGATGTCGTCCTGGGCGACAGCGGCCACGCGCCCGGCGCCGGCGGGCCCGCGGATCACGCCGTCCGCGCCGACCAGGGCGGTCAGGAAGTCGGCGTAGAGGTTGTCCCGCAGGAACGTGAAGCTCAGGCCCGAGGCGCGGATGTGCTGCTCGGTGGCGTAGTGGTCCCGGCCGAGGGTGAACGTGCAGTCCGGCGCGGCGCCGTAGAACGAGATGTAGACCAGGTGGGCGACGCCCGCGTCGACGGCGGCGTCGACGAACGCGGTGTGCCGGGCGAGACGGTCGGGGGTCTCCGAGGCCGAGACCATGAGCACCGTCGGCACGCCGTCGAGCGCGGCCCGCACGGCGTTCCGGTCGCTGAACTCCGCCCGTACGGCCGAGGCGCCGGCCAGGTCCGCCGCCCGCGCCGGGTCGCGGACCACGAGCCGCTGAGCGGCGCCCGCGGCAGCCAGGCGGCGGGCCACGCGCCCGCCCAGCCGACCGGTGGCCCCGGTGACGCCGATGAGAGCCTTGCCGGGCTGCGACACGCGATCCTCTCCTTGCCTCACGCGGACTCCGGCCGGCCGGCCCAGTCGCCGAAGCGGTTGACGAGCCGGAGGCCGTCGCGCGCGAGGAGCAGCGGCAGCTCCTGGGAAAAGATACTCCTGATCCCGAACGGGGCGACGAGGAAGCCGGGTTCGGCGTCGGTCGAGAGGTGCCACGTGCCGCGGCCGCTGTTCCGTCAGTTCAGCTGCCGCTGAAGGCTTCGCGGAATCGCCGCAGGGCGGTCGGGGCATCGGTGGAGGCCCAGCCTTCGAGCGCCACGACGCCCTGGTAGCCGAACCGGCGCAGGGCGGCGGCTATCGCGGGGTAGTGGATTTCGCCGGTGCCGGGTTCCTGCCGGCCGGGTACGTCGGCGACCTGGATCTCCCCGATGAACGGCAGGGCGCGTTCGATGAGCTCGATGAGGTTCCCCTCGCCGATCTGCGCGTGGTAGAGGTCGAGATTGAGCCGCAGGTGCGGGCTGCCGACGGCCTCGACCAGCGCCAGGGTGTCCGCGGCCCGCGCGAACGGCGTGCCGGGGTGGTCCACCGCGGTGTTGAGGTTCTCCAACGTGAACGTCCGGCCGGCGCGTTCGCCGAGGGCGGCCAGGCGGGTCAGGGTCCGGGCGGCGGTGAGCCACATCCGCGGTGTCACCACGGCGGCCGGCACGACGGGAAGGCCGCGGTCGTCCAGGCCGGTGCCGTGGAGGTTGAGCCGGGGGCAGTTGAGCTGCTCGGCGACCTCCAGTGACTGTCGGGCGGTGCGCAGCAGGACCTCGGCGCCCTCCGGTTCGGCCAGGGCGCCGGTGAGGTATCCGGTCATGGACGAGATGGTGGCGCCGGTCTTGACGAGCGCGTCGATGTCCTTGCCGGCCCAGGTCCACATTTCCGCCTCGAAGCCGAGCTCGGCGATCCGCGTGACGCGTTCGGGAAAAGGCAGGTCGAGGAAGACCATCTCGGCGCAGACGGCCAGGCGGTAGCCGGTCACGCGCTCACCTGCACGGGCTTGCCGGTCGCGGCCGATTCCGCCGCGGCCAGCGCGATCGCCAGGGCGGCGCGGGCGTCGTCGCCGGTGACCGGCGCGGCGGTACCGGTACGGACCGCGTCGGTGAACGCCGCCAGTTCGGCGACATAGGCGGGGCCGAACAGCTCCTGATCGCTGTGCATCGTCGCGATGGTGCGCCCGGCGGGGCTGGAGAAGGTCATTGCGGTGCGGCGTGCGTCGCCGACGGTGGCGGCGCCGGCCGAGCCGAACACCTCGGCCCGCACGTCGTGGCCGTAGCTGGTCGCGAAGCACGCCTCGGCGAACCCCATCGCACCGTTGTCGAAGCGGACCATGACCGCGGCCGTGTCGCGCAGGCCGCGCTCCCGCCAGGCGGGCTCGACCAGGGCGTCCGCGGTCGCATAGACCTCGACCGCGGTGGCGCCCGGGTTGAGGAACCGCAGGACGTCGAGGTCGTGGATCAACGTCTCGAAGAAGATCGTGTCCGGCGGCACGCGCGCCGGGTCGAAGCCGCCCGGGTCGCGCGTCAGGGAACGCAACAGCCGCGGTGTGCCGATCTGCCCGCCGTCCAGCAAGGCGCGGGCGGCGGCCCAGTCGGGCGCGAACCGCCGCTGGAATCCCACCTGCAGCACCACGCCGGCGTCGCGGGCCGCCGCGATGGCCCGGTCGGCGTCGGCCAGACTCAGCGCCATCGGCTTTTCGCAGAACACGTGCTTGCCCGCCCGGGCTGCCGCGACGACCAGATCGGCGTGCAATCGGGCGGGGGCGGCGATCACCACCGCGTCGACCCGGGGATCGTCGCACACCTGCGCCATGTCGGTGTAGCGGCGGTCCGCGTCGAGTTCCTGGCCGCCGCCCACCGGATCGGCGACGGCGACCAGCCGGGCGTCGGGAAGGCGCCGGCTCACGGTTTCGCCGTGGAACAGGCCCATCCGGCCCGCTCCGATCAACGCGACACCCAGCTGTCTGGAACGTTCCATAGACTGAGGGTGCGGGCGGGGCCCGCCCGGCGTCAAGGGTGGGTCCTGGAACGTTCCAGAGTACGGTGTGCAGATGGCGAACAGGACGGTCCGGCCGACCCTCACCGACGTCGCCGCCCGCGCCGGGGTGTCCAAGTCGCTGGTGTCCCTGGTGATGCGCGGTGAGCAGGGGGTCAGCCCGGCGACGCGCCAGCGGGTCCGCGAGGCCGCCGACGCGCTGGGCTACCAGCCGGACAGCCGGGCGCGGCTGTTGCGCAGCGGCCGCAGCCGGCTGCTCGGGGTGGTGTTCGGCATCGAGCACGCATTCCACGTCGACCTGGTCACCGCCCTCTACACCGCGGCCCGCGACAGCGGATACGAATTGGCGCTCAGCGCGGTCACCCCGGAGCGCGACGAGACCGAGGCCACCGCCAGCCTGCTGCAGGACCGCTGCGAAGCCCTGATCATGCTCGGGCCCCGGACACCGGCCCCCGCGCTGGCGCGGCTGGCGACCCGGTTACCGGTCGTGGTCCTGGCCCGCGACGTACGCGGCGCCGACGTGATCCGCACCGCCGACGCCGACGGGCTGCGCCAGGCCGTCGACCACCTGGCCGGCCTCGGGCACCGGCGCATAGCGCACATCGACGGCGGCCGCGCGCCGGGCGCCGCGGACCGGCGGCGCGGCTACCGCGAGGCGATGCACGCCCACGGCCTGGGCCGCCACGTCCACATCATCGCGGGCGGCCTCACCGAGGACGAAGGCGCGACCGCGGCCCGCACCCTGCTGCACCAGAGCCGGCCACCGACCGCCATCACCGTCTTCAACGACCGCTGCGCCACGGGCGTGCTCGACGTGCTCGTCCGCGCCGGCACGCGCGTGCCGGAACAGGTCAGTGTCGTGGGTTTCGACGACAGCCATCTGGCCCGGCTGGCCCACATCAGCCTGACCACGATCGCCCAGGACGTCCCGACCATGACCAGACTCGCCGTGGCCAGGGCCATCGAGCGCATCGACGGCCTGGCGGTGGCCCACCGCGCGAGCGTCGTCACGCCCCACCTGGTGATCCGGTCGACGACCGGGCCCGTGGCGGACTGATCACCACCACGCGGCTGCGAAGCCCCCTCCCGACGCCGGCCGGAACCAAGGAGTCATGCGCCGATACACCATAACTGTCATTATGGTGTATCGACGTTTTGTCCGTTTCTTGAGCCCTGGACCTATTATTGGATTACCGATAATTACAATCCAGTAATTATCGTCCGGGCGGCAGGTCGGCCCGTGAGGAACATCGGAGCCAGAAGTGACGCTAGCGATGATCTTGGCGAGGACTTTGGCCATCAGGTCTGTTCGGACTCATCCGCACAGGGTTGCGATGCGTCTTGGGCTCGTGTGCACGACGCACGGGGCGTCGGGCCGAGTTCGGTTTACGGAGTGGGTGTCCGGGCGGGCATCTCGGCGAGGTGGCGGTAGATGGTGGGCCGGGTGACGCCGAACTCGGCGGCGATCTGTTCGACGGTGTAGGCCAGGCGCCCGTCGGGCCCGGTCTCCTCGTACATCTGCTGCGCGATCTTCGCCTGACGTGGGGTGAGCTTGGGTTTCTGGCCGCCGGTGCGGCCGCGGGCGCGGGCGGCGGCGAGGCCGTCGTGGGTGCGTTCGGACATGAGGGCGTGTTCGAACTCGACGAGGAGCCGAGGATCTGGAAGAACATCCGGCCCATCGCGGTGGAGGTGTCGATGTTCTGGTCGAGCATGACCAGATCGACGCCGCGCTGCTGCAACTGGGCGGACAGCTCGATGAGGTGGGCCAGCGAGCGGCCTAGCCGGTCGAGTTTGGTGACCACGAGCTGGTCGCCGGTCCGGCGGGCGACCAGGAGCGCCTTGTCCGGTTCGGGCCGGCGGGCGAGTTTGCCGGAGGCCTTGTTGACACTCGCCGTGCCGTCATCCGGTTTCAGCAGGGTCGCGATGATCCGCACGAGGGGGGTCTTGCCGGCTCCGTTCGAACCGAGCAGCCCGAAGACACTACCCCTGTCCAATAGGACTTGTGCAATCCGCTGATCCGGATCGCCGGATTCTGGTGTTTCACGCGTCAGCCTCTCGTGTGGATCGCGTGTTGTGGGTGGTCAAGGCGCGAGGAGCCGCCGGGCGAGCATGGTGGCTCGTCCGGTGTTCGGGGCGTGCGCTATCGCCGAGGGAGCTTCGGGGCTCCGCCGGTGGCTGATCCAGGGGCCGTTAGATGTCCAGGTCCTCGATGGTGGGCTGATCGATCGCGTCGAGCACCAGTTCGTACAGCCCGGTCGGGATGATCTCGCGCAGCGCGTCGAGGTCGTCGGCGATGCGCAGACTGGAGTCGGCCGGGATGCGCGTCCAGGATTGGTCGGCGCTCCAGTCGCCGACCCACGCGCGCCAGCCGGTGCGGTACTTCTCCGCATTCGGTCCGGTGTTCACGTGGGCTTCGGAGCGCTCGTGGTGGACGACGAACTTCTCGGTACGGGTGCGGTAGACCCGGTAGGTCTCTTCGCGCTCGTTGCCGCTCTGTTCCATCTCGGCCAGCAGCATGCCGGAGAAGCGTTGCTTGCGGCCGAGGCCGGGGCCGACGCGGACGACCACGTCCTCGAAGCCCTGCTGCCGGCCCTCCTCGACCTCGACGTAGCGACGTAGCGCGGTGGCGATGGCCGTGGACAGCTTGCCGCCGGCGATCTCCTGAGCCCGCTGGAACAGCGGCAGGTCGTCGTCGGATACGTAGATGGTCTTGTTGGGCACACCTTGACTATACGCATACGTGTACGTGGTAGCTAGTCCTGGATCGACGCCCAGGACCGCTGACGGCCTCCCGCCTTCGCCGACGTGGACCGCAGGCCGCTACGACTGCTGCTGTCGGGACCCGCCAGCGCCACCCCGCACGACGCCACCACCGCCGGCCGCAACCGCATCCACCTCGTCGTCGACGACCTGGACACCGAGATTGACCGGCTCCGCGCCGCCGGCCTGGCCTTCCGCAGCGAACTGGTCCCCGGCCCGGCGGCCGCCAGATCCCGCTCGCCGACCCCGCCGGCAATCTCATCGAACTGTTCCAACCCGCCCGCGACGCCGCCCCTGCCAACAACTGAAACCCCGTCGCACTTCGCCGCCACCCCGGCCTGTCACACGAGGTCGATGGTCTTCCTCGCGGCCCCCGGCTCTGTCCGGCTACTGCGCTACTCGTCATCGCCGGCGGCCGGGTCGCGCAGCGGCCGGTAAGTGCGTCCGCCCAGGTCGGGCAAGGTGAACGTGTAGTGGCCGTGGACCCGGATGTGATGGCGGACGTACGGTGAGTGCCGGGCGACGTCGGCGTCCAGCACCGGGTAACCCCGGGCGCGCAGTCCGGCGAGGGCGAGATCAGGTAGAGGGTGTTCCACAGGTGATGCAGTTGAGGACCAGGCCGAGCGCGCCGAGCTGGTCCTCCAAGCCCTCGTGACACGCACGGTGCAGTTCGCCGCGGCGGCCGTGGAGGACGTGCCGGGCCAGGTCGTGGCGGCCCTCGTTGAGGTTGCGCATGCCCTTGATCTGGCGCCGGTACGGTTCGTCGTCGACGAAGGTCAGCACATGCAGGGTTTTGAAGATCCGCCCGTAGCCGGCCAAGGCCTCGCCGAGCTGGGTCAGGTTCCCGCCCGTCGACAGCACCCGCAACGCGTCGTAGGCGGAGATCTGCCCGGTGTGGATCAGCCCAGCCGGGAACCGGCCGTACGCCGCAGCCTGCTCATCAGTGAGGAACTCAACCGGCACAGGCCGAAACGCTAGAAGAGATCGAACATGATCGAAGCCGGATTAACGGTCAGTCGATCGCGACAACCGACGTACCCCGAACGTGTCCAGCCAGGAGCCCTGCCTACCAAGATCGTCCCTAGCGTTGCTTCTCGTTCCGCTGTTCCTCAAGGGCCAGGTCGAAGGGCAGCCGGAACAACCGCGAGAACAGTTCCAGCAGCGGCACAGGCCCAGTCACCGTGACGCCCGGCGCCGCGGCGAACTCGGTCGGGGTCAGCTCGCCGGCGAGGAACGCCCGCATGGCCGGCCCAGCCACGATCAGCAGATCGGGCCGGGTGTGCTCGCCGTCGCCGACGACGATGTCCTCGCCCGTCACCTCGGCCCAGGCGGCCACCGGACCGCCGCCCACCTGGAACACCGTGGTGGTCGTCGGGCCCGGCTCGGCGCGTCCGGCGAACGCGGTGCGCAACATGCTGGCGACGATCGCGGAGGTGACCGTCTCGCCGGGCTCCGGGGCGACCATGCGGCCCGCGCCCCATCGGCCGAGCGCGTCGATCACGGGTTCGAGCCCCCGGCCGCGCGCGGTGAGCCGGTACTGCACCGAACGCTGGCCGGGAACCGCCTGCCGTTCAACGACGCCGGCCGCCTCCAGCTCCCGGAGCCGGGTGGAGAGCATGTTGGTCGGCACGCCGGGCAGCGCGCGCAGCAGGTCGCTGAACCGCGCCGGGGCGATCAGCAGGTCACGCACGATGTGCAACGCCCACCGCTGGCCGAGCAGGTCGGCCGCGCGGCTCACCCCGCAGAACTGTCCGTACGTCCGGGACGCCGACATGCGATCCTCCTTTACTTCAGTGTTGCAAGCACACTTGCTTTTCTGCATCATAGTGGGGAGTGGCGGCCGTCGGGGCGCCCCGACGAGGGAGATGTGCATCATGAGCCGAACCACCTCCGCCGACGGCACGCCGATCGCGTACGAGCTGCACGGAGCCGCCGGCGCTCCGGCCGTGATCTTCGTGCACGGCGCGATCGCCACCCGGCAGCTGCAACCCGCGCCGGCGGCGATCGCGGAACTGACCGGCCTGCGCGTCGTCGAGTACGACCGTCGCGGGCGGGGCGAGAGCGGCGACACCCTGCCGTACGCGGTCGACCGCGAGATCGAGGACATCGCGGCCCTGATCGAGGTCGTCGGCGGACACGGCTGGCTGCTCGGCGAGTCCTCCGGCGCCACGCTGGCCCTGGAGGCGGCCCGGGCCGGCCAGCCGGTCGACGGCCTGTTGCTGTACGAACCGCCGATCGTCGCCGACGACGGCCGCCCGCCGGTGCCCGCCGACTACACCGAGCGCCTCGACGCGCTGCTCGCCGAGGGACGCCGCGACGCCGCCTTCGCCCAGTTCTCGATCGAGGGTGTCGGCCTGCCGCCCGAGATGGTCGGCGACGTCACCGCCTCGCCCTACTGGCCGGTGGTCGAGCCGATCGCGCACACCCTGGCCTACGACGCGCGGGTCTGCGGCGACACGATGAGCGGTTCACCGGCGCCCCTGCGGCGGTTCGCGGCGGTGGACACCGACGCGACCATCGTGGTCGGTACGCAATCCCTGCCCTACATGCGCGCCGGCGCCCACGCCCTGGCGGCGGCGCTGCCGAAGGCCCGCGTCGTCGAGCTCGCCGATGCCGGCCACCAGGTGCAGGCCGCCACCCTCAGCCCGGTGCTGCGCGAGACGGTCGGCGGTACGCGATGAGCCCCACGATCAGCGCCGAGCTGTTCGCCTCGGCCGACCTCGTGGTCGGCGAGCCCGACCAGTGGCACTTTCCGTGGGTCGACGCGGAGTTGCTGGCCGAGGTGGAACGGGACGTGACCACAGCCACCGCGCTGATGCTCGGACGCACGACCTACCAGACCTTCGCGGGTTCCTGGCCGCACCGCGGCGACGACGTGCCCCTGGCGAAGACGTTCAACACCATGCCGAAGATCGTCGTCAGCGACACCCTGACCGAGGCGACGTGGTCGCCCACCACGATCCTGCGTACGGGCGGCGACCTGGCCGGCGCCGTCGCCGGCCTGACGAGCGCCGGCCACGGCCGCATCACCATCGCCGGCAGCGTCACGCTCGTCGAGTCGCTCATCGAGGCCGGCCGGCTCGACGAGCTCCGGCTGCTCGTGCACCCCGTCATCATCGGCGGGCGCCGGCGGTTGTTCGCCGGCACCCCGATCCGCGGCCGGCGCATGCGGCTGGCCGGATCGGCCGCCCACGCCAACGGCGTCCAGCTGCTCGTCTACCGCTTCGACTCCTGATCCCCCGTCACCTCCGGAAAGGACACCCGCCATGCCCGCACCCGCGCAGAGCTACCTGACCACCATCGAGACCAGGACCGGCCTGACCCCCCGCCAGCTGCTCGACCGCATCGACGCCGCCGGCCTCGGCGGACCCGACACGAAGGCCGGGGACATCGTCGCCTGGCTCAAGGCCGAGTACGGCCTGGGGCACGGCCACGCGGCGACCATGGCCCAGGTGTCGCGTCACCGCGCATCGGTCGATCTGCGCAACGCCGGCACGACCCCGCCGCCGCCCGGCAGCATCGGCCGGCTCTGGCTCGACGGCAAGGACAGCCTGCCGGCCTGAGACGGGGCGCACCCGGGCAGCCGATCCGGGACCGGCCGGGGTCATCGGCGGGCGTCGAACCGGCGGCGGTACTCCGACGGCGAGGTGCCGAAGGCCGCGGCGAAGCACTGCCGCAGGGTGACTGTGCTGCCGAAGCCGCAGCCGGCCGAGACCTGGTCGATCGGCAGGTCGGTGGACTCCAGCAGCCGGCGGGCTTCGTCGAGGCGCTGGCGCCTGACCCACACCGCCGGGCTCACCCCGGTGGAGGCCTGGAACGCCCGGATGAAGGTGCGCCGGCTCAGATGCGCGACGCCGGCCAGCCGCTCGACCGTCAGGGGTTCGGCCAGGTGCCGCAGCGCCCACTCGAGCACTCCGGCGATCGGGTCGGTGCCCGCCTGTGCCGGCAGCGGCCGTTCGATGTACTGCGCCTGCCCGCCCTCGCGGTGCGGGGCCACCACGAGGCTGCGCGCCACCCGGTTGGCCGCCGCGGCGCCGAGCCGGCCGCGGACCAGGTGCAGGCACGCGTCCAGGGCCGAGGCGGTGCCGGCCGAGGTCAGCACGTCGCCGTGGTCGACGTAGAGCATCGAGGCGTCCACGTGGATGTCGCGGTGACGGGCGGCGAGCATGTCGACGGCCTGCCAGTGCGTCACCGCCGTACGCCGGGTCAGCAGCCCCGCGTCGGCGACCGCGACGGCCCCCAGGCAGAGCCCGGCAATCGTGGCGCCGCGGCCATGGGCCGTCGTGAGGAGCCGTCGCAGGGCCGGGCCGGCCACGCGGCCGTCCGTGAACCAGGAGGGGACGACCACGACGTCGGCCTCCTCGGCCGCCGCGGGGCCGCGCACTCCGCCGATCGAGTAACCCTCGGCGGTGCGGACAGCTCCGGCGCGGTCGGCGAACAGCACCGTCCTCCAGTCGCCCAGGCCCTGCCGCGTGACCTCGTCGAAGACCAGGTGCGGCGCCGAGAGGTGGAACATCGTGACGCCGTCGAAGGCGTAGACAGCGATCCGCAGGACGTCGCCGGAGCTTGGCACGATTTCATCGTAACGCCGCACGTGTGCCAATGGCTCGGGCGGTTCCGGGCGCGCAGACTGACCTGGTCGCCCCGGGGCGGCGCCACCGACACCGAAGGAGCCCGCCGGTCATGACCAGCCCGAACCGCGCCCTCATCCTCATCGACGTGCAGCTGGACTACTTCGGCGGCGGTCCGCTGGAGATCCGGTACCCGTCGCACGCCGACTCGCTGCCGCAGATCACCCGCGCGATCGACGCGGCCACCGCCGCCGGCATCCCCGTGGTCGCGGTCCAGCACACGATGGGCGAGGACGCGCCCGTGTTCAACCCCACCCGGCCCGGCTTCCGCCTGCACCCCGAGGTCGAGAGCCGCCGCACCGGCGAGTGGAAGTCGGTCGTCAAGCGGTACGGCACCGTGTTCGCCGGCACCGACCTGCTGTCCTGGCTGCGGGAGCGTGAGATCGACACGATCACCCTGGTCGGCTACATGACCAACAACTGCGTGCTGGCCTCCGCCGCCGAGGCCGAGACCCACGGCCTGGCCGCCGAGGTGCTGGCCGACGCCACCGGCGCGATCAACATCGCCAACGAGGCCGGCTTCGCCGACGCCAAGACGGTCCACACCACCCTGATGGCGCTGTTCAACTCCAACTTCGCCGCCGTCACCGACACCGCCACCTGGTCACAGGCCGCGGCGGCCGGGCGGTCGCTGCCCAAGCCCGACCTCGGCGCGTCCGCCGTGACGGGTGCGCAGCGCGCCGGGCAGGCATGATCGGCCCCCGCCCGTCGCGACCTACACCTCGGGCTCCCAGGCGATGAGCCGATCGAAGATGCGCAGGTCGCCCTCCCCCTTCAGCGACTCCAGCCCCGTGCGCCCGTAGAAGAACAGCACCAGGTCACTGGCCGCGCCCCGGGCCGAGACGTCGGCGGCGTCCGGGTCCTCCCCCGGCGCGAGGGGGGCGACCCGGGCGCCGGCGCCGGACAGCCGCAGGCGCCAGGAGCCGCCCTCGGTGGCGTGGTAGTCGACCACGGCGGGCTCGTGCGGCCAGGGCGCCGTCGTCGCGCAGCAGGTGACCTGGAACTCCTCCACGCCGTCGAGGGCCACCTCGACCGGCAGCGGCTGCGCGGCGCCGATCGCCAGCTGGGCGTCGTAGGTGTGCACCGCGACCTCCTGGACCTGGTGCCGGGCGACGGCGACGGCGGTCCGCGGCGACTGCGAACTGCCCCACCACGACCAGCATCCACGTTCCGGGCCGGCCTCGCGCAGCGCGCCCAGCTGCTGCTCCACCGACTCGGCCAGCCAGGCCAGCAGGGCCGCGCGCTCCCGGGGCGCCGGGTCGTCCCACGTGGACCTGTCCGGGGGCGCGTCGGCCGGCCCCGCGGCGACGATGGCCGCCCATTTGCGCCGGCCCTGCCCGATGTGCTGCGCCAGGTCGAACAGCGTCCACCCGGGACAGGTCGGCACCGGCACGTCCAGGCCGGGCGCGGCGGCGACCGCCGCGCGGAAGGCGGTCGACCGCTCGTCGATCAGTCGCAGCAGGTCGGGGAACTCCGGGGTCTTGTGCACTCCGGCTGTCTACCACCGCGCCCCGGCCACCGACAGCGATTTACCCCGGTGGTGGGCGGTCAGCGGCGGACCGTGAGGGCGACGCCGTGGTGGTGGTCGAGCGCGCCCGGGTCGGTGAAGGCGATCCAGCCGCCGCGGACCAGGACGAGCTCGATGAGTTCGTCGACGGCGTCGTCGATGACGTCGGGGTGTTCCGGGTCGTCGGCCGGGGTGAGGGTGTCGCCGTCGTCGGACAGCCGGGCGGGGTAGAACAGCGACTCGTCGACCGCCAGCATCTCGGGGCGCTGGGTGCGGGCGGCCAGCCAGGCGGCTGGCATGCCGGCGGCGACCCGGCCGGCGGACCTGCGCTGGTCGATCAGGGTGAGGGCCTCGTGCTGGCGCCGGCGCAGGTAGTCGTCGAGGACGGCGCGGATCCGGGTGGTCAGCACGGTGCGGTTGGCGTGGGTCAGGTTGCCGGTGACGGCGCCGGCGAGCCGGGCGCAGTTGGTGGAGACGCGGCGGAACGCGGCGATGGCGCGTTCGCTGCCGGCCAGCACCAGCGGCGCCGGGTGCAGGCGCAGGTAGGTGCCCAGGGCGGCGTCGACGCGGCGGTGGAAGTCCAGGTTGTCGGGATCGCCGGCGCGGGCCGGGCGGTCGGCGCGGCCCCGCTTGTTCGGGCCCGCCGGCGGGTCGGCGGTGAGCGGGAAGGCGGTGGTCAGGGCGGGCAGCAGGGTGTCGCCGGCCGCGTCGAACAGGCGGGCGTGGCCGGAGTTGAGCGCCAGGACGAGGTGGCGGGGCGTGCGGTGCAGGGAGCGGACGAGGTCGCGGGTGGCGAAGGTCGGGTCGACGACGGCGCGGTCGCGGACGGCGACCGGCAGCCGGATCAGCGAGGCGGTGCCGGCCGAGGCGTACAGGGCCAGGGCCTGGGTGGCGGGGCCGCGGCGGGCCTGCTCGACGAGGTCGTGCAGCCGGCGTACGGCGGGAGCGGCCGCCTCGGGCAGCAGCTCGGCGCGGACCCGGTCGACGGCCCGGCCGGCCAGCGCCTCCAGGCGCAGCGCGTCGGCGCGGGTCAGTTGCGCGGCCGGGGTGGTGGTGAGCAGGACGCTGATCGCCGGGTACTCGCGGACCTGTTGCAGGGCGGTGATCTGCGCGGCGGCCGGGGCCGAGGCGGTGGCGGTGGGCATCGCGGGTTCCTCCAGGGTCGACGGTGGCGGGTTGGCTCAGCTGAGGACGGGGGTACGGGCCGGCGTGGCGGCCGGGCCGTGGTGGTGCGGAACGGGTTCCAGCGCGCCGGTGGGGTCGTGCAGTGGCTCGGCGGTGACCACGACGACGGCCCCGAACCGGTCGACCAGCTGGCTCACGGCAGCCATCGGCACGCCGTGCCGGGTGTCGGTGCCGGGCGGGAGCAGCAGGGTGGAGCGGAAGTAGGCGACCCCGGCGGCGTGCAGGATGGGCGTGACCCGGGCGACGACCGCGATGCTCCGGGACCGGAGGCGCCGGTCGCGGGAGTGGTGCAGCAGCGCGTCGACGCTGCATCCGGTGGTGGGGACCGCCGCGGCGGCGATCAGCAGGGTGCCGGTGCGGGCGGCCACGGCCGGGTCGGTCGGTGCGTTGGTCAGTACGGCGAGCACGGGTCCCGAACCGCGGGTGCGACCGGGGATCGTGTAGCTGCGGGGGCGTTCCGCGACGCTGGTCATGAGCTGGTCACTTCCTTCCGGGTGGTGGTGTCGTCGGTGTCGTCGGTGTCGTCGGTGTCCGGGGTGGCCGCGCCGCGGGTGCTGCGCAGGCTCCATCCGATGGAGACGGCGATGGTGGCGACGATGACGCCGAGGGTGAGCGGCAGCGGCAGCTTGCCGACCGGGGTCTCCGACAGGATCAGCTTGACCCCGGCGAAGGCCAGCAACACGGCCAGGCCGTAGTGCAGATGCACGAACCGGCGCAGCAGCCCGGCCAGGCAGAAGTACAGACTCCGCAGCCCCAGGATGGCGAAGGCGTTGGCCGCCCAGACGATGAACGTGCTGGTGGTGATGGCCAGGATCGCCGCGACACTGTCCACGGCGAAAATCAGGTCGGTGGCCTCCACCGCGATCAGCACCACGAACAGCAGAGTCGCCACGCGCTTGCCGTCGATGCGGGTGAAGAACCGGTCACCGTGGTACCGGGCGTCGGTGGGGATGACCTTGCGGACCAGCCGCACGACCAGGTTGCGCTCCGGCGAACTCTGCCCGCCGTGGCGGAACGCCATCTTGTAACCGGTGTAGACCAGGAAGGCGCCGAACACGTACGCCGTCCAGAAGAACGTCTCCAGCAGCTCCGCGCCGACGAAGATGAACACCAGCCGGAACAGCAACGCCCCGATGACACCCCAGAACAGCACCTTGTGCTGCACCGCCGCGGGCACGGCGAAGTAGGTGAAGATCAGCGCGAAGACGAACACGTTGTCGATCGACAACGCCTTCTCGATCAGATAACCCGCGTAGTAGGTGCCGGCGACCTCACCGCCCTGCCACACCCACAACACCACGCCGAACAACAACCCGGCGACGATCCAGACCCCGGACCACACCGCGGCCTCACGGAACCCGATCACATGGTTGTCACGGTGCAGGAACAGGTCGACCGCGAGCATCGCCGCGATCGCCACCATCAGCGCCGCCCAGACCCACCAGGAAGCAGACAAGGGGGAGACCTTTCGTCCGGCCGGACCCGTGGCGGCGGGCCGGCACTACTGGACGAAGGTCTCCCCGGGCCACCGCACCGGTGGCTGCACCGCCGGGAACCGGATAGGCCGGCCCGTACTGACGGCGATGCGTGAAGCGTCGGGTACTCCCCCTCGAACTACGTACCAGTATTCATGAAGTATGGTTCGGGTGTCAAGAGTCGCGTCTTGGTTGGCGCCTAACGGGGTGCAGCCGACTCGGCGGTGACCACGACCCGGGACACGGCGATGCCCATCGTCGTGGCGGCCTCGCGCCGCAGCCGGTCGAAGGCCGCGCGGGTGATCGGCGGCCCGATGTAGGTGGCGCGGGTCCAGACCACGCGGTTGCCGTCGGCGTCCTTGCCGCCGCCGGCGGCCGAGCCGCGGAAACCCACGTTGGGATCGATGGCCGGGCTGTCCTCCCACCGCCCGTCGACGATGCGGGCCGGGCGGCTCGCCGAAACCGTGAACCACAGCCCGGTGACCTCGATGACCCGGGCGCTGCGGATCCCGGGCAGCTTGCGCAGGTTCGCGGCGGCCCGTTCCAGCTGCGCCCTCGTGGTCGACTGGTCGATGGCGAGGGCCGGGCCGCCGGCCGGGGCGTCCTTGAAGACCTCCCGCAGGTCCTTGAAGGGGCTGTAGTCGCGGTCGCCGTTGCCGAGCCCGGAGAACACCGCGGTCAGGAAATTCTGCACCCATTCCGCCGAGTCTGTTTTCGCCCGGGGATCCTGCGTCCACAGCAGAATCGGGATCCTGGTCTGGTACTGGCGCATGGACGGGTCGACGACCGCGGCGGTCTCCACCGGCACGACCGCGGCCGGCGGCGGTGTGGGGCCGCTGTCGCCCCGTCCGGCGCCCAGCGCCACCGGCACCCCGACGGCGACGGCCAGCACGATCCCGAACAGACCACGCGCCGCGACCCGGGCGGTGCGCCGGCCCCGGGCCACCCCCTCGACCAACTCGTACGACGGCACGAAGGCCCGCCGCCGGGCCCCGGCGGCCGCCTCCCGCAGCAGTTCCTCCAAGCCGGGCAGCGGGTTGTCCAGCACGGGGTTCTCGATCGGCGCCGGCCTGCGGCCGGACGGGTCGAGGCGTTCCAGCTCAGACATGCCGGCCCCCCAGGGTCACGATGTCGTCGGGCCGCAACGCCCGGCGCGCGGCGGGTAGCTGCCGCCGAGCGGGCTCGTCGAGCTCGGCTTCCGCCAGGAGCTGCCGCAGCGCGTCGCGCCCGCGCGACAGCCTGGCCTTGACCGTCCCGGCCGGCGCCCCGGTCTCGGCGGCGACCTGGTCGACGGTGCGGTCGCAGAGGTGGTGCAGCACGATCGCGCGGCGCTGCTCCTCGGGCAGCCGTTGCAGGGCCGCCACGATCAGCGGGGTGTTCACGCCGGGTGCTGGCACGTCCGGCGCCGCGCCGTGGCGCCGCCAGGCGGCCAGCCGGGACCGGCGGGCGCGCCAGCGGCTGACCGCCACCCGGCGGGCGACCGTTCGGATCCAGGCCTCCGGCTCGTCGCCGTCGGCGAACCGCCGCCGCCGGGCCCAGGCGCGGATGAACGCCTCCTGCACGGCGTCCTGAGCCTCGCCGAAGTCGCCGGTCAGCAGGTACACCTGCCCGACCAGCCGGGCGAACGCGGACGCGTAGAACGCCCGGTAGTCCTCGTCGGTCACGCTTGACCCGCTTCCCCTCGGCGCGTGCGTGTGTCCTCCTCACGCTCGGCGAGCGGTCCACGGTTGCATCGGCCGCCGGATTTCACCGATCGCCGTGCGGCGGGCGCCGCCCGGTGGCCGGCGGTAGGCCGTAGGTGCTGCTCGCGGCGCGGATCTCGGTGACGAACGCGGCCACCGCCGGGTGGGTGGCCGCGCCGCGGCGGTACGCGATCCGGGTACGCCGGCGCGTCTGCAGCGGCACCAGCCAGACGCCGGTGGGCGGCGTCGCCGTGGCCAGCTCCGGCACCAGCGACACGCCCTGCCCGGCCGCGACCAGCGCCAGCACCGTGGTGAAGTCGTCGGCCTGGTGCCGGACCCGCGGGGTGAAGCCGGCCGCCCGGCACACGTGCAGGGTCACCTCCTGGCACAGGGTGCCGGGGCTGGCCACGATCCAGTCGGCGTCGCGCTGCTCCCGCAGGGACCCGCCGCCGCCGGCCGGCAGGGCCAGGTACACCGTCTCGTCGAGCAGCGGCACGGTGTCCAGCATCGGGTCGGGCCGCACCGGGACGACGTCGTAGTCGTGCAGCAGGCCCACGTCGAGCCGGTGGTCGTGCAGCGCGTCGGGCACCGCCACCGGATCCAGCTCGGTGACCATCAGGTCCAGGCCGGGGTGGCGGGCGGCCAGGGCGACCAGCGTGGCCGGCAGCAGCGTGCGGACCGCGGTGGGGAAGGCGCCGATGCGCAGCGGCCCGGACAGGCCGGTGGCCAGGGCGGCGAGCGCGGTCGTCGTCTGCTCCAGGGCGGCCAGCACGGTCTCGCCGTGCTGCACCAGCACCCGTCCGGCCGCGGTGAGGCTGACCCGGCGGCCGGTGCGTTCCAGCAGCGGCAGGCCGACCTCGCGTTCCAGGGCGGACAGCTGCTGCGAGACCGCCGAGGGCGTGTACATGTGGGCCTGCGCGACGGCGGCGATCGTGTCGAGGCGGGCGAGGTCGCAGAGCAGGCGCAGGCGCCGGACATCCAGCATCAGCTGAGCTTACGGTTCTCCGCAGGAATAGGAACTGGATCTTACGTCGCCGGGGCCCGAGGCTGGCCTCATGACCTTCTCCGGTGTGCACGTGCCGCTGATCACCCCGTTCGACGCGGCCGGGGAGGTGGCCCTGGACGCGTTGCGGGCGCTCGCCGGCGAGGTGCTGGACGGCGGCGCGGCCGGGCTGGTGGCGCTGGGCACCACCGGGGAGCCGGCCGCGTTGAGCCCGGCGGAACAGCAGGCCGTGGTCGACGTGGTGGCGCAGGTGTGCGCCGAGCGCGACGCCGTGCTGACGGTCGGGGCGAACTCGGTGCCGGCGGTGCGCGCCCTGCGCCGGTGGCCGGGCGCCGGGGCCGCGCTGAGCCTGGTCCCGCCGTTCCTGCGGCCCGGCGAGGACGGCGTGCTCGCCTACTTCGCGGCGCTGGCCGCGGCCAGCCCGGTGCCGGTCCTCGTCTACCACGTGCCGTACCGGACCGCCCAGCCGTTGTCGGCCGCCGCGATGCGGCGCCTGGCCGCGATCCCGGGCGTGGCCGGGGTGAAGTGGGCCGCCGGCGGGATCGACGCCGTGACCGTGGAGCTGATGGCGGACCCGCCGGCCGGGTTCGCGGTGCTCGGCGGCGACGACGCGTACGTGGCGCCGCTGCTGGCGCTGGGCGCGCACGGCGGCATCCTGGCCTCGGCACACCTGGACACCGGCCGCTTCGCCGAGCTGGTCCGCGCGTGGCACGCCGGCGACCTGCCGCGGGCCCGCGAGCTCGGCCGGCGGCTCACCGCGCTGGCGCTGGCCGTGTTCGCCGAGCCCAACCCCACCGTGGTCAAGGCGGTGCTGCACGCCCAGGGCCGGATCCCGACCCCGGCGGTACGGCTGCCGCTGGTGCCGGCCGGCGCGGACAGCCTGCGGGCCGCGCTGGAGCAGCTCTAGCCGCAACCCGTCCGGCCGGCGGGACGGGCACGCCTGCTCACCGCACGGCGCCGAGCAGCCCCGGCCGGGCGACGAACTCCGGCACCTCGGCGGCGGGCATCGGCGCGGCGAACAGGAAGCCCTGGGCCAGCTCGCACGGCAGGCCGGCCAGCGCGGCCAGCTGGGCCGGCTCGGCGACGCCCTCGGCCACGGTCTGCAGCCCCAGGGTGCGGCCGAGCTCGAGCACGCTGCGCACGATGGCCAGCCGGCGCGGGTCGTCGGCGACGCCGTCGAGCAGCGAATTGTCGATCTTGAGCTGGTCGACGGGGAGCCGCCCGAGGTGCGCCATCGGGCAGGCGCCGCTGCCGAAGTCGTCGACGGCCAGCCGTACCCCGGTCCGGGCCAGGGCCCGCAGCCGCCGCAGCACCTGGCCCGGGTCGTGGGTCAGCGCCGACTCGCTGATGTCGAGGGTCAGCGCGGCCGGCGGCACGCCGGCCTCGGCCAGGGCCGTGCCGACGTCGGCGGCCAGCCGCTCGTCGGCCAGCTGCCGGGCGGACACGTTGACGCTGACGGTGAGCTCCGGCAGTCCCCCGGCGTGCCAGCGGGCCAGCTGGTGGCAGGCCTCGCGCAGCGCCCACCGGCCCAGCGCGACGATCAGGCCGCTCTGCTCGGCCAGCGGCACGAACGTGTCCGGGGTGATCTCCCCGAGCCGCGGGTGGGTCCACCGCAGCAGCGCCTCCATGGCCACCGGGCGGGCATCGCGCAGCGCGACGATCGGCTGGTAGGCCAGCCGGAAGTCGCCGGCCTCGAACGCGCCGGCCGCGTCGGCGCTCAACGCGACGTGCCGCAGCAGGTCGGTGCGCATGCCGGCCTCGAACATCAGGCAGCTGCCGGGGCGGCTCTTCTTCGCCCGGTACATCGCCACGTCGGCGTCCTGCACCAGGGCGTCGCCGGAGGCGGTGGCGTGGTCGCTGAGCGCGATGCCGATGCTGGCCCGGGTCAGCACCTGGTTGCCGGCGATCGTGAACGGCCGGGCCACCGCCTGGGTGATCCGCTCGGCGACCTCGCGGGCCTGGGCGCCGTCGGCCACCGGCTCCAGCAGGATCGCGAACTCGTCCCCGCCGAGGCGGGCCGCCATGTCCCCGCCGCGGACCGCCGCGCCCAGCCGGCCGGCCACCCCGCGCAGCAACTCGTCGCCGGTGGCGTGCCCGAGGGTGTCGTTGACCTGCTTGAACAGGTCCAGGTCGAGGAAGAGCACGGCGATGCGGGTCCGGGTCCGCGTGGCGACCTCCAGCGCGCGGTCCAGCCGCTCCAGGAACAGCATCCGGTTCGGCAGGCCGGTCAGCCCGTCGTGGTACGCCTGCCGCACCGCGGCGATCGAGTGGGCGCCGGTCAGGGCCAGGCTGGCCTGCTCGGCGAAGGCCAGCAGCACGTCGCGGCGCTCGCCGGCCCGGACCGTGTCCGCCACCGGGCCCAGCACCAGGCTGCCCGCGACGTCCCCGCCGACGTGCACCGGCGTGGCCAGCACGGCGGCGTGCTCGACCGGGTGGTCCTTGCGCATGGCCCGGACGGCCGCGCCCAGCACCGCCGGGTCGTGGCGGGCGGCCTCGTGACCGGGCGCCAGCGACGCCACCATCGTGCGGTCGGGATGGTCGGCGTCGCGCAGCACCAGCGCGGCGGGCGCGCCGTCGAGCACGGCGCCCGCCCCGCGGGTCACCGCGTCGAGCACCTCCTGCAGCGGGGCCCGTTGACTGACGGCCCGCTGGATCTGCAGCAGCGTCTCGAGCAGCTGCTCGCGTTTCTCCAGCGCGGTGACCAGCACCAGGCGGTCCTCGGCCTGCTGCTCGCGTTCGCGGCGCAGGTCGCGTTCGGCGGCCAGGGTCCGCAGCCCGCGCAGGGCCAGCCCGAGCACCTTGGCCATGCCCTGCAGCATCTGGCGTTCCTCGGCCTCGAACGCCGCGTCCCGGCGGCCCAGGACCAGCCGGCCGCCGGTGTCGTCGCCGAGCGGGTGCACGGTGCTGTGGAAGGTGCCCAGCCCGGCGATGGTGACACACTCGTCGGCGGCCGCGACCCCGGCGAGCGCCGCGGGCCGCGGGTCGCGGCCCATCCCGAGACAGGCGAGCAGGTCGCCGCCGGCCAGCACGGCGGCGATCTCCGCCTCGGTGGCCTCGGCCGCCCGCTCCACGGCCAGCCCGGCGGCGCCGGGCACGTCGCCGGAACGGGTGATCGCGCTGAAGAACTCGGTCAGCTGCAGGGTCGACCAGTTGCTGCCCATGCCGGCCGGTCAGCCCACGGCGAGGGCGGCCACGGTCAGGTGGTGCATGCCCTTGGCGCCGGTGGTGCGGACGATCTCCCCGTTGCTGTAGAACCCGCCGAACGGCACGCCGGCCAGGGCCTCGGCGAGCTGCCGGCCCGCGGCGTCCGCGCCGTCCGGGCCCAGCGCCAGACCGCGCACGCAGCAGTCGAAGACGAACACGCCGAGCGGGTCGGCCCCGTCCAGGGCGTCCACGGCCTGCGCGGCGGCCGCGGCGGCGGCGCCGGTCACCGCCTCCGGGTCGACCTCCATGTACCAGGCCATGGCGCCCTCCGGGGTGTCGGCGAGCCCGGAGATCGAGCCGTCCGCCACGTCGGCGGCGAAAATCACCCGCAGGTCCTCGCCGGTACGCCGGGACAGCCCCAGCGGGTGCACGGTGGCGAACGCGAAGAAGGCGCCCGGGTCGCTGGGCAGGTCGGCGGCAGCCCCGCTGCGGCGCAGGTAGACGTCCAGCGCCCGTTCGCCGTCCAGCTCGAAGATCTTGCCCTGGTGGCTGCGGGTGACCACCATCGGCTCGCCGGTCTTGCGCCAGCCGTGGGCCAGGCCGATGCCCAGCGGCGCGGCCGAGCCCAGCGCGGCGGCCAGCACGCCGTTGGTCAGCACCTGCACGCCGGCGCCGTCGCTGAAGAAGTGCCGGGTCGAGGTCTGGGTCAGCCCGTCGGCCGCGCACGCGCCGACCAGGGGCACGCCGGCGCCGGCGACCGCGTACGCGCCGCGGACCATCTCCTGCTGGTCGCTGCTGCGCCCGTCGCCGAGCAGCAGCACGGTGCGGTGCTCGCTGGTGATGTCGTCCAGGCACGCCGCCGCCCGCATGCCGGCCTCGCGCAGGTCGCAGCTGCCGGCGGGCACGGCACGGACGGAGGTCTGGAAACCGGGCCCGCCGAAGGCCAGCACCACGACGCTCTCGCCGCGTCCGTCCGGGCCGAACTCGCCCGCGGTCGAGCAGCCGATCATCGGCACGGCGCCACCGGCGGCGCCGTGCACGGCCTCGGCCATGGCCTGCGTGGCGTACGGCAGGGAGGCGAACACCACCAGCAGGCTCGCGCGCCGGTCCCGCAGCGCCTCCCGGGCGGCGGCCGCTCCGGCCTCGGCGGGGTCGCCGAGCAGGCTGCGGCCGACGCCGAACCAGCGTTCGGGGGACTCGTCCATCGCCGGATCCTTCGCTCGTCGGACAGGTGTCATGGGTCCTATCGACCATCCGGCGCCGCTCTTGAGCCGACCCGCCCGGCGGAACCGGCCACGGCCCGGCGGAACCGGCCACCGCCCGGCGCGGGCCGCGCCGCCGCGGGTCAGCCCGTGGCCACGCCGACCAGCTGACCGATGCCGAAGGTGACGGCCATGGCCAGGGCGCCGCCGCCGACCAGCCGCACCACCGCCCGGCGGACGCCGGCCGAGCCCAGTCGGGCGCTCACCGCACCGGTCAGGGCCAGGGTGAGCAGGACGACCACGAACGTCACGGCGACCCGCACCCCGGCCGGCGACAGCAGGATGGCGATCAGCGGGAGCAGCGAGCCGAGGGTGAACGCGGCCGCGGACGCACCGGCGGCGTGCCACGGATCGGCCAGCGCGTCCGGGTCGATGCTCAACTCGATGTCGGCGTGCGCCGCGAACGCGTCCGCCGCGGTCAGCTCCTCGGCGACCAGCCGCGCGGTCCCCGCGGACAGGCCCTTGGCCTGATACAGCGAGGCGAGTTCGTCGAGTTCCTGCTGCGGGGAGGCGGCGAGCTCGGCGCGTTCCCGGGCCAGCAGGGCGCGCTCGGTGTCGCGCTGACTGCTGACCGAGACGTACTCGCCCAGCGCCATGGACACCGCGCCGGCGACCAGCCCGGCCACGCCCGCGGTGAGGATCGCGCCGGTGGTGGCGTCGGCGCCGGCCACGCCGACGACCAGCCCGGCCGTCGACACGATGCCGTCGTTGGCGCCCAGGACGCCGGCGCGCAGGCGGTTGAGCCGCCCGGAGGTGCCGGCGCCGTGCGGCTCGCCGGGGTGCCGGCCGGCCGGGGGCGGCTGCGGGCTACTCATCCGCGGTCCCCGGTGGGTACGGGCGTACGCCCGATCAGGTGCACCGGCGCGCCGAACAGGCGGCTGCGCCCGGACGGGCCGGTGTTGTCGGGTTCGAGGCCGGGAAACACGACCACCGGCGGGCCGGCGCCGGGCGCCAGGTACGGCAGGCCGCCGTACAGCAGGCCCTCGCGGACATCGCCCAACGCTCTCACGCCGCTCAGCCTGGTTCCTCCCGGCCGGCCCGGCCAGGGCCGAAGGGCCTCACCGGATCAGGGTCAGCGCCCGCTCGGCCAGCCCGGGCGGCGCCGAGCGGGGCGACCCGGCGGTGAACGGGGGGTCCGGCGCGTACTCGATGGCCAGCTGGACCGTCTGCGCGGTCTCGTCGTCGCGCAGCCGCGCCAGCAGCGTCAGCGCCATGTCGATGCCGGCGGAGACGCCCGCCGCGGTGATGACCGGCCCGTCGGTCACCACGCGTTGCTCGACCGGCTCGGCGCCGAAGCCGGCCAGCGCGTCGCGGACCGCCCAGTGGCTGGTGGCCCGGCGCCCGCGCAGCAGACCGGCCGCCGCCAGCACCAGCGACCCGCTGCACACCGACGTGGTCCAGCGGGGCCGGGCGGCGACCAGCCAGTCGCGCAGCTGCGGGTCGCGCATCGCCTCGGCGGTGCCCGGCCCGCCCGGCACCACGATGACGTCCGGGTGCGGCAGCCCGGCGTAGGCGCCGGTCGCGGTCAGGGTCAGGCCGCCGAGGTCGTCGGTGACCGGGCCGGGCGCGGCGGCCACGAAGGTCACCGTCACGCCGGGCGCGAAGCCGAGCACGGTGTACGGCCCGACCGCGTCCAGGGCGGTGAACCGCGGGTAGAGCGGGATGGCGACGTGCATGCCTCAGGCCTCTTTCTGCTGGAAGCGGCGGCGGTAGTCGGCCGGGGAGATGCGCCAGCGCCGCCGGAACGTGCGGTACAGGGTCTCGGGCAGGCCCAGCCCGCAGTCGCGGGCGATCCGGGCCAGCGGCGCGTCGGTGGCCTCGAGCAGCCGCCGGGCCGCGTCGGCGCGGCTGTGCTCGACGTAGCGGCCGGGGGACATGCCGACCTGCCGGGTGAACACGCGGGAGAAGTGCCGCTCGCTCATCGCCGCCCGCCGGGCCAGCGCCGGCACGCTCAGATCCGCCGCCGGGTTGGCGTCGATGTACGCCCGCAGCTCCCGCAGCGGCTCGCTGCGCGGCACGGCGGTGCGCATAGCCGTGCTGAACTGGCTCTGCCCGCCCGGGCGGTGCAGGTAGACGACCAGGCCGCGGGCCACGTCGGCGGCCAGCGCGACGCCGTGGTCCTCGGCCACCAGCGCCAGCGCCAGGTCGATGCCGGCGGTGACCCCGGCCGAGGTCCACACCGCGCCGTCGCGCACGTAGATCGGGTCGGCGTCGACCTCGACCCGCGGGTACCCGGCGGCGAGGTCCTCGGCGACCAGCCAGTGGGTGGTCGCCCGGCGCCCGTCGAGCAGCCCGGCCTCGGCCAGCAGCAGCGCGCCGTTGCACACCGAGGCGACCCGGCGGGCGCGGCGGGCCAGCGCGGCGATCGGGCCGGCCAGGGCCAGGTGCCGCGAGGCGGACAGGCCGCCGGTCACCAGCAGCGTGTCGATGTCGGTGAGCTCGTCGAAGGCCACGGCGGCGGTGGTGACGCCGTTGTGGGCCCGGACCGGCCCGGCCGTCGCGGCCGCCACGTCGAGGCGGTAGCCGCCGCCGGCGATCAGGGCGGCGGTGGCGAACACGTCGGCCGGGCCGGCCAGGTCGAGCAGCTGGAAGCCGTCGTAGACGACGGCGACGATCCGGCGGTCCCGCATGCGTCGATGGTCGCGGCCCGGGCGCGGTGGCGTCCACGCCACAACCATGACGATTTCTGCCACCGCGCCGCCGCGGCGGCCTCAGCCCAGCACGCGACGGACCTCAGCCAGCACCGCCGGGGAGGCCAGCGGCGCCCACGCGGCGAACAGGGCGCGGAAGTAGTCGCCGTGCCGCGCGACGAAGGCGGGGTCCTGCTCGGCCACGTCGAGCTCGTTGACGATCGACAGGTCGGTGAACGGGCGGACCTGCTCGGGGGCCAGCGGGCGCGCGCCGGCGGTGAAGCGGTCCCACACCTGGCGGGTGTCGGGCAGGGTCGGCCAGGTGCGCGCGCGGTCGCAGGCGGCGTACAGGTAGATCAGCTCCTCGGCGCCCGCGCCGACCAGCGCCCGCAGGGCGGCCCGGTCGGCCACCGGCAGCAGGGTCAGGTCGAAGCCGTCGGTGCCGTAGGCGGCGTGGGCCAGCCCGGCCAGGCACACCGGCGCGTCGTGGCCCAGCGCGCCCAGCTTGTCGTGGACCCGGCCCAGGTGGGCGTAGAGGGTGCCGCCGGGGTGCTCGATGTGCTCGGCGCCGCGCTCGCGCAGCCACGCCCGCACGGTCTGCTCGGTGTTCACCTTCTCGACCCTAGGCGCGGCCGGGACGGCTCAGCGTGCGTGGTTCATCACAGCGACCCGGCCCAGCTCCAGCGCCACCCACAGGCCGCCGTCGGGGCCGACGGCCAGGCCGTGCGGTTCCGAGGCCGGGGTGGGCAGGTCGTGCTCGGTGACCGCGCCGTCGGCGGTGATGTGCGCGACGCGGTTGGCGCCCCACTCGGTGAGCCAGCAGCCGTCGCCGGCGGCGACGATCGCGTGCGGGCGAGCGGCGCGGTCCGGCAGGGCGAACTCGGTGACCGCGCCGTCGGGGGTGATCCGGGCGACCTGGCCGGCGCCGATCTCGACGCACCACAGCGCGTCGGCGGTGGCGGTGATGCCGACCGGCCCGGCGGCGGGCGTGGGCAGCTCGTGCAGGGTGACGGCGCCGCCGGTGGTGATCCGGGCGACCGCGTTCGCCCGGTTCAGGGTGCACCAGAGGGCGCCGTCGGGGCCGGTGGTGATGGCCGAGGCGAACGCCCCGGCGGCGGGCAGCGGCACCTCGCTCAGCTCGCCGGCGGGGGTGAGGCGCCCGACCCGGTCGGCGTTCATCTCGGTGAACCACAGCGCGCCGTCCGGCCCGGCGGTGATCCCGTACGGCCCGCAGCCGGCGGTCGGCAGCGGGTGGACGCTGAGCCGGCCGCCGGTGGTGATCCGGCCGATCCGGTCGTCGCCGGTGCGGGTGAACCACAGCGCCCCGTCCGGCCCGGCGGTGATCAGGGCCGGTCGGCAGCCCGGCGCGCCCAGGTCGAAGGTGCGCAGGTCGCCGCCGCCGGGGTCGAGGCGGGCGATGCGGCCGGCGTGGGTGAGGGTGAGCCACAGCGCGCCGTCCGGCCCGGCGGTGATGCCGTACGGGCCGGCGTGCTCGTCGGCGATCGTGATCTCGCGGATGTCCACCTCGGCCTCCGGTCGGCGGTCGGCTGCGCGGTCAGGGCAGTTCGGGGTCGGGCGGGCGCCAGCCGCGCCGCCGGCCCCGGCGCAGGGCGGCGGCGACCACCACGACCAGCAGCACCACGCCGGCGCCGGTCGCGGCGACCAGCAGCGACAGGTCGCGGGCGTGGGCGCGGCGGGCGGCCAGGGCCAGCGTCGCCGGGTCCTCGGTGTGCACGACCGCGGGCGCGGGCGCCGGCCGGGACTCCGGCCCGAGGGTCTCGGTCAGCGCCCGGTACGGGTTCAGCACGCCGAAGCCGTACCGGTCGCTGCGCCGTCCGCCGGGCGCCGGGTCGGCGGTGGCCAGGATCCGCCGGGCCACCTGGGCCGGGGTCAGCGCCGGGAACCGCTGCTTGAGCAGCGCCGCGGTGGCCGACACGAACGGGGTCGCGTAGCTGGTGCCGTCGCCCTGGGTGTGCCCGGAGCCGCGGGCGGCGAAGGTGACCGCGACGCCCGGGGCCATCACGTCCACGTAGTCGCCGTGCTGGGAGAAGTCGCCGGCCACGCCGTTGGCCCCGATCGCGCCGACGCCGATCACGTCCGGATAGGACGCCGGGTACGGCCGCGGGTTGCCGTCGTCGGGACGCCCGTCGTTGCCGGCGGCGGCGACCACGACCACCCCGGCGGCGACCGCCCGGGCGACAGCGGCGCGGACCCGGCTGTCGTCGGCGGTCATCACCAGCGACATGTTGATGACGTCGGCGCCGCCCTGGTCGACCGCCCAGTCGATCGCGGTGGCGAACGCAGCCGGGCTGGCCGGCTCGCCGGTGTCCTGCTGGCCGGTGTCGGTGCGCTCGCTGACCCGGACCGGCACGATCGTCGCGTCGGGGGCCAGCCCGCGCAGGCCCGCTCCGGGCACCGGCGCGGCGGCGATGAGGCTGGCCACGGCGGTGCCGTGCCCGACGCAGTCCTGCCGGCCGGAGGCGGTGCCGTGCAGGAAGTCGTGGCCGGTGGCGACCCGGCCGCGCAGCTGCGGGTGGCCGGCGTCGACGCCGGAGTCGATGACCGCGACGCGCACCCCGGCGCCGGTGGCGAACGGGGCCAGCCGGTCCGGGTCGAACAGCTGCGTCTCGTACGGCTTGGCCGCGCTGACCTGGACCTTGGCGGGCAGGGTGGGACACACGAAGGCCCGCGCCTGTGCGGGCGCGGGCGGCAGCAGCCCGGCGGCCGCCCCGGTCAGCGCGGCCAGCGCCACCGTCACCTTGTGCACCCTCATCTTGTGCACCCTCATCGTCACTCCCCCGCACCACGACCGGCTTGGATGTTACCGAGCCGGCCCCCGTGGCGGTGACCCGGAGCCGGCCGGCGGGCCTCGATTGACCCGCTCCGGCGCGCGCCGCTAGGTTGTGGGAACCATCTGCGGCGTCGTGAGGCAAACCGGTGCGAATCCGGTGCGGTCGCGCCACTGTGAACGGGATTCCGCCGGGATTCCGTGAGTCAGGACGCTCACGCGTACGCAGGCCTGTTGAAACGGGACGCGTCATCCCGGTAGGAGGTCTTACCCAGACATGTCGAACCTGTCGAACACCCCGTCGGTACGCCCGCTGGACCAGCCCGCGGTCTCCGCCCGGGTGCTGTGGACCGCCGCCGGCGTCGGGAGCCTGCTCCTGCTGCTGGCCTACCTGGTCGCCTTCGACCAGGGCGCGGTCTCGCAGGGCGGCATGTACCTGCACGAGCTGCTGCACGACGGCCGTCACCTGCTCGGCGTCCCGTGTCACTGAGGTCGGCCCGCACCACCCCGTCCTACGGTTCGCTGCTGCTGCGGGGCCTGCTCGCGGGCCTGATCGCCGGCCTGCTGGCCGGCGTCTTCGCGTACGCCACGGGCGAGAGCCGCATCGACGCGGCGATCGCGATCGAGGAGGCCGCCGCCCACGCCGCCGCGCCCGGTGCGGCCGACGACGGCCACCACGACGAGGAGCTGGTCTCCCGGACGGGTCAGAAGGGCGGCCTGTTCCTGGCCACGGCCCTGTACGGGGTGGCCATGGGCGGGCTGCTGGCCACGGCGTACACGCTGCTGCGCCGGCGGCTGCGCACCCCGAGCGACACCCGGGCGGTGTTCGGCCTGGCCGCCGCCGCCCTGGTGGGCATCGTGCTGGTGCCGTTCGGCAAGTATCCGGCGAACCCGCCCGCGGTCGGCGACCCGGCGACGATCAACCAGCGCACGATCGCCTGGGTCTCGATCGTGGTGATCGGCCTGGTCGCGGTCTGGGCCGGGGTGGTCGCGGCCCGCGCGCCGCGCTCCGGGGCCCCGGAGTGGCTGCGGGCCGCCGCGGCGCTGGCCGGGTTCCTGGTCGTGGTGGCGATCGGCTACGTGCTGCTGCCCACGGTGGACGAGGTGCCCGCGGCGTTCCCGGCCAGCCTGCTGTGGACGTTCCGGCTCGCCTCGCTGGGCACCCAGGTCACCCTCTGGACGATGCTGGGGCTGGCGTTCGCGGCGCTGCTGCACCGGCTGCGCCGGGACGTGCCGGCCGAGGCCGAGGCCGTGGCCGTGTGAGCGGCGTGCGGCTGCTCGCCGCCGCCACCACCCCGGCCCTGCGCCGGGCGGTCTTCGGCGGTGACGACGACGATCTCGACGAGGGCGGCCTGCGGGCCGCCCTCGGCCTGTGCGTGCCGGGCGGGCCGGACCTCGGCGGCCGCGGCGACCGCTGGATCTGCGCGCCGTCGCAGGCGGCGCTGCAGACGGCCCGGGCCCTGGGCCACGACGACCCGGAGGTCGAGGCGGCGCTGGCCGACCCGCGGTACGGCACGTGGAGCGGGCTGGGCCTGGGCGATGTGGCCGGCACGGATCCCGAGGGTTTGCAGAGCTGGCTGACCGACCCCGCGGCGGCCCCGCACGGCGGGGAGTCGCTGGCGGCGGTGCGGCAGCGGGCCGGCGCCTGGCTGGACACCCAGCACGATCAGCGCGCGGTGGCCATCGCGCATCCGGTGGTGGTGCGGGCGGCGCTGACGCACGCGCTGGGGTTGCCGGACGCGGCGGTGTGGCAGCTGGACGTGGCGCCGCTGTCGCTGATCCGGCTGACGCACCGGACGGGCCGCTGGCACGTGTCGTTCCCACCGGTCGGCTGACGGCCGCCGATCTGACTCATTGTGTCGCGTCGATATACTGGGCGTCACATGCGTGTGGGAGGGATCGAACATGCGACGTCGTCGCGGCCCGGCTGGTCGGGCCCTTCTGGTGATCTCCTGCGCCGCCGCGGCGCTGATGATTCTGGTGTCACCGATGCTCCTGCTGGCCGTCTCCCGGGCCGGGGAGGTCGACTGGACGGTTCTCGGCAACATCGGCCAGGCCTACGGCCTGGCGTCCGCGCTGGTGTCGTCGGTCGCGTTGGTCGCCGTGGCCCGGACGTTGTCGCTGCAGACCAGGCTGAACAAGATCAGTCACCTGCAGGCCTTCCGCTCGATGCAGGCCGAGGTGGCCCGCTTCTCCTTCGACCATCCCGACGAGTGTCTCGGGATGGTCGGCGCGACGACGCCGGAGGAGCAGGCGGCCGCGAAGGCGAACATCTTCCGGACCCTGCACGCGCGGTACTTCCTTGCCGGCCTGGAGCTGGGCGAGTTCTCCGAGTGGGAGGTTCGCCACGAGTTCGCCGCCGGCCTGTTCTCCACCGAGGGCGGCCGGAACTGGTGGCGGTGGGCCCGCCCCGGATGGGTGGATCCCGAGGCGGGCGCGTCCCCGACCAGGGTCAGGTTCGGCCGCCTGCTGGATGAGGCGTTCAACGCGCGCCACGCCGGGCCGGAGGGCGAAGCGGGCGTCGATACCAGCTATGAGGGCCTGGCCGCCCGGTCGCTCGCCGACGGCGACCTCTACAGCGGCAGGGCCTGGGTGCCGGGCGCCGCGCCCACCGACGTCCCCTCCCCGGCGCCGGGCGCTCCCGCAAGCTAGGGGCTCAGCCCAGCGCCTCCTGAGCCCACCGCGTCACCACCGCCAGCACCGGCGCCCGCCCGGCGAAAACCCCCGCCGTGTCCCGCGCGTCGTAGGCGCCCCGCCGCGGCGGCCCGGCTGCCGCGGCCAGCATCCGCGGGGCCAGCCAGTAGTACTTCGCGGCGCCGGTCAGCTTGATCGCCCGTTCGATCGTGGCGTCGTCGACCGCGCCGCCCAGCCCGCGGCGGTATCCCTCGGCGACCGCCGCGGCCACGTCGTCGAGCAGGGCGAGGTCGACCAGCCCGTCGAAGAACGTGTCCAGGGTCAGGTTGGCCACGTCCTCGCCGATCGCGCCCGGCCCGGTGAACGCCCAGTCCAGCAGGACCGGCCCGGCCGCGCCCAGGACCACGTTCATCGGCCACAGGTCGTGGTGGCACAGTGTGCGCGGCAGCGCGTCGGCCGCGGCGAGCAGGTCCGCCCGCCGCCGCCACAGGGTGCGCAGGCCCGCGCGCAGCGACCCCGGCCAGCCGGCGACGGCGGCGGGGTGGTCCCAGTCGGGTTCGGTGGGCGGGCACTGGGCGGTGGTGTAGTCGCGCAGGAAGTCGCGGGCCAGCCAGGGGTGCGCCGGTGGGCGGCCGAGCCAGCGGGCCTGTCCGGCCCCGATCCGGTACGCGAGCTCGCCCAGTTCCGCCGGACCGCAGGCCGGCCCGGGCGTGCCGGGGACGTGCTCGAGCCACAGGGCCACCGAGCCGTCGGCGCGTTCCTCGGTGGCCAGCAGGGCGGGCGCGCTCAGCCCGGCGTCGGCGAACGCGGTGTGGGCCAGCCCGCTGCGGTACGCCTCCGGCTCGCGCCGCCAGTAGTTCCAGTGCCCGGGCTCGCCGGAGGCCTGGAAGTGCGCCGGGGCGTCGGGCCGGCCGGGGGTGCAGATCTTCAGCACCGCGTCGCGCCCGTCGCGCCGGACCCGCCAGATGCCGCCGGTGGCGCCGCTGAACGGGTTGTGCGGCAGTTCCTCGGCGGTGGCGTCGGCGGCGACCAGGTCCGGCGGCGGCATGCTCACCGGCCCGATCCTAGCCTGGACAAATCTTTTTGTCGGTGAGAGGGTGGCGGCCATGGACGACGTCGCAGTGATCGAGGACCCGGCCGCCGCCGAGATCAGCCTGGATCCCATCCGCAGCCGGCTGCTGGCCGCGCTGACCGTGCCCGGCTCGGCGACGATGCTCGCCGCCCAGGTCGGGCTGCCCCGGCAGAAGGTCAACTACCACCTGCGCACGCTGGAACAGCACGGACTGGTCGAGCTGGTCGAGGAACGCCGCAAGGGCAACGTCACCGAACGGGTGCTGCGGGCCACCGCCGCCTCGTACGTCATCTCCCCCGCCGCGCTGAGCGCCGTCGCGCCCGACCCGGCCCGCGCGCCGGACCGGCTGTCGGCGCGCTGGCTGCTCGCGGTGGCCGCCCGGCTGGTCCGCGACGTCGGCGAGCTCATCACCGGCGCCGGCCGGGCCCGGCAGAAGCTGGCCACGTTCGCCATCGACGGCGAGGTCCGCTTCGCCACCGCGGCCGACCGGGCCGCGTTCGCCGAGGAGCTCACCGTGGCCGTCACCGCGCTGGTCAGCCGCTTCCACGACGAGGACGCGCCGGGCGGGCGCAGTCACCGGCTGGTCGTCGCCGTGCACCCCACCGTCACCCGGCAGGGCTGAGCCGATGGGTCAGGAGTTCGCCAACCGCCACGAGGCGCAGGTGCCGGCCGACCCGGAGCAGGTGTGGGACGCGGTGGCCACCGGGCCCGGGATCAGCTCCTGGTTCGTCGGGCGTACCGAGATCGACGGCGAGACCGTGCGCACCTCGTTCGGCAGCGACTGGATACCCGCGGGCACGGTCACCGCCGCCGAGCCGCCGCACCGGTTCGCGTACCGCAGCGACACCGCCGACGACGGGCGCTTCATCGCGTACGAGTATCTGGTCGAGGGCCGCGCCGGCGCGGCCACCGTCCTGCGGACGGTGACCAGCGGTTTCCTGCCGGGCGACGACTGGGCCGACGAGTTCGAGGCGATGCGGTACGGCACCGAGCTGTTCTTCCACACGCTCACCGAGCACCTGCGGTGGTTCCCCGGCCGCCACGCCACCCCGGTGACCGCTTTCGGGCCGCCGGTCACCGACTGGCCGGGCACCTGGCGGCGGCTGCACACGGCCCTGGGCCTGCCGCCGCAACCGCGCCTGGGCGACCCGGCGCGCTCGGCGCTGATCCCCGACGGCGTGGTGACCTTCCGCAACCCGCACGCGCTGGCCGTGCGCACACCCGACGCCGTGCACCGCTTCCTGCGCGGCTTCCACGGCTCGCTGGTCGTGGCGCACGCCCTGTACTCCCCCGCCGACCCCGGCATCTGGCCCGGGTTCCTGGCCTCGCTGGCCTCCCGCGACGACTGAAGGACTGCTGACCATGCCCACTGTCACCTCCGCCGACGGCACCACCATCGCGTACGAGACCGTCGGGTCCGGCCCGGCGCTGATCCTGGTCGACGGGGCCATGTGCTACCGCGCCCAGGGCCCGGCCCGCGGCCTGGCCGCCGCGCTCGCCGACACCTACACCGTGTACTGCTACGACCGCCGCGGCCGCGGCGACAGCGGCGACACCGCGCCCTGGTCCCCGCAGCGGGAGATCGAGGACCTGGCCGCCCTGCTCACGGCGGCCGGCGGTACGGCGTACCTGGTGGGCTGCTCCTCCGGGGCGGTGCTGGCCGCCGACGCCGCCCACCGCCTGCCCGGGGTCCGCGCCCTGGCCCTCTACGAGCCGCCGTTCATCGTCGACGCCACCCACGCCCCGCGCCCCGACACGTTCCTGGCCGAGACCGAGGCCCTGCTGGCCGCGGGCGACACCGGCGGCGCGGTCAAGAAGTTCCTGCGCTCGGTGGACATGCCCGGCTTCGCGGTGCACCTGATGGCGCTGCTCCCGCCGTTCCGCAAGATCAAGGGGGTGGCCCACACCCTCCCGTACGACCTGCGCATCCTCGGCGACACCGGCCGCGGCGTACCGCTGGACCCGGCCCGCTGGTCGGGCGTGGGAGTCCCGGCGATCGTCCTGGACGGCGGCAAGAGCCCGCAGTACATGCGCCACGCGGCGCGGGCGCTGGCCGAGGCGCTGCCCGGGGCCGAGTACCGCACCCTGCCCGGGCAGACCCACCTGGTCCGGCCCGCGGCGCTCGCCCCGGCGGTCAAGCAGTTCCTCGGCTCCTGCCCCACGCCCTGAGCGGGGGTGGAGCTTGCGTTTCGTCCCCTGCTGCGGCCGGGCAGCTGATCCGGCGGGCACTTCCGCGGCCGGCCGATCCGAGGACCGCGGGCCCGGCCGTGGACGGCTCCGGCTGGCACCGCTCAGCCGTGGGCGCCTTCGCGGACAGCCGGACCGACGACTGCGACCGCAGCTGCTCCGGCTGCCAGCGCCTACCCCGGCATCTCCACGGCTCGCTGAACCGACGACCGCAGCTGCCCCGGCTGCCATCGCCCACCCCGGCACCTCCGCGGCTCGCTGAACCGACGACCGCAACTGCCCCGGCTGCCAGCGCCTACCCCGGCACCTCCGCGGTCTAGCTGGACCGGCGATCGCAGCCGTCCGGCACCCGCCACCCGACGGCGCTCCTCCGCGGCAGCTGGCCCGACCAGCGGCAACGCAGTTGCCCCGGCGCTCACCACCCGCCGCGCGCTTCCGCGGGCAGCCGGCCGGAACACCGGCACCGGCCGCCGTCCAGCACCCGCCGTCCAGCACCCGCCGTCCAGCACCCGCCGTCCGCGGCCAGCCGATTCTGCCGGCCAGCCGATCCGGCCAGCCGATCCGGCCGGCCGGCTGCGCACGGCGCGCCCTGACGGCGCCTCGTCCGTGTCCGCCGCGCCACCCCGGATCCCGGCGAAGGCGCCACCCACGACGTCCGCATCATGGCCGCCACCCCGACCCCGCCGCCCGAGCGTTGGCCCAACAGCAGGTGACTCACCGGCGACAGGCCGAAGACACCGCCGGCCCGGGCGCGGTCGCGAAGGTGCGGAGGCTCGGGAACCCGCCGCCGCGGTCGGCCGGGCGCGATCGTGGCGATGCTGCGGCGCGGTGGCGCGGGGTTGTCGGTGGGTGGCGTTAAGGTCGGTGCGCGATGGTGGATGACGACGTTTCCGTGACGGCCGGGCCCTCGGCCGCGGGTGGTGGGGCCTACGCCGGTGATCCCCCGCCGGAGACGCGGCCCTGCGCGCACTGCGGCCGGCCGGTGCCGCAGCGTGCCGCCGCCGGGCGCCCGTTCCGGTATTGCCGCGACAACGACGGCGAGTGCCAGCGGGCCTCGCGCAACGTGCGGATGCGGCACCGCTCCTCCCCCGGGCTCGCCGGGCAGGTCGCCCGCACCTGGGAGGCCGTCGACCGCCTCGACCAGCTCGTCGGCACCCTCAGCGAGGCCCTGCACGCCGAGATGTCGCCGGCCGGGGTGGAGCGGCAGGTGGCCGAGGTACGCGCGGAGACGTCCCGGCAGATCGCCGCCGCGCACACCGAGCGCGACGACGCCCGCCGCGACGCCGACCGGGCCGCCGAGGCGGCCGGGACCGCCGCGCAGGAGGCCGCGGTGGCCCGGGCCGAACGCGACGACGCGCAGCAGGCCGCGCAGGCGGCCCGCCGGCTGGCCGAGGCGGCCGCGCAGGACGCCCGGCTGGCCGTGGCCGGCCGCGACGAGGCCCAGGCCGCCGCCAGCGCCGCCGCGGCGTTGCGGCTGCAGGCCGAGACCGACCGGGACCGGGCGCGTGAGGAGGCCGCCGCGGCCCGTCGTGAGCTCGACGGCGCCGCCCGCGCGGCCGAGGCCCAGGCCCGCGAGCTGGCGGCGGCCCGGGCCGGTGTGCAGGCGCTGACGGCCGACCTGGCCACGGCCCGGGAACGCGCCGAGGTGCTGGCCGGGGAGCTGGATGTCGCCCGGCGGGAGACGGCCGAGGCCCGCGAGGCCGTCACGACCGCGCAGGCCGAACGGGCGGCGTTGCTGGCCGAGCGGGACACCGCCCTGGCGCAGGCCCAGCAGGCGACCCGCGCCGCCGACGAGGCCCGCGCCGAGCAGCAGCAGGCCGTGCGCGCGGCCAGCGACGAGGCACAGCAGGCCCGGGCCGAGATCGAGCAGGCGCGGGCCCGCGCCGAGCAGGAACGCCAACACGCCGAGCGGCAGCGTGAGGACGCCGAGCGGGCCGCGCGCGACGTGGAGGCGCTGCGGCGCAGCCTGGCGGACCTGCGGGCGGACGCCGAGCGCAACCGGGCGGCGCTGGCCGCGGCCCGCGACGACGCCGACGCCGCGCACACCCGGGTGGCCCAGCTGTCGGCTCAGGTGGGCGAACTCGCCTCGACGCTGGCATCATGGGGACCGGCGCGGTCGACCGACGCCCCCACCCCGGGATCCCCGTCGGCCGCACCGACAGCCGCGCCGACGGCGCACGCGCCGGCAGGATCAGCGGGCAACGCGCCGGCGGGATCCGCAACGGCCGGGACGACGATCCCGGCGGCACGGTGACCGATATCGCACTATCCGTAGATCCCGCAAAGCCGCGTAAAGTGGACCAAGGTCCACTTCAGGACGGGGCCGAGTCGGCCGATAGGGGATCCGGGCGGTTACGCTCGAAGCGTTAACACCGTCGACATACGGCGGTCGCGTCAGGAATCCCGCGACCGCCCCTTTCGTTACACCAACGGAAGCAGCACCACGAGCGAGGGGAAAGCCGATCATGGGCGAACGCATGCTGCGTGGCAGCCGTCTAGGCGCAGTCAGCTACGAGTCCGACCGCAACACGGAGCTGGCGCCCCGGCAGACCCGCGAGTACCTGTGCGTGAAGGGTCACCAGTTCGAGGTGCCGTTCGCCGTCGACGCCGAGGTGCCGATCACCTGGGAATGCAAGTTCGACGGCAGCGTCGCCCGGCTGGTCGACGGCAACGAGCCGGAGCAGAAGAAGGCGAAGCCGCCGCGGACGCACTGGGACATGCTGCTCGAGCGCCGGTCGATCTCGGAGCTGGAGGACATCCTCAACGAGCGGCTGCAGGAGGTCCGCACCCGCAGGGGTCGCTGACACCGGCAGCAGAAACGTCGATCGCCGTCCCGCAGCACAGCGGGACGGCGATTTGTCGTACCGGGGCCGGTCAGCGGACGATCTCGCCCTCGACGACCTCGCCCGGCCCGATCGACCCGGGCGCGCCGAACGAGGCCGGCGCGGGGGCCGGCTCGTCGACCGGGTCGGCCTGGCGCACCCGGACGTGCCGGGGGCCGAACAGGTCACCGGCGACCGCCGACGACACCCGCCGTTCGGTGGCGCGTTCCACGCCGCGGCGGGCCAGGATCCGCCCGGGCGGCAGCACCAGCAGCAGCCCGGCGGCGGCCGAGACGAACCCGGGCACGGCCAGCAGCAGCGCGCCGAGCAGCCCGACCAGCGAGTTGCTGACCTGCGGGCCCGGCGGGCGGCCGGCCTCGGCAGCGGCGCGGAACGCCCGCCAGCCGCGGATGCCCTCGCGGCGCAGCAGCGCCAGCCCGGCCACACTCGACGCGGCGATGATCAGCAGGGCCCAGAACGCGCCGAGCGCGTGCACCACCGCCACGAAAACGGATATCTCGGCGACCGCGAGCAGCAGCAGCCCCAGCGGCAGCAGAGCCAGACCTCGGCGCATCATCCACACCCTTCCGGCGTCACCTCGACGCCACGGCAAGCATGACACGCCGGTGCCCGGTCACGGCCAGGTCGAACCCTGCCGCGGCTTGCGCCCGAGCCGGGACAGCACGGCGTCCTTGCGGGCCGACACCCCCCACACAGTGACCCTGAGCAGCTGTTCCTTGAAGATGTTGCCGCTCATCTTGCTGACGCCGTGTTCGCGCTCGGTGAACGTGATGGGCACCTCGGCCATCCGGAAACCGTGCCGGTACGTGCGCCAGGCCAGCTCCACCTGGAACGAGTAGCCGGTGGAGGCGACCGTCGCGACGTCGATCGCGTCGAGCACCTTCATCCGGTACGCCCGGTAGCCGCCGGTGGCGTCCTTGAACGGCATGCCCAGCGCCATCCGGATGTAGATGTTGCCGCCGCGCGAGAGCAGCAGCCGGTGCATCGGCCAGTTGTGCACGCTGCCGCCGGGGATGTAGCGGGTGCCGAGCACCGCGTCGGTGTCGCGCAGCACGTCGAGCAGCTTGGGCAGCTCCTCGGGGGCGTGCGAGCCGTCGGCGTCCATCTCCACGACCGCGTCGTAACCCTTGTTCTTGGCCCACGCGAACCCGGCCACGTACGCCGCGCCGAGACCCTCCTTGCCCGCGCGGTGCAGCACGAACACGTGGTCGTCGGCGGCGGAGATCTCATCGGCGATGGCGCCGGTGCCGTCGGGCGAGTTGTCGTCGGCGACGAGGATGTCCACACAGGGCACCGCGCGGCGTACCCGCTGCGTGATCAGCCGGACGTTGTCCGCCTCGTTGTAGGTCGGGATGACCACGAGGACGCGTCCGACCCCCGGGTATCCCTCCGCGCCCGAGACCGTCGGGTTCGCCTCGCTCACCGTTCCTCCGTCGTCGACTCTGCGGCCGCGCGCGCACCGCGCCGGCGCCGCCGCAGGGGCGTCGCCGCCACGAGGACGAGCACGGCCAGGGCGACGGCCGCCAGCTCCGGCCAATGCCCCGAACGAGTCGCCAGCGTACGCGGTCCGTCAACGCGCATGTCATGCAGGACCACGGCCGGCTCGTTGAAGCCGGTGGACCGGTACACCTGACCGGCCGTGCCCACAAAAGCGGACACTCCGACCGTGGAGACCATCAGCGCCTCCCGGCCGTGCTCGACCGCGCGCAGCTGCACCATGGCCAGCTGCTGGCGGGCCTCGGCCTCGTTGAAGGTGGCGTTGTTGGTCTGCACCGCGAGGATCTGCGCGCCGCCGGTGACGGTGTCGCGCACCACCGCGTCGTAGGCGACCTCGAAGCAGATCACGTCGCCGACGGTGGCCGCCGGGGTCCGCACCACGCCGGGGGTGTCGCCGGCGACCATGTTCTTCACCAGGTCCACCTTGTCGCTGACCACCCGGGCGATCGGGCGCAGCGGCATGTACTCGGCGAACGGCACCGGGTGCCGTTTGATGTAGAGCTGGTCCAGGTCGGGGCCGGTGACCGGCTGCCACAGGATGCCGGCGTTGCGGATCTCGCCCTCGATGTCGCTGCGCAGCACCGCCCCGAGCAGGATCGGCACGCCGATCGCGGTGGCCGCCCCGGCGATCTGCTGGGCGGCGTCGGGGTTGCGCAGCGGGTCGATGTCGCTGGCGTTCTCCGGCCAGATGACCAGGTCGGGCTGCCGGGCCCGGCCGGCCCGCACGTCCGCGGCCAGCTGCTCGGTGGCGCGTACGTGGTTGAGCAGCACCGCCGCCCGCTGCGCGTTGAAGTCCAGCCCCAGCCGCGGCACGTTGCCCTGCACGATGGCCACCGTGCGGGTCGCCGCCGCCGGCTGCGCGACCGGCACCAGGGCGGGCCCGGCCAGCACCACGGCGGCGGCCACGGCGAACCCGGCCGCCGCCGGCCAGCTCCGCGGCCGCGACCAGCGCCGCCACGCCAGGGCGACCAGGGCGCCGCCGGCCACCGCGACCGCGAACGTCACCAGCGGGGCGCCGCCGACCACGGCCAGCCGCAGCGCGGGCGCCTCACCCTGGCTGAACGCCAGCCGCCCCCACGGGAACCCGCCGAACGGGGCCCGGTCCCGCAGCGCCTCCTGGGCCACCCACAGCAGCCCGGCGGTCAGCGGCCACAGCGCGCGCCGCCGGTCGTGCAGCGGCGACAGCCACGCCCCGGCCAGCCCCAGCAACGCCAGGTATGCGGCCTGGGCGAACGACAGCAGCAGCCACGGCAGCCAGCCCGCGGCCAGGTGCGTCCAGTCCAGCAACGGCACGAAGAACACCAGCCCGGCGATCATGCCCAGGCCGGCGCCGCCGCGCAGCCGCCGCCGGTGGGTCGCCGCGGCCAGCAGCGCCACGGCCACCGGCGCCAGCCACCACAGCCCGTACGGCGGGAACGCCAGCAGCAGCGCCGCGCCCGCGGCGACCGCCAGCAGCAGCGCCACCCAGCGGCGCAGGGGCCGGTGCGCGGCGGGCACGACCGGGTCCGGCGCCGGCGCGGGCGTTGGCTGAAGCGTCAATAAATCCACCCGCGGAAGGCTACCGGTCGGTGGTCACGAAACCGTCGCACACGCTACCCGCCCGAGCTGGGCGCCCGGGCCGGATGGGCGCCGGCCGGGCGCGGAAGTCACCCCCGCCGGACGCCGCGGACGACCGGGCCACGGAGGAGGGAGGCGCGCCACGGGGACGGCGGGCGCGCAAGGCGCAGCAGGGGTCCGCGGAACCGGCGCACGACAGCCGGGCAGCCGGGGGCCGGGACAGACGTCGGGGCGTGGCCCGCGAGCTACGCCCCGACTGCACCTTGAGATCCATCCGGGTCCGGTGCGTCACCGCGGCGCGTGACCTTCGGACCGGCGCGGCGCGGGCTGGCTGCCCCCGACGTGCCGTTGTCTACTGGCCACGTGCCGCCCTGACCGACACCGGAACAGCGCGGCCGGTCCGCGCCGCCCCGCCGACCCCCACCCCCTGGACCTGGCGTACGCGGGCACTCTGCAGAGGGTGCGGGCGTGGCCAGTGGGCGAAGGAACGAAGCGAACAACAACCGCTTCCCGGAAGAGGACCTGAAGACGGTACGACGCACCCCCGGCCGTCTGTCAACCGCCACCCCCGTGTCCGGGCGTGTCGCATTCCCGGGCGTGTCTTGAGGTTCCCCCGCAGGGGTTACAGAGCGTCCACCAGCCCCGCCGCCGCGGCCGGGTACGCGGCGGCCAGCAACCCCGCCGCCGCCAGCACGTACCGGGTGTCCACGACCCGCCGGGCGCCCGCCGGCGCCGCCCAGCCACCGGCGGTGTCACCCAGCACCGCGTCCAGCACCGCGTCCCCGCCGCCGTGGCGCAGCACCCCGCCGGAACCCACCACCAGCCGCACGTCGCGCAGGTCCCGGCCGCCGGTCCGCGGCCGGCCCGGCCCCGCCGACCAGCCCCGCGCGTGCCGCCGCAACGCGATCATCGCCGCCGTCGCCGCCAGCTGCCGGTCGGTGGCCGCGTCGTACGGCCGCCCGCCGCTGATGTCGGGCGCCGGCAGCTTCTCCGCCGCCGCGGCCGCCACCACCCCGCCCGCGCCGACCCCCACGCCCAGGTCGCCCTCGACGGTCCGCGAGCGCCACAGCGTGCCCGCCACGTCCCGCCGCGGGCCGGTCTCGGCCTCCGCGTCGGGCACCAGCGCCGAGTACACATCCGTGGTGGCCCCGCCCACGTCGACCACCAGCACCCCGGCGCCGGCCCGGTCGGCCAGCAGCTCCACCCCGGCCAGCACCGCGTCCGGGGTCGCCGCGCGCACCAGCGACGCGAACCGCCCGCCGCGCGAGAGCCGCTTGCCGCCGATCACGTGCCGCAGGAACACCTGCCGGATCGCCGCCCGCGCCGGCCCCGGCTCCAGCACCCCGATGCGCGGCAGCACGTTACCGGCCACGGTCACCGGCACCCCACGCCCGGTCATCAGGCCGGCGGCCTCGTCGCGCACGTCGGCGTTGCCCGCCAGCACCACCGGCACCCGCACCCGGGCCGTGCCCAGCCGCCGCGCGTTGTGCAGCAGCACCTCGCCGTCGCCGCCGTCGGTGCCCCCGACCAGCAGGATCACATCCGGGCGGGCCGCGCGCAGCGCCGCCACCGCAGCCCCGTCGAGGCGGCCCGCGGCCACGTGCACCACCTGCGCCCCGGCCGACAACCCCACCCGGTGCCCGGCCTCGGCGGTGACCAGCGCCTCGTACCCGATCACGGCCAGCCGCAGCCCGCCGCCGGCCGAGGAGCACACGAACAGCTCGCCGGCGCCGCCGAGGGCGGCGACGGCGGCGTCCAGGCCGATCAGCACGTCGGTGTCGGCGGTCGTGGGCAGCTCGGCGCGCTCCAGCAGCCGGCCGCCGGCCAGATCGACCAGGCAGGCCTTGGTGTACGTCGACCCGACATCCACACAGACCGCGAAGGTCACGTCTTAAGTCCGGTTTTGGGCAGCGGGCGGGATGGTCGGACGGCCCTTCGCGGGCACGACCACGGTGCCCGTGGCGGTCACCGCGACCACCGGTTCGGCCAGCACCTGCGCCGCCGACCCGCCGGCGCCGCGGCACACCACCGTCGCGGTGAAGTCGATGGTGCGGCTGCGGGTGCCCATCCTGGTCACCGCCGCGGTCACCTCCAACACGTCGCCGGCCTGCACCGGCGCCCGGAACTGCACGTCGGAGTACGAGGCGAACAACCCCTCGTCGCCGTCCAGCCGGATGCACACCTCGGTGGCGACGTCACCGAACAACCCCAGCGAGTACGCCCCGTCGACCAGGTTCCCCGCGTAGTGGGCGTGGGAGTACGGCACGTAGCGGCGATGCGTGACAGTGATCATGATGTGCTCCCGATCAGGGCGTGTACCAGGTAGGAGGCGACCTCGCGCGGCGTCGTACCCCGGCCGAAGATCCGGTCCACGCCCAGCTCGCCGGCCATCAGCTCGTCGAACCGGGGCCCGCCCACGATCAGCAGCGGCCGCTTGCCGGCCGGCATGGCCTCGCGGAACGCGGCGGTCATCGCCCGGGTGTTCTGCAGGTGCGCGTCGCGCTGGGTGACCACCTGCGACACCAGCACCGCGTCGGCCTTCTGCGCCCGGGCCGTCTCCACCAGCTCCGGCACCGACACCTGCGCGCCCATGTTGGTCACCGACAGCTCCCGGTAGTACTCCAGGCCCTTCTCCCCCGCGATGCCCTTGAGGTTGAGGATCGCGTCGATGCCCACGGTGTGCGCGTCGGTGCCGATGCACGCCCCCACCACGTTGAGCCGCCGCCGCAGCCGGCGCTTGATGACCGCGTTGATCTCCTTGGCGCTCAGCAGCGGGAAGTCCCGCTCGACCACCTGCACCTTGTCGGTGTCGACCAGGTGGCTCACCCGGCCGTAGACCACGAAGAAGGTGAACCCGTCACCCATCGCCTTGGCGTGCACCAGCAGCGCCGGGTCCATGCCCATCTTGTTGGCCAGCTGCACCGCCGCGCCCTCGGCGCGCTTGTCGTGCGCGATCGGCAGCGTGAACGACAGCTGCACCATCCCGTCACCGGTGGTGTCCCCGTAGGGGCGAACGATCGTCATGCTTCCAGCGCCTCGGTCACAGGGTTGAAATAGCCGTCCTCGTGGCGGGCGACGCCGTCCAGGCCCTTGCCCCGGTCCGCCGGCCGCTTCATGATCCCGAAGGTGCCGTCGGCGATCGCGTTCAGCATCGTGTCGTCCACGATGGCCTCCAGCAGCTCGATCGCCTCGCCCAGCACCTCGTGCGCCCGCGACTGGATGAACCCGCCCGGCGCCGGCACGAAGTCCTCGTGCAGGTTGCCCGCGCCGTTGAGCACGTACCGCACGTTCTGCAGGGCGATGTCGCGATCCGACAGCCACGGCGTCACCACCGCCTCGGTCATCATCCCCACCAGCAGGATGCCCTGCCCGGTCAGCGCGCCCACCAGGTTGAAGAACCCGTCGAGCAGGTTGCCCCGGAACACGTCACCGGTCATGTGCTTGGTCGGCGGCATCCACTTCAGCGGCGCGTCCGGGAACAACTCCCGGGCCAGCAGCGCGTGCGCCAGCTCCAGCCGGAACGACTCCGGCAGCTCCGGATTGATCTCGAACGCGTGCCCCAGCCCCAGCTGCCAGTCCGCCAAACCCGCCTCGTGCGCGAAGAACTCGTTCAGCAACTGCGACACCGTCACCGTGTGCGCCGCCTCCACCGCATCCGCGGTGGTCAGGTAGTTGTCCTCACCGGTGTTGATGATGATCCCGGCCCGGGCGTGCACCTGCCGGGAGAACCGCTGGTCCACGAACGTGCGGATCGGGTTGATGTCGCGGAACAGGATGCCGTACATCGAGTCGTTGAGCATCATGTCCAGCCGCTCCATCCCGGCCAGCGCGGCGATCTCCGGCATGCACAACCCGGACGCGTAGTTGGTCAGCCGCACGTAACGGCCCAGCTCCCTGGACGTCTCGTCCAGCGCCGCCCGCATCAGCCGGAAGTTCTCCTGCGTGGCGTACGTGCCGGCGAAGCCCTCCCGGGTCGCCCCCTCGGGCACGTAGTCCAGCAGCGACTGCCCGGTCGACCGGATCACCGCGATCACGTCCGCGCCGGCCCGCGCCGCCGCCTGCGCCTGCGGGATGTCCTCGTAGATGTCCCCGGTCGCCACGATCAGATAGATCCACGGCCGCTGCTTCGGATCCCCCAACCGCTTGACCAGCCGCTCCCGCTCCGCCCGGCGCCGGTCGATGATCTTCAGACCGGCGCCGGTCGCCCGGCGCGCGGCCCGCCGCGCCGCCGCCACCTCGGCCCGCGACTCCGGTACGGCGAAACTCACCGCCCCCGCCGCGGCCTTCTGCGCCAGCACCGTCACGTCGTCCAGCCCGTGGGTGGCCAACGCGTGGAACACCGGCAACGCCACCCCCCGGCCCAGACCCACCTCCGCGCGCACCGCGTCGACCAGCCGGTTCACCCACGGGATGCCATCGGAATCAGCCCCCGACACCCCGGCCAGACGCAGCACCGCCCGCTCCACCGACACCGTCGTGTGCGAGCGCGCCAGGTCCACCACCGGCTGACCCGCCCGCGCGGCGAGCGCCCTTGCCCGCTGCACGACAAGCGGATCCAGCCCCAGCTTGTTCACGTCACTCCTCGAAGATCGTCTCGCCGTGCAGCACCGTGCGCCGGCACACCGGCCGCGCCGGCACCACACCATCCACCCCCGGCAACAGCACCGGCAGGCCCCCATCCATCCCCGCCGGGGTCTCCCACACCGCGAACGTCGCCGACCGCCCCGGCGTCAGCACCCCCACGTCGTCCACCCCCGCCGCCCGCCAGCCGCCCCGCGTGCTCGCCCCGAACGCCGAACGCACACTCATCCGGTACGCCGGATTCCGCGGCGCCGCCGCGGCCACCACCGCCGCCCACGGATCCAACGCCGTCACCGGCGAATCCGAACCGAACGCCAGCGACACCCCGACGGCGTACATCGCCCCGATCGGATTGGTCAGCAACGCCCGCTCCACCCCCAGCCGCTGCGCGTACATCCGGTCCGGGCCACCCCACAACGCGTCGAACACCGGCTGCACGCTGGCCACCACCCCGAACTCCACCATCCGGGCGATCATCGCCTTGTCGATCAGCTCCACGTGCTCGATGCGGTGCCGGCCCTCCCGCAACCGGTCCACCCCCACCGCCCGCGCCGCGATCGCGAACCCGTCCAGCACCGCCTCGATCGCCGCGTCCCCGATCGCATGGAACCCGCCCTGCACCCCCACCTCGATGCACTCCAGCAGATGCGCCCCGGCCTGCTCCGCCGACACGAACGCCTCACCACAACCCGCACCGTCGAGATACGGCGACCGCAACGACGCCGTCCGCGACCCCAACGCCCCGTCGGCGTACAGATCACCCGCCGCGCCGACCGCGCCCAGCTCCTTCGCCCGCACCGCACCACCGAGCTCACCCCAGTAGCCGAACACCTGCGGCAGACCCGCACCCGACAACGCCAGCACCGACGCGAAATCGGCCTCACTCGACGTGCCCGGCCCCGCGCACTCGTGCACCGCCGCCACCCCCCGCGACGCCGCCAACCGCAACGCCGAGGTCTGCGCCGCCGTCCGCTGCGCCGCCGTCAACGACCCCAGCGCCACCGCCCGCACCGCGTGATGCGCCTGCTCGCGCACCCACCCCGACACGTCGTAGCCCGGCACCGCCTCGATACCCGCACACGCCGCCAGCAACGACCCCGACGCCAGCGCCGAATGCACCGACGCCTGCGACAGATACACCCGCCGGCCGTCCCCGGCCCGCTCCAGCTCCTCGGCCGACGGCGGCACCTGCTCCACCCACGTCGACTCGTCCCAGCCGTGGCCGTGCACCACCCCGCCGACCGGCCGCGTCCGCGCGAACGCCGCCACCGCCTCCAGCAGCTCCCCGGCCGAGCGCACCCCGGACAGATCCAGCCCGTCCGCCGCCAGACCGGTGTCCGTCGCGTGCAGATGCGCATCCACGAACGCCGGCGTCACCAGCGCGCCACCGAGATCGACAGTCACATCCGCCGACGGGGCGTCCGCCGCCGCACCCAGCCACCCGATCCGCCCGTCACGCACCAGCATCGCCGACGCGCGCGGGTCCGCCGCCGAATAGAACCGACCGTTCGCATAGACCACCGAGGGGGAAATCATGAGTGTCAGTGTGCCGCGATCCGCGCCTCGAACAGAGCCCGCACGGCCGGAGTGCGCCGCACCACATCCAGCGCGAACGCCGCATGCCCCGGCACATACCCGTTGCCGATCAGCATCGTCACGTCCGCCGCCAGGCCCTCCGCGCCCAGCGCCGCCGCCGGGAAACTCGTCGCCATCGAGAAGAACACCACCGTGCCGCCCGCCGCCGTCGCCAGGATCGCCCCGTGCTCACACCCCGGCACGTCCACGCACACCACCGTCACCGTCGCCGGCTCACCCAGCGCCGCCACCACCGCCGACGACACCGCGATCGGATCCCGCGCATCGGCCACCGCCACGTGATCGGCCAGCCCGGCCGACCGCAGCGTCTCCCGCTCCGCCTCCGACACGACCACCCCGACCGTACGGGCCCCGGCCAGCCGCGCCGCCGTCAACGCCAGCGACCCGCTCTTGCCCGCACCGCCGAACACCGCCACCGACACCGGGCCCGCCGCCGCATGCCCCCGCACCACCCGGTCGGTCAACGCCGGCGCCCCGCACACGTCGAACACCGCCAGAGCCAGCTCCGGCGCCAGATCCTCCGGCAGCACCGCCACCACCGACCGGCCGAACAGAATCGCGTGCCCGGCCGCCGGCACCTGCTCGCCGGCGCCGTCCCAGCCGGCCAGCCCGTCGCTCACCGCCAGCGGGGTCAGGGTCAGCGACACCAGCGTGGCGACCCGGTCACCCACCTTCACCGGCAGCGGCGACTCCGGCCCCACCTCGTCCACGACCCCGATCAGCATGCCGCCCGAACCCGTCACCGGGTTGTGCATCTTGCCCCGCGTACCGATGATCTCCAGCACCTCGGCCCGCACCGCCGCGCCGTCCCCGCCGTGCTTGCCCGACAACTGCCGGAAGCTCGCCGCGTCCAGGTTCAGCCGCTCCAGGCGGATCCGCACCTCGTCCGGACCCAGCTGCGGGCGCGCATCCAGCCGCCACGCCGCCTGCGGCAGCACACCGACCGGCTCCAGCACCCGCGACAGCCCCACCGGGAACGTCATGCCCACCACCCTCACAAGAAACAGACTGTCGTCAGGCCGACCACACCGTAAATCCTCCGGACCCACGGTTACTAGACCGCAGATTCTCCAGTATCGTCGATCACGATCGCTCCCCGACCCCAGGAGTCCCGTTGACCGAGCTCAAGAACGACGCGGCCACCGCGGCCGGGCAGCCCTACAACTACCAGCGGCGCCCCCTGACCGAACCCGACTGGACCCGCTTCCCCGGCTGGCGCGACGTCACCACCGCCCAGTGGGAATCCGCCCAGTGGCAACGCGTCAACTGCGTCAAGAACGTCAAACAACTCCGCGCGCTCATGGGCGACCTGCTCGACGAACGCTTCTACGCCGACCTCGAAACCGACATGCAGCGCCTGGCCACCATGTCCATGCTGGTGCCGCCCCAGATGCTCAACACCATGGTGCCCGACCGCACCCCCGACACGGAGTCGTTCTACGCCGACCCGATCCGCCGCTACATGATCCCGGTCGCCACCGACCGCCACCTCGACTGGCCCTCCCACCCCCACGCCACCCGCGACTCCCTGCACGAACACGACATGTGGGTCGCCGAGGGCCTCACCCACCGCTACCCCACCAAGGTCCTCGCCGAGCTGCTCAGCACCTGCCCCCAGTACTGCGGCCACTGCACCCGCATGGACCTCGTCGGCAACAGCACCCCCACCGTCGACAAGCTCAAACTCACCCTCAAACCGGTCGACCGGTACGACGCCCACCTGGCCTACCTCAAGGCCCACCCCGGCGTCCGCGACGTGGTCGTCTCCGGCGGCGACGTGGCCAACGTGCCGTGGAAGCAGCTCGAGACCTACCTCATGGGTCTGCTCTCGGTCCCCACCGTCCGCGACATCCGGCTGGCCACCAAGGCCCTCGCCGGCCTGCCCCAGCACTGGCTGCAGGGCGACGTCGTCGAGGGACTGCACCGCGTCGCCGTCACCGCCGAACGCCGCGGCGTCAACCTCGCCGTGCACACCCACGTCAACCACGTCAACTCACTGACCCCGCTGGTCGCCCGGGCCGCCCGCATGCTGCTCGAGGTCGGCGTCCGCGACGTCCGCAACCAGGGCGTGCTCATGCGCGGCGTCAACGCCACCACCGCCGACCTGCTCGACCTCTGCTTCGGGCTGCAGGGCGAGGCCGGCATCCTGCCGTACTACTTCTACATGTGCGACATGATTCCCAACGCCGAGCACTGGCGCGTCCCGGTCTGGTACGCCCAGCAGCTCCAGCACGACATGATGGGCTACCTGCCCGGCTACGCCACCCCGCGGATCGTCTGCGACGTCCCGTTCGTCGGCAAGCGCTGGGTCCACATGCTCACCGACTACGACCGCGAGCACGGCATCTCCTACTGGACCAAGAACTACCGCACGTCGATCGAGGCCACCGACGACGAGGCGCTGAGCAAGCTCTACGCCTACTACGACCCGATCGACACGCTGCCCGAGTCCGGCCAGGACTGGTGGCGCAAGCAGCAGACCACCGCCTGACCAGCGAAAACGCCCCCGGGACCGTCGTCCCGGGGGCGTTGCTCTGTGCGCGACGGCTCAGCTGAAGGCGTCGCGGACGTCCTTGCCCGCGTCCTTGACGTGCTCGCCGGCCTGCTTCGCGTGCGCGGAGGTCTCCTGCGCCTGACCCTCGGCGACAAGCCGCTCGTTGTCGGTCGCGTCGCCGATGCCCTGCTTCGCCTTGCCGGTCAGTTCTTCGGCCTTGTTCTTGACCTTGTCAGTGAAGCTCATCGTCAACCTCTCCAGACCCGAACTTGATGGTTCTTGTCGGGGAAACGGTGCCCGAAGGGCGCGATTCTGAAACGTGGTGCGCTGGCGCACTGCCCGTAGAGCATCCTAGGATCCTTGGATGAGTGAGCATGCGCTGTCCTTCGGACCCGTCGCCGCCGCCTACGAGCGCGGCCGCCCGCCCTACCCCGACGCCGCGCTGGACTGGCTGCTGCCGGCCGGCGCCACCCACGTCGTCGACGTCGGCGCGGGCACCGGCAAACTCACCCGCCACCTGCACGAACGCGGCCTGACCGTGACCGCCGTCGAACCCTCCGACGGGATGCGCGCCGAACTCGGCCGGGTCCTGCCCGGCGTACCGGTCCGGGCCGGCACCGCCGAAGCCCTCCCCCTGCCCGACCACAGCGCCGACGCCGTGCTCTGCGCCCAGGCCTGGCACTGGGTCGACCCCGCCCGCGCCGTCCCCGAGATCGCCCGGGTGCTGGCCCCCGGCGGCCGCCTCGGCCTGATCTGGAACCTGCGCGACGAACGCGCCGACTGGGTCCGCCGCCTCGGCGAGATCATCCACTCCCCCGAGGCGGACCGGCCGGCCGAACTCGGCCCGCCGTTCGGACCCGCGGAGACCCGCGAGTTCGCCTGGACCCACGAGATCGGCCTGGACCGGCTGCTCGACCTGGTCGCCTCCCGCAGCTACGTCATCCTGCTCGGCGAGCACGAGCGCGCGGCCGTCCTGTCCGGCGTCCGTGACCTGGTCGCGACCCACCCGGACCTGGCCGGCCGCGACACCTTCCCGATGCCCTACCGCACGCTGTGCGTCCGCGCCGACCTACCACGGCACTGACCGCCACACCGGCAGGCGCGCGGCGACGTAGTCCGCCGCGCCAACCCGGTGCACGCCGTGACCCCGGCCCCCAACCGGGCCCACGGCAGCGCCCCGGTACGCGAATTCCCCTCCACCGATGACGCGGAGGCCGATTTCGCGACGAGGCGAGCAGTTCCGACACCTCCATGGACGGGCCGACACAACGCCCAAGCGCGCCACGCGAGTCCCCGCGTCGTGTCGGCACCCGCCGGTCAGGGCTGCCCGAGTCCTTGCGGACATCCCTCTCCAAGACGCGTCGGTGGTGAGGCCTTCACCGCCCGCACCGACACACGCCTGCTGCTGTTGCGGGTTCCGCAGCGCGACGGAGGAACTGCCGCCGCCCGGTCGCCGGCTGCCTGCCGGTCCGGCGCCGCTGTGCCGATGGGTATTCAGCCGTCGGCGCCGGTGATGCGACGGCGGATCTCCTCCGGAATGAGGTCGAGGAGCTGGTCGCGGCGTAGCGGCAGGTCCAACAGGCTCAGCTTGACCCGGCTGCGATCGCCGTGCGTCCCGGCCGCCAAGCGCACCACCTGGGCCGCGTCCTCGCGCAACACCGCCGTCAGGGTTTCCCCGGGCGTGAGCTCGGCGGCTGCGGTGCCGTCGATGTCCACCGCGACCCGGGTGCTGTCCCCGGCGACGTGCAGGCCGATCCGGTCGCCGGCGCCCAGGACCACGGACCGTCCGATGCCGGCCATCGGCGCCACCGGCGTCACGACGATCGCCGCCGCCGAGGGTGACAGGACCGGCCCGCCGGCGGCGTAGTTGTACGCGGTCGAGCCACTCGACGTGGACACGACCAGGGCGTCGCACTTGTAGTAGCCGTACCGCTGGCCGTTGACGGTCAGGTCGACCGAGACCGCACCGGTGCGGCCCATGCGGGCCAGGACCACGTCGTTGAAGCCGTACCGGGTCGCCAGCGGCGTGCCCGGGGTGTCGGCGACCAGGCAGCTCCTGGCCTCGACGGTGAAGTCACCGGCGACCAGGTGCGCCAGCGCCGCCTCCAGATCCGGCGGCGAGACTTCCACCAGGAAGCCCAGGTTGCCGTGGTTGACGCCGAGCACCGGCACGGCGCGCCCGGTCATCAGCCGCATCGCGCCGAGCATGGTGCCGTCACCACCGAGCGCGATCACCCCGTCGACCGCGGCCACGAATGCGGGATCGCCGACGACGTCCACACCGCCGGGGCCGCTGTCCGGGTCCGTGCTGCGGTCCAGGATCGCGCCGATCCGCTCACGGTCCTGTGCGCGGGCCACCAACCGAACGTCGTGGGCCGTCGTCCAGCCCACGATGGTCGCGATCGAGTCACCGACCGGTTTGTTCGGATGCACGACCAGGCCCAACGTGTGACGTACACCGGCCCGCGGCTGCTGGTGGAGGCTCACCTGACCACCGCGGCTGCGACCTTCCCGCCGGTCAGCAGACACTCGGTCAGCCGGCCCAGCCCATGCGGATGTGCCACTGGTCGTCGGAGCCCTCGCGCGGGTCCTGCAGCAGGTGCAGCACCGGCTGCAACGGGATCATCTGCTCCGGGGTGACCCGCGGCGGCAGCCGGCGGTAGTCCTCGCGGCCGCGCTCGGCCCGCTCCCTGCGCTCCATGGTCCCAGCCTAAGCCCCCGACCCGGTTTTTGTTCCGGTGGAACAGCCGCCGGAGGCGGCCGGCTATAGCCCGGCGCACCCCGCCTAGAGCGTCCTAGGATGTTTCCGGTACGACGAACGCGGCGAGGCGGCCGTGATGACCTGCCTCGCCGCGTCCGGCGGTCGTGCGCTGGGGTGGCCGGTCAGGCCGAGACGCCCGACTCGGCGTCGCTGATCTCCTCGGCGCGGTGCCGGGCCGCCGAGCGCCGCCCGGCGGTGACCAGGTACAGGCCCAGGATGAGCAGCAGGGCGCCCAGAACGGCCAGGCCGATCGGCAGGTTCCGGCTGATCAGCAGGATCTGGCTCTTGGTGTCGCCGGCCGAGGTCACGTTGTTGGTGATGGTCTGGTCGGTGTAGACGAAGTTGCCGTCCAGCAGCGCGGTCGGCGTGCCCGTGTCCGGGGTCAGCGTCTTCTTCTGCTGCTCCTGCACCTTGATCAGGGTGCCGGTGACCGGCTCCACCCACATGGTGCGGGTGTTGCTGTAGGTCACCTGGCCGCTGGTGGCGCCCTTGGCGAACGCGTTCAGCAGGCCCGACAGCCGCTCGGCGGAGAAGTTCAGCGGCGTCTCGGGGATGACCTGCTGGAAGCGGTAGGTCTCCAGGCCCTTGATGACCTCGGTGTCCTGGAACTGCATCGGCAGCGCCTTGCGCAGGTCACGGTCGAAGTACTGGTACGTCTTCTTCCCCGTGCCGAACGGGAACTTGTACAGCTGGCCGGCGAACGTCACCGACGAGTCGCCCTGCGGGCCGGCGTCCTGCAGGTACTGCTTCTTCCAGTCGGCGGCCGCCGCGGTGTCGCGGTCGATCGCGAGCTCCGCCTTGTACTGGCTCACCATGTAGTTCTGCTCGACCCACTTGACCGTGCCGTAGCCGTCCCAGACGACCGTGTCGCCCTCGAGCGGGCCGGTCATCTCCTTGTCGGTGAGGTCCGGCCGGGGCTGCACCTCCGTCACCGACTCCAGCGTGCCGGTCTGAATCGCCACGACCGGGGTGTCGCCACCCTTGGTCTGCAGGAACCGGGCGTTCTCGGCCCTGGCGACACTGGGCCGCAGGCAACCCTCGGTCTCCCCTTGCTTGCACATGGCCAAGTCGTACGGCAGCCGCGCGACGGTGGGTGCGACGTAGAACGCACATCCGGCCGCGATCACCACAACGAAGACACCGATGCCGAACAGCACGGCACCCCAGCGAGCCTTCACAGATCCTCCCCAACGAGACTTGGTCGGCCGGTATCCCGGGAGGGGCCCGATCGCCAATAATGGGCGCAGGTTACTCGCCGGTTACATAGTTGCGCGACCCTGAGGACGGTTTATGTCTGCGTCGATTTCCCAACGGTCTCTGCATCGCCTCCCGGCGCTGGACGCCGTACGCGTCATCGGCGCCCTCGCGGTGATCGGACACCACGTGGGATTCGCGACCGGGGTCAACACCGGCACCGGCCCGTGGGCGGGCTTCTTCGCCCGGCTCGACGTCGGCGTCGCGGTGTTCTTCGTGCTCTCCGGCTTCCTGCTGTTCCGCCCGTACGCGCACGCCCAGGCCACCGCGACCGCCCGGCCGGGGGCCGGGCGCTACCTCTGGCGCCGGGCGATGCGGATCCTGCCGGCGTACTGGGTGACCGTGGTGGTGTGCCTGCTGGCAATGCCGCGCGACGAGCCGGTCACCGGCGCGGACTGGGCCCGGCACCTCACGCTGACCCAGATCTACCAGCACAACAAGCTGCGCGACGGGCTCAGCCAGACCTGGAGCCTGGCCACCGAGGTCGCGTTCTACCTGGTGCTGCCGCTGCTCGCGCTGGCCCTGGCGAGCCGCCGCCGGCGGGCCGGCCGCCCGCTGCTGATCCTCGGGTGCGCCGCCGCGATCACCGGGACGTGGGTGTCGCTGATGGGCCTGGGCGTGCTGTCGCTGGGCCTGCACACGATGTGGCTGCCGGCGTACGGGCTCTGGTTCGGCTCCGGCATGGCGCTGGCCGCGATCCACGTGTCGCTGCGCAACGACTACGCACCCCGCTGGCGCTTCCTGGACGACCTGGGCGGCGCGCCGCTGGCCTGCTGGGCGGCCGCGGCGGCGGTGCTGGCCATCGCCACCACCCCGATCGCCGGGCCGCGCGACCTGGCCGAGCCCACCGCCGTCGAGTTCGGCCTCAAGATGCTGCTGTACGCCACGTTCGCCGTGCTGCTGGTGCTGCCGATCGCCTTCGGCCCGGACACCCGCAGCAAGGCGGTGTTCAGCTCCGGCACCGCGCACTGGCTGGGCACCGTGTCGTACGGGCTGTTCCTGTGGCACCCCTTCGCGCTGGAGTGGATCCAGGTGATCGGCGGCATCCCCGACTTCAACGGCGACACGCTCGACATCTTCCTGCTGACCGTCGCCGGCGGGCTGCTGCTGGCCTCGATCAGCTACTACGTCGTCGAGCGTCCCTTCCAGCGGCTGAGCCACCGCTGGCCCCGCTCGCCCCGGCCGCCGCGGCCCAGCACCACCGAGAGCCAGAGGCCGGTGGCGGCGGCCAGCGCGGCCAGCTGAGGCAGCGGCGCGGTGTGCCCGGTGGTGCGCAGCGTCAGCCAGCCGGCCAGCGCGAACAGCGCCACCGGCAGCAGGAAGCCCGCCCAGCGCAGCACCTGGCGCAGGCGCTGCCGGTCGTGCGTGCCGAAATGCGGCTGCACCGCGCGCAGCAGCACCACCACGGCCACGCCGAGCAGGGCCAGGCCACCGGCCGCGATGCCGCCCACGGCGAGCAACGCCAACCCGCCGAGCAGGGCGGTCAGCAGCCGGCGCCGGCGGCGGGCCGGCACGCCGACCAACAGCGACGCGCGGCGTTGCGGCAGCACCGCGGCCACCGCCACCCCGGCCAGCAGCAGCGCGCCGACGCTGATCGCGGTCGCGTAGGTGCTGTCCGGGGCGAAGCGCAGCACCACCTCGCCGCTCGCGCCGGCCGGCACGAGCCAGCCCTGCTGCCAGCCGTCGAGCACCAGCGGCTGGAGCCTCTTGCCCCGCACGGTGGCCTGCCAGCCGGGGTTCTGGTTCTCCCGCAGGCTCAGCACCCGCGGGTTCGGGTACTTGTAGAGCGTGAGCCGGCGCAGGGTGGGCGCCCACGCGTCGACCTTGACCGCGGTCTGGCGGTCGATCGTGGCCGGGCCGCCGCCCTGGCCGGCCCCGACCGGGGTCAGGCTCAGCCGCACCGGGGCGGCCAGCTCCGAGGCGGAGGCGACGATGCGGGCCCGGCCGGCGCCCACCGGCACCGGCACGGCCGCGTTGGTGCCGCACACCCGGGCCGCGACCTCGCGCAGCTCGATCAGGTCGCGGCGGCTGGCCACCAGCGCGGTGGTGCGCTTGACGCCGTCGACGTCGACCACCGGTCCGGTGCCGCAGCCGAAGTTCAGCTTCGGGTCACGGGCCGTGCGCGGCGGCACGCCGTCGGGCAGCGCGGTGAACTCCGCGACCCCGACCGGCAGCGAGCGGTAGACGTTGCGGTACGGGTCGAACGAGCGGGCCGGCACGGCGTCGGCGATCAGCAGGGTGATCTCGTCGGTGCGCATCGGCCGGTCGAACAGCAGCGTGCCGCCCTCGTCGAGGAAGCCGGTGCGGACGTCGTCGTCGCCGAGCACGGTGACCTGCCAGGGCCGCGCCGCGGCGGTGGCGGCGGGCAGCCGCAGCCGCACCCCCGAGATGGCGCGGGCGCTCGGCCAGGTCAGCCGCAGCCACGGGTGCTTGTCCTCGTCGGCGGCGTGCCAGGCGGTGCCGGCGTCGCCGTCGACCACCGCGCCGGGCCGGGCGGCCGGCTCCGGGATGCCGATGCTGGAGGCGGTCACCACGGGCGTGATGCCGCCGGTGGTCACGGCGGCGCCGCCGGCGTCGAGCAGCGCGTTGAGGGCCGCGCCGGGCCGGGGCCGGGCCCGCACCGCGAGCTGGTACGAGGCGGCGACCGGCACCGTGGCGGTGCGGTCGATCAGGGCGCCGTCCTCGGAGCCGCGGGCCAGGTCGCCGGAGCAGGCCGCCGCGCCGGCGTCGAAGTAGCACGCGGGCACCGGCGGCGCCGCCGAGAACACCAGGCCCGGGGCCCGTCCGGTCACCGGTGACGGGGGCACGACCAGGGTGCGCTGGGCGCTCACGCCGGGGATGACCAGTTCGGCGATGCCGACGCCGCCGAAGCCGTACCGCACGTCCAGGACCTCGTCGACGGCGATGCGGATCCGGTCGCTGGGCCGGGCGCCGGCCAGCGGCACGGTGACGGTGGTGCCGTCGACGGCGTACCCGACCGGCTTGTTGCGCCCGGCCCACACGCTGATCCGCGTCGGCACCGAGTCGGCGCCCAGGTCGAAGGTCATGGTGACCTGCCGGACCACCCGCGGGTACGGCAGCCGCACCTCGAGCCACTGCCCGGTGGCGATCGTGCCGGGCGCCGAGCGCCACGAGGTGCTCAGGTCGCCGTCCAGCGCGGCGTACGGCTGGTACGCCGGCCGCGCCCCGGACAGCGGCTGCGCGTCGGCGAACGAGCTGGCCGCGGTCACCGACTGGATGCCGGTGTAGCGGGCCGTGGTCTGCAGCTCGTCGCCCCAGGCCGGCAGGTAGTCGCGGGCCGGCTCCCCCAGCCGCGGCTGCTCGGCCGCCGTCATGGTGGCCGAGGCGCTGTCGTGGGCCAGCCCGAAGGCGACCTCCCGGCGCCGCATGCCGTCGGTGACCAGCACCGGGCCGTCCGGCAGGCCCCGCGGCCGGTCGCCGGCCAGCACCGTGGGCCCGGCCGGCAACGCGCCGGCGGCGGCCGCGGCGAGCACCGACTCCGGCCCGCCGACCACGGTGGTCAACGCGCTGGCGTCGTACGCGGCCACCGGCTGCACCGTCCGCTTGACCTCCCAGACCTCCAGCGCCCGCACCGAGGGGTTGAGCCCGTTGTCGACGAACGTCCCGGGCAGCGACCCGCCACCGACGTACGGGCCGAAGCCGGTGACCGGGCTGAGCCCGACCGAGCGCAGCAGCGCCTGCCGCACGATCATCGGCTGGGTGGCGCCGGAGCGGCCGTAGTCCAGGTCGGCGCGCAGCAGCAGGTAGCGCACCCCGGAGCGGCTCAGCAGCTCGGCCAGCCCGGCGGAGCCCGCCCCGGTGGACAGCACGCCGTCGATCGCGTCGAGCAGCCGGATGGTCGCCGGCGGGGTCAGCGGGATCGAGCTGCGCACGCCCCAGCGGCTGTTGAGCAGCGGCTGGGTGATCTCGTCGCTGGGGCTGCCCCACAGGTAGCGCGGGAACCGCGAGGCCGGCACCACCAGCACGTGCTCCTGCTCGAGGTGGTCGTCGAGCCAGGCGGACGCCTCGCGCCAGTAGCCGGGCACGCTGTGGAAGCTGCCCTGCGCGGCGAGCCCGCCGGTCAGCGCCGGGGTGGCCACCGCGGCCACCGCGGCCAGGGCGACCCCGGTGACCGCGCCGGCGCGCAGCCGGGCGGGCCGGCGGGCCTCGGCCGAGCCGGCCGCCGCCCCGGCCGCGCGCAGCACCAGGCCGATCAGGTGGGCCAGGCCCAGGGCCAGCGGCAGGCGCAGCACCACGTCGAACTTGTGCACGTTGCGCAGGGGCGCCCCGGCCTGGTCGAGGAACGCCCGCTGGGACTCGGCCAGCAGCCCGCTGACCGCGCCGACGTGGCCCAGCCCGACCAGGGCCAGCCCGGCCAGCAGCCCGGTGATCAGGAACCAGCGGTGCGGCAGGCCGCGGCGGGCCAGCCCGGCCAGGCCCAGCCCGGCGACCACCAGGGTGGCGACCACCAGCGGCCGCTCGGTGGCCAGCCGCCAGCCCGCCGTCCACGGCGGCCCGAACGACCCGCCCAGGTAGGCGTGCCAGTGCGAGGCGCCGCGCAGCACGGTGACCAGGTCGGTCGGCGCGGTGGTCACGTCCGCGGTCTCGATGTAGTCCAGGAACGGCGGGCTGTAGCGGCCCAGCACCAGCAGCGGCACCACCCACCAGGCGGTGGCGCAGCCGACCGCGACACCCCAGGCCAGCAGGGCGCGGACCCGGAGCCGGGCCGGGTGCAGCCCAAGCAGCCAGATCGCGGCGAGCGGCACGACGGCCAGCACGGCGGTGGCGTTGACCCCGCCGGCGCACGCGACGACCAGAGCGGAGCGGGTCACCGCCCGGCGGATCGGCGCGCCGTCGCGCAGCCCGATCAGCGGCACCAGGACCCACGGCGCGAGCGCGGTCGGCCAGGCCTCGACCGAGATCGGGCCGAGCTCGGTGAGGATCCGCGGCGACAGGGCGAACGCGACGCCGGCGATGATCCGGGCCCACGGCGTGCCGATGCCGAGCTTCTCGGCCAGCTTGACCACACCGGTGAAGGCCACCGTCAGCAGCAGCGCCCACCACAGCCGCTGGATCACCCAGGCCGGGATGGCCAGCAGCTTGCCGGCCAGGAAGAACGAGCCCATCGGCCAGAGGTAGCCGTACGCCTGATTCTGCAGCTGGCCGAAGGTGCCGGCCGGGTCCCAGACGTGCAGCGCGCGGGCCAGCCAGCCGGCCGGGTCGACGGCCAGGTCGACCTTGGTGTCGATCGCGATCAGCCCCGGGTCCTGCAGGAAGGCCAGGGCGGCCAGGCCGAGGCAGACCGCCAGCAGGCGCAGCCGCCAGACCGCCCGGGGCACGCCGTCCACCGTGCCGGGCTCCGCGGTCGAGTTCACAGCCGGGCGCATGTTGCTCCTGTTCCACCATTGCGGAGTCGCCGGAGGACCCCATAGTGTGACGCGACCGCGAATGCTACTCGCGAGTAGGGGTGAGGGTGGACACATTGGCCGACGTTCTCGAACACGTACTTTTCCTCAACTGGCGCGACACCAGGAACCCCCATGGTGGCGGCTCCGAGGTGTACGTCGAGCGGATCGCCGGCGAGCTGGTCCGGCGCGGACACCGCGTCACCCTGCTCTGCGCGGCGCACTCGGAGGGTCCGGCCGAAGAGGTTACCCAGGCCGGCGTGCGGGTGCTGCGGCGCGGTGGCCGGCACACGGTCTACCTGCACGCGGCGCTGGCCTACCTGCTGGGCTGCCTCGGCTTCGGGCCGCTGAGCCGCCGGCACGGCGGCCGGCCGAACCTGATCGTCGACGTCGGCAACGGGCTGCCCTTCCTGTCCCCGCTGTGGGCCTTCTGCCCGGTCATCGCGCTCGTGCACCATGTGCACCGGGAGCAGTGGCCGGTCGTGCTCACCCCGCGGCTGGCCCGGATCGGCTGGTGGATCGAGTCGCAGCTGGCGCCGCGCGTCTACCGCCGGTGCCGCTACGTCACCGTCTCGGCGGCCACCCGCGACGAGCTCGCGGTGCTGGGCGTCGACCCGGAGCGGGTGACCATCATCCACAACGGCACCCCGGACATGAGCACCGGTCCGGTGGCCCGCACCGCCGAGCCCTCGCTGGTGGTGCTGGGCCGGCTGGTGCCGCACAAGCAGGTCGAGGTGGCGCTGCACGCGGTCGCCGCGCTGCGCGGCGAGCTGCCCGGGCTGTCGCTGGTGGTCGCCGGTCAGGGCTGGTGGGAGACCGAGCTGCGCGAGCACGCCGCCCGGCTGGGCATCGCCGAGCGGGTGCGCTTCGCGGGCTTCGTCACCGACCAGGACAAGCGCACGCTGATGAGCGAGGCCTGGGTGGCGCTGACCCCGTCGCTGAAGGAGGGCTGGGGCCTGACCATCGTGGAGGCCGGCGCGGCCGGCACCCCCACGGTCGCGTTCCGCGGCGCCGGCGGGGTCGAGGAGTCCCTGGTGGACCAGCGGACCGGGCTGCTCGCCGACGACCAGGACGACTTCACCGCCAAGGTGCGGCTGCTGCTGACCGATGACACCCTCCGGCTGGCGATGGGCGCCGCGGCGCGCGCGCACGCGGCGCAGTTCACCTGGCCCGCGGCGGGTGAGAAGTTCGCGGCCCTCATCGCGAGGGCCGCGAACCGGACGACGGCCGCGGAGCCGCCGGTGAAGCAGAACTACCTGGTGCCGTAGACGCCCGGAGCGGCGTCGGCGCCCTTGACGGAACTGGCCGCCTCGGACGGCGAACCGGTCAGCGAGGAGGCCAACGCCACCGTGCCGAGGACACCGAGGGTCAGGGCGACCGCACCGGCAAGGACCAGCGGGAGGACTCTGCGCATCTTTCGACTTCCTTCTCATGAGCGACGTGCGCGGCACGTTACCACCTAGTAACTTGTTTGCGAAGACCCGTTCTCGTAGAGCTGGAGGTCGGCGCCGGCATGCACCAGCCGCAAGCCGGTCAGCGCACCCGCCGGGAGCTGCGCGGAACCCGCCACCCGCTGCACGACCACCCAGCGCACCCCCAGCGCGGCCAGCGGCCGGCCGGCCGCCAGGGCCTGCCGGACCGCCTCGGCCCGGCGGTCCTCGCCCCGCACCACCCGGTCGCCGACGATCAGCCGGTCGTCGACCAGCACGTCGGCGTCGACGTAGCGGGGCAGCGGATCCAGCACGGTCCGACCGGCGTTCCACGGGTAGGTGCGGTAGGCGGCGAACGGCAGCGAGACCACCGGGCCCGGCGCGGCCGCGATCCGCTCGGCGACCACGGCGAAGTCCGCCGGGTAGGACACCGGCCGCAGCCGGCCCACGGCCCCGCCGGCCAGGTCGGGCATCAGCACGACCGGCAGCAGCAGCGCCCCGACCAGGACCGGGCGCCGGCCGAGCCGTTCGGCGCCGAGCGCGGCGCCCAGGGCCAGCAGCAACGCGTACGGCATGAGGAACTTGTGCCCGTCGCGCAGCACCCCGGCCCCCGGCACCTGCGCCACCAGCCACCGCAACGCGTCGTCCCCGCCGGGCAGCACGGCGACCGCGGCCAGCAGGAAACCCACCGCGGCCAGGACCGCCAGCCGGGGCGCCAGTTCGGGACGCCGCTCGCGCAGCAGCCGCCAGCCGTAGCCGGCGAGGGCCAGCACCAGCAGCGTGCCCAGCGCGGCCAGCGGCGACTCCCGGCTGGGCAGGGTCGCCCGGGCGTTCCAGATGCCGCCGGTGCCGGCCAGGGCGCCCAGCGGTCCCGTCCAGTCCGTGCCGCGGGCCGCGAACGCCGCCACCCCGGCCGGGTCGCTGCGCGCGTCCGCCCCGCTCAGCAGCCCGGCCAGCACCCAGGGCAGGTTGAGCAACGCCAGCCCGCCGGCCGCCGCGGCGGCCGCGGCCCGTCCCGTCCGCCGGCCGGCCGTCAGCACCACCACGGTCACCAGCGCGATCAGCCCACCGGTCGGCGTCACCGCGGCCAGCGCCCCGAAACCGAGCACCGGGAGCAGGGCGCGGCGGTCACCGGCGCGCAGCCGCAGCGCCCCGGAGACCAGCCAGGGCAGCGCCCCGTAGGCCAGCAGCAGCCCCCACTGGCCGATCAGCAGCCGCTCGGCCAGGTACGGCGTCCACGCGTAGCCGACCGCGGCGATCAGCCGGGGCAGCAGCCGCCCCGTCGGCACCAGGCGGCCCGCCCCGAGCGCGGCGAGCAGCACCACGGCCACCAGCACCACCCGCTGCACCAGCCAGCCCGGCGCGACGGTGGCCGACAGCGAGACCAGCGCGTCCAGCGGCACCGCGCGCGGCAGCGTCCCGGACGGCCAGATCAGTTCGGCCCGCAGCGGCTGGCGGGGCACGAAGACCATGTCGTAGACGAGCACGTACCCTGGCGCGGCCAGCGGCGCGAGCACGGCCAGGGTCACGGCCACGGCGGTCAGCGGCAGGGCCAGCCGGTCCCGCACGCTCGCCCCCTCGAAGATCCGCCCTTTACGTGGCGCCACGATACGCAACTACCGGACGGGATGGCAGCATGACCAGTCGCGAGGGCATCGGCGTGGCGGGGATCGCGGTCACCGCGGCGGGCGTGCTGGCCAACCTGCTCGCCTACGTCGTGCCGGTGCTCGGCGCCCGCCTGCTGACCTCGGCCGACCTGAGCGCCCTGGCCACCCTGCTGGCGATGACCGCGATCGCCGGCGTGGCCAGCACCGGCCTGCAGATCGCGGTGGCCGTGCACCGCGCCCGCTACGGCCCGTCGCCGGCCACCCGGTCCGCCGTGCTGACCGTGGCGGTCACCGCCGGAGCGCTGCTGGTGGCGCTGCCGCTGGCGGTGCTGGTGCTGCGGCTGCCGGCCATGGCCACCGTGCTCGCCGGCGTCTCCACCGTCGGCGTGGTGGCCGCCGGCCGCTGGCTCGGCGAGATGCAGGGCGACCAGCGTTTCCTGCCGCTCGCCGCCGGGCTGGCCGTGCTGGCCGGCGGCCGGTACGGCGGCGTGGTGGCCGGCCTGGCCCTCGGCGCCGGGCTGACCGGGGCGCTGCTGATCGGCGCGGCCACCGCGATCCTGGTGCTGCCGGTGCTGCACGTGCTGGCCCGCCGGCCCGGGGTGGTGGCCGGCGGCTCGCCGCTGGCGGCCCGGTCGGTGCTGACCGCGGGCGGGGCGACGCTGGCGATGCTGGTGGTCTCGTACGCCGACCTGCTGCTGGCCCGCCGGTTCCTGCCGTTCGACGCCTCGGGCGCGTACGCGGTCGGCACCGTGCTGACCAAGGGCGCGCTGTGGGCGCCGCAGGTGGTCACCGTGCTGGCGCTGCCGCGGCTGGCCCAGGGCAACACCCGTACGCTGCGGCTCGCCCTGATCCTGGTCGGCGCCAGCGGGCTCGCGCTGACCGCGGCCGCCGCGGCCGGCGGCGGGCTGGCGTTCCGGCTGGCCGGCGGCCCGGACTACGCCGGCCTGGGCCGTTACGCCCCGGTCTTCGCCGCCACCGGCGCCCTCTACGGGGTCGTCTTCGTCCTGATCAACGCCCAGGTCGCCGCGCACGCCCCGTGGCCCTCGGCGCCACTGTGGATGGTGACCGCGGTCTTCGTGGCCGCCGCCTGGCTGGTGCTGCCGCACACCCTGCCCGGCATCGCGTTCGGCGCGCTCGGCGCCGCCGCCCTCGCCCTCGCCGTCTCGGCCGTCCTGGTGGGACGGCGGATGGGCCGGGCGGTTCACGAGCACCGGCCGGACCGTGGCACAGTATCGATCGAATAGCCCAGGGGGCGGGGGTCCGGTGGTGCGCGTCATGTCGCGGTGGTTGCTCGGTGGCTGGGCCGCCCTGCTGTTGCTCGTCGTCACCGCGGCGGCCGGCCCCGCGGCCGTGCCGGCCGCCTCCGGCGGATTCTCGGCCAAGGCCCTGACCACGCTGTTCCGCCAGTACGGCGACACCTCCGGGCAGTGGCTCGGCGCCGACCGCACCGCCTCGGTCCGCCTGCCCGACGGGCGGACGCTGTGGCTGTTCTCCGACACCTTCCTGGGCCGGCCGGCCGCGGACGGCTCCCGCCCGGCGTCCGCGCCGCTGGTGCACAACTCGGCGATCGTCCAGGACGGCCGGACGCTGGGCCGCACCGTGCACGGCGGCACCGAGCAGGCGCCGTACTCGCTGGTCCCCACCGACCGCGACGACGAGTTCCACTGGGTCGGCGACGCCGCCGTCTCCGGCGGCGACGTGCAGGTGCTGGTCAACCGGTACGGCCTCACCGGCACCGGGCCGCTGGACCACAAGCTGCTGGGCACCGCCCTGGCCACCTTCGACCTGCCCGGGTTGCGGGCCGGACGGGTCGAGCCCCTGCCGCTGGGCAACCGGGTCTCCTGGGGCTCCGAGGTGCTGCCGGCCGGCCGGCACACCTACGTGTACGGCACCGAGGCCGCCGGCAGCATGAAGTTCGCGCACCTGGCCCGGGTGGCCGGCACCGACCTGCGCCGGCCGTGGGAGTTCTGGACCGGCTCCGGCTGGTCGGCCCGGGTGACCGACTCCGCCCGCGTGCTCAGCGGCGTCGGCACCAACTACGGGGTGCGCCGCGTCGGCGACCGGTACGTGCTGGTCACCCACGAGAACAACCTGATGTTCAGCGCCGACTTCGTGGCGTACACCGCCGACTCGCCCACCGGGCCGTTCGACGGTCCGCACTACCTGTTCCGCGCCCCCGAGACCGACGCCGGGCACATCGTCTACGACGCCGACCTGCACACCGAGCTGGCCCGGCCGGGCAAGCTGCTGATCTCCTACAACGTCAACAACCTGGACGAGCGGGTGGCGTACGCCGACGCGAGCATCTACCGGCCGCGCTTCGTGGAGGTCGACTGGCCGCCACGCACCCGGTCCCGCAAGGCGCCCCGCCCGCCGAGCGGGCTGACCGCCGCCGCGGAGGGCGCGGGCAACGCCGGGCTGGCCTGGCAGCCGCCGCCGGGCGACAACCCGACCTACCGGGTGTACCGCCGCGACACCACCGCCGGGCAGACCCACTTCGTCCGGCTGCCCGGCGACGGCCCCGGCGCGGCCCGCACCTTCCGGTCCGACTTCCTGGTCAACGGGCACAGGTACGAGTTCGCGGTGACCGCGGTCAACAAGCACGGCGAGAGCGCGCTGTCGAACGTGGCCACCATGACCGCCACCGTGCCGCCACCGCCCGCGCCGACCGGCGTCCGGGCCGAGACCGACGCCACCGGCGAGGTCACCGCGCGCTGGTCCACGATCCCGTTCGTCCAGCTCTTCAAGGTCTTCCACCGCGACGTGACCGGCGGGGCGGAACGGGCCACCCCGGCGGGCGCCTTCCCCGGCACCAGCGCCACCATCGGCCCGCTGCGCAGCGGGCGCACCTACGACATCACCGTCGTCGCGGTCGGCGGCGGCGGCGAGAGCAAGCCGTCCCCGCCGGCCCGGGTGCGGGTACGGGTGGCGCCGCCCGCCGCTCCCCCGGCGGCGCCCACCGCGACCGCCCGCCCGGACGGCACGGTCGACCTGACCTGGCCGCAGGTCGCGCCGAAGCTGGCGTACCGGGTGCACAGCCGGGACGTGACGGCCGGCGAGACCCGGCTGGGCCGCCCCGCCCTGGCCACCGGCACGAGCTACCGCGCGCGCCTGCTCAAGCACGGCCACGAGTACGAGTTCGCCGTCGCGGCCCTCAACGACGGCGGCGAGGGGCCGCTGTCGGAGCGGGTCCGGGTGCGGGCCCGGGTCGCCACGCCCACGGCCGTCCCCGCCGACCTGCGCGCCGAGATCAAGGACGGCCTGGTGGAGCTGCGGTGGACGTCGCCGGAGCGCTGGCACTGGGTGTTCCGGCGGGACGTGACCGCGGGCGAGCGCACCTTCACCCGCGACGACATCCCGGTCGAGGGCGCCCGGAGCACCCTGCGCGGGCTGCGCGACGGCCACGAGTACGAGCTGCGGGTGGCCGCGTTCAGCCCCGGCGGGGTGGGGCCGCAGTCGCCGCCGCTGACGGTGACCATGCCGTCGGCCGTACCGGTGGATCTGTGGGCCGTGAGCACCGGCCCGGGCGCCGTGCGGGTCACCTGGCGCGAGACCAGGCCGGGGCAGTCGTACCGGGTGCAGGTGCGCGACGTGACCGCCGGCGAGTCGTGGCGCACCGACCCGTACCCGGTCACCGGCAACCGCTTCGACACGGTGCTGCTCACCGCGGGCCACCGCTACGAGTTCCGGGTGCTCACCCCGGCCGGCGACGCCTCGGCGGCAGCCTCCGTCACGGTGTCCTAGGAACTACGCCTCCGCGGCGGGAACGGGGGCCATCCGCGGCGGGCGGTTCTCGTACGGGGTGCTCAGCACAACAGTCGTGCGGGTCGTCACGTTGGCCGCCGTGCGGATCTCCTGGAGCAGACGCTCGAGGTCGGCCGGGCTGGCCACCCGCACCAGCAGCAGGTAGAAGTCCTCGCCGGCCACCGAGTAGCACGAGTCGATCTCGGCCAGGTGGGCCAGCCGTTCCGGCGCGTCGTCGGGCTGCGACGGGTCGAACGGGCGGATCGCCACGAACGCGGTCAGCGGCAGCTCCAGCGCCTCGTACGACACCTTCGCCGTGTACCCGCTGATGACGCCGCGCTGCTCGAGCCGGCGTACCCGCTGGTGCACCGCCGACACGCTCAGCCCGACCCGCTCGGCGAGATCGGTGTAGGACAGCCGGCCGTCCACGGTGAGGGCGCCCACGATCGCCCGGTCGATCTCTTCCACGGCGACAAGATACCGGTCGGGGCGCCGCCGTAACGAACCCGTTTCAGCCGCGGGTCAGCGACCGGCTGATGACCAGGCGCTGGATCTGGTTGGTGCCCTCGACGATCTGCAGCACCTTGGCCTCGCGGAACCAGCGCTCCACCGGATGGTCGCTGACGTAGCCGGCCCCGCCCAGCACCTGGATGGCGTCGGTCGTCACCCGCATGGCCGCGTCCGTGGCGAACAGCTTGGCCTTGGCCGCCTCCACCGAGAACGGGCGCCCCGCGTCCTTGAGCCGCGCGGCGTGCAGCAGCAGCGCCCGGGCCGCCGACACCTGCGTGGCCATGTCGGCCAGCAGGAAGCCGACGCCCTGGAACTCGCCGATCGCCCGGCCGAACTGGGTGCGCTCGCGGGCGTACCCGGCCGCGTAGTCGACCGCGGCCTGGGCCAGGCCGACCGCGCAGGCGGCGATGCCCAGCCGGCCGGCGTCCAGCGCCTGCATGGCGATGCGGAAGCCCGCGCCCTCCTCGCCGACCAGGCGGTCGAGCGGCACCCGGGCGCCGTCGAAGACGATCTGGGCCGGCGGCGACGAGCGCAGGCCCATCGTGCGCTCCGGCGCCTGCGGCAGGATCCCGGGCGTGTCGGCGTCGGCCAGCACGCACGAGATGCCGGACGGGCCGGGGCCGCCGGTGCGGCAGAAGACGTTGTAGAAGTCGGCCTGGCCACCGTGGGTGATCCAGGCCTTGGTGCCGCTCAGCACCCAGTCCTCGCCGTCGCGCCGGGCCCGGGTGGTCAGGGCGGCGGCATCGGAGCCGCCCTGCGGCTCGGACAGGCAGTACGCGCCCAGCAGGTCGCCGCCGAGCAGGTCGGGCAGCGACTTGCGCTGGCGCTCGCTGCCGTACGCCCACACCGGGTAGCAGGACAGCGTGTGCACGCTGACCGCCTCGGCGACGGCCAGCCAGGACCCGGCCAGGATCTCCAGGACCTGCAGATAGACCTCGTAGGGCTGGCCCGCCCCGCCGTCGGCCTCCGGGTAGGGCAGCCCGAACAGCCCGGCCCGGCCCACCGTGCGCAGCACGTCGCGGGGGAACAGACCCTCCGCCTCGTGCCGCGCGACCCGGGGCGCGAGCTCGCCGGCGGCGATCTCCCGGGTCAGGCCCAGCAACTCGTACGCCTCGTCCGTTGGCAGGATCCGCTCGACCGTCACCCCGCAAGCTTAACGGTCGTTAGGCTCAGCGTCAGCCCCGACCCCGGACCGGCGGCCGGATCCCGCGGATTGTCGGTGGGTGCCACTAGGTTGGTCCCGTGACCGAGCGACCTCTGCTGGCGGTGGACGCCCCCAGCCTGTATTTCCGCGCGTTCCACGGCATCCCCGAGTCCGCGGCCCGCACCACCGCCGGCGAGCCGGTGAACGCGGTCCGCGGGTTCCTGGACATGCTGGCCCAGCTCATCCGCACCCGGCGGCCCGACCGGATGGTGTGCGCCCTGGACGCCGACTGGCGCCCGGCGTGGCGGGTCGCGCTGGTGCCGTCGTACAAGCGGCACCGCGTCGCCCACGGCGACGTCGAGGAGGTGCCGGCGGCCCTGGAGAAACAGGTCCCGGTCCTGCTCGAGGTGCTGCACGCGGTCGGCATCCCGGCCTTCGGCGTCGCCGGCTACGAGGCCGACGACGTGCTCGGCACCCTCGCCGCCACCCAGCCCGCGCCGGTCGAGGTGGTCTCCGGCGACCGCGACCTCTACCAGCTCGTCGACGACACCCGCGGCACCCGGCTGCTGTACTGCGGCCGCGGCGTGGCCAAGCTGGAGGACAGCGACGAGGCCGCGGTCCAGGCCAAGTACGGCGTCCCGGCCCGCTGGTACGCCGACTTCGCGGCGCTGCGCGGCGACCCGAGCGACGGCCTGCCCGGCGTCCCCGGCGTCGGCGAGAAGACCGCCGCCCGGCTGGTCACCCGCTACGGCGGCATCGAGCAGATCCTGGCCGCGCTGGACGACCGGGACGCGGGCTTCGCGCCCGGGCTGCGCACCAAGCTGGACGCGGCCCGGGACTACCTGGCGGCGGCGCTGCCGGTGTGCAAGGTGGCCCTGGACGTGCGGCTGCCCGGGTTCGACGCGGCGCTGCCGGCGTCGCCGCGGGATGCGGAGGCGTTGCTGGCGCTGGCGGAGCGGTGGAATCTGGCGGGGTCGGCGCGGCGGCTGGTGGACGCGCTGGCGGGCTGAGCCGGTGGTCCGGGCGGCTCACCTGCCGGGGACCAGCCTGCCGGGGTGCGGCCTGCCGGGGTGCGGCCTGCCGGGGTGCGGCCTGCCGGGGTGCGGCCCGCCGGGGTGCGGCCCGCCGGGGGTGCGGCCCGCCGGGGGTGCAGCCGTGTCCTGCCGGCCATCGGGCCGGGACTGGACGGCGACGAGCGGTCAAGGGCGGCGCGGGCGGCCAGGTCTCGCCGTTGGTGGCGCCGGTTGACGCAGTGGTACCCCGCCTTTCGCCGCCGGCGAACCTGCTCGTCGGAGCCGGGTGAGTGTCCGCGCGGGCTCCGGCCGCCCGGCGGGCAGCTGATCAGCGCGCTTCCGGAATCGGAGGGACGATGCCCGCCGGCGGGCCGGACTGTCGCGGCGGTCGGCAGCGGTCTGAATCTTGATGCGCGGCCCGCGCCGTGGGTGACCCGGCGCTTCACCATCGGGCCCCGATCGGGCGATACCCCGGCCGGCACCTGTGAGGGCGCCGAGCCGCCCGCGGCCTCGCCCGGAAGGCTCGACCGCTGCGCGCCGTGTGCGATGGCCGGGACCGGCGAGGGAACCCGGCGGCGGGCTACTCGGCCGGGTGCTGTCCCGCGCGCCGGCGCACCAGCAGATATCCCGCCCCGCCGGCGACCACCAGCGCAACCAGCACCCAGATCCACCAGGTGGACGACCCCTCATCGGTCTCCGCCACCGATTCGGCCTGGACGGTGGCCGGCACCTCCGCGGCCTGGGGCGAAGACGCGGCCGGAGCAGCCGCGGAACTCGGGGCCGCCGGCGCCGCGCTCGACGGGGCCGGCGCGGCGGCCGGTCCGGGCTTCAAGGTGATCAGCGGGGCGGGCTGCTCCGGCTCCTCCGCGCCCTGCTCCTGGATCTCGATCCACCGGGCGACCTCACCGTCGGCGTACGTCTCCAGCGTCTTGAACGACAGCCGGGTCTCGCCGTCGGGCAGCTTCGCGATCCTGACCTTCCACTCCGCGTCCGTGCCCGAGGGCAGCGCCTTGCCGCCGACCGTGAAGCCGTCCGCGGTCGCCTGGAACGACCATCCGGGCGGCGCCTTGACCAGCGTCACGTCGGCCGGGGCGATGCCCGCGGGCAGGACCACCCGTTCGCTGCGGATGCCGGACGGGTTCTCGGCCTCGCCGTGGAACGTCAGCGTCACGTTGGTGGACCCGGCGCGGGTCTTGTCGGCGCTCACCTCGACGTGCGCCGCCGCGGGCGCGGCCAGGGCCAGCACCCCCAGCCCCGTGAGCACGCCGACCGTCGTCAACCGGAACCTGTTACGCACGCCGGGAACCACCTTCGCGGAAGCGGGAAGAAAGTCGATCGGAGGCACAGTCGCTCGCCGGCGCCGAAAAGTTCCCGTGATCTCACGCCAGCACGGGCAGCAGCTCGGTCAGGGCGTCGACGGTGTGGGTGGCGGTCAGGGACGCCGGCAGGCAGCGGCCGGCGCGGCGGACGAAGGCCGTGGCGATGCCCAGCGCGGCCGCCCCGGCGATGTCGGCCGCCGGGGAGTCACCGACGTGGAGCACCTCGGCGGCGGTCACGCCCAGCCGGCGCAGCGCCATCCGGAACGGCTCCGGGCGCGGCTTGTACGCCCGGGCGTCCTCGCTCGTCACCACGGCCTCCACCGTGATGCCGTGGTGGTCCAGCAGCGCGTGCAGGCTGTCGCGGTCGGCGTCGGAGACCAGGCACACCGGCACGGTGCGGGCCGCCAGGAAGGGCCGGGCATCGGCGTACAGGGGCGGGTGACCGCCGGGCCGCGGTGGCGGGACGGCGCCGGGGACGCCGAAGAGGGCCGCCGTCCGGGCGAGGCTGCTGACGGTGAGGTCGGCCAGGGTGCGGAAGGCGGCGCCGTGGGCGGCGTCGGCCATCGCCCAGATCCGCTCGTCCCAGTCCCTGGCGACGACGGCCGGGTCCGCCGCGGAGCGACCCGCGATCAGCGACGCGGCCCGCGCGGCCCAGGCGTCGTCGTCGCGGACGAGGGTGCCGTAGACGTCGAGGAGCACGGCCCGGTACACGCGGCCGATCCTAGGTCAGGTCAGGTCAGGTCAGGGCAGGTGCGGGCTGCGGTGCGGCGGCGGCCCCGCGCAGCGCCCGGGCCAGCAGCGGGCCGACGACGCCGAGCGTGGCCGCGACGCCCAGGCCCGAGATCAGCAGCAGGCCGCGGCCGCCCACGGCGGTCAGCAGCGCGGCGCCGGCCGCGTACGCGATCAGCTCCGCCGCGTACGGGAACATGTAGACGGTGCCGAAGACCGTGCCCAGGCGGTCGGCCGGCACGTGCCGCTGGATCAGGGTGTCCGCGGCGACGTTGTGCCAGCCCGCTCCCGCGCCGGCCAGCGCCTGACCGGCGAACGCCAGCAGCAGCACGGAACTCGCCCCGGTCAGCAGCGTGCCCACGCTCAGCGCGGCGAACGCCGCGTACAGGACCAGGTCCATCCGGGCCCGGGCGACCAGCAGCGGGCCCAGGACCATGCCGGCGCCGTACAGGGAGCCGAGCAGGCCGATCTGCGCGGCGCTCGCCTCCAGGCCGGCCCGGGCGAACGGGACCAGCGCCACGTTGTCCAGCGCGGCGAACGCCACCATCACCAGGAAACCCGTCGCCACCGCGCGGACCACCGGGTTGCCGTGCACCGTCGTCAGGCCCTCGCGCAGGATGACCCCGAACGGGCGCGCCCCGGCCGACGCCGGACTTGACAGCGTCCGCAGGCCGGCGACCAGGCTCGCCGAGACCACGAAGGTCGCCGCGTTCAGCAGCAGCGTCGGCGCCAGGCCCAGCCCGGCCAGCAGCAGGCCGCCGAGCGCCGGGCCGGCCGCGAAGCCCAGGTTCACGCCGACCGCGAGCTGGGCGTTGGCCGTACCCAGGCGGTCGGGCGCGACCAGCCGCGGGAGCAGGCTGCGGCCCGCGGGGGTGAACGCGGTCGCGGCCGTCGCCGCGGCGGCGACCAGCGCGAGCAGGACCGGCACCGGCGGGGCGAGCACCGCGATGGCCACGTACAGCAGGGCCTGGGCGACGTCGCAGACGACGATGATGCGGCGCTGGTCGAAGCGGTCGGCGAGCGCGCCGAGCGCCGGGCCGAGCAGCCGCGGCGCCGTGCCGGCGATGAGCAGCAGCCCCAGCGCGGCGCCGCCGTGACGGTCGAAGACCGCGATCAGCAGCGCGGTGCGGGCGATCTGGTCGCCGGCGTACGACACCAGCCGCGCCGCCCAGTAGCGGCCGAAATCCGGCTGGGTGAGCAGCAGAGAAAGCGCCATCAGAGCCCCCCGTGGCTTGGCGTTCCCCGAATGATGCGCCGATTCCGGGCCGCCGTCCACTGTCGGTTGCCGAACAGTTCTCAGGCATTCCCTCCCCGCGCCGTCGTGCGTAAAGTCGCCGCCAAGCCGAAGGACGCAAGTGTCCTTTCACGAGGGGAGCTGCCATGCACACCACCGCCACCACCACCGCCACCACCACCGCCTGGGCTGGTCCGACGGTCTGGGCCGGACCGAGCCGCTGGGCCGGCCCGACGGTCTGGGCGGGGCCGACCCGCTGACCCGGAACGCCATTCGACACCACCGGGAATAACGTTCGCGACGGCCACCGGAGGTCTGCCGGTGGCCGTCGCGAACAATGACGTCCCGCGCCGGCGTTGCGGTATTCCGCAATCGGCTTGCGGTATTCCGCAACCGACCGGCGCCCGGTTGTCCGACGCGCTCCGGCACGACCACCCGGCGGCCGGGCGGCTATCCGACGCGCTCCGGCTCCCGGTCCGCGACCTCGCCGGCCCGGCGGGACGCGCGGCGGTCGGAGACCACGTCGGACAGCGCCGCCGCCAGGGCCACCACCACCAGGCCGATGGTCACCAGCAGGGCCGTGCGCAGCGCCGAGCCCCAGTCGTTGCCGCTCGCGGCGAGCCGGTTGAAGAAGACCGCGCCGACCACGGCGATGCCCACCGCCGTACCGATGCGCTGGCCGGTCTGCAGCACCGCGCCGGCGCTGCCGGCCCGCTCGACCGGCACCTCGGCCAGCGTCAGGGTCTGGTTCGGACTGATCACCAGGCCGCTGCCCAGGCCGGCGACCAGCAGCGGCAGCGCCGCCGCCCAGCCGCCGCCGGAGCCCGGGACCAGCTGCAGCGCCAGCACGGTGCCGGCCAGGCCGACCGCGACCAGGGCCAGGCCCACGGCCACCAGCGGCCGGCCGTAGCGGTTCACGATGCGGCCACCGAGCGCCGCGGCGCCGGCCGAGCCGAGCGCGAACGGGGTGATCGCCAGGCCGGCCAGCAGGGCGCTGTAGCGCAGGCCGTTCTGCAGGTAGAGCGTGTAGATGAAGAACAGCGTGGTGAAGCCGGCGAAGTACAGCAGGCCGATCAGCGCGCCCAGGCCGTACGAGCGGACCCGGAACAGGTGCAGCTCGATCAGCGGGGTGGCGTGCCGGGCGTGCCGGCGTTCCCAGGCCAGGAAGCCGGCCAGCACGGCCAGCCCGGCCACCAGCAGCAGCCACTTGCCCGGGCCCGGCCACGCCCGTTCCTGGACCAGCGGCAGCAGGACCAGCAGCACGCCCAGGCCGAGCAGGGCCACGCCGACCGGGTCCAGGCTCTCCCGCTCGCGCTGGTCCTCGCGCCGGGCCGGGAGCCACTTGGCGCCCAGCAGGATGGCCGCCGCGCCGATCGGCACGTTGATGAAGAAGATCCAGCGCCAGCCGGACTCGGCGCCGAACACCTGGATGAGCAGGCCGCCCAGCAGCGGGCCGACCGCGGTGGAGATGCCGATGGTGGCGCCGAGCAGGCCGAACGGGCGGCCGCGCTCGGCCGGCCGGAACAGCTGCTGGATCAGGCCGGAGACCTGCGGGTTGACCACGCCGGCGGCGGCACCCTGGACCAGGCGGGCCACGATCAGCCACAGGGCGCTGGTGGCCAGCCCGGCCGCGGCGCTGGACAGGGTGAAGACGGCCAGGCCGGCGATGAAGACGCTGCGCCGGCCGCGGGCGTCGCCGAAGCGGCCCGCCGGCACCAGCAGCAGCCCGAAGGTCAGCGCGTAACCGGACAGCACCCACTGCAGCCCGCCGGGGCTCAGGTCGAGGTCGGCCCGGATGGACGGCAGCGCGACGTTGACGATGCTGACGTCGAGCAGGGTCATGAAGCCGGCCACCAGGGCGACGGACATCGCCTTCCAGCGGTTGGCGTCGGAGGCGTTCGTGGTCACCGTGCGCCAGTGCCCGGCCGGTGCGGCAGCAAACGTGGGCGTGATCAGGCGTACGGGACTGCCACGTCACACATCAGGTCGTCCGGGGCGCCGTGGTCGAGGTCGGCGGGGTAGGCGTACACCTCCCGCGGTGGCGCGGCGACGGTCATCCCCCGCGCGCGGACCCAGCGGCGGGCCGCGTCGTAGACGGAGAGGATCTGCGGCGCCTCGAAGTGCCCGCGGATCACCGGGATGTACGCCTCCCGGTGCGCCGGTTCCCGGCGGACGGCGACCGTGGCCGGGTCGACGGCGCCCGCCGGGACCGGCACGCACACCTCGACCGGCCCGTCGCCGTCCTCGCCGACCTCGCCGTGGAACACCACGAACCGGGGCCCGGCCGGCCCGCCGTGCCGCCGGGCGACCTCGGTGAGCCGGGCCGCCGCCTCCCGGGTCCAGCCCAGCCCGGCGGAGGTGACGTACCGCTGCTCGGTCAGCACCAGCTGCTCGGGCACCTCGCGGGTGGCCACCGGCCAGTCCCCGGCCGGGGCGACGGCCTCCCCGGCGAGGCTGCGGACCAGGCGGTCGGCGAGGTCGCGCTGGGCCGCCAGCCGCCGCTCCACGTCCGTCCAGTAGCGGGCCAGCCGGGCGCCGGCGTCCGCGCCGCCGGCGTCGAGGATCGCGGCGATCTGCGTCAGCGGCATGTCGAGGCGGCGCAGCAGCACGATCAGGCGGGCGGCGTAGAGCTGGTGCTCGGCGTAGCGCCGGTAGCCGGTGCCCGGGTGCACCTCGGCGGGGCGCAGCAGGCCGCTGCGGTCGTACAGGCGCAGCGCCTTGACCGACAGCCGCGAGCGGCGGGCGAACTCGCCGGTGGTGAGCAGCCCGGAGAGCCGCTCAGCCACGGGCGGCCACCGGGAAGGCGACGTCGAAGACCGGGTCCTGCGCCCCCGCGGCGGGGAAGTCGGTCCAGTACGTCTCCCGGGGCGCCGCCGCGACCACCAGGCCCTGCTCGCCGATCCACTTCTCGATGCCCTCGTAGACGCCGCCGAGCGCGCCGGTGACCACCTGCTCCTTGGTGACCCGCAGGTACGCCTCGCGGTGGGCGGGGACGGTGCGGGTCGCGGCGCCGGCGTCGGCGATCGGCGCGCAGACCTCGACCGGGGTCGGGCCCTCGTGCGGGTCGCCCTCGTAGATCACCACGAAGACCGGCTGGTCGGCGCCGGCCCGGTCCAGGTACGGCCACGAGCTCGTGCCGAGCAGCCCGCCGGCGGCGGTGGCGGCCGCGGCCATCCGGGCCATCGCGCCGGGCAGCCACGCCTCGAGGGCGGCCTGGTCGACGCGGCGCTGCTCGCTGACGACGTGCTGTGCGGGCACGTCACGGGTGCGGATCTCCATCGCTTTCTCCTGATCGTCGGACCGGAACCCCGGGGGCAGGCGTCCAGCGTGCCGCCTGCCCCTGGGGCCGGGTCAAGCGATCACCGGTACAGGCGCAGGTCCGCGATGCTCCACCAGCTCCCGCTGCTGCCTGTCGAGGTGATCCGCAGGTAGCGGGCGCGGGTCGGGCGCAGGTCGACGGTGTTCAGCTGGCCGGCCCCGGCGCCGCGGGCGAGGGTGCGCCAGGTGGCGCCGTCGGTGCTGGCGGTCAGCTCCCAGCCGCGGGCGTAGTCCCCGGTGTAGCCGCCGCTGTCGATCGCCACCCGGCGGAACACCCGGGCCCGGCCCAGGTCGGCCTGCAGGTACTGGCCGGGCTGCTGGGCGGCGCCGCTGGACCACCGGGTCGAGGCGTCGCCGTCGACGGCCGCCGCCGGGGTCTCCCCCGCCGGCGAGGCCGTCGCCGTGACGCCGGTCAGCGGCACCGGGTCGCGGTCCGCGGTGATCCCGCGCGGCCAGGTGAAGGTGGCCAGCGCGCCGCCGGGCAGGGTGTACACGAAGGAACGGCCGCCGACCGCGACGGCGAAGGTCCGCGGGTCGTCGTTCTCGTTGTGCACCACCAGCGCGGTGGAGCCGTCCGGGTTGCGGAACGCCACGTCCATGATCTGGCCGTTCCAGCCGGTGGTGCCGAACGACGTGCTGGCGATGCGGACCGCGCCGGGGCGCACGAACTTGGCCAGGTGCCCGATCGTGAAGTACTCGGCGTCTCGGGTGACCGTGCCGTCGGCCTGCAGGGTCAGCAGGCCGGTGCAGGTGCCGCAGCCGCCCAGGTGCGGCCCGCCGGTGTGGTCCAGGGCGATGTTCCAGTTGACCACGGACTTGGCCCAGTTGCGGGTGGCGCCGATCGCGAGCGTACGGGCGTGCCAGGTCAGCGTGCCGCGGAAGATCTGCTCCGGGGTGTCGGCGGGCCCGTGCGAGCCGGAGCACTCGGTGAACCAGATCCCCTTGTCCGGGTGGGCGTCGTGCAGCGCGGTCTGGGCGCTCGGGTCGCCGGCGTAACAGTGGTACGCGGTCCCGGCGACCCACCGCGCCGCCGGCGTCTCCAGCAGTCGGTACGGGTAGTCGGTCTCCGGGTCCTCGCCGGGCGGCGTGGTGGCCACGTCGCCGGGGTGCGTGGCCCAGTTGTGGTCGTAGCCGAGGATCTTCGTGCGGGGGCTGACCCGGCGCAGCAGCGGCCCGAGCGCGGCGATGACCCGGGCCTCCTGGGCCACCGGCACGGCCGCGCCCGGGTAGCCGCCGTCGTGGCGGTTCTGCGGCTCGTTCTGCACGGTGAGGTAGTCGATCGGCACGCCGGCCCGGGTGTACGCCTGCACGAAGGCGACCAGGTAGCGGGCGTACGCGTCGTAGATCCTCGGGTCGTCGATGAGGTGGCCGCCGATCAGCGAGTCGCTGGTCTTCATCCAGGCGGGCGGGCTCCACGGCGTACCCATGATCTTGAGGTCGGGGTTGAGCTGCCGGGCCCGGCGCAGCAGCGGCAGGATCTGCGCCCGGTCGTGGTCGATGCTGAAGTGCCGCAGCGCGAAGTCGGTCCGCCCGGCCGGCACGTCGTCGTAGCTGTAGTGGGCCGCGGCGGCGGTGAAGTCGGAGGAGCCGATCGGCTGGCGCAGGAAGCCGACGCCGATGCCGGCGCGCGGGTCGAACAGCGAGCGCAGGGCGTCGTCCCGGGCGGCCGGGTCGAGCCGGTACAGCACGCTCGCGGCGGAGTCGGTGAGCGAGGCGCCGAAGCCGTCCATGCTCTGATAGCGGGTGCGCGGGTCGATGGTGATCGTCGTCTCGGGGCTGCCGCCGCGGGCGAAGGCGACCGGGGCGCGCTCGTGCAGCTGCTCCGCCCGGTCGACGGTGGTGACCCAGACCCGGGCCTCGACCGGGCGGGCGCCGCGCGCCTGCGCGGGCGCCGTCGCCAGGATCAGCAGCGCGGCGGTGGCCGCCGCGCCGAACGCTCGTCGTCTCATGGCCGCTCCCTCTGGAACAAATGAAACAATACGCCACTTGCCATCGACAGGAGACAATGCGGAAACGAGGATGTCAACGCTGCTACGGTGGAAACTGTGAAACAAGGCGATGTAACAGAGCGCGGTCGCAGCACTGTGAGGGAAGTGGCCGCCGCGGCGGGCGTCTCCATCGCGACCGTGTCGCGCGTCCTCAACGGCCGCGGCAGCGTCACCGCGGAGACCCGCGAGCTGGTCGAGAGCACCGTCGCCCGGCTCAACCGGCCCGGCCCGCGGCCGCGCGGCCCGGCCCGGCCCATCCCCGGGGCCGTGCTGGTGCGCTGCCCCTACCTGCTGACCGACTACTTCGGGATCATCGTCTCGTCGGTGGCCGAGACGCTCCAGCTGCACGAACGCCCGGTGCTGCTCAGCGCGGGCGAGGCGGCCCAGGACGCCGCCGTGCTGGCCGGGCTGCCCGGGCGGGCGGGCATCGCCGGGGCGGTGCTGATCCTGCCGCCCGAGCCGGCGGCCGACCTGGAGACCCTGCGCAGCCGCCGGTTCCCGTTCGTCGTCGTCGACCCCCGGCTGCCCCCGCCGCGCGACGTCGCCGCCGTCTCGGCCGCGCACGCCGCCGGCGCGCGCAAGCTCACCGCCCACCTGACCGGGCTGGGTCACCGGCGCATCGGCGTCGTGGCGGGTCCGCGCGAATGGCTGGCCAGCGACGCCCGGCTGGCCGGGCACGCCGCCGCCCTGGCCGACGCGGGGATGATCGGTGCGCCGGACCTGATCCGCCACGTCGAGCCCACCGTGGCCTGGGGCCGGCGCGCCGCCGGGGAGCTGCTCGACCTCGGCGAGCGGCCGACCGCGCTGGTGGCCTTCAACGACAAGGCCGCGGTCGGCGCGCTGCAGGCCGCCGCCGAGCGGGGCCTGCGGGTGCCCCGGGACCTGTCGGTCGCCGGGTTCGACGACATCGACCTGAGCCGGGCCACCAGCCCGATGCTGACCACCGTGCGCCAGCCGCTCGGCGAGCTGGGCCGGATGGCGGTCACGCTGCTGATCCGGCTGCTGGACCGGCACACCCTGGAGGCGCTGCACGTGGAGCTGGCCACCGAACTGGTGGTCCGCGACTCCACCGGGGCCGTCCCGCCCGGATAGGGTGCGCCGGTGACCCTTTCATCCTTGCCCGGCCCTCCGGACCCCCGCCCGCGAGGCCGCGGCGCAGCGCGGCGCGGCGCCGCCCGGTGCGGTCGGTCATGACGGCGTTCGCGGTGGTGGGCGCCGGCTGGCGCGCCGAGATGTTCTGGCGGATCGCCGCCGGCCTGGAGGGCGTCCGGTGCGCCGGGGCGGTGGTCCGCTCCCCCCGCGAGCTGGGCGTGCCGACGTTCGCCTCGCTGGCCGAGTGCGTGGCCGCGACCAGGCCCGACTTCGTGGTCACCGCGGTGCCCTGGCCGGTCACCCCCGGCGTGATCGTCGAGGCCGTCGAGCGCGGCCTGCCGGTGCTGGCCGAGACGCCGCCCGCCCCCGACGCCGCCGGCCTGCGCGAGCTGTGGGCCGCCGTGGGCGACTCCGGGCTGGTCCAGGTGGCCGAGCAGTACCTGCTGATGCCCTCGCACGCCGCCCGCGCCGCCGCCGTACGGGCCGGGCTGATCGGCACCCCCACCCAGGTCCAGGTCTCCTCGACCCATCAGTACCACGCGGTCTCGCTGATCCGGGGCCTGCTCGGCGCCGGCCGCGGCCCGGTGACCGTGCGCGCCAGCCGCAGCACCGCCCCGCTGGTCGACCCGCTGACCCGCGACGGCTGGACCGACGACCCCGACCCGCGGCCGGCCACCACGACGATCGCCACCCTCGACTTCGGCGACGGCCGCAGCGGGCTCTACGACTTCACCGACAACCAGTGGCACAACCAGCTGCGCTTCCGCCGGCTGCTGGTCCGCGGCAGCCACGGCGAGCTGCGCGACGACGAGGTGATCCGGCTGAGCGAGCCGCGCACGCTGGTGCGCTCACCGCTGGTCCGCCGGCAGACCGGCTACGACCTCGACCTGGACGGCTTCGACACCGACACGATCACCCTCGGCGGCGAGGTGCTGTACCGCAACCCGTACCCGGGGCGGCGCTGGAGCGACGAGGAGATCGCCATCGCCACCCTGCTCGACGCGACCGCGGCCTGGGTCCGCGGCGCCGCCCCGGCGCCGTACCCGCTGGCCGACGGCGCCCAGGACCACCTCGTCGCGCTCGCCGTCGAGGAGGCGGCCGACACCGACCGCACGGTCACCACGGCCACCGAGATGTGGGCCTGAACGATCTCAAGCCGGCCCGTTCGCCGCCGATGGGAGGGAGGACCTGCCCGCCCTGCGCCGAACGGAGCCCCGGATGACCACGCGCGCGCTCCGCGCCGGCTTCGCCGGGTGGCTCGCCGGGCTGACCGCGGTCTACTACGCCTGGCCCGGCCTGCACGTCTTCACCTGGGGCCTGATCGGCCTGTCCGGCGCGGCGGCGATCGTGGCCGGCGTCCGCCGGCACCGCCCGGCCCGGCGCCTGCCCTGGTATCTGCTCGCCGCCGCCCTGCTGTTCTTCGTCGGCGGCGACACGATCGGGTACGCCCGCCTCGCCCTGGGGCTCGACGCGCCGTTCCCGGGCCAGGGCGACGTGCTCTACCTGCTCGTCTACCCGCTGCTGGCGGCCGCCCTGGCCGGGTTCATCCGGACCCGCTCCGGCGCGGGCAACCGGGCCGCTTTGCTCGACGCCCTCGTGCCCACCGTCAGCCTGGGCCTGCTCACCTGGGTCTGCCTGATCGCCCCGTACACCCGGGCCGCCGACCTCACGCAGCTGGAGAAGGCCGTCTCGGTCGCGTACCCGCTGGGTGACGTGCTGGCCCTGGCCATGATGCTGCGCCTGCTCACCGGGGCCGGCCGCAAGCCGCCGGCGGTGAGCTGGCTGGCCGTCTCGATCGTCGGGGTGCTGATCTCCGACGTGGTCTACGGCCTGGCCCGCCTGGACAGCTACTGGGCCGTGGGCGGCCCGGTCGACCTCGGCTGGGTGGTCTTCTACGCCGCGGCCGGCTACGCCGCGCTGCACCCGTCGATGACCTGGCTCACCGACGCCCAGGAGCCGGCGCCCGGCACGGTGGCGACCGGCGGGCGTCGCCTGCTGCTGCTCTCGCTCGCCGCGCTGATCGCGCCCGCGGTGCTGCTGGCCCAGCACCTGAACGGCGCGGTGGTCGACGCCCCGGTCATCGCGGCCGGCTCCGCGGTGATGTTCCTGCTGGTCATGGCCCGGGTCGGGGATCTGCTGGGCGAGCAGCGCCGCACCAACCTGCGGGAGAGCGCGCTGCGCCGGGCGAACGCCGACCTGGCCGCCGCGACGACCGAGGACGACATCGTGGCCGCGGTACGGGCCGCGATCGCCATGCTGATGCCCGCCGGCCGGCGGTACGAGCTGATCGTCGGTGACCGGGCCCCGCTGACCGACGCGTCCGCCCCGGAGCCCGGCGTCAGCCTGGTGCCGGCCCCGGAGCACGGCTTCGCGTCGGCCCTGCGAGCCACGCTGGTTCTGCCGGGCTCCCCGCCGCACCACGGCTCGGTCCTGCTGGCCGCCCCGACGCCCGTGCTGCGGTCGGTGCTGCCGGCCGTCCGGGCGCTGGCGGCCCAGGTCACCATGGTCGTCGAGCGGATCGGGCTGGCCGGCGAGATCAGCCGCCGCGACGGCGAGGCGTACTTCCGGACGCTCATCCAGAGCGCGTCGGACGTCATCCTCATCGTCGGCGACGACGACCGGATCCGGTACGCGAGCCCGTCGGCCACCGCCGTCTTCGGCCGGCCGGAGCTGACCGGCGCCCCGCTGGCCCTGCTCATCGCCGACACCCACCACGACGCCCTGGCCGACGCGCTCGTCCGGATCCGCGCCGGGCGGGGGCACGCCGAGGGCATCGACCTGACCGCCGTGTGCGCGGACCGGCGCCTGCTGCAGGTGGAGTGCGGCGGCCGCGACCTGCGGGCCGACCCGACCGTCGGCGGCGTGGTGCTGACCGTCCGCGACGTCACCGAACGCCGCCGGCTCGAGAACGACCTGGCCCACCAGGCGTTCCACGACGGGCTCACCGGCCTGGCCAACCGGGTGCTGTTCCGCGACCGTCTCGACCAGGCGCTCACGCTGGCCGGCAGCGGCGCCGACGAGGTCGGCGTGCTGTTCGTGGACCTCGACGACTTCAAGGAGGTCAACGACACGCTCGGGCACGCGGTCGGCGACCAGCTGCTGGTCGCGGTCGGCCGGCGCATCGCGCAGGCCATCGGCCCCGGCGACACGGCCGCCCGGATGGGCGGCGACGAGTTCGCGGTGCTGGTCGCGCCGGCCGCCGACGCGAGCGCCGCCGAGCGGGTCGCGGCGCACATCGTCGCCGTGCTGTCCACGCCGGTCGAGGTGAGCGACGGCCTCGGCGGCACGCACATCGTCAGCGGCGCGGCCAGCGTCGGCATCGCCACCAGCCGCGACGCCGGCGGCCCGACCGAGCTGCTGCGCCACGCGGACCTGGCCCTCTACCTGGCCAAGGGGGCCGGCAAGGGCACCTGGCAGCGCTACCGGAGCGACCTGCACACCGCCATGGTCGAACGGCTGGCCCTGCGGACCTCGCTGCTGGAGGCCATCGACGCCCGGCAGTTCGTGCTGCAGTACCAGCCGATCGTCGACGTGCGGACCCGGGCGGCCGTGGGCGTGGAGGCGCTGGTGCGCTGGCAGCACCCCGAGCGGGGGCTGCTGGGCCCGTACCACTTCATCGAGCTGGCCGAGGAGAGCGGCGCGATCGCCGGCCTCGGGGCCTGGGTGCTCGGCGAGGCGCTGCGCCAGTTCGCCGCCTGGCACGCCGCCGACCCGCAGCTGGCGCTGCGCTACGTGAGCGTCAACGTCTCCGCCCGGCAGTTCCGCGCCCCCGGCTTCGTGGACCGGGTCCGCCGGGCCCTCGCCGACGCCGGCGCGCGGCCCGAGTGGCTGCTGCTGGAGATCACCGAGAGCCTGGTGCTGCGCGACGCCGAGCAGGTCTGGGCCGAACTGCGGGCGCTGCGCGAGCTGGGCGTGCGGATCGCCATCGACGACTTCGGCACCGGGTACTCCTCGCTGAGCTACCTGCGGCAGATGCCGGTCGACGTGCTGAAGATCGACAAGTCGTTCATCGACGACATCACCGCCAGCCGCCAGCAGCGGGCGCTGGTCGACGCGATCGTCACGCTGGCCCGCAACCTGGACCTGACCGTGGTGGCCGAGGGCATCGAGGACGACGACCAGCGCGACCTGCTGGAGCGGATGGGCTGCCCGTACGGCCAGGGCTACCTGTTCGCCCGGCCGCTGTGGCCGGCCGACGTCCCGCCGCTGGTGGGCGCGGTGACCGTCGCCGCCTGAGGCGACCGGGCGGCGAGGAAGCGCCGGTACTCCTCGTAGCGCAGCGGGTTGCCGTCGCGCCGGGGCTCGCGCGGGGCGGGCCCCCGCAACGGCCGGTCCGGCCCGGGCCGGCTCCACAGCGCGCCCTCGCCGTGGGTGAGCCCCGGCAGGGCGCCGGCGAACTCGTGCGTCAACCGGGCCGGCAGCCGGCCGGTGACCAGCCACGACCCGTCCCGCTCGGCCGAACCCGTCACGTCGGCGCCGAGCAGGGCGAGCCGGCCGAGCACCGCGCTCACCGCGGCCGCGGGCACCTCGGCCTCGAAGGCCTGGCACGGCTCGCACACCCGGGTGCCGGCGTCCCGCAGGGCCCGCAGCAGCACGACCGGGGCCAGCCCGCGGAAGTCGGCCGCCGCCGAGATCGGCGCCCGATAGCCGGTACGGATCACCGTGACCGTGCAGTCGACCACCTCCCAGCCGTACAGGCCCTGCTCGACGGTGCGGCGTACGGCCTCCTCGGTGGCCCGGTGGAACGCCTGCGGCACCGCGCCCGGCTGCACGTCGCGGATGTAGCGCAGCCCCGACCCGGGCGGCCCCGGCTCCACCCGCAGCCCCACGGTCGCCCAGAAGTCGTTGGGCCGGCGCGGGTCGAACGCGATCACGCACTCCCCGGTGCCGGTGACCCGCTCGAAGTAGACCGGCCGGATCTCCCCGAACTCCACGGCCAGCCCGAAGTCGCGGGCCAGCCGGTCGGCCAGCACCTCGCGCTGGACCGCGCCGTGCAGCAGCACCGACGTGCCACCCCCGGGCACCGCGCGGGCCCGGATCAGCGGGTCCTCGTCGGCCAGCGCGGTCAGCACGGCGTGCAGCCGCCCCTGCTGCGCCGGGTCCCGGGGGCGCACCAGCGACTCCAGGCTCGGCGGGGAGAACAGGGCGGCGGGGACGGGATCGCCGGACCCGCCGAGCCGGTCGCCGACCCGCACGCCGCGCAGGCCGTGCAGCCGGCCGATGCCGCCGGCGGTCAGCTCGGCCCCCGCCGCGCCCACCACCTCGACCGCGGTGACCCGACCGCGGATCGGCGCCGTCGTGCCGTCCGGGCCGGGCCGGTGCAGCACGAGACGCTGCCGCTCACGCACCACCCCCGAGAAGAGCCGCAGGTACGCCACCCCGCGCTCCACGGCGAACACCAGCCCGCGGGCGTCGTCGGCGGTGTCGTCGTCGACCGGGCGGGGCCGCAGCAGCGTCGCGATGCCCTCGGCGAGCTGACCGGTGCCCGCGCCGGTGGTGGCCGAGCCGAAGAACAGCGGGTGCACGTGGCCCGCGCCGGTCTGCGCGGCGAGCCGGTCCCGCAGCTCGGCCGGGCCCGGCTCGTGGCCGTCGACCAGCGCGGCCAGCAGCTCGTCGTCGTGGTCGGCCAGGATCTCCGCGGCGGCGCCCGCCCACGCCCGGGGCACCGCCTCGGCCGCGGGACCGCCGGGGTCGCGGACGGCGTTCAGCGCGACCACGGCGACGCCCAGCTTCGCGCGGATGTCGGCCAGCAGGGCGTCACCGCGCGCGCCGGCCCGGTCGATCTTGTTGACGAACACCAGCGTGGGGATGCCCAGCCGGCGCAGCGAGCGCAGCAGCACCCGGGTCTGCGCCTGCACGCCCTCGACGGCGGACAGCACCAGCACCGCGCCGTCGAGGACGGCCAGGGCCCGCTCCACCTCCGCGATGAAGTCCGGGTGCCCCGGGGTGTCGATGAGATTGACCCGCAGGTCGCCGAGCGCGAACGAGGCCACCGCGGACCGGATGGTGATGCCGCGCTCGCGTTCGAGCTCGCCGCTGTCGGTGGTGGCGCTGCCGGCGTCCACACTGCCGAGCGTGGCGACGGCGCCGTGCGCGTACAGCAGGCGCTCGGTGAGGCTGGTCTTACCGGCGTCGACGTGCGCCAGGATGCCGAGATTGAGCGTGGGCAAGGAGATCCTCGGAGGTCAGGGAACGGATGGACGGCCTGAACACACCGGTTCCTCGCATGTCCGTACCCTTCCCCGAGCTGCCGTGGTCACCGCCACCCTAGGGCGGCGCCCCGGGCGGCGCCACCGGTTTACCCGCGCCTTACCCGCGCCGGTGACCGGCGGGCAGAATCGGCCGGGTGCATGTCCTGGACAACCCCGCCTGGTCCGCCCTCACCGGAACGCAGGCCGGCCTGGCCGAGCGGCACGGCCGCAGCGCCCGCTACCGGCCCGACGTCAGCCCGTTCGCGGCCGTCGACGACCCCGCCGACCCGGCGGCCTGGCACGACCTGGCGGCCCTGGCCACCTCCGGGTACCAGCCGTTGCTCGCGGCGCCCGGGCTGACCGCCGCGCCGGGCTGGACGCGCGCCGGCGGGACACCGGGCGTGCAACTCGTCGGGGCCGGCGTCCGCGGCGCGGCGGACCCGGAGGCGGTGGTGCTGACCGCCGCCGACCTGCCGGAGATGCTGGACCTGGCCGCGCTGACCCGGCCCGGGCCGTTCGGCCGGCGCACCCCGGAGCTGGGCACGTACCTGGGCATCCGGCGCGGCGGCCAGCTGGTGGCGATGGCCGGGGAACGGATGCGACCGGCCGGGCACACCGAGATCAGCGCGGTCTGCACCGACCCGGCGTACCGCGGCGCGGGGCTGGCGTCGCGGCTGATCGCGGCGGTGGTGGCCGGGATCCGCGCGCGCGACGAGGTGCCGTTCCTGCACGCCGCGGACGCCAACACGGGGGCGGTGCGGCTCTACGCCGAGCTCGGGTTCACGGTCCGCACGCCGATCGTCTTCGGCGCGTACCGGCCCACTCCCCTTTGACCCACACCCTAGAGCTGGCCGTGGTTGGGCGGCTGGACCCCGGCCAGCTCCCACGCCGCCAGGTGGTGGTACTTCCAGTCCACCGGGTCGTGCACGCTGTGCGTGCGGGCGTTGCGCCAGTGCCGGTCCAGGTCGTACTTGGCCGCCGTGGCGCTGGTGCCGCACATCGCGAACAGCTCCGACGCCGTCTCGACCGCGACCTCGCTGGCGAACGCCTTGGCCGCGGCCACCGCCAGCGAGCCCCGGGCGGCCGCCGCGGCGTCGGCCGGGACCAGCCCGATCTCCTCCAGCTCGGCGGCCGCCTCGCGGAGCAGGGCCGCCGCCGCGCGGACGCGGGTGGCGGTGCGGCCGTACCGGTGCAGCACGTGGGGGTCGCCGGCGGCCGTGGCCGCACCGGCCCGGACCGCCTCGGTGGAGGGGCGGGCCTTGTCCCGCAGGTACGCGGCCGCGTCGCGCAGCGCCCCCTCGGCGATGCCCACCTCGATCGCCGCGTGCACCAGCTGGGCCCGCGCGCCCAGCTGCTGCGGCACCTCGAAGGCCCCCGCGTAGTCCAGGACCAGGTCGGCCGGCACGTCGGCGAACGTGGTGGTGCCGCTGATCGTGGCCCGCTGGCCCATGACGTCCCAGTCGGTGTCGACGGTGACGCCGGCCGCGTCGCGCGGCACGAAGGCCAGCACCAGGCGGCCGTCGCCGTCCAGCGCGCTGACCGCGATCCAGGCGGCCGTCAGTGCCCCGGTGCAGTAGTACTTGCGGCCGCTGAGCCGGCCGTCCGTCAGCCGGGTGGTCAGGTCCTGGGCGTGCTTGCCGCCGCGTTCGGCGAGCGCGTTGCCGATCCGCCGGCCGGCCAGCACGTCGGCGCACAGCCGGGCGCGCAGCGGCGCCTCGCCGTGCACGGCGAGCACGTCGACCATCAGGTAGTGGGCCTGCGGGACCTGGGCCAGCGCCGGGTCGACGGCGGCGATGATCCGGGTGACCTCGGCCAGCGTGGCCGGCCCCAGGCCCGGGCCGCCGTCGGCGGCCGGCACGGTGACGGCGAGCAGGCCGGAGCCGTCGAGCTCGGCCAGGGCGGCGGCGGGTACGGCGTCCGCCCCGTCCCGGTCGCGCTGGACCGCTCCGGGGGCGAGGGCGGCGGCGACCCGGGCGGCGGCGGCGAGGGCGGCGTCATGTGAGGCGAGAATCGGCACCGTCCGATCGTAGGGGCAACCGTCCCGCACCCGGACCGGTCCCGTCCGCGCACCCGGGCCGCTGTCTGCTGGACGGATGACGAGTGGGCGCACCTGGAAGCTCTACGCCGCCGCGATGGCCCTGGCCGTCGCGGGTTACCAGCTGATCCCGGAGAACGGCTGGTGGGAGAGCTGCTGGGAGGTCGCCATCGGCTACGCCGGCACCGCGGCCATCGTGCTCGGGGTCCGCCGGCTGCCGCTGCGCGACCGGCTGCCCTGGTGGTGTTTCGCCCTGGGCATCTGGAGCAACGCGACCGGCATCGCGGTGGCCATCTACAGCGCCGAGGTGCTGGGCTGGAGCGACATGCCGACGCCGTCGGACCCGTTCTTCCTCGGGCTGTACCCGGCGTGCGCGCTCGGACTGGGCCTGCTGATCCGGCGCCGCGACGCGCGGCGCAACTGGACGGCGATGGTCGACGCCACCACCATCACCACCGGCCTGGGCCTGCTCGCCTGGGTGTACGTGATCCACCCGGCCGCCCAGGACACCGGCATGTCGATCCTCGGGCGCACGGCGCAGGTCGCGTACCCCGTGGGCGACCTGCTGCTGCTGGCCATGATGACCCGGCTGCTGCGTACCGGCGGCAGCCGCGGCGCGCCGTTCTGGTGGATCACCGGGTCGCTGGCCGCGTTCCTGGTCGGCGACACCACCTGGGTGGTGCTGGGCAACCTCGGCGACCTCGGCGCCCACCTGGAGGAGGTGCTGTGGTTCCGCCGCGGCCTCGACGAGGTGTTCCTGATCGCCTTCACCCTGTTCGGCATCGCCGCGCTGCACGCCGGCGCCCGGGAGCTGGGCCGCACGGCGACGCCGCAGCCCCCGCGGCTGGGCAAGCTGCAGCTCGTCGCGTTGACCACCACCTCGCTGATCGCCCCGGCCATCCTGGCGACGCAGCTCTACCACGGCGAGATCACCGACGGCCCGGCCATCGTGATCGGCTGCACGGCGCTGTTCCTGCTGGTCGTGACCCGGATGGCGCAGCTGGTGCGGCAGGTCGAACTGCAGAGCCGGCAGGTGCGGGAACTGTCGCGCACCGACGAGCTGACCGGGCTGCCGAACCGCCGCGCCTGGAACGACGAGCTGCCCCGGGCGCTGGAGCACGCCCGCCGCGACGGCGCCCCGGTGACGGTGGCGCTGCTCGACCTCGACCACTTCAAGAGGTTCAACGACAGCTACGGTCACCCCGCCGGCGACCGGCTCCTCAAGGAGGCCAGCGCGGCCTGGCACGGCGCGTTGCGCCAGATCGACACCCTGGCCCGCTGGGGCGGCGAGGAGTTCATCGTGCTGCTGCCGGGCGCCGGCGTGGACGAGGCCCGCGACGTGCTCGCCCGCGCCTTGGCGGCGACGCCGCTGGGCCAGACCTTCTCGGCCGGGGCGGCGCAGTGGGACGGCGCCGAGACCTCGGAGGATCTCGTCCAGCGGGCCGACGCCGCCCTGTACGCGGCCAAGCACGCCGGCCGCAACCAGATCGGCACGTCCCTCCCCGGCGAATCGACACGTGTGCATATGCGCAGCTCTGCATAGCCAACGCGCCCGGTTCGGGGTTCCGGTCCCGGGCGGCGGGGTGGATAGGGTGGGCGGCGACCGACCGACCCCGTCATCCGGAGTGACCACTGTGACCGCACCCGAGGACGTCACCGACCGGCGCGAGAGCGCGCCGGCCGGCCCGGAGCCGGCCGCGCCGCCGCCGGCCCCCGCCGGCGGCCGGCGGTTCGGCTCGGTCGAGCTCCTGGCCGTGCTGCTCGTGCTGCTGGTGATCCTGCGCAACCCGCTGGCCGCGCTGGTCTCCGCGCCGCGGCTGCAGACCTGGACCACCGTGTTCGTCTCGGTGCTGGTGCAGGCGGTGCCGTTCCTGGTGTTCGGCGTGGTGCTCTCGGCCGTCATCGCCGTGTTCGTGCCCCGGTCGTTCTGGGCCCGGGCGCTGCCCCGGCACCCGGCCCTGGCGGTGCCGGCGGCCGGCCTGGCCGGGGTGGTCCTGCCCGGCTGCGAGTGCGGCAGCGTGCCCATCGCCGGGTCGCTGATCCGCCGCGGGGTGACCCCGGCCGCCGCGCTGGCGTTCCTGCTGGCCGCGCCGGCGATCAACCCCATCGTGCTGACCGCCACCGCGGTCGCGTTCCCGGGCCGGCCGGAGATGGTCGTCGCCCGCGGCGTGGCCAGCCTCGCCGTCGCCGTGGCGATGGGCTGGTTGTGGCTGCGGCTGGGCCGCAGCGAGTGGATCAAGCTGCCGGCCCGCCCGGCCGAGGACGGCTCCCGGCTCCAGGCGTTCGTGGCCGCCTGCCGGCACGACGTCATGCACGCCGGCGGCTTCCTCGTGCTGGGCGCCGCGGCCGCCGCCACCATCAACGTGGTGGTGCCGGAGAGCTGGCTGCAGACGCTGGCCGACAACGAGGTGCTGTCGATCATCGCCCTGGCCGTGCTGGCCGTGCTGCTGTCGATCTGCAGCGAGGCCGACGCCTTCGTGGCCGCGTCGCTGTCGCAGTTCTCGCTCACCTCGCGGCTGGTGTTCCTGGTGGTCGGCCCGATGGTCGACCTCAAGCTGATCGCCATGCAGGCCGGGGTCTTCGGCCGGCGCTTCACCGTCCGCTTCGCCCCCGCCACCTTCGTCGCGGCGGTGCTGGTGGGCGCCGGCGTCGGGGCGGTGCTGCTGTGAACCGGCAGGCCCAGGCCGTGATCATGCTGCTGTTCGGCGGCGCGATCCTCAAGGCGAGCCTCTCCGAGCTGTACCTGCGCTACGTCAAGGAGGGCCTGCGGCCGTTCCTGATCGGCGCGGGGGTGCTGCTGGTCGCGGCCGCGGTGCTGACGCTGTGGTACGACCTGCGCGGCCGGACCGCGGGGCCCGACCGGCCCGCCGGCCCCGGCGGCCCCGACGAGGACACCACGCCGGGCGGGCACGACGAGCACGGCGGGCACCACCACGAGCCGCGGGTCGGCTGGCTGCTGCTGTTGCCGGTGCTCGGACTGCTGCTGGTCGCGCCGCCGGCGCTGGGCTCCGACGCGGCCGGGCAGGCCGGCACGGTGCTGACCGCGCCGGGCGCCGACTCCGACTACCCGACCCTGCCGGCCGGCGACCCGGTCGATCTCGGGCTGCTGGACTACGCCTCGCGGGCGGTGTTCGACGGCGGGCGCAGCCTGACCGGCCGCACCCTGCGGCTGACCGGTTTCGTCACGCCCGGCCCGGACGGGCAGCCGATGCTGGCCCGGATGGTGATGTCGTGCTGCGCCGCCGACGGCCGGCCGATCAAGGTGGCGCTCAGCGGGGACGTCCCGGCGGCCGTGCCGGCGGACACCTGGATCCAGGTCGTCGGCGGGTGGACGGCGCGCACGGCGCGGGACCCGGTGAACCAGGCCGAGGTGCCGTACCTGGAGGTCCGCTCCTGGCAGGAGGTCACCCCGCCGAAGCAGCAGTACGAGTGAGACGGCTGCCCGCCCTCGCCGGTCTCGGCGTCGCCCTGGCCGCGGGCGCCGCCCTGCTGGTGTACGCCCCGCACGACCCGGCGCCCGCCCCCGCGGCCCGGGTGCCGCTGGCCACCGCCTGGCCCGGCGCCCAGCGCGCCGAGCTGCCCGGCAACCTGCGCGACGGGCCGCTCTACCACCCGGGCCTGTTCCTGGACGCCCGCACCAGCGTGGGCACCGCGCCGAGCCCCGACGGCACGGCCGAACGGCTGGTGCTGCGCGGCGCCGACGGCGCCGTCCGCGAGCTGCGCCGCCGCCCGCTGTCGACGAACCCGGACTTCAGCGCCTTCGCGACCGCGGGCGACGACCTCGCGTGGGTGGAGTCGGCCGACGGCGGCGCGACCGAGCTGTGGACCGCGAAGACCTCCGGCGGCCCGGCCCGGCGGCTGACCACCGACACCGGCAACGCGGTGTTCTTCGGCTCGCAGTGGGACCTGGTGCTGGCCGGCGGCCGGGTGCACTGGGCCGCCGCCGGGCCGGGCGGCGAGCCGACCACCGAGATCCGTTCCGTGGCCCTGACCGGCGGCGCGGTCGCGGTCCGGGAGGAGCCCGGCTCCTGGGCGCTGACCGCGTGGCCCTGGCTGACCGACGGCGGCGGGGACCAGGCGGGCACCACCCGGCTGCGCAACACGGAGACCGGGCGGGACACCCCGGTCGAGACCTCCGGACCGGAACTGATCACCTGCGCCCCGGCCTGGTGCCGGGTGCTGGTGATGAACGGCGACGGCCTGGCCCGCATCGACCTGATGCACCCGGACGGCTCCGCCCGCCGGCGCATCGCGGGCGGCGCGGCCGGCGCGGCGGTGCCCGACGTGGCGGTGCTGGACCGCTTCGAGCTGCTGTCCGAGACGGCCCCGGACTCCGACCTGACCGGCACGGCGGGGCTGTTGGTCTACGACATCAAGGCGGACCGCACCGTGGACGTCACCCCGGCGGCGGACGGGGTGTTCTGCCGCAACGGCGTGCTGTGGTGGGCGACCGGCGACCAGGACTCGCTGGCCTGGCACACGCTGGACCTGCGCACGGTGTAGACGTACCGCTCCCGGCGGGCGCCGGGAGCGGGCCGTCGTGCTCAGCGGGTGGCGCCGGTGATCTCCCCCGGGTGCTGGACGGCGGTGAACACCCGGTGCCGTCGAACGCCGCCGGAGCAGTTGTTCAGCGTGCCGACCGGGGTCGTCCCCGGGGGTCGGCCGCGGTGCGCAGCAGCGGGGCGCCGGCCGCCCGGCCGCGCCGGCGGGAGCACCGCCGCCGGACCGCGGCGCCGGACCGGACCCCGCGGCCTCCGCCGTGGCCGGGGCCGCGCCGAAGATCGACAAAGCGTCGTCAGAGGGCCAGCGCGGCGACCTCGTCCGCGCAGCCCCAGCACAGCGTCATGCCGGCGCCGCCGTGCCCGTACGCGTGCACCACCGTCCCGCCCGGCCACTTCTCCGCCTCCACCCGCGGCCCGCCGCGCCGCACCGGCCGCAGCCCGACCTTCTCCCCCACGATCGGCGCGCCCGCCAGCTCCGGCACCAGGGCCCGGCAACGTTCCAGGATGGCGTCGCGGGTCGCCGGGTCGGGCGTGGTGTTCCAGTCGCCCTCCTGCCAGGTGCCGCCGAGCACCACGTCGCGGCTGCGCGGGTGCACGTACGTGCCGGGCTCGCCCTCGTCGCGCACGCTGGTGTAGATGCCGGTGTTGGCCACCAGCACGATCTGCCCGCGGGCCGGGAGCACGTCCGGGTCGCCGCACAGCGGGCCGGCGGCCAGCCCGGTCGCGTTGACCACCACCGGCGCCTCGACCAGGGCCTCCTCCAGCCGGTCGACGCGGCGCCGCAGCACCCGCGCGCCGGCCGTCCGCAGCCGCTCCCGCAGCCACGGCAGGTACTCGCCCATCTCCACCAGCGGCGCGCGGAACCGCACCTCGCGGGTCCACGGCGCGGGCGCGGGGTGGTACCGCACCCCGCGCGCGGCCGGCGCCCACCACGGCTCGCCGGTCGCCCCGGAACGTTCCAGATTGCGGGTCTCGCGCACCAGCACGCCGGGCACCCGGTCGAAGGCGTCCCGGCGGAACTGGTCGTAGCTGGCCGCCGCCCAGGCCAGGATCCGCTCGCCGGGCCCGGTCCGGGTGGGGTACCAGGCCGCCGCCGCGACCGCGGACACCGTCTCGGCCGGCTCCTGCGCCGACCACACGGTCACCTCCGCGCCGCGCTCGCGCAGCCGGGTCGCCGCCGTCAGCCCGATGATCCCGCCGCCCACCACGATCACGTCCGCCATACCGCGATCCTGGCCCAATCCGGCGCCGCGCACCCGGCCTGAGTCGGAGGTACGACCGCGCGGAGGGCGGCCGGCGCCGGTTGCGGGTCCCGGCCGGCGGCCGCCGCGGGCCGGCCCCGTATCCTTGTCGTCGTTGATGCCGGTCGCCACTGTGACCGGCGCACGACGGATCCGGAGCAAAGATAATGAGCGAGCACCTGTTCGCGGACGCGACAGGCTTCGCCGGTCTGGCGCTCCGTCCCGAGCTGCTGAAGGCACTGACCAGCTTGGGCTACGAAGAGCCGACGCCGATCCAGCGCGAGGCCATCCCGCCGCTGCTGGCGGGCAACGACCTGCTGGGCCAGGCCGCGACCGGCACCGGCAAGACCGCGGCCTTCGCGCTGCCGCTGCTGCACCGCCTCGAGCCGGACGCCAGGGGCGGCCCGGCCGCGCTGGTGCTGGTGCCGACCCGCGAGCTGGCCGAGCAGGTGTCGCAGGCGGTCCACCGCTACGGCCGCGACCTCGGCGTGCGGGTGCTGCCGGTCTACGGTGGGCAGCCGATCGGGCGCCAGCTGCAGGCCCTGCAGCGCGGCGTGGACGTGGTCGTCGGCACGCCGGGCCGGGTGCTGGACCACATCAGCCGCGAGACCCTCGACCTGAGCGACGTGCGCACGGTGGTGCTCGACGAGGCCGACGAGATGCTCGACATGGGCTTCGCCGAGGACATCGAGGCCATCCTCGCCGAGACCCCGCAGACCCGCCAGACCGTGCTGTTCTCCGCCACGATGCCGCCGCGCATCGACGGCATCGCCCGCCGGCACCTCAAGGACCCGGTGCGCATCCAGATGGGCCGGGAGGCGTCGGCCCCGGGCGAGATCCCGCTGGTGCGCCAGAGCGCGTACATCGTGGCCCGGGCGCACAAGTCGGCCGCGCTGGGGCGGGTGCTCGACGTGGAGGCGCCCACCGCGGCGATCATCTTCTGCCGGACCCGCGAGGAGGTCGACCAGGTCACCGAGACGCTCAACGGGCGCGGCTACCGGGCCGAGGCGCTGCACGGCGGCATGAGCCAGGACCAGCGCGACCGGGTCATGGGCCGGCTGCGGGCGGGCAGCACCGAGCTGCTGGTGGCCACCGACGTGGCCGCCCGCGGCCTCGACGTGGAGCAGCTCACCCACGTGGTGAACTACAACGTGCCGTCGGCGCCCGAGGCGTACGTGCACCGCATCGGCCGGGTCGGGCGGGCCGGCCGGGAGGGCGCGGCGATCACCCTGGCCGAGCCGCGCGAGTCGCGCATGCTCAAGGCGATCGAGCGGCTCACCCGGCAGCGGATCACCCTGGAGAAGGTGCCCACGGTCACCGACCTGCGGGCCCGGCGCCTCGAGCTGACCCGCGCGTCGCTGGAGAGCAGCCTGCAGTCGGACGACCTGGAGCGCTTCCGGGTCGTCATCGAGTCGCTGACCAGCGAGTTCGACATCGAGACGGTGGCCCTGGCCGCGGTCAAGCTGGCCCACGAGGCGGCCGGCGGCGACGTCGACGAGCAGGAGATCCCGACGCCGCGCGAGCTGGTCCGGGAGCGCCCGGAGGGCCGCGACGGCCGGCGGACCGAGCGGCCCGAGCGCCGCGGCGGACCGGCCGGCGAAGGCGTCGCCCGGCTGTTCATCGGCCTGGGCCGGCGCGCCGGCCTGCGCCCGCAGGACCTGGTCGGCGCGATCGCCGGCGAGTCCGGGCTCAACGCCCGCGACATCGGCGCGATCCAGATCACCGACCGGTTCTCCCTGGTCGAGGTGCCCGAGTCGGCCGCCGAGATGGTGATCGCGGCGATGTCGCAGGCCACCGTCCGGGGCCGTCGGCCGCAGGTGCGCCGGGAGCGTTACAGCCGCTGAAGCGTGAGCGGGTCGTCCTGGCCGCCGTAGTAACGCTCGAGGACGGCCCGGAACACGCCCGGGTCGTCGGCGGCGTGCGCGAACAGCGTCATCGACGAGCGCAGCTTGAGGTCGTCCGGGGTGCCGAGGATCTGGGTGGCGGTGCGGCCCCGTACCGCCAGCAGCGCCTCGGCGCACTCGGTCAGCCGCGGGCCGAGCACCGGATGGGCCAGGTACGCCCGGGCCTCGGCCAGGTCGGCGACGGCGTAGTGCTGCGCGGTGGCGGTGCGGCCGAGCCCGGCGATCTGCGGGAACACGAACCACATCCAGTGGCTGCGCTTGCCGCCGGCCCGCAACTCGGCCAGCGCCTGCGGGTAGACGTCGCGCTGGGCGTCGACGAAGCGGGCGAGGTCGCTCACCGGGCGCGGGCCTTGCGGGTGCTCTTCGCGTTGGCCTTCTGGATGGCCTCGACCAGCTCCGCCTTCTTCATCGACGACCGGCCGCCGATGGACAGCTTCTTGGCCACCGAGCGCAGGTGCTCCTTGCTGGCGTTGGCGTCCACACCGCCGGCGGTCTTCTTCTTCGTGTCCCGTCCGCCGGCCGCCTTGGCGTCGCTGGGCCCCTTCTTCGCCTTGGGCTCCCAGTGGTCGCCGACCTTCTCGAAGGCGTGCTTGACCGCGGCCAGCGCCGTCCGGTGGGCGCGTTCGCCCTCGCCGTACTCCTTGACGGCGGAGTCGTGCGCCGCCACGTAGGTGTCCTGGGCCTTCTTCGGGGAGCGCTTGAGCGTCCCCGGCATGTCACGAGTCGCCATGAGGTGCACCTTTCCCGGCGTCCCGGGCGTCAAACCGGGCGGCGCCGATCCCGGCGACCCCCTCGACGACCACCCCAGCAGGTCGGCGTCCCTGATCAGCCGGGCCGACGGTCCGCCGGGCAGGCGCAGCAACGGGCGGCCGCCGCCGGTCAGCGTGACGGCGTCGGGGCCCACCACGAAGGTGAGGCCGCCGGCCGTGACCCGGCCGGGGGCGCGCACGACCGTTCCGCACCGGCCGAGGTGGGGGTGCGGGGCGGCCAGCAGCCGGTCGCCCGCGACCGAGAGCACCCAGGGCAGGCTGAGCGCGCCCGCCCAGGGCGAGCCCGGCGGCGCGGCGTCCCCGTGTTCGCGCAGCCAGGACAGCACGCAGCGGCGTCCGGCGGCGTCCCGGAACGCCGTGGTGGCGTACATCGGGGCGCCGTGGCTGAACCGGCCCCAGGTGCGGGCGGTGAACCGCCGTCCGTCGTAGTCGCCGAGCGCGTAGGCCACGCCCTGCCCGGCGCCGTCGTGCAGCACCGACACCAGCAGCACCCAGGTGCCGTCGAGCGGGAAGAGCTGCGGGCACTCCCACAGGGAGCCGGGTGGCGCGCCGCCGTCCTGGCGCGCCACGATCCCGTCGTGGCGCCAGGTCCGCAGGTCCGCCGAGCGGTACTGCACCACGGCGGCGGCGCCGTCGCTCAGGCGGGCGCCGAGCACCATGCGCCATCCGTCGGCGGCCCGCCACACCGACGGGTCGCGCATCTCGGCCACGGCGGGCGGCGGCCCGGCGATGACGGGCGCGACGGGGTCACGCCGCCAGGTCCGCAGGTCGGCGGCGCCCCGGGCGCGTACGACCTGCGCCAGGGCCGGGTCCCCGCCGGCGGGGACCCGGGTGTAGAACAGCGCGGGCGCGGCCCCGGCCGGCAGGACCACGGAGCCGGACCAGCAGCCCGTCTCCGCCGCCACCGGGGCCAGGGCGACCGGCTGTTCGGTCCAGCGGATCAGGTCGGCCGAGGTGGCGTGTCCCCAGTGGATCTCCGGGCGCCAGCGCGTCGCGGCCGGGTTGTGCTGGAAGAACACGTGGTAGCGGCCGTCGGCGTGGACCACGCCGTGCGGGTCGTTGAGCCAGCCGGCCGACGGCGTGAAGTGCCGGCGGGGGCGGGGCCGGGCGGTGTCGTCCACCCACCCTGCCTACCACCCCGGGGGCCTCGTTCCCGGGGATGAGCGGCGGCCCGTTCCCGCGACCGATGCCCGCCCGCCCCGCGCTGCCTAGGATCGCAGCGTGCGCATTGCCCGGGACCGGATCGGGGATCACGCCGCCGCGGCGGCGCTGGCCCTGATCCTGGCGATCCTCGTGCTGATCACTCCGGACGGTCCGGTCACCGCCGCGGGCCGGGTCGTCGCGCTCACCTGCGCGCTGGTGCAGGGCGCCATGGTGGCGGCCGTCCGGACCCGGCCCGAGGCGGCCATGGCGGTCGCCGTCGTGAGCGGCGCCGGGCTGGAGGCGCTGGCCCCGGGCACCGGCTGGCTGGGCCAGTCCGCCGCCGTGCTGGCCGGCTACGCCCGGGTACGCAGCCCGCGCCGCTCGCTGGGGGTGCTGGCGGCGCTGGTCGCGGCGACGCCGTGGAAGCTGGTCACCGGCGACTGGCGCACCATGCTGCTCGCCGCGGCCGGGCCCGCGCTGGGCTGGACGCTGGGCGAGCTGGGCCGCACCCGCGCGCTGCGGCGCTCGGACCTGCGCCGGCGCATCGTGACGCAGGAACGCGACCGGATCGCCCGGGAGCTGCACGACGTGCTGGCCCACACGGTGGCGGTCATCGTCGTGCAGGCCACGGCGGCCGAGGACGCCTTCGACCGCCGGCCCGAGCTGGCCCGCCAGGCGCTGGGCGCCATCGCGGCGGCGGCCCGGTCCACGCTGGCCGAGCTGCGGGTCCTGCTGCAGACCACCAGCGCGGACGACCCCGGTTCGGGCGGGCCGCAGCCGGGGCTGGCCCAGCTCGGCGCGCTCGCCGCGGCGCTGGGCGCCACCGGGCTGCGGGTGGAGGTGCGCACCGAGCTGCGCGAGCTGCCGGCGGCGGTCGACCGGTCGGCGTACCGGATCGTCCAGGAGTCGCTGACCAACACGCTGCGCCACAGCCAGGCGACGCGCGCGGTGGTGACCGTGCGGTGCGAGCCGGACGCGCTGCGGCTGGCGGTCCGCGACGACGGCCCGGCCCGGTCCGTCGGCCGGGTGACCGGGTCGGACCACCGCGGCATCGTCGGCATGCGGGAACGCGCGCAGCTGCTGGGCGGCACCCTGCGGGCCGGCCCGCTGCCCGGCGGCGGCTTCGAGGTCCGCGCCGACCTGCCGTTGGCGCGGGCGGCATGACGCCGATCCGGGTGCTGATCGCCGACGACCAGGAGCTGGTCCGGGCCGGCTTCGCGATGATCATCGACGGCCGCGACGGTCTCGCGGTGGTCGGCGAGGCCGGCGACGGGCTGCAGGCCGTCGCGCTGGCCGCCCGGGTCCGGCCGGACGTGATCCTCATGGACGTCCGGATGCCCCGGATGGACGGCATCGAGGCCGCCCGCCGGCTCGCCGGCTCCGGCCATCCGGCCCGGATCATCATGCTGACCACCTTCGACCTGGACGAGCCGGTGTTCGCCGCGCTGCGCGCGGGCGCCAGCGGCTTCCTGCTCAAGGACATCCGGCCCGACGAGCTGATCGGCGCGATCCGGGTGGTGGCCGGCGGGGAGGCGCTGCTGGCCCCCACGGTGACCCGGCGGCTGCTCGACCGGTTCGCCCACGAGCTGCCCGGCGGCGCGCCGCCGCCGAGCCTGGCGGCGCTCAGCGAGCGGGAGGTCGAGGTGCTCACGCTGGTCGCGCGGGCGCTGTCCAACGACGAGATCGCCGAGCGGCTGACCCTGAGCCGGGCGACGGTCAAGACGCACCTGTCGGCCATCCTGTCCAAACTGGGGCTGCGCGACCGGGTCCAGGCGGCGGTGCTCGCGTACGAGGTGGGGCTGGTCCGGCCGGGCGGCACTGCGCCCCGGGGCTGAGCCGGGAACCGCTCCGCGGACCGATGTGCGGGCCGGCCGGCGTCGGCAGTCTCGACGCATGATGAATCTGCTGTTGGCGGCGCTGACCGCCGTACCCCTGGCCCTGGGCGCGCCCGCTGCCCCACCCGGCGCTCCCGTGATCGGCTGCGCCGCGCTGTCCCGCGTGGACCTGCCCGGCGTGCGGATCGCCTCGGCCGGCCCGGCCACCATCCGCGGCAACGAGTTCTGCGTGGTGCGGGGCCACTTCGCGCCGGGCACCTCCTTCACGCTCAAGCTGCCCACCGGCGGCTGGACCGGCCAGTACGTGCAACAGGGCTGCTCCGGCCTGTGCGGCAGCGTGCCCGAGCTGGACGTCCCGCCCGTCGGTTACGGCTGCGCGCCGGCCCTGGCCGGCAAGCTGGCCCTGGCCGCGTCCGACAGCGGCCACCGCGGCGCCGACACCGAGCCGGCCACCTGGGGCGCCGATCCGCGCCTGCGGGTCGAGTTCGGACTGACCTCGGAGCACAAGCTCGCCGGCGTCGCGACCGCCGTCCTGCGCGCCTACTACGGCGCCGAGCCCACCCACCGCTACTTCGACGGCTGCTCGACCGGCGGCCGGCAGGGGCTCATGCTGGCCCAGCGCTACCCGGCGGACTTCGACGGCATCCTGGCCGGGGCGCCGGCGAGCAACCCGGCCGTGCTCTCCGGCCTGCTCAACCCCTGGCTGGTCCGCAGCAACACCGGCGCGGACGGTACGCAGGTCCTCACCAGCGAGAAGCTGCCGGCCCTGCACGCGGCGGTCGCCGGGGCCTGCGGCGAGGTGATCGAGGACCCACGGCGGTGCGGCTTCCGGCCGGACTCGCTGCGCTGCCCGCCGGGCGTGGACCGCCCGGGCTGCCTGACCGGCGCCCAGGTCGCCGCCGTGACGGCGTTCTACCGCGGCCCCACCGACCGGGCCGGGCGCAGCCTCTCCAACGGCGGCGTGCCGTACGGCTCGGAGCTGACCTGGACCTGGTTCACCGGTCCGGCGGGCACCCGGCCCGACGGCACCGACGCGGCCACGATCGCGCTGAACTACCTGCGCTATCTGGCCTACCCGGTCAACCCGCCGGCCACGTACAGCCTGGCCGACGTGCGCTTCGACCGGGCCGCCCGCGACCGGCTGGCCGTGGTCGGCGACGCGCTCTACCGGGCGGAGGACCCCGACCTCGGCGCGTTCCGGGCCCGCGGCGGCAAACTGATCATGTACCACGGCTGGGCGGACGGCGTGATCCCGCCGTGGTCCACGATCGACTACTACCGCGCGGTGGAGCGCCGGGCCGGCGGCTTCGCCCGGGCGCAGGCGTTCTCCCGGCTCTACCTCATCCCGGCCGGCTACCACTGCCTGTTCGGTCCGGACGTGCGCCGGGTGACCGAGATCGGCGTCCCTGAGCTGCTGACCCCGCTGCTGGACTGGGTGGAGAACGGGGTGGCGCCGGGAGAGATCGGCGTGCCGACGGTGACCGCGCAGCCGGAGCCGGAGCTGGTGCGCTACCTGACGGTGACGCCGTTCGACGCGCTGGCGCCGGTGCGGGCGGCCCCCGGCGGCCTCAACAGCCACGACGACCACGTCGGGCGCTACTGACCGGAACTCGTACGCAACTGCGTTCTTGTTCCCGCTGATCGCCCGCACCACGATCGGTACCGGCCGGTGCTCCGCCAAGAGCCGGCCAGGGACGAGGCAGGTCAGATGAACGCAGCAACCAGGCCGGTGGTGCCCCCGGATCCCACCGGCGCCGCCACGCCGGTCGAGTTCGCGGGCCGGCTGCGCGCCCTGATGGACACGCGCCGCCGCTCCCTGGACAGCGTGGCCCGGCGCAGCAAGGACGCCGGGACACCGATCTCCCGGGCCACCGTGCACAACCTGGTCACCGCGGCCAGCACACCCCGGCAGGAGACCCTGGTGGGGTTCCTGCGGGGCTGCGGGGTGCCGCCGCGCGAGCAGATCCGCTGGCTCATCACGTTCCAGCGGGTCTACGCCGACGGCCCGGTCAGCCCGCGGCCCCGTCAGCCCGCGGACCGGCGCGGTCGCTGAGGCCCGTACGGTCCGGGTGCCCGGCGGCGGTCGCCGGCACGGCCCCGCGGCCCGCGGTGCGGGCCAGGGTGATCCGGTCGATCTCGGTGTACGGCTTCCGGCTGCCCGGCAGCGCGTCGGCCAGGCTGCGCACGGTGAGCGTGGTCCGCGCGCCGCGCGCGGCCGGCACGACGTCGACGGCGATGAACGCATAGTCGTCGTAGCGCACCTGGGACCAGTCGGCCACCTCCGGGATCCGCGAGCCCGCGCGGTGTCCGGCCGGCTTGATCTCGCTGTCCGCGGTCGACCACACGTAGCTGTTGACGATGTTCTCGGTGTTGTTCTCGGCCGCGTTCGGGCCGCCGGGCGGCCGGTAGCCGCGGTAGCGCTGGCCCGCGGGCAGGGCCTGCGGACCGGCCGGGGTGATCCCCGGCGGCGCCGGCGCGGTGGCGGAGGGCGCGGCCCGGAACGGGTAGCGCGCCCGCCCGCCGGAGCCCACGCACAGGTACGTGACGCCGTCCTTGGCCGGGAAGATGGTGGCCCCGTCGGGCGCGGCCTTGGTCCGCCGGCCGTACCGGATCGGGTCGGTGCGCTCGAGCAGGTGGTTGTGCCCCTGCACGACCAGGTCGACCTGGTAGCGGCTGAACAGCGGGTCGAGCGCGTCGCGGACCCCGCCGTCGGAGGCGTGGTTCTGCGTGGTCGAGTACGCGCAGTGGTGCAGGAACGCCACCACGAAGTCGATCTCCTTGGCCCGCTCCCCCTCGGTGCGCCACTCCCGCAGCGTCCGCTTGAGCCAGCTCAGCTGGGCCCCGCCGGAGTAGCCGGTGTTGGTCTGCAGCTCGGCGGACAGGTCGTTGGCGTCGATCGAGATGACGCCGACGTTGCCGTAGACGAACCGGTAGACCGACGGGCACGTCCGCGGGCCGTTGGCCGGGAAGTCGAGCCGGTCCACCAGGCCGCCGTAGCCGTGGGTGGGGCTGTCACCGAGGAACCGGGTGTCGCCGTACAGGGGTTCCATGTCGTGGTTGCCGGTGGCGAACATCCACGGCACCCGGGAGGCCAGCGGCTCGATCTGGTTGAGGAAGACGTCCCACACGTACGGGTTGTAGAGGTTGCGGCCGGGCGGCGCCGTGCGGGTGAGCGCGGTCGTGTCGTCGGCGGGCAGGCCGGAGCCGGACGGGTTGGCGTAGCAGATGTCGCCGGCCAGCAGCGTGAACACGGGCCGCTGGGTGGCCATGAGCAGGGTCTGGGTCAGCGCGGGACGCCGGTCGGTGCCGTGCTCGCCGGCGACCGGGTCGTCCGCCAGGTACGCGTTGTCGTCGAAGACCCCCGCCGGCCAGGTGCCGCCGGCCGCGACGACGGAGTCCGGGTCGTGGCCCCAGGCGTACCGCGGGTCGGTCGGCGCGGTGTTGGTGCCGACGTCGGCGAAGGCGGTGAAGGTGAACGGGGCGGGCACCCCGGCGTCGCGGGCCGCCGCGGTGGTGAAGTGCGCGTCACCGCTGACCGTGCCGTCGGAGAGCCGGATCCGGTAGTGGTACACCGTGCCGGGGCGCAACCCGTCGACGGTGGCCTTGAGGTAGAACTGGCTGCCGATCGGGCCGCCGGGGATCGCGTACCGGCCGACCAGGTGCCGGATCTCCGCCTCCACCCGGGTGCCGTATTCCCGCGGCGCGGAACCGACGTCGACGAAGGCCCGCAGCTTGCGCGGCAGGCTGCCGGTCCGGCTGACCAGCTGGGCCGTCACGGCCATCGCCGGGCGCAGCTCGCCGTCGGTGTGCGGCACGAACGACAGGTGCCGGCCCGACACCACCACGCCGGCCCGGCCGGCCCGGCCACCGCCGGCGGCGAAGGCGGCGTCGGCCAGCTGGAACTGGGCGTACGCGGCGCCCCCGGCGCCGGCCATGACGGCCTTGAGCATGGAACGGCGGCTGACCCGCTGCCGGGCGAGCGCCCGCGCGTTGCCGTCGCTGCACTCGTCGATGGTGATCGGGCGACCGCCCGTCGAAGATGTCACGCCGGACATCCTGTAACGCCCCGCGGCCCGGCGAGCGGTACACGCCGGACAGACACCCGAAAAGGGCACCTTTCACCCCGGCGGAAGCCCGAGCAGCGCCGCCGCCCGCCGCCGGCGCCCGGCGTCGCCGAGGATCTCGGTCGAGTCCGTGAGCTGGTCGATCGTGCCCGGCACGGTCGGCACCGGCCCGCCCCGGCGCCCGCCGAAGCCCTCGACCAGGGCCACCACCGGCGGGTCGGTAATCGCCGCGGTCAGCGCCACGGTCAACCGCTCGGCGCCCGGCACCCGGATGTCCCGGCCGTGGAAGGCCCGCGGCGCCGGGTCCACGGGTGCGGCCAACCCCAGCTCGTTGGTCGCGGCGATGAGCACGCCGGCCGCCGTGACCAGCGCGTCCTCGCGGTCGCGCCAGTCCGCCGCCGCGGCCGCCGCGGCCAGCGCCGGGCCCGCCGTCGCGGCCAGGTCCAGGCGGGCGAACCCGCTGCCCAGCCATTTCGGGTACGGCGCCCAGCGGCGTTCGACGAGAAACGCCAGCCGGACCAGCTCCCGGACCAGCCGGACCGCCACGAGCCGGGAGCCGAGGTCGTCACCCGCCCCGCCGGCCCGGCCCACGAACGCCTCCTCCTGGGCCACCCGCAGCCAGCCGGCCGCCAGCGCGTAGCGCCACACGTCGCCGGGATACCAGCGCAGTGCCGCCCGGCGGCGCGCCAGCTCACCCGCCGGGTCGTGGAACACCGCCCCGGCGGTCAGAGTCGCCAGCGTCTGCGTCGGCGTCAGCAGCCAGTCGGCCAGGCCCATCCCGGCGGCCGGGTCCACGCCCAACCGGCGCGCGAAGAACGCGCCGGGGGTCGTCACCTCGACCTGGTGGCAGGGCCCGCCGTCGCGGTCGGCGGCCGCGAACACCGTTGGATGTCCCTCGAAGGTGGCGGGCAGGCCGGCCAGCGACGGCGGCGCCACGCCGGCGGGCAGGAACACCTGCACGCGCGGGCCGAAGTCGTGGTCGGTCGAGACGTCGTCGTCGAAGCCGAGTACCTCGGAGCCCGCGCCCAGCAGGGCGGCGGCGTGCGGCCGCCCGCCCAGCAGCGGACGGACGGCCTGGGTGTAGAAACGCCTGCTCAGCGCGATACCGGACACGGCTCCAGCGGGCCGCACCGGGCAACCGGTTTCAGTACCGGCAGCGCAGCACCACCATGGTGTGCCCCTCGACGTCGCGCTCCCCGCCCGCCTTGACCGTGCGGCGCCGGGCGGCCAGCAGCGGGTCGGCCGTGTCGACCACGGTCTCCCAGGTGCGGCCGTACGAGCGCGGCGGCAGGGTGAACGCCACCGCGTCGGCCAGCGGGTTGAAAAGCACCAGGAACGAGTCGTCGCGGATGTCCTCGCCCAGCTCGTCGCGTTCGGGGATGCCGTGGCCGTTGAGGAACACGGTCATCGTCATGCCGGAGCGGGTGTTCCAGTCCTGCTCGGTCATCGGCTCGCCGTCGCGGCGCAGCCAGGCGATGTCGGGCACCTTGGAGTCCGCGGCCGGCTCGCCGGTGAAGAAGCGGCGGCGGCGGAAGATCGGGTGGTCGGCGCGCAGCTTCGTCAGCGAGGCGGTGAAGCGGGTCTGCACGTCGTGCATCCGCGCGTCTTGCCAGTCGACCCAGCTCAGCTCGCTGTCCTGGGCGTACACGTTGTTGTTGCCGTGCTGGGTGCGGCCGAGCTCGTCGCCGTGGGCGATCATCGGCACGCCCTGCGACAGCAGCAGCGTGGCCAGGAAGTTGCGCTTCTGCCGCTCCCGCAGCTTGACGATCTCCGGGTCCTCGGTCGGGCCCTCGACGCCGCAGTTCCAGGACCGGTTGTGGCTCTCGCCGTCGCGGTTGTCCTCGCCGTTGGCGTCGTTGTGCTTGTCGTTGTACGAGACCAGGTCGTTGAGGGTGAACCCGTCGTGCGCGGTCACGAAGTTGATCGAGGCGATGGGGCGCCGGCCGTCGATCTCGTAGAGGTCGGACGAGCCGGTGAAGCGGGAGGCGAACTCGCCCAGGCTGGCCGGCTCACCGCGCCAGAAGTCGCGGACCGTGTCGCGGTACTTGCCGTTCCACTCGGTCCACAGCGGCGGGAACCCGCCGACCTGGTAGCCGCCGTCGCCGACGTCCCAGGGCTCGGCGATGAGCTTGACCTGGCTGACGATCGGGTCCTGGTTGACCAGGTCGAAGAACGCGGCCAGCCGGTTCACCTCGTGGAATTCCCGGGCCAGGGCCGAGGCGAGGTCGAAGCGGAAGCCGTCGACGTGCATCTCGGTGACCCAGTACCGCAGCGAGTCCATGATCAGCCGCAGCGACTCGTGGTGGCGTACGTTGAGGCTGTTGCCGGTGCCCGTGGTGTCGTAGTAGTACTGCTTGTCGTCGTCGACCAGCCGGTAGTACGCCGGGTTATCGATGCCGCGGAACGACAGCGTCGGCCCGAGGTGGTTGCCCTCGGCGGTGTGGTTGTAGACCACGTCGAGGATGACCTCGATGCCGGCGGCGTGCAGGGCCTTGACCATCGACTTGAACTCCTGCACCTGACCGCCGTGCCCGCCGAAGGACGCGTAGTCGTTGTGCGGGGCGAAGAAGCCGATGGTGTTGTAGCCCCAGTAGTTGCGCAGCCCGCGGTCGGTCAGCGTGCTGTCGTGCACGAACTGGTGCACCGGCATCAGCTCGACGGCGGTGACCCCGAGCTGCTTGAAGTGCTTGATCATCGTCGGGTGGGCCAGGCCGGAGTAGGTGCCCCGGACGTCCTCGGGGATGCCCGGGTGGCGCTGGGTCATGCCCTTGACGTGCGCCTCGTAGATCACCGTCTGGTGGAACGGGATGCGCAGCGGCCGGTCGTTGGCCCAGTCGAAGAACGGGTTGATCACCACCGAGCGCTGCGCGTACGGCGCGGAGTCGGCGTCGTTGACCTGGCCCGGATTGTCGAAGTGGTACGAGAACAGCGCGTTGTTCCACTCGTTGTGCCCGTCGATCGCCTTGGCGTACGGGTCGAGCAGCAGCTTCGCCGGGTTGCAGCGCAGCCCGGTCGACGGGTCGTACGGGCCGTGCACGCGGTAGCCGTACCGCTGCCCCGGCACCACCCGCGGCAGGTAGCCGTGCCACACCAGGGCCTCGCGCTCGGGCAGGTCGACGCGGGTCTCGGTGCCGTCGTCGTCGAACAGGCACAACTCGACCCGGTCGGCGACCTCGGAGAAGAGCGCGAAGTTGGTGCCCCCGCCGTCGTACGTGGCCCCCAGCGGGTACGGCGATCCGGGCCAGATCTTCATGTCTCTCCTCATCACGAACGGACGCTGCGCGCTGTGCTTCCCACTCTGCCGCCCCCCGAACCCTGCCCGGCCTGCGGGGCCCGACACACCGGCGTCCCCCGGGCTCAGGGCCCGGGGGACGCCGCGAAGCGGGGATCAGCGGCGGTTGCGGCCGCCGGTCTCGTCGTCGAACTCGATCTGCTCCTTGCGGACCTCGCCGGAGACGCGCTCGGTGTCGGTGACGGTCTCCTTGCCCAGGCGCACCCGCTCCACCGGCACCGCCTCGGTGTCGACCACCGGGCGCTCGGCGTGCAGCGTGACCTCGTGCTCCTCCTCGGAGATGTCCGGGCCGTCGAGGGCCGCGCCGCGGTTGGCGTCGGTGATCGGCTCCCGCTCCAGGCGTACCTCTTCGCGGCTGACCGGCACGCTGACCTGCTCCTGCTCGGTCACGACGTACTTGCGCAGCCGGGCCCGGCCGGCCTCCTCGGTGCGGGTGTCGGTGACCAGGCGCTCCTCGGAGCGGGTCATGGCGTCGTCGGTGTTGCGCCCGGACACGTCGCCCCGGTCGTCGGTGGTGTCGTACGCGGTGCCGGTGGTGGACTGCCGGCCCGTGGTCGTGGTGGTGTCGGTGTACCCGTCGCGGTCCCGGTCGAGGTTGCCGCCGGTCGAGGAGAGGCCGTAGTAGCGGTACAGCTCGTCCTCCTCGGCGGGGCTGAGCCGGCCGTCGGGGTCGATCCGCGGGGCGTCCTTCACCTGGTCCTTGCTGAACGCCACGACGATCCGGTCACCCTCGAGGGTGGCGCGGTCCAGCGGCACGAAGGACTGCTTGGTGCCGAACAGGCCCGTCTTGACCGAGACCCACTCCGGGTCGCCGGTCTGCGCGTCCAGGTAGACGTCCGCGGCGGAGCCGATCTTGGTGCCGTCGGTCTCGTAGACGTCGGCGCCGATGAGCTTCTGGGTGTCATGCTGGGTGAGCATCATTGTCCTTTCCGGAGGGTCGAACTGTTGCCGCCCAGGCGTCGAAGTCCCTGCTCAACGCGGTGGGCGAACATCTCTACGACGCTAGAGGTGCCCGGCCGTTTACCGCATAAACAGGCGATCTCCCATCCTTTCCAGAAAGGTTCCGCGCGTTATTGATCGCCATTTCTGGGTAATGCGGCGCGCCCGCCCCGGCGCCGGGCGGGCAGCAGCAGGGCGATCCGGTCGAGCAGCGTCTCGAGGGCCTCCTCGAAGTCCGCCCCGGCGTGGTCCTGCGACAGGGTCGGCTCCAGCCGCCGCAGGATCGGGTACGCGTCAAGGTCGCCGGCCGGGGCCACGTCCGGCTCCTCCACCGGCCCGGTCTCCACGCCCAGCGCGGAGACCTCCAGCAGCAGGTGGCCGAGCAGGAAACTGCTGAACGCGCGGTAGACCGCGGCGGCGTGCTCGTCGGAGAACCCGGCGGCCGTCAGCACCGCCAGCAGCGACTCGATGCCCCGCAGGCTGCGCAGCGGCGGCCGGACCCAGGGCGCCGCGGCGGGCCGGGTCGCCACCAGCGGGAAGACCTCGGGGTGGGTCAGCGCGATCCGCCGCAGCCCGTGCGCCAGCCGCTGCAGGTAGTCCACCCAGCCCGCCGGCGCCTCCAGCAGCACGTCGGGGTCGCGGTAGAGCGCGTCGACCACCGACTCCACCACCGCGTCGAGCAGCGCCTCCCGGCCCGGCAGGTAGCGGTACAGCGCCATCCCCTCGACCCCGAGGTACGCGCCGAGCCGCCGCATGGTCAGCTCCCGCAGCCCCCGCTCGTCGATGAACCGGACGGCGGCCGCCACGATCCGGCTCTCGTCCAGCCCGGTGCGTGCGGCCTCGGCGTCGTCCCGCATGGCTCCTCCGGCCTGTGCGTCGTCCAGCGCGGCGCCATGAAGTGTGTCACGTGGCCCGGCGCGGCCGGCGCCGATGTCGGACCCGGGCGGTACAAAGGATCCGATGCCCCCGCTCAGCCACCGCCGCCGCCTGCTCGTGCTGACCATCTGCTGCCTGAGCCTGTTCATCGTCGCGCTGGACGCGACGATCGTGAACATCGCCCTGCCCTCGCTGCGGGCCGATCTGGACGCGTCGGTCGCCCAGCTGCAGTGGGTGCTGGACGCGTACACGCTGGTGCTGGCCAGCCTGCTCATCCTGTCCGGGGCCACGGCCGACCGGGTGGGCCGGCGGCGCACCTTCCAGGCCGGGCTGGCCCTGTTCACCGCCGGGTCGCTGTTGTGCAGCGTCGCGCCCGGGCTGGGCTGGCTGGTGGCGTTCCGGATGATGCAGGCCGTCGGCGGCTCCATGCTCAACCCCGTCGCCATGTCGATCATCACGAACACGTTCACCGAGCCGCGCGAGCGGGCCCGGGCGATCGGCGTGTGGGGCGGCGTGGTCGGGCTCAGCATGGCGCTGGGGCCGGTGCTCGGCGGGGTGCTGGTGGCCGGGCTGGGCTGGCGGTCCATCTTCTGGATCAACGTGCCGATCGGCGTGGCGGCGTTCGCGCTCGCCGCGCGCTACGTGCCCGAGTCGCGCGCCGAGCACCCGCGCCGGCCCGACCCGGTGGGGCAGGTGCTGGTGCTGCTGGTGCTCGCCGCGGTCACGTACGGGATCATCGAGGGCCCGGGCGCCGGCTGGGGCTCGGCGTCGATCGTGGGCTGCTTCGGGCTGGGCGCGGCGGCCCTGGCCGCGCTGGTGGCGTACGAGTCACGCCGCGCCGATCCGCTGCTGGATCCCCGCTTCTTCCGCAGCGTGCCGTTCTCCGGGGCGACCGTCATCGCGGTCTGCGCCTTCGGCGCGCTGGCCGGCTTCCTGTTGCTCAACTCGCTGTACCTGCAGGAGGTCCGCGGCCTGTCCGCCCTGCACGCGGGGCTCTACACGCTGCCGATGGCCGCGCTCACCGCGGTCGTGGCGCCGCTGTCGGGCCGCATCGTCGCGGCCCGCGGCCCCCGGCTGCCGCTGGTGCTGGCCGGCGCGGCCATGGCGGTGGCGATGCTGCCGCTGACCCGGGTGACCGCGGACACCCCGGTCTGGCTGCTGTTCACCGCGTACGCGACGTTCGGGTTCGGCTTCGGCATGGTCAACACCCCGATCACCAACACCGCGGTCTCCGGGATGCCGCGGGCCCAGGCCGGCGTGGCCGCGGCGATCGCGTCGACCAGCCGCCAGGTCGGCACCGCGCTCGGCGTCGCCGTCGTGGGCGCCGCGGTGGCGTCCGGCCTGAGCGGGCCGGCGGCCGCGCACTTCGCCGCGGCCAGCCGCACCGGCTGGTGGATCGTCTGCGGCTGCGGCCTGGCCGTGCTCGCCCTGGGCCTGGCCACCACCGGCCGCCGCGCCCGCACCACGGCCGCGCCCGTCGAGGCGATCGCGTGACGACCCCGGCCGAGCTGCTGGACATCCGCCGGATCTACGTCGAGCCGGAGGCCGCCGCCCTGCCGCGGGGCCGGGAGATCCTGGCCCGCTTCCCCGACGCGCAGCGGGTCGAGGTGGACAGCCACCACCGCATCCCGGAGCTGTACGGCGACGAGACCAACGTCGACCGCTGGGTCCGGATCAAGCGCGAGGCGCTCGTGCTGGGGATCAAGAAGTCCCTGGCCGCCCGCCCGAACGGCCGCTCGGCCGACTTCATCGCCCCGTCGACCGCGAACGGCTGCGCGATGGCCTGCGCCTACTGCTACGTGCCGCGGCGCAAGGGCTACAGCAACCCGATCACCGTGTTCGCCAACATCGACAAGATCCAGGGGTACGTGCAGCGCCACGTCGCCCGCCAGGGGGTCAAGTCGGCGCCGAACGAGTGCGACCCGCTGGCCTGGGTGTACGACATCGGCGAGAACTCCGACTGCTCGCTGGACGCCCGGATCAGCGACAACGTCCGCGACCTGGTCGAGCTGTTCCGCTGGCTGCCCACCGCCAAGGCCAGCTTCGCCACCAAGCACGTCAACCGCGACCTGCTGGGCTGGGACCCGCAGGGCCGCACCCGGATCCGCTTCTCGCTGATGCCGGCCGGCGACGCCAAGCTGCTCGACATCCGCACCAGCCCGGTCGCCGCGCGGATCGCCGCCATCGACGACTTCGTGGCGGCCGGCTATGAGGTGCACGTCAACTTCAGCCCGGTGGTGGTCCGCGACGGCTGGCTCGAGGACTGGGCCGTCCTGCTGGAGCAGCTCGACGCCGGCATCGGGCCGGCGGCCCGGGCCCAGCTGGCCGCCGAGGTCATCTTCCTGACCCACAACCGGGACCTGCACCAGGTCAACCTGGGCTGGCATCCGCGGGCCGAGGAGCTGCTCTGGCGCCCCGAGCTGCAGCAGGTGAAGCGGTCGGAGAACGGCGCGCTCAACGTGCGCTACCGCACCGGCGACAAAGGACGGTACGTCGCCGCCCTCACCGACCTGATCACCGCCCGCATCCCGTATTGTCGGATCCGCTATGCCTTCTGAGGTGCCCGGCGTGGTCGGGACGTTCGACCAGGCGGCCGCGAGCTACGACAGCGTGGGCGTCGACTTCTTCACGCCGATGGGGTCCGAGCTGGTGCGCCGCGCGGCGGTCCGGCCCGGCGAGCACGTCCTGGACGTCGGCTGTGGGCGCGGCGCGGTGCTGCTCAGCGCCGCGGCCGCCGCCGGGCCGACCGGCCGGGTCGTCGGGATCGACCTGGCGCCGGCCATGGTGGAGCTCACCCGGGCGGCGACCGCGTCGCTGCCGGGCGTGTCGGTGCGCGTGGGCGACGCCGGGGCGCCCGATTTCCCGCCGGGTTCGTTCGACGTGGTCACGGCCGGCCTGGTGTTGTTCTTCCTGCCGGATCTCCCGGCCGCCCTGGCGGCGTACCGGCGGCTGCTGCGGCCGGGCGGGCGGCTGGCGTTCAGCTCGTTCGTCGCGTTCGACCCCCGGTACGAGCGCGCGATGAAGGCGCTGGCCGCGCACACCGGGACGCCCCGGCGGGATCCGGCGCCCGGCGTGTTCGGCTCCGAGGAGTCGCTGCGGGCGGCCCTGGGCGCCTTCTCCGCCGTCCGGGTCACCGAGTTCACCCAGGTGAGCCGCTTCGCCGACGTCGGGCACTGGCTGACCTGGGTGGCGTCGCACGGCGGTCGCGCCGTCGTCGCCAAGGTTCCCCCGGACCGGCTGGCCGCCGCGACCGCCGACGCCGCGGCCGAGCTGGCCGCCGCCCGGGCCGACGACGGCGCCATCCACCTCACCACCACCATCCGCGTCGTGGTGGCCGACCGCTGACGCTCCGGCGCGCCGCCGGCTCCGCCCGATTCCCGCCCCGTCACCCCTTGACAGGACCCGACTGAGCAGTACGCTAAACCCATCGGTTGATAAGCCGATCAGTTGATAATCCAGGTGGTTGAGCATGACGACGGTCGACCCGATCAGCGGCGTCTTCGCCGCCCTCGCCGATCCGACCCGACGGGCGATCCTCGCCCGGCTGGCCCGCGGCGAGGCCACGGTCAACGAGCTCGCGGCCCCGTTCCCGATCAGCATGCAGGCGATCTCCAAGCACCTGAACGTGCTGGAACGCGCCGGCCTGATCGCCCGGACCCGCGAGGCCCAGTGGCGGCGCTGCCGGATCGAGCCGGCGCCGCTGCGCGAGGTCGCGGGCTGGGTGGAGCAGTACCGGCGGCTCTGGGAGGAGCGCTACGACACGCTCGGCGGATACCTGGACGACCTGCAGAAGGAGCAGCCATGAGCACCATCAGCGTCAGCACCCCCAGCCCCACCGAACTGGTCATGAGCCGCACGTTCGACGCGCCCCGGGACCTGGTCTTCGCCGCGCACACCCAGGCCGAGCACTTGCGCCACTGGTGGGGCCGGGGCAACCCGCTGGACGTGACGATCGACTTCCGGGTCGGCGGCAAGTGGCGGTTCGTGGAGACGGCCGACGGCCAGGAACACGCCTTCCGCGGCGAGTTCCGGGAGATCTCGGCGCCCGAGACGTTCACCTGGACCTTCGAGTACGAGCCGATGGCCGGGCACGTGCTGGTGGAGCGGTACGTCTTCACCGAGGAGAACGGCCGGACCACGGTGACCGGGATGAGCACGTTCAGCTCGCAGGAGGACCGCGACGGCATGCTGGAGTCCGGCATGGAGGCGGGCGCGAACCAGAGCTACGAGGCGCTGGACGCGTACCTGCGCAAGCTGGGCTGAACCAGGCACACGAAAAGGGCCGCCCGGTGGGCGGCCCTTTCTCGTCAGCTTCGCGCTCAGGCGACCAGCGTCGGGATCCTCTCGAACAGCTGCGTCGTGAACGTCACCATCTCATGCAACATCCAGTTCCCCGAGAACAGAATCGCCGCACCCACCCCCACCGCCTTGGGCACGAACGACAACGTCGCCTCCTGGATCTGGGTCACCGACTGGAACAACGAGATCGCGAACCCGATCAGCAACGCCGTCAACAACACCGGCGCACACATCTTCGCCGCGATCGTCATGGCCTGCAGCCCCAGCTCAACAATCTGCGTGTCCGTCATGCCAACCCCATCGGGACACCGCCGCAGCCGGGGAGCGCAGATCGGGGGCGCCCGGGTTGCCGTTCGGTTCGGGCCCGGCGAATCCTCAAGTCCGGCCTTCGGCGACCCCGCACACACCCTCTAAGGCGTCCTAGGATGATGGGTTCAGGGCTAGACGCCGGACGGGAAGGTCTCCAGCTCGCGGCTGTCGAGCGTCGCCGGGTGCAGGGGGCGGACCGCCCGGGTCTCGTCGAACCACAGGAAGGCGTCGTAGCGCTCGCCCAGCACCGTCGGGACGTAGTTGGCCCCGCGCTCACGCTCCGGGCGGTACACCACGCCGATGGCCCGGTGGGCCAGCTCGTCGGTCAGCAGCGGCGGGCCGTACCGGGCCGGGAAGACCAGCTGGGCCCGCGCCGGGGCGGTCGCGTGCAGCACGTCCTCCAGCGAGTCCGGGCGGGCCGGCGGCACCGGCAGGGCCCGCCCCGGCGCGCCCCAGGAGTCGCCGGCCAGCACCGTGCCGCGGTGCGTGCCGAAGCCGACCAGCACCACCCGGTCCCGGCCGTGGCGGTCGCGGGCCAGCTCCCCCAGGGTGTTCTCGCCGTGCCGCGACTGCTCGGTGGCCCGGGCGTCGCCGACGTGGGTGTTGTGCGCCCACACCACCGCCTTCGCGCCCGCGCCGTAGTGCTCCAGCAGCCGGTCCAGGGTGTCGTCCATGTGCCGGTCGCGGACGTTCCACGAGCGGGGGCCGCCGTGCACCATCGCCCGGTAGTAGTGCTCCGCGCCGGCCACCACCGCCGCGTTCTGCCAGGCGGCGAACTCGCCGGCCTGGCGTACGGCCCGCTCGCGCAGCCGCACGAGCAGGTCCACGACCTCGTTCTCGCAGCTCGCCGCGACGAAGCGGGTGGCCCAGGCGTACGACTGGGGGTCCTCGGCGAACGGCTCGAAGCACCGGTACGCGGCCAGCGCGGCCGGCACCTGGTCGGGGTCGTGCTCCCGCAGGTGCCCGAGGACCTCGCGCAGCGACTCCCACAGCGAGTACACGTCCAGCCCGTGGAAGCCCACCGGCCGTTCCCGCCCCAGGTTGTACGCCCGCAGCCAGGCGCAGAAGTCAGCGACCTCCTCGTTGGCCCACATCCACGCCGGCCACCGGTCGTGCCCCAGCAGCGCCTCCCGAGGTGGGCCGGCCGCACCGGCCGGGTCCCGCACCGCCCGGTCCACCCGGGCGCAGTCCGGCCAGTCCCCCTCCACCGCGACGAACGAGAAGCCGTGCTCCTCGATGAGCCGCCGGGTGAGCGCGGCCCGCCAGGTGAAGAACTCGTGGGTGCCGTGACTGGCCTCGCCCACCAGGACCACCCGGGCCGGGCCGGCCCGTTCGACCAGCCGGTCCAGATCACCGGCATCGCGCAGCGCGGTCGCCAGCGCCGCCACCTCGTCGCCGTAGCGTGCCATGCGGCGCGGCCTACCCGGGGCCCGCGCCGTTCATACGTCTGACCGTTCCGGCCTGTCCGGGAGGGTGGCCGAACCGTTTCGTGGCCGCCCTGGACGGCGCGCGGCGGCCGGAGGATCCGGAGCTGCGCGCCGCCCTGGGCGGCTCCATCCGCGGGGCCGCCGACGAGGTCATGACGTCCTCCCCGGCGGGGGCCCGCTGGGACCGCGACGGCCTACGACGCCGAGCAGGTGATCGCCGGGGTCGGCGCCGGGCCGGAGCCGACGAAGCCGAACGTGGTGCTCGCCCCGGCGGCCAGGGCGCCGTTGTGGGCCGCGTTGCGCACCGTCAGCGTCGAGCCCGAGGTGCTCAGCGTCCCGTTCCACAGTGACGCCACCGACGTGCCGGAGGGCATCGTCCACGTCGCCGTCCAGGAGCGGGTGGCCGACGTACCCGTGTTCTTGATCGTGACCTCGCCCTGGAAGCCACCCGACCACGCGCCGGTCTGGGCGTAGGTGGCCGTGCAGGCGCCGGAGGGCACCGGCGGGGTGGAGGTCGACGCGGAGGCCGACGGCGAGGCCGAGCCGGTGGGCTCGGTGCCGCCGCCGTACCGGGCCGCCAGGCTCATGCCGGTGGTGCTGCCCGCGCCGCCCAGCGGAACCTGGTGGTCCAGGCTGACGAACTTGCCCGCGTACTGCCACAGGGCCGGCTTGAGCAGGGCGTACTTCTGCTCGTCCCAGGTCTTCCAGTCGTCGAGCAGCAGGCCGCCGGTGTCGCCGGAGTTGGGGTTGAGCACCCAGAACGTCTGGTGCAGGTGCTTGTCCACGATCAGGTCGCGCAGCGCGGTCATCCAGCGGTCCTGCCGCTCGTCCTGGCCGAGCCGCCCGCCCCACTCGCCCACCAGCAGCGGCGCGGTGCCGCTGTCGTGCACGTAGAGCCAGTTGGGCGTCCACACGTCGGTGGTCAGCGAGGCCTTGGTGAACGGCTTCTGGAACCACGGCTGGTCGTACACCAGCGGACCGTAGTCGTGCGGGGAGTAGACCAGTTGGTCCTGGTCGGCGCCCAGGTTGATCGGGTAGTCCTTGACGCCGCGCAGGTTGCCGCCCCACCACGTGTTGTCGAAGTTGGAGCTCAGGTCCGGGTTGGTGTTCGGCGAGGACCAGGTGGCGCCGGGCTTCGGGTAGACCTGGATGCCCTCGACCAGCACCAGCACCTTGGGGTTGATGGCCAGGATGCGCCGGGCCGCGGTCTGGGCGACGTTCTTCCAGTTGTCCGCGTCGGTGGAGCCGTCCCACTTGGCGCGGGGGGTCTCGTTCTGCGCGCCGTGCGGCTCGTTCTTGAGGTCCATCGCGACCAGCGTGTCGTCGCTCTTGTAGCGCGCGGTCACCCACTCCCACGCCTGGTAGAAGTTCTCGGTGGTGATGGTGCCCTTCCACCAGACCGGGTGGTTGTGGCCCGAGTTGTCGGCCTCGGCGCTGTGCACGTCGAGCAGGACCTTCATGCCGTACTGGCGGCAGAGCGCCAGGAAGGCGTCGAAGACCTGCAGCGTGGTCTTGCCGGTCAGCTCGGGATTGGCGTACGTGTTGACGCCGGAGGGCACGGTGGCCTGGCCGGCCTTCCACTCCAGCAGCAGCTGGGTGGAGATAGGCACCCGGACCAGGTTGATGCCCCGCTGGGCCATCGACCGGGTGACCTCGGTGAGGTTGGCCGACCAGAGTCCGTGGAAGACCCGCTCGCCGGCGTTGAAGCCGAACCAGTTGGTCCCGGTCAGCCAGACCGGGTTGCCGGCCTCGTCGACGATCTGGTTGCCGCTGACGTGCAGCCAGTCCTCGGCCGGGGCGGCCGCCGCGGCCGAGGAGGTGCCGGTGGTGGCGAACCACAGCAGCGGGGCGGCGAGGACGGCCGCCGCGGCTGCGGCGAGACGCCGTTTGGATCGGGTCGAGAACATGCGCGGGTTCCTCCGAAGGGGGACGACGAGGATGTGGGAGCGCTCCCAGGCACAGCATGGAACATCGACCAAGCCAAATCCAGTGTTTCGTGGCAGAAAACCCCGCGTTACAGCTGGGCGCCGCGGAACAGCTCCACTGTGGCCGGGAGCTGGGAGTGCAGCGGGGCCGGCAGGGAACCCGGGCGGAACCAGCCCAGCTCGTCGAACTTGTGCGGCTCGCCGATGGCCACCGCGTCCCGGTCCACCCGGACGGCGAAGACCACGGCCACCCAGTGCGAGGGCGGCTCGGCGCGGACCACGTTGCGCACGCCGAGCATGGTGATCTCGCGGGGCTCGGCCGCGTACTCCTCCCGGACCTCGCGGATGACGGCGGCGTCGAAGGTCTCGCCGAACTCCAGCGCGCCGGCGCCGGTGTCCCAGGCGCCCGGCTCGTCGCGGGCCCCGGCCGAGCGCCGGGCGAGCAGGATGTCGCCGGCGCCGTCGTGACAGATGAAGACGCAGGAGACGCGGGGTTCTCTCGACATGAGGGCTGATTCTGCCCCAGCCGGTTCCGCCCCCGCCGGTGGTCCCGGCCGTCGAAGCGGGTCGCGTCGACGGCCGGGACCGGGGTCACCAGGGGTCACCGCTCGCGGCCGGCGGCCCTTTTCGCGGGACAGGCGGCCCCGAAGACCGCACGCTCACCGACGGTGTAGCGGCACCCGAAGTCGGCGGCCGCCACCACCCGCGGGTTGAGGATCGCATCGCCGCCCGGCCGGTGCCCGCCGCGCACCCAGGTGACCAGGTCGTCGAAGCCGCGCTGCAGCTCCGGCGCGGTGAAGTCGCAGTGCCCGACACCCCGGACGGCCCGGGAGACGAACAGCCGCCCACGCCCGTTGCTCAGCGCCCGGCGCGCGTACACCTGCTCCATCGAGAACGGCACGAACAGGTCGCCGACGTCGTGCATGGACAGCACCGGCACGGGCGGGCGGCCGTCCACCCGCGGCACGCCGTCCAGACCGCGGCTGGGCCGGGCCGTGCGGGCCACGCGCAGCACGTCGGCGTTCAGGCGCCACTCGGCGGCGGTGGGCAGCAGGCGGTCGGTGCTGCGGTACAGGGTGAACCGGTTGTCGGTGACGTTGCCGGCCGCGATCCGGGCGGTGCCGCCGGTCAGCCCCGGGTAGAGGCCGAACAGGAACGGCAGGTCCGGGGTCGGCGCCGAGGACGGCGCGGCGTTCCAGTACGCGAACGCCCCGGCGAAGCCCGGCCGCTCCCCGCCGCTGCGCCGCTCGACCACGTCGGACCAGGTCCTGCCGGCGGCGGTGAGCGCCGGGGGCCGGCCGGTGGTGACGCCCAGCGCGGGCAGGATCTGCTGGACCTGGCCCCGCCACCGGTCGATGTACCCGGCGTCGGGCGCCCGCGGGAACTCGATGTCGACGTCCGCGAGCGCGGCGGCGGTGACGTTGGCGTCCAGGAAGTAGTCGAACAGCTCGGCGTCGCCCAGCACCCCGCACACCGGCATGGCGCCCACGAACGCCCGCGGGTACTCCTCGATCGCGACCGCGGTGATGTGCCCGCCCATCGACGCGCCGGTCATGTAGACCGACCTGGCGGCCCGGCCGGTGACCTCGCGGAACAGGCCGATCAGGGCGTACGAGTCCCGCACGCCCTGGCCCACGTCGTAGCCGTTGGTCTGGTAGCTGGAGGCCGCCCACGCGAAGCCCCGGGCGATGTAGTGCGCCCGCAGCGCGGGGCTGTCCACGTAGACGGTGGTGCCGGTGCCGCGGTAGCCGTGCGCGTAGAGGACCAGCTGGCCGTTCCACGCCTTCGGCACCTCGATCCGGTACGCGGCGCCGTCGCGGATGCCGGTGTGCACCACGGACTCCGGCGTGGCGGTGAACGGGGTGCCGTTGAGCTCGCACGCCGGGTCGGCCACGAGGTAGCCCGGCTGGGTGGTGCTGGCGACGGGGGCCGTGCAGGTCGGCGCGGCGGCGGCCGCCGCCGGGGCGCTGAGCACCCCGGCGAGCAGCACCGGGGCCAGCGCCAGGGCGAAATGTTTCCGGCTGATTCTCACAGGGTTACCTCCGGGTAACACTCAAGAACCCGCGCCGGTCGATGTCAAGACCGGTGATTTCACCGATGTGTCACCGCGCGGTCCGGCCGAACACTGACGCTCGTCGATCCCGTCCCATCCGAGGAGAGTCCGACGTGCAGTCACCCACCATCCCCGCCCGGCACCGGGCCCGCCGCTGGCTCGTCACCGCGGCCGCCACCCTCGCCCTGGTCGCCGGTTCGCTGACCGGCGCCACCGCGGCCCAGGCGGCCAGCCCGTACCAGCGGGGCCCCAACCCCACCGCCGCCGCCCTCGACGCCAGCCGCGGCCCCTTCGCCATCGCCCAGCAGAGCGTCTCGTCGGCCGTCGCCGGCTTCGGCGGCGGCGTCATCTACTACCCGACCAGCACCGCCGAGGGCACCTTCGGCGCGGTCGCGATCTCCCCCGGCTACACCGCGCGCTGGTCGAGCATCAGCTGGCTGGGCCCGCGGATCGCCTCGCACGGCTTCGTGGTCATCGGCATCGAGACCAACACGGTGCTGGACCAGCCCGCCTCCCGCGGCGACCAGCTGCTGGCGGCGCTGGACTACCTGACCCGCAGCAGCTCCGTGCGCGCGCGCATCGACGCGAGCCGGCTCGCCGTGGCCGGGCACTCGATGGGTGGCGGCGGCTCCCTGGAGGCCGCCCGGGACCGGCCGTCGCTGCAGGCCGCGGTGCCGCTGGCGCCCTGGAACCTGAACAAGCTGTGGTCCGACCTGCGGGTGCCCACCCTGATCATCGGCGGCGAGAGCGACACCGTCGCGCCCGTCGCGTCCCACTCGATCCCCTTCTACACGTCCATCCCGTCGGCCACGGAGAAGTCGTACCTGGAGCTCAACAACGCCAGCCACTTCTTCCCGCAGACCACCAACACCCCGACCGGGCGGCAGATGGTCGCCTGGCTCAAGCGCTTCGTCGACGACGACACCCGCTACGACCAGTTCATCTGCCCCGGCCCGAGCAGCCTGTCCATCTCGGACTACCGCAGCACCTGCCCGCTGTCCTGACCCGCGACCGGACCGGCGGGGCGCGCGGCCCCGCCGGTCCCCGGCCGTCCGGGTACGGTCGGGACCATGGCGAGCTACCCGGGACCCCTCGTACCGGCCGGCCACCTCGAACCGGCGCCGCGCCGCGTCCGCGCCGTCCTGGGCGGGCAGACCGTGCTGGACACGACCGGCGCGGTGTACGTGTGGGAGTGGCCGCCGTACCCGCAGTACTACCTCCCGGCCGCGGACCTCGCGCCGGGCGTCCTGGTGCTCCAGGACCAGATCGACGAGCGCCCGCTGGGCACCGCCCGCCGGGTGGGCCTGCGGGCCGGCGAGGTCAGCCGCCCCGCCGCCGGCCACCTGCACACCGGGGACCGGATCCCGGAGCTGGCCGGGCTGGTCCGGCTGGAGTGGGACGCGGTCGACGCCTGGTTCGAGGAGGACGAGGAGGTCTTCGTCCACCCGCGCAGCCCGTACGCCCGGGTGGACGCGCTGCGCTCCACCCGGCACGTGCGGGTGGAGCTGGAGGGCCTCGTGCTGGCCGAGTCGGCGGCGCCGGTGCTGCTCTTCGAGACCGGGCTGCCGACCCGCTACTACCTGCCGCGCACCGCGCTCGACCTGACCCACCTGCGGCCCAGCCCGACGGTGACCGCCTGCCCGTACAAGGGGCGCACCACGGCGTACTGGTCGGCGCGGGCCGGCGGCACCCTGCACCGGGACCTGGCCTGGTCGTACGACTTCCCGACCCGGGAGCTGCTGCCGATCGCCGGAATGGTCGCCTTCTACAACGAGAAGGTCGACCTGGTCGTCGACGGCGTACGGCTCGACCGGCCGCGGACCCCGTTCTCCGACGGCGGCGCATGATCCGGCGCCTGAAGGCCTGCCTCAACGGCGGCCGCTCCCGCGCCGAGCATCCGGCCGTCCCGGTCACCGCCGCCGAGCTGGCCCGGGACGCGGCGCAGGCGGTGGCGGCCGGAGCCGAGGCCGTGCACCTGCACCCGCGCGGCCCGGACGGCGCCGAGAGCCTCGACGCGGCGGACATCGGCGCCGCCGTCGCCGCGGTCCGGCAGCGCTGCCCGGGCCTTGCCGTCGGCGTCTCCACCGGACTGTGGATCACCGGCGGCGACGTCGCGGCGCGGCACGCCGCCGTCGCCCGGTGGGCGGGGCTGCCGGCCGGCCGGCGGCCCGCGTTCGCCTCGGTCAACGCCGGCGAGGACGGCTTCGCCGCGCTGACCGGGCTGCTCGGCGCGGCCGGCATCGCGGTGGAGGCCGGCGTCTGGTCGCCCGCCGACGCCGAGCGGGTGGCCGGCGTACCGGTCGACCGGATCCTGATCGAGGTGCTGGACGCCCCCGCCGCCGGCGCGGTCGCCGCGGCCGACGCGATCCTCGGCCGGCTCGACCGGCTGGGCGTGACCGGCCCGCGCCTGCTGCACGGCGAGGACGACGCCTGCTGGCCGCTGGTCGCGCACGCCGGGCGGCTCGGGCTGCCCACCCGGATCGGCCTGGAGGACACCCTGGTCACCGACGACGGCCGGCCCGCGACGGACAACGCGGCGCTGGTGCGCCGCGCCCTGCGGGTCTGGTCGGCTCAGCGCGAGCGCAGGTAGCCGCGCAGGTCCTGGGTGGTCCCGGTGGTGGGGCGCACCGCCAGGATGCAGGTGTCGTCGTCCGGGTTGGCCTGGCGCAACCGGCTGACCAGCTCGGCCAGCGGCTGCCGGGGGGCGGCCGCCACGGCCTCGTCCACGGTACGGATGACCGCGTTCAGCCCGTCGTCCAGGCCGCGGTAGCGGTGCTCGACCAGCCCGTCGGTGTAGAACAGCAGCAGGTCGCCGAGGGCCAGGCGCAGCTCGGCGCACTCGTACCGGGCGTCCTCGACCACCCCCAGCATCGGCCCGGCCGGCCGGGCCAGCGGCTCGGTGCGGCCACCGCGGCTCAGCAGCGGCGGCGGATGACCGGCCTGGGCCCAGGTCAGCCGGCGCAGCAGCGGCTCGTAGCGGGCAACGACCGCCGTCGCCGCCGTCTCCGGGCGCTCCGCGTCCAGGTCGCAGGTGATCCGGTTGAGGTGCCCGAGCAGCTCGGCCGGGTCGGTGGTGGTCACGGCCAGCGCCCGCAGCGAGTACCGCAACTGCGCCATGGTGGTCGCGGCCAGCGTGCCGTGCCCGGCCACGTCGCCCACCGCCAGCAGCACCGAGCCGTCGCGCAGCGCCGCCGCGTGGTACCAGTCGCCGCCGACCAGGTTCTCCTGGCCGGCCGGCAGGTAGCGCACCACCACCTTCACGCCGGGCAGCTCCACCGGGCGCTCCGGGATCGGCAGGATGATGTGCTGCAGCCGGGCGGCCAGCTCGTGCTCGGCGTGCAGGCTGCGGCGCTGCTCGGCGAGCTGCTGCTCGACATCGGCCAGCCGGCGGGCGCCGGCCTCCCGGGCGGTGACGTCCTGCACGATGCCGTACACCCGCAGCGGACGGCCGGCCCGGTCGCGGGTCGCGTCCGCGACCGTACGCAGGTACTTGATCCGGCCGTTGACCCTGACCCGGCAGGTCAGGTCGACCCGCTCGCCCCGCGCGAACGCCTCCGCGGCGGCCACCCGCAGCGGCGCGTCCTCGGGCACCGTCAGGGCCTCGGTCTCCGCGGTCGGCAGCGGGCCCAGCGCGGGATCCCGCTCGTAGATCCGGTAGAGCTGCGCCGACCAGCGCACATCCCCGCTGACCAGGTCCCACTCGCCCCAGCCGAGGTTGCCGAGCTGCTCGGTGCCGGCGATCCGGTCGCTCTCGCCGCCGCCCGAGCCGTGACACACCCACGTGGTGAACAGGGCCGAACCCAGCCGGTGGGCCCGCACCGTGAACCGGCCCTCGCCGATCGTGAACGGGCCGAGCTCGGCCGGCTCGCCGGTGTCCAGCACCCGCTCGTAGACCGCCCACCGCTCCCCGGCCGCCGACTCGGGGAACTGCTCGCGCAGCCGGGCCCCGACCAGCCACGAGCCGCGCCGCCCGTCGGGGGCGGAGGCTTCCGGGGTCACGGCGGCGTACACCAGGTCGGCCAGCCCGCCCCGCCGGTCCCGCAGCGGGGTGAGCAGCGCACAGTGCCCGGGCAGCAGGTCGAGGACGGCCTGCACGACCCCCACCCACGGCTCCCCCGGCCGCGCCCCGGCGCCCGAGGACCGGCCCGGGGCCGGCAGCACGGTCGCCGGCGGGCTCCGGCCGTCGGCCGGCTCGGGCACGTCCAGCATGCCGATCACCCCGGCGGCGATGTCGGCCACGTCGCGGTTCTGGTCGGCGGCCAGCTGCAGCAGGTGGCGGTGGGCCTCGGCCAGCCGGCACCGGGTACGCCCGGCGAGCAGCCCCACGGCCCGGTCGACGGAGGCCCGGTACCCCTCGTCGGTGGCCGGCCGGGCCACCGCGCGGCGGTGCTCCATCGCCTCCAGGTACGCCTGCTGCCCGCCCATACCGCTCCCGCCTGCTGAAATCGCCTCGTGCGGTTCCCTGCATACGCCAGAGCGCGGCGCGGCGTCATCCCCCGTTCACCTGCCCCGGTTACCCACCTGCGGCGCAGCGCCGCCCGGTCACCCGGAAGGACGACCGCACCCCCGGGGCCGTCCGGCGGCGCCGCCCGGCCACCCGGACGGCGGCCCGCACCGAACGGCCCGGACACCCGCCCCACCGCGCCGCGCCCCGGCGCGGTGATGCGCCGGAAACGGCGATGCCGGATCATGGCGGGATGGACCTCGACGGGGCGCGGCGGATCGGCTTCCACGTCGAGCAGAGCTTCCGGTACGCCTACCGCGAACCGGTGACCGCCCTCGCCCAGAAGCTCGTGGTGGTGCCCCGCCGCCGCCACGGCGACCTCTACCGCCGCAGCCACCGCCTGGCGGTGACCGGCGCGGCGCACGCCCGCCGCGCCCGGCTGGACGCGGCGGGCAACACAGTGGTGCGGGTGGTCGCCGCACGGGTCGAACACGCGGTGGAGTTCCGCCTCACCGCCACCCTGGACCGCGTGGTCGGCGACGGCCCGCCGAACCTGCCACCGGCGGCGCTGCGCGACCCGCGGCTGCTGCGCGCCACCCGGCTGACCACACCCGACGACGCGCTGCGGGACCTGGCGGCGGACTGCGCCGGCCCGGACCCGGAGCGGACGGCCGAACAGGCGTGCGCGGCGGCGCACACGGCCCTCACCTACGAGTACGGCGTGACGTCGGTCAGCACCACGGCGGCGCAGGCCCTGGCCGGCGGCCGGGGCGTCTGCCAGGACTCCGCGCACATCATGCTGACGCTGTGCCGCCTGCTCGGCGTGCCGGCACGCTACGTCTCCGGGCACCTGGTCGGCCAGGGCGGCACCCACGCGTGGGTGGAGGCGCTGGTGCCGCGCGGCGACCGGGCGGTGGCGCTGGCGTTCGACCCGTGCCACGGTCGGCGGGCGGGCAACGGGTACGTGACGGTGGCGGTGGGACGCGACTATGCGGACGTGGCGCCGACCTCGGGCACGTACGTGGGGGCGCCGGGGGGCACGCTGACCGGCAGCCGCAAGGTGAGTGTGGTGAGCGTGGAGTGACACCTGGGATGCCTGCTGTGTGAGGAGCCCGTGGCCGCTTCCCGATCCGGGCGGGGGACCTTCGGCGGGGAGGATGTCGCCGCGGTTGGCGGGATGTCAGCCGGGGACTCTGGGGAGGGCCGGGTCCGGCCGCCGATCGACTCATGCGGCGGACCAGGTCGAGAGGCTGTCTCCACTCACCGGTTTCCCGGCGCCACCAGGTGCGCAGAAGTTGGGGAGTGCAGGACCCGTCCGGGACACCGAGTTACCAAGATCCCCCGGGTGGAGGCGTCGAGGGGTGGGGCAGGACCCTGGCGGACATCGCACCGACCCACCGATCGGATCTTGTGGAGTGGCGACCGATTCCGGGACACCGAATCATCAAGATCCACCCGATCGGGACGCTAAGCGGCAGGGCACGACCCTGGCGGACATCGCACCGACCCGCCGGCCACCGGTCACCGGCCACCGGTCACCGGCCACCGGTCACCGGTCACCGGTCACCGGTCACCGGTGCGGATCTTGTGGAGTGCAAACCAATTCCGGGACACCGAATCATCACGATCCACGGGATAGGGACGCGAAGCGGCGAGGAGCGGCCTGAGGGGCATCGCACCAACCCCTTAGCCTGCCGACCTGCCGACCTGCCGACCTGCCGACCTGGATCTTGTGGAGTGGAGACCAATCCCGGGACACCGAATCATCAAGATCCGCCCGATTGGGGCGCCAAGGGCGAGGCGCGACCTGGTGGGCATCGCACCGGCCATCGCCCACCGCCACCGGCGCAGACCTTGTGGAGCGCAAACCAATTCCGGACACCGAATCATCAAGATCCACGGGATAGGGACGCCAAGCGGCGGGGCACGACCCTGGCGGGCGTCACACCGACCCGCCGACCCGCCGACCCGCCGACCCGAATCTTGTGGAGTAGAGACCAATCCCGGGACACCGAGTCATCAAGATCCACCGGATAGAGGCGTCGAGGGGTACGGCACGACCCTGGTGGGCATCGCGTCAGCGCACCGGCCACCGGCCACCGGCCACCGGCCACCGGCCACCGGCGCAGATCTTGTGGAGTAGAGACCAATCCCGGGACACTGAATCATCAAGATTCACCCGATAGGGACGCCAAGAGAGCAGCGCCCAAGCCAGCCAACTCCTTACCGGACCGCAAGCTGGATGTGGCCGCTGGCGGTCCGCAACCCGCGGACGGAAAGGGGTCTGCGGGGCAACCGGCTGCGCGCGGGCGGAAGCGGCGCAGACAGCGCGGTGTCGTTGACCAGCGTCAACGAAGGAGGCGACCCGGCCTCAGGGAGACAAGCCAGGCGCCCGCCCGAGACCCCCAGGCCGACAGCCCCGCGAGGTCGACCAGCTCGGCTGCCCGCGCGAGGCCGGCCGGATGTCCAAACAAGGCCAACCAGACGCCCACACCGGACCAAGGTGTCCACCCGAGGTCAGCAAGGACACGCGCAATGTCCCGCAAGGATCAACGCTGACCGCCCCCGATCAGACCGAGCACGCAACCGCCGGGAGCGCCGGTCAGCTGTCGGCAATCAGGCACGACAGCGTCTGATCTCGATCCGACCCCACCCCTCACACCTCGAAGAGCTCGCGCATCGCCTCAGCCAGGCGAGCCATGCTCGACCCGGTCACCATCCCGATCTTCTCCGCGCCCACCGATGCGGGCAGCCGACGCATCCGGTTGACCACCACGACCCCGGTGATCGGGTCCTGTTCGGTGAGGGCCACCGCGAACGGCGGCAGTTCGGTGGCGCCGCGCTGGCGCACGATGGGCGCGCAGAAGGGTGACGCGTTCGGTCGTTCGTTGTAGGAGTCGGAGGAGAGCACGAGGACCCGGTAGCGCAGGTCGGTGCGGCTGCCGATGGTCCAGATCTCGCCGCGCTTCACGCACGGAGCGTACCGTCGGGCCGATCTTCGGTTTTGTGCCGCCCGGCGTAACCGGTGCTCGGGACTGTCGAACCCTGGACCGCGCCGACACGTAAGAATGAGCGCGACGGCTTGCGAGCGCCGGGCTGGAGTGCCGGCGGTCGCGTGGAGGAAGGACGTTCATGACGGAAAAGGCCCAAATCGGGGTAACCGGGCTGGCGGTGATGGGTCGCAACCTGGCCCGGAACTTCGCCCGCCACGGCCACACGGTCGCGCTGCACAATCGCAGCTACGGGCGCACCAAGGAACTCGTGGAGTCGTACGGCCACGAGGGCACGTTCATCCCCTCGGAGACCGCCGAGGACTTCGTCGCGAGCCTGGAGCGCCCGCGCCGCGTGGTGATCATGGTCAAGGCCGGCAAGGCCACCGACGCGGTCATCGACGAGTTCGCGCCCCTGCTCGAGGAGGGCGACATGCTCATCGACGCGGGCAACGCGCACTTCGCCGACACCCGGCGGCGGGAGGCGGCGCTGCGGGAGCGGGGCCTGCACTTCGTCGGCACCGGCGTGTCCGGTGGTGAGGAGGGCGCGCTGCACGGCCCGAGCATCATGCCCGGCGGCTCCAAGGAGTCCTACGAGTCGCTCGGCCCGCTGCTGGAGGACATCTCGGCCAAGGTCGACGGCGAGCCGTGCTGCGTGCACGTCGGCCCCGACGGCGCCGGGCACTTCGTGAAGATGGTGCACAACGGCATCGAGTACGCCGACATGCAGCTCATCGCGGAGGCGTACGACCTGCTCCGCTCGGTCGGCGGGCACGCGCCGGCGGAGATCGCGGAGATCTTCAAGGGCTGGAACGAGGGCCGGCTGGGCTCGTACCTGATCGAGATCACCGCCGAGGTGCTCAAGCAGGTCGACGCCGAGACCGGCAAGCCGTTCGTCGACATCGTGGTCGACCAGGCCGAGCAGAAGGGCACCGGCCGCTGGACCGTGCAGGCGGCCCTGGACCTGGGCGTGCCGGTCTCCGGCATCGCCGAGTCGGTGTTCGCCCGGGCGCTGTCCGGCGACCCGAAGGTGCGCGCGGCGGCGGCGAACCTGCCCGGCCCGACGGCCGCGGCCGGCGCCGGCGGCGGCGACCTGCAGGCCGACGTCGAGCAGGCGCTGTTCGCCTCGAAGATCGTCGCGTACGCGCAGGGCTTCCAGCAGATCCAGGCGGCCAGCGCGGAGTACGGCTGGGACATCGACCCCGGCCAGATGGCCAAGATCTGGCGGGCCGGCTGCATCATCCGGGCCAAGTTCCTCGACTTCATCAAGCAGGCCTTCGACAAGTCCCCGGACCTGCCGTCGCTGCTGGTGGACGAGTACTTCCTGGACGCGGTCAGCGGCGCGCAGGACGCCTGGCGCCGGGTGGTCGCCACGGCCGCCCAGCAGGGCATCCCGGCGCCGGGCTTCGCCTCGGCGCTGGCGTACTACGACGGGCTGCGGGCCAAGCGCCTGCCGGCCGCCCTGATCCAGGGGCAGCGCGACTTCTTCGGCGCGCACACGTACCGCCGCACCGACCGGGAAGGCACCTTCCACACCATGTGGGGCGCCGACCGCAACGAGGTCCCGGCCTGACCGGTGGTGTCCGGCCCGCCGCGCGGCGGGCCGGGCACCGGGGCCCGGCGCCGCCCGCATAGGCTGGCGGCGTGCCCAGGCTGGTCGACCACGAGCTGCGCCGGGCGGAGCTGCTCGCCGCCACCTGGGACGTGGTGCGCAGCCGCGGGGTGGAGGGCACCACCACCCGGGCCATCGCCGACGCGGCCGGGTGTTCGCTCAGCGTCCTGGCGCACTTCCTCGGCGGCAAGGACGACATCCTGGTGGCGGCCCAGACGGCCGTGTACGACCGGATCGTGGCGCGGGCCTTCCGCCTCGGCGGCGACCTGTTCGGCCTGGCGGCGCTGCGCGCGGCGCTCGAGGCGGTCCTGCCGGTGGACGCCGAGCGCACCGCGGACGCCCACGTGAACGTGGCGTTCGCCGGCGCGGCCCTGTCGCATCCCCGGCTGGCCGAGTCGCGGCGCAGCTCGCACCTGCGGATCCGCGACCATCTGCGGGTCTGCCTGCGGGAGGCGCGGGAGGCCGGCGAGCTGCGCCCCGGGGTGGCCGACGACGAGGTGATCGACGACTTCATCATCCTGGTCGAGGGCAGCACGTTGCTCAGCCTGGTGGACGGGTGGGCCGAGGAGGGTCGCGGCGAGCGGCTGATCCGGCTCGCCGCCACCTTCGTCGCTCAGCTGCGGGCGCCCTGACCCGCGCCCGGCTGCGCGGCGATCACGTCGCGGAACCAGTGCCACGAGTCCTTGCGGGTCCGGGTCAGCGTGTCCCGGTCGACGTGGACCAGGCCGAACCGCTCGTCGTAGCCGGCCGCCCATTCGAAGTTGTCCAGGGCCGACCAGGCGTAGTAGCCGCGGACGTCCACCCCGGCCGCGATCGCCGCCGCCACGGCCCGCAGGTGGGCGTCGAGGAACGCGATGCGCCGGGGGTCGTGGACGCGGCCGTCCGGGCCGGGCGGGGCGTCGTGGAAGGAGGCGCCGTTCTCGGTGATGACCACCGGGGGCAGCCGCGGGTAGCGGTCGCGCAGGGTCCGCAGGATCTCGGTGAGTCCGGCGGGGACGATAGCCCAGCCGAAGTCGGTGCGCTCGACGCCCGTCACCGGCACCGGCGAGAACGGCAGGCCCTCCGGCAGGTCCACCTCCAGCACGCCGCGGTAGTCCTTGCCGGCCTTCGGCGCCTCGATGACGGTGGGCTCGTAGTAGTTCACGCCGTAGAAGTCGAGCGGGCCGCTGATGATCTTCAGGTCGCGGTCGAGGGCCGCCCCGGCGACGCCGACGCCGGCCCGGATCGCCTCGTCCGGGTAGTCGCCGCGCAGGATCGGGTCGGAGAACGCCCAGTTCGTCAGGTGCGTGAAGACCGTGGCGGCCTCGACGTCGGCCGGGTCGTCGCCGGCCGGCGAGACCGGGAAGTGCTGCGCCGCCACGCCGACCGTCGCGGCGCCGCCGGCCCGCAGGGCCTGGACCGCCAGGCCGTGGGCGAGCAGCTGGTGGTGCGCGACGGGCAACGCGGCCAGGCCCAGGCCGCGGGCCGGCGCGTGATCGGTGAGCGCGTAGCCGTACAGGGTCTGCACGTTCATCTCGTTCATCGTGATCCAGTCGCGGACCCGGTCGCCGAGCCGGGCGACCAGCACGTCCGCGTACCCGGCCAGGGCGTACGCGGTGTCGCGGCGCAGCCAGCCGCCCGCATCCTCCAGCGCCTGGGGCAGGTCCCAGTGGTAGAGCGTGGGCACCGGGCGCACCCCGGCCGCCAGCAGCCGGTCGACCAGCCGGTCGTAGAAGTCCAGGCCGGCCTTGTTGACGGTGCCGGTCCCGGCCGGCAGCACACGCGGCCAGGAGAACGAGAAGCGGTAGTCGTGCACGCCGCACTCGGCGATGTGCGCCACGTCCTCGGCGTACCGGTGGTAGTGGTCGATGGCCGTGCGGGCGTCCTCGCCGTGCCGGATCACGCCGGGCCGGGCGGTGAAGGTGTCCCAGATGCTCGGGCCCTTGCCGTCGAGGTCGGCCGCCCCCTCGATCTGGAAGGCGGCGGTGGACAGGCCGAAGCGGAAGCCCGGCGGCAGCAGCGGGAGGTCGACGGACATGGTGCAGCATCCTCCAGGAGGGTGGTCAGGCGACAGTGCGCAGTCGCGGCAGGCAGGCCAGGGCCGTCAGCGCCACCGCGGCGGCGCACAGGTACAGCGTGGGATAGCCGCCGAGCCGGGTGACGATGACGCCGGCCAGCGCGGGGGCCACCAGCTGCGGCAGGGAGGCGGCGATGTTGGCCACCCCGAGCATGGTCGCCTGGGAGCCGGCGTCCGGGAGCACGCCGGTGACGATCGCCAGGTCCACGGCGACGAACAGGCCCCATCCGGCGCCGAGCAGCACGGCGGCGGCCAGCACCGCCGGCAGGGACGGCACGAGGGCGAGCACGGCGAACCCGGCGGCCAGCACCACGGCCCCGGCGGCGGCGAAGCCGCGGCGCCGGCCCCACCGGTCGGACAGCACGCCGCCGGCGATCGCGGCCGCGGCCGTGACCAGCACGTTGATCACCGTGACGACCAGGACCATGGCGCCCGGCTCGGCCACGCCGACCCGGTCGCCCAGGTAGTAGTACAGGTAGACCAGCAGCAGCGCGTTGACCAGGTTGAACAGGAACCGGATCAGCCAGACCCAGGCGAACGGCGCGGTGAGCCGGGGCCGGGTGGCCGCCGCGACGGCCCGGTCGGGCCCCGGCGGGGGTTCCCGGTGCACCACCACCAGGCTCGCCACCAGGGCCGGCACCGCGACCGCCAGGGCCAGGTAGCCGATCCGGACGTCGCCGGCCGCGACGGCGACGGCGGTGCCCAGCACGACGCCCGCGATCTGCGCCACCCCGAACAGCGCGCCGACGGTGCCGCGCTGTTCCGGGGGGACCCGGTCGGCCAGCACCGCGGCCAGCGCGGCCAGCGGGCCGCTGAGCCCGGTCTGCACCAGCACCCAGCCGGCCGTCATGGCCGGGGCCGAGCCGGCGCCGGACAGCACCAGCAGCCCGGCCACGCCGACCAGCGCGCCGGCCACCAGGACCGGGCGGCGCCGGCCGAACCGCGACCGCAGCCGGTCCGACACCGCGCCCCAGAGCGGGGTGGCCAGCAGCGCCGCCGCGGCGCCGTACGCGGTGACCAGCGCGAGCAGGGCCTCCTTGCCGCCGGGCGCGGCCAGCCGCGCGGCCTGCTCGGGCAGCAGGATCTGGATCGGCCCGAACCAGCCCGCGGCCACGCCGGTCATGGCCAGCACGTAGGCCACGATCCAGCCCCGGCGGACCCGGGGCTGGACCGGGGCCAGCACCGTCACGCGCGGGCCCTCTCCCACATCACCGTGTACGCCTCGGCGCCGCCCATCAGCTGCCGCCGGAGCAGGGGCGCGTCCGGGCCGGCCCGCCGGATCAGGTCGGTGACCCAGTCGGCGTACAGGCCGTACTGGGCGACGCCGTCGGTGTTGAGGTCGAAGGTGCGCTGGCCCATCACCTGGCGGGTGACCGTGGTGCCGTTGGGCGCGGTGAACGGGTAGCTCAGCGGGGTCGCGGCGGGGCCGGGCGGCGCCTGCGGGCCGAGGCCGTTGACGTCGCTGCCCACGCCGTACCCGGTGATCCGGTCGCCGTGCGGCAGGGCCCGGTTGGTCCGCCACTCGCCGAGGAACGCGTCGGCGCCGAAGGCGTAGGTGGCGACGAAGCCGCCGAGGCTCAGCACCCGGTCCACGATCGCCGGGTCGGCCCAGCTGTGCACCGAGGTCACGCCCGGGTAGCCGGCCCGCTCGGCCAGGTCCAGCACCGCGTTCGCGGTGCGCACGCCCATGTGGTCGATGTGGATGATCATGCCGCGCTCCATCATCCGGTTGATGAGGTACGCGCCCAGCGCCGTCAGCCCCCGGGTGTTGCAGATCGGCCCGCTCGGGTAGACCGGGGCGATCGTGCCCGCCGGCAGGTTCAGTCCGCCCAGCCCCAGCAGCTTGGCGATGTCGTCGCTGACCAGCGGCTGGGTGTTGTCGGCGGGGCCGGTGCAGGAGGTGGCGGTCCACCAGTGGCCGGTGGAGATGAGGTTGCCGATGTTCAGCGCCGCGCCGGTGGTGCCCTCGTCGAAGCGGGTGCCGCCGAAGGCGTTGTCGAACTTGTGCACCGGGTAGAGCCCGCTGACCCCGATGGCCTGCAGCTCGTCCAGGCCGGCGTCGATGTCCGCGGTGGTGCACCGGGGCACGTCGTTGACCTCGCGGCAGCCGAACAGCTCCGAGTTCTCCACCCCGATGGTGACCGCGAGCTTGCCCTGGGCGGCGATCTGCCGTACCTCGGCCGGGGTGCGGGCCAGCCGGAACCAGCCCTTGCCGGGCCCGCCGCTCTGCGCGTCCACATAGTCCTGCATGGACGTCAGGTAGGCGGCCTGGGCGCGCAGCTGGGTCATCTCGTCGCAGCCGGTGTCGCGGGAGGGGTAGAGCTCGCAGATCACCCGGTTGGCGACCAGCAGGGCGTTGAGCACCCGCTGTCCGGCGCGCCACGAGCGTTCGATGCCGCGGAAGTACGACTGCTCGTGCAGCAGGGTGTTGTGCTGGGGCCAGTCGCCGAAGGTGGGCCAGCCGTCCTCGGCCGAGTTGACCGGGTCGGTGCCGCCGATCAGCGCCTCGAGCAGCGCGCCGACGCCCAGCGTGGCGTGCGAGGGGCAGCCGGCCAGCGCGACGGTGACCCCGCCCGGCGCGTACGCGTCGCCGCAGTGCAGGTCGCCGCCGAAGGCCGCGCCGGCGGTGATGTGGGCGTGCGCGTCGATCCAGCCGTCGAGCCGCCCGGCGGTGTCGACGCCCGGCGCGGCCGTGCCGGTGACGCCGGTGGCGACGTCGGGCTCGGCGGCGCAGCCGGTGGCCGGGGTGGCCGCGAGGGTGGCCGAGCCGGCGCCGACCCGGCCCAGGAACGAGCCGAGCTGCTGGCCGGTGGCGGTGGAGACGAGGCGGTAGCGGCCGTTGGCGGAGCTGACCGTCCAGTCGGCACGGTCGCCGTAGGAGCTGCCGGCGAGCACGAAGCCGATGACGCTCTGGTACGCCAGCGCGCCCGCGGTGTCGCGCATGGTGTACCGGCCGAGCTGGGTGGCCTCGAAGCGGAACGGCTCGGCGGCCGCGGCGCTGGAGGTGAAGCCGTAGCCGCCGGAGCTGCGCCGGAGGTGGCCGAGGTCGGTGGAGCCGGCGTACGCGTGCAGCGTCACGCAGGCGTCGTCGAGGTCGTGGGCGGGGGTCCAGGCGTCGGCCGCGAGGGCGGCGGCGGGGGAGACGACGGCGAGGAGAACGGCGAGACTGCCGGCGAGAACCATGCGGCACCTTCCTATGGTCGATCGTCTGATCCACCAAGTGGGCACAGCATAGAAAAGTGAGGGCGCTCACACCATCCTTGTGCGAAACTTTTTCACGCTGCGGTGACCGGCCGGCCCGTCCGCACCATCAGCTCGGCCAGCTCGGCCGGCGCCAGCGGCTTGGCCATGAAGTAGCCCTGCCCCAGCCGGTAGCCCATCTCCCGCAGCCGCTCCAGCTGCGCCGCCGTCTCGATGCCCTCCGCGACCGCGTACAGGTCCAGGTACTCGGCGAGCTGGGCGACCGCCGCGGCCACGGCCAGCCGGCCGCGGTCCTCGCCGTCGCAGATGCCGTCCACGAAGGACTTGTCCAGCTTCAGCACGTCCACCGGGAACGCGCGCAGCAGGCTCAGGCTGGACTGGCCGGTGCCGAAGTCGTCCAGGGCCAGGCGCACGCCCAGCTCGTGCAGCGCCTGCAGGGTGTCGCGGACCTGCCGGCCGTCCAGCACCGAGGACTCGGTGACCTCCAGCACCAGGTTCGCCGGGATCAGCCCGGTGTCGCTGAGCACCGCGGCGACCTCGTCCACGAAGCCGGCCTCGCGCAGCTGGCGGGCCGCCACGTTGACGTTGATCGACCGGATGGCGGCGGCGCCGTGCTCGGCCTGCCACCGGGCGAGCTGCTCGCACGCCTCGCGCAGCACCCACGAGCCGAGCGGGACGATCAGGCCGGACCGCTCGGCCACCGGGATGAACTCGGCCGGCGGGACCGCGCCGCGGACCGGGTGGCGCCAGCGGACCAGCGCCTCGGCCCCGGACATCCGGCCGGTCACCAGGTCGAACACCGGCTGGTAGGCCAGGTACAGCTCGTGCCGGATGATCGCGTTGTGCAGCTCGCTGCCGAGCCGGGCGTGGTTGACGACCTCGCTGCGCATCCGCGGCTCGAAGCGGGCCCAGGTGGCCTTGCCGGCGGCCTTGGCCGCGTACATGGCGATGTCGGCGTTGCGCAGGACCTCGTCGGCGCTGTCGCCGGCGCCGGCGAGCGCGACGCCGATGCTGGCGTGCGCCAGCAGCTGGTGCTCGCCGACCCGGAACGGCACCGCCAGCGCGGCCAGGATGCGCGCCGCGGCCTCCTCGGCCGCGCCCGGCTCGTCGGCGTCGAGCAGCACGGCGAACTCGTCGCCGCCCAGCCGCGCCGGCAGGTGGGTGACCGCGCTGTGGTGGCGCAGCCGCTGGGCCACCTCGACGAGCAGCTGGTCGCCGACCGCGTGCCCCATGGTGTCGTTGACCATCTTGAAGTCGTCGATGTCCACCAGCAGCACGCTGGCGCACCGGTGCGCGGCCAGCCGCTCGGCCAGCACCGTGCCGAAGCGGGCCCGGTTGGCCAGCCCGGTCAGCGGGTCGTGCATCGCCTCGTGCTCCAGCTGGGCCTGCTGGCGGCGGATGCCGGCCAGCATCCGGTCGTTGGCGCGCAGCCCGAGCAGCTGGCGGGCCACCACGAAGGCGGCGATGAGCACGGCGCCGATGATCACCACGCGCTGGTGCCAGCCCAGCTGGCGGGCCGAGACGGTGATCACCAGGGCGGCGGTCGCGACCACCGACAGCAGCGGCAGCACGTTGGCGAGCCGGCCCGGCCGGGCCGCGGCGCGGGGCCGGGCCGGGCGGCGCAGGACCAGCTCCTGCCGGTACGCGGCCAGCGCCATCGCCGCGCCGACCACCGGCACGCCCAGCACCGAGATGACCAGCCGGCCGGTGTCCCCACCGGCTATCAGCAGCACCGTGGTGGCCACCGCGATCAGCGGCGCGACGGTCAGCACGCGCAACGACACCGGGTCGACGGCGCTGGCCGGGCTCATCGCCGCCCGGCCGATCACGACCAGCGAGATCAGCGCCCCGACCCCGGTCACGGCGGCGCCGTCCTGGGTCAGCGTCGAGGTCGCCGCGGTGGCCAGGTCCAGCACCACGTACCAGTAGATCAGCGCGCCCGCCACGGCGACCGTCGCCCCGTCGAGGACCAGCTGCGCCCAGCGCAGCGCGGAGCGGCGCTCCACCGGCAGTCGCAGGAACGCGAGCATCAGGATCACCACGCCGAGCAGCGTCGGCACGGCCATGTACGGCGACAGCCCGGGGTCGTTGTTGGCGAAGGCGAACGCGCCGACCGAGCCGATGCCGAGGCAGATCGCGGCGTGCGAGACGAGCCGCCAGAAGCCGCGCACCGGGCGCGGCACGACGATCATCGAGCCGATCCGCCGGCAGGCGGCGAACGCGGCGGCCATGGCCACCGGTCCGGCGGCGAACCCGGGCATCACCGTGCCGCCGTCGTGCACCACCAGCCACCCGAGCACCAGGGCCACCGCCAGCGCCGCCCCGGCCAGCGGGAGCGCGCCGGGCCGGGCGGGCGGGACCGCGCGCCGGCGACCCACCCGCGTGTCGGCTGCACTCATGGCTGCGCTCGGCTCCTGTCACTGTGCGGGGTCTGGCGCAGTACCAGTCGGCGACGGCCGGCGGAAGCTGAGATTTCCCGGGCCGAGCCGGCCTCCTCCTCCCTTGGATAGAGGCGCCGGTGGGACCGCGGGCGGATGCGGGCCGTGGCGGCGCCCGCCTAGGGTCGGTGCGTCATGAAGCACTTGCCGAGGTGGTTGCTGCCCTGCGGTCTCGCCGTCGCCCAGCTGGCCGCCTGGCCGGGCCGCCCGCTGGCCACCGGCGAGCCGCTGCCGGCCGCGGCGGTCGCGACCGGGGTCGCGGTCACGGTCGTCGTCGCGGCAGCGTTGCTCTGGCGGCGCACGGCGCCCCCGGCGACCCTCGCCGTGGTGGTCGCGGCGCTGACCGTGGGCACGGTCGGCGTGTCCGCCGACGCCCTCCTGGTGATCTCGGTCGCCGACCTGGTGGCGCTCTACGGCGTGGCGGTGTGGCGCTCCGGGCGGCTGGCGCTGGGCGGCACGGCCGGGGTGGCGCTGTGGCAGTGCGCGCTGATCGCCGCCACCTCGGGCGTGACGGGCGAGTACCCGGCCGAGGTGGCGTCCGTCGTGATCGTCTATCCGGCGGTGGTGGCGTTCGGCCGGGCCCGGCACCGCTGGCACGCCGACAGAGCCACCGCGGCGGCCCGGCTGGCCGAGGCCGAGGACCGCCGGAACCGGGCGGCCGACACCGAACGGCGCCGCCTGGCCCGTGAGCTGCACGACGTGACCGCCCACCACCTGACCTCGATCGTGGTCATCGTCTCGGCCGCCCAGCGCCTCGGCGCGGCCCGACCCGACCTGGCCGCCGAGGCGCGCGCGTTCGCCTCGCGCACCGGCCGCGACACCCTGGCGGCCCTGCACCGGCTGGTCGCGCTGCTGCAGCGGCCGGACGAGCGGCCCGACCCGGTCGCCGCCCGGCTGGACGCGCTGGCCGAGGGCTTCCGGCTGCTCGGACAGCGGGTCGGCGTGCAGGCCGGGGAGGCGCAGGAGCCGCCGCCCGCGGCCACGGAGGCGGTGTGCGGGATCACCCGCGAGGCGCTGACCAACATCCTGCGGTACGCCCCGGGGGCGGGCGTCCGGATCCGGCTGGCGACGGCGCCCGCCGGCCTGGAGCTGACGATCGACGACGACGGCGCCCGGGCCGACGGACCCGGGGGCCTGGGCTCGGGGCGGGGCGTCGCGGGCATGCGGGAGCGGGCGACGACGCTCGGCGGCACGCTGACGGCGGGTCCCCGCCCCGGGGGCGGCTGGCGCGTCCGCGCCGTCCTCCCGTCCCCCTCCCCCGCCGTCCTCCCGCCGGCGGCGGGTGTCGCCGTCGCGGCCGGCCGGTCGCGCCGGCGGCCCGGGTCCGCCCAGGTGATCGACGCCGCCCTGGTGCTGCTGGCGCTGTTCGCCCCGGCCGGCGGCCTGCTGGCCGCACCCGGCGACGCGGGGCCGGCCGGCGCCCCCGTCCCCCTGCTTCTGCTGGTGGCCGCCGCCCACGCGGTGCCGGTGGGCTGGCGGCGCCGCCGCCCCTGGACGGTGCTCGGCGCGGTCGCGGCGACCGCCTGGATCCTGCCGGTGCTGATCGCCACCGGCGTCATCGCCCCGGCGCACGGCTGGGTGCTGCCGGCCGGCCTGGGCGCCGAGCTCATCGCCGTGTACGCGGTGGCCCGCTACGCCCGCCGCCACGACCTGAGCGCGCTGGCCGCCGCGGTGGCGTCGGCCTCGGCGGTCCTGGCGGCGGGCGTGACGCTGGCCCTGGACACGCCGTCCGAGCAGGACATCCCGCTCGTGTTCGGCGCGGGCGTCATGGCCGCGGTGGTCGCCTGCCCGCTCGGCCTGCCGATCCTGCTCGCCTGGCTGACCGGCTGGCTGGTGCGCCGGCGCCGCGCCGGCATCGAGTCCCGCGAGCACGACGCGGTGGCCGCCTCCACCGCCCAGGCGCTGTGGGTGGCCGGGCTGGAACGGGCCCGGGTGGCCGCCGGCCTGCGCGCGGCGGTCCTGCGCGACACGGCCCGGGTGGCCACGGCGGCGGACGCCGGCGACCTCGACCAGGTGCTGACCTCGGCCCGCGCCGCCCTGGACGCGATGCGGGGCCTGCTCAACGGCCTGCGCGAGGAGGCATCGGGCCCGGCCCGCGGCGACCACGAACCCCAGCCGACCGCGGCGGCGCTGCCCGCGCTGGCGGAGCGCTGGCGGGCCGGTGGGCGCGCGGTGGCGCTGGAGGTCCGCGGGGCCGGCCGGGTGCTGCCCGCGGACGTGGACCTGTCGGCCTTCCGGGTGGTGGAGCTGCTGCTGGCCGGGGACACGGGACCGGTGGCGGTCCGGGTGGACCTGGACGACGACCCGGTGCGGATCGGCGTGCGGCCGATGCCGGCGGACGCGGGCGGCGAGATCGCCGCGGGTCTGCGGGCCCGGCTGGCGGCCGTGGGCGGCAGCACGACGACCGCGGCGGACGGGCTGCCGGAGATCCTGCTGCCGGGGACGGTGCCGCCGCATCCGGACGGGATCCGTCCGGATGCGGCGCGGGAGTCCGGCCGGGGGCGCCCGGCCGGGGAGCAGGGTCGGGCGGCCGGGAGCGATCCGGGCCGGCCGGCCGGGCGGAACGAGGAGGTGGCGTCATCGCCGTCCGCGTGATGGTCGTCGACGACCAGCTGATGGTGCGCGCCGGGATCGCCGCGATCGTGGACGCCGAGCCGGACCTCGAGGTCGTCGGCGAGGCGGCCGACGGGCAGTCCGCCCTCGACCTGGCCGCCCGGCTGCGACCGGACGTGGTGCTCATGGACATCCGGATGCCCGGCATGGACGGCCTGACCGCCACCGCGCGGCTGACCGCCGCCGCGCCGGCCACCCGGGTGCTCGTCCTGACCACGTTCCATCAGGACCGCTACGTCTACGAGGCGCTGCGGGCGGGCGCCGCCGGGTTCGTGCTCAAGGACACCCAGCCGGCCGACCTGCTGGCCGCCGTCCGGGTCGTCGCGGACGGCGAGGCGATGCTCAGCCCCGCGGTCACCCGCCGCCTCATCGACGCCTTCGCCGGCGGCGCGCCGGCCGTCCCGGTGGAGGCCGGGTCGCGGCTGGACGGCCTCACCCCGCGCGAACGCGAGGTCCTGGTCAGCATGGCCACGGGCCTGTCCAACGCGGAGATCGGCGCGGCCCTGGGCATCACCACCGGCACGGTGAAGACGCACGTCAACGCGCTGCTGGCCAAGCTCGGGGTGCGCGACCGGGTGCAGGCGACGATCGCCGCCTACGACCTCGGCCTGGTCCGGCCGCGCCCCTGACCCGGTGGTCACCGGAAAGCGCCGGGCGGCCCGGACCGCACACCGCGGTCGGGGCCGCCCGGCAACGGCGGGTCAGCCCTGCAACGCCGCCGAGACGACCGCGCGGGCCTCCTCCTGGATCCGGGCCAGGTGCTCCGGCCCCCGGAACGACTCCGCGTAGATCTTGTACACGTCCTCCGTGCCGGACGGCCGGGCCGCGAACCAGCCCGACTCCGTGGTCACCTTCAGCCCGCCGATCGGCGCGTTGTTGCCCGGCGCCGTGGTCAGCACCGCCGTGATCGGCTCGCCGTCCAGTTCCTTGGCCGACACCTGCGACGGCGACAGCTTGGCCAGGATCGCCTTCTCGTCGCGGGTCGCCGGGGCGTCGATCCGGGCGTACGCCGGGTCGCCGAACTTCGCCGTCAGGTCGCGGTAGTGCTCGCTCGGGGTCCGGCCCGTCGTCGCCACGATCTCCGAGGCCAGCAGGTCCAGCAGGATGCCGTCCTTGTCGGTGCTCCACGGGCTGCCGTCGCGGCGCAGGAACGACGCGCCCGCGCTCTCCTCGCCGCCGAAGCCGATCGAGCCGTCCAGCAGGCCCGGCACGAACCACTTGAAGCCGACCGGCACCTCGTCGAGCTTGCGGCCCAGGTCGGCCGCCACCCGGTCGATCATCGACGACGAGACCAGGGTCTTGCCGATCGCCGCCGCGGCGGGCCAGTCGGTGCGGACCTGGTAGAGGTACGAGATCGCCACCGCCAGGTAGTGGTTCGGGTTCATCAGGCCGCCGTCGGGGGTGACGATGCCGTGCCGGTCGGCGTCCGCGTCGTTGCCCGTGGCCAGCTGGAACCGGTCCTTCTGCGCGATCAGCGAGGCCATCGCGTACGGCGACGAGCAGTCCATCCGGATCTTGCCGTCCCAGTCCAGCGTCATGAAGCCGAACGTCGGGTCGACGTCCGGGTTCACCACGGTCAGGTCGAGGCCGTACCGGGAGCCGATCTCGCCCCAGTACGCGACGCTGGCCCCGCCGAGCGGGTCCGCGCCGATCCGGACGCCGGCCGAGCGGATCGCCTCCATGTCGATGACCGAGCCCAGGTCGTCGACGTAGGTGGCCAGGTAGTCGTAGCCGGAGACCAGCTCGGAGGCGCGCGCCCGGGCGGCCGGCACCCGGCGTACCTCCCGCAGCCCGTCGGCGATCAGCGCGTTCGCCCGGTCCTGGATCCACTTGGTGGCGTCGGTGTCGGCCGGCCCGCCGTGCGGCGGGTTGTACTTGAAGCCGCCGTCGTCCGGCGGGTTGTGCGACGGGGTGACCACCACGCCGTCGGCCAGCCCGCCGGTCCGGCCCCGGTTGTACGACAGGATCGCGTGCGACAGCGCGGGGGTCGGCGTGTAGCCGTCGCGGCTGTCGATCAGCACCCGGACGTCGTTGGCCGCGAACACCTCCAGCGCGGAGATCATTGCCGGCTCGCTCAGCGCGTGGGTGTCGCGGACCAGGTGGAGCGGGCCGTCGGTGCCCTGCTCCCGGCGGTACTCGACGATGGCCTGGCTGGTGGCGACGATGTGGTCCTCGTTGAACGCGGTGCGCAGGCTCGAGCCGCGGTGCCCCGACGTGCCGAACGCGACGCGCTGCTCGGCCACCTGCGGATCCGGGTGGCCGGTGTAGTAGCTGAGGACCACCCGGGGCACGTCGATCTTGTCGCCGGCTGCGGCGGGGGTGCCGGCGCGGGGATGCACGGACATCGGGGAGCCTCCTTGAGGGCGTGGACCTGCCCGGGATCGTATCGCCGGCTGGTACCCGGCACAGCGGATCGGTAAGCCGCCGTGCGCGCATTGAACCTTTGCCCCCGGTGATCCGAACTACCTACCGTGACAGGGGCTGCAGCGGCTGGGGGGCCGCGGATCGTACGTGTGCTCGTCGCGGCCATGATCGGGCTGGGCGCGCTGCTGCTGCCGGCCGCGCCGGCGAGCGCGCACGCCGCGCTGACCACGGCGACGCCCGAGCCGGGCAGCGTGGTGGCGAGCGCGCCGGGCGAGATCACGCTGACCTTCACCGAGGGCTTCACCGCGGTGCCCGGCCGCACCCAGGTGCTGGCGCCGGACGGCAAGCGGATCACCGGCGCGGTCACCGCGAGCGGCCCGACGCTGCGGATCCAGGTGCGGCGGGCGGACCAGCCGCTGGGCACGTACCTGGTCAGCTACCGGATCATCTCGGCCGACAGCCACCCGGTCGGCGGCGCGCTGACCTTCTCGGTCGGCGCGCCGTCGGCGCGGCCGCCGGAGAGCGACCCGGCCGGCGTGCACCCGTCGGTCGCGGCCGCGGTCCCCGCGATCAAGGTCGTCGGGTACGCCGGCCTGACCCTGATCGTCGGCCCGGCGCTGCTGCTGGCCCTGCTGTGGCCCCGCCGCGTGCCCCGGCGCGGCGCCGTCCTGCTGGTCCGCGCCGGGCTGCTCGGCACCGCCGCCTCGACGCTGGCGGCGCTCTGGACGCAGGCGCCGAACAGCAGCGGCGCCCCGCTGTGGGACGTCTCGGTCACCGAGCTCGCCGACGTGCTGGCCAGCCCGTTCGGCGTCATCCTGCTGGCCCGGCTGGCCGTGCTCGGCGCCGCCGCGGCGCTGCTGCCCCCGGTGCTGCGCGGCGCCGGCCGCCGCCGGCACGGCGCGGCCCTGCTCGGGCTGGCCGCCGCCGGGCTGACCACCTGGCCCCTGACCGGGCACGCCGCCGAGTCGCCGCTGGCCGCGGCGGTGGTGGCGGCCGACGTGGTGCACCTCGCCGCGATGGCGGTGTGGCTCGGCGGGCTGGTCACGCTCGCGGTGTTCCTGCTGCGCCGGGCGCACCCCCGGGTGCTGGGGGTGATCCTGCCGGCCTGGTCGCGCTGGGCGATGCTGGCGGTGGTGTGGCTGGCCGGCGCGGGCACGGTGCAGGCGGTGGTCCAGGTCGGGTCGCCCGGCGCGCTGTGGGGCACCGGCTACGGCCGCCTGGTGCTGGCCAAGGCGGCGATCCTGGCCGGGGTGCTGGTGGCGGCGTTCCTCGCCCGGCGGCTCGCGCTGCGCGTCCCGGTGAGCGGGGCATCGGCCGCCCGGCTGCGGCGCACGGTCGGAATCGAGGTGGCCGCGACCGTCGTCGTGCTCGGGCTCAGCGCCGTGCTGGTGCAGGCCACCCCCGGCCGCAGCGCCACGGTCGAGCAGGCCGCCGGCACCGGCAAGGGCGTCTCCCAGACCCTGACCTCGCCGCTCTACACGCTGCAGTACTACGTCTATCCCGTGGAGCTGGGCGAGAACAACACCGTGCACGGCTTCGCCTACACGCCCGAGGGCAAGCCGCTGCCGGCCGCCGAGTGGACCGTCACGGCCCGCCTGCAGGGCCGCGACCTGGAGCCGGTGTCCGCGCCCATGCTGCCGCTGCACCCCCGCAACGACGCCGTCGGCGCGCTGACGTTCCCGCTGCCCGGCACGTACGAGCTGAGCTTCACCGTCCGGGTCAGCGACATCGACCAGGCCACCGTGCGCACGACGATCACCGTGCCGCAGGTTCCGCCGGCCTCCTGACGGGGCAAGCAGAGGTCTCCGTCGCGCTCCCTGGAGGCCCTCCCGTGCAAGTGTCCGTGATCGGCAACCCCGACGACACCGTGGTCGTGACCGTCCGCGGCGACCTCGACGACGGCTCGGACACCGTGCTCGGCACCACCCTGGAACAGGTGCTCGACCGCCCGGCGCCGCGGGTGGTGGTCGACGTGTCCGGCATCGGCTTCTGCGACTCCACCGGGCTGCGCTCGTTCGTCGCCGGGCACGAACGGGCCCGCGACGCCGGTGGCTGGCTGCGCCTGGCCGCGCCCGGTGACCAGCTGTCCGGCCTGCTGCGGGTGGCCGGGCTGGACGAGGTGCTCGACGTGCGGCCCAGCGTGGCCGACGCGCTGGCCACCGGGACGGACTTGTAACCTCGCGGCGTGCTCATCCTGCTGCCCCCGTCCGAGGGCAAGTCCGCGCCGGCCGCCGGCGAGCCGGCCGATCCCGCGCAGCTGTGGCTCCCCCGGCTCGCGCCCGCCCGCCGCCGGGTGCTGTCCCGGCTCGTCGCGCTCTGCCGGCGGACCAGCGCCCGGGGCGTCGCGGACTCGCTGGCCGTGCTCGGGCTCAGCCCGGCTCAGCAGGGCGAGGTCGCCCGCAACGCCGCGCTGGCCACGGCGCCGGCCGCGCCGGCCGCGGAGGTCTACACCGGCGTGCTCTACGAGGCGCTCGACGCCGCCGGGCTGGCCCCGGGGGCGCGGGCGTGGCTGGACGAGCGGGCGGTGGTCTTCTCGGGGCTGTGGGGGGTGCTGCGGTTGACCGACCGCATCCCGGCGTACCGGTGCTCGGTGGGGGTGTCGCTGCCGGTGCTGGGCGGGCTCACGCCGTACTGGAAGAAGGCGCTCGGCCCCGCGCTCGACCGGGCGGCCGCCGACGGCCCGGTGCTGGACCTGCGCTCGGGCGCGTACGCGGCGATGTGGACGCCCTCGGGCGCGCTCGCCGGGCGCACCGCGACCGTGCGGGTGCTGCACGAGCGGATGGTCGGCGGCGAGCCGCGGCGCTCGGTGGTGAGCCATTTCAACAAGGCCACCAAGGGCCGGCTGGTGCGCTCGCTCGCCGAGGCCGGCGCGCGCCCGGCCTCGGTGGACGAGCTGCTGGCGGCGCTGCGGGAGCTGAAGTACACCGTCGAGGAGCGGCCCGTCGCGGCGGGCCGCCCCCGTCAGGTGGACGTCGTCGTGCGCGAGCTCTGAGCTACTGGGCGGCCAGCACGTCGACCACGAAGCGCAGGTCGCCGCCGGGGCGGCCCTGCGGGGCCGGGTCGCCGTAGGCCATCGCGGCGGGGATGTCGAGCTGCACCCGGCTGCCGACGGCCACGCCGACCAGGCCCTTGTCCCAGCCCTCGATGAGCTGGCCGGCGCCGACCGGGAACTGGGCCGGCTGGCCGGTCTTCCAGGACGAGTCGAACTCCTTGCCGTCCTTGTAGGTCACGCCCACGTAGTTGGCCTGGATCGTCTGGCCGGCCTGGAGCTTGGGGCCCTTGCCGGCGATGATCTCGGTGACCTTCAGCTCGGTGACCTTGCCGGTGCCGGCCTTGACCACCGGCGGCTGCTGCAGCGCGGGGTCCAGCGGCGTCTGCGCGGCCGGCTGGCTGGGCGCCGGGGCGGGCTCGGTGGGCGCCCCGGCGGCCGGGTCGGCGGGCGCCGAGGCCGCGGCGGCGGGCACGGGCTTGTCGTCGTCGTCGGAAACCTGGATGCCGATATAGACGGCGACCAGTACGGCGATCACGGCGACACCCGCGAAGGCGCCGCTCAGGGCCTGGCCCCGGCGACTGGTACCGGTCTTGTCCTGGACGCTCATCGGTTACGGACTCTCCTGTCAGCGGACATGCGGGAAGACTCCGGACACCGTACTCGCCGCCGCCGGCCGGCCCGGGGCGAACCTCCGCCGAACCCCCGACCCCGGTGATCATCCGGACGGCCGGTTACTCATTTCGCTCTTCTCCGTCACTCACGCAAGGTGAGACGGTGTACCTCCCCACAGCACCACGGCGGCCGCTCATCACGGCACCGACTCACTGCTTGCACAGCACTCGGGACAACCCGCCCGGCCGCCACCGGCGGTCGGCGCGCGCCCGCGAACGACCGGGGAGGGTCGGTTGCCGGACGACGACCGCACGACTGGTCGCCAGCCTGAGTCCGAGGGACGGCCGTCCGACGCCGGGCGCCGCCGGCCCTACCCGGCCACCCCGCGCACCAGCTACGGCTACCGCACGACCGGCCGCCGGGGCGCGGTCGTGCCGCCGCACCTGCTCGAGGACCGGCCGCGCCGGCTGAGCGAGTTCCTCATGCCCGCCGCGGTGATCCTGGCCGGGGTGCTGATCGTGGTGGCGTTCGGGTTCATCCTCAGCCGCGCGGTCCGCGACGACGATCCGCAGGCGATCCCGCCGGCGCAGCCGCCGGCCCTCGGCAACCTGCCGGTCAGCCCGGCCGACCAGTTCCCCATCCCGCTGCCCAGCGCCTCGGACGAGCCGTCGCCCTCGCCCACGCCGTCGAAGGCCCGCACCACGCCGCCCCCGGCGACCAGCAAACCGCCCGCCCCGCCGGACCGGGGCTCGGTCAAGGTGGCCCGCGGCGACCTGCCCGGCCGGGTCGACCTGTCCGCCGAGGGCACCCGCGACTGGGTGCACTGGGGCCAGCAGAGCACCTTCTCCCTGGAACGACGCGAGGACGGCGACTTCCAGATCCTCGAGGGCGCGCCGACCGCGCCGCGCTTCCGGCACGGCTTCAGCCCGCAGCTGTTCAGCTGGTCCGGTGGCTCCCCCGTGGCCACCAGCGACGGCACCCCGACCGGCATCCGCACCTGCGGCAAGGGCAACGGCTTCAGCATCTCGGCCCCGGCCGGCCCGGCGACGCGCACCCTGCGGCTCTACGTGGGGGCGCTGGCCGGGCGCGGCAAGCTCACCGCGAAGCTGACCACCGGCTCCGCCGCAGCGAGCGCGACGTTCGAGGAACGCGGCAACAACCTGGACACGGCGGTCTTCGTCATCACGTACCGGGCGCCGAAGAACGGCAAGATCAGCCTGAGCTGGATCACCGAGGAGGCGTTCAGCCAGGATTGCGGGGGCGTCGCGCTCGAGGCGGCGACGCTGCGCTGAGGTGAGCCGGTCCTTCCGGGGTGGGAGGACCGGGCGTTCCGTGGGGTGCGGGACGCGGGTGTGGAGGGGATCGTCGTGTTTGCCGCCTGGGGATCATGGGTGGCCCGGTTCCGATGGCCGGTGCTGGTGGGCACGGTCGTGGCGGTCGCCGCGGCCGGGATGTGGGGACTGGGCGTCTTCGGCCAGCTGACCGAGGGCGGCTACAACGACCCGGGCAGCGAGTCGACGAGGGCGGCCGAGGTCGTCCGCGCCGAGCTGGGCGCGCAGGGCGGCGACGTGGTGGTCATCTACACGCCGGTCGCCGGCGGCATCGACGACACCGGGCTGGGCCGGCGGGTGCAGGCCCGGCTCGCCGCGCTGCCGCGGACGGCGGTCACGGCCGTGGCGTCGTACTGGCCGGACAAGGCCGAGCAGTACGCGTCCGCCGACGGGTCGCGGGCCGTGGCCGTGCTGACCCTGACCGGCGACGACGAGGGCGAGAAGCTGACGGCGTACCGGGAGATCGACGACCAGCTGGCGGTCGAGGGGGCCACGGCGCAGCTCGCCGGCGGCGCCCCGCTCAGCGACGCCTCGTCCGCCCTGTCGACCCGTGACCTGGCCTTCGCCGAGGCCGTGTCGCTGCCCATCGTGCTGGTCCTGCTGCTGCTCATCTTCGGCTCGCTGGTCGCCGCGTCGCTGCCGGTGCTGGTCGGCGGGTGCGCGGTGCTGGGCTCGCTGGGGGTGCTGCACGCGATCGCGTACGGCCACGACGTCAACTCGTTCGCCGTCAACGTGGCCAGCCTGCTCGGGCTGGGCATGGCCATCGACTACGGGCTGTTCATGGTCGGGCGGTTCCGCGAGGAGCAGGGCTTCGGGCGTACGCCGGCGGAGGCGGTGGCCCGTACCGTGGCGACCGCCGGGCGTACCGTGATCTTCTCGGCCACCCTGCTGATGATCGCCCTGGCCGGCCTGATGTTGTTCCCGCAGGGCTTCCTCAAGTCGCTGGCGTACGGCGGCCTGGCCGCCGTCGCCCTGGCCGCGCTGCTGTCGCTCACCCTGCTGCCGGCCCTGCTGGCGGTCCTCGGCCCCCGCGTCGACAAGCTGCCGGTGCGGCTGCCGCGCCGGCGCACGAACCGCCCGGCCGGCACCGGCTGGGCCCGGCTGGCCGGCGCGGTGCTGCGCCGCCCGGTGCTGGTCGCGCTGCCGATCCTCGTCGGGCTGCTGGTGCTGGCCGCGCCCGTCGCCGGGGTGCGCTTCGGCGAGAACGACGAGCGGATCCTGCCGGCGGGCGACCCGGCGCGGCAGGCCGTCGAGACCCTCAAGGCCGACTTCCCGGCGCTGAGCAGCGCGGGCGTCCAGGTGGTGCTGCGCGGCACGCAGGGCGCGGCGCCGGCAGCCCCGGCCGGTACGGCGTTCGCGGCCGCGCTGAAGCAGGTCCCGGGCGTCGCCGCGATCACCCCGGCCGGCAGCGGCGGCGACGTCCTGCTCTACACGGCCACCCTGTCCGGCACCGACCCGTTCAGCCCGGCGGCGCGCGAGGCGGTCCGGGCCATCCGCGCCCAGCCCGCCCCGGCCGGCACGGAGGTGCTGGTCGGCGGCACGACCGCCCGCAACGTCGACAGCCTGGCGGCGACCGCGGAGCAGCTGCCGCTGATGGTGGGCCTGCTGGTCGGCGCGACCCTGGTGCTGATGTTCCTGGCCTTCGGCTCGCTGCTGCTGCCGGTCAAGGCGGTGGTGCTGAGCGCGCTGAGCCTGAGCGCCACGTTCGGCATCCTGGTCTGGATCTTCCAGGACGGCCACGGCGCGGGCCTGCTGCGGGTCACCCCGGCGCCGCCCGAGGTGGGCATCGTGGTGCTGATGGCCGCGGTGGTCTTCGGCCTGTCCACCGACTACGAGGTGTTCCTGCTGTCGCGGATGGTGGAGGCCCGCACCCGCGGGGCGACCACGGCCGAGGCGGTGACCACGGGCCTGGCCCGCACCGGCCGGGTGATCAGCGCGGCGGCGCTGCTGCTCATCGTCGTGACCGGCGCGTTCGCGCTGTCGTCGGTGACGACCATGCGGTTCATCGGCGTCGGCATGATCGTGGCGCTGCTGCTGGACGCGACCGTGGTCCGGATGCTGCTGGTGCCGGCGGTGCTGAAGCTGATGGGCGACGCGGCCTGGTGGGCGCCGGGGCCGCTGCGGCGGCTGCAGCAACGGGCCGGGCTCCAGGAGTACGAGGACGAGGAGCTGTTCCCGACGGTGTCGGTGGGCCGGCACGCGGCTCCCGACGGGGGCGGCGCCCGTCCCGCGCCGGCCGGGCGCGCCGGCGGCGACCCGCCGTCACCGGAGCCGGCGTCCTCGTGGTTCCGGCCGGCGGGCCCGGGGGCGGTCGCCGGCAGCGCGTCGGTCTCCCCCGCCGCGCCGGTCCCTCCCGCTCGGGAGGTCTCGGTCACCTCCGCTCCCGACGGTCCGGTGTCCCCGGCGGGCCCGGGGGCCGAGCGAAGCGACGGGCCCGTCGTGGCCGGTGCGCCGGTCTCCGGCGAGGCGGCCGGCGGGTATTCCGCCGCCGGTTATCCGGCCGCCGGGTATCCGTCGGCCGGGTATCCGATCGCCGGGTCGGCGCCGCTCGCGGCGTCGTCGCGGATCACCCTGGACCAGCCGGAGGCCGCAACCGCGTCCCGGGCGGCCGGGCCCGCCCCCGAGGCGTCCGACGGGTCGGCCCCGGCCGGGGCCTCCGCCGGGCCCTCCCCGGCCCCGGCCGCCGGGGAGCTTCACCCGGTCACCGTCGACCTGGGCGACCGGGTCGCCGCGCCCGCCGGTGCGGCGCCGTGGACCGATCCGGCCGCGGACGAGCGGGCTCCCGCGGGCGAGGACGTCCCACGCCCGGCGGATCAGGACCGCGACGACGACGCCCGGCGGGAAGAGGGCGGCGAGCGCCGGGAACCCGGCCTGGACACCACGGCGATCCTGGAGCTGCCCCCGCCCGAGTAGCCGATATGGCGTTCTTGCCGCTATTGTGGCCCGCCGGGCGGCACGCACAGCCGGGCGCCCGGCGCAGTCAGTACCATGCCCCGGGAGAGTTGGGGTTCTACCGGGACGGGATGAGCATGACCGCGACCATGGACGAGTCCGCCGCGCCGGGCGGTCCCACCGGCGTCACGCCCGGCCCGGCCGGCGCCGCCGACGGGCCGGCCGCGGGCATCGATGCCGACCGCCTGGCCCTCTGCCTCGACGTCATCGCCGAGGCCGAGCAGCTCGACCCGGAGCACCCCGACGCCGTGGCCGTCCGGCGGGCCACCGCCGGGCTGTTCAAGACGGTGAAGCTGCGCCGCCGCCGGGACCGCCGCGACGCGATCCTGGCCAACGACCGCGCGGTGACCGCCGCCACGGCGACCGGCGCGCCCAGCCGCATCGACGACGAGACCGCCGGCATCCCGCTGGCCACCGCGACCACCACGCGCAGCGCGGGCATCCTGCGCCAGCCGCGCGGCTGCTACATCTGCAAGCAGCGGTACGTGCGGGTCGACGCGTTCTACCACCAGCTCTGCCCGGACTGCGCGGCGAAGAACCACAGCCACCGCGACGCCCGCACCGACCTGACCGGGCGCCGGGCGCTGCTCACCGGCGGCCGCGCCAAGATCGGGATGTACATCGCGCTGCGGCTGCTGCGCGACGGCGCGCACACCACCATCACCACGCGCTTCCCGAACGACGCCGTGCGGCGCTTCGCCGCCATGCCGGACAGCGCGGACTGGCTGCACCGGCTGCGGGTGGTCGGCATCGACCTGCGCGACCCCGGGCAGGTGGTCGCGCTGGCCGACTCCGTCGCGGCCCGCGGCCCGCTGGACATCCTGATCAACAACGCGGCCCAGACGGTACGGCGCTCGCCCGGCTCGTACGCGGCGCTGGTGGCGGCGGAGTCGGCGCCGCTGCCCGACGGTCCGCTGCCGGAGCTGGAGTACCTCGGCGGGCACGCGATGGCGGCGCACCCGGCGTCGCTGACCGACGGCTCGTCCTTCAGCCCGCACGCGCTGACCGCGCTGGCGCTGACCGGCGGCTCGGCCACCCCGGACCGGATCGCCGCGCTGACCGCGATCGACGCGGGCGGGCTGGTGCCCGACCTGGCCCCGACCAACAGCTGGAGCGACAAGGTCCACGAGGTGGACGCGCTCGAGCTGCTGGAGGTCCAGCTGTGCAACGTGACCGCGCCGTTCGTGCTGGTCAGCCGGCTGCGCGCGGCGATGACGAGGTCGCCGTTCCCGCGCCGCTACGTGGTCAACGTCTCGGCCATGGAGGGCGTCTTCGCCCGCGGCTACAAAGGCGCCGGGCACCCGCACACGAACATGGCCAAGGCGGCGCTGAACATGCTGACCCGCACCAGCGCCGCGGAGATGTTCACCGACGGCATCCTGATGACCAGCGTGGACACCGGCTGGATCACCGACGAGCGCCCGCACCCGACCAAGATGCGGCTGGCCGACGAGGGCTTCCACGCCCCGCTGGACCTGGTCGACGGCGCGGCCCGGGTGTACGACCCGGTCGTGCGCGGCGAGCGCGGCGAGGACCTGTACGGCGTCTTCCTGAAGGACTACGCCCCGATCGCCTGGTAGGCGGGTCAGGGCAGGCAGGCCTGCTTCTCCGGCACGAAGGTGAAGATGCGCTCGCCGCCGTCCAGCCGCTTCGGCGGGTGGCACAGCCGGTGCGCTCCCACCCCGAAGCCCGCCGCCGGGTCGCTGAGGTACACCTGCTCGAAGCCGCGCGCCGCGAACCAGTCGCCGATCACCGGCACCAGGTCCGGCGGGCGCCGGTGCCGGGTCCACACCACCGTGCCGCCCTCGCGGCACAGTTGGGCGCAGGCCTCGACCGTGCGCAGCACGTCCGCGTCGGTCAGGTTGCCGAACACCCCGCAGGCCAGCACGAGGTCGGCCGGCGCGACGTCGCGGTAGTGGCGCATCAGGCCGGCGTCGCCGCGGACCACCTCGATGCCGGCGAGGCCGGCCCGCCGCACGGCCGCCTCGGCCGCCGCCACGTTGCGCGGGTCCAACTCGACCAGCCGGGCCCGGACGTCGTCGCGGCGGGGGTGCCCGGCGAGCGCCCCGATCAGGTCGCGGCCCTGGCCGGCGCACATGCTGAGCGCGGTCACCGGGCCGGCGGGCAGGTCGTCGAGGACGCCTCGGATGATCGCCTGCACGGCGGCGAGCCGGCCGGCGAGAACGGATCCGGGGTTGTCGTAGTCGTCGTGCCAGGCCGCCCAGTCCACGCCGCTCACCCTAACGGCCGACGGCCCGCCCGGCCCAGACCCTCCGGAGCGCCGATCATCGGAAAGCTCACCCGCGACCGTCCGAAGAGGATGCCGACGCGCTAGCGTCGACGTTCGCAGAGACACTGCTCTATCGCTCGGGGAGGTCAGATGAACATTCGCAGGCGGACGACAGCCGCCGCGGCCGGCGCACTGATCGCGATCACGACTCTCGCGGTGAGTGGCACGGCGACCGCCGCCCCACCCGCACCGGCGCCGGACGGCGTCACCCACGAGGAGAACCCGCGGGTCCCGGAGGGTGCGGTGTGGACGGAGGCCTACTTCCCGTCCGCGGACCGCAGCGGCACCGAACTGCACGCCGACGTGCTCCGCCCGGCGAACCTGCCGGCCCAGGCCAGGACGCCGGTGATCCTCGCCGTCGGACCCTACTTCGCCCACGCGGGCCAGGTCGGGCCGGAGGGGTGGAGCCGGACCGGACCGTCCAGCCGGTTCGCCGACTTCACCAGCGGCACCGGCCTGTTCGCCCGCGGCTACACCTACGTCATGGTCGACCTGCGCGGCTTCGGCGGCAGCACCGGCTGCCTCGACTGGGTGGGGCCCGGCGAGCAGGCGGACGTCCGGGCCGCCGTCCAGTGGGCGGCGACGCGGCGGTGGTCGACCGGCCGGGTGGGCATGTACGGCAAGTCGTACGACGCCGTGACCGGCCTGGTGGGCAACAACCTGCGCCTGCCGGCGCTCAAGGCGGTCGTCGCCCAGGAACCGGTGTGGAACATGTACAACTACCTGTTCAGCAACGGCGTGCCCCGGCCGAACGTGACCGGCACGCCGAACGCGTACAACAGCATCGCCACGCTCGAGCCGCTGCCGGACGACACCGCCCGCTACCAGGCCAACGCGGCGTACGAGCAGAGCCACCCCGAGTGCCTGTCCGACAACCTCACGAACAACAACAACCCGGACCTGAGCTCGCCGTACTGGCGCGCCCGCAACCTGGCGGCGCAGGCGAAGGGCACCGACACCCCGCTCTTCGTCACCCAGGGCTTCATCGAGAACAACACCAAGCCCGAGGACATGCAGGAGTTCCTCGACAACCACCGCGGCACGGAGCGCGGCTGGCTGGGCCAGTGGGAGCACGTCCGCGGCAACGACACCAACGAGCAGGGGCAGCTCCTGCAGGGTCGCGCGGGCTTCTTCGACGAGGTCATGCGCTTCTACGACCGCTACCTGAAGGGCATCAGGCCGGCGGTCCACGACCCCGCGTACGCCATCGAGGACAACACCGGCGCCTGGCGCGCCCAGCCGACCTGGCCGACCCCGACGACCTCCACCGTGGCGGACCTGCCGGACGGCGCCTACATCGACGACGGCGCCCCGGCCACCCTGGCCGCGCCCGCCGACCGGCAATGGGACATGGAGCACTACACGGACCCGGCCCCGCCCGCCACGATCAGCGGCCTCGCGGCCGAGGCGAACACCTTCTTCGGCTGGTCCACCCCCACCAGGACCCGCCTGCGCATCACCGCGACGCCACGGATCTCGTTGCGGGCCGACGCCCCCGGCAACGTCATGGTCCGCCTGTGGGACGTCGCCCCGGGCGGCTCAGCGGTGATGTTCGACGAGAACGTGTCCCTGATCGAACGCCCCGGCCGCGTGGCCTTCGACCTCAAGTCGACCGACTGGACCTTCGAGGTGGGCCACCAGCTGGGCGTCCAGATCGGCACGATCGGCAGCGGCAGCTGGCTCGACACCCCGAGCGGCAACACGATCCGGCTCACCCGGACGCGCCTGCACCTGGACCTGCAGAACCCGCGCTTCGACGTGCCGACCCAGGGCGGCCGCTCCCCCTTCCTCGACACCTACCTGGCCCAGTACACCCGGACCCTCACCACCGTCGGCGAGGGCACCTTCCCCCTGACCCTCCACAACCGCCACTGACCCCTGCGCTCCGCGGCCCGGACCGCCCGACCCCGCACGGGGGTTGGGCGGTCCCGGCTATGGTCGCCGCATGCCTGTCGTGCTCCAGCTGCCGTTCCGGGGAACGTGGCTCGCCCGCAACAGCCCCGCCCGCCGCGTACCGAGCCACGGTACGGACCTGTTCGCGACCACGTACGCCATGGACTTCATCGCGGTCCGGGGCCGCCGGACCGCGGGCATCCGGGACTGGCGCACGGTGCTGGGCACCGAACCGCCGGAGCGCTTCCACGCCTTCGGCCTGCCCCTGCACGCCCCCGCTCCGGGCACCGTGATCGCCACCCACGACGGCGAGCCGGACCACGAGGCCCGCCGCTCCCAGCTGACCCGCGCCTCGTACGCCGTCACGCAGGCAGCCCGGGCCCGCGCGGGCGCCGGGGCGCTGGCCGGCAACCACGTGATCCTCGAGCTCGACGACCAGCGGGCGTTCGTCGTCCTCGCCCACCTGCGCCTCGGGACGGTGCGGGTCGAGCAGGGTGAGCGGGTCCCGGCGGGCCACGAGCTGGGCGAGTGCGGGAACTCGGGGAACTCGCTCCAGCCGCACGTGCACATCCAGGCGATGGACGACCGCGACCCGTACACGGCCCGCGGCCTGCCGATGGAGTTCCGCGACTACCGGGTGCACCCGCGCGGCGGCGGCCCCACCGTGGACATCCCGCGCGGCGTGCCGGGAGAGTCGGAGGTGGTCAGCCCTTCACCGCGCCCGCGGTGAGTCCCTCGGTCAGGAAGCGCTGCCCGAACGCGTACATGATCACCACCGGGATGCTGACCAGCAGCGACGCCGCGGCGAGCTGGCCCTGCGGCACCACGTCGCCGGCGATCATCGACTGCATCCCCACCGGGAGGGTCTTGTACTCGTCCTTGGTGATGAACACGAAGGCGAACAGGAACTCGTTCCAGGCGTTGGTCAGCGTGAACAGCGCGACCGCGAGCAGGCCGGGCTTGGCCAGGGGCAGCACCACCTTGCCGAACGCCTGCAGCCGCGTGCACCCGTCGACCAGCGCGGCCTCCTCCAGCTCCACCGGGATCGACGAGAAGTACCCGACCAGCAGCCAGGTGGCGAACGGCAGCGTGAACGTCGGGTACGTCACCACCAGCGACCACAACGAGTCGGTGAGCCGCACGCCGATGAGCATCTGGTACAGCGGGATGAACAGCAGGGCGCCCGGCATCACGTACGTGAGCAGCACCGTGACCGTGAAGCCCTGCGCCCCGCGGAACCGCAGCCGGGCCAGGGCGTAGCCGGCCAGGGCGGCGCAGATCAGCGCGACGGTGGTGGACGCCGCCGACACCAGCAGGGTGTTGAGATACCAGCGGCCGAACGGCTGGTTGGTGAACAGGGCACCGAACTGCTCGAGGGTCCACGGCGTCGGCCACAGGTCGTGCTCGCGCGTGACGACCTGGCCCTCGGACTTGAAAGCCGTGACGGCGATCCAGTACAGCGGTCCGAGCACGAAGGCGAGCAGGCCCGCGATCGCGACGGCGGAGCCCACCCCGGACACCAGCGACGACGACCGGCGGCCGCCTCGGGACCGCAGGGTTGTCACCACCCGGCCGACGGCCGCCGCGACCAGCAGGAACAGCCCGAGTATCACCGCCGCTCGCCAGAAGATGTGGGGTGACGCCCAGGCCAGCAGCCCGGTGAACAGCGCCGCGATGACCCACGGCAGCGCCCGGCGTGCGGTGCCGGCCCACGGCGCCGTGCCGATCCACCGGGCCGCGCGGGTGCGGGGCGGCAGCGGGCTGCCGGTGTCCTGGCGCAGGAGCCGGACCAGGATGAACACCAGCGCGCCGATGATCGGCAGCATGACGAGCGTGACCGCCGCCCCGGCGCCGTACTGCAGCTGCAGGATCGCCTTGGAGTACGCGACGAGCACGTACGGCGCGGTCACGTCCCCCGGGCCGCCCTGGGTCAGCAACCAGATGAGGTCGAAGTTGTTGAACGTCCAGATCGACGACAGGGTCACCGTCACGGTGATCACGTGACGCAGCCCGGGCAGCGTCACGTTGACGAACCGCTGCCACGACGAGGCGCCGTCGATGGTCGCCGCCTCGTACAGCTCCGCCGGGATGGCCTTCAGCCCGGCCAGGAAGCAGACGGTGAAGAACGGCACGCCCTTCCACACGTTGACGAGGATGACCGACGGCATGGCCAGCGACGGGTCGGACAGCCAGCCCGCGGGCCAGCTGTCGACCAGGTGCAGATCGGCCAGCAGCGGCCCGATCCCGGATGACGTCAGCAGGGTGTTGACGCTGCCGAAGATGGGGTCGAGCAGCGCGCGCCAGCTGAACGCCGTCACCACGGTCGGCACCACCCACGGCACCAGGAGCAGCCCGGCCAGCACGGCCCGGCCGCGCCGGCGCTGGTGCAGCAGCAGGGCCGCGGCCAGCCCGAGCACCACCTTGAAGATCTCGGCGTACGCGGTGAAGACGAACGAGTTCACCACGCCGGTGTGGAACTGCTGGTCACCGACGAGGGCGGTGTAGTTGCCCAGCCCGACGAAGACGCTGTCCTGCCCGTGCCGTTCCGTGGTGCTCGTGATGACCGACCGGGCGATCGGCACGAGCACGAGACCGCCGACGAGCAGGGCCGTGGGCGCCAGGAACAGCGCCGCCAGCCGCCAGTCCCGGCCCAGCCGCCGCTGGGTCGTGGTCAGCGAGCCGGGCCCCGGCGGCGCGGGTGCCCGCTTCGCCGGGGCCGGCGCGGAACGGACCGAGCTCACTGCGGCAGCCCCTGCTGGGTGAAGATCTGCGCCATCTTGGCGTGCGCGGCCTGCACGGCCTGCGCGGGCGCCGTCCCCTGCACGACCTGCTGCATCATGTCGGTCAGGACATACGCCCCGCCGACGGCCTGCTGGCCCGCGCTGGCCTTCTGCGGGAAGGTCAGCCCGTTCTTGGTCTTCAGCGGCAGCGACAGCTCGGTGATCTTGCGCAGCATGGGGAACGCCGGGTCACCGCTGGTGAAGAACGGGTCGGCGTCCCACACCTTCTGCCAGGCGGGCATGACCAGGCCGGGCGCCTCCTTGGCCACCCCGGCCAGGGCGGGCGCGCTGACCAGGTACTGCGCCAGGAGCTTGGCCAGCCCGGGGTTCTTGGCGCCCTTGAAGACGACGAAGCCCTGGGACTGGCCGAGCAGCAGCGGCGTGTCGGTCGCCGGCCCGGTGCAGTCGGAGAAGACGTGGGTGTTCTCGTGGACGGGGTTCTTCTTGGTCCGGGAGTCGGCGTAGACGCTGAACTGGTTGCGGGTGTAGCCGAGGATCCCGGCGAGCCAGTTCTCGTTGTTGCTGGTGTCGGTCCAGCTGGCCACGCCCGGCGGCAGCATCGGCTTGAACTTCGGATTGGTGTAGATGTCGCCCAGGAACGACACCGCCTGCACCGTCTCCGGCGAGTCGAAGGTGACCTTCCGGCCGTCGTTGGAGGCGATCGCCCCGCCGTACGAGTTGATCAGTGCCTCGATCATGCCGTTGGCGTCGCCGGACCGGTTGACCGTCATGCCCCAGCCGTACCGGCGCTTGCCGGGATCGGAGATCGCCAGGCAGAGGTCCCGCAGCTCCTCCCAGCTGTAGCCGTCCTTGGGCGTGATGCCCTTGTCCCGCATCCAGTCCTTGCGCAGGAACGACCCGATCCCGATGAAGTGGTACGGGATCGCGAACCACTTGCCGTCGAACACGCAGTAGTTCTTCGCCTCGGCGCAGGGTTCGCCGTACTTGGCGGTGAGCGCCTTGACGACGTCCGTCACGTCCTCCAGGTCGCCCAGCGCCTGGAACTGGGCGACGAACCGCGAGTCGGTCATGAACGCCAGGTCGCGCGCCACGCCGCCCTTGACCTCGGCGTCGATCTTGGCCACCACGTCACCGGCGTCGGCCTGGACCAGGCTGTTCTCGATCTTCGTGCCGGTGGCGGCGGCGAACGTGGCGATCGAGCTGTCGAGCGCTTCGTTGGCCGCCGTGGAGTACAGCTTCTGCGACAGCACCCCCATCGAGGAGCCCTTCATCGACGCCGCGGCGTCGATGAGCTCCTGCGGCACCTTCGGTTGCACCTTGGTGGGCGATGCGGAGGTGTCCCCGCACGCCGCCAGGCCGGCCGCACCGAGCACCCCCACCCCGAGTCCCAGAAAGCCGCGCCGCGACCAAGCCGGGTTGTCCATGGATATTCGCCTCCTCCGTGTCCTCGCACCGCCGCGCCGTTCGAGATTTCGAACCGAGTTCGAGATATCGTGTCGAGTGGACGCGACGCTAGAGGACCACCGCGAGAGGTGTCAATGTTTCGATGCGATGACGGCCGGAACGGGCAGGCCGGTCAGTGGGAGCGGGCCCGGTGACCCATCCGGGTGGACAGCGTGGCCGCGCCCTCGCGCACCAGCTCGGTCCACTCCACCTGCGCCTGCGGGGTCCAGCGGATGATCGGCGCGGAGACGCTCATCCCGGCGACGACGGCGCCGGAGTGGTCGCGGATCGCCGCGCCGACGCAGCGCATGGCGCTGTCGGACTCGCCGATGTCGACCGCGATGCCCTCCGCCCGTACGCATTCGAGGTGGGCCCGCAGGCGCTCCGGGTCGGTGATGCTGTCCGGCGTCATGCCGGGCAGGGTGCCCTTCGCCAGCACGGCGTCCAGGGCGGCCGGATCGAGGTCCGCCAGCAGGATCTTGCCGACCGCCGTGCAGTGGGCCGGCAACCGCCGCCCGACCGCGGAGACCATCCGGACCGGGTGCGTGCTGTCGACCTTGACGAGATAGATGACGTCGGGGCCGTCGAGCACGGCCACGTGGACCGCCTCGTTGCAGGCGGCGCCCACGTCCCGGGCGACGCTCTGGGCCTCGCGGACCAGGTCGAGCCGGCCGGCGAACGCCGCGCCGAGCTGGAACAGCGGCATGCCGAGCCGGTACTGGACCGGCTGCCCGGGTACGGAGATCAGGTACGCACGGGCCTCGAGCGTGACCAGCAGCTCGTGGACGGTGGTGCGGGGCAGGTCGAGCCGCTCCATCACCTCGCGCGCCGACAGCTGGGGGCGGTCCAGGAAGAGTTCGAGGACGTCGAGTGCGCGGTTGACCGCCGGTACCACACGGGGCATGTCGATAGTCCCTTCGAAATGCCGGACCGGCACCTGCAGAGGGTGACCGCACACATTTCCCGCATCACTACCCACCGAGGATAGCCAATGCCGATCTCCCTTCACCACCTACGCGACGGCGACACCCCGCGCTGGGCGGTGTGTCAGGACGGCGGGTGGGGCGAGCTCGACGGTACGCTCGCCGGCCTGCTCGCCGTACCGCTCGAGCAGGCCCGGGCCGTGGTCGAGGCCGCCGCCCGCGACGCCCGCGGCGACAGGCCCGGCCGGCAGGTGCTGCCACCCGTGGACGAGCAGGAGGTGTGGGCGGCCGGGGTCACGTACCTGCGCAGCCGCGACGGCCGCAAGCAGGAGTCCGGGCACGGCTCGCTCTATGACCAGGTCTACGACAGCGACCGCCCCGAGCTCTTCCTCAAGTCCAGCCCGTGGCGGGTCGTCGGCGACGGCGACGCCGTCGGGATCCGCGCCGACTCCGGCTGGGACGTCCCCGAGGCCGAGGTCGGCCTGGTGCTCAACGCGGCCGGTGAGGTGTTCGGCTACACCCTGGGCAACGACATGAGCAGCCGGTCGATCGAGGGTGAGAACCCGCTCTACCTGCCGCAGGCGAAGATCTACGACCGCTGCTGTGCCCTGGGACCGGCGATCGTGCCGAGCTGGGCGGCCGGTCCGGGTCCGTTCCGGATCGGGCTGCGGGTGCTGCGTGACGGCCGCGAGGTTTTCACCGGTACGACGTCGACGGCGGAGATGGCCCGCGGCTTCACGGACCTGGCCGGCTGGCTGTTCCGCGCACTGAGCTTCCCGTCGGGCGTGGTGCTGCTGACCGGCACCGGGGTGGTGCCGGACGCCGATTTCACCACCCGGCCCGGGGACACGGTCGAGATAACGTCGGCCGAGCTCGGGACGCTGACCAACCCCGTCGTCGCCGTCGGCGCGGCCACCTCCGGAAAGGGACGAGCATGACCACGATCGAGAGCCTCTCCCCGCAAGCGCCGTCGGACGTCGTCGTCCGCGTTCCCGACACCGCCCCGCAGCAGGTGGCTGCCGCGGCCGGCCGCGCCCGGAAAGCGGCCGCCGACTGGGCGCGCGGGCCGGCGCACGCGCGGGCCGCCGCCCTGCACGCCTGCGCCGAGGCGGTCACGGCCGCGGCCGGCGAGCTGACCGACCTCGTGGTCCGCGAGGTCGGCAAGCCGCGCGGCGAGGCGGGCGCCGAGCTCGGCCGCGGCGTGGCGATCCTGCGCTACTTCGCTCAGCAGGCCCTGCACCCCGAGGGCGAGGTGTACCCGCCGGCGGACGGCGTGTCGTTGCTGCACACCCGGCGCCGCCCGCACGGCGTCGTCGGCCTGATCACCCCGTGGAACTTCCCCGTGGCGATCCCACTCTGGAAGGCGGCGCCGGCGCTGGCCTTCGGCAACACCGTGCTGCTCAAGCCCGCACCGCAGGCGTCCGCGGTCGCGCTGCGACTGGCCGAGCTGTTCACCGGGGTGCTCCCCGACGGCGTGCTGACCGTGCTGACCGGTCTCGGCGGCACGGGCGAGGCGGTCGTCGACACCACCGACGCCGTCTCGTTCACGGGCTCGGTGGCAGCCGGGCAGGCGGTCGCCCGGCGCGCGGTCACCCGCGGCATCCCGGTGCAGTGCGAGATGGGCGGGCAGAACGCCGCCATCGTGCTGCCCGACGCGGACCAGGACGCGGCGGCGACGGCGATCGCCGCGGCGGCGATGGGGTACGCCGGGCAGAAGTGCACCGCCACCAGCCGGGTGATCGTGGTCGGCGATCCGGCGCCGTTCGCCGGGCGGCTGGCCGCAGCCGTGGAAGCGCTGCCCGTCGGCGACCCGGCGGACCCGGCGACGGTGGTGGGCCCGCTGATCGAGTCGCGGCCCCGGGACGCCATCCGGGCGGCGGTGCAGCGAGCCGGGGCGAACGGCGCCCGGCTCCTGACGGGTGCCCGGCAACCCGGCGGCGACGGCTGGTTCCAGGCGCCGACGGTGCTGGCCGGCGTGCCGGCCGGCGACGACCTGCTGACCGAGGAGTACTTCGGGCCGATGTGCGTGGTGCTGGGCGCGGAATCGGCCGAGGCCGCGGCGCGCACGGCCAACAACGTGCGGCACGGGCTGGTCGCGGGCGTCCACACCCGGGACCTCGGGGCGGCCCTGACCCTCACGGACCGGCTGGACGTGGGCATGGTGAAGGTCAACGCCCCGACGACGGGCGTGGACTTCCACGCCCCGTTCGGCGGCGCGAAGGAGTCGAGCTACGGCCCGCGGGAGCAGGGCACGGCGGCCCGCGACTTCTACACGCGGACCGTGACGGTGACGCTCACGCCGTGACGCCGGCCTCCCGAATTTTTTCCGACACGACGCCGGTATAGTTTCCGACGCCCCGTCGAAAAAATTCTGGAGGACCGATGTTCCTGGCTCTGCGCGAACTTCGCTTCGCGCGCTGGCGGTTCACGCTCATGGGTAGCGTCGTCGCCCTCATAGCGGTCCTGGTGGTGTTGCTGTCCGGGCTCTCCTCGGGCCTGGTCAACGACGGCGTCTCCGGGCTCCAGCGGCTACCCGTGACCGCCTTCGCCTTCGATGACGGCACCAAGCTGGACGCGGCGTTCTCCCGCAGCGTGGTGGACCGGGAGCAGCTCGATCAATGGCGCCGGCAGCCCGGCGTACGGGACGCCACCCTCTTCGGCAACCTGCTGGTCAACGCCCGCAGCAGCCGGGACGTGCCCATCGACCTGGCCATGTTCGGGGTCGAGCCGGGCTCGTTCCTGTCACCCCCGGTCGCCGAGGGCGCGGCGCTGGGCCGCCCGGACGGCATCGTGGTGTCCCGCACCGCCCTCGACGCCGGCCTGCGGGTCGGCGACACCGTCGTCATCGACCGGATCGGCGCCCGGTTCACCGTGATCGGCGCCACCGCGGACCAGCGCACCTACGGTCACGTCGACGTCGCCTACGTGCCGCTGGCCGCGTGGCAGCGCCTGCACCAGGGCGCCGGCCCCGGCGAGGCACTGCGCGGCTCGGCGTCCGCCGAGGCCACCGCGGTCGCCATCCAGGCGGACGGCGACCTCGACCTCGCCGCCGGTGACGCCGCGGCCGGCACGACCAGCTTCGACAGGATCGAGGCGTACGGCGCCTCGCCCGGCTACACCGCCGAGACGTCGACGCTGCAACTCATCCAGGCCTTCCTGTACGCCATCTCGGCGCTGGTCGTCGGCGCGTTCTTCACCGTCTGGACCATCAACCGCAGAGCCGAGCTGGCGGTGCTGCGGGCCATGGGCGCGGCGCGGTCGTACCTGCTGCGGGACGGGCTGGTGCAGGCGCTGGTCGTGCTCGGCGCCTCGATCGGCGCGGGGATCGTCGTCGGCGTCGGGCTCGGCGGGCTGATCCGCGGCAGCGCGGTGCCGTTCGCCATCGAGGCACCCGCGGTCCTGACCGCCGGCGTCCTGCTGGTCGTGCTCGGCCTGGCCGGCGCGGCCGTCGCCATCGTCCGCATCGCGGCCGTCGATCCCCTCACCGCACTGGGAGCACAGCGATGAACGACCGTACCGGCCTGACGCTGTCCGGCGTGACCGTCCGTCTCGGCGACGGCGACACGATGGTCACCGCGCTGGACGAGGTGGATCTGACAGTCGCCCCGGGCGAGCTGGTGGCCGTCGTCGGACCCTCCGGCGCGGGCAAGTCGACCCTGCTCGCGGTGTCCGGCGCGTTGACCGTCCCGGACCAGGGCACGGCCACCGTCGACGGCCACGACCTCGCCGGCATGACGGTCAGGCAGCGCGCGGCGTACCGGCGTGACCACATCGGATTCGTGTTCCAGAGCGGCAACCTGATTCCCGCTCTCACCGCCCTGGAGCAGCTGCGGCTGGTCGCCGAGCTCAGCCCTCACCGGGCCGGTGGCCGCAACCCCGCCGAGCTGCTCGCGGACGTCGGCATGACCCACCGGGCCGGCCGCCGGCCCCACCAGCTCTCCGGCGGCGAACGCCAGCGGGTCGGCATCGCCCGCGCGCTGATGGGGCGACCGAAGCTGCTGCTGGTGGACGAACCGACCGCCGCGCTGGACCGGGCGCGCAGCCACGAGGTGGTGCAGTTGCTGGCCCGGGAGACGAAGGAGGCGGGCGTCGCTACCGTTATGGTGACCCACGACCACGACGTGCTGGAGCACTGCGACCGGGTGACCGAGATGATCGACGGCCGGTTGTCCGCCGGCTGAGCGACGCGAAAGGGGAGGACCCGTGCCGCGCATCGACGCACCGACGGTTGCGGAGCACCGCGCCCGACGCCGCCGGGTCCTCCTCGACGCCGCCCGCGCCCTGCTGGTGGACAACCCGCACGAGGCGCCGAGCCTCACCGCCGTGGCGACCCGGGCCGGGCTGCCCCGTTCCACGGTGTACGAGTACTTCCCTTCCGGCAAGGAGCTGCTGCTCGAGCTGGTCGGGGAAGTCCTGCCGAACTGGTCACACCGCGTCAACGCCGCGATGGACGCCGTCGGCTCCCCGGGTGAGAAGGTGCTGGCGTACGCCACCACGAACCTGCGCCTGGTCGCCGAGGGCGAGCACGCTCTGGCCACCGCGCTGATCCAGTCCGTACCGGGTGAGCAGGTCGACGCCAGCACCCGGCTCATGCACGACCGGATGAGCCGGCCCCTCTGCGCCGCTGTCGAACAACTGGGCGTGCCCGACCCCGCCGCCACCGCGCGCCTGATCAGCTCGGTGGTCTACACCGCCAGCCGCATGATCGAGGAGGGCGCGGACACGACCGCGGTCGACGCCCGGGTCCGGGAGCTCCTGGCCCCCTTCCTCCTCAGCCACGACGGTCCCGCCGCCTAGCCCGCCCCGGTGTCCGGCGGCAGCGCTCGGTAGGCCGGCCGCAGCACCTCGATCAAAGGCACGCCGCCCGGGCGCAGCGGTGGCGGGTCGAGCTGGTCCAGCAAAAGGTCGGGCCGGCCGCCGTCCGGCACCGGCAGCGCCGCTGGGGCCGGCGCGCCGCCCCAGAAGTCCGCGATGTCACCCAGCCCGGCCGGCTCGGCCGCGGGCTCCGGCGGCGGCAGGTGTGCCGTCGTGCCCCGCAGCTGGCTGAGCCGGGTCAGCAGCTCGTCGCGGCCACGCCCGCGCCAGGTGAAGACCCCGAACGGATCCGTCTCGAACGACTCGGCCAGCGCGTAACAGGTGGCGGCCAGGTGCACGCACGGCATCGGCCAGCGCTCGCAGGAGCAGTCCATCGCCACCTCGTCCAGCGACAACGGCAGCAGCGTCAGCCCGGCGCGGGCGAACACGGCGTCGATGTCCGCGGGCATCCGGCCGGCCAGCAGCTCGGCCACGTACCGGGCCTGGGCCGCCAGGTCGTCCTCGACCCGGGCCCACTCCGCGGCGCCGAAGGCCCGCACGGCGATCCGCGACCGGAACGCCGCCGGGTCGTCCGGCCCGCGCACCTGGGCGGCGACCAGGCTGCCCGAGATGGCCAGGTGCCGGACGTGCCCGGCCCGGGCGTCGCGGCGCCCGCGGGCGAACGTCGGCGCCATCCGCAACGACTCGAACATGGCGACGAAAGCCGCCGAGAACCGCTCACTCACCGACGGCCTCCGGGGACAGCGCCAGCAGCGAGCGCAGCTCGTCGGTGCTCAGGCCGGTGAGCCAGCCCTCGCCGTTGCCGACCACGCGCTCGGCCAGCACGCCCTTGTCGCTGATCAGCCGGTCGATGCGCTCCTCCAGGGTGCCGAGGCAGACCAGGGTGTGCACCTGCACGTCGCGGTGCTGCCCGATGCGGAACGCCCGGTCGGTCGCCTGGGTCTCGGTCGCCGGGTTCCACCAGCGGTCGACGTGCACGACGTGGTTGGCCGCGGTGAGGTTGAGCCCGGTGCCGCCGGCCTTGAGCGACAGCACGAAGACGCCCGGCCGCCGGTCCGCCTGGAACGCCGCCACCATCGCGTCCCGCTCCCGGCGCGACGTGCCGCCGTGCAGGTAGCGCACCGGCACGCCGAAACGGGCGGCCAGGTGCGGCGCCAGCATCGCGCCGAAGCGGGCGAACTGGGTGAAACACAGTGCGCTCTCCCCCTCGGCCAGCGCGGCGTCGAGGATCTCCTCGAGCCGTTCCAGCTTGCCGGAGCGCCCGGGCAGCGGGGAGCCGTCGCCGAGCAGCTGCGCCGGATGGTTGCAGACCTGCTTGAGCTTGGTCATCGCCGACAGCACGATGCCCTTGGTGCGGATCTCGGTCTCCTCCCGCAGGCGCTCGGTCATCTCGTTGAGCACGGCCTGGTAGAGGGTGGCCTGCTCGACGGTCAGCCCGCACAGGTGCCGGGTGTGCCGCTTGTCGGGCAGGTCGTCGATGACGGCCGGATCGGCCTTGACCCGGCGCAGCAGGAACGGCCGGGTGGCGTGGCGCAGCCGGGCGGCGGCGTCCTCGTCGGCGTACCGCTCGATCGGGACCGCGTAGCGGGCGCGGAAGGTGTGCGCGCTGCCCAGCAGCCCCGGGTTGAGGAAGTCCAGAATGGACCAGAGCTCGGCCAGCCGGTTCTCCACCGGGGTGCCGGTGAGGGCGACCCGGTGCCGCGCCGGGAACCGGCGCACGGCCCGGGCCACGCCGGCGGCGCTGTTCTTGATGTGCTGAGCCTCGTCCAGCACCACCCGGTCCCAGGCCACGGCGGCCAGGGCGTCGGCATCGCGGGTGGCGATCGCGTACGTCGTCAGCACCACGTCCGCCCCGTCGAGCAGCTCGGCCGGCTCCGGCCGGTCGGCGCCGTGCAGCACCCGCACCCGCAGACCCGGCGCGAACCGGGCGGCCTCACGCTGCCAGTTGCCCAGCACCGACAGCGGGCAGATCAGCAGCGTCGGCCCGCCGCCGCGGTGCAGCAGCAGGGCCAGCAGCTGCACGGTCTTGCCCAGGCCCATGTCGTCGGCCAGGCAGGCCCCCACGCCGAGCCCGTCGAGAAAGGCCAGCCACGAGAAACCCCGCAACTGGTACGGCCGCAGCTGCCCGGCCAGCCCCACGGGCGGCGCCAGCAGCTCGAGCCGCTCCCCCAGCCGCCCGGCGAGCAGGTCGGCCAGCCACCCGTTGCCGCCGAACGCGGTCACCGGCAGCGGCAGCTCCTCGGGCGGCAGCAACCGGACCAGGCGCAACGCGTCCCCGGCGGTCATGGTCCCGCCCCCGCGCCGCAGGAACTCCAGGCCGGCCCGCAACCGCTCCGGGTCCAGGTAGACCCAGTGGCCGCGCAGCCGCACCAGGGGCACCTTGACCCGGGCCAGGTCGGCCAGCTCGTCCTCGGTCAGGATGCGCCCGCCCAGGGCCAGACCCCAGTTGTAGCTGACCATGGTGCCCAGATCGGCGGCGTCGTCGCGCAGCACCGCCGGGGCGGCGTCCCGGGGCCGGACCTCGAGGGCCAGCCCCAGGCTGCGCGGCTCGCGCCACCAGGCGGGCAGCAGGATGCCGTAGCCGGCCTGCTCGAGCAGCGCGGCGTGGCTCAGGAACCGGTGCGCGCCCTCGGTGTCCAGGACCAGCTCGGCCGGCCGGGGGTCGCGCAGGGCGGCGTCGAGGTCGCCGAAGAGCCGGGCGGCCCGGCCCAGGCCGGCGAGCAGGCGCTCGTGCGGGTGGTGGGTCCAGCGGCGCAGCGGGGCGCTGCGGTCGCGCCAGACGTCGGCGGCGGTGACCAGGAGGCTGGGCTCGTCGAGCGGTTGGAGGAGGAATTCGAGCAGCCAGGCGTCCTCGGCGGGGGCGGGTTCCGGGATGGGAGGGGGTTCCGGGATCGGAGCAGGCTCCGGCTCGGGAGCGACCGGCCCGGAAGGGTCGGATCCGGATGCAGCAGTCCCTAGCGAGGCGGACCCGGGCGCGGCAGGGCCGGACGCTGCGGACCCGAGCGCGGCGGACCCGAGCGCGGCGGACCCGGGCGGAACGAATCCCGGCGCGGCAGTGCCGGACGCAGCGGACCCGAGCGTGGCAGGGCCGGACGCAGCGGACCCGAGCGTGGCAGGGCCGGACGCAGCGGACCCGAGCGGAACGGACCCCGGCGCGGCAGTGCCGGACGCAGCGGACCCGAGCGGAACGGACCCCGGCGCGGCAGTGCCGGACGCGGCGGGCCCGAGCGGAACGGACTCGGGCGCGGCGGTGCCGGACGCTGCGGAGCCGGACGCTGCGAAGCCGGGCGCGGCGGGGACCGCAGCGGTTGGGCGTCCGGGTGGGGATCCGCCCGGCTGGGCGGCGTCGGTGGCGTCGGGCGCTGCGGTGGCGGTGGTGGCGTCGGGCTCGTCCGGTTCCAGCTCGCTCAGGTGGGTCAGCCGGAAGCAGACCCGCACGGCCGCGCCGCTGGTCGCCTCGGCGTGCCATGCGTCGAGGGCGTCGGTGAGCGGGTCGAGCTCCCGCGGCCGGGCGTCGAACTCCGGCTCGGCCGCGAGGGCGGTCAGCCAGGCGGCGCCGTCGAGGGTCACGCCGGCCTCGGCGAGCCTGGTGCGGACCAGGCCGTCGACGAGGCGGTGCAGCGCGGCGTGCAGCGTGTCGGCCGCGGGGAGGCCGTCGACGTCGCCGGGGCGGGCCCGCTCGGCCCGGCAGGCCGGCGGCATGCGGCGGACCAGGTCGGCCCGGCGGGCGGCGTCGGCGCCGGTCAGGACGGGACGCCAGACCGCGCGGGGGCGGGGGCCGTCGCGCAGCACGCCGGGCAGGACCCGGCCGCGCGCCACCAGCGAGGCGGCGAACGCGCACAGCTCGCTGAGATAGGCCAGCGAGGGCGCGGCGCGGCCGTTGTACTCGTCGGCCAGGTCGTCGGTGACGAACGGCACGGCGACCGCCGGCACGGACCACGCCCGCAGCCGGGGCTCGCCGCGGCGGGGTGGCAGCCCGAGCTGGGGTGAGGGCAGCGGGCCGGTGCTGGTGGACGGCAGCACCAGCGTCGCGGGCCGCGCCGGACCGGCCAGCCGCACGGCGAAACCGTGCTCCGGCGGGGATCCCCGCGGCCGCCCCGGTTTCGCGCCGGCACGCCGATCGCCCGCACCGGAGCGGCCGGGCGCGGCGGCATCCGCCCCAGCGGCTGGGGAGCCGGCAAAGGCGGCCTGCACGGGCCCGGCCGAAGAGCCAGCCCCGCCGGCATGCACCGGCCCAGCCGAGCAACCGGCCCCACCAACACCCAGCGGATCAGCCGAAGAACCGACCCCACCAGCACCCAACGGCCCAGCCCAGGGACCGGCCCCATCAGGACCCAACAGCCCAGCCGAAGAACCGCCACCCAACGGCCCGACCGAAGAACCGACCCCGCCGGTATGCAGCGGCCCGGCCGAAGAACCGACCCCACCGCCACCCCACGGCCCAGCCGCAGAACCGACCCCACCAGCACCCAACGGCCCAGCCGAAGAACCAACTCCACCGGCATGCACCGGCGCCGCCGAGGAACCAACCACACCAGGCGAGGCGCGGTCGGTCTCGCCCCACAGACACAGCGTCCCGTCGCGGGCGATGAAGCCGTGCAGGACCGTGACCGCAGCCCCGGGTGCCGTCATGCGAGCTGCCAGCTGACGGCCGGCGGTCGTACCCGGGCGCAGACCGGACCGCCGTCGGCGCCGGTGAGGCCGAGCCGGGCCACCAGCACCCCGCCGCCCTCGTGCGCCGCGCGCAGCAGCTCCGTCGGGATGTCGCCGAACATGAGCTTGGCCCGGCGGAACCCGCCGAACGTGTCGCCGTCGACCGCGCCCCAGCTCAGGTAGAGGAAGCGGGCGCCCGGCCGGCCGTGCACGTACGGACCGCCGACGTCGAGCAGCCCGTCGACCTCCCGGCTGGTGACCTCGAACTCCCACACCGCGCCCGCGGCGTCGGCGCGGAACCGGTCGACGACCTCGCTCTTGCGCTGCACCCCGACGTGCACGTTGCCGAGCCGCAGCGGGTCGGCCTGCGCGGCGCCGGGGCGTCCCGGCAGCTCGCTGCCCTCGATCCGGATCTGCACGCTCTGCACTCTAGGCCGACCCCCCGACAATTCCGCCCGCGGCGACGCCGGGCGACCGCAGACCGGACAGGCACCCGGCCGGCGGGCGGAAGCCCCGCGCCCCGGGATCTCGCGCATGCCACGATGACCGGGTGACTTCGCTGCCGCCCGACGCGGACGCCGCGGCCCCCGCCGCCGATGCCCGACCGCCGGCGTCCGGCGCGGCCGCGGTGGTCCGGACCTCGGTGCTGCTGCTGGCCTACTTCGCCTTCATCAGCCTCGGGCTGCCCGACGGCCTGCTCGGCGTGGGCTGGCCGTCGATCGCCACGGAGTTCCGGGTCGGCACCGACACGGTCGGCCTGCTGCTGTTCGCCGGTACGGCCGGATACCTGGTGTCCAGCGTCGCGGCCGGCTTCAGCATCGCCCGGCTCGGCGTCGGCCGGCTGCTGGCCGCCAGTACGGCGCTGGCCAGCATCGCGCTGGCCGGCTACGCCGTCTCGCCGGGCTTCGCGTTCCTCGTCCCGTGCGCCCTGATCGCCGGCTTCGGGGGCGGGGCCATCGACGCCGGGCTCAACGCGTACGCCGCCGGCGCGTTCGGTCCCCGGCACATGAACTGGATGCACGCGTTCTTCGGCCTGGGCGTCGCCATCGGGCCGCTGATCATGACCGCCGTGCTCAGCGCCGGGCTCTCCTGGCACTGGGGTTACGGGATCGTCGCTTCCGGCCAGGCGCTGCTGGCCGGGGCGTTCGCCCTGACCCGCCGGTCGTGGGCCCAGCACCGCGCCGGGTCCGCGGCCGCCGCCGCGGAGGTGCGGGCCGGGGCGCGGCCGGCCGGGCCCGCCGCCACCCTGGCGCTGCCCGCGGTGTGGCTCAGCGCCGCCGCCTTCGCCGTCTACGTGGCCCTGGAGATCACCGCCGGGCTGTGGGCGTTCCTGTTCCTCACCACCGAGCGCGGGGTCGGCGCGGGCGTCGCGGGCGTGTGCGTGTCGGCGTACTGGGCGAGCCTGTTCGCCGGCCGGGTGGTGCAGGGTTTCGTCGTCGAGCGGGTCGGCACCGCCCGCATTCTCCTCGGCAGCCTGCTCGGCCTGGTGCTCGGCGCGGTGCTGGTGACGGTGCCCGGCCCGGGCTGGCTGGCGGTGGCCGGGCTGATGGTGGTCGGCTTCGCGGCGGCGCCGGTGTTCCCGTTGCTCACGCTGACGACCGCGGACCGCGTCGGCGCGGCGCACGCCGACCGGACGATCGGCGTGCAGATCGGCGCGTCGGGGCTGGGCGGCGCGCTCATCCCGGCCGGGGTCGGTGTGCTCATCGACCGGGTGGGCGAGCAGGTGTACGGCCCGGCCCTGATCGTGCTGTCGGTGGTGCTGCTCGGGCTGTACACGACCACCCGGCGCCGCCGCTCGCCGGGCGCCTAGCCGGCGTTGGCCTTCTCGACCATGGCGGCGTAGCGGCTCAGGTACAGCGGCCAGCCCTCGTCGTGGGCGACGCCGTCGCGGACGGACTCCCAGCCGGGGCCGTGCCGGTCGAGGTGGCGGTGCTCCAGCTCGACCCGGGTGCGCTGCGGGGTCTCGGCGACGAACCGGACCTCGACCTCGCTGGCGTTCCCCGGGTCGGTCTCGAGCTGCCACTGCGGGCTGATGTCCCAGCTGAACACGACGCGGTCGGGCGGGTCGCAGGCCAGCACGCGCGCCCAGTGGCATTCGCTGCCGTCGACGCCCCGGTCGTAGATGTGGCCGCCGGGCTTGGCCTCGAACACGGTCTCGGCGATGGGCGTCTGCAGCAGGTTGTGCTCCGGCGGCTTGAAGTCGCCGAACCGCTCGGTGAACAGGGTGAAGGCGCGTTCGATGGGCGCCTGGACGACGATCTGCCGGCGGACCACGGTTGTCTCGGTCATGACGTCTCCTCGCTGGGTGGGTCGGCGACGTCCCGGTAGCCCTCCAGCGCGCGGGTCCAGAACGTCTCGAGCTGATCGCGCAGCGCGCCCACGCCGGCGGGGTTGAGCCGGTAGACCCGGCGGGTGCCGGCCGCGCGGTCGCTGACCAGCCCGGCCTCCTTGAGCACCTTGAGGTGCTGGGAGACCGCGGGCCGGCTGATCGGCAGCACGTCGGCCAGCTCGCCGACGGCCCGGGGGCGCTCGGCCAAGCACTCGAGGATGGCGCGCCGGCTCGGGTCGCCCAGGGCGTCCCAGCCGTCCTCCGCTTGGTAAGTAGCCACGAACGGAAAGCTACGACTTACCGACGGGGTCCGTCAAGGGGCCGAGCGCGACAATCGGCGGGCGCCGGCGCGGACCGGCAGGTGGATCGGCCCGCGCACGATGCCGGACACCCGGCGGCGCAACGGGCCGGCCCGGCGCAGGTCCGGCAGGCGTTCCGCGAGGCGGCGCAGCGCGATCTCGCCCTCCATCCGGGCCAGCGGCTGGCCCACGCAGTAGTGGATCCCGCTGGAGAAGGCCAGGTGATCGGCGGTCGGCGCGCGGTGGATGTCGAACGTGTCCGGGTCCGGGAAGGCCCGCGGGTCGCGGTTGGCCGCCCCGATGAGGGTGATCACGTACTGGCCGCGGCGCACCAGGTGACCGGCCAGCTCCAGGTCCTCGCGGGCGCACCGGGCGGTGCGCTGCACCGGCGGGTCGTAGCGCAGGGTCTCCTCGACCGCCGCCGGGGCCAGCCCGGCCGGGTCCGCGCACAGCGCCTCCCACTGCGCGGGATGGTCCAGCAGCGCGTTGACCGCGTTGCCGACCAGGTTGACCGTGGTCTCGAAGCCGGCCACCAGCAGCAGGTTGCACATCGGGACCAGCTCGTGCGGCTGGATCCTGTGGCCCTCGGCCGCGACCAGCCGGCTCACCACATCGTCGGCCGGTTCGCGGCGGCGCAGCGCGAACAGGTCCTCGAAGAGCGCGCGCAGGTCGCGGTTGGCCGCCTTGAGCCGGGCCGCGTGCGACAGCGAGTGGATGCCGTCCAGGGCGCTGGCGATGACGGTCCCGTACGCGGCGAAACGCTCCGCGTCCGCGTCCGGCACGCCGAGCAGGTCGGTGATCACCCGGATGGGCAGCGGCGCCGCGTACGCCGACACCAGGTCGAACGTCTCCCCCACCTCGACCCGGTCGAGCAGCTCGTCGACGGTGCGCTCGACCCGGGGGCGGTAGCCGGCGATCTGCTTCGGGCTGAACGAGGGCTGGGCCAGGCGCCGCAGCCGGGTGTGGTCCGGCGGGTCCTTGTCGAGGAAGGACATGTCGAACTCGTCGGCCATCGCCGGCGCGGCCGTCAGGTCGGCCGAGCGGACCCCGAAGCGGCGGTCGCGCAGCACCGCGTCGCAGATGGCGTGGCTGGTGGTGACCCAGTTGCCGAGCCGGGTGGGCCCGAACGGGGGCATGCCGCGGTAGACGGCGTACGGGTCGTCGCGCCCGGGCCGCAGGTGCAGCAGCGCCATCGGGTCGCGCCGGACGTAGCCGTGCCAGGCGAAGTCGAGCCGGCTGCGGTAGAGACCGGCGGCGAAGGCGGCGGCGCGGCGCAGCTCAGCCATGGTCGCGCAGCCAGGCGTCGATGAGGCCGGTGAAGTGGCCGAGGAACCGTTCGTGCTCGTGCGGCGGGTACATCGCCCGGACCGTCTCGCGCAGCAGCGCGCGGAACTCCTCCGAGCCGACCCACCCGGCGACCATCTCGTCGATGTGGCCGAGGTGCTTGGCGCAGAACTCCTCGTACCGCTCGGTCTCGAAGTAGTCGTCGGCCAGCCGGCGGTAGCGGGCCAGCTTCTGCCGGTAGTCCAGTGACGGGTCGTCGGCCACGGCGAAGTACTCGGCGGTGTCGGTGTCCAGCCGGGGCCGGCGCCCGGTGACGACGCAGTAGATCGTCCAGCGCAGCAGCGCCGACATCGCCCACGGGAAGTAGTAGTGCAGCGAGGTCACCGCGACGTCCGGGCAGGCGTTCGCGTAGTCGATGGGGTGCACCTCGGTGCCCTTGACCAGCGACTCGCAGCTGTTGAACTCCCACCGGAAGAACGCGTTGACCAGCCGGGAGATGGTGACCACCTCGTCGCCCACCGTGGGGGTGAGGAAGTTGTGGTCGACGGCGTAGCGCTCGTGCATGGGCAGCTCGGGCCGGAACTTCATCACCATCGTCTCCGGCCCGATGGTCAGCGAGCGGGCGAAGACGTCGTAGTCCTCGACCGCCGCCTGCAGGTGCATGAGCCGCTCGCCGGAGGCGTCGTACGCGGCGTGCAGCTCCGCCACGTTGCGGATCTTGGAGACGCCGACCCAGGCCCCGCCGTCGTAGGGCTTCATGTACATCGGGTAGCCGACGGACGCGGCCAGCGCCTCCAGGTCGAACGGCTGGTTGTAACGCGCCGAGGTGTAGGCGTACCGGGAGTTGTCCAGCGGGTTCTTGAACGGCACCAGCACGGTCTCGGGCACCTTGAGCCCGAGCCGCAGCATCGCGCAGTAGGCCGCGTGCTTCTCCATCGACTGGAAGGTGAACGGGCTGTTCAGCAGGTACACGTCGTCCATCAGCGCGATCTTCTTGAGCCACTCGCGCGGGTGGTAGTACCAGTAGGCCAGCCGGTCGATGACCAGGTCGTGCCTCGGCGAGTCGCGCAGGTTGAACGGCTCGATGGTGACCCGGACGCTGCGGGTGCGGTGGGTGCGGCCCTGCGCGTCGGTGACCACCCCGACGCGGCGCAGCAGCGCCTCGTACGCCCGCGGCCAGTCGTCCTCGGTGCCCAGCAGCAGTCCGATGGTGTGCTCGACGTCGGCCATGGCGCCTCCCGTTAATGGAACACTGTCTGCAGCAACGTGGTCAGGTGCGGGTCGAGGGCGTCGCGCCAGCCGGTCCAGTTGTGCGCGTCGGGCACCTCGGTGAAGCTGACGGCATAGCCCTGGGCCGCCAGCGCCCGCGCCATGTCCCGATTGTTGGCCAGGTTCTCCTCCACCGCACCACAGGTGATCACCGTGGGCACGCCAGCGGCGCCGGACGGCGCGCGCAGCACCCGGCCGGTGAACCGCACGATGCGCAGGTAGCGCCGGAAGCCGGACTCCTGCCGGTCGTAGCGGGGCTGGAAGAAGCTGCCGGACTGCAGCAGCAGCCCGGCGAAGCGCTCCGGGTGCCGGCGCTGGGCGTGCAGCATGGCCAGGGCGCCGAGGCTGGCGCCGGCGCCGACCACCGGCCGGTCGGTGCCGAGCTCGGCGGCGATCTTGGGCAGCACGTTGCGGGCCAGCGCGCGGGCGTACGCCGGGCTGGCCGAATACCACTCGAAGCGTTCCCCCGGCGGCAGCAGCACCAGGTGGTATGGCGGCACCCGCCCCGCCCCGATCAGGGCCGCGGTGTAGCGGCCCAGTCCGCCGTGCCGGTCGAAGTCGGGCCCGTCGTGGGCGACCAGCACCCGGTCGGTGCCGGTGTCGGGCGACCAGATCCGCGCGACCATCTCGCCGTGCACGGCGGGCAGCGGCAGGTAGACGTCGCGCCACTGGCCGGGCGCGGGCGGCAGCTGCAGCCAGTCGGGCTCGCGGTAGCCGGGGGACCACAGCACCGAGCTGTCGCCGGCGCGGCGCGGGTTGTCGGGGTCGGCGACCGTCTCGCTGCCGCCGTCGCGGTGCCGCAGTTCGAGCTGGTACTCGATCCGGTCCGCCGGGGGCCGGGGCACGCGCAGCTCCCAGGTGCGGGCGCCGCGGTCGTAGGTGAGGTCGCCGGCCGCCACGCCGGAGCGCAGCCGGACGCCGGCCAGCCGGTGGTCGTGGTCGCGGAGCCGGAAGCAGACCTCGGTGGCGCCGCACCACGACCCGACCGCCGGTTCCATGACGGCACCATAACCGGCGGACGGCCCGGCCGGCAGCCGTCTCAGGGGGTGTATGTCTGCGGGCCCGGCGAGGCCGACGGCAGGCCGAACATCTCGGCCAGGCCGGTGATCCGCAGCTGGCGGTGCACGAACTCGCTGGGGTTGCGCAGCACGAACCGGGTTCCGGTCTCGCGGGCGGCGTTGAAGCCGGAGACGAGCGCGCCGACGCCCATCGAATCCATGAAGGTCACGAAGGTGAGGTCGACGATCATCGTCACCGGGCGCTCGCCGTGCAGGGTGCCCACGAGCGCGTGCCGCAGGGCGTCGACGGTGGCCGCGTCGAGCGAGCCGCGCACGTCGACCACGATCGCGCCGTCCGCCTGACGCCGTGTGGTCATCACGGCCTCGCCCATGGTTCCGACCTCCGCACCCGGTTCACCCGTGGGCCCACGCTACAACGCCCGCCGTTCACCTCGCAGGTTGCCCGCCGTTTCCGGGATCGGGGCGGACAGCGGGTGCGCTCCCAGGGTGACCGTGACGTCACCCATCGCGAGGCGCAATCGGCAAGCGCAGCGGGCAAGTTCGCCACATCCTGCAGATCATCTTGCGGTTCGCGCAGCCGGGCGGCCACGGTGTCAGGCATGGTCACAGGCTCGAACCGAAGGCCCGGAATCTTCGCGATCCGTGATGTCCGGTCGCTGATCTCCGAGACGACCGAGGAGGGCCACGGGCTCAAGAAGGCCGTCGGCGCGACCCAGCTGACCGCCATGGGCGTCGGGGCCATCATCGGCACCGGCATCTTCGTGGTGATCGGCGAGGGCGCCGGCGTGGCCGGGCCCGCGGTGATCCTCTCCTTCGTGCTCGCCGCGGTGGCGTGCGCGTTCTCCGCCCTGTCCTACGCCGAGCTGGCCTCGTCCATCCCGGTCTCCGGCAGCGCCTACACCTACACGTACGCCACGCTGGGCGAGATCGTGGCGTGGATCATCGGCTGGGACCTGATCCTGGAGTACGGGGTGTCGGTCGCCGCGATCGCGGTCGGCTGGGGCGGCAACCTCAACGCCTTCCTCGACTCGGCGTTCGGCGTCGCGCTGCCGGACGCGATCGCCAAGTCGCCCGAGGACGGCGGCATCTTCAACCTGCCGGCGGTCTTCATCGTGCTGGCCATCACCGCGCTGCTGGTGCGCGGCGTGACCGAGAGCGCCCGGGTGAACCTGGTGATGGTCGGCGTCAAGCTGACCGTGCTGCTGTTCTTCATCGTGGTGGCGATCGTCAACTTCGGCACCGGCAACTTCCAGCCGTTCGCCCCGAGCGGGGTCGACGGGGTCACCTCGGCCGCCGCGATCATCTTCTTCGCGTACATCGGCTTCGACGCCGTCTCCACCGGCAGCGAGGAGGCCCGCAACCCGTCGCGGGACCTGCCGCTGGCCATCATCGGCTCGCTGATCATCTGCACCGTCTTCTACGTGCTGACCGCGGTCGGCGCGATCGGCATCGCCAGCCCGGACCAGCTGAAGGGCAGCGACGCGCCGCTGGCCGCGGCCCTGGAGGAGGGCGCCGGGATCAGCTGGGCGGCCTCGATCCTGGCGCTGGGCGCGGTCGTGGCGATCACCAGCGTCGTGCTGGTGATCCTGTACGGCCAGACCCGCATCTTCTTCGCGATGTGCCGCGACGGCCTGCTGCCGCAGCGCTTCGCCAAGGTCAACGAGCGGTACGGGACCCCGGCCCGGCTGACCATCGGCCTCGGCCTGCTGATCTCGGTGCTGGCCGCCCTGGTGCCGTTGTCGGAGATCGTCAAGCTGGTCAACATCGGCACGCTGTTCGCGTTCGTGCTGGTCAACATCGGCGTGGTCATCCTGCGCCGGACCCGGCCGGAGATGCCCCGGCCGTACCGGGTGCCGTGGTCGCCGGTGCTGCCGGCCATCGGCGTGCTGTTCGCCGTGTACCTGATGTCGGACCTGCCGCTGAGCACCTGGATCCGGTTCGTGGTCTGGCTGGTCCTGGGCCTGGCCATCTACTTCCTGTACGGCTACCGGCACTCCCGGCTGCGCAGCCCCGGCGCGGGCGGGGACGGCACCCCGAGCTGGGCCCGGGACACCACCCCGGACACGCCGCCCGGGGGCCCGCGGTGACCGCCGCCGCGCCCGCGCCGGTGATCGTCGGGGTGGACGGCGGCCCCTCCGCCGAGGACGCGCTGCTGTTCGGCCGGTGGGCGGCGATGACGCTGGGCGCGCCCCTGGTGGTGGCGGTGGTGCACCCCGCGCCGTCGGCCATCGGGTCGGGCCGGGTGGACGCCGAGTGGGTCGCCGACCGGCACCGGGCCGCGGAGGCGGTGCTGGACCAGGCCCGGGCGACACTGGGCGGCGCCGACGGCGACATCTCGTACCGGGTGGTGGCCTCCAGCTCGGCCGCGCACGGGCTGCACGACCTCGCCGAGGAACTGGCGGCGGAGGCGATCGTGGTCGGCTCCGGGCGGGCCGGGCCCAAGCACCGGCTGTTCGCCGGCAGCACCGCGGACCGGCTGCTGGCCGGCAGCCTCTGCCCGGTGGTGGTCGCCCCGGCCGCGATGGAGACGCCCCCGGGCGCGCTGGGCCGCATCGGCGTGGCGTACGTGGACACGCCCGACGGCCGGGCCGCGCTCACCGCCGCCGCCCGGCTGGCGGCGCGCACGGGCAGCCCGCTGCGGCTCTACACGGTCGTCGCCGACCCGGACGCGACCATGCCGTTCCTGGTCGGCCAGGATGCCGAGCAGGCGTTCCTGGAGACCGCCCGGGAGACCTACGAGTCGGCGCTGAGCCGGGCGGCCGCCTCGGTCGGCGCGGTGGCGTCGGACTGGGAGATCCGGACCGGCGACGTCGTGGACACCCTCGCCGACCTGGACGACGTCGACGTGCTGTTCTGCGGGTCCCGCGGCTACGGCCCGGCCCGGCGGGTGCTGCTCGGCGGGGTGTCGGCGCGGCTGGTCCGCCGGGCCCGGCGGCCGGTCGTGGTGGTCCCGCGCAGCGGCTGAGCCGGGCCCGGGCCGCCCGCCAGGCGTTCCGCTGGGCGGCGCGGGCGCGCACCTGGCATGCTGCGGCGGTGCGCGCGCTGCCGGACGACCAGACCTGGGTCCTCGACCTGGTCTCCCCCGACGACGCCCGGCGGTCGGCGGCCCTGGTACGCCACCGCGCCCTGCTCGCCGACGCCACCCGGTCGCGGCAGCGCGCCGACGACATCCAGGCGCGGCAGGGCTGGAACCGGGCCGCCGAGAACACCTACCGGCGGCGGCTCGACCTGACCCTGGACGGCCTGGTCACCGCCTTCTGCCGGGCCGAGGACCCGGCGGTGCGGTCGCACTACGCCCCGTACGCGGTGCTCTTCCTGCGCTGGGAGGAGCGGTTCCCGGCGGACCTGCGGACGTCCTGGCCGTGCTCGCCGTGGACCACCAAGGAGCGGGTGCTGCGCGACTTCACCCGCGGCGGGGTGCCGGCGGAGCAGGAGCCCGAGCTCGCCGAGCTGCTCGTGGTGGCGCTGCGGCGGCCGTACCGGTGCAAGGACTGGCGGTACGCCGGCCTGCTGCGCCACCTCGCGCCGGCCGAGGCGATCGCCGGGCTCGACGACGACCGGGCCCGTTTCGCCCGGCACGTGCTGGCCCACCCCGAGCTGACCATCAGCCGCTTCAGCTATCCGCGCTGGCTGGCGGCGCAGGCGGCCCGGCCCGCGGCCGGCTGACCCGGCGCCGGCCGGCTCGTCCCCCGCCCGGACGGGCTCAGCCGGCGCGGTGCCGGCCCGGGCGGTCGGCCAGGTAGCTGGTGTCCTGGTCGGGGTCGACCGGCAGCGCCATGTCGGTCGGCGCCTCGGCGGCGCGCTCGTCCCACGGCGACACCCGCGACGGGCGCGGCATCATCGCGCTGACGTCCATCAGCGGCACGTACACCCGGGCGTCCACCGCCTCGGCCAGCAGCAGCGCGGCCACCAGGGCGGTGGGCCGCTCGGCCGGGTCGCGGTGCAGGCAGCGTGAGCACAGGTCGAGCACCTCGGGCGCCATGCCCTCGATGACCGGCAGCGGGTCGGGGTCGCGGTGGCGCTGGGCGTTCACCAACTCGGTGTGGCTGGCCGCCTGCCAGGGCAGCCGGCCGGAGAGGCAGTGGTAGAGCAGCACACCGAGGGAGTACATGTCGGACGCCGGGGTGGCCGGCAGGCCCTCGAAGCGTTCCGGGGCGACGTACGCCGGGGTGCCCATGACCGGGCCGTCGGGGTCGGGGTCGTGGCTGCCGACCGCCGCGGCGATGCCGAAGTCGAGGACCTTGGCGCCGGCCGGGGTGAGCATGATGTTGGCCGGCTTGATGTCGCGGTGCACGACGTGCTCGGCGTGCGCGGCGGCCAGCGCGGCCGCGACCTCGGCGCAGACCCGGACGGCGATGCGCCAGTCGAACAGCCCGGCGACCAGGTGCTCACTGAGCGTCTGGCCGTCCACGAGCTCCATGACGATGTACGGGACCTCCCGGCCGGGCGCCGACGAGGTGCCGAAGTCGTGCACCCCGGCGACGTTCGGGTGGGCCAGCCGGGCGGCCGAGCGCGCCTCGGTGCGCACCAGGTCGACGCCGTTGACCTCGCCCAGGGTGCCCTCGACCGCGGGCGCCATGATCTTGACCGCCACGGGCCGGTCGAGCACCCGGTCGTGCCCACGCCACACTTCGGACATTCCCCCGATGCCGATGCGCTGCTCGAGCTGGTACCGCCCGCCCAGCGTCCGCATTGCCGCCCCCTGTTCCGTCACCGCGCGCTCGCCCCCGGCACGGTTGCAGGGCGACGTACCCTCGGCCCCGGCCGGACAAACGCCCGGGTCGAGCATCAGCCGATCGGGTCGAGGCGGAAAACGCCCTGCTCGCCGGGCACGACGACGATGTGGTCGTCGACGTCGCGGCCCGTACCGATGCGGCGTGACACCCCGGCCGCGACCCGGCGCTTGAGCAGCTTGCCCAGGCCGTCGCGGCGCAGCGCGGTGAGCCCGGGCCGCGCCGCCCGGCGCATCCGGGCGGCCTGCTCACGCACGGCCTGCTCGATGGCCGGGAAGTCCATGTGGACGGCCCGGTTCTCGGCCGAGCCGAGGTACTCGAACGGACCGGAGCCGGCCAGCGTGCGCATCGGCACGCCGATCATCCGCAGGTTGCGGTAGGCGCCCCGGTCGAGCATCGACACCGCGTGCCGCACGCCGTGGCGCCGGCCCAGGACCAGGAAGGTGCGGTAGATCATCGTGCTGACCAGCAGCGACGATCGGCCGCCGCGGTACTGCGGCAGCACCGCGAGGGTGGCGCAGTCCCAGACCTTCTCGCCGGTCATGCCGTGCGCGGCGAGGATGGTGGCGACGTCGGCGCCGATGTGCTGCGGGGCGTCGTCGACGGTCTTGACGCCCGCGCCGCGGCTCTCGATCATCCGGGCGACGCCGGCCGGGACGCCGCGCCGCCGGTCGATCACCAGGAAGAACAGGCTGGCCGCCTCGTACGGGCCGTACTCGGCGGCCATGACCGCGGCGTCGTTGCCGAACGCCTCGGTGAAGACCTGGCGCTCCAGGGACCGGCCGACCGCGGCCAGGTCGCTGTCCGGCCCGACGACCGCCGTGACGAAACGGCCGCGGCCGGGGTGCGCGGCCAGGAACGCCGCGGTGACCCGCCGCACGGTGGCGGGGTCGAGGTCGTACCGCGCGGTCGTCGTGGGGGCCATGCTCAGAACTCCTTGGCGACGATCTCGGTGGTCCGGAAGTAGTCCCTGGTGAAGTCCATGACCGTCTGCGGGTCGAAGGCCTTGCAGGTGTAGATGTCGACGCTGAAGAACGAGATCGGGCGCTCCCACGAGTAGAAGTGCGCGCCGGAGGTCTCCCAGTGGATCCAGCCGGCCCAGCCGTAGAGGTCGCTGACGTGGGTGACCGGCTCGATGATCGTGATCATCTCGGTCACGTCGGAGAGCTTCTGCAGGTAGTCCTTGATGTGCTCGTCCGTGATCACGAACGTCGGGTATCCCTCGACCACCATGCGCTGGCGGTGGATGGCCGGGGCGAGGTCCTTGAAATCCAGCATGTCGGTGGGGCCTTCCGGGTGCGGGGATCGGGAGCGGTGCGAGGTCACCACGAGGGCGCGGTGCTGGGCCGGGGCCGGACGGGCGGCTTGGGATCCCGGCTTCTCACCGAGGGTGACCGCGTGTCGTCACGCTTCGTGGTTTCGGGGGGAGCGGTGGTCGGCATGGCGGTTCCTTCGGGGTGGCAGATGCGGAGCGTATGGGGCTTTTGGGGGAGAAGCCTGGCTCGCTCGCTTCTGTCACCAAATCTACCGCACCGCTACCCAGGGTCAACTGACCGCCGAGCCAGCGTGACGCCGGCCGAGCGGCCACCCCGATCCGACCGAACGATCAGGGCCGCGCCACATCCACCACCTCAGGCATATCCCACCCCGCGGGTTTCGCCCAGGCCGACCAACTGCGGCATGGACCCGACGAACCCGGCGAGACCCGCCCGGCCCGGCCGTGACCAGGGCGGACGGGCACGGAGCACCGATGTCCGACTCGTCGCAGTGGTACGGATCACCCGCAAAGTCGTCACTGTCCGTACGGCCTGGGGTGCAACGCGGTTATATCTGGCCTCGCACGCCGACTATCTGACTCTGCGTGGTCACTCGGTGGCGTCCATGACAGCCGGTCGCGTCACTCCACCGTCGCCGGCGCCTCGCCGGGGAGCGTGACCTCGATGCGTTCCTTGCGGACCTCGCCGGAGACCGTGCGCTGGTCGGTGTGCACCACCTTGACCAGCCGCACCCGCTCCACCGGCACGATCTCGGTGGTGACGACCGGGCGCTCCTCGTGCAGGGTGACCGCGAAGATGACGCCCCCGTCGGCGGTCGCGAACTCCTCGGCGGGCCCGAACACGTCGGGATCCCCGACCAGGGACTGCTCATGAGCGGGGACGGCCGCCCGCTCCAGCCGCAGCTCCTCGCGGCGCACGGTGACCGTGATCTGCACGTCCTCGCTCACCACGTGTTTGCGCAGCCGGGCGCGGCCGATCGCCACCACGTCGTTGCCGACCACCAGCCGTTCCTCCGACCGCGTCATCGCGCCGTCGCGCAGGGTGGCGACCAAGTCGTCGCGTCGCATGTCCGCCGCCCCGAGCAGGCCGGCCGCGAGGGCCCGCTGCCGGAGCTGTTCCTCGCTCATCGTGTCGAAATCAGTGGTGTCCACTCTGCCTCCAGGTGCCGTCGGGGTATCGCACCCCGACGCGTTCCCGGAGGGTCACGCGGCCGGGGTGAGGCACCACGGGTCCGGGAACCTGCCCGGGCGTACGCGTCGTAAACGCCGGGGCCGCGATCTCCACCCGATCCGGTCTCCCGGACGGGTGGCGCAGGTCAGCGCACCGTCACGGCCCCGTCGGGCGAGCGGACGCACGCCACCGAACGGGCGGTCGCGGTGGCCGCGCCGGTCAGGCAGCGGCCGAGCACGGCGTGGCCGTCGGCGTCCGGGTGCCAGGACTCCTGACACGTCTGGAAGTAGGTGACGCAGGCGCTGGCGATGCGCTGCACCGCGATCTTGTCGTAGCCGGCCAGGTCGGTCAGGAACACGCCGGTCGGGCCGTCCTGCAACCGGATCGGGGTGGCCAGCGCGGCCGCCGGATCGGCTCCGGCCTCGCACAGCCGGGCGCCGTCGAACGCCTGCTGGACGTTCAGGTACACCAGGTCGGCCCCGGGAAACTCGGCGGACAGGCCGGCGTGCACGGCCGAGACCAGGCTGCCCAGCGCCGCGGAGAAGGCGTGCCCGGCCGGCAGGCTGGCGCGGTGCACCGGGCAGCCGGCCCGGTAGCGCTCCGCGCCCAGCGCCCGGAACTTGTCCCGGTCGTCGGCCCGGTCGTCCTCGGTCCACAGGCTCGGCACCACGTCGAGGGCCAGCGGGTTCGTGTAGTCCTGCAGCACCACCCGGTGCTGCCCGTCGGCGTCGACGGCGTCCAGCGTGGTCAGCAGGGCCCGCACGGCTGCCCGGGTCTCCTGCGTCGCCGCCGCCACCTCCGCCGCGGTGGCCAGGTCGTCGGCGGTGCACGGCTCCTGCTCGACCGGCCCGTTGACGTAGGCCCAGAACTCCCACCAGCCCGTCCACGCGTCGGCGATGAACCGGTTGGCGCACTCCGAGGCCACGTCGCCGAAGGTGAACTGGGTGTTGTTGGAGCCAAGCCCGACCAGGACCAGGTCGATGTCGTGGGTGGCCGCGACCGCCCGCAGCTGGTCGAGCTGGGCCGCGACCGCGCGGCCCCGCGGCCGCTCCTGCGCCGGCCGGGTCAGGTCCTGCGGCTGGGCCCCCGAGCAGGCCAGGTTGAACCGGGCCTGGATGCCGGGGAGCGTGGCGCGCAGCAGCGACGCGTTGGCCGAGCGGTGGCAGAAGAAGGCGTCGGTGTTCGGCGCGGACCAGCCGGGGAAGGCGCGTGCCGCGCCGTCGACGTCCACGACCGGGACGTACGCGCCGGCGCCCTCGCCGCTGATGAAACTGTCGCCCACGGCCACCGCGGCGGTGGGCAGCGCGGCCACAGCCGGTGACGGGACCCCGGCGACGGCGGCGACCAGCAGGACGGCTGCGGCGGCGCGGACGACGAGACGGCGGACCAGGGACACGTCGGCCTCCGAGGGGGTCGGCGGAACGCGAGAGAAACTCCGGTCCGGCCGAGCCGACCATGCCGCCCCGGGGGTGTCAACGGCGCCGACCCGTTTCCCCGTACCGGGAAAGATCGGTCCGGTGGGGGTTGCGCGGCCGCCCGGAGACAGACATGGCGGAGCCCGTCCTCGTGGGACGGGCTCCGCCATGGAACGGCCTCCGGCGCTCCGCCGGTGATGGTGGCGGGCCCCGGAGACCGGGCGTTCAGCAACCGACGCTAGGGCAGGCCGGTCACGGTCGGTGAGCCGGGCCCGATCTTGGTGACCCCGCTCTCACCGGCCGGCGGCCGGCTCAGGAGGCCAGCTCGGTCCGCAGCTCGTGGGCGCCGTCCGCGCGGGTGGCCTCGTAGTAGAGGCGCCGCCGGCCGTCCGGCAGAGTCACCAGGCTCAGGTAGCGCAGCCCGTGCGGGGCGTGCGGGCTGCCGACCGGTTCGCCGTCCTCCGCGGTGAGCTCGCCGAAGCTGCCGTCGGGCCGGCGGAACCCCCGGGCCGTGCCGGTGCGCTCCTCCCAGTTCTCCCCCGCCGTGGCCCGGCCGTCGTACGCGACCACGACGGCGTCGCCGGTGACCGACACCGAGGAGACGCGCACCCCGCGGGCGTCCCACTGCCCGGGCCGGCCCGCGAGCGCGGTGCCGCGCCAGGTCCAGCGCACGCCGTCCGGGCTGGTGGCGTACTCGGTGGTCATCCGGTCGGCGTCGTCCCACGACTCCAGCGGGTGCACCGACGCCCACAGGTGCCAGCCGTGCTCGTCGTGGTGCAGCACCGGGTCCTTGACGCCCACGGTCTCGTCGCCGGCCAGCACCGTCCGCGGCGTGGCGGTGGCCAGGCCCCGCGGGGTGGCGGCCTCGAGCAGGTCGACGCGCCAGTGCTTGGTGCCCGGGGTGGCGGCGCTGACGTAGAGGCGCCAGCGGCCCTGCGGCGTACGGACCAGGGCCGGGCGCTCCAGCGACTCGGCCCCGAACGCGTCCTTGCCCAGCTCGACCACGACCGTGAAGTGCAGGCCGTCGGCGGAGCGGGCGACGACGTTGGCGATGCCCCGGCCCGCACCGACCGGCAGGCGCAGCCGGTACGCCAGGTAGACCTCGCCGTCCGCGACGACGGAGGACGGCGCCCCCGCCCACGCCCCCGGCTCGTCGCCGGGCGGCTCGACCACCACCGTGGCGTCCTCCCAGCGGGGCAACGGCAGAGCATGCGTTCCGAGGGACAAGGTGGCTCCGTTTCGTGGCGGGTGTCGGGACGGGCGTTCAGCGGGAAAGCCGCCGGACGTCGGCGTGTCGGTCCACCGAGAGCCAGTCGTCGTAGCGCTCCCCCGTGACGTCCTGCAGCAACGCTATGTCCTCGGCGAACGACGGCAGCAGCGCCGCCCGCTCCCGCGGGGTGGTCACCGGCCGGGAGCCCCGCTTGCGGTGCAGCACGGTCAGGATCGGGCCGCGGGCGGCCAGCCGCACCGGTACGGGGAACCGGTGGCCGAAGTGCCCGCCGGCGCGCAGCAGGGCCCGCAGCACCCGGTTGACGCCGGTGTCCTCGACGACGTGCCGGTTCACGTTCTCCCGGGGGATCTCGCGCAGCCCGCCGGCCGGCACCCCGAGGAAGTCGCACACCCGCTCCAGGGTGGCGGCGGGCGCGTCCTTGAGCTCCCGGTAGCGCAGCAGCAGCACCTGCTCGCGGGGGAACACCGTGAACAGGTGCTGCACCTGCCGGCCGTAGAGACCGAGACCGACGTAGTGCCAGAAGGGCGCCCAGCCCCGCGCCCGGCGCTGCTCCTCGGCCCGGCAGGCGGTGAGGAAGTCGGCCTCGGGCTCCAGGCCGGCATTCCACAGGTGGGTCCAGTTGGAGTGCGCGCGGTCCACCGGGTCGCGCAGCAGCAGGATCAGCTTCGCGTCCGGGACCAGCGCGCGGATGCGTTCGTGGGCGGCCAGGTCGTACAGGTAGAACGGGGTGGCCTCGCCCCGCACCGCGCCCGGCGGCGCGGGGGCGAACAACGCCTCGTAGTCGGCGCGGCGCCAGACGTGCTCCTGGTAGGTCTGCACGTCGCCGGGGCCGCCCGAGGTGGGCGGGCGGCCGTCGGAGAGGAAGAACTTCGGCTCCTTGACCTTGGCGAGGTACAGCTGCGGGTGCCGGACCAGGGCCGCGTGCAGCGCCGTGGTGCCCGCCTTGGGGACGCCGGCGATCAGGAAGTCCGGGAGCGGCATGGGGAGCTACCTCCTCGTACGGTGCGGCGGCACGACCGTGGGATGGGCGGCGTCCCGCGAAGTCGGAGTTAGCCTACAGGCGCGGTATGTTTTGGCGAGTCGGTGTCCACAGCTTGAGCGGCTGACGCGGCCGCTTCGAGGGGTCGCTTTCCTGTGACGGCGGTCCGGCGCTGCGAGGGGCCGGGCTGAGACGACCGGCGCGGCCGGCGCGAGGCCACCCGGCACGGCCCGGCACCGCGAGGACGCCGGCCCGAAGCGATCCGGCGCGGCCGGCGCGAAGCCACCCGGCACGCCCCGGTACCGCAAGGACGCCGGCCCGACGCGATCCGGCGCGGTCGGCGCGAAACCACCCGACAAGCCCAGCACCGCGAGGGGGCCGCCCTAGCGACCCCCGCGGCCGGAGCGCGGGTCGGCAGCGCCCGGCACGGCCAGGGGCGGCCCGGCGCGCCAGGGGTGTCCCGAGACGGCCGGCACGACCCCCACCGCGAGGGCGAGTCCGAAACCGTCCGGCACGGCCATGCACGGCAGGCGGCGGCCTGAGTCGACCGGGCACGGCCAAAGCGCGGCCCCGCAGCGCCCGGCACGACCAGCGGTGGCCCCGCAGCGGCCCGGCTCCGCTCGGCCCGGCTCGGTCCGGCTTCGCCCGGCCCGGTTCCGCTCGGCCCGGTTCCGCTCGGCTCGGCTCGACCCAGCTCGGCCCGGCTCGGCTCGGCTCGACTCGACTCGGCTCGGCCCGGATCGGCTCGACTCGGCCCGACTCGGCCCGGATCGGCTCGGCTCGGCCCGGATCGGCTCGGCTCGGCCCGGATCGGCTCGGCTCGGCCCGGATCGGCCCGGCTCGGCCGGCGCGGCGGAGAGACGGAGAGGCGAGGAAGGCAGCTCGACCGAGCTGCGAAGAGGCGGGAGGCCAAGAGGCGGGAGGCGAAGAAGCGAAAGGCGAGGAGGCGAAAGGCGGAGCCAGCTCGGCCCAGCTGAAGCAGCTCAGCCCCGCCGATGCCACCACCGCTGCCGCCGGTACCGCGGGCACACCTGCGGCCCGCAGAAGGCGCACTCCGTGCCGGCCCGGTGGTGCTCGTGGGCGGCCCGCTGATGGCCGCAGACACACAGCGCGTCGGTCGTTTTCACCGGATCACCCACAGTGCTGTACACCCCGCGTCCCGGCCCACCGCCGGCGAGAACTCCACGGTGACAACTTAGCCATCGACGCTCCCGGCGGGGGACCCGGGCAAAATCTCACCCGTTTGCAACTTGGAAACTACACGCAGTGACGTCACTGTGAGTGATTCGGATCACTCGGTGTTATCCGACATATTGACTATGTCTACTTCTCGGCCCTCCCGGCGGCACTTCGCCCGAATGGGCCGGCAAGAGCCGTCACGGCGTTGCCGTACCCGCGTGTCCGTTACTGCGTGTGACGACTGGGGCCTACGGGTGATCTTGTTGCCCATGTGAATAACCCCAGGTCATTCGATTGGTCAGGGTTCACCGCACGGGCATCGTCACCCTGGCCCTTTGGTTAGTTGACGCTACGTAGCGTGTTGCTAGATTTGGCGGCAGAAGCGGGCGACCTGCGTTCCTGCCCCCGGAAAACGCCGATTACGTCGCATCTGCCGCCCCCGAAGGGACCGACATGCAGCTTTCCACGACCTCGGGCAACACACCGAGTAATGGGCAGTCGTCACCGACCGTAAGCGTCGTGATTCCGACCCTGAACGAAGAGCGGAACCTCCCGCACGTGTTCGCCAAGCTCCCCGACGGCATCGACGAGGTGATCGTGGTCGACGGCGGGTCGCTGGACCGGACGGTGGCCGTGGCCCGCGAGCTGCGCCCCGACGTGGTGATCGTGCAGCAGACCCGTACCGGCAAGGGCAACGCGCTGGCCTGCGGCTTCGCCGCCTGCACGAGCGACATCATCGTGATGATCGATGCGGACGGCTCGACCGACCCGGCCGAGATCCCCGGCTTCGTCGCCGAGCTCGTCGCCGGCGCCGACTTCGTCAAGGGCTCGCGCTTCGACAAGGGCGGGCACAGCCACGACATCACCCCGCTGCGCAAGCTCGGCAACGACGGTCTCAACCTGGTGGTGAACGTCCTGTTCGGGACCCGCTTCACCGACCTCTGCTACGGCTACAACGCCTTCTGGCGCCGCGTCGTGCCGACGCTGGCCCTGCCCGACCCGACCCTGCCCCGGCCCACCGACGGCAGCAAGCTGTGGGGCGACGGGTTCGAGATCGAGACGATGATCAACATCCGGGCGGCGGCCGACGGGATGCGGGTCGGCGAGGTCGGCAGCATCGAGCACGCCCGCATCCACGGCCAGAGCAACCTGAACACCTTCCGCGACGGCTTCCGGGTGCTGCGCACGATCTTCAGCGAGTACGGCCGGATGCGCCGCCAGCGCCGCGGCGGCAGCCGGGCCGGCGGGGTCATCGTGCACCAGCACCCGACCGCCACGCCCGCCGCCGCCCCGCCCGTACGCGCGCTCAACAAGGTCGTCAACCGGCCGCCCGTCGCCGGGGTCACCCCGGCCGGCGACCCCCGCCAGCACGTCGCGCACCTCAACCGCGGGCTGCGCCGCGACGACGTCGGCACCCGCCGCACCGACGACATCAAGGCGCTGCAGGCCCGCGCCACCCGCGAGGACTGAGCTCTCCCGCTCGCCCGCCCGGTCCCCCACCGTCCCCGAGGAGCACCCGCGTGGAACCCACCCCCCGCCCCGCCGTCAGCATCGTCATCCCGACCCACAGCGAGCAGCGCTGGAACGCCCTGGTGCGGACCGTCGCCTCGGCCCGGTCGCAGACGTACGCCCCCGCCGAGATCGTCGTCGTGGTCGACCACAACCCGGTGCTGTTCCGCCGGACCCGACGCGACCTGGGCGGCGTGACCGTCCTGGAGAACCTCTACACCCGGGGCGTGTCCGGCAACCGCAACACGGGCGCGTTCCACACCAGCACGTCGCTCATCGCGTTCCTCGACGACGACACGGTGGCCTGCCCGCAGTGGCTGGAGAACCTGGTCAAGCCGCTGGCGGCGGACCCGGCCGTGGTCGGCGCGGGCGGCGGCATCGACCCGGACTGGGAGGGCGCCAAGCCCGCCTGGATGCCCGAGGAGTTCCTCTGGGCGGTCGGCGGCTCGTACGCCGGCATGCCGACCACCACCGCGCCGATCCGCAACGTGTGGTCGGCCAGCATGGTCGTGCGCCGCGACACCTTCCTGGCCGTCGGCGGCTTCCGCACCGGCTTCGGCAAGCTGGGCAACCAGAACCGCCCCGAGGACACCGAGCTGTGCCTGCGGATGAGCGCGCTGGCCGGCGGCCACTGGATGTACGTCCCCGACGCGGTCATCCGCCACGAGGTGCCCGCGAGCCGGTCCACGTTCGGCTTCTTCCTGCGCCGCTGCTACGCCGAGGGGCGCGGCAAGGTCGCGATGGCCGGCCTGCTGGACGGCTCGGAGAGCCTCGGCTCGGAACGGGACTACCTGCGGTCGCTGCCGCGCGCGGTGCTCCGCAACCTGGTCGCCGCCACCCGCGGCCGGGGCGCGCACCACGCCCTCAAGGCCGGCGGGGTGCTGGCCGGCGTCGCCGCGGCCGGGGTCGGCGGCGTCGTCGAGACCGTGGCCGGCCGCCGCACCGTCGTCGCCGGGGCGACCCGATGACCGCCGCGAACCAGGCCGGCGTGAACGGCAAGGTGTGGGTGCCGGCCCAGCGCACCGACGAGATGATCACCGCGCCCGCGTTCGAGCCCCGCGGGGAGGCGCTGCCCGCCACGTTGCTCGACCTGGAGCTGTCCGACCCGCTGCCGACGGTCGCCGGGGTGGGCGCGGACGGGCGCCGCGTGCTCCAGGCATGGGTGCTGGTGCGGCTGTTCACCGAGCCGCTCGGGGCCGTGCTGACCGCCGTACCGGAGCAGGGGTTGCGGCCCGCCGAGCTGGCCGCCGCGATCACCGCCGAGCTCGGCCCGGCGCTGGCGCCCCGGCTCGCCGAGCTGGCGCTGAGCACGCTGCCGATCGACGGCATCACGCCGGCGGCCGAGCCGGCCTTCCTGGCCCGGCGCCGCGCGGTGCTGGCCGCCGCCCCGCCGGTCACCGTGGTGGTCTGCACCCGGGAGCGGCCCGGCGCGCTGGCCCGCTGCCTGGACAGCCTGCTCGCCCAGGCCTACCCCGACTTCCGGATCCTGGTCGTCGACAACGCCCCGGTCACCGACGCCACCGCCGAGGTGGTCCGCTCGGCGGCCCGCCGCGGCCCGGTCGAGTACCTGCTCGAGCCCCGCGCCGGCCTGTCCTTCGCCCGCAACGCGGCGGTGGCGGCGGCGCCCGGCGAGATCCTGGCCTGGATCGACGACGACGAGTACGCCGACGTGCACTGGCTGGCCGAGGTGGCCCGGGCGCTGGCCGACCACCCGGAGGCCGACGTGGTCTCCGGCGTGATCGTGCCGGCCGAGCTGGAGACGCGGGCGCAGCTGTGGTTCGAGCAGTTCGGCGGGCACAGCAAGGGCCGCGGCTTCACCCCGGACCTGTTCGGCCCGGCGACCGCGCACCGGCAGAGCCCGCTGTACCCGCTGCCGCCGTTCGGCACCGGCGCGAACATGACCTTCCGGCCCGGCGTCATCGAGCGCATCGGCGGCTGGGACACCGCGCTGGGCGCCGGCACCCCGGCGATGGGCTCCGAGGACACGCTGGCCTTCACCCAGGTGCTGCTGGGCGGCGGCACCATCGTCTACCAGCCCACCGCGGTCACCCACCACTACCACCGGCGGGACCTCGAGGGCCTGCACAAGCAGATGGTGGGCTACGGCGCCGGGCTGACCGCCGCCTACACCAGCCTGCTGCTGCGCCGGCCCGGCCTGCTGTGGCCGCTGCTCAAGCTGGCCCCGGGCGCGCTGCGCGACCTGACCAGCAAGGACAGCCTGCGGGTGTCGACCCTGCGCGACGACTTCCCGCGGGAACTGCTCACGGCCAACCGCAAGGGCATGCTGGCGGGTCCGCGCGCCTACCTCAGGGGCCGCCGGGCGGCCCGGGCCCGGACCCGGAGCGGCCGCTGAATCGTGCCGACTCAGCCGTTCACCGGAAACTTCCCCCGTCACCGGGCATTCTCGGTCAGGAGGAAGCAGATGTGGCGATCGGACCGCGCGTGCGCCGCCCCGGACCGACCGACCGGGGCGGTGGCCGCATGCTGAGCGCGCACCCGTCCCCCGGATCCGGCGAACCGGACGACGGACCGGTGCTGCGCCCGGCCACGCCGATGACGTCCATCCAGCAGTTCGAGTCCCCCGACGCCGCGGAGGCCCAGCTCATGGCGGACCAGCGTGCGGCCGGCCCGCGCCCGCCCGAACCGGCCCGGCCGGAGCCACGCCCGGACCGGGACCGACCGGGCGGGGAGCAGCCGGGCGGGGAGCAGCCGGCGCGCGGGACGGCCCGGGTACGCCCGGCAGCACCGTCCGGCGCCGAGGCGTCCGGGCCCGCGGTCGCGGACATCCAGACCACCTCGGGTGTGCCCAAGGTGGTGATCCCGGCCGCCGTGGCGGCGCCGGCCGACACCGGCACGACGCCGGCCGAGGCGGGCGAGGAGCACGCCGGCGACGCACCGGAGGCTCCGGCCGAGGGAGAGAGCGGGACCGGGGACGCCACGGACGCGGCCGAGATCCAGGACGAGCCGGACCCCCGGCCCGCCGCCCCGGCCCCCGACCGGCCCGGCGACGAAACGGACATTCAGCAGGTCAAGAGCGGTAAGGATGACACCGTGCCTCAGCCCGAGTCTCGACCTGAGGTTGAGGTTGAGGCTCCTGCCGAGCGCGAAGCTCACGCTGAGGTCGAGGTTGAGCCCGTCGCCGACCCGGCCGGCCCCGAGCCGGACGTCGAGGACACCGTGGTGCTGCGCCTGCCGCCCGCGGCCGACGACACCGTCGTCCTGACGCTGCCGGCCCCGCCACCGCAGCCGGAGGAGGCGCCCCCCGCGGACCGGGAGCCCGACCCCGCACCCCGCTCCCCCGGCGAGGACACCGTCGTCATCCTGACCCGGGCGCACGACGACACCGTGGTGATCCCCGTCGTGCGGACCGCCGCCACCGTCGCCCCGCCGACCGAGGTCGTCACCGCCGTCATCCCGGTCGTGCCCGGCCGGCGCGACGGGCAGCGGACCGAGGCCGCTCCCCCGCCCGATCCCGGCCGCGCGCCCAAGCCCGCCCGCGCCCGCCGCGAGCCGCTCGACCTGGGCCACGCGCCGGCCGTGCTGACCATCTCCGCGCTGGGCGTGCTCATGGTCGCGCTGGCCTACGCCGGCGGGCGGGTGAGCACCGGCAACGCCCCGTTCGCGTACTGGGTGGGGCAGGTCGTGGTCTTCACGCCGGTCGTGGTGCGGCTGCTCAGCCGCCGGATGGCCGGGGTCGCCGAGTCGTTCCTGCTGGTGATGGGGCTCGCCCTGCACCAGTACCTGCTCAAGTGGATGTACAGCCCGGACCAGTTCCGGTTCCCCGACGAGCTGCAGCACTGGCTGGCCACGACCATCATCGTGGAGTCCGGGGAGCTGTTCCGGCCCAACCCGGCGCTGCCGCCCGCCGAGCACTTCCCCGGCCTGGCCGAGCTGGGTGCCGCCGCCGCGGAGATGACCGGGCTGCCGGTCACCGCGGCCGGGGTCGTCGTGGCCGGGATCGCCCACCTCGTCTTCGTCGGCGTGCTGTTCGCCGTGGTGCTGCGGGCCAGCAACTCCCCCGCGGTCGCCGGCGTCGCCTGCGCCACGTACGCGACCGCCCTGCACTACCTGTTCTTCAACTCCATGTTCCTGTACCAGACGGCCGCGCTGCCGTTCTTCATGCTGACCATCTGGGCGGTCCGGCGGTGGCGCGCCGAGGGCGGCCGCACCTTCGTGGCGCTGGCCGGGGTGTCGATGGCGCTGACCACCGTCAGCCACCACGTCACCGCCCTGGCCCTGGTCGCGACGCTGCTGCTGCTGGCGGTGGCCGAGCTGGTGGTGGATCAGCCGCGGCGGTGGTCGGCGCTGGTCATGCCCGGCGCGGCGGCCGTGGTGGTGGCGGCGTGGATCCTGCTGGTCGCCACGGACGTCGTCGGCTACCTGGAGGAGCCGGTGGAGCAGGTCCGCCGTACCGTGGCGCAGCTGGTCTCCGGGGAGAGCGACGCGGCCTCGGCCAGCGCGCCCGTCTCGGTGGGCCAGCTGGTGGTGCAGGGCGCCGGCCTGCTCGGCCTGCTGGTGCTCGCCCTCGCCGTGACCCGCGACATGGTGCACCGCCGCGACCGGGACTGGTGGCGGTGGGCGGCAGTCGCCGGCGGGCTGGTGTTCTTCGCCGGCAACGGGGTGCGGTTCCTGGGCCAGAACGGCCCGGAGATCGCCGGCCGGCTGTCCACCTTCACCTACGTGCCGATCTCCATCCTGGCCGCGATCGGCCTGGTCCGGGGCGTGCAGCTGATCCCGGCCAGGGACGCCGACGGCCACCGGTGGCGGGCCGCCGCCCCGGCCATCGACGTGATCGTGCCGGGCGGCTGGAACCTCTACAGCCGGGTCGCGGCCGGCTCGGCGATGATCACGCTGCTGATGATCGGGGCGCGGGCCGGCGGATGGCCGCCGATCGCGTCCATCCTGCCGGGGCCGTACCTGGCCGGCGGGTACGAGCGCTCGGTCGACGCGTACGGGGTGGCCTCGGCCGACTGGCAGCGGCAGACGCTGGGCCCGGGCAACCGGGTCGGCGGCGACGCGACCTCGGTGTCGCTGGCCTCCACGTACGGCCGCCAGGACCCGGTGCGCGAGGTCGGCCCGCTGTACTACGCCGACACCTGGGGCCTGGACCAGGACGACCTCGCGCAGCGGCTGCACGTGCAGTACCTGGTGGTGGACCGGCGGCTGAGCACCCAGCTGCCGGAGAGCGGCGCGTACTTCGAGAGCGACCCGCGCTCCGGGCAGATCACCTCGCCGCTGACCGTCGGGCAGCTGGGCAAGTTCGACACGCTGGCCGGGGTCGACCGGCTCTACGACAACGGCACCGTCCGCATCTACCGGACGGGGGTCCAGTGAGCGCCCTGCTGTCCCGCGTCCTCGCCGCCCTGGCCCTGGCCGCCGGCGCCGCCGTGCTGGCCGGGCCGCGGCCGGCCGCCATCGCCGGCGGTCTGCTGCTCGGCTTCGTGCTGCCCGGGATGGCCCTGCTCGGGGTGCTGTTCCGCCGCCGGTCGCTGACCGCGGTCGAGCGCACCGTGCTCACCCCCGCGCTGAGCATGGGCGTGCTGATCGTCGCCGGCCTGGTCGTCCACGGGGTCGGGCTGCGCATCGACCGGCTCGCGTGGACCGTGTCCACGGTGGGCGTGACGCTGGCGGCCGTGGTGGCGGCGCGGATGATGCGGCGCCGAACGCCGGTGGCCGCCGGACCCGCGCCGCGGCGGCCGGTCGGCGAGAAGCTGGTGCGGATGGAGGTCGAGGAGAACACGCTCCGGCTGCCGGCGCCGGGCGTGGCCGAGGCCAGCACGATCGTCATGTCGATCGTGCCGGTGGTGCCGCCGGCCGAGGACGAGCAGCGGGCCGCGGCCGAGGACCGGGCCCGGCGGCGCCGGCTGCTGCGCCAGTTCCTGCCGCTGGTGCTGGTCGCCGGCGTGCTCGCCGGGGCGAGCTGGCTGTCGTTCACCACCTCCCGGGCCACGCACGACACCGTCGTGACGGCGCTGGCGGCGGCGCCGTCGGGCCCGGTCGACGCGGCCGGCAACCGCGCGGTGCGGGTCTCGGCGAGCGGGCTGCTGGCCGCCGACGGGCCGTACACGGTACGGGTGGCCGGGCCGTCCGGCACCACCACGCTGCAGCGCACCGTCACGGTGAGCGGCGACGGCGCCTGGAGCGAGACGCTGAGCCTGCCCGGCGCGCAACGGCTGACCGTGAACCTCTACCGCGCGGGGGACACCACCGCCTACCGGACTCTCTACGTCAGCGCCGTAGACTGACGCGGACACGCGACTGGCGGCATCGAGGATGGGGACCACCATCGGGGAGCTCGCCGTGGGGGCCGTCCGCCTGGGTGCCCACGCCGAAGTGGAAGCGGATGTCCGAAGAACACATGGCCAGGCTGCTGCCCGGCAAGCCGGTGGCCGACGAGGTGCTGGCCGACGTCCGGCAGCGCGTGGCGAAGCTGCGCGAGGGCGGGGTGCAGCCGTCGCTGGCCACCGTCCTGGTCGGCGACGACGACGCCAGCGCCGGGTACATCCGGATCAAGCAGAAGCAGGCCGCCGAGCTGGGCTTCGTCTCGCCGCACGTGCACCTGGGGGCGGACGCCACGCAGGACGACCTGCTGCGGGCGATCGACGCGCTGAACGCCGACCCGGCCGTGCACGCCCTGCTGATCCAGTACCCGCCGCCGGCGCACATCGACTACGACGCGGCGCTGCTGACCGTCGACCCGGACAAGGACGTCGACGGCATGCACCCGCTCAACCTGGGCCGGCTCTCGGTGGGCCTGCCCGGGCCGCGGCCGTGCACCCCGGCGGGCATCGAGGCGCTGCTGGCGTACCACGACGTGCCGGTCGCCGGCCGGGAGGTGGTCATCCTGGGCCGCGGCGCGACCATCGGGCGCCCGCTGGCCATGCTGCTGTCGCAGAAGCGCCCCACCGCGAACGCCGCGGTGACGGTGGTGCACACCGGGGTGCCGGACTGGCAGCGCTACACCCGGCGGGCCGAGATCCTCATCGCCGCCGTGGGCGTGCCCGGCATCATCCAGCCCGAGCACGTCAGGCCGGGCGCGACGGTGGTCGGCGCCGGGGTGCGCTACGAGGGCCGGCGGCTGCTGCCCGACGTGGCCGAGGAGGTCGCGCGGGTGGCCGGGGCGATCACCCCGCGGGTCGGCGGCGTGGGCCCGACCACGGTCGCCATGCTGTTCCGCAACGCGATCGAGGCGGCGGAGAAGGCTAGCCGCTGAACCGGGCGCTCTGCGCCATCGCCTTGTACGCGGCCAGCGACTCGGCGTCGGTGTCGATGCGCCACTTCTCGGCGTACCCGGGGTGGGTGTCGGTGTCGAACCACGTGACCCCGCCCACCCCCGGGTGCGCCTCGACCCACGCCGCCAGCAACGCGATCCAGTCCGCCTTGGTACGCCCGCCGCGGTCCATCGCGCCCACCTCGGTGATCAGGAGGGGCTTGCGCGCGGCGTACGCCTGGTAGATCCCGCCGAACAGCTTGTCCGGGGTCTCCCGGTGCAGGTTGTAGCCGGAGACGCCGACCCAGTCGACGTACTCGTCGCCCGGGTACAGCGCCGCGAAGGTGTTCCACTCGGCCACCGGGGAGGAGTTCCAGTTCGGGCTCCACACCCAGGACACGTTGGTCGCCTTCTCCCCGGCGAAGATGTCGTGCAGGCGCCGCCAGGCCGCGACGTACGCCTTGCCGTCCTTGCCGTTGCGGGCGGCGCTCCACTTGTACCAGTCGCCGTTCATCTCCCAGCCCCAGCGCAGCAGCACCGGCCGGTCCTGCTGCTTGAGCTGGCGGGCGGCGCGGGCGATGAGCGCGTCGCTGTCCCCGGAGGTGATGTCGGCCAGCGGGCAGCCGCGCCACGACACCATCGGGGTGGCCTTGGCCGGCAGCGCCTCGACCGTGCGCGGCAGCGTATCGGTGAAGTCGTAGAACACGTGCACGATGCGCTGGTCGCGGCCGAGCTGGCCGCGGCGCAGGGCCAGGCTCTCGGTCAGCGACCGGCCCTCGAGCCCGAGGTACGCGCCGAGCATCGCCCGGCCGGGCCGGAACGGCACCGGGCCGCCGCCCTTGGTGACGGCTGCCGGGGTGCTGCTCGCGCCGGGCCGCGGGGTGGCGGTGGCCGGGCGTCCCGGCGAGCTGGTGGCCTCCGCGGGGGTCTCGTCCCGGCCGACCGCGCGCACGGCCAGCGCGGCGGCGGGCACGGCGGCGAGCGCGGCGAGGCCCCCGACGAGGTGCCGGCGGGTCAGCCGGCCCGGGGCCCGGTGGGCGGGTGTCACGTCAGGTTCCGGCCGGCCGCCCGGGCGACCCGGCGGACCGCCCGCCAGCCGGGCTGGGCGAGCCGCTTGAGCTGCGGCACCAGCGGCGACCCGCCGCCGGCGACCAGGGCGACGAGGTCGGCCCCGGTCATCGCCGGGGTGGGCTGCAACCGGGGTACGGCGAAGCGCCGCTCCCCCGGCCGGTGCAGCCGCCGGCCGACCTCGGTGGCGTTGTCGTGCCCGGCGGCCAGGACCGCGGCCCGGACCCGGGAACCGTTGTAGCCGTGCGGGTACGCGAAGCTGCGGACCCGGCGCTGCAACCGTTGCTCCAGCTCGTCCTTGCTGCGCACGGTCTCCTCGCGCAGGGCGGCGGCCGGCAGCACGTCGAGCGGGTGGTGCAGCAGGCTGTGGTTGCCGATCTCGATGCCGGCGTCGGCCACCTCGGCCAGCTCGTCCCAGCTGAGCAGCCGGCCGAAGTCGGGGGCCCAGCGGCCCAGCCAGCCGGCCGGTCCGCCGAGGTGACCGACGGAGGCGTACAGGGTGGCGCCGGCGCCGGCCTCGGCCAGCACGGGCACGCCGGCGGTGAGGAAGTCGCGGTAGCCGTCGTCGAAGGTGACCGCGAGCAGCTTGTCGGTGCTGCCCCGGGCCAGCTCGTCGAGGGCCGCGGAGAGCCCGACGAGCCGGTAGCCGGCGGCGGTGAGCGCGCCGAGCTGTTCGGCGAGGCGGCTGCGGGGCACGGCGAGATCGCTCAACGGGCCGCCGACGGCGGACACGGAGTGATACATCAGCGCCGGCATGGACTGCCATGCCGGCGGGGCCGCACCGGTCACCGCTCGTTCCTCCCACCGCCGACAGACATGACCATTATCGGTCGCCAGCCCGGCGAGCTTCGTGGTTTGCCGGGCTCCGTCGGTGGCGGCGCCGGCCGGGCATCGCCGCCGCTCAGGCCACGTTACGGCGCAGTTTCGGGAGTGTCCAGGGCCGCCCCGGGGGCGGTGCTCGAGATATCGGAGGCGGTCACTTTCTCCTCCCGGCGGCGGACCGTGGCGGCGCCGGGCCTCCGCCGAAAGTCATAGCCGCGATCCGGCTGCGGAGGGAAGCGGCGGCGCCCCCGGCGGGGACAGGGTGTGACCATGAAACCGGACCGTGCCCGCCGGCTCGCCGAGGCCACCCTGGAGGCCGGGCTCGTGCTCGCCGCCGCCGCCCTGCCCACCGCCTGGCGGGTGCTCGACGCCCGGCTGGCGGTCGTGCTCGGGGGCATGCTGCTCGCCCTCACCGCCGCGACGTACGCCTTACACGCAGTGACTTTCGACTGCTTCCGCCTGACCGGTCACCGCGCGCGGCGCCACTTTTCTTATACCCAGCGTAAGGAGTGAACCGCCGGACATCCTGCTGCGTACCCCCGGATGCACCGACCTCACGACCCGGGGAGTGACCAGGATGTTCCGGCTCATCCAGCTCCAAGCACAGCACGGCGTACCCCGCATCGGGATCGACCCGGACGGCTACGGCAGCGAGCCCGCCGCCCTCGCCCGGTACCGGGAGTCACCGGCGGCGTACTTCGGCATCGGCCGCTTCGACGAGGCCGGCCGGCTCGCCGAGATCATCATGGACACGGTGTGCAGCCCGGCCGCCGACTGTCCCCGTCCGGCCGTGGTCGTGCACGCCGAGACGTTCCGGCCGCTCTGCGACACCTGCTCGTTCGGCCTCGAGGTGCTGACCGTGCCGGAGCTGGCCCTGCACCTGGGCATCGTGGTCCGGATGGCGCCGGTGCTGGCCCCTTCCGGACGCCACGCCGCGCCCGACGAGACGTACTCGGCCAGCAACCGGATCGCCCGCGAGTTCGCCGCGCACGTCGACGACCCGGTGTGGCGCATGGAGCTGTGCGCGACGCTGGCCCGCAACCCGTCGGCGGTCAACGGCCTGCTGATCGGCGTCGGCGCCCTGAGCCACCGCGACGTGCTCGACCACTATCCGGCGCTGTGCGCGCTCGGCACCCAGCTGCCCGGCGCCGTGCACGCCGACCTGAGGCGCGCGACGCTGCGGCCGCTCTCCCCGGCGGGCGTCACCGCGCTGCGCCTGGGGCTGTAGCCCGTACCCTACGGGTCATGACCGTCACGTTCGAGGGGCTCGTCGCCCGGGCCCGGGCGCTGGTCCGCGACGGCGGCCGGGCGGTGCTGGGCATCGCCGGCGCGCCCGGGGCGGGCAAGACCACGCTGGCCGAGGAGCTGGTCGCGGCGCTGGCCCGGCCGGCCCCGGGCTGGGTCGCGCACGTGCCGATGGACGGCTTCCACCTGGCCGACGTGGAGCTCGAGCGGCTCGGCAACCGCGACCGCAAGGGCGCCCCGGACACCTTCGACCCGCTGGGCTACGCGGCGCTGCTGCGCCGGCTGCGCGAGGACACCGACGAGATGATCTACGCGCCCGGCTTCGAACGGCTCATCGAGCAGCCGATCGCCGGGACCATCGGGGTGCCCCGGGCGGCCCGGCTCATCGTCACCGAGGGCAACTACCTCATGCTGGACTCGGGCGGCTGGGAGCGGGTCCGGCCGCTGGTCGACGAGGTCTGGTACGCCGACCTGGACCGGACCTCGCGGCTGCGCCGGCTCGTCGACCGGCACGTCCGCTTCGGCAAGGACGAGCACGTCGCGGCGGCCTGGGCGACCGGCACCGACGAGCGCAACGCCGAGCTGATCGCGGCCACCCGGGGCCGGGCGGACCTGCTGGTGCCGGCCGCGCTGATCGAGAGCATCGGCACCCCGCCGCCGCGCTGAGCGTCCCGTGGCAGACTTCGCCGTGTGTCTGTGGGAGAAACCGTGCAAGCCGCGCCGCGTCGCCGGCGCGGCCGGGCCCTGCGCTTCGGCCTGATCGTCGCCGCCGTCCTGCTGCTGCTGTTCGGCGTGCCCTGGTGGACGCTGGTCTGGTCGGGCAACCGGTGGCCGGCGGCGGTGTTCGCCGCGGGCACGGCGCTGGTCGCCGCGGCCGCGGTCGCGTTCCCGTTCCTGATGGTCAGCGGCCACGGCCGGCACCACCGCGACGCCGCCGCCCGCGCCTCCGACACCCTGCTGGGCGTCGTGTGGGTGCTGTTCGTCTGGTCCGTGCTGAGCCTGGTGCTGCGGGCGGCGCTGGCACTGGCGGGCGTCGCCGACCCGGCGCGCTCCCGCATCGTCACGGCGGTGGTCGCGGTGGTCGCGACGGTCCTGCTGCTCTGGGGGTACGCCGAGGCGATGCGGGTCTCCCGGGTCCGCCGCGTCGAGGTGCGCATCCCCCGGCTCGGCCCGGGTCTCGACGGCCTGAAGGTCGTGCTGCTGACCGACACCCACTACGGCCCGATCGACCGCGCCCGCTGGTCCCGCGGCGTCGTCGACGTGGTCAACGCGCTGGACGCCGACCTGGTCGCGCACACCGGCGACATCGCCGACGGCGAGGTCGCCCAGCGCCGGGAGCAGGCGGCCCCGCTGGGCGACGTCCGGGCGAAGCTGGGCCGGGTCTACGTGACCGGCAACCACGAGTACTTCAGCGGGGCCCAGCGCTGGGTCGAGCACATGGCCTCGCTGGGCTGGGAGGCCCTGCACAACCGGCATCTGGTGGTCACCCGCGACGGCAGCAGCCTGGTGGTGGCCGGCGTCGACGACCGTACGGCCGCGGGCTCGGGCGTGCCGGGGCACCACATGGACCACGAGGCGGCGCTGGCCGGCGCCGCGCCGGAGCTGCCCGTGCTGCTGCTGGCCCACCAGCCCCAGCAGGTCGCCGGGGCCGTCGCGCACGGCGTCGACCTGCAGATCTCCGGCCACACCCACGGCGGGCAGATGTGGCCGTTCCACTACCTGGTCCGGCTGGACCAGCCGGTGCTGCAGGGCCTGAGCCGGCACGGCGAGCGCACCCAGCTCTACACCTCGCGCGGCACCGGCTTCTGGGGCCCGCCGTTCCGGATCTTCGCCCCCAGCGAGATCACGCTGCTCACCCTGCGCGCCGGCTGACCCGGCCGGTCAGCTCAGCCGCTCCGCCAGGTGCACCGTGACGGCGGCGCCCGCCTGCTTGCCGATCCGGCGGCGCACGGCGGCCTTGACCGGCAGCTTGTGCCGGCCGTCCCCCAGCGCCATGAACGAGCTGGTGAACGGCTCGCCGTCGATCGTCCCGCGCACCTTGACCAGGCCGCGGGTGCCGAAGAAGGCCGCCGAGTCCGGCATGATCACGTACGTCCAGCCGTTGTCCGCGGCGCTCTTCTCCAGCACCGCCGTGAAGTCGCGGTCCAGTGGTCCGGTCCTCATGGTGTTCGCCTCCCTCTCCTGGGCTTGTGTCCTGAGGTAGAAGCCACGGCCCGGTCCTCGACATCACCACCAGGGTGACGCAGGCGATAGTCACCGGACCGTAATTGCGTTGAGCCGGCACCGCGCGAACCGCAGGATGGAGGCACCGCCCGCCCCCTATCCTGAGGACTTTCGATGCGCCTGCTTCGCGACTTATGGGGGACTTCGCCCCGGCGCACGGGCCTCGTGGCCGTCCTCATCGTGATCGGCGCGGCCGGTCAGGCCGGCGCGCTCGGTCTCGCCGGCGCCGTCCTGGTCGACCGCTCCGTGCCGCTGTTCGCGCTGCTCGCCGTCGCGCTGGTGGCCTCGGTGCTCAGCGATGTCACCGTGGGGCTGCTGGTCGCCGGGCTGACCGCCGACTGGGCCGCCTCGGTGCGCCGCGGCCTGTGCCGGGTGGCGTTCGGCCAGGAGCTGACCAGGCTGGAGAACACCGCGGTCGGCGAGCTGCTGGACCGCATCGACAGCGACGTCTACCAGGTCGGCTCCGAGCTGCGGGGCAGCGGCGTACGGCTGGCCCAGTCGCTGGCGGTCGCGGTGCTGTCCATCGTCACGGCGTTCTTCGCCTGGTGGCCCGCCGGGCTCGGCCTGCTGGCGGTGTCGTTCCTGCTGGTGGCCGTGTTGACCCGGCCGATCCAGCGGATCTCGCCGCTGCGGGTGCGCGAGGAGGAGGCCTGGTCCGACCTGGCCGCGGTGATGGAGGAGTCCGTCCACGGCCAGGACGACGTGCGGACCAGCCTGGCGGCCCCGTACGTGCGCCGGCTCTACGCCCAGCGCGCCCGCGAGGTGCTGGTCCGCGGGCGCAAGGTGTGGACGACCTCCTCGCGGGTGACACTGGGCGCCGGCGCGATCACCCGGGTGCTGATCGCCACGCTGGTGATCGTCGGCGCCTGGGCGCTGACCGCCGGGCACATCGACGGCGCCCGGCTCACCGCCGTGTGGCTGCTCGCGCTCGGCTTCGGCGGCACCCTGGAGCACGTCACCCGGATGGTGCCCGAGCTGCAGAACGCGCTCGGCGCCTGGAGCCGGGTGCAGTCGCTGCGCGGCCTGCCGCAGGAGCCGACCGACGGGCTGCCGCCGGTCGACGGCGACCTGCGGGTGCGCGGCCTGACCTTCCGCTACGGCGGCGCCGACTCCGGGCGCCCGCCGGCGCTGCGGGACGTCACCCTGTCGTTCGCCCGCGGCCGCTCGTACGCGCTGATCGGGCGCACCGGCTCGGGCAAGTCGACCCTGGCCAAGGTGCTGACCCGGGCCGTGGACGTGCCCCGCGGCACCGTCTTCCTGGGCGAGGTCGACCTGGTCGACCTCGACGTCGAGGGGCTGCGCCGGTGGACGGCCATCGTCCCGCAGCGCACCGAGATCCTGGCCGGCACCCTGGCCGAGAACATCGCGCTGTTCGACCCGGAGCTGCTGCCCCGGGCCGGCGCCGCGCTGGCCGAGCTGGGCCTGACCGCCTGGGCCGCCGGCCTGCCCGACGGCGTCGAGACCCGGCTCGGCGAGGGCGGCTACGTGCTGTCGGCCGGGCAGGAGCAGCTCGTCGCGTTCGCCCGGATCCTGGTCCGCGACCCGCACGTGGTGATCCTCGACGAGGCCACCGCCCGGATGGACCCGGTCACCGAGGCGTGGGTCCAGCGCGCCACGGACCGGCTGCTGGAGGGCCGGATCGGCGTCATCGTCGCGCACCGGCTCTCCTCGGTGCGCCGCTGCGACGAGGTGATCGTGCTGGCCGACGGCGAGGTGCTGGAGGCGGGCCCGCTGCGCGAGTCCCGGCGCTTCGCCGAGCTGCTCGCCAGCTCCAGCGTCGCCGCGCCGGCCCGCACGTCCGGCGGGGTGGCCCTGCTCGAACGCGAGCCGCAGGAGCCGGAACCCACCGAGCTCGGCGCGGCGCTGCCGATGGCCGACCCGCCGCCGCTGCCGCCGGCGCCGCCCGCGCGCACCATGCGCGAGATCGCCCGGCTGACCACCAACGACCCCCGGTACGGGCTGGCCGCGATCGCGTTCTTCGTGGTCCTGGTGCTGCTCGGCCTGGACGGCGCGGTCCTGCCGCTGCTGTGGTCGCGGGTGGTCGACGGGATCGGCGACCCGATGGGGCCGGCGCTGGGCATCACCGCGGGGCTGCTCGTGGCCATCCCGGCGCTGTACTACACCGGCGCCTGGTTCCCCGAGTGGTGGGTCCGGCAGATGCTGCGGATCAGCATGCGGCTGGTGCACGGGCAGATCGGCCCGCGCCGGGTCAGCAAGTACACCCCGGCCGAGGTCGTGGCGCACGGCGGCGACACGGAACGGGTCGTCATGCTGGCCGACAACCTGATCGACACCTCGATCAGCCTGATCATGGTCGTGGCGATGACGGCGGCCTCGCGCTCGTACGTGCCGGCCGCCTTCTTCGCCGGCACGATGGTCGTCTCGGGGCTGGCGGCGACGCTGTTCGGGCCGCGGCTGGAACGCGCGGCCCGGCGTACGGTGGCGGCCCGGGCCGCGTTCGCGACCGCGCTGGTCTCCTCGCTGTCGGCGGCGCGCACGGTGAAGCTGGCCGGCGCGACCGCCCCGGTCCTGGAGCACCTGGCCGGGCTGGACGCGGCCCGCAGCGACCGGCAGCGCCGGGAGATCGCGATCCAGGTGTGGGCCCGGTCCACGCCGTCGGTGGTCAGCGGCCTGCTCCCGATCGCGGCGTGGGCGCTGTACCTGGCCGGGCATCTGTCGGCGGCGGCGACGCTGATCGCCGTCGCGACCCTCGGGGCGGCCCGGTGGTTCGCCTGGACCACGGCGTCGCTGGTGTCGCACTTCCCGTCGGCCCGGGTGTGGACCCGGCGCACGGTGGCGATGGCCGGGGTGGCGGAGTATTCGGCCCAGGTGCCGGGCGTGGACATCGCGCGCGGCACCGCGGACGCGCCGGCGGCGGCGCCGCGCAATCCGCTGCGCCGGCTGGAGCTGTCCGGCTTCAGCGCGGTGCACGAGAACGGCACGGTGGGCGCGAAGGACGTCGACCTGGTCGTCGAGCGCGGCGAGCTGGTGCTGGTCGTGGGCCCGGTCGGCGCGGGCAAGTCGTCGCTGCTGCGGGCGCTGGCCGGCATCGTGCACCACACCGGGACGCTGACCTGGAACGGCCGGCCGGTGGACGAGCCGGAGGTCTTCCTGCGGCCCAACCAGGTCGGTTACGTGGCGCAGCTGCCCCGGGTGCTGTCCGGCACGGTCGCGGACAACATCCGGCTCGGGCACGCGGTGGACGCCGAGGACGCGGTGTCCACCGCCCAGCTCGAGCACGACCTGGCGGCGGCCGGCGGCGGGCTGCAACTGCTGATCGGCCACAAGGGCACCCGGCTGTCCGGCGGCCAGCTGCAACGGCTGGCCCTGGCCCGGGCGCTGGCGCCGCGTACGGAGCTGCTGATCGCCGACGACGTGTCGTCCGCGCTGGACGTCACGACCGAGCTGGAACTGTGGCGGGCGCTGCGCCGGCACGGCGTCACGGTGGTCGGCTCGACGTCGAAACGGGCCGCGCTGTCGCGCGCCGACAAGGTGGTCGTGCTGATCGGCGGCCGCGCGGTCGCGCAGGGCTCCTGGGCCGAGCTGGAGGACAGGTTCGGCCACCTGGCCGGCTGACCGGCGCCGCACCCCCGGGTGCGGCGCCGGGCTCAGGCGGCGGCCGACGCCTCGAGCCGGCGCACCACGGTGGTGACGGTGCCGGCCGGGATGGCGAAACCGACGCCGACGTTGCCGGTGCTCCGGTCGCCGGCCGTGGCGATGGCGACGTTGATGCCGATGACGTTGCCGGAGGTGTCGACCAGCGCGCCGCCGGAGTTGCCCTGGTTGATCGCGGCGTCGGTCTGCAGCAGGCCGGTCAGCTGTTCGGTGCCGGTGCCGACCTCGCGGTCCAGGGCGCTCACGATGCCGGAGGTGACGGTGCCCTCCAGCCCGAGCGGCGCGCCGAACGCCAGCACGGTGTCGCCGACGGCGACGCTGGCATCGGCGCCGAAGGTGGCCGGGGTCAGCCCCGACACCCCGCTCGCCCGGACCAGCGCGAGGTCGTGGGTGCTGTCGGCGGCGACCACGGCGGCCGGCACCGTCCGTCCGTCGGCCAGCCGCACGCTGACCGTGCCGCCGGAGGAGATGACGTGGTTGTTGGTCAGGATCAGCCCGTCGGCGCCGAGCACGACCCCCGAGCCGAGGGCCGACTCGGTCGCGCCGTCGATGAGCACGGTGACGATGCTGGGCGACACCTTCGCGGCGACCGCGGCGAGGCTGTCGCTCCCGGCCACGGCGGCCGCGGTCGCGGTGGTAGCCGTGGCGGCGGCGGCGTCCCGGCCGGCGTAGTGCTCGGCGGCGAAGCCACCGGCCGCACCGCCGCCGGCGATCAGGGCGAGCACGGCGGCGCCACCGGCGACCCGCCGCGGCCAGCGCCGCTCTCCCCCGCCGCGATGGCTGTCGACGTGCGGCGGCAGGACCGGCGGGGTGGCGCCGGCGGACGTCTCCTCGGTGTACGGGGGCCGGGTCAGCAGATCGGTCATGGCGCGCCTCGCCTCGCATCGGTGAGCGGTGATGACACCCACTGTCGCCCGGCACCTTGTCAGCCGCCGGTGAGCCGTCTGTGGGTTTGCTGAACCGGACCGCGGGCCGGCCGGGTCCGGGTTGCCGGGTTGCGGCGGCGGTGGCAGGGTCGATGGATGCCGCCGTTTCGCGCCGATCACGTCGGGAGCCTGCTTCGTCCCGCCGCCCTGCTGCGGGCCCGGGAACAGTTCGCGGCCGGGACCCTGCCGGCCGACGGGCTGCGCGCCGTGGAGGACGCGGCGATCGCGGAGGTGGTGCGCCGGCAGGAGGAGATCGGCCTGGAGTCGGCCACGGACGGCGAGTTCCGCCGTACCTCCTGGCACATGGACTTCATCTACCAGCTCGGCGGGATCACCCAGGCCGAGGAGCGGATGCACGTGCAGTTCCACAACCAGGACGGGACCATCGAGTTCGACCCGCCCGCGTTGCGCGTCGCCGCCCCCGTACGCCTGGAGCAGACCATCTTCGCCGACGCCTTCACCTACCTGCGGTCGCAGGTGGGCGCGGCCACGCCGAAGCTGACCATCCCCTCGCCGAGCATGGTGCACTACCGGGGCGGCCGGGCCGCGATCGACGCCGCCGTCTACCCCGACCTGGAGCAGTTCTGGGACGACCTCAGCGCGGCCTACGCCGAGCAGATCCGCCGGGTGGCCGGGCTCGGCTGCACCTACCTGCAGCTCGACGACACCAGCCTGGCCTACCTCAACGATCCGGCCCAGCGCGAGCTGGTCGCCGCGCAGGGCGGCGACCCGCAGCACCAGCACGAGCGCTACATCCGGCAGATCAACGCGGCGATCGACGACCGGCCCGCGGGGATGACGATCACCACGCACATGTGCCGGGGCAACTTCCGTTCCTCCTGGGCCGCGTCGGGCGGCTACGACTTCGTCGCGGAGGCCCTGTTCACCCGGCTGAACGTGGACGGCTTCTTCCTGGAGTTCGACGACGAGCGCTCCGGCGGGTTCGCGCCGCTGCGCTTCGTCCCGCCGGGCAAGCGGGTGGTGCTCGGCCTGGTGACCACCAAACGCGGAGCGCTGGAGGACAAGGACCAGCTCAAGCGGCGCATCGACGAGGCGGCGAAGTACGTCGACCCGGACCAGCTGTGCCTGTCGCCGCAGTGCGGCTTCTCGTCCACGGTGGAGGGCAACGCGCTCACCGAGGAGCAGCAGTTCGCCAAGCTGCGCCTGGTCGTGGAGACGGCCCGGGAGGTCTGGGGCTGAGCGGGCCGCTCAGCCCACGATGTCGGGCGCGGCCGCGGCCAGGGTCCGGCGCACCGCCTCCAGCACCTCGTCGCCGGCGCCGCCGCCCGCCAGGACGCCGAGCAGGTAGGCGCCGACCAGGTCGTAGTGCGCCGCGGTGATGCCCAGGCCGAGGTGGGCGACGCGCAGGTCGCGGCCGGCGTACCGCTCGGGGCCGCCGAGCAGCTGGCTCAGCAGCGCCGTCATGTGCTCCTTGAGCTGCGCGAGGTCGACCGCGGCGAAGTAGCCGGCCAGCCGGTCGTCGGCCGGGACGACCCGGTAGAGGGCGTCGACCGCCGCGGTCACGGCCGGGCGCCCGCCGATGCGGGCGTAGAGGGAATCCTGCGTGGACACGTCCATGGTGCGCACCCTAGGCAGCCGGGGCCGCCGGTTCAGCCGGGTTCACGACACCTCGGCGGGCTCGCGTTCGGCGCCGCGGCTGTGGCGGCGTCCGTACCCCAGGTAGACGACCAGGCCGATGGCCAGCCAGGCCAGGAAGCGCAGCCAGGTCTCCACCGACAGGTTCGTCATGAGGTAGAGGCAGGCCAGCGCCGAGACCAGCGGCAGCACCGGCGACAGCGGCACCCGGAACGGCCGGGACAGCCGCGGGCGGGTGCGGCGCAGCACGGGCACGGCCACCGAGACCACCACGAAGGCGAACAGCGTGCCGATGCTGACCAGGTTGGCCAGCGAGGACAGCGGCACGAAGCCGGCCAGCGCGGCGATGCCGACCGTGACCGCAAGCGTCGTGCGGTACGGCGTACCCCAGCGGGGGTGCACCGCGCCGACCGGCGGCGGCAGCAGCCGGTCGCGCGACATGGCGAAGCCGATCCGCCCGATGGCCACGATGTCGACCAGGATGACGCTGGTGAGCCCGGCCACCGCGGCGATCGACACCAGCGCGGACGCCCAGCCCGCGCCGACCGCGTCGAACGCCGAGGCGATCGGCGCGCCGCGGTCGATCTGCCGGTAGTCGACCATGCCGACCACGACGAACGACACCGCGATGTAGAGCAGGGCCGACACCCCCAGCGTGCCGAACAACCCGAGCGGCAGGTCGCGGCGCGGCCGGCGGGTCTCCTCGCCGAGGTTGGCCACGGCCTCGAAGCCGGTGTACGCGAAGAACACCACCGCGGCGGCGGTCAGCACCCCGGCCACCCCGAACGCCGACGGGTCCAGGCCGAACACCACCTGCGACAGCGGCCGGGCCAGCCCGGCGGTGTCGTCGGTGACGGGCCGGGCCGGGGGCACGAACGGGGTCAGGTTGGCCGCCCGGATGAAGAAGGCGCCGGCGACCACGACGAACAGGCAGATCGCCACCTTGACCACGACCAGCACGTTGGTCACCCGCGACGACTGCCGGATGCCGACCGTGGCCACCGCGCCGAGCAGCAGCACGATCACGATCGCGCCCAGGTTGACCGTGCTGCCCTCGCCGAAGAACGCGCCCGGCAGGTGGAACAGCTGGGCCAGGTACCCGGACCAGCCGCGGGCGACCACGGCGGCGCCCAGGGCGAACTCCAGCACCAGGTCCCAGCCGATGATCCAGGCGACGATCTCGCCCATGGTGGCGTACGCGTAGGTGTAGGCGCTGCCCGCGGTCGGCACGCTGGACGCCAGCTCGGCGTAGCACAGCGCGGCGAGCAGGCTGGCCACCCCGGCCAGGGCGAACGCGACGATGACGGCGGGGCCGGCGTGGTCGCGCGCCTCGATGCCGGTGAGGGTGAAGATGCCCGTGCCGATGACGATGCCGATCCCGAAACCCATCAGGTCCAGCGGGCCCAGCCGCCGGCGCAGCCGTCCCGCCGGGCCCTCGTCCCCCGGGTCGCCGCTCTGGGCCAGGACGACCTCGATGGGTTTGGTCCGCATCATCGACACGGTGGGGCTCCCTCTGCTGGCGCGGCCGGTGCCCCGTGGCGTTACCCCCGCGCCGGGCCGGTCATGCGGCCGGTGTTGGCCAGCGACGCGTCACCGCCGTAGTGGGCCAGCACCCGGCGGTCCATCAGCCGCCGCCACACCGGGGGGACCAGGGCGGCGACCAGCATCGTGGCGTAGCCGGCCGGCAGCTGCGGCGACACGTCGAAGCTGCGCAGCACCTGGTAGCGGCGCAGCGGGTTGGCGTGGTGGTCGCTGTGCCGCTGGAGCTGGAAGAGGAAGACGTTGGTGACCAGGCGGTCGCTGTTCCAGCTGTGCCGGGGGTCGACCTTCTCGTACCGGCCGGCCGGGTTGCGCTGCCGGAGCAGGCCGTAGTGCTCCAGGTAGTTGACCGCCTCCAGCAGCGAGAAGCCGACGACGGCCTGGGCGAGCAGGAACGGCAGGACGCCGGGGCCGTACGCGACGCCCAGGCCGGCGAACAGCACCACCGTCATGGCCGAGGCGTTGAGGATGTCGTTGCGCACGGTCCACGGGCTGCGGGAGCGGAGCCGGAAGCGCTGGGTCTCCAGCCGCCAGGCCGAGCGCAGGCTACCGAGCACGGTCCGGGGCCAGAACCGCCAGAAGCTCTCCCCCAACCGGGAGCTGGCCGGGTCCTCCGGGGTGGCGACGCGGACGTGGTGCCCGCGGTTGTGCTCGACGAAGAAGTGGCCGTAGCCGGTCGGCGCGAGGGCGATCTTGGAGAGCCAGCGTTCCACCCGTTCGCGCTTGTGGCCCAGCTCGTGGGCGGTGTTGATGGCCACGCCGTTGACGATGCCGATGGTCAGCACCAGGCCGACGCCGCCGACCGGGCCGGGCCCCCGGGCCCAGACGGCGCAGGCCGCGACGAGGGCGGCGTACTGGGCGGGCAGGTACAGGTAGGTGATCCAGCGGTAGTAGGGCGAGCGTTGCAGGGCCGGCACGAGGTCCTCGGGCGGGTTGGCCCGGTCGTTGCCGATGACCAGGTCGATGGCGGGGATCAGGCCGAAGACGACGGCCGGGGTGAGCAGCCAGGCCCAGCCGGTGTCCCAGCGGACGGCCACGGCGAGCGAGACGAACGGCAGCACGGGGATCACCAGGGCGAGCGGCCACAGCGGTCGCTTGGTGTCCCGCCAGGCGGGAGCGGTGACGGTGGAAGCCATGGCGCTATCCTTGACACGGGAGCTTCCCGTGTCAAGATTTTGGACAGCCCGGGTACATGCGTCTACTATTCGGCCCGATGGACGAGTCCCCGAGTTACCGCCAGGAGAAGCGCCGCCAGCTCCGCACGGCGATCATCGACGCCGCCCGGGACCTCGCGGTCGCACAGGGCTGGGCGGCGGTGAAGATGGCCGACGTGGCCGACGCGGTCGGGGTCAGCCGGCAGACGGTCTACAACGAGTTCCGCAACAAGGCCGGCCTGGCCGAGGCCCTGACCGGCCGGGAGATCGGCCGGTTCGTCGACGCGGTCCGCGCCGAGCTGCTGGCCCACGGCGGGGACGTGCGGGCGGCCGGCGAGGCGGCGATCCTGCGCACCCTCACCGAGGCGGCCGACAACCCGCTGGTCAAGACCGTCCTCACCGGCGCCGACGGCGACGACGGCCTGCTGCCGTACCTGACCACCCGCTCGGAGCTGGTGCTCACGACGGCGAGCGCCGTGGTCCGGGACTGGGCCGCGGCGCACGTGCCGCAGGCCGGTGAGCAGACCGTCGCCGCGGCGGCGGAGTCGATCGTGCGGCTCGTGCTGAGCCACGTGGTGCTGCCGTCGGCCCCGGCCGAGCAGACCGCCGCCGTGCTGGCCGACACCCTGGTCCGGCTGCTGCGCTGAGCAGCAGCCGGACGCCCGGACGTCAGTGGTGGCCGCGCCCCCACGGGCCGGTGATCGCGAAGACGTAACCCGGCGACTGCAGGTTCGCGAACAGGATCGACGCGTCCTGGCTGAACGTCGGGCCGGTGAACTCGCTGTCGTTGAGCTCGTTGCGGGCCATCGGGTACGCCGTGCCGCGCTCGGTGAGCCCGACCAGGTGGCTCAGCCCCTCCCCGTCCTCAGCCATGATCAGACCGCCGTACGGCGACAGCGTGATGTTGTCCGGCCCGTCGTAGGCGCCCTCCACGGCCGGGTCCGGGTTCACCCCGAAGATGGTCTTGAGCGTGATGGTCCGGTGGTCCGGGTCGTAGAACCAGACCTGGCCGTCGTGCTCGTTGCGGCTGCCGTCGTCCTTGCGGGCGTAGCTGGCCACGAAGTAGACGCCGCCGTCACCCCACCACTGGCCCTCCAGCTTGCGGCTGCGGGTGACCTGGTCGTCGGTGAACTGCTTGCGCACCGGCACGGTGCTGCCGTTGCGCTCGGGCACGTCGACCCACTGCACGTCGTAGCGGGTGCCCGGCGCGGTGGCCTCGGACAGGTCGAAGACGTGCCGGCCGCGCCACGAGCACTTCATCGCCTCGAGGGTGCCCGCCGTGCCGCCGCCCGGGCTGAGCGCCAGGTCGCGCAGGGCGCCCTTGCCGCCCCGGAACTTCCTCGGCGGGGTCCAGCGGTAGTAGAGCCCCAGCGGGCCGCCGGCGTCCTCGGTGAGGAAGATCCGGTGGCTGTGCGGGTCGACCGCCACCGCCTCGTGGGCGTACCGGCCGAGGAAGGCCAGCGGCACGGGGTTGAGGTTGGCGTCCCGGTCGACCGGGTCCACCTCGAAGACGTACCCGTGGTCCTTCTGGAACACCCCGCCGGCCCGCTGCTCGGTCTCCTCGCAGGTGAGCCAGGTGTTCCACGGGGTGACGCCGCCGGCGCAGTTGTTGTGCGTGCCGGCCACGCTGACGTACTCCCGCACGCGGTTGCCGTGGTGGTCGACGACGATGTTGGTGGTGCCGCCGGCCGCGCCCGGGTCGTAGGTCAGGCCGGGCAGCGCCGGGACGCCGTACGGCTCGGTGCCGTTGATCTCGTGGTTGTTGACCAGCACCCAGCCGTGGCGGGCCCGGAAGCACGCCGTGCCGTCGGCGTCGCTCGGCGTCGGCTGCCCCGACTCCAGCAGCGTCCGGCCGGCCTCCGCGACGATCCGGTACCGGAACCCTTTCGGCAGGGCCAGCAGGCCCGCCGGGTCGGCCACCAGCGGCCCGTAGCCGGCCCGGGGGCGGGCGGCGGCCTGGGCCTCGAGGGGACCGGCGATGGCCTCCAGGCTGCCCGCGATGGCGATGCCGAGGCCGCCGGCGGCTCCCGCGCGCAGCAGGTCTCGGCGGGGTAGCGCATTGCTCATGATGGTCTCTCTCCGGGGCGGTGACGTGTCCTTCGCTGCGTACGCAAACGGACCAGCGCGGCCGGGCGACCGCAGGACGGCGACCGCAGAGCCAACAATGGATGAACGGAGGACCCGTGGACACCGAGGTGCGCCGGAGCTGATCGGAGGATGGCGCGTTCGTCCCGCCTTCAGCACAGTCGGGTGATGACCGCGGGCCGAACGGGCGTCCGGGTGGCCGTCATCGTGTGGATCCTCGGTTTCGGCATGCTCGCCCTGCTCTCGGTCGCGCGGCTCGGCGACGACCGCCTGCCGGGCCTCTTCACGTTTCGCTCGGCAACGGTCGGCGACGGTCTGCTGCTTCCCGTCCTGGCCGGCACCACGGTCGCGGCAGGACGGTGGCGTGCCGGCTGGAGCCGGTCCGAGCGCCGGTGCCTCGCCGTCGCGGCGATCGCCGGCCTGCTGGCGGGCGCGGGCACGCAGGTGCAGTGGTTGCTCGATCCCCGGCCGCGCCTCAACTGGACGCTGCCGGCACCCCACCATTTCGCCATTGCCGGGTGGTACCACGCCGTCTTCCTCACGCTCGCGAGCGGCTTCTTCCTCTCGGCCGGGACGGGCCTGTGGCTCCGTCTCCGGCACGAGGCCCGCAGCACGCCCGGGCCCGCGATCCGGCGCGTCCGCTCGGTGGCGGTCCTCGGCGTCCTGGTACCGGTGTCGGCGTTCGTCGCCCTGCTCGCCCAGGACAACGGCGCGACGCTCGGTCAGGCCGGCGGCCTCGCCGCGGCGGCGCTCCTGGTCGTCGTCGCGGCCACCGGCGCGGCGGCCGGGCCCCGAGTCGTCCCGGTCATGGCTGTCGCCGCCGGCCTGGCCATCCTGCCCACCATCTCACTGGCCTGCCTGCTGACGCCGCGGCCCACCGTCACACCGCTCACAGTGGTTCCCGCGGTCGTCGCCGGGCTGGCGGGCGCCTCCGCGACAGCCGTCCTCCGCATCGGCGCACGGTGGGAACACGTCGTGGTGGCGAGCTGCGCGGCACTCGCTGCGGCCGGTCCGGTGTACCTGGCCGCCACGCTCGAGCGGTTGCCGGCGCTGCCGGCGCTTCTCGCGTGTGCCCTGAGCTCCGTGATGGCCACCCTGGAGGTCAGCCTCTTCGCCCGGCTCCTGACCGGCAGCCGCCCCGCGGGCCGGTGGCTCCTCGCCGGACCGGGCACCGTCGCGCCCATCGTCGTCGTCGGCATGGCCGGCCGCTACCTGCACCAAGAAGCCGATCTCGCCGCCGCCTGGGGCAACATCGCGGTCGCCCTGTCCGGCCTGCTCCTGCTCGCGGTCGCCGCACGGGGAGTCCGGATGCACTTCGCCGCGGTCATCAGCGCGGAAGAGGCCGACGCGCCGCGAAGTCACCTGTCGGCGACCAAGTGGCAGGCCTATCTGGCCATCGTGACCGCCTACGCCGCCGCTCTGCTCGCCAGCATCTCGCTGGTCATCGGCACCACGGCCGGCGGCCATTGGAGCGACGGCCGGATCGCCGACCCCGTGCTCCTGACCGTGCTGGTCGTGGTGCTCGCCGCGCTGATCACCGTGCTCCTGGTCGCCGGCGCGGTGGTGGCGCCGACCGCACGTCCCGGCCTGGCCACGCTCTGCTGTGCGCTGTGGTGCGGGGTGATGTTCTGGTGTCTCCGGGCCGGCTTCAGCGGGTGGCGGCAGGCCGGCTTCGCCGTCCTCGTCGCCCTGGTCGCCGGCGCCTTCCTGACCGAATCCGTGCTGAGCAACACCGGACACCTGCACGACCAGGGGGTCGACCGGGCCACCCGGGTAGTGGCCCTGGCCGTCGGGGTGTGCGCCGGCGCCACCACGACGTGGATGGCCGGTCCGGCGCTCCAGTCAGCCGGAGGCGTGGTCACCGTCGGCTACGCGCTCCTCCACCTGGCCGTCGCCGCGGCGGCGACTGTCGCGCTGCCGTTCCTGGCGGCCGGCTGTCTGCCGGGCGCGCGTCCGGCGCGTACGCAGGTCATCGGGCTGCCCCTGGCGGGCCTCCTGCAGGACGGATTCGTGGTGCTGGTGCTGGTCATCAGCGTGGCTGGGTGCCCAACTTCTTCTTCGCCCACATCGACGATCTCAGCGCCTCCTGGGGAGCGACCTTCTCGTACCTCGCGCTGTTGTCCGCCGCATACGTGTGGGTGATGAGGAACAACATCTCCCATTACGGCCGCGAACGGCGACGGCTCCGGCAGCGGTACGAGCCGCGGCCCCTGCCGCCGGAGACCGGGCGGGCCCTCGCCGCGCTGCGCCGCCACATCCTCCGGCAGAATTACCTGGCGGCCGCCGCCCTCGTGCCCCTCGGGGTCTTCCTGCTGTTCAGCGAGATCACCGGGTTCGACGAGAAGGGAATCCGGCAGTTGCTCCGCGTCGAATGAGCCGCCGGTCCGGGCCCGCCTGCGGCACCGGCCGATCGCCACGGGAATCCGCGCCGCGCCGCGGCCGTTGCCGCCGGGGTGAAGAAGATCGGTTTCCTGTCCTTCGGCCACTGGCGGGACGCGCCCGGTTCGCGGACCCGCAGCGCCGCCGACGCCCTGCTGCAGACCATCGAGCTGGCGCAGGCCGCCGAGGAGCTCGGCGTGGACGGCGCGTTCGTCCGGGTGCACCACTTCGAACGGCAGCTCGCCTCGCCGTTCCCGCTGCTGGCGGCCATCGCCGCGCGCACGTCGCGGATCGAGCTCGGCACCGGCGTCATCGACATGCGCTACGAGAACCCGCTGCACCTGGCCGAGGAGGCCGCCGCGACCGACCTCATCAGCGGCGGCCGGTTGCAGCTGGGCCTGAGCCGCGGATCGCCGGAGACGGTGCTGCGCGGGGCCGAGGTGTTCGGGTACCGCCCGGCCGAGGGCGAGACCGCCGCGGACGCCGCCCGCCGCAAGACCGAGGTGTTCCTGGCCGCCATCGACGGTGCCCGGGTCGCCCGGACCGACCCGGCGCGCACCGGCGTCAGCGGCGGGCTGGCGATCCAGCCGCAGTCGCCCGGGCTGCGGGACCGGGTCTGGTGGGGCTCGGGCACCCGGGCCACCGCCGGGTGGGCCGCCCGGGCCGGGATGAACCTGCAGAGCTCGACCCTGCTGTCGGAGGACACCGGGGTGCCGTTCGACCGGCTGCAGGCCGAGCAGATCGAGCTGTTCCGGCAGGCCTGGCGCGAGCAGGGCCACGACCGGGAGCCGCGGGTGTCGGTGTCGCGCAGCGTGCTGCCGATCACCGAGGAGATCGACCGGCGCCACTTCGGCGGTCGGCCCGACGAGGACCAGGTGGGGCTGCTGGAGGGGGTCCGGTCGCGGTTCGGGCGCACGTACGCCGGGGAGCCGGACCGCATCGCCGAGGAGCTCGCGGCCGACGCGGCCGTCCGGGCCGCCGACACCGTGCTGTTCACCGTGCCCAACCAGCTCGGCGTCGCCTACAACGCCCGGATCCTCGAGACCATTACCCGACACATCGCGCCGGCGCTCGGCTGGGCCGCCGCGGAGCCGGTGGCCCGGGGCAAACCCTGAGCCCGCCTCGGGGTCCCCGGCCGCCGGCTCCTCCCCCAGGCCGAGCCGCGACCCCGACCGGCGCCCGGTACCGCCGATTCGCCGCTTTCCTGCCCCCGCCGGCGACCCGGGACGCCCTCGGGACCGGGTCGGGGTGCGACGCGGGTCCGACCCGGATGTTCCCAGTTCCCGCCCTGCCTAGGTTCAGGTTCGACACAGGAATCGACGCAGGGGGAACCAGCGATGAACAAGCGACCGGTGACGGTTCGGGTGGCCCGGTGGAGTGCCGAGCATCCCTGGCGGGCGGTGGCCCTGTGGGTGGTGTTCGTCGCCGTGTGCTTCATCGGCGGCAACGCCGCCGGGCTGCAGGAGGCCACCGCGGAGGACCAGTCCGTGGGCGAGTCGGGACGGGCCGGCGTCATGATCGAGGAGGGCAGGTTCCCCGACGAGCCGGCCGTCGACAATGTCCTGATCACCTCCCGTTCCGGCCCGCTCGACCAGGCGGCCGCCGGCGCCGCGGCCACCGCCGCCGCGACCGAGCTGCGTTCGGTGCCGGGAGTGGCGCGGGTCGGTGAGCCGGTCAAGGCGACCGACGGCTCGGCGCTGCTGCTGCCGATCACCATGAGCGGCGACCCGGAGACCGCCGCCGACCGGGTGGAACCGCTGCGCGCGGCCACCGCCCGCGTCCAGGAGCGGAATCCGGCGCTGCAGGTGGAACAGGTCGGCGGGCCGTCCATCAACAAGGCCCTGGACGACACCCTCGGCGCGGACTTCAAACGGGCGGAGCTGCTCAGCCTGCCGGTGACCCTGGCCATCCTGATCATCGCGTTCGGCGCGCTGATCGCCGCCGGCATCCCGGTGCTGCTGGCCCTGTCCTCGGTGGCCGCCGCGATCGGCCTCTCCACGCTGGCCTCGCACCTGGTGCCGGCCAACGACTCCACCTCGAGCGTCATCCTGCTCATCGGCATGGCCGTGGGCATCGACTACTCGCTGTTCTACGTCCGCCGCGAGCGCGAGGAACGCGCCCGGGGCCGCGGCCACGTCGACGCGGTGGAGATCGCCGCGGAGACCTCCGGGCACGCGGTGGTGGTCTCCGGCACGGCCGTCGTCATCGCCATGGCCGGGCTGTTCCTGGCCCAGGACGCCATCTTCTCGTCGCTGGCGGTGGGCTCCATCCTGGTCGTCGCCGTCGCGGTGATCGGCTCGCTGACCGTCCTGCCGGCGCTGCTGGCCAAGCTCGGCCGCTGGGTGGACCGCCCGCGGGTGCCGCTGCTGTGGCGCCTCACGGCCCGCCGGACCAGCCCCGACGGCTCCGTGCAGCCGAGCCGCTTCTGGTCCACTGTGCTGCGTCCCGCGCTGCGCCGCCCGCTGCCGACCCTGCTGATCAGCGCCGGCCTGCTGCTCGCGCTGGCCGCGCCCGCGCTGGGCATGCAGCTCAAGTTCCCCGGCACCGAGGACCTGCCCCGCACCACCCCGGCCATGCAGGCGTACGACCGGCTCGCCGCCGCGTACCCGAGCAACGGCACCACCCACCTCGTGGCCGTGCAGGCCCCGGCCGGCCAGGCGGCCGCCGTCAAGGCGGCCCTGACCCGGCTGGCCGCGAGCACCGAGGGCGACCGACTGTTCGCCGCGCCGGAGCAGACCGGGCCGGACCTGGAGGTCTCGCCCGACGGGCGGGTGTCGGTGCTGTCCCTCGCCACGCCGTTCTCCTCGCGCAGCGACGAGGCCGTGCAGTCCCTGCACCGGCTGCGGGAGAACCTGGTCCCGGCCGCGCTGGGCGGGCTCGACGGCGTCTCGTACGCGGTCGGCGGCGCGGTCGCCGACAGCGAGGACTACGCCGCCCACGTGTGGCAGAAGCTGCCCGTCGTCGTCGGCTTCGTGCTGCTGCTGACGTTCCTGGTGATGGCCTGGACGTTCCGCTCGGTGGTGGTGGCGCTCACCTCGATCGCGCTCAACCTGCTCTCCGCCGGCGCCGCGTACGGCCTGCTGGTGCTGGTCTTCCAGCACACCTGGGCCGAGGGCGTCCTGGGCTTCACCTCGATGGGCGCGATCGTCACCTGGCTGCCACTGTTCCTGTTCGTGGTGCTGTTCGGCCTGTCCATGGACTACCACGTCTTCGTGGTGAGCCGGATCCGCGAGGCGGTGCTGCGCGGGGTGCCGAACCGCGAGGCCGTCGCCGAGGGCATCACCGGCTCGGCCGGGGTGGTGACCAGCGCCGCCATCGTGATGGTCGCGGTCTTCTCGATCTTCGCGACGCTGTCCACGATCGACATGAAGCAGCTCGGCGTCGGCCTGGCCGCGGCCATCCTGATCGACGCGACGCTGATCCGGGCGGTCGTGCTGCCGTCGCTGATGACGCTGCTCGGCCCGGCCAACTGGTGGGCGCCGCGGCTGCTGCGGGGCCGGGGCCGGCACGCCGCGGGCGGACCGGTGGCCGGTGACCCGGCGCCGCACGACGACCAGGCGCCGGAGCTGATCGGCGCGCGCTGATCCGTCGACGCAGGTGCGCCGGCCGGGAGCCACGGGGTTCCGGCCGGCGCTTCGCCGTGCGTGCCCGGGCGTCAGCGGGCGACGTACTCCCGGAAGCGTTCCACCGCCCGGCCGCGGACGGCCCGGCCGTGCCCGAACACGGCGTGCTCGAACTCGAGCCCGGCCAGCCGGGCCACGCTGCGTTCCTGCTGCTGGACGTCCGCCGAGACCATCTTCGGCGCGCTGCCGATCCGCCCGCCGCGCCGGCCGGCCGCGGCATCGCCGGCGAACAGCACCCCGTCCGCCCGGTCGAGCAGGAACGACAGGTGCCCGGCGGTGTGGCCGGGGGTGTGCAGGGCGGTGAAGCCGGGCAGCGGCGCGTACCCGTCGGTGGTCACCACGTCGTCGACCGGGGCCGGCTCGGGAACGCCCATGAGCAGCGAGACCACCTTGACCACCGGATGGCGGGTCACGGGCCGCTCGGCGCCGGTGACGTACGGGACGTCGGCCGCGTGGGCGACGACCCGGGCGCCGCTGCGGCGGCGCACCTCGGCCAGCCCGCCGGTGTGGTCGGGGTGGTAATGGGTGAGCAGCACGGTATGCACGTCACCGATCGCGCGGCGCAGGCCGTGCAGCGCCTGGCCGATCTTGGCGGACCGGCGGGGCAGCCCGGTGTCGACGAGCACGATGCCGTCGTCGGTCACGACCAGGTGCACGTTGACGTATCCGATGGGCACCTCGAAGACGCCGTCGACCACTTCTCGCATGCGGTGATCCTCGCATCCGGCGGCCTCGCGGCAGCGGACCCGGCCGGTGTGCCGGGGTGCGGGCGAAAGTCCGCGGCCGTCCGTCTCGTCGCGCGGGGGTCGTCGTTAACGATCGGGACGGCGGCAACGGACGAACGGGGTGGATCATGGCGAGACGGTGGCTGATCGCGGCGGTGCTGCTGCTCACCCTGGGCGGGTGCGGCGACGAGCCGGAGACCGAGCCCGCGACCGTGCCGGTGCCCGCGACCGGCACCGCCTCGCCGGCCGGCCCCACGACCGTGGCCGGCCGGACGACGGTCGCCGCATCCGCCGGGACGACGGCCCGCACCGCCGACCGGGCCCGGGGCGGCGGCACCGCCGGGTTCGTCACCGTCGTGCAGCGCGACCTGCCCGGCCTGGCCGTGGACCGCCGCGACGACGAGATCGCCACGCTCGGCCGGCAGGCGTGCGCGGCGCTCGCCGAGGGCCGGCCCGCCGGCGCCGTGGTCGCCGAGGTCCGGGCCATCGGCGCCGACCGGGCGACCGGGCGCACGCTGGTCGGACTGGCCATCGACACGGTGTGCCCGGAGCAGGACCGCCGGGCTCGCGAGTTCTGACCGCGGCCGGCGGCCCGAGCCCGTCCGGCCGCCGGCGGCCGGGGCCGGGAGCGGCTCAGCCGAAAGTCGCAGCCGGCTCCCAGCAGATCGATCCCCGCGGCAGATGGCACGCACAGGTGGACTGCGCATGCTGGGAGGTGCCCATCACCGGCTCCAGGAGGTCACCATGTCGGCTCGCGGAATGCTCGGTCTCGTCGGCACCGCCGTCGGCGGCGTCATCGGCTGGGGCGACCCGGGGCCGACCGCCGACCCGGCGGCCCTGCGCGGCCTGTTCGCCGACCTCGGCATGAGCGCCGGGCCGGGCGAGGACGACATGGCGGCCGCCGTCCGCGGCTTCCAGGCCCGCGTCGGCCTCGACCCGGACGGCGTTGCCGGCCCGCGCACGGTCCATCTCCTCGCCCGGTACGCCAAGGAGGCCCGCGAGCTGCGCCGCTTCGAGCACGCCGCCGCCTGACGGGGCCCCTCAGCCGGACTTGCCCAGGGCCCGCAGCGCATCCAGTCCCGGCATCAGGAAGTACTCCCCGCCCCGGCACGTCACCAGCGGCCGCGGCACCGGCACGTACGCCGGGGGCGAGCCGGTCAGCAGGATCCGCGCCCCCGGTCCCCCGGCCGTGGTGAAGACGTCCTGCTCGCGGCCGCGGCCGAAGGCGTTGCCGTCGGCCATCCACTCGGTCTGCACGAACTCGAACTGCCGCCCCGGGTCGCCGACCACGGCCAGGAAGAGCAGGCCGCGCTCCGCGTCGTCGGCCGGCGCGCCGGAGGGCAGCCACGGCCCGTACGGGATCCCGCGGCGCAGCATCAGATGCCGGCGGCTGAGCTTCTCCCCGCCGGGCAGCGCCCCGCGCGGGTTGGCCCGCCGTACGTGCGCCGCGGCCGGGCACGGCGCCAGCAGCTCGCCGTCCCGGCGCCGCCCGACCAGCCCGGCGGCGACGTCGTCCGCTCCCCCGGCGAAGCCCGCCGCGACCGCCGCGGTCATCTCCCGGAACGCCGGCACGTCCTGCTCCAGCTTGCGGTAGACCAGGTAGCTGCCGTTGCGGGCGAGCCCGGGCGGCAGCGTCCGGCCGGCGACGTCGCCGTCCACGTCGGGCAGGCCGAGCACGAACTCGCCCGGCGGCAGCACCTCGCCCGGTGTGTCGCGGCCGTAGCCGGCCACCCGCGGCTGGGAGATGCCGTCGGCGAAGCCGAAGTGCTCGACGAAGGTGCTGCCGTCGCCCTCGGGGTCGGACATCCGGTCGCCGCGCTGTTCGCCCACGACGCGCAGGCCGCCGCTGTCCGCCGCCTCGGCGCGCAGCCGGGCCAGCCACGGCTCCAGCTCGCCGGCGCCGGTCGCGGAAAGCAGCAGCACGATGTCGACCGCGCCGGGCGCGTCGAACGGGGCCCGCCAGGGCCCCGTGCCCCGGCCGGGCGAGAGCACGTGCTCGCGGGCGTACATGCCCTCGCGGAACTCCTCCGGGAAGGCGGCCAGCTCCTCGGCGGGCACCCCCAGTCGGGCCAGCCCGGCATGGCTGATGCCCAGGTGCAGCGCCCGGGACGGCCGGTCGCCCACCTCGGCCGCCGCGGTGACCTCGGGCGCGACGGCCCGCAGCCAGCGCCGCGCCGGCGCGGCGGAGGTGATCCGCAGGAACAGGTGGGCGGCGGCGCAGTGGTCGCCGAAGCCCCGCAGCACGATCCCCTGGATGTCGGGCAGCTCCAGCTCGGCCACCGGGCCGGGCGCGGGGACGCGTTCCTCGGCAAGGTCGACGGCGGTCCGGAACCGGCCGCGCAGCGTGCCGTCGGCGTCGTCCGGGGCGGTGGCGGCGAAGGCGGCCACCCTGCTGCGCAGCCGCAGGGCGTCGGTGATCTGCGCGACCGTGCCCTCGGGGCTGCCGGCGAAGGTGTAGTCGGCGCGCACGCTGCGGTCGGCGAAGAACGCGACGAACGGCTCGGGCCGCCGGTGCCCCGGGTAGCCGGCGCAGTCGCCCCAGATGGCGTCGGCGTCGGGGCCCAGCCGCCGCAGCCGGCGGAAGAAGTCGGCCGGTTCGCCGTCGACGGTGGCGGTCAGCATCAGGTACGGGTGCGGCAGGTCGTCCGGGCGCGGCGGCCGGCCCCCGTGGGCGAGCAGGTCGAGCAGTCGCGCCCGGCGGGACATGTCCGCCGGGCGGCGCTGCCGCACCGCGTGTTCGAGCACGACCAGCCGGGCGAAGTGGACGCCGCCCACCGCGGCGAACGGGCTGCGGTCGCGATAGGACCGCAACCGTTCGCGCACCGCGGCGGCCCGGCCGTCGGCGATGCGCGCGAACACGGTCACCGACCGGGTGCCGGTCGTGGCCCGCCTCATGACGGCTCCTCCCAGCTGTAGCCTCATGACCGCTCCTCCCAGCTGTAGAGGTCGCCCTGGACCTCGTCGACGAAGCGCCGCCAGGCCGCGCCGAAGGCCGCCGGCTCGGCCGGGCCCAGGTGCCGCTCGTACGCCTCCCGCACGCGCAGCGCCGCGCCGATCTCGGTCACCCCGGAGTCGGGGTACGCGGAGTAGTAGTGGTCGACCTCGAGGTCGTTGGCGCGGATGTAGCGGCGGAACGGCTCCGGCGGCAGCGCGCCCGGGAACCCGTACGACCAGCCCCAGATGAGCGCCATCCGGGCCGGGATCTCCAGCGAGAAGGCGTCGATGTACTTGCCCCAGGCGCCGTTGAAGTCGCTGCGGAACAGCAGGTAGGCGTACCGGGAGCGGCGTTGCTGGCCGGGGAAGCGGGACAGCACCGACCAGTGGGCGAAGTGGATGAACGACATCCGCTTGAGGTCGCTGGGCGCGCCGAGCAGCCGGCGCAGGAACAGGAAGCCGCGCAGCAGCGGGACCCAGCGCCGCGGCATGGGGGTGAGGACGGTCAGCGGGGTGCCGCGGCCGGCCATGGAGGACAGATAGGACCCGTCCCGCGATTCCTCGCCCGGCGGATCGGTGATCTCGATCATGATGATCCTTCGCGAACAATCAACCGCATCGGCCCCCGCCGATGCGGTACGGGCATCCTCGCCCGATTGCGACGGGAATACACTCGGCCGATGATGCTCGGACGGACCGCCGAACGTGCATTGATCGACGGTCTTCTGACAGGCGCGCGGGCCGGCCGCAGCGACGCGCTGGTGCTCACCGGCGAGCCGGGGATCGGCAAGACCACGCTCGTCGGCTACGCGATCGAGCAGGCCACCGGCATGCAGGTGCTGTCCGCCCGGGGCTACGAGGACGAGTCGGAGATCCCGTTCGCCGGCCTGGCCGACCTGCTGCGGCCGGTGCTGGGGGTGCTGGACGAGCTGCCCGCCCCGCAGGCGGCCGCGCTGCGCAGCGCCCTGGCCCTGGGCCCGCCGGTGGCCGGCGACCGCTTCACCGTCTGCGCCGCCACGGTCGGCATCCTGGCCGCGGCGGCCGAGGCCACGCCGCTGCTGATCGTGGTGGACGACCTGCAGTGGCTGGACGCCTCCTCGCGGGAGGCCGTGCTCTTCGCCGGGCGCCGGCTGCACGCCGACGGCATCGCCCTGCTGCTGGCCACGCGGGAGCCGGCGGACGCCGCCGGCCTGCCGTCGCGGCACGTGGCGCTCACCGGTCTGTCCGTGGAGGACGTCGACGAGCTGTGCCGCACGACGCTGGCGGTCGCCCCGGCGGGCACCGGGGCGCGGCTGCACGCCGCGACGGCCGGCAACCCGCTCGGGGTGATCGAGCTGTGCCGGGAGCGGCCGGAGACGATCGACCAGGAGGTGACCGCGCCGTTCGTGGCGCCGGGCTCGCGCATCGAGCGCGCGCTGCGCGGCCGGCTGGACCAGCTCGACGACGACACCCGCCGGGCGCTGGTGCTGGCCGCGGCCGCGGTCGGCGGCGACACCGCCACCCTGCTCGTCGCCGCCCGCGCGCGCGGGCTGCAGCTGCGCGACTTCGCGCCGGCCGAGAAGCAGGACCTGATCACCATCGACGACCGGCGCATCGAGTTCCGGCACCCGCTGCTGCGCTCGGTGGTCTACCACGGTGCGGCCATGGACGACCGGTGCGCCGCGCACAGCGCGCTGGCCGCGGCGCTGGCCGACGTGCCCGGCGACGCCGCGGCCGACGCCCGCGCCTGGCACCTGGCCGCGGCCACCCTGGCCCCGGACGAGCAGGTCGCCGCCGAGCTGGAGCACGCCGCGCTGCGCGCCAGCCGGCGCGCCGGCTACGTGGCCGCGGCCCGGGCGTTCGGGCAGGCCGCCCGGCTCAGCCGCGGTCCGGAACGGGCCCGCCGGCTGCTGCGCGCCGCGCGCTGCTGGCAGCTCGCCGGGCACAACGACCAGGTGCTGCCGCTGCTCGACGAGGCACTGCCGCTGACCGCCGATCCCGGCCGCCGGGCCCTGATCCAGCACATGAGCGCGTACGTGCGGATGTGGCGCGAGCGGCCCGACGGCGTGCTGCCGTTCCTGGTCCGCAGCGCGGCGGCCGTGCAGGAGGTGGATCCGGCCCGGGCCGCGCTGATGTACTCCGACGCCTGCATCCCGTACTTCATGGTCGGCGACATCGAGCGGCTGCAGGCGGTGGTCCGCCGCGGCTACGAGCTGGCCGGCCGGGTCGGCGGCGTGGCCCGGCTGGTCGCGGCGGTGGCCCTGGCCGGCGGGCGGGCGCTGGCCGGCGACCGGGAGGCGGCGACCACGCTGCTGCGGGACTGCCACGCCGAGCTGATGGCGGCCGACCCCGTGGTCCGCGCCCAGGACCTCTGCCACGCGGCGCTGACCTGGATCTGGCTCGAGCACTACGACCGGGCCGGCGAGCTGATCGGCCGGGTGGTGGCGGCCGCCCGGTCCGCGGGCGCCCTGGGCGTGCTGCCGCAGGCGCTGGGCATCGAGTCGGAGCTGCACTTCCGGGTCGGGCGCTGGCACGACGCGCGGGTCAGCGCGGCGGAGAGCCTGCGGCTGGCCAGCGAGACCCGCCAGGCCAACCTGTACGGGCTGTTCTTCGCCGGCCGCCTCGACGCGGTGCAGGGCCGCGCCGACGACTGCCGGCGCCGGGTCGAGCGCACCATGGCGGTCGCCGAGCGCCTCGGCGTCGCCTGCATGGCCCTCTACACCGGTCACGAGCTGGGGCTGCTGGCGCTGAGCCGGGGTGACACCGGCGAGGCGATCACCCGGCTGGAGGCGGTGCGGGAGCTGCCGGTGGTCGCGCACATCCACGAGCCGGCCGTGGTGCCGTGGGTGTACGACCTCGTCGAGGCGTACATCCGGGACGGCCGCGTGGACGACGCGCGCGAGCTGCTCGACCGGCCGGAGCCGGCCGGGCAGTGGGCCGGGGCCGCCGCGGCCCGGTGCGGGGCGCTGCTGGCCGCCCCCGAGGAGATGGACGAGGCGTTCCGGACCGCGCTGCGGGCCCCGGGGTGCGCCCTGATGCCGTTCGAGCGGGCCCGCACCCAGCTCTGCTACGGCGAGCGGCTGCGCCGGGCCCGCCGCCGGGCGGACGCCCGCGGCCTCCTGCAGGAGGCGCTGGAGACCTTCACCCGGCTGGGCGCGCAGCCCTGGGCGGAGCGGGCGCGCACCGAGCTGCGGGCCACCGGTTCGGCGGTGGGCCGCCCGGCCGACGCGCTCCCCCAGCTGACCCCGCAGGAGCTGCAGGTGGCGCTGGTGGTGGCCCGGGGGGCCACCAACCACGAGGCGGCGGCCACCCTGTTCCTGTCGCAGAAGACGATCGAGTACCACCTGAGCAACATCTACCGCAAGACGCACATCCGGTCCCGGGCCCAGCTCGCCGGGATCGCCGTCGCCGCCCAGGGCTAGTGCCATGCCTGCGCCCCCAGGCCGGCGCGTTCCAGCGAGGCCCGCAGCTTGCGCAGCGACCGCATCCGGGTCGGCCCGATGCTGCCGATCGGGATGCCCCGGCACCGGGCCAGCTCGGCGTAGCCGGGGGCGTCGCTGCTGCTGAGCGCGACGACCAGCGCGCGTGACGAGGCCGGCAGCGAGTTGACGTGCTGCCAGAGCAGGTGGTTCATCCGGGCGTCCACGGCGGCCTGCTCAGGGTGCGGGGCCCGCTCGTCGCGCGGCTCGTCCTCCAGCTCCAGGCCGGGGATCTCGCGCTTGCCGGCCCGCAGGAACTTCAGGCACTCCCGCCGGGCGATGGTCACCAGCCAGGAGCTGACCCGGTCCGGGTCGCGGATCTCGTCGAGGTGCTCGAACGCGCGCAGCCAGGTGTTCTGCACCACGTCCTCGGCGTCGGACTGGGGCAGCCGGAACGAGCGCACCGTCCACCAGACCAGCCGTTCGAACTGCTGCACGAACCGGTCGGCCGCGCCGGCCGCGCCGCTGCGGGCGTCGCGGATGAGGTCCCGGGTGCCGTCGTACTGGTTGATCGTCATGTCGCGTCTCCCCGTGGTGTCGAACCAACCCGGACGACGCTAGGGATTCGCGGTGCGGTTGAGATCCGGGCGGCACCCTGGGGATGGCCGGCGCCCACCCTGGGGTGGATACCGGGGTACGCGTCGGGGATCCGACTGCATCAGGGGCGGGCGGGCGCCCACCGGCCGGCGACCGCCGAGGTTCAGCCGGCGAAGTCCCAGACGGCGGCCAGGGTGCGCGCCGGGGCCTCCAGCTGCGGCAGGTGCCCGGCGCCGGCGAAGACGGCGATGGTCTGCCGGTTGGCCGCCAGGACGGCCCGCTCCGCCGCCGGGACGGTGGCCGGGTCGACCCGGGAGCGGACCGGGTCGGCATAGGACAGCTCGGTCAGCTCGGCCGGGGTCAGCGCGAAGAAGTCCGCGACGGGGTGGCCGGGCACGCTGATGCCGACGCCGTTCACGATGACGATCCGGCCCACCCGGGGACCGGCGAGCAGGGCCAGCTCGGCGGCGATCCAGCCTTGAGTTGCCCACGACGGTGACCCCGGTCAGGCCGAGCCGGTCGATCAGCGCCAGGTAGAGCTCGGCCGGCCCGCGCACGTCGGTGAGGTCGCCGGGGCGCGGGGTGCCGTTCCAGCCCGGATGCGTCGGGGTGAGCACGCGGGCGGGCCGCTCACGGGCGGTCCGGCACCGCATCACCGGCAAGGCCGAGGCGATCCGCGCCGAGGGGGCGGTACGGGTGGCCCAGACGCTCCGGCGCTCCCGGCGGCCGGGGCCGTGGTTACGCGCGCTCGGCCCGCCGCAGGCCACCGGCCGGGGTCCACCACTCGACGACCAGCACGGTGGCCCTGTCGTCGAGGTGGGTGTGCACGACCTCGGCGATGTCGGCCCGGAAGCGGTCGCCCTCGCCCTCCCCGGTCGGCGCCGGCACGGCCCGGCCGGAGATCTTCGCCTCCCCCGGCCACCGCGCCTCGGCGCCCTCGACCGGGTCCACGGTGGGCCCGTGCAGGGCGAACCGCGGATCCCGGCGCAGGTCCGCGCCCTTGCGCGCGTGCGGCATCGAGCCGAACACGAGTTCGCCGCCGGCGAAGACGGTCTCGATGCCGGAGATCCGCGGCGACCCGTCGGCGCGCAGGGTGGCCAGCGTCTTGTGCTTGTGGGCCTCGAACAGGGCCCGCACCCGTCCCGCGAACTCCGGCGCCGCCTGCTCGACGTCCCGCCATGCCGTCATCCGCCCATGGTCGCATCGGCGACGCGTTCTCCGCGAGGACGCCCGGGGACGGCGTGACGGCCGCGTTCCCGGGCCGCCGCCTACGGAGCCGGGGCGGTTCGGGCGGTCACGCCCGGGGCAACCGTCAGCGTGCCCGCCGCGGTGTCGATGGTGGCCCGCGTGCCGAGCGGCACCGTCAGCTGTCCGCTGCCGTGCCCGATCCGCAGCCCACCCAGCACCGGCACCCCCAGGTCGCCGACCCGGTCCTGCACCGCCTGCGCCGCCGTCCACTGTCCGGCGGTGACCGGCGCGTTGGTGAACTGGCCGATCGCGATCCCCCTGATCCGGTCCAGCGCGCCCACCCGGCGCAGCTGGGTCAGCATCCGGTCGTAGCTGTACGGCGCCTCGTCGGTGTCCTCGAAGAGCAGGATCGCCCCAGTCAGGTCCGGGAAGTCGCGGGTGCCGTACCCGGTCTGCAGCATGGTCAGGTTGCCGCCCAGCAGCGTCCCGGTCGCCGTGCCGGGGACCGCCACCGCGGCGCTCGGCTCGGCCGGGTCGCGGGTCAGCACCACCGGGTCGGTCGTCATCACGGCCGCCCGCAGCGACGCGATCTCCGCCGGGCCGGTCCGCGCGTCGGTCCAGTTGACCATCGGGCCGTAGAAGCTGGCCAGCCGGGCGCCGCGCCACAGCCGGCCGCTGAGCGCGGTCAGGTCGCTGAAACCGACGAAGACCCGCGGGTCGCGGCGGACCGCGCCCAGGTCCAGGCCGTCCAGGATGCGCTGGGTGCCGTAGCCGCCACGGGCGGCGAACACGCCGCGGACGCCGGGGTCGCGGAACGCCGCGTTCAGGTCGGCCAGCCGGTCCGCGTCGGCGCCGGCCAGGTAGCCGTACCGGTCGCGGACGTGCGCCCCGAGCTCGACCACCAGGCCGAAGCCGGTGAGGATCTCGATGCCGCGGTCCAGCCGGGTGTCCGGGGCCGAGCCGGGCGCGACCACCCGGACCCGGTCGCCGGGCCGCAGCGCGGGAGCCCGGACGGTGCGGCGCGGCGCGGCGTGGGCGGCCGGGCCGGGGACGAGGGTGCCGCCGGCGACCGCGGCGGTCCCGAGCAGGGTACGGCGAGTGATCGTCATCCACCGCAGCGTGTCGTACCGGCGGGCGGATCGCCAGCACATCGACGAAAAACGACACGCGCCGGCGGGTGACGGGGTGCGGGCCGCCGGTACGCCCGGAACCGCGGATGTGACACTGGCACCGATGCCATCCATCGACCGTGCCGCGACCCCGTGGCGAGCCGCCCGCCGCACCGCCGCCGAGGCCGCCGCCGCCCTGCCGACCGAGGACGTCCCGCTGCACCGGGCGGTGGGCCGGGTGCTGGCCGCCGCGGTCCGGGCCCGCGCCGACCTGCCGGGCTCCGACACCGCCGCGATGGACGGCTACGCCGTGGCGGGCGCCGGGCCGTGGCGGGTGCTCGGCCGGGTGCTGGCCGGCGGCCCGGCGTGGCCGCACGAGCTCGGGGCGGGGCAGGCCGTGGAGATCATGACCGGCGCGGTCGTCCCGGGCGGCACGGTCGCGGTGCTGCCGTACGAGACGGCCGACCTGACGGCCGCCGCGGCGCCGGCCCGGACGCACATCCGGCGGGCCGGCGAGGACGCCCGGGCCGGCGCCGAGCTCGCCGGCCCGGGCCGGCTGATCACGCCCGCGGTGGCCGGGCTGCTGGCCCAGGGCGGCGCCGACACCGTGCCGGTGCACCGGCGGCCCCGGGTCGCCCTGGTGGTCACCGGCGACGAGGTCGTCGGCGCCGGGGTCCCGGGCGCCGGGCAGGTCCGCGACGTCTTCGGGCCGATGGTGTCGGCGCTGGTGGCGGCCGCGGGCGCGACGCCGGTCGAGCGGATGCTGCTGGGCGACGACCCGGGCCTGCTGGCCGACCGGCTGACCGGGCCGGACGCCGACGTCGTCGTGGTGACCGGCTCGTCCTCGGCCGGCGCGGCCGACCATCTGCACCGGGTGCTGGAGAAGCTGGGCGCGCGGCGGCTCGTCGACCGGGTGGCCTGCCGGCCGGGCGGGCCGCAGCTGCTGGCGGTGCTGCCGGACGGCCGGTGGGTCGCCGGGCTGCCGGGCAACCCGTTCGCCGGGCTGGTCGCGGCGGTGACCGTCCTGGAGCCGCTGCTGTACGCCCTGAGCGGCCGGCCCGTGCCGGTCGCCCCGCGCCTGCCGGTGCGCGGCGACGTGGTGGTGGCGGCGCCGGTGACCCGGCTGGTGCCCGTCCGGCTGGCCGGCGACCACGCCGTCGTGGTGCCGGGCAGCCGGCCCGCGAGCCTGGCCGGCGCCGCGGCCGGGGACGCGCTGGCGGTGCTGGAGGACGGCTGGGCCGACGGCGCCCCGGCCGACCTGATCCCGCTGCGCTGACCGCCCAACCGGGGTTGTTGCAGGTCAGAGGCATTTGCGGCGTTGGCGCAACCGGTCCCGACGGCTACCCTGCGGTCATGACCGGCCTGCGGCACGCGCTCACCCCGCACTCCCACGACCCGGCGGACAAGGTGGACGCCGCGCTGGAGTCGTCGCGCGCCGGCCTGCGGGCGCTGTGGATCTCCCTGGTGGTGCTGGGGCTCACCGCGGCGGCGCAGGGCGTCGTGGCGGCGTACTCCGGCTCGGTCGCGCTGCTCGGTGACACCCTGCACAACGTGGCGGACGCGCTGACCGCGGTGCCGCTCGGGGTGGCGTTCCTGCTCGGGCGGCGGGCCGCGACCCGGCGGTACACGTACGGCTTCGGCCGGGCCGAGGACCTGGCCGGGATCGCGATCGTCGCGACGATCGCGGCCTCCGCGGCCTTCGCCGGCTACGAGGCGGTGCGGCGGCTGCTGCAGCCGCAGGAGATGAGCCACGCCGGGTACGTCGCGGCGGCCGCCCTGCTCGGTTTCGCGGGCAACGAGCTCGTCGCGCGGTACCGGATCCGGGTGGGCCGGCGGATCGGCTCGGCCGCCCTGGTCGCGGACGGCCTGCACGCGCGGTCCGACGGCTTCACCTCGCTCGCCGTGCTGCTCGGCGCGGGCGGCGCGGCGCTGGGCTGGCGCTGGGCCGACCCGGCGGTGGGCCTGCTGATCACCGGGGCGATCGTGCTCGTGCTGCGGGACGCGGCCCGGGAGATCTACCGGCGGCTCATGGACGCCGTCGACCCGGCCCTGGTCGAGCGGGCCGAGGCGGGCCTGCGGGAGACCCCCGGCGTGCTGGGCGTGGGCTGCCTGCGGCTGCGCTGGATCGGCCACCGGCTGCACGCCGAGGCCGAGATCACCGTGGGCGCCGAGCTGTCACTGGTGGCGGCGCACGCCATCGCGGTCGACGCCGAGCACCGGCTCAGTCACGCCGTACCCCGGCTGACCAGCGCGCTGATCCACCCCGACCCGGAGCACGCGCACGGCCGCCGCGCGGAGCCGGCGGCCGCCCACCGTCACTAGGCCGGCACGACGAGGCGGAAGCCGACGCCGCGCCGGTTCTCGATCCAGCCGGCGTCGCCCAGCTTGCGGCGCAGGCTGGCCACGTGGAAGTCCAGCGTCCGGCCGGGGCCGAGGAAGTTGGGCTCCCACACCGTGTCGAGGATGTGCCGGCGGTCCACGATCGCGCCCGGGACGGCCGCGAGGACCACGAGCAGGTCGTACTCCTTGGGGGCGAGCGGGATCGGCACGCCGTGCAGGCGGATCTGCCGGCTGCGGGTGTCGATCCGCAGCGGGCCGTACGTGCGGACCGGGTCCGCGGCCGGCGCCGGGCGGGCCGCGCGGATCCGCGCCACCAGGTCGGCGCCCGGCCCCCGGCCCACCTCCGGGCCGCCCGCGCCCAGGACGATCACCGGGACGGTCGCGTCACGGCCGGCCGCGGCCGGCCCGGCGCCGGGGCCCAGCAGCAGCACGTCGTGCGGCGCCGCGGTCCGCGCCTCGGCGGCCGTGGCCACGCGGTCGGCGACGATGCCGTGCCGGGCCAGCCCCTCGATCAGCGGTCCCGCGATCGACTCGTCGTGCTCTACCAGCAACACCCTCATACCGGTGGTACGGCTGCGCGGCGCCCGCGGTTGAACCCGCCGGCCGCGCGCCTGTTTTCCGCCGCGGTTCAGAACCGGTAGGCCGACACCGTGCCGCTGAGCCCGGCGGCCATCCGGGCCAGCTCGGCCGCGGTCTGCTGGGTCTCGGTGGCGCCGCCGGTCACCTGCTGGGCGGCCTCGGCGACGCCGGAGATGGTCTCGGCGATGCTGGCCGAGCCGCCGGCGGCGTGTCCGACGCTGCGGGCGATCTCGCCGGTGGTGGCGGTCTGCTCCTCCACCGCCGAGGCGATGGTGGTGGTGTAGTCGTTGATGGTCGTGATCACCTGGGCGATCTCCCGGATCGCCGCGACCGCCCCGTCGCTCTCCGCCTGGATCGCGGCCACCTGGGCGGAGATGTCCTCGGTGGCCCGCGCGGTCTCCTGGGCCAGGTCCTTGACCTCGCTGGCGACCACCGCGAAGCCCTTGCCCAGTTCCCCGGCGCGGGCCGCCTCGATGGTGGCGTTCAGGGCCAGCAGGTTGGTCTGCTGCGCGATGGCGGTGATCAGGTTGACCACGTCGCCGATCTGGGTGGAGGCCGCGCCCAGGCGCGCGACGCTGGTGTTGGTGGCCTCGGCCGTGCGCGCGGCGCCGGCGGCGATCCCGGCTGCCTCGCCCGCGTTGTCGGCGATCTCGCGGATGGAGATGCCCATCTCGTCGGCGCCGGCCGCGACCGCGCGCACGCTGCGCGACACCTGACCGGCGGCCGCCGCGACGGTGTCCACCTGCGCCGACGTCTCCTCGGCGGAGGCGGAGAGCTGCAGCGACACGGCGGAAAGCTGCTCGGCGGCCGAGGCCAGGGTGTGTGCGCTGCCGGTGACCTGGCCGACCAGCCCGGCCATCGCGCCGGCGGTGGCGTCCAGGGCGCTGCCGAGCCGGGCGATCTCGTCGCGGCCGGTGATCCGGGCCCGGGCGGTGAGGTCGCCCTCGCCGATCCGGCCGAGGGTGCGCACGCAGCGGGCCAGCGGCCGCACGACGGTCCGGGCGATGCCGGCCGCCAGCAGCAGGCCGAGTGCCGTGCTGACCGCCAGGATGACGATCACCCAGAGCCGGGTGGAGCGGAAGAGGCGCTCCGCGCCGGCCTCCTGGCCGGCCGCTTCCCGCACCGTCGCATCGGCCAGCGTCGTCAGGTCCGCGCGCAGGGCGGCCAGCGAGGTCTGTTGGGGCCCGGACCGCAGCGCCCGCACGGCGGCGCGGTTGCCGCCGGTGATGGCCGGCACCAGTTGGTCGTCGACCAGGCGTTCGTACCCGGCCCAGTCCGTGGTGAACGTGGCGATCGCGGCGTGGGAGTCGGCGCCCAGGGGGAACGCCGCGTACTCCTGGGCGGCGGCGGCGACACCCGCTTCGGCGTCGCTCAGGGCGGTGGCGGCGGCCGACCGTTGCGCCGCGTCGTCGGCCAGGAGGTAGTCGTCGGCCGCCAGCCAGGTCAGGTTGGCCGCGCTGCGCAGTCGCCCTATGGTGTTCAGCTCCAGGCTGTGCCCGTAGACCGTCTCGACCTGGTCGTTGGTGCGGCCGAGGCTGGCCAGGGCGAACAGGCCGTCGGCCACGCCGAACGCGGCGACGACCGCGACCGCGATCATGATCTTGGTGCCGACCCGCCGGTCGGTCAGCAGCCGCCAGGGCCCCTCGTCCGCCACCCGATCAGCAAACCACCCACCCGGGGCCGGAGGCGCCGGAATGGCGCACAGACGGCGCGCCCGGGATGCTTGTCGGGCGGCGGGGCGGGCTGCACGCTGGGGGGATGGAGCTGACCGATCCCCGCCCGGAGCCGCCCGCCGAGCCGGAACCGGTGCGCATCGGCCTGGCGCTGGGCGGCGGCGCCGTGCGCGGCGCGGCCCACATCGGCGTGCTGAACATCCTCGACAAGGCCGGGCTGGCCCCGGCGGTGCTCACCGGGTGCAGTGCCGGGGCCGTGGTCGGCGCGCTGTACGCGGCCGGGATGAGCGCGCCGGACATCTCCGCGCTGGCCCGCACGCTGCAGTGGAAGCGGCTGGTGCGGCCGAGCATCACCGGCCGCTCGCTGTTCGAGACCGCCCGCCTGGGCGCCTTCCTGGACAAGACCCTCGGCGGCCGGGACTTCGCCGAGCTGGCCCTGCCGTTCGCCACCGTGGCCTGCGAGATCACCACGGCCCGGCGGGTGGTGCTGGACGCCGGGCCGGTGTCGAGCGCGGTGCTGGCCAGCTCCGCCATCCCCGGGGTGTTCCCGCCCGTGGAACGCGACGGGATGACGCTGGTCGACGGCAGCCTGGTCGACATGGTCCCGGCGGCCCTGGCCCGCGACATGGGCGCCGACATCGTGGTGGCGGTGGACGTGTCCGGCCCGCTGCCGCGCCGGCCGCCGAGGACGATGGTGCAGATCATGGTGGCCGTCAGCACCCTGCAGCCCGGGGTGGCCGAGCACCTGGCCCGGGACGCGGACCTGGTGCTGACCCCCGACGTCGACGCGTACGCGTTCTGGGAGCTGTCGCGGATGAGCGAGTTCGAACAGGCCGGCGAGGCCGCCGCGCTGGAGTCCCTGCCGCTGGTGCAGGCCCTGGTGCAGGTGGCCGAGGCCCGCGCCGAGTGGCGCCGCCGCACGACCCGCCCGGCGCCGTGACCGGCCGGCCGGTCAGGCCACGACCCGCCGGGTGAAGGTGCGCAGGTTGGTCAGCGCCCGCTCGATCCGCTCGTCCAGCGTGAGCGTCTCCTCGTGCCGGATCAGCCGCATCTTCGGCTGCCGCTTGCCGCGCAGGTACAGCGAGCAGGCCAGGTCGGAGCAGAGGTAGTCGCCGACGGAGTTGCCCCGCCGCCCGGCCGCCCCGGCCAGCGGGGCCACGAACAGGGTCACCCCGGAGGAGGCGTGGCTGGTCAGGCAGACCCGGCACATGCTCGACCGCACGGCGTCGGCGCGGCGGGCCTCGGGGCGGCGCAGCAGGACACCGACCGGCCCGTCGTCGCCGGGGACCACCAGCAGCGCCCGCAGCGGCGCCCCGGGATCCGTCCAGCCGAGGAAGTCCAGATCCGCCCAGGGGGTCGCGGCGAAGTCGCGGGGCAGCCGGATCCGCACCGCCTCGCCCTTGCTGCAGTTGACGAACGAGCTGCGGATGGCTTTCTCGCTGAGCGGCTCCATGACCGGCCAAGCTAGCCGCTGACGCCGGCCCGGTCACCCGGTTTACCGCCCCGGCCCGGCCGCCGCCCGGCCGCCGCGGCCGGATGACAGACTGGGCCGCATGGGGTTGTTCACGCCGGAGCAGGCACGCGCGGAGCTGGCCGCCCTGCGCCCGCTGCTCGACGAGCTGGTCGTGGTCCGGGCCGACATGGTCGAGCTGTCCGCGGCCCTGGCCACCGGCGGGCCGCCCACGGCGCTGGGCGGCCGGCCGGAGCAGAAGGCCGCCGAGGCCCGGCTCAACGAGCTGATGACCGCGGTGCAGGAGACCGGCGCGGAGCTCAAGGGCGTGGCGCCGCTGCTCATCGACTTCCCCGCCGACCTCGACGGCGTGCCGGTGTTGCTGTGCTGGCTGGAGGGCGAGCCGGAGCTGGCCTGGTACCACCGGGCCGGTCTCGGCTTCGCCGGCCGGCGCCGGCTGCCCTGACGGCCGCTCAGCGCAGGTACGCGGCCAGCGGGATGCCCTGCTCGCGGAGCGCGGCGGCGATCAGGCCGGCGATCTGCCGGGCCCCGGCCGTCTCGAAGTGGGTGTGGTCGTTGCAGAAGAACGCGCCGACCGCGCCCGCGGTGTAGTCGCCGTTGTTGGGACACAGCCGCAGCGCGTTGTAGAGGGCGATGCTGCGCTGGTGCAGGTCGATCACCGGCACGCCCAGCGCGGCCGCGGCGTTGCGGGTCTCGGTCAGGAAGCCGCGGTTGGCCACCGCCGTGCTGCCGCTGCAGGTGATGGCCGCGACCGGCGTCACCAGCACCGGCCGGGCGCCCCGGGCCTTCGCCGCCTGCGCCATCACGCCGAGCAGCTCCTGGTAGCGGGCGCTGCCGACGTGGCGGGGGCAGGCCGGATCGCCGTCGTTGATACCGAACTGGACGATCAGGTAGTCGCCCGGGCGCATGCCGGTGGCCGCGTCCAGCATGGCGGTCCACCGGGAGCTGTACGTGGCCGGGCTGACCATGCACTCCCCCGCGGTGTTCTTGGTGCTCGTCACGTTGCCCTCGTACAGCCAGGTCTGGATGCTGCGGCCGCCCACGGCGCTGTTGCGCACGGTGACGTCGCCGGTGAACAGCGGGGCGAACTGGCTGCCCCAGCCCACCGGGCAGGCGCCCTGCGGGTTGGCCATCGTGGAGTCGCCGGCCAGCCAGACGGTGACCTTGGGCGCCGGGGCGGGCGGTGGCGTGCTCGGGCCGGTGCAGGGCGTCGGCGCGGGCGTGGCGGGTGTGCCGCCGCCGCAGACGGTGCCGTTGAAGGTGAAGGACGCCGGCGCCGGGTTGCTGCCGGTGTGGGTGCCGGTGAAGCCGAAGCTGACGGAGGCGCCCGCCGCGACCGCGCTGTTCCAGCTCAGCCCGGTCGCGGTGACGGCCGGGCCGGCCGTCGTGACGGTGGCGTTCCACGCCTGGGTGACGGCCTGGCCGGGCGCGAAGGACCAGCCGAGGGTCCAGCCGGTCACCGGGTCGCCGAGGTTGGTGACGGTGACGTCGGCGCCGAAGCCCGTACCCCAGTCGCTGGTGACCCGGTAGTCGACCCGGCAGGCCGGGGCCGCGGCCGCGTGCGCGGTGGCGATGCCGGCGCTGCCGGCCGCCGCGGCCAGGACCGCGGCGAACAGCAGCGCGAGGCGCCGGCGGGAGACCTTCATGACGGACGCTCCAGGGGTACGGGGGTCAGGCGCCGGTGGTGCACGCGGCGCCGTTGAGGGCGAAGCCGGTCGCGCCGCTCTGGGCGCTGTCGGTGACGAAGCCGAAGCCGGCGGTGCCGCCCGCGGGTATCTCGGCGTTCCACGCGACGTTGACCGCCCGGGCGCCGGCGCCGGACTGGCTGGTGGTGGCGTTCCACGACTGGGTGATCCGCTGGGCGGCGGGCAGCGTCCAGGTCAGGGTCCAGCCGGCGACCGGCGCGGCGGAGGTGTTGCGGATGGTGACGTCGAACTGGGCGCCGCCGGTCCACTCGCTGGTCCTGGCGTAGGTGATCGCGCAGGCCGCGCCGGCCGGGGGCGGCGTCGTCGGGGCGGGCGTCGACGCCGTCGTGGAGGGCGCCGGCGGTGAGCCGGCGCCGCCCAGCTTCCCGGCGACGATCGGCGCGAGCCGGGCGGCGATCGCCCGGTGGCCGGCGTCGTTGGGGTGCACGCTGTCGCTGAGCCCGCCGGCCGGGATCCAGCCGTCGGTGGGCACGAAGAACGTGTTGCGGTCGCCGGCCGCGGTGACGGCCTGCACGGCGGCCTGGGTCTGCGTCGCGTACCGCTTGGTGAAGGTCTGCAGGGCCAGGATCGCGGCGAGCGGGTACCGGGCGCGGATGTCGCGCAGCAGCTGGGTGTAGACGGTCTGGAACGTGGTGCTGCTGACGCCGTGCCCGACGTCGTTGGTGCCCAGGTTGATCACGACAGCGTCGGCCCGGTAGCGGGAGAAGTCCCACAGCGGCGCGCCCGCCGCCGTGCCGGCGCGCAGGAACCGGTCGGCCATGCCGGTGCAGCCGTCCGCGGCGCTGACCAGGCACGCGCCGCCCTCGGCGATCTGGGTGTGCGCCGCCCCGAGCTGCTCGCCGGTCAGCCACCCGTACGCGGTCAGCGCGTTCTTCGACGAGGTGGTGCCCACGGTGATCGAGTCGCCGATGAACTCGATCAGCCGGGCCGGCCGGGCCGCGGCGAAGGTGCCGGCGCCGCTGTCGAGCGCCAGGCCCTGGAAGACCGCGTCGCCGTGGTACGAGCCGGCGACCACCCGGTAGGAGACGCGCAGGGTGTGCTGGCCGGCGCGCAGCGCGGTCGGGGTGAGGTTCACCGTGCCGCTGACGTTCTGCAGGTAGACGTCGGCGGCGCCGTCGATGCTGTAGTAGAGGTCGATCGTGGAGCGCTGCCGGAGCGCCACCCGGGTGCCGGTGAAGCCGGTCACCAGGTAGGCGCCCGCGAAGCGCGGCACGACGGCCGCCGGGTCGGTGGTGTCCCAGCGCCCGTAGAAGGCGATGTTGCCGTCCCGCGGGGAACCGTCACCGGCGGCGGCCTGGGCGGACGGGGCGAGCAGCCAGCCCGCGACGCACAGCAGCAGCGCCACGGCGGAGCTGACGAAGACGGCCGGGCGACGGTGCACCGCTCACTCCTCAGAAGTTGGGAGCGCTCCCAACCGGGGGCCAACACATCGTCATCCATCGATCATTTGGTTGTCAACCGCGCCGGCCCGCTCAGTCCTCCGGCAGCGCCAGCGGGTGCCGGTCCGCGTCGCGTTCGGCCAGCCGCTGCACCGCCCGCCGGTACTGCGGTCCGGTGATCTCACCGGCCAGCAGCTGCCGGGCCAGCACACCCTCCAGGCTCTCCGGCGCCGCCGGCACCGGAACCGGCGCGGGCTCCCCCGTGGACTCGCCGGCCGCGTCCGCGTCCTGGAGCGCCGACCAGGCGGTCGCCACGACGACCGCCGCCAGCATGAGCGTCAACAGCACCATGAACAGCATCGCCGCCATCACCTCCGGCACCATCTTGGATCCGCAACGACGGCCGGGCCAGGGCCGAACGTCCGATTTCCCGACGGCGCCGGGGGCGCGCGGCCGGGGTCACACTCAGCTCGCGGGCCGGCAGCCGGCGCACCCTTGCGCACGATGCGGCGCGGCCAGCGTGCCGGCGTCGGGCCGGGGCGGGTCGGCGCAGCCGACGCGGCGCGGGCCTTCGGACAGGTCCAGGCGCTCGGGCTGCCACGGGTGCGCGGAGGCGGGCACGGCACCTCCCCTCATCGGGGCGCCGGCGCTCCTCAGCTTCGCCGCCGCGGCGTCGATCAGGACGCCGTGCGGGAACGGACGACGGATGCGACACCGGTGAGCGACGAGGCGCTGGCCGGGTTGCTGCGCGCCGCCGGGGGAAGCACCGGGCAGCGCCTCGACCGGGCGCTCACCGTGCTCGTCGAGCTGCTCGGCATGCGGGTCGCCTACGTCAGCGAGTTCCGCGGCGACCAGCGCGTGATCACCCACAGCGTCTCGGCGCCGGGCGCACCGGTGCTGCCGGTGGGCACCACGCACCCGGCCACCGAGACCCTCTGCCACCTGATCGTCTCCGGCGCCCTGCCCACCCTCGTGGCCGATGCCGCCGCCGACCCCCGGCTGGCCGGGCACCCGCACGTCGCCGCCTTCGGCATCGGCGCCCACGCCGGGGTGCCGCTGTCCGTCGGGGGCCGCGTCCGGGGGGCCCTGTGCTGCGCGTCCGACGCGCCCGCCGGCACCCTCAACCCCCGGGACGCGGCGGCCCTGCACGCCGTCGCCGGCCACGTCGGCGACCTGCTCGGCGGCGGACCACCGCCGGCCGACCCGGGGCTGCGGCAGCTCGCCGCCACCGTCGCCGCCGGTCACGACCTCCAGGCCCTGACCCGGCCGATGCTGCAGCTGCTGCGGGACGTCACCGGGCTGGAGTCGACCTACCTCACGCTCGTCGACCCGGCGGCCGACGAGCTCGTCGTCGCGTACGCGCACAACACCGGCAGCCTCACCATCCCCGAGGGCCTCACCTCCAGCTGGCAGGACTCGCTGTGCCGGCGCTCGCTGGACGAGGGCCGCGCCTGCGTCACCGACGTGCCGGGCGTGTGGTCGGACTCCGTGGCCGGCCGGGAGCTGGGCATCGTCACCTACGCCAGCGTGCCCCTGCGGGACGCCGACGGCCGGCTGGTCGGCACGCTGTGCGGGGCCAGCGGCCACGCCACCGCCGTCAGCGACCAGGACCTGTCCGTGATGGCGACCTTCGCGCAGCTCATCAGCGCGCAGCTGGCCCGGGAGACCGCCCTGCACCTGCACGCCGCCCAGACCTCGATCCTCGAGCAGCGGATGAGCACGCTGCGGGAGAACGCCGAGCGTGATCCGCTCACCGGGCTGGCCAACCGGGCCGGCATCCACCGGTGGCTGCACCGCGCCCTGGACACGCTGGCCGCCGGCGACGGCCGGCTCGCCGTCGCGTTCATCGACCTCGACCACTTCAAGACCGTGAACGACACCCGCGGGCACGCCGTCGGCGACGAGATGCTGCGCCGCTTCGCCACGTCGCTGTCGCACACCGGCCGCGCCGGCGACCTGCACGGCCGCCTCGGCGGCGACGAGTTCATCGTCGCCGCGGTGCTGCCGGCGGAGGCCGGTGTGGACGGCTGGGGCCAACGGGTACGCCGGGCCGCCGTCGCCGAGGTCGGTGGCGTGCGGGTGGTCGGCAGCGTCGGCGTGGTCTGCCACGACAGCGCCGCCCCGGCCCGCGGCGTGGAGCAGCTGCTGCACGCCGCGGACCAGGCGATGTACCGGGCCAAGCAGGAGGGGGCGGCGCCGTGAGCACGCCGGCCCGCCCTCAGGAGACGGCGAAGGACCTCAGGCTGCGCCAGCCTGCGGTGACGTCGGGGTGCTGCACGTCGAAGGTGGACCCGTTGATGAATCCGGTGGGATCGAACACGCCCTGGTAGGCCCCCTCGGTGCCGTTCGCCCAGCCGATGCGGAAATGGATCTCGTCGCCGCCGGCGGTCAGGCCGCCCAGGCGCCCGAATCCCGATCCCTGCACGGTCCCGTTGGAGTGTTTCCCGGTCACCGGGAACGAGCCGTCGGTGTTGATGAACGGCACCGTGACGGTGACGGTGAAGTTGTTGGTCTGTCGAAGTTGCCATTCGCCGAGAATGTTGTGCTGAGGCATGCCTCCCCCTGATCAATGATCGTCGCCGGCGTGCGGAAAAGGTGATGTCGTCGCCCCGCCCGGCACCATTCATCGGCGTGTTTCGATGCGCCCGGGACGGGCATCGCGGCGGCGCCGACGATGCGGATGCGGATGCGGATGTGGCGACGCCCCCGGATGTCATTCTGCGACGCCCGGCCGGTCGCGGCAACGGGCGCGGCGACCCGCGCGGAAACACGCACCGCCGCAGCATCGGCAGCCGGTCGGAATTATCCGGGCGTACCGTCCGCGGTTTCCTTCAAACGCCGGTGGAATGGTGGTCCATCCGGTTCCGCCGACCGCTTTCCGGATGATGCCGCGGCGCCGCCGGGTGATGTCGAAAAGGGAGATCCGCCTTTTCGTCGTGGCGTTTCACCGGTGACCGGCGCCACGCCAGCGGGGCAGCCTCGCCGATCTGTCGCACCCCGCGCCACGATCGTGCGCCGGCCGCGACCGATCGGCGGAGCTGATCCGGTCAGGCCGGGGCGGCCGTCCGGGCGGCGTCGTGGTGATAGGGCAGCTGGACCACCACGGTGGTGCCGCGGGGCTGATGGTCGTGCAGGCTGACGACGCCGCCGTGCAGCTGCACGATCGTGCGGACCAGGCTCAGGCCGAGCCCGCTGCCGTGGGTGCCCTGGTGGCGGACGTTGCTGCCGCGGTAGAAGCGGTCGAAGACCCGTTCGCGTTCCTCGGCCGGGGTGCCGATGCCGTCGTCGGTGATCGCCAGCTCCACCATCTCGGCGTCGGACCGCAGCCGCACGAGCACCTCCCCGCCGGCCGGGCTGTAGGTGACGGCGTTGGACAACAGGCAGTCCAGGACCTGCCGCAGGCGCTGGTCGTCACCCTCGATGCGCACGCCGGCGGGGGCGTCGGCGCGGAAGCGCACGCCGGCCCGCGCGGCGCCGTCGCTGCCCGCCGCGGCGGCGACGGCGCTCGCGACGGTGTCGGCCAGGTCCAGGGTCTCGATGGTCAGCGGCAGGTGCCCGGAGTCCAGCCCGGCCAGATCCAGCAGGGTGGTGACGATCCCCTGCAGCTCCGCGGTGTTGCGCAACACCGTCTCGATCATCGACCGGCTGTCGCCGCTGAGCTCCTCCGACTCGTCGGCGAGCATGCCCACGTGGGCCGCGATGGACGCCAGCGGGGTTCGCAGCTCGTGGCCGACCAGCGAGATGAAGTCGTCCTGGGCGCGGGCGAGCTGGCGGCCCAGCCCCTCCGCGCGGCGCAGCGCCACGTAGATGCCGATCTGCGCGGCCACCCCGTCGAGCAGGACGGTGAGCACGTCCTCGTCGTTCTCCGCGGCGCCGGCGTAGCAGGTCAGCACCCCCAGCAGGTGCCCGCTGTCGCGGACCGGCACGGCGAGCACGGTGTGCACCCCCTGGCGCAGGCAGATCTCGGCCCGCGTGCGCTCGAAGGCGGTGCCCCGGATGGTCAGGTCGGCGATCTCGGCGATCCACACCGGGCGGCCGGTCTGCCACACCCGGCCGGTCGCGCCCTGCCCCCGCACCGGGATGTGGTTGAAGAAGTCGGTGGCGTCCTCGCCGGAGGCGCTCCAGTGCCCGACGGCCCGCAGCTCGCCGGTGGCGTCGTTGATGAGGAACAGTTCCGCCGCGGGCCAGCCCAGCGTCGTGCCCACCACCTCGAGCACGGCGGGGGCCGCCTCCGACACCGATCCGGCGGACTGCAGGGCCGCCTCGACGTGCAGATGGCAGGACCGGAACTGCTCGACCCGGCGCATCGCGGTGACCTCGTGGGTGACGGCCACCGCACCCCGGCGCTGCCCGTCGCCGCCGACGATGGGCTGGGCGTTGACGGCGAAGGTGCGACTCCGGCGGTCCGGGGGCTCGACGGTGATGTCGAAGTCGCGGACCTCCTCGCCGCGCAGGGCGCGCATCAGCGGCGACTGCTGCCAGGGCAGCGGCCGCTGCCTGCTGTCGCGCAGCATCCCCTCGACGCTGGCGGGATACCCGTCGAACGACTTGGTGGTGTCGGGCAGGTCGTGCAGCTCGCGCATCGGCCGGTTCATCAGCACGATCCGGCCGGTCTCGTCGCAGGCGAGGACGCCCACCGACAGGCTGTCCAGCAGGGCGGCCAGGAATCCCGCGCTGTGGTCGGCCCGGTCCTCGGCCAGCTTCTGCCGGGTCAGATCGGTGATGAAGACACAGGCCAGCGCGCCGGCCGCGCCGTCGACGACCGTCATCGCGGCCTCGGTGAGCAGGCGGTGCCCGTCGCGGTGCCGGAGGCTGAGCTGGCGCACCACCGGACGCCGGGGAGCGGCGGTGAACAGCCGGTCGAGGGCGGCGTCGATCGGCTGGCCGTCGTAGCCGGGCAGCATGCTGGCGCTCAGATGCCGCCCGCAGACCTCGCCGCGGGTGAAGCCGAGCAGCTCCTCGGCCGCCCGGTTGAACCCGACGATCATGCCCGCCGGGTCCACCGCGATGAAGGCGTGCTGCATGCTGTCGAGCAGGGCGGCGCTGTTCAGCCCGGCGACCGTCACCGGCACCGGCACGCAGTCCGCCACCGGCCGCAACAGGTGCTCGATGGCCGTCAGCGTCGCGGTGTCGCGGTCGTCCCAGTGGCGCGCGACGGTGTCGAGCACCGTCAGCGCGCCCACGGCCCGGTCATGGGCGTCGTACGCGGGCACGCCGAGAAAGGCGCGCACACCGTAGCGCCGGGCCAGCACGTGGTCGCGCAGGTCGGGATCGCCGGCGGTGGCCATGTCCGCGCTGCCGAGCACGTGGCCGGCGGAGACGACGTACTGGCCCAACGACCGGTCCAGGGGCAGCTGCCGGGTCGCGCCCCAGGCCGGCGGCAGGCCGTACGCGCCGGCCAGGAACTCCTGGTCGCGCCCGGCCAGCGCGATGGTCGCCATGGGGGCGTCGAGCAGCCGCGCCGCCAGCCGGGCGACGTCGTCCATCACCATCAGGCGGGTGGGCAGCAGGCGGCGGGACCGTTCCACACCGGCCAGCCGGGCCGGATCCGCAAGCACGTCCTGATCGACTCGCACGATGGCCGATCCACCCCAAACTCTGACCTCTGCGCAGCATTCCGCGGCCGGTACGGTTACGGATAACTTGTACCCCGCGCGGTCGCGCCGATTCATCGAAAAGGACGAGATCGATCCGAAAGGACGAGGCGGCGCTTACGCCTGATCGGCGCAGCCGGCCGGCGAAAAGGTATGACCATGGGGCCCGCGGGCCGCCAATTGGCGAATCGTGGCGACCAGTTCCTCATTGGGGCACGGTTTCAGCAGCAGGGCGCAGGCCCCGGCCTGCGGCACCCGGGAATCGCCCGGCGGCAGGTGCCCGGTGATGACGGCGATCGGGATATCCCGCAGTTCCTCGTGCCCGCGGACCGCCTCGATCAGCGCCCAGCCGTCCATCCGCGGCATGCCCAGATCGGTCAGCAGCACATCGGGGTGATCGGCCACCGCCAACGCGAATGCCGCCGCGCCGTCCGGGGCGTGCAGCACCCGCATTCCGGCACGGGTGAAGACGCGCTTGAGGATCATCGCGATGTCGTCGACGTCCTCCGCGATCAGCAGAGTGGTCATGACCGCCCCGGTGCCGGAAAGGGAGAAACTCCATTCGTACTATACCGGCGCCGGCGGCCCGGTCCGGCCGTTTCGTCAGACTGCGGAACCCCCGGCCCCGACCGCGGTGGCGATGCCGGCGCGGGCGCCGGCATCGCCACCGTCACGAGCGGGTCAGCCCTGCTGGGCCCAGTCGCCCAGCGACCAGTCGCGGACCTCCGGCATGTCCTCGAGGTGCTCCACCACGTAGGCCTCGTGCTTGGCCAGCTGCTGTTCGCACCACGCCTTGAGCTCGGTGGCGCCCCGCGGCAGCCGCCTGGCGTTGTTGATCGCGTCCATCACCAGGTGGTAGCGCGACGCCTTGTTGCGCACCGTCATGTCGAACGGGGTGGTCGTGGTGCCCTGCTCGATGAAGCCGCGCACCCGGAACCGGTCGGCGTCGGGCCGGCCGTGCACCAGCTGGTGGATCGCCCCCGGGTAGCCGTGGAACGAGAAGACCACGTCGACCGTGTCGGTGAACAGCTCGGTGAACATCGTCTCGCTCATGCCGTGCGGGTGGTCCTTCGGGCGTACCAGGGTCATCAGGTCGACCACGTTGACCACCCGGACCTTCAGCCCGGGCAGCTTCTCCTTCAGGATCTGCGCCGCCGCCACGGTCTCCATGGTGACCACGTCGCCCGCGCAGGCCAGCACGACGTCCGGGTCGCTGGTGCCGTCGTCGGTGCCGGCCCAGTCCCAGATGCCGGCGCCGCGCTCGCAGTGCTCGATCGCCTGGTCCATGGTGAGGAACTGCAGCTGGGGCTGCTTGTCGATGACGATCAGGTTGATGTACGACCGCGACCGGAAGCAGTGGTCGGCCACCGACAGCAGCGTGTTGGCGTCCGGCGGCAGGTAGACCCGGGCCACGTCGCCGCGCTGGGTCAGCACCACCTGGATCAGGCCGGGACCCTGGTGCGAGAAGCCGTTGTGGTCGTTGCGCCACGCCGTGGAGGTCAGCAGCACGTTCAGGCTGGGCACCTTGGCCCGCCACGGCAGGTGCTTGGCCTCCTGCAGCCACTTGCCGTGCTGGACCGTCTGGGAGGCGCTGACCATGGCGAAAGCCTCGTAGGTGGCGAACATGCCGTGCCGGCCGGTGAGGGTGTAGCCCTCCAGCCAGCCGTGGCAGTTGTGCTCGGAGAGCACCTCCATCACCCGGCCGTCCCGGCTGATCTTCACGTCCTCGTCCGTGACGTGCTCCATGAAGCCGCGGTCGGAGACCTCGAAGACCGCGCCGAGGCGGTTGCTGTTGGTCTCGTCCGGGCAGAACAGCCGGAAGCTGTACGGGTTGCGCGCGTAGATGTCGCGCATCATCTCGCCGAGCTTGCGGGTCGACTCGGCGTGTTCCGCGGCCGGGCGGGCCACCTCGATGGCGTAGTCGCGGAAGTCCGGGATGTCGAGGTCCTCGGTGAGCCGGCCGCCGTTGGCGTGCGGGCTGGCGCTCATCCGCAGGTCGCCCTCGGGCGCCAGGGCCCGCACGAGCTCCGTGGGCGCGCCGGAGGCGTCGAACAGCTCCTCGGGGCGGTACGAGCGCAGCCACTTGTCCAGGACGGCCAGGTGCTCGGGGTTGTCGCGGACTCCGGAGAGCGGGACCTGGTGCGAGCGCCAGGTGCCGGTCACCTTGATGCCGTCGACCTCCTCCGGGCCGGTCCAGCCCTTGGGCGAGCGCAGGATGATCAGGGGCCAGCGGGGCCGGGTGCCGTCCCAGCTGCCCTCACGCGCCGACCGCTGGATGGCGCGGATCTTGCCCCACGCCTCGGCCAGCGCGGCGGCGAAGCGGTAGTGCATGCCGGGCAGGTCGGCCCCCTCGACCTCGATGATCTCGTAGCCGTGACCCTGCAGCAGCGCGCGCACCTCGGCCGGGTCCTTGCGGGCCAGCACGGTCGGGCCGGCGATCTTGGCCCCGTTGAGGTGCAGGATCGGCAGGACCGCGCCGTCGCGGGCGGGGTTGAGGAACGAGACGCCCTTCCAGGACCCCTCCAGCGGGCCGGTCTCGGCCTCGCCGTCGCCGACCACCGCCACGGCCAGCAGGTCGGGGTTGTCCATCACCGCGCCGAAGGCGTGCACCAGCACGTAGCCGAGCTCGCCGCCCTCGTGAATGGAGCCGGGCGTGGTCACCGAGACGTGGCTGGGGATGCCGCCGGGGCTGGAGAACTGCCGGAACAGCCGCAGCATGCCGGCCTCGTCCTGGGAGACGTCCGGGTAGATCTCGCTGTAGGTGCCCTCCAGGTAGCCGGCGGCGACCAGCGCCGGGCCGCCGTGGCCGGGCCCGGCGAGATAGATCGACTGTTGCCCGGTACGCCGGATCAGCCGCGACACGTGCGCGTAGATCAGCGACAGGCCGGGGCTGGTGCCCCAGTGGCCGAGCAGCCGGGGCTTGATGTGCTCGGCGGTCAGCGTCTCGCGCAGCAGCGGGTTGCCACCGAGGTAGATCTGCCCGATGGTCAGGTAGTTGTTGGCCCGCCACCAGGCGTCCAACTGGGCGATTTCCGTGTCGTCCGGAGCGGCTAGGGCCCGCACCAGCTCATCGTCGCGGGTGCCGGTCTGGTGTTCCGATACGGCGGTCACGGTCGTTCCTTCCGATCTTTGCTGCCGGGTGGTCCCCATCAACGTAACGCGGTAACGATCTCCACGGGCAGGGACCAAGGACGCGGAGACCGGTCCGCCCGGCCCGCGGCGGCGGGACCATCGGCCCCCGCCGGCGCGGATCAGGCGATGCCGAAGGCCAGGCCGGCGCCCAGGGCCTCGCGGTCGTCGTAGTCGTAGCCGAGCGTGTTGACCACCTCGACCACGCCGGCCACCTGGCGGGTCATCCGGGCCACGAGGTCGCTGGCCGACCACCGGTCGACGTGCCCGGTCAGCGCGACGACACCCTCCACCACGGCCACCTGCACCGTCTCGGCGTCGTCGGCCAGGAAGACGGGCAGCACCCCGGACTCGACGTCCGCGCGGATCTCGTCGTCCGGGCGCAGGTGGGCCTTGAGCAGGTCGCCCCGCGAGACGATGCCGACCAGCCGGCCGAGGTCGTCGACCACCGGCAGGCGCTTGACGCCCTCGCGGTCCATCAGGCGCGCGGCGGCCGCGAGCGAGGTCCGGGTGGGCACCACGACGGCCGGCGAGCTCATCAGCGCGGCGGCGTCCCGGGCCGACGCCTTGACGCGCGCGCCGCGGCGCCGGCGGCTGTCGAACAGCCGGGGCTGGTCCGGGCCCGCGTACTCGATCTTGCGGAGCAGGTCCGCCTCGGACACCACACCCAGCACCCGGAGCATCTCGTCCACCACGGGCACCGCGCTGAACCGGTTGCGCACCAACACATCCACCACCCTGCGGTAGGGCGCGTCCGGCGTCACCGTCACCACGGCGGTGGTCATGACATCGTCCACGTTCCAGGTCTTCATCGCGAAGCCTCCTCCTCGGTCACTTCGGACGGTAGGCGGGCCGCCCGGCGCCGGGCAGGGCCGACCGGCCCGCCCGCGCGGGACCGGGGTCCACCCCGCTCAGGCCGGTACGGACGCGCGGGCCGGCAGCGACGACTCGGCCCGGTTCCGGATCCCGGTGAGCATGTGGCGTTCCATGATCAGGCTGCCCGGCTCCAGCAGCACCCGGTTCGCGACCCGGCGGCCGAGGGCGGCGCGCGGCACGGCGATCCGGTTGCGGCTGACCAGCCGGGTGCCGCCCCACTGCGGGTAGAGCCCGAAGATCCAGACCCAGTCCCCGTCCTGCGAGCGGAACGCCAGCGTGCGCGGGTGGTCGCACACCTCCACGCGCATGCCGGGCCCGTCCGGTCCGAGCGGCAGCACGTCGCCGACGGCGAGCCGCTGGAACTCCGGCAGGATCCGGTCGGCGCTGTGCATGTCCAACCCGAGGAGATTCTCGATCCAGTCGTAGGTGTAGGCCCCGGCCCGCCCGCTGCCCATCTGCACGAGCCACGGCCAGACCGCCTCGGGCGGCGCGTCGATGGTCACCGCGCGGGTGGACACGAGCTCCGTGCCGGGCAGCAGGTCGTCGCCGGGCATCCGGCGCTCGACCTCCTCCGGCGTCGCACCGCAGGTCAGATACCACCGCCGGGCCCACGGACCGTACGCGAGCGCCGCCAGCAGCGCGACGCCGGTCAGACCTTGCGCAAGCCGTCGCATGACTCCTCCTCGAACGTGCTCCGATCAGCACCGAGGGTCCCCGGCGGCCGGCCGCGCCGGTAGGGCCATGCGGCACCGGCCGCCCGGCGGCCGCGGGTCAGTGCGGGTGCTCCCCGAGCAGCTTGGTGGCCAGGACCGCGGCCTGCGTACGCCGTTCCAGCCCGAGCTTGGCCAGCAGGCTGGACACGTAGTTCTTCACCGTCTTCTCGGCCAGGAACATCTTCCCGGCGATCTCGCGGTTGGTCAGGCCCTCCGCCACGTACTCCAGGATCCGGCGCTCCTGGTCGGTCAGCGACGCCAGCTCGCGCGGCTGCTCCACGCCGTGCCGGATCCGCTCGAGCACCCGCTGGGTCACCGCGGGGTCCAGCAGCGACTGGCCCCCGGCCACCCGGCGCACCGCGTCCACCAGGTCGGTGCCGCGGATCTGCTTGAGCACGTAGCCCGACGCCCCCGCCATGATCGCCGCGAACAGCGCCTCGTCGTCCTCGTACGAGGTCAGGATCAGGCCCCGGATCGACGAGTCGACCGCGCGCACGTCGCGGCACACGTCGATGCCGTTGCCGTCCGGCAGCCGCGCGTCCAGCACCATCACGTCCGGCCGCAGGGCCGGGATCCGGCGCGTCGCCTCCTGCGCCAGTCCCGACTCACCCACCACCTCGATGTCGCCGGCGGCGTGCAGCAGATCGGCCAGACCACGGCGCACTACCTCGTGGTCGTCGAGCAGGAAGACACGAATCATGCCCCCTTCCTACCCGGCGGCAGGCCCGGCACCAAGGGTCATAGGTCCCGGCGCGCCGCCGGCCGCCGGTGGCGCGCCCGGGCGGGGGCGGTGAAATAGGATTCCCGGTGCGCCGCGGGCAGCGGCGGCCCGTACGCCAGGGCCGTCCGGCACGTCCGGGCGGGCCCTGCCGCCCTGGCCGCACCCGGTCGCGGCGACGAGGGTGAGGAAAGGACCACCGCCAGCAGACCATCGTCGGCGACGACCGGCCGGCACCGGCCCGAGCCGCCACCGGGACGCTCGCCGGGCGGCCCGCAAACCCCAGGAGGTTCCGCCATGACCGCTCCTTCCGGCTCGCCGGCGGCGCGCACGGCCGCTGCCCTCGACGCCGCGGCACGCCTGGCCCTGCACGCGCCGTCGGTCTTCAACACCCAGCCCTGGCGCTGGCGCCGCAGCGGCGGGACGCTGGAGCTGTCGGCCGACCGCAGCCGGGCCCTAAGCACCACCGACCCCGACGGCCGCCTGCTGCTGCTGAGCTGCGGCACCGCCCTGCACCACGCGCGGGTCGCCCTGGCCGCCGACGGCTGGACGGCCGACGTGCAGCGCCTGCCCGACGACAACGACGCCGACCTGCTGGCGCGCCTCACCGTCACCGGCGCGGGCCCGGCCGATCCGGGCGCGCAACGGCTGGCCGCGGCGATCACCGTCCGGCACACCGACCGGCGGGCCTACGGCGAGCGCCCGGTGCCGGAGGACGTGCTGGCCGGGCTGCGCCGCGCGGTGGAGGCCCAGGGCGCCTACCTGCACGTGGTCCGCCGCGACCAGATGCCGATGCTGGCCACGTCGACCGCCCGCGCCGCCGAGGCCGAGCGCGACGATCCCGCGTACCGGGCCGAGCTGGAGCAGTGGACGCACCGCCCGCCCGGCAGCGGGGACGGCGTGCCGGCCGCGACGGCGGTGGAGCAGGTGCCCCGCCGCGTGCCGGTCCGCGACTACGCCCCCGGCGGCCGGCCCGGGCTCGCCGCCGGCTCGGGTTTCGACCTGGGCGCGGCCTACGTCGTCCTGTTCGGCCTCACCGACCGCCCCGCGGACCTGCTGCGCGGCGGGGAGGCGCTGTCGGCCCTGCTGCTGACGGCCACCGCGGAGGGGCTCGCCACCGCGCCGCTGAGCGACACCATCGAGGTGGAGTGGCCCCGGCACCTGATGCGGGAGCTGCTGGCCGACGTCGGGGAGCCGTACCTGATCGTCCGGGTGGGCTACCGCGACACCGACGAGGAGGTGCCGGGCGCCCCCCGCCGCGACGCGCGGGAGGTCCTGACCACCGACGAGTAGGCGCCGCGAGCGCGCGGACTACTGCGGACGCGGTAGCCGCCTGCTGCGCCGGCGGGAGTCGCGCGCGGCGCGGTCCGGCTAAGGTGCGCCCATGAGCACAGGACGGCCCACCGTCCGGGCCCGCCTCACGGACGCGGCGATCGCCGTGTGCGTGGCGGCGACGCTGGTGGTCGCCGGGCTGTCCGGCCACCCGGCCGGCCACCCGGGCCCGCTCGGCGTGGCGCTGCTGGTCGCCGGTGGCCTCGCGCTGGCCGCGCGGCGCCGGGCCCCGGTCGCCGTGCTGGCCGTCACCGGGGTGTGCGCCGTGGGCTACCAGGCGGCCGGGTTCGACGTGCCGGCCATCGCGTTCCTGATCGCCGTGTACTCCGCCGTGCGGGCCGGGCACCGCCGCACCACGGTGATCGCCTCCGTGCTGATGCTGCTCGCGCTCCCGCTCGCCGCGCTCGCCCTGCCCGAGCGGCTGGCCTGGGCCGAGGCGTTCGCCCAGGCCCGCCGGGCCCTGGAGCTGGCCTGGCTGATCGCCGCCGGGGCCGCGGGCGAGGCGCTGCGGCAGGCGGAGTGCCGGGCCGACGAGGCCGAGCGCACCCGGGAGGAGACCGCGCGGCGCCGCGCCGACGAGGAACGCCTGCACATCGCCCGGGAGCTGCACGACACGCTCACCCACCAGATCTCGATCATCAAGGTGCAGTCGGAGGCGGCTGTCCACCTGGCCCGCAAGCGGGGTGAGCCGGTGCCGGACGCGCTGGTGGCGATCCGCGACGCCGGCCGGGAGGCGACCCGGGAGCTGCGGGCCACCCTGGAGGCGCTGCGCGACGACGGGCGTACGCCGCCGCACGGGCTCGACCACGTGCCCGAACTGGTGGCCCGGGCCCGGGCGACCGGCCTGGCCGCGACCCTGACGATCGAGGGGGACCGCCAGGACGTGCCGGCCGCGGTCGGGCGGACGGCGTACCGGATCGTGCAGGAGTCGCTGACCAACATCGCCCGGCACGCGGCCGCCGCCACCGCCTCGGTCCGGATCCACTACCGCCCGGACGCGCTCGCCATCCGCGTCGACGACGACGGCAGCGCCACGCCGGACGCCGCCGGCAGTCCCGGCGTCGGGCTGCTGGGCATGCGCGAGCGCGTCACCGCCCTGGGCGGGCGCCTGCGCGCGGAGCCCCGCGGCGAGGGCGGCTTCACCGTCCAGGCCGAGCTCCCCATGGAGCGGACGCCGTGATCCGGGTCCTGCTGGTGGACGACCAGCCGCTGCTGCGCAGCGGCTTCCGCGCGCTGCTCGACGTCGAGGACGACATCGAGGTGGTGGCCGAGGCCGGCGACGGTCGCGAGGGGCTGGCCCTGGCCCGGCAGCACCGGCCGGACATCGCGCTGGTCGACATCCAGATGCCGGTCATGGACGGCATCGAGACCACCCGGCGCATCGCCGCGGACCCGGCCCTGGCCGGCGTGCACGTCGTCATCCTGACCAACTACGGCCTCGACGAGCACGTCTTCAACGCGCTGCGCGCGGGCGCCGCCGGGTTCCTGGTCAAGGACATCGAGCCGGAGGACTTCCTGCACGCGGTGCGGGTCGCGGCGCGCGGCGACGCCCTGCTGGCCCCGTCGATCACCCGCAGGCTGATCAACCGGTACGTCGCCGAGCCGGTCCGCGCCGCCGCCCGCCCGGGCCTGGCGGAGCTGACCAACCGGGAACGGGAGACCGTCGTGCTGGTCGCGCGGGGCCTGTCCAACGACGAGATCGCCCGGCGCATGGTGATCAGCCCGCTGACCGCCAAGACCCACGTCAACCGGGCCATGGTCAAGCTGCACGCCCGCGACCGCGCCCAGCTGGTGGTGCTCGCGTACGAGTCCGGCCTGGTGGCGCCCCGGCCCGCCTGAGGTCGTCCCCGGTCCCGCGGAAGAGGGGCCGAAGGTCCCGGGCCGCCCGGCTGGCCGCCTCTGCGCCCGGCGCCGGCCACAGGGCTGAATGAGGGTGTCGGTCGAGGACCGAGCGGGACCCAGCCGGATCCAGAAGGGACGTGGACGCCATGACCGCCGCCACCCACCCCAGCCCCACCGCCGGAGGCGAGGCCGGCCTGCGCGTCCCGGCCGAGACGACCGCGCAGCGGGCCACCCGCTACGTGCTCGCCGGCCTGCGGCTGGCCCTCGGCTGGATCTTCCTGTGGGCCTTCCTGGACAAGCTGTTCGGGCTGGGCCACGGGACGCCGTCGGCCAACGCCTGGATCAACGGCGGCAGCCCCACCAAGGGCTTCCTCGGCAAGGCCGTCAGCGGCCCGTTCGAGAGCTTCTACCACGGCATCGCCGGCGCGGCCTGGGCCGACTGGCTGTTCATGCTCGGGCTCGCCGGGATCGGCATCGCGCTGCTGGCCGGCGTCGGCATGCGGATCGCCGCCGTCGCGGGCGCCCTGCTGCTGGTGCTGATGTGGACCGCCGTGCTGCCCCCGGAGAACAACCCGTTCATGGACGACCACCTGATCTACGCGGGTGTCCTGGTCGTCCTCGCCCTCACCGCGGCCGGTGACACCCTCGGCCTGGGCCGCGCCTGGAGCCGCCTGCCGCTGGTGCGGCGACTCCCCTGGCTCAGGTGAGCCCGGCACCGGCCCGGGGCGGCGTCCGCTGAGGACGCCGCCCACCGCCCTTCCACCGCACCCCGAGGAGGAGTCATGAGCAGCACCTACCTGATCGTCGCCGGAGTGGACGGATCGGAGGGCGGCCGGCGCGCCCTCGACTGGGCCGCCCGCGAGGCCGCCGCCCGCGGCGGCGCCGTGCAGGCCGTCATCGCCTGGTCCTGGGACGGCATGGAGTACGGCCCGATCGCCGCCACCCGGCCCGAGGAGGAGGCCGAACGGGCGGCGCGGACCCTCGACCGGGAGATCCGCGACCTGATCACCCGCCAGGGCTCCCACCTGCCGGTGGCCGCCGAGGTCATCGAGGGCCGGCCGGCCGACGTGCTGAGCAAGGCGGGACGGGCGGCCGACCTGCTGGTGCTCGGCAGCCACGGCCACAGCCGGGTCCGGCACACCGTGCTCGGCTCGGTCAGCGAGGACGTCATCCGCAAGGCCGCCTGCCCGGTCGTGGTCATCCCGGTGCCGGTGACCGAGCCCGCGCCCGCCGCCGACCCGGCGCTGCGGTCCTGACCCCCACGGGTCACCGGGCGCGTCCCGGTGACCCGGCTCCGGATCGACCCTGTCGGCGGTCCGGCAGCGGCGCGATAATGGCCCGACCGGATGCCGCGCCGCCGGACGGCCCCGGCCGGGCGGCGCAGGTGTCCCGCGGGTGCCGTGGCCGCGCCCGGCCCGGCTGCACACCGAAGGAGGCCCGCCATGAAAGCTCACATCGGTGACCGGCTCGTCCTCGAGGGCACCCACCTCGGCGACGCCCGCCGGACGGCCGTCATCACCGGCCTGCCGCACGGCGACGGCTCACCGCCGTACGAGGTGCGCTGGCTGGACGACGGCCGCACCACGCTGATCTACCCGGGACCGCAGGGCCGGATCGAGCCGCCGGACCCGGCGGACGGCGTCCCGTCGTCCTGACGGGTCACGACGAGCGGCGACGCCCGGTCACCGGCCGGCCTCGGCCC
>NZ_BOMQ01000025.1 GCF_016862275.1 Actinoplanes nipponensis | reverse complement strand
CGCGCTCTTTCTCGCCGTCAAATCCGGGTCTTACCGGTTTTGCGTGAGAGTTTCGCGCAAGTCCCGATCCGTAACCTCGGTCGAGAGCCGCGCACGACTCTATCCGATGCTATTTCCTGGGGTTTGGCAGGACGGCCGGTAGCTGATTTCCCTGACCGGTGTCGCTTGGTCAGTTCGTCTTGCTTGCCTCGCCCGTTTCCCTGCCGGCTCGCAAAACATTACCTGGTCCCGCCGGGAGCGCCAAATCGGCCCCCCGTGGCCCCGGCCACATCCGGTCCGGAACGCTCCCGATGATCATTCGGAGGGCCACTGAGCAGGGAAAAGAGCGGTGTGTAGCGGCGTCCCCCGATCGAGTAACGAGGGGAACGGGGAAGTCGGCGGGGCAACGGCATGAGGGCGGGGAGACGACGTCCTCCGGCACAGGTCGGGTGGGCCGGGGTGGCAGCTGGGTGGCGGAGGGCCGGGGCCGGAGGAGCGAGATGGCGCGGACGCCGGACCAGCCGAGAGGACCGATCGCGCGGCGCCGGTGCCCGGGGGCTGGATAAGCAGAGCCCACGAGGAAGCAAAGACGGGACCGCATGTACGAAGAGGCCAGAAGCGCCGGGAGAGAAGGAACGCAAAGGGAACAAGCGCGGGGAGGGAGAACGTGCGCAGGAGGAACGCGGGCAGGGAGAACGCGGACAGCAGCAACGCGGACAGCAGGAAGACAGGGAGGACGCGGGCAGGGCAGACGCAGACGCAGACGCAGACAGGGAAGACCAGCACGGCGGAAGTCGCAGGACAGGGAACACGCGAACAGCGGAAGACGCGGACGGGAGGTCGCAACGCGCAACAACGGGGAGCACAAGACGATCCGTGGGCCAGGACGAAAGTGGCGGAACCACAGCAAGCGCAGCACAGGAAGCGACAGAACAGCCGGACAGGACAGGTCGTGGCAGGACCACAGGTCCAAGCAAGAGGGCTGACAGCGCCACAGGTGCCAATCAAGAACTGCCAGGACAGCAAGGCGCAGGACAAGGGCTAGCGGTGAATGGACGAGGCGCCAGCAGGAAGGCGACAACAACCAGGACGGACTCGCCGTCGCACCCACCCCCCTCCCCCGGCGTATGGTGCTGCCCTTGACTGCAGGCGCAGGTTGACGCGACAAGGGAGCCGACGGGATCACCGTGTCCGATGACGATGACCTCCTTCCCGCTCTCCGGGCCGCCCAGGACGGTGACGAGCGGGGTTTCGCGACCGTGTGGCGGGCGTTGCAACCCGCCGTCCTCCGCTACTTGCGGGTCGTGGTGGGTGACGCCGCCGAGGACGTCGCCTCCGAGACGTGGTTGCAGGCCGCCCGGGATCTGCACCGCTTCGCCGGCGACGTGCCCGCGTTCCGGGGCTGGCTGTTCCGGATCGCCCGGCATCGGGGGATCGACGAGCGGCGCCGGGCCGGGCGGCGGGTCGAGGAGCCGGCGGAGTCCGCGGGCCAGGACGGCGCGCTGCGGGCCCGGGATGCCGCCGCCGAGGCGATCGAGGGCTCGGACACCCGGTGGGCGCTGGGTCTGATCGCGTCGCTGCCCACCGACCAGGCCGAGGCGGTCATGTTGCGGGTCGTCGCCGGGCTGGATGTCGCCACGACGGCCAAGGTGCTCGGTAAGCGTTCCGGCGCCGTCCGGGTGGCCACGATGCGGGGTTTGCGCAAGCTGGCGGCCCATCCGCAGGTGCTGGCGCGGAACGCGCCGGTGCCCGGCGCCGCGCCGGTCGATCCGGCTCTGCCGGAGGGGGTGTAACGCGGTGGGGACCTGGAGCGCTCTTCGGTACGCGATGTCGATGAGGCGAGTCCGCCGGATCGGTCTCTCCGAGGCCGATCGGCTTGTTGCCGGTGCACGGCCCGACCCTGGCATGGAGGGTCTGGCCGGGCTGCTCGACGCCGCCAGGGCCTCCACCCCCGGGGAGGACCTGGCCGGCGAGCGGGCGGCAGTGGCCGGCTTCCTCGCCGCCCGGCAGCGTGCTGTACCGACCGCGCCGCCGAGGAGGAAGAACCGTGAGGCCAGGACGTTCGCGATGACGGTGGCTCTCGGATTCGCTGTTCTGACCTTCGGTGGCACCGCCTTGGCGGCGCGGACGGGAAGCCTCCCCCCGGCGGCGCAGGAGCGGGCGCACGCCCTCTTCTCCGGCGTGGGGGTGCCACCGCCACCGGCGCCCGTGCCGGCCACGTCGGCGCCGCCCACCACGGGTCGCGCCGTACCGTCGCCGACCCCGGCGCCCAGCCGGACCGCGACGCCGGCGCCGAGTGCGACGGCGGCCACGGAGCTGTGCCGGGTCTGGGACGCCGCCGGGCAGGATCCGCCCGGCCGGGATGTGCCAGCGGAGGTACGGCGCAGTCTGGCCGCTGCGGCCGGTGGGGTGCCGCGGATCGACGGCTTCTGCGCCGCGCTGCTCGGCGAGGCGTCCCGGAGCAGTTCCGCCGGTGCGCCCGCGAGCAGCGGCACGCCGCCCGGCCCGGGCAAGCCGGCCGGGAAGCCCTCGGCCCCCGGCAAACCCACGGTGACGCCCAGTCACCCGGGCAAGGGCAACGGCCACACCAAGAAGTAGAGCTGAGGAGAACCTGCCGTGGATCCGGTGTTCCTGGACCGTACCGGCCGGCGCCGGCGGTTCTTCGTGGCCGCGGGTTCGGCCGGCGGGCTGCTGCTGCTGATCGCCGCGGTGGCGCTGGTCGCCGGGTTCACCGGGGCGGGACCGGGCTCGGTGCCCGGCTGGCCGGGCGGCGCGGACCGGCGGGTCGACCGGCCGGAGTCCGCGGTGTCGGTGCGGCCCCAGCCGGCCCGGCAGCCCGCGACGACCCGGCCCGCGACCACCGCCGCGCAGCGGACCGCCTCCCCCACCGCGACCGTGACCACGACGCCGGCGCCCGCTTCCGCCACGCCGAGCAGCTCACCGACCGCGACGGTCAACCCGCACCGGCGGGTGCCGACGCACACGCCCAACCCGCACAAGAGCAAGGACAAGTGACGGATGGGCAAACGGGTACGCCGGCCCGCGCCGCGCGCACACTGGGTCCTGCTGGCCCTGCTCATGCTGGTGCTGCTGGCCGAGCTGTCGCTGAACGGGTACGTCAGCCACGTCGGCGCGGAGGGCAGTGACGCACCCGCCGCGGCCGGCGCCGGTGGCCGGGTCCCGCCCGGTGTCACCGACGGCGCGGCCGTGCTGCGGATCGGGGCCGACGGGTCGGTGAGCAGCCGGGCCATGCCGGCCGGGACGATCGCGCTGACCTTCGACGACGGGCCCGATCCGGTCTGGACGCCGCGGGTCCTGGCGGTGCTGGCCCGGTACCGCGCCCGCGCCACGTTCTTCCAGGTGGGGTCCCGGGTCAACGAGCATCCGGAGATCGCCCGCCAGGTGGTGGCCGCGGGCAGCGAGATCGGCTCGCACACGTTCAGCCACCTGGCGCCGGCGGGCGCGCCGGGCCGGCTGCTGGACGCCGAGCTGACCCTGACCGGCAACGCCGTCGCGGCCGCCACCGGGCAGCGGCCGGTGCTGATGCGGCCCCCGTACTCCTCGTCGCCGGACGCGGTCACCGGCGCCGACTTCGCCGCGCTGCGCCGGATCGGCGGCGAGGGCTACCTGGTGGCGCTGACCGACCGGGACACCGAGGACTGGCGCCGGCCGGGGGTGGACGCGATCGTGCGGGCGGCCCAGCCGGCGCGCGGCGCCGGTGCGGTGGTGATGCTGCACGATTCGGGCGGTGACCGGGCGCAGACCGTGGCCGCGCTGGAGCGGATGATCCCGGCGATGCAGAAGCGGGGTTACCGGTTCGTCACGGTCTCGGAGGGGCTGGGGCTGCCCGCGGCGCCCCGGGCCACGGCGGGCGAGCGCTGGCGCGGGCACGCGCTGCGGGTGGCGCAGCTGTCCGGTGGCTGGCTGGCCCGGGCGATGACGGTGCTGATGCTGATCGCGGTGGTGCTCGCCGCCGTACGGCTGTTGGTGCAGTTGTGGTGTGCCCGGGCGCACCGGCGGCGGGTGCGGGCGCTCGACGCCCGGCCCCTGGTCAGCCTGGGTCTGGTGTCGGTGATCGTGCCGGCCTACAACGAGGCGGCCAACATCGCCGGCACGGTGCGCTCGCTGCTGGCCAACGACTACCCGCTGCTGGAGGTGATCGTCGTCGACGACGGTTCCAGCGACGACACCGCCGGCATCGTGGAGCGGCTCGCCCTGCCCCGGGTCCGGGTGATCCGGCAGCGCAACGCCGGCAAGCCCGCCGCGCTGAACACCGGCGTCCGGTACGCCCGCGGTGACATCTTCATCATGGTGGACGGCGACACCGTCTTCGAGCGCGACGCCGTCGGGCGGCTCATCCAGCCGTTGCAGGACCCGGCGGTGGGGGCGGTCTCCGGCAACACCAAGGTCGCCAACCGGGGCGGGCTGCTGGGCCGCTGGCAGCACCTGGAGTACGTGATCGGCTTCAACCTGGACCGGCGGATGTTCGACGTGGGCCGGTGCATGCCCACGGTGCCCGGCGCGATCGGCGCCTTCCGCCGGGCCGCCGTGCGCGACGTCGGCGGCGTCTCGCACGACACGCTGGCCGAGGACACCGACTTCACCATGGCGGTGATCCGGGCCGGCTGGCGGGTCGTCTACCAGCCCGGCGCGGTGGCCTGGACGGAGGCGCCGGCCTCGCTGCGGCAGTTGTGGCGTCAGCGGTACCGCTGGTGCTACGGCACCATGCAGGCGATGTGGAAGCACCGGCGGTCGCTGACCCAGCGCGGCCCGGCGGGCCGGCTCGGCCGGCGCGGCCTCGGCTATCTGCTGATCTTCCAGGTGCTGCTGCCGCTGAGCGCGCCCATGGTCGACGTGTACGGCCTCTACGGCCTGTTCTTCCTCCCGCTCGGCCAGGTCGCCGCGGTGTGGGCGGGCTTCACCGCCGTGCAGGTGGCCACGGCGGCGTACGCGCTGCGGCTCGACGGCGAGAGCTACGGCCCGCTGTGGAGCCTGCCCCTGCAGCAGGTCGTCTACCGGCAGCTCATGTACCTGGTCGTGGTGCAGTCCACGGTGATGGCCCTGCTCGGCGGGCGGCTGGGCTGGCACCGGATGGTCCGCACCGGCGCCGCCACGGCCCACATCACCGCGACGACGCCGGAGCCGGCCCTGCCGCTCGTGTCGCCGGCGCCGGCCGGCCACCCCCGGCAGCCGGTCCGCTGGCCGACCAACTAGGCGGCCGGGTCAGCGGATGACCTCGACGCCGGCGAACGTGCGCTTGCCCCGGCGGAGCACCAGGAACCGGCCCTGCAGCAGCGCCGACTCGGCGACCGTGGCCTCCGGGTCGGTCAGGCGCTCGTTGTTGAGGTAGGCGCCACCCTCGGCGATCGTGCGGCGCGCCTCGCCACCGCTCTTGACCAGGCCCGCCGTCTGCAGCAACGCCGTCACGGTGGGCAGCTCGCCGCGTACCTCGGTCAGCCCGGCCTCGGCCAGCGCGGCCCGCAGCGTCTCGGCCGAGAGCTCGGTCAGGGATCCCCGGCCGAACAGCGCCTGGCTGGCCGTGACCGCCTGCCGCGCCTCCTCCTCGCCGTGCACCAGCGCGGTGATCTCGTAGGCCAGCTCGCGCTGGGCGAGCCGGGCCTGCGGCCGCTCGGCCGTGGCCTTCTCCAGCTCCTCGATCTCCTCGCGGCTCTTGAAGCTGAAGTAGCGCAGGTACTGCGGGACGTCGCGGTCGTCGGCGTTGACCCAGAACTGGTAGAACGCGTACGGCGAGGTCATCGCCGGGTCGAGCCAGGTGGCGCCGCCCTCGCTCTTGCCGAACTTGGTGCCGTCGGCCTTGAGCACCAGCGGCGTGGTGAAGGCGTGCACCGGGCCCGCGCCCCGCCGGCGGACGAAGTCGACGCCCGCGGTGATGTTGCCCCACTGGTCGGAGCCGCCGAACTGGAGCGAGCAGCCGTGCCGCCGGTGCAGCTCGTGGAAGTCGTTGGCCTGCAGCAGCTGGTAGCTGAACTCGGTGTAGCTGATGCCGGTCTCCAGGCGGTTCTTCACCACGTCGCGGGCCAGCATCTTGGTGACCGGGAAGTGCTTGCCGACGTCCCGCAGGAAGTCGATCACCGACAGCTCGCCGGTCCAGTCCAGGTTGTTGACCATGGTGGCCGCGTTGTCACCCTCGTAGCTGACGAAGGGGGCGAGCTGGTCGCGGATCCGCAGCACCCAGCCCGCGGTCACCTCGCGCGGGTTGAGCACGCGCTCGGCCGACTTGCCGCCCGGGTCGCCGATCTGGCCGGTCGCGCCGCCGACCAGCAGCAGCGGGCGGTGCCCGGCCAGCTGCAGGCGGCGGGCGGTGACGACCTGCATGAGGTTGCCGACGTGCAGGGAGGCGGCGGTCGGGTCGAAGCCGACGTAGAACGTGATCGCCTCGCCGTCGAGGTGCTTGCGCAGCTCCTCGGGGTCGGTCGAGTCCTGGATCAGTCCGCGCCACTGCATGTCGTCAACGAGAGTCACCCGGGAATTGTCCCGCACCGCCCGCCCGTGGTGACACCGGGTTTGGGGATGCCGGACCGGCACCGCGGTGCGAGGCTGGGACCATGAGTCGCCTGGGATCCGCCGCCGCGCCGGTCGAGCTGTCCAAGAAGAAGGCCGAGGACCGCCTGGAGTCCGCCCAGGAGCACCTGCTGCGGCTCCGGCTGCTGCTCGGCGGCCAGCTCGGCGAGCACAAGATCGGCCCGCCGCTGTGCGTGGTCTTCGAGGGCTGGGACGCCTCCGGCAAGGGCGGCGCCATCAAGCGCCTGGTCGCCCCGCTCGACCCCCGGCACGTGCGGGTCTCCCAGTTCGCCGCGCCGACCTACGACGAGAAGAGACACCACTTCCTGCAGCGGTTCTGGGCCGTGCTGCCCGGCTGGGGCGGCATGACGGTCCTGGACCGCTCCTGGTACGGCCGTGTCCTCGTCGAACGGGTCGAGGGCTTCGCCACCGAGGAGCAGTGGACCCGCGCCTACGACGAGATCGTCGAGTTCGAGCGCACCCTCGTGGCCGAGGGCACCATCCTGGTCAAGTTCTGGATGCACGTCTCGCCGGAGGAGCAGCTGCGCCGCTTCGAGGACCGGGCCCAGGACCCGCTGCGGTCGTGGAAGCTCACCGACGAGGACTGGCGCAACCGCGACCGCCGCGCCGACTACGAGGACGCGATCGACGACATGATCGCCCGCACCGACCGGAAGGGGGCGCGCTGGAAGGTCATCGCCGGCGACAGCAAGCCGCACGCCCGGCTCGCTGTCGTGGAGCATGTCAGCCACGCCGTGGAGAAGGCGCTCACCCGGCGCGGCTACGACCTGCACGACGCCGACTGATCACGGGGCACATGGATCCGTCGATTGCTTGTAGGGTCCCCCGTCGTGAAGACCATCCTGCACGCGCTCGGCGCGGCCCTCGTCACCGCCGGGGTGCTGGCGATTCCCTCCGCGGCTCAGGCGGCGGAGGACGTGCCGCTGTTCGGCGCCCTGACCGAACGGGACAAGAACAACAACTCGGTGGTCTACCCGATTCAGCGGGGCGAGACCATTCCGGTGGTGCTCGGCGTGACGAACCGCGGGACCGCGCCGTCGGCCGGCGTCGTGGTCAACATCCGGGTGTTCAACGACCTGAACCTGCCCCGGACCTTCACCAACTGCCGGTACTACACCGACAGCAACCTCGACGGCGCCTACTGCGAGTTCGACCGGGAGTTGCCGGTCGGCGGCACCTACGCGCTCTCGCCGTTCCAGGTCTCCGCCGAGCCGAAGGCCGAGGACTTCACCAGCAGCGTCGTCTTCCAGTGGTTCCCGAAGGACTGGGCCGACAAGCAGGGCGGCATCGAGAAGCTGGCCGGCAACGCCGGCGGTCCGGGCGGGACCCCGGAGGCCGGCTCCGGCGGCGAGCTCACCCTGCAGCCCCAGGAGCTGCCGGTGCCGGAGCAGACCCAGCGGGTCGGCTTCGCCTACGTCGCGCTCAAGACGCCGCCGACGTCCCCGACCGCCACCCCGACGTCCACGCCCACGTCGGCGCCGACCGCCACCCCGACCGGCACGGTCGCGGCGCCCGCGACCACCCCGCCGGCCGACGGCGGCGGTGAGGGCGGCGGACTGCCGGTGACCGGTCTCAACATCGCCGCCGTGGCGGGGGCCGGGGTGCTGCTGCTGCTGGCCGGCGTGCTCGCCTTCCTGTTCACCCGGCGCCGCAACAAGTTCACCGCCTGACGGCTCCGTCGGCGGGGCCGCCCAGCCAGTGCGCCCCGGTCCAGCCCAGCAGCCGGCGACCACCGGCCGGCGTGTGCTCACCGGTGAACCGGCCGCCCCGGGCGACGTGAATGAGCGCGACCACGGCCGGTTCCAGCCCGGCCCGGACCCGGTCCGGCGCGGCGGCGAGCTCGGTGCGGCACCGGTCGATGAGCGGCCCGGGGTCCCCGGCGCCGGGCTGCGACAGGCAGAAGACCAGGTGCCGCCAGGCGTAGGCGACGTCCTTGATCGTCGACAGCGGCCGCGGGCCGCCGATCCGGCCGGCCAGCCGGACCACCACGGCGAAGGTACGCCGGGCCGCGACGGCCCAGCCCTCGGCCGGGGTGACCCCGACCGCGTGCACCAGGGTGGCCAGGTTGTGGGTGGTCAGGATCTGCGCCTGCTCGATGACCATCCCGGATGCCGGCGCCGGGGTCGAGCACCGCGACGCGCCCCACCACGATCCGGGCCAGGAGGTGGTCGGCCGGCACGGCTGCCTGCTGGGCCTGCCACCGGCGCAGCGCCGCGTGTTCCGCCGACCCGGGCCGGCCCGGCGCGCCAGCATCGCCTCGACCACGTGCCGCAGCATGCCCCGCCGCCGGGGCGTCAGCTCGCCGTCGCGGGTGGCCTCCTCGGCCGCGAGCCGCAGGACGGCGAGGTTCTCCCCGGGGCGGCGGTGCTTGCCGCAGCGGGTGTGGGTGGCGGCGAGCACGGTCTACAGCGCCTCGTGCATGGCCGCCACCCGGGGATTCTCGTCCCGTCCGGCCAGCGTGGCCGCGACCGCGCCGGCGCTGACCCGCCAGACCGTCGACGGGTCGGGCCCGCCGCCGGGTGCGGCCTCCGGGGTGAGACACAGCCGGCCGGCGTACGGGCCGAGCTCGTCCAGCAGGTCCAGCGCCCGGACCCGGTCGCCGGCCCGCAGCAGCCACGCCACCGCGGGCAACGCCGCCGGCTCCGGGAACTCCAGCCGGCGCCATCCCGGTCACGACCTGCCACCAGCGCCGCACCCGGTCCTCGGCCCGCGCGCGGGTCGCGGCGTCCTCGTGGGTCGCGGCGGTCACGAACGCCGCTCACCGACCATGGAACACCGGACCGGCGGGCCCGCCGGATTTTCGGCCGCTCAGGCCGACGGCGCGTACGCGGGCAGCCCCAGCGCCTTGCGGATCGACTGCTGCACCTCGTCGGGCGCCGGCCGGGCGTCGACGTCGTGGACGACCTCCTTGCGTCCGAACAGCTCCAGCACCGGGCGGGTCTTCTCGTGATAGTCGCGCAGCCGGGCCGCGAGCGCCTCCGGGGTGTCGTCGGCGCGGGTGATCAGCTCGGTGCCGCAGATGTCGCAGCGGCCCTCGACCTCGGGCCGGTCGGCGATCAGGTTGTAGTCCATGCCGCAGTTCGGGCAGAGCCGGCGGCTGAGCACCCGGCGGCGCACCTCGTCGTCGGGCAGCTCGAGGTGGATGACCCCGTCGATGTCGTAGCTCTCCATGAAGAACTCGGCCTGCCGGCCGTTGCGGGGGAAGCCGTCGATGACGAACCCGAAGTTCCAGTCGTGCTGGTCCAGCCGGTCGCGGACCACGGTCTCCACCATGTCGTCGCCGACCAGCTCGCCGGCGTTCATGATGCGGCGGACCTGGGCGCCGAGCTTGGTGTGGCGCTGCACGTGCCAGCGGAAGATGTCGCCGACGCTGATGTGCACCAGGTCCAGGTCGTCGCAGAGCAACTGGCTCTGGGTGCCCTTGCCGCTGCCCTGCACCCCCATGACCACGTACTTGCGCATGGTGTCGTCCTCTCTAGTCAGCGGCGCCCACGCGCAGCGGGCCCGGCGCGCGTCCGTCCAGTCCGGACGGGTCGATGCTCCAGCCATCGGCGACGCGCAGCACGTCCTGCTCGCCGACCAGCACGGTCGTCTCCTCGGCGGTGAAGGCCGCCGGCAGCCCGGCGGACCGTTCGGCCGGGTCCGGGTCGCCGTGCCACGAGGTGACGTCACCGGTCTGCCCGACGTAGCCGAAGGTGCGCACCAGCTCGCCGTCGACGGCCCGCTGCCAGCGGTGCGTCTCGGTGACCCGGTGGGTCGCGAAGAACTGGACCTCGGTGTGCAGGCGCGCGGAGAGCTCCACCACGTCCACGACCGTATCGGGACGCAGCAGGTAGCGCCCGGCCGCCAGCACCCAGGACGTGCCGCGGGCGCCCGGCAGCGGCGGCGTCACCGCGACCCGGTCGTCGGTGAGGTGCGCCAGGTCGAGCCCGGCGCGCCAGGCCACCTCGCCGAGATCGCGCAGGCCCAGGGCCTCCAGCACCCGCGCCGGGTCGCCGTCGCGCACGGCCAGCCACGCCTGCTTTCCACCGAAACCGACCATGACGTCCGTATCCATGTCCACCACGGTAGTGGTCAACTCGCGCCGGTCGCCGGTTATGCCCAGCCGTGGTCGCTGCGCAGCACGCCCGCGATCCGGTCGAAGCGGGCCCGGTCGAGGACCGCGCCCTCGCGGCGGATGCCGTCCTCGTCGACCTCCAGGACCCGGTCGAGGCGGACCCAGCTCGGCCGCGCGTCGCGGTCCCAGTCGCCGGGGCCGAGGGCCAGCCAGTTGCGCTGGCCGTCGCGCTCGCTCTGGCTGGAGAGCATCAGCCCGAGCAGGGTACGGCCGTCGCGGCCGACCACCAGCACCGGCCGGTCCTTGCCCTGCGACGGGTCGTCCTCGTACTTCACCCAGGTCCACACGATCTCGCCCGGGTCCGCGTCGCCGTCGAGGTTCGGGGAGTAGGCGATGCGGCGGCCGCGCTGGGCGGTCGGCACCTGCCGCGCGGCCGGCGGGGCGGGGCGCGCGGCCGGCGGGGCCGCAGCGGTACGGCGCCCCGCGACCCGGCGCAGCGTGCTGGTGATGCCGTTGAGGAGTCTGCTCACCCGCGCACTGTATCGGCCCGGGCGTCCTAGGCTCGCGGCATGACTCCGGGTATCGACGCGTGGCAGCCGTACTCCCCGGCCGAGCTGGCCGACCGGCTGGCCGGCCTGCCGGTCACCTGGGCCGTGGCCGGCGGGTGGGCGGCCGACCTGTTCCTCGGCCGGGTGACCCGCGCGCACCACGACCTCGAGGTGGCCCTGCCCGCGTCCGCGTTCGGGCTGCTGCGCGCGCGGTTCCCCGGCTGGGAGTTCCACGTGCCGAGGTCCGGGACGCTGACGCCGGCGGGCCCGCAGAGCCTGGCGGCCGAGTTCCAGACCTGGGCGCTGGACCCGGCCACCCGGACGTGGCGCTTCGACGTGTTCCGGGAGCCGCACGACGGCGACGTCTGGATCTGCCGGCGCGACGAGCGGATCCGCCGCCCGTACGCCGACATCGTGCGGCACACCGCGGACGGGATCCCGTACCTGGCCCCGGAGGTGGTCCTGCTCTTCAAGGCCAAGGCGGCCCGGGACAAGGACGAGCTCGACTTCGCCGCGCTGCTGCCGGACCTGTCCGCCGACCGGCGCGCCTGGCTGGACGCGGCGCTGGCGCTGGCGCATCCGCGGCACCCGTGGCGGGCCCGGCTGGCTCATTCCGCCGAGCGGTAGGCGACCTCCGGGTCCAGCAGCGCCGCCCAGGACGGCCGCCACCCCGGCCCGCGAGCCTCCACTTCGGAGCGCAGGTTGCCGCGCCAGGGCCCGGAGATGCCGTTGTCCTGCCACCAGGGCGGCCACGAGTCGTAGCGCCGCTCCACCGTCACCGCGTCCGCGGTGGTGTCGACGCGCAGGAACAGCCAGCGGCCGGGCTCGCCGCCCGCCTCGGCGGCGCGCAGCCGGCGGACCAGGTCGCTCAGCTCGCCGAACGCCCCGAACCGGCCCTCGCCGGGCCGGTCGGCCGGGGCCAGCTCGCCCGGCTGGGCGGCGAGGCTGCTGGCGTCGGCGTACACCCGCAGGCAGCAGCGGCCGTCGCCGCCGGGCGCACGACCGCGCAGCCAGGTGACCAGCGCGCCCAGCTCGCCGGTGGGTACCGGTTCGGGGCGCGCGCGTTCGGGCTCGGCGTGCATGGCGGCCCAGATGAGCCGGTCGTGCTCGTGGTCGCTGAGCTTGCGGACCCGGCGCCGCTGCGGGCGCCGGCCGGCGGCGGTCCGCGGCGCCGCGGCGCCCGGCGTCAGGCCACCGCGCGCGGCGACGGCCCGGCCGGCGGCCGCGTCCGGGGCCGGCCCGGTGAGCCGGCCGAGCAGCGCGGTCAGGGCGGCGCCGTCGATGTCACCGCGGGCGCCGGCGGCCAGCAGCTCCCCGGCGGCGGCCCGCACGCTCGCCCGCTCGCCGGGCGTGTCGACGTCGTGCTCGCCCCACTCGAAGACGAAGTCCACCAGCTCGGCCACCGTCGCCTCGGCGTCCAGCACGGCGCCGGCGGTCTGGGCCAGCCCGTCCTGCTCGCCGCCCGGATAGTCGACCCGGCGCCAGCCCGTGCCGTCGTGCCAGAGCACGTAGCCCAGCTGGTCCGTCGCCGCGTGCTCCAGCAGGTCGTCCCAGGGCAGCCAGTCCGGCGCGCCGTCGAGCAGGTCGAGCGGCGGGTCGGCGGCCGTGGTGTCGCTGTACTCGTGGTCGCAGCCGTACAGCACCGCGCGGCCGTCCGCGACGAGCGTGAGGTGCGACCAGTTGCCGCCGCCGTCGTCGTGGTGCGCGCCGGCGTCGTCCACCGACCAGACGTCGCGGTGGCCGAGCGCGCTCAGCGCCGCCGCCAGGGTCACCCAGCGGGTCCACAGCAGGCCCGGCGCGGGCAGGTCGACGGCGATGATCACCGGATCAGGCTATTGCCCCTTGAGGGTTTCGATGAACGCCGCCCACGTGTCGCGGCCGAAGATGAGGACCGGGCCGTCCGGGTCCTTGCTGTCGCGCACGGCGACCACTCCCGGCAGGTTGCCGGCGACCTCGACGCAGTCGCCGCCGTTGCTGCCGCTGCGGGTGCTCTTGTGCCACCGGGCACCGGTCAGGTCAGCCATCGCTCTCCTTGATGATCGTGGCGATCAGGTCGTCGGAGGCATGCCGGTCCAGGGCGACTTGTTCCAGCTCGGACCAGATGCCGCAATAAGTCTCGACCTCGCGGGGCTTGTCCAGGTAGAGGGCGCCGGTGAGTTTTTCGCAGTAGATCGTGGTGGGCTCCGGGGCGGCGGCGCCCACGGTGGGAAAGTCGAGGATGGTGAACGAACCGGCGCTGGACGCGCGGTGCGGCCCGGCCGAGAACGGCACCACCCGGACGCCGACACCGGGCCGCTGGGAGACGTTGACCAGGTGGGCCAGCTGCTTCTGCATGCCGAGGGTGTCCGCGATGGCCCGGCGCAGCACCCCCTCGTCGACGATCACGTCCAGGCGCGGCGGGCGCGGGTGCTCGCGGCGCAGCAGCCACTGGCGTTCCAGGCGGACCGCGACGGCGTTGCGCACCCCGGAGTCGTCCAGGTCGGTGCGCTGGCGGAAGACGCACTCGGCGTACTCGCGGTTCTGCAGCAGGCCCGGGATGACGCTGGGCGCGTAGTGCCGGAGCCGCTCGGCGGCGTTCTCCATGCCGACGTACAGCTCGAACCAGGCCGGGACGACGTCGCCGTACGCGTGCCACCAGCCCTTGGACTTCGATTCCCGGGCCAGGCCGACGAGCACCTCGGCCAGCTCGGCCGGGGCGCCGTAGACGGCGCACAGGGCGAGCACGTCGTGCCGGCGCAGCGACACCTCACCGTTCTCGATGCGGTACATCCGGGCCCGGGAGAACTCGAGCTCGACGGCGGCGGCCATCAGCGACAGGCCGGCCCGCTCGCGCAGCTGCCGCAGCAGCCGGCCGATCTGGCGGCGCGGGACCGTGGACCCGGTCTCGACGGCCACGCGGCGCCTCCTGTCGGAAAGTTGCCAGCTGCCTCGAACGAGACAGGGAGAATCCCGTTTCCGGAATCTCGCCCGACAGCCATTGATGACCGACCCTAGGTCAGGCACCCTCCTGTGTGTAGTCCTCAGATCGCTCAACGTGAGCGAAGGGACGTCGAAGGGGTGGGTGCGCACGCCGATGCTGCTGCCGCGGACGGAGCACCTGCCGGCCCGCCCGGCCTGGGACTGCCTGGTGTGCGAGCACGCCTGGCCGTGCGCGAACGCCAAGGCCGACCTCACCGGGCAGTACCTGCGGTTCCCGGCCGGGCTGGCGATCTACATGGCCTCGGTGATGTACGACGCGGTCGAGGACCTGACCGCCACCGGCGAGCCGACCCCCGCGGACCTGTACGAACGCTTCCTCGCCTGGGTCGGCTGACCGCGGGCATGATCACGGGCATGACTCCCGACCGGCTGGTGCCCTTCCAGAGCCTGTGCAACTTCCGCGACCTCGGCGGCTACGCGACCGCCGACGGCCGTACGACCCGCTGGCGCACCCTCTACCGCGCCGACTCGCTCGGCCGGCTCAGCGGCGAGGCGGACCGGCGGCGCTTCGCCGAGCTGGGCATCGGCACGGTCATCGACCTGCGGTACCCCTGGGAGATCGCCGCCGCCGGCCGGCTGCCCGCCACGGACGGCGTGACCTGGCTCAACCTCAGCATCGAGCACCGCACCTACGACCAGTCGCAGATCGATCCGGACCTCGACCCGTGGCGGTACCTGGCCGACCGGTACGCCGAGGTCGCCGCCGACGGCACCGCCGAGCTGCGCCGGGCCGTGGAGACCATCGCCGCCGCCGACGCGCCCGTGGTCTTCCACTGCGCCTCGGGCAAGGACCGCACCGGGCTGCTCGCCGCGCTGGTGCTGGCGCTGCTCGACGTGCCGGTCGAGACGATCGCCGCCGACTTCGCGCTCACCGAGCTGGCCACCAGGGCGCTGCGGGAGCGCTGGCTGGCCGAGCACCCCGGCCGGGAGCTGCGCTGGCCCGGCTACGGCCGGGCGCCGGCCACGATCATCCGGCTGTTCCTGGCCGACCTCGCCGCCGCGCACGGTTCGGTGCACGAGTACGCGGCAACGCGGTTGCAGCTCGACGACGGCGTCCTGGCCGCCCTGCGCGCCCGGCTTCTTATGTCTTCGTGAGTCGATCCTTAAGCGCACCTGAGGAGTCCCCCGCAGCCGGGCCGCCGGCCGCATAGTCGAGGCGTTGCCGTCCCCCACCCGGCGACCTGCCGCGCCCGCGCGGCCGCAGCCCGCGACTCCCGAGGTGACCGTTCCGTGCCGATGCCCGCCGCCCAGAAGTTCCAGTACACGCTGGTGGCGGGAGCCACCGCCGTGGTGATCGGGGTGGGTTTCACGGTCGTCGGGTTCCACCGCCAGGCCGCTCCCCCGGCGACCCGGACCGCCGCCGACGTCCCCCTCGTCGCGGCCGCGCCCACCGGCGATCCCGGCGCCGGCACCGACCTGCTCGACGACGCGCCGCTGCCCGGCCCGGCCTCCTCGTCGGCCGGCGCGCCGAGCAGCACCCCCGTCTCGAAGGCGCCGACCGCCGCCCCGAAGAAGCCGAAGGCGTCCCCGACCCCGCGCCGCACGACCGCGCCGGCACCCCGCCCGAAGCCGAAGAAGGCCCCGGTGACCAGCGGCTCGGTGCTCGATCGGGTGCTGGACCACATCAACGCGGCCCGCGCCGGCGAGGGGCTGGCGGCGCTGACCCTGGACCCGGCGCTGTCGAAGGCCTCGGCGCTGCACAACCAGCGGATGATCGACGGGTGCGGCCTGGCCCACGAGTGCTCCGGCGAGGGCGGCATCGGGACCCGGTTCAGCGCGCAGGGCGTGCAGTGGCGCTCGGCCGGCGAGAACATCGGCTTCGGCTTCGCCGCCGACTCGGACGACGCCGTCGTCAAGGCGGCCGACGGGCTGTGCGACAGCATGCTCGCCGAGGTCCCGCCGGAGGACGGGCACCGCCGGAACCTGCTGAGCAAGGACTTCCGGCGGATCGGGCTCAGCGTGGTCCGTGAGTCGAGCGGCAAGGTCTGGCTGACCCAGGACTTCGTCGGATGACCGGCCGGTGGCCGAGCGGGCCGGCCCGGCGCCGCCGTCTGCGCGACATGTTCGGCCCCACCCGGCCGTTCGGCCCGAACCGGCCGGGCGGCCAGTGCGGTCCGGTGAAGCGCACCCGCCCGGCGGGGCCGCGGCGACCGGCCCGCTGACCGCCTCCCCCTCGTTCCTCCCCGCCGGCGCCGCCCTGTTGCGGTGACCCGGCATACTCGGCCCGGCAGTGACCGGGACCGCCCGGCCTGCCCCGCCGACGGTTCCGCACACCCGGGGAGAAGCCATGGCCCGCACCCGATCACCCTGACCCTCGACTGTCCAAACAGGAGGTTTTGCGCGGCCGCGCGGGCGGCCACCGACACGGGGGAAGTCCAACGTTGCCGATATCTCGTCGTGCCGCCCTGAGCCTGCTCGCTCTGGGCGCCGTCAGCACCGCACCGGCCTGCGGCACCACCGCCGCGGCCACCACGACCACCACCGCCCACCCCGGCCGCGGCGAACGCCGGGCGACGGGGCTCACCGCCAACCCGGTCGTGCTGGAGAACCAGCTCACCGGCGACGGCGGCTGGCGGCTCACCGGGACCCGGACCGCCGACGACGCCGCGCGGCAGATCCAGGGCTACGCCGGCGCGACCTCGGTCAACGCCGGCGACCCGCTCGACTTCCACGTCTCGGTGGCCCGGGACCGGCCGTTCACCGTCTCGGTGTACCGGCTGGGCCACTACGACGGGGCGGGCGGCCGGCGGATGCTGACCAGCGGTCCCCTCCCCGGCCGGGAGCTGCCGCTGCCGGCCACCGACGCCGGCACCGGGCTGATCGCCTGCGACTGGCCGGTGGCCTGGACCCTGGCCGTGCCCGCCGACTGGACCTCCGGCTACTTCCTGGCCGTGTTCGAGACCGACGACGGCTGGCGCAGCTGCACGCCGTTCGTGGTGCGCAACGACCAGCGCGCGGCGGACTTCCTGGTCGTGGTCCCCTTCACCACCTACCAGGCGTACAACTTCTGGCCCGCCGACGGCCGGACGGCGCGCAACCTCTACCGCGGCTACCTGCGGCCCGGCAAGGTCGGCGGCATCACCGAGCGCGCCTTCCAGGTCTCCTTCGACCGGCCGTACTCCGGCCCGGGCCTGCCGAAGTGGTCCGAGCTCGACCTGGCCGCCGCCCGCTGGCTGGAGTCCGCCGGCTTCGACGTGGCCTACGTGTCCAGCCTGGACCTGCACGAGCAGCGGGTCCGGCCGGACCGGCACTGCGGGCTGATCTTCCCCGGCCACGACGAGTACTGGTCGCAGGCCATGCGGGACACCGCCGAGCGCGCCGTGGACGACGGGACGCACCTGGCGTTCCTCGCCGCCAACAACATCTACTGGCACATCCGCCTCGAGGCCGCCCGCGACGGCCGCGCGAACCGGGTGGTGACCTGCTACAAGGACGCCCCCGACCCGGACGCCGGCGCGCCCGGGCCGACCCGCAACTGGCGCAAGCTCGGCAAGAGGCACAGCCAGGCCGAGCAGCGGCTGCTGGGCGTGCAGTACAACGGCATGCTGGCCTCGCCGGTGCCGCTGCGGATCACCCAGAGCCGGCACTGGTTCTGGGCGGGCACCGGCGTCCGCGACGGCGACACGGTGGCCGGCCTGGTGGCGGTCGAGGCGGACGGCCACCACCCGAAGATCAAGCTGGCCCGGAAGGCGCGCCAGGCGCTGCTGTCCGACACCCCGTACCAGGATCAGCTCGGCCGGGGGGCGCGCGTGCAGAACACGAGCGTCTACGAGACCGCGCAGGGCACGCTGGTCTTCGCCGCGGCGACCTTCCACTGGTGCCTGGCGCTGGTCGAGTCGCCGTACACCGACGCGCGGATCCAGCGGGCGACCAGGAACCTGGTCACCCGCATGCTGGCCGGTCGCCGGGACCGGCGGGGGCTTGCCAAGGGCGGCGCTGCTCCGCTATCGATGACCGGGTGACGCGTCGGTTGCCGGCGATGCCCGCCGCCATCGTGGTGGCCACGGTGGTGGCCGTGGTGGTCGTGCTCGTGGCGGGCGGGCCGGACCGGGTGGGCGTCGCGATGATCCTGCTGATCGGGGTCCCCCTCCTGATCGCCATCGGCGGCGGATCCGATCACGCGTGGCAGGCCACGCCGCGCCCGGCGGAGCCCCCGTCTGCCGGGGAGCGCTGCCTCGGATTGGTCTTCGCGATGCCCGCGGTGCTGGGCCAGACCGCGCTTCTGGTCGTGGCGGGGTGGCAGGTGCTGGCGTCGGCCGCGGACGGGGACGCGGTGTGCGCGGTGGCGGTGGTTCCCCTCGCCATGGTCGCCGCCTGGCGGAGCCGGCAGCTGGGCCGGCGACTCCGCGCCGGAGGCTAGGTCCGCTCCGGCGTCCAGGGGCTCTGCGCCGGGAGCCGGCCGGCGTAGCGGCCGCTGGGCCGGAACCGGCTGGGCTCGTCCGCGTACTCCTCCAGCGCGTGGGCGATCCACCCGGCGGTCCGGGCGACCGCGAAGATCGCCTCCCCGGCGTCGGCGTCCATGCCGTGGGCCAGGGCGAACACGGCCAGGGCGAAGTCGATGCTGGGCGCGGCGCCGGAGTGGCTGAGCATGGCCGCCGTCACGTCGGCCGCGGCCCGGCGGAGCGCCTGCTGCTCGACGGCGGCCAGCGGCCCGCGCAGCAGCTCCAGCAGGACGGCCGCGCGCGGGTCCCCGGCCGGGTAGAGCGGCTGGCCGAAGCCGGCGACCCAGCCGTCGGCGCGCAGCCGGCCGGCGATGGCCTCGACCGCGTCCCCGGTGCGCAGCACCTCGCTCAGCAGGGCGAACACGAGGTGGCTGGCCGCGCCGTGCCGCGGGCCGTCGAGCGCGGCCAGGCCGGCCTGGATCACCGCGTACGGGTGGGCCCGGGTGGACGCCGCCACCCGGGCCGCGAAGGTCGAGGCGGCCAGGTCGTGGTCGGCCAGCAGCACCAGCGCCGCGTCGAGGGCGGCGACGCCGGACGCGGTGGGCGGACGGTCGGTCAGGCGGCACCACAACGCCGCGGCCAGGCTGTGCTCGTCCGCCGGCCGGGCGCGTACCGGCAGCGCCGCGACCATGGTCCCCAGGATCGTGCGGCCGCGGGCGATGACCGCCGCCGGTGTGGTGTCGAAGCGCAGCCGGTCCGCGGCGGCGATCGCGGCGACCGCGACCCGCAGCCGGTCGGTCGCCCGGGCGCCGGCCGGCAGCGGCGCGGTGACGGCCCGGGCCAGGGCGAGCAGCCCGGGATCGGGCTCGGCCGGCACGTGCTCCAGCCTCGCGGTCCACAGCAGGGTGGCGACCGACTCGAACGACGCCGTGCCGGCGAGCTCCCGAACGGACCGGCCGCGGTAGTACAGCTCGCCGCCGGTGATCAACGTGATGCCGGTGTGCGTGGCGGGGGCCTCCGGCGTGGCTCCCGGCCGTTTGCGGCCCGCGGCGAAGGCGGCCACGTCGGGCTCGGCGAACAGGCTCTCCTTGCCGTCGGCGTTGCGCCGGCTGGCCAGCAGGCCCCGGCTCACGTACGCGTACACCGTCGCCTTCTTCACGCCCAGCCGGCGGGCCACCTCGTCGGTCGTCAGCAGCCGCTCCGCACCCATGTGGCCATCTTCTCATGTTGACTGAATCAACGTTGACATAGTGATGCGACCGGGCCGACATTGAAGCGATGCTGACTGTGAAACCAGGACTCGCCGACGTCATCGCCTTCGACACCGGGATCGCCGAGCCGGACCGCGGCGGCGGGTCGCTGCGCTACCGCGGGATCGACATCGACAAGCTGATCGGGCGGGCCGCCTTCGCCGACGTGTGGGGCCTGCTGGTCGACGGCGACTTCGCCCGGCCGTTGCCGGCGGCCGAGCCGTTCGCCGTACCCGTGCGCTCCGGGGCCATCCGGGTCGACCTGCAGGCCGCGACCGCCGTGCTCGCGCCGCGCTGGGGTCTGCGGCCGCTGATCGACGTGGACGACGCGCAGGCCCGCGACGACCTGGCCCGGACGTCCGCCGCGATGCTGTCGTTCGTCGCGCAGGCGGCCCGCGGGCCGGCGCTTCCGGCGGTGCCGCAGCGCCGGATCGACGAGGGCCGCACCGCCGCCGAGCAGTTCATGATCCGCTGGCAGGGCGAGCCGGACCCGCGCCGGGTCGAGGCGGTCGACCGGTACTGGGTCTGCGCGGCGGAGCACGGCATGAACGCCTCGACCTTCACCGCGCGCGTGGTCGCCAGCACCGGCGCGGACGTGGCCGCGTGCCTCTCGGCGGCGGTCGCCTCCCTCTCCGGGCCACTGCACGGCGGCGCGCCGTCCCGGGCGCTGGGCATGGTGGAGGACGTCGAGCGGCGCGGCGACGCCCGCGCCTACGTCAAGGAGGTGCTGGACAGCGGCCGGCGCCTGATGGGCTTCGGGCATCCGATCTACCGGGCCGAGGATCCCCGGGCCCGGATCCTGCGGGCCGCCGCCCAGGAGCTCGGCGCCCCCCGGTACGAGGTCGCGCTCGCCCTGGAGCAGGCCGCGCTCGCCGAGCTGCGGGACCGCAAGCCCGACCGGGTCCTGGAGACCAACGTGGAGTACTGGGCGGCGATCGTGCTGGACTTCGCCGGCGTGCCCGCCGAGCTGTTCACGCCGCTGTTCGCCTGCGCCCGTACGGCCGGCTGGAGCGCGCACATCGTCGAGCAGAAGCGGCTCGGGAAGATCATCCGGCCGTCAGCCGACTACGTGGGCGAGGCCGACCGGGAGCCCGCGGCGCTCGCCGGCTGGGAGCGCCTGACCGGCACCCGCTAGCGTTTCGCGGGTGGACGACTACTCCTGGCTGCGCATCCCGGCATCGGACGTGGACCGGGCGGCGCGCGCGCTGCTCGGCTGGCGGCTCGCCGCCAACGGTGTCACCGTCCGGCTGACCGAGGTGGAGGCGTACAGCGGGCTCGGGCAGGATCCGGCCAGCCACGCGCACCGCGGCGTGACCGCGCGCAACGAGGTCATGTTCGGCCCGGCCGGCCGGCTCTACGTCTACCAGATCTACGGCATGCACTTCTGCGCCAACGTCGTGTGCGGCGAGGAAGGGGTGGCGGCCGCGGTGCTGCTGCGCGCTGGAGAGGTCGTCGACGGGCTGGAGACCGCCCGGGCGCGGCGGGCGGCCGCCCG
>NZ_BOMQ01000024.1 GCF_016862275.1 Actinoplanes nipponensis | reverse complement strand
CGCGGCGGGCGGCCGCCCGCCGGGACCGCGACCTCGCCGCCGGGCCGGCCAAGCTGATGCAGGTGCTGGCGCTCGACCGGCGGGCCAACGCGAGCTCCGTCGTGGACGGCTCCGGGCCCGCGACCCTCACGCCGCCCGCCGAGCCGGTGCCGGCCGCCGCGATGGCCGCCGGGCCGCGGGTCGGCGTCACCTCGGCGCACGACGTGCCGTGGCGGTTCTGGCTCGCCGGGGACCCGACCGTCAGCGCCTACCGCCGGCACACCGCCCGGGTGCGGTAAATCGGGGATCCGGCCCGCGGGGCCGGGCCGCGAACTAGCGTGTCTGCTGGTGATCTCGCGTCGGATGTTGCTGCTGCTCGACGTCCTGGGCCTGGCCGGCGTCGGGTGGGCCGGCGTGCTCATCGGCGCCCTGCTCGGCGGCGACCGGCTGGCCTCGACCACCGTGGCCGTGGTGGTCGCCGCGGTGCTGGTGCTGCCCGGCTTCACCGCCGGGGTGCTGACCAACCGGCGGGTCGTGCGGGGACGCCAGCCGCAGAGCGGGTGGGTGCGGTCCGTCTGGTCGCCGCCCGAGCTGCCGCGCTGGGGGCTGGCGCTCACCGCCGTGGTGTTCTTCGCGTTCTGGTTCGCCGGGATCAGCGCGATCGCCGGGATGAGCCAGCAGATCCCGGCCGGCGACACCGGCGCGCAGCGGCGCCAGGCCGATCATCAGCAGCGCTTCGCGCTCGGGGTGCTCGGCGGGGTCGGTACCGGCGGCACCGCGCTGGCGGCGGCGTCGCTGCGGCGGGTACGGCGGACCGCCCGCGCCCGCGCCTGATCCGGAACCGCACCGCCCGTCCAACGGATTGACAACTAGTGATATCTGCATGCTTCTATGAGGCACGCGATTTGACATCGTTGTCACCACGAAGGGACGGCTCCTCATGCTCCGTACCCTCGCCACGGCGGTCCTGCTCGCCGCCGCGGCCCTCTCGGTTCCGGCCGCCGCCCACGCGGCCGCCGACCCGGACCTCACCCCGCACGTCAACCCGTTCATCGGCACCGACGACAGCAACTCCCCCAACCCGGTCGGCGGCGGCGCCGGCGGCAGCACCTTCCCCGGCGCCACCGTGCCGTTCGGGATGGTGCAGTTCAGCCCGGACACCCCCACCGGCTCGCCGTCGGGCTACCGCGACCGGGACCGCACGATCGAGTCGTTCAGCCTCACCCACTTCAACGGGGCCGGCTGCCCCAACAACGAGGACCTCCCGATCCTGCCGATCACCGGCAACCTGGGCGCCTCCCCCGGCTCCAGCTGGACCAGCTACGCGTCCGGGTACACCAAGACCAACGAGAGCGCGACGCCCGGCTACTACCGCAACCGGCTCGACAAGTACGGGGTGGACGCCGAGCTGAGCGCCACCAAGCGCACCGGCGCGCTGAAGCTGACCTATCCCGCCAGCACCACCGCCCGGGTGTTGATCAACGCCAGCCGCTCGGCCACCGGGGACCGCGACGGCAACGTCACGATCACCGGGAACCGGGTCTGGGGCGAGCACACCGCCGGCGGCTTCTGCGGCGGCAAGACGTTCAAGATGTACTACTCGATCCTGTTCGACCGCACGCCGACCGGCTTCGGCACATTCAAGGCCGGCACGGTCACCGCCGGCTCGTCCACCACCAGCGGGACCGGCACCGGCGCGTACGTCACCTTCGACACCACGTCGAACGCGGTGGTCACCGCCACCGTCGGCATCTCCTTCGTCAGCGTGGCCAACGCGCAGAACAACGCCACGGCCGAGGCCGCTCCCTTCGCGACCGTGCGCGCCGACGCGAAGGCCGCCTGGAACAGCGCCCTCAACCGCGTCCAGGTGACCGGCGGCAGCGGCACCGACCTGCAGAAGTTCTACACCGCGCTGTACCACGTGCTGCAGAACCCCAACCTGGCCAGCGACACCAACGGCGAGTACCGCGGCTTCGACAACGCCGTGCACACCGCGAGCCACCCCGTCTACCAGAACTACTCCGGCTGGGACATCTACCGGTCCTGGGCGGCGCTGGTCGCGCTCATCGCCCCGGACGTGATGACCGACATCGTCCGGTCCATGGTGCTCGACGGCCAGCAGGGCGGGCTGCTGCCCAAGTGGTCGCACCAGACGGTGGAGGACTTCGTGATGCCCGGCGACCCCGGGCCGATCATCGTGGCCAGCGCGTACGCGTTCGGCGTGCGCGACTTCGACACGGCGGCGGCGCTGGCCCTGATGAAGAAGAGCGGCAGCGGCGGCGCGACGCAGGGCGTGGTGCTGCGCGGCAACCAGGCCGTCTACCAGGCCAACCACTTCATCCCCGGCAACCCCTCGGAGACGCTGGAGTACGCGGCCTCGGACTTCGCCATCGCCCGGTTCGCCGCGGCGCAGGGCGACACCGCCGGACACGACACGTACGCGGCGCGCTCGCAGTACTGGCGCAGCCTGTTCAACGGCGAGTCGTCCTACCTGCACACCCGCGACGGCGGCGGGGCGTGGTCGGCGAACCTGAACCCGGCCCAGGAGAGCCCGTACGTCGAGGGCAACGCCGCCCAGTACACCTGGATGGTCCCGCACAACCTGGGCGCCCTGGTCACGCTGATGGGCGGGCCGGCCACCGCGGTGCGGCGCCTCGACCACCACTTCACCGAGCTCAACGGCGGGCTGAGCCGGCCGTACTTCTACATCGGCAACGAGCCCGAGCACAACGTGCCGTGGACCTACCACGCCGCGCGCAAGCCGGCCGGGGCCAGCGACGCGGTGCGCCGGGTGATGGCCGAGTCGTTCACCACCGGCGCGGGCGGCCTGCCCGGCAACGACGACCTGGGCGCGACCTCCGCCTGGTACGTCTGGTCGGCGCTGGGGCTCTACCCGGTCACGCCGGGCGCGGACACCCTGGCCGCGCACGGCGCGCTGTTCCCCAGCGTGCTGATCCGGCGGGGGCCGGGCGACATCACGATCACCGGCGGCAGCGCGGCCGACCGGTACGTGCAGTCGCTGGCCGTCGACGGCGCCGCGACCAGCCACAGCTACCTGCGCTACGGCGACATCGCGGACGGCGGGACCGTCGCCTTCACCATGGGCGGCAGCCCGTCGGGCTGGGGCACGGGCGCTTCCGACGTACCCCCGAGCTTCGCCGCGGGGGCGACCCAGCCGCCTGCGGAACCGGATCTCGGGGCGAACCTGGCCCTGGGCCGGCCGGTGACCGGCTCCGCGGCCTGCGCGGCGAGCGAGGCCGCCGGCCGGGCGGTCGACGGCGCGATCGCCGGCAACAGCAAGTGGTGCTCGGCCACCGCGCCCCGCCAGCTCCAGGTGGACCTGGGCGCGGCGCGCACGGTCTCGTCGTTCGTGGTCGAGCACGCCGGGCTGGGCGGGGAGAACACCACCTGGAACACCGGCGCGTTCACGATCGCGACCAGCACCGACGGCGCCACCTTCACCCCCGCGGTGACCGTCTCCGCCTCCCGGAACAGCCGCACCTACACCCCGATCGCGGCGCGCAGCGCCCGCTACGTGCGGTTCGAGGCGACCCAGCCGGCCGGCGACGCGAGCGCGGCGGCCCGGATCTACGAGCTGGAGGTGTACGGCAGCAGCAGCGCCCCGGCCGACCTGGCGCTGAACCGCCCGGCCGCCGCGGACTCCGCGTGCGGGGCGAACGAGGGACCGGCCAAGGCGTTCAACGGCAGCTGGCTGGGCGGCTGGGCCGACAAGTGGTGCTCGCAGGGCTCGGCCCGGTGGGTGCAGGCCGACCTGGGCAGCAAGCAGCGCGTCGGCTCGGTGGTGATCCGGCACGCCGGCGCCGGCGGCGAGTTGCCGGCCTGGAACACCCGCGACTTCGACGTCCAGACCTCCGACGACGGGTCGGCCTGGACGACCAGGGCGCAGGTGCGCGGCAACACGGCCGACTCCACCACCACGGCGGTCGGGGTGGACGCGCGCTACGTGCGGGTGGCGGTGCTGACCCCGACCTCGGACGGCAGCGGCGCCGCCCGGATCTACGAGGTGCTGGTCACCGCCTAGCGCACCCCGGGGTGGGAATCGGGTCCCGCGATCCCCACCCCGGGGCCGGGCGCCTCTAGGAGGTGACGGCGTCGATCAGGTCGCCGACCGGCCGGTCGGGCAGGGCCTTGGCGACGTCGGCGATCGCCACGATGCCGACGAGCCGGTGGCCGTCGATCACCGGCAGGCGGCGCACCTTGTGCTCGCTCATGGTGCGCAGGATCTCGGCCGCGTCGTCGTCCGCGCCGATCGTGACGGGCTTGCCCTGGGCCAGCTCGCCGGCCGTGCAGTCGGCCGGGTTGCGGTCCTTGGCCACGATCTTCACGACGATGTCGCGGTCGGTGATCATGCCCTTGAGCCGGTCGTCGGCGCCGCAGATGGGCAGCGAACCGACGTCGAGGTCGGCCATCTTGCGGGCCGCCTCGGCCAGGCTCTCCTTCTCACCGATGCAGGTCACGTCGGGGGTCATGATCTCGCGGGCGGTCGTCATCGGGGGTCTCCCTTCGCTCGGTGGATACCGGACGCGTACCCGCTTCAGACCGTGGCAATCGTGTAGGCCACCTCGTCGACGAGTTCGCGGGCCAGAAATCCGGTCCGCCCGTAGCGCGGGGCCAGCCGCTGACCGCTGACCGCGTGCGCGAACGCCCCCCAGCAGGCCGCCTGGGCCGGTTCGGCGCCGCGGCCCAGCAGCCCGGCCACGATCCCGGCGCGCACGTCGCCGCTGCCCGAGGTGCCCAGGCCCACGTCGCCGCTCTCCTCGCGCCAGCGGCCGCCCTCCGGGGTGGCGATGTGCCCGAAGAGGCTGACCGTCGCCTCGTAGCGCCGCGCCAGGTTGTGCGCCTCGGCGGCCAGGTCCTCGCCCGGCGCGCGGTCCAGCAGGCGCTCGGCCTCGGTGACGTTGGGCGTGAGCACCACCCGCTGCCCGCGGCCGGCGAGCAGGTCCGGCTCCTTGCTGAGCGCGCCCAGCGCGTACGCGTCCAGCACCAGAGCGGTGTCCCGGCCGACGGCGTCGAGCACGGCGTGCAGCAGCCGGGACGTGAGGTCGATGTCGTCCAGGCCGGGGCCCAGCGCGACGACGTCCGCGTCCGCCGCGAGCTGCCGCAGCTCCTGCTCGTCCTCGCCCAGGGCGACGACCTTGGCCTCGGGCACCGCGATGCTCAGCGCGCTCACCGTGGAGGCCTCGACCGCCAGCTGCAGGCGGCCGGCGCCGGCCCGCAGCGCGGCCACCCCGGCCAGCAGCACGGCGCCCGGCGTGGACCGCGACCCGCCCACCACCAGCACCGTGCCGCGGGCCTCCTTGCCGCCCTGCGGGTCCGGCAGCGGCCAGTCCCGCAGCACCTGCGGCGTGATGACCCGCTCCTGCTCAGACGGGCTCGGCATTGACGTCCTCCTGCCGGGTGTGCGGCGCGCCCTCGCGGTGCAGGTGGGCGACGGAGTTGAACAGCTCGGGCCGCATCAGCTCGCCCTCCCGCCGCCAGGTGCTGATCGAGCAGTTCGCCACGGCGGTGGCGTGCGCGACCGCCATCAGCTCGGCCTCGTCGAGCGACTCGGCGAGGTAGCGCACGAGCAGCACCGTCGCCTCGTGGCCGAACAGCAGCACCCGCCCGCCCGGGTGGTCGTCGCGCAGCTCCCGCAGCAGGGCACGCAGCCGCAGCAGCACGTCGGCCCAGGACTCACCGCCCGGCGGCCGGTAGTAGAACTTGCCGAGCCGGGCCCGGCGGGCGAACTCGGCCGGCAGCCGGGCCTGCACCCCGCGGCCGGTGAGCAGGTCCAGCACGCCCAGCTCCCGGTCGCGCAGCCGCTCGTCGACGACCGCCGGGATGCCGGTGCCGGCCAGCGCCAGCTCGGCGGTCTGCCGGGCCCGCAGGTACGGCGACACGATCGCCACCTGCGGCCGTTCGTCCGGTTTCAGCTCGCCCACCCAGCTGCCCACCGCCCCGGCCTGGTCCCGGCCGGTCCCGGACAGCGGCACGTCGGCATCGCGTTCCGGGATGTCGATGGCCTCCAGCCCGCCGGTCTCGGCGTCCTGCGCGATCACGTTGCCGGTGCTCTGCCCATGACGGATGACGCCCAGCCACTGCAATTGCTCCATGCCCCGCCTCTTACCCGGCCGGCGTGAGGACTACCACCGGCAATGAACCCGGCCCGGGCCGTGGCGTCCGGCCGCCCTGGCCCGTTAGGAGGGGGGCATGGCCCGACGGCGCGGGCCCAGCGATGCCTACCGGAGGTCTTTCGTGACTGACAACCAGATCAAGGCGCGGGTCAAGGCGGTGCTCAACGGCACGGCCGCGGACACCGCGACCTCGGAACACCCGCTGGTCGTGCCCGGCGGTCCGCTGCACAACGACCACGCGTTGCAGGTGCTGACCCTGGCCCAGCGCACGGCCGAGGAACACGTCGCGATAGCCAAACGCCAGGCGGACAAGATCCGCTCCGACGCGCAGGCGGCCGCGGACCAGTCGGCCCGCGACGCCCAGGTGCACGCGCACAACGTGCGCTGCGAGGCCGACAAGGTGCTCGCCGAGGCGCGCGCCACCTCGGAGCAGGCGGCCCGCGACGCCCGGCTGCGCGCCGACGACGCCAAGCGCTCGGCCGACCAGATCCTGGCCGAGGCCAAGGGCGAGGCGGACGCGATCGTCGGCGACGCCCGCGGCCACGCCGAACAGCTCAAGCTGCAGGCCCAGCAGCGCTACGAGGACTCGGTCGGCAGCCTGATCGCCAAGCGCGAGGCGTTGCAGCAGCAGATCGAGGCGCTGGAACACTTCGACCGCGAGTACCGGGCCCGGCTGACCACGTTCATGCAGGGCCAGCTGCGCTCGCTCTGGGTCGACCGGCCGCAGGTGGGCACCGACCTGCAGACCCCGGCGACCGGCGTCGGCGGCCCCGAGGGCTCGCACACCGGGCAGGTGCGCGCCGAGGCGGACGGCGCCGGCGACGAACGGGCCGACGCCCCGGCCGAGGGCGAGGCGGCCGGCGACCACGCGGAAGCCCGCGACACCGCCTGACCCGAAGTCCTTCAGATCCGCCCCGCCCGTCCGATGGGCGGGTTCATGAGCCCAGGACCGCGTGTGCCCGCCGCCGCCGGCGGCGGGCTGCTCGCGTTCAGCCTGGCGCACTTCGCCGCCGGGCTGGGCGGGGCCGGCGTGCCCGCGGTGCTGGGCTGGCTGCCGCTGCCGGCGATGGCGGCGCTGACGGCGTACGCGTCCTGGCGGGTCACCCGGCATCCCGGGCTGTCCGCGCCGACCCGCCGGTTCTGGGGTCGCTTCGCCGGCTGCCTCGCCGTCCTGGCCGTCACGCTCGTGTTCCACGCCCGCGACGCGCTCGCCGGCCCGGTGCAGCGGATCAGCCCGCCGACCACCGGGCTGTACCTGGTGATCCTGCTGGTTCTGGTCTGGGCGCTGATGCGGCTGCCGGCGGGCGAGCGCACTTGCGGCGAGTGGGCCCGCTTCGGTCTCGACGCCGGCATCATCCTGATCACCAGCGGCATCCTGGTCTGGCACTTCGCGCTGAGCCGCGCGGCGGGCTGGGCGGCGCAGACCGGCTCGGCCGCGCCGCTGCTGGCCATCATCATGGTCACCTCGGTGTCGCTGATCGCGTTCGTCAAGGTCGCCTTCGCCGGCGCCGGCGGGCTGGACCGCCGCGCCGTGCACCTGCTGTCGCTCGGCACCGCGCTCGCCGCCGCGACCGGGTCGCTGACGCCGTTCCTGGCCGACCACCCGGCGCTGAACGCGACCTTCCTCGCGGTGCCGCTCGCCTGTTTCCTCGTGCAGCTGGCCGCGCACCGTCAGCTGCACGCCCCGGCCGCGGCGGCGGCCGCACCGCGCCCCGCCCGGCGGGTCAGCGTGGTGCCGTACCTCGCGGTGGCCGGCATGGACGCGATGCTGCTGGGCGCCGACGTCCCCGCGGGCGAGAGCCGGATCATCGTCCTGGGCACGGTGGCGATCACCGCCCTCGTGGTGATCCGCCAGGTCACCGCCCTGCGGGAGAACAGCCGGCTGCTCGCCACGGTGGACAGCAACCTCGCCCAACTGCGGGTGTACCAGGAGCAGCTCGCGCACCAGGTGCGGCACGACGCCCTCACCGAGATCGCCAACCGGGCCAACTTCGAGGAACAGATCACCGGCCGGCTCGCCGGCGGCGACTTCCTGGTCGCGCTGCTCGACCTCGACGACTTCAAGACCGTCAACGACCGGCTCGGGCACGGCACCGGCGACGCCCTGCTCAAGGCGGTCAGCCGGCGCCTGCTGGGCCGGCTGCGCCCCGGGGACACCGTGGCCCGCCTCGGCGGCGACGAGTTCACCCTGCTGCTGCCCCGGCTCAGCGGGGCCGAGGCCGCCGTCCTGCTGCGCCGGGTGGTCGCCGAGGTGCAGGAGCCGGTGCTCATCGACGGACACGAGATGACGCCGCGGATCAGCATCGGCGTCACCGCGGCCCAGCCCGGCGACACCCCCGGGGAGCTGCTGCGCCGCGCCGACGTCGCCATGTACGCCGCCAAGAACGCCGGCGGCGGCCGGGTGGCGTGGTTCGATCCGGCGATGGACCGGCTCGCCGCCCGCGACGCCCGGCTCGGCGCCGACCTGCGCCAGGCCGTCGCCCGCGGCGAGCTCTCCCTGGTCTACCAGCCCATCGTCGAGCTGCCGGACGGCGGGCTGGCCGGCGTGGAGGCGCTGGTCCGCTGGCAGCACCCGGAGCACGGCCAGGTGTCCCCCGCGCTGTTCATCCCGCTGGCCGAGCGCAACGGCACGATCATCGAGCTCGGCCGCTGGATCCTCGAGCAGGTGACCGCGCAGGCCGCCCGGTGGGACCGCGCGCTCGGCGCGCACGCGCCCCGCCGGATCAGCGTCAACATCTCCCCGCGCGAGCTGCACGAGCCCGGCTTCGTGGCCGGCGTCGCGGCGCTGCTGGCCCGCACCGGGACGGACCCGGCCCGGATCACCGCCGAGATCACCGAGACCGCGGTGCTGGGCACCGGTCCCGGCCTGGACGCGGTCCGCGAGCTGCACGAGCTGGGCCTGCCGGTGGCGCTGGACGACTTCGGCACCGGCCAGTCGTCGCTGAGCCTGCTGGTCGACTGCCCGGTGCAGGTCCTCAAGGTCGACAAGTCGTTCGTCGACGGGGTCACCGCCGGCACCGCCCAGGCGGTGATCGTCGACAGCCTGATCGCCATCACCACCGGGCTGGGCATCCAGGCCGTCGCGGAGGGCGTGGAGACCGAGGCGCAGGCCCGCCGGCTGCACCAGGCCGGCTACCGGTACGCCCAGGGCTTCCACTTCTTCCGCCCGATGACCGGCGACCAGGTGACGTCCCTGCTCAGCCCGGTGGCCCTCGGCGCCTGAGCGGACCGGCCCGTCGATCCTTCTCGATTCGTGCGCGGTCCTTCTCGTCTTGCGAAGGCCCGGCCCTGGACTCCCGGTCCGGCCCGGCGGCACGCTCCAGTCATGACACTGAGCCGACGCGCGCTGCTCGGCGGCGCGGCCGCCGCGGCGGCCCTCGGGGTGAGCGGGTGCAGCGGCGTCACGCCCGGGCGCCGCAGCAGCGGTTCGCTGGACTTCTGGAACCTGTTCGGCGGCGGCGACGGCGTCCGGATGACCCAGATGCTCGACGGCTTCCGGGCCGCCGACCCCGGCATCACGCTGAGCGCGGTCACCCTCGCCTGGGGCAACCCGTACTACACCAAGCTGGCGCTGGCGACGCTCGGCGACAAGCCGCCGGACGTGGCCATCTCGCACCTGACCCGGATGAAGACCCTGGTGGCCTCGGGCCTGCTGGAGGAGCTGCGGCCGGCCGACCTGGCCCGGCACGGCATCAGCGCGGACCTGTTCACCCCGCGGGCCTGGCAGGCCGGGCTGGTCGAGGGCCGGGCGTACGCCATCCCGATGGACACCCACCCGTTCGTCATGTTCTACAACACCGACATCTGCGCCAAGGCCGGGCTGCTCGACCCGTCCGGCGCGCTGACCCCGCTGGACAGCCCGGAGAAGTTCACCGACGCGATGCGCCGGGCCAAGGCGGCCTCCGGCGCGTACGGCGGGGTGGTGGCGATCAACAACGACACCTCGACGCCGTGGCGGATCTTCCAGTCGCTCTACAGCCAGCTCGGCGGCGAGATGCTGGCCGACGAGGGCCGCCGGGTCGTGCTCGACGACGCCAAGGCGACTCAGGTCCTCGCGTTCCTGCAGTCGCTGACCAGGAGCGGGCTGTTCCCCGCGGGCATCGACTACCAGGGCGCGATCGCGACGTTCGCCAACGGCCAGGCCGGCTTCTACTTCCAGGGGGAGTGGGAGATCTCCACCTTCCAGACCGCCAAGATGCCGTTCTCGATGACGCTGTTCCCCAACCTGTACGGCGGCAGCCGGTACGCCGTGCAGGCCGACTCGCACACCCTGGTCATCCCGCGCCAGCCGGCGCAGGACCCCGCCCAGCTCGACCGCTCGCTGCGGCTGGTCCGCTCGCTGCTGGACCAGAGCAAGACCTGGGCCGAGGGCGGTCACGTGCCCACCTGGCGGCCCTTCCGCGACAGCCCGGAGTACCGGGCGATGACCCCGCAGTCCAACTACGCGGCGGCCGCGGACAACGCCGTCTACGACCCCGAGGGCTGGTACTCCGGGTCCGGCTCCAACTTCGAGATCGTCACCGGCTCCGCCGTCGCCACCGTCCTCGGCGGCCAGCAGTCCCCGGCCGGCGCGCTCGCCCAGATGCACGACCAGCTGCGGAACCTGGCCCTGACCGCGTCACCGATCTGAAGGGGGGTGCCCGATGACCACCGAGACCGTCGTCCGTCCCCGTCCCGCCACCGCGGACGGGGCGCCGCCCGAGCAGCGCCACGGCACCGGCCTGCCCGCGCTGGGCTTCCTGGCGCCGTTCCTGGTGCTGTACCTGGCGTTCATCATCGGCCCGGCCCTGTACGGCCTGGTGATGAGCTTCTTCGACACCAGCCTGGTCAAGCCCGGGCTGTCCGGGTTCGCCGGCTTCGGCAACTACACCGAGGCGTTGCAGAGCAGCGGCTTCTGGTCCTCGCTGTGGCACACGGTGTGGTTCACCGTGCTGACCACGCCGCCGCTGATCGTGCTCGCGTTCGTCTTCGCCGTGCTGGCCGACCGGGCCCGGCGCGGCCGGTGGTTCTTCCGGCTGGCCTTCTTCGCGCCGTACATCCTGCCCTCGGCCGTGGTGGCGCTGATCTGGATCTTCATCTACACGCCGGGGCTGGGGCTGATCGAGACCGGGCTGGGCCAGCTCGGCATCACCTCGCCCAACTGGCTCGGCGACCCGTCCTGGGCGATGCCCTCGCTGGCGTTCACCACCATCTGGTGGACGCTGGGGTTCAACTTCGTGCTCTACCTGGCCGGCCTGCAGGAGATCCCGCGGGACCTCTACGAGGCCGCCGCGATGGACGGCGCCTCGCCGTGGCAGCAGATCCGCAAGATCACCATTCCGATGCTGGGCCGCACCACGACGCTGGTCGCGGTGCTGCAGGTGATCGCCTCGCTCAAGGTCTTCGACCAGATGTACATCATGACCAGCGGCGGGCCGAACTTCGCCACCCGCTCGATCCTGGAGTACGTCTACGACGAGGGCTTCACCAACTTCCGGGTCGGCTACGCGGCCGCCGTGTCGATGCTCTTCTTCCTGGTCGTGCTCCTGGTCTCGGCCGTCTGGTTCAGCCTGGTGCGTCGCCAGGAGAAGGAGGTGTGATCCCGTGACCGATCTCGCCCAGCGGGCGCAATTCCGGGTCAAGCTCTTCAACCGCATCTGCTTCGGCGTCCTGATCGCCTTCGCGCTGCTCTGGCTGGTGCCGCTGCTGTGGGCGCTGGACACCGCGCTCAAGCCGAACGCCGAGACCACCCGCACCACGTGGGCGATCGACGACCCGACCGTGGACGCGTTCGGCCGGGTGCTGCGCGACACCGACATCCTGACCTGGTTCGGCTCCAGCCTGTTCATCTCGACGCTGTCCGCGGCCGGCACCGTGCTGGTGGCCAGCCTGGCCGCGTACGCGCTGTCGCGGATGCGCTTCCGCTACCGCACCGCGGTCTTCTGGGCCGTGCTGGCCGGCATCATGATCCCCGGTCAGGTGCTGATCGTGCCCTGGTTCCGCGAGTTCGACGCCCTCGGCCTGCTGAACACCTGGTGGGCGGTGAGCCTGCCGCAGATCCCCACCGCGATCGCCGTGTTCATCTTCAAGCAGTTCTTCGACGGCCTGCCCCGCGAGCTGGAGGAGGTCGCCCGCCTGGACGGCGCCGGCTATCTGCGCATCTACCGGCGGATCATCATGCCGCTGGCCCGGCCCGCGGTCGCCGCCGTGGCCATCTTCACCTTCGTCACGTCCTGGAACGACCTGCTGTGGCCGCTGCTCGTGCTGAGCAACCCCGACATCATGACGATCCCGGTCGGCCTGGCCACGGTGCAGGGCGCGTTCGGCATCCGGTACGCCGACACGATGGCCTCCGCGATCCTCGGCGCGATCCCCCTGATCGCCGTGTTCCTGCTGTTCCAGCGTCAGATCGTCGAGGGCATCGCCGGCAGCGGCCTGAAAGGTTGAGCATGCTTTCCAGCTCCATGACCGTCGACCCCGCGTTCCGGGTCGGCGACGTCGACCCGCGGCTCTACGGCTCGTTCGTCGAGCACATGGGCCGCTGCGTCTACACCGGCATCTACGAGCCGGGCCACCCGCGCGCCGACGCGGACGGCTTCCGGCAGGACACCGCCGAGCTGGTCCGCGAGCTCGGCGCCCCGCTGGTGCGCTACCCCGGCGGCAACTTCGTCTCCGGCTACCGCTGGGAGGACGGCATCGGCCCGCCCGGCGAGCGGCCCACCCGCCTGGACCTGGCCTGGCGCTCGCTGGAGACCAACCAGGTCGGCATCGGCGAGTTCATGACCTGGGCGCGGGGCGTCGGCGTGGAGCCGATGATGGCGGTCAACCTGGGCACCCGCGGCCTGGACGCGGCCCGGTCCCTGGTCGAGTACTGCAACCTGCCCGGCGGCACCCACTGGTCGGACCTGCGCGGCGGGGACCCGTACGGGATCAAGCTGTGGTGCCTGGGCAACGAGATGGACGGGCCCTGGCAGATCGGCCACAAGACCGCCCACGAGTACGCCCGCCTCGCCCTGGAGACGGCCCGCGCGATGCGCCAGGTGGACCCGTCCATCGAGCTCGTGGCCTGCGGCAGCTCGGGCCGGCAGATGCCCACCTTCGGCAGCTGGGAGGCGACGGTCCTGGCCGAGACGTACGAGGCGGTCGACTACGTTTCGATGCACGGCTACTACGAGCAGCACGGCGACGACCGGGACAGCTTCCTGGCCTGCGCCACCGACATGGACGCGTTCATCGACGAGGTGGTGGCCACCGCCGACCACGTACGCGCGGTCGGCCGGCACCGCAAGCGCCTGCACATCGCCTTCGACGAGTGGAACGTCTGGTACCTGAGCCGCTTCGCCGGCGAGACCGCCCTGGAGATCCGGCAGACGCCCCGGCTCATCGAGGACGTCTACTCGGTGACCGACGCGGTGGTGGTCGGCAACCTGCTGATCAGCCTGCTGCGGCACGCCGACCGGGTGAAGATCGGCTGCCAGGCGCAGCTGGTCAACGTCATCGGCACGATCATGACCGAGCCGGGCGGGGCGGCGTGGCGGCAGGCCAGCTTCCACCCGTACGCGCTGACCACCCGCTACGGGCGCGGCACGGTGCTGCGGCCGGCGATCACCGCGCCCACGTACGAGACGGCGCGGCACGGCGAGGTCCCGCTGCTCGACGCCGTGGCGGTGCACACCGATCCCGGCGTCGTGCTGTTCGCGGTGAACCGGTCGCAGACCGAGCCGATGTCGCTGGAGGTGGACCTGCGCGCGCTGCCCGGCCTGACCACGGCCACCCACACGGCGCTCGCGGACGACGACCCGGACGCGGTGAACACCGCGCAGCAGCCGGACCGGGTGACCCCGCGCGAGCTGGCCGAGCCCAAGGTGGACGGCGGCCGGCTGCAGGTGACGCTTCCGGCCCTGTCCTGGAACATGATCCGGCTGAGCTGACCGGGGCCCGCGCCCCGCCCGGTCAGCTGGCCCGGTCAGCTGGCCCGGTCAGCTGGCCCGGTCGGGGGCCTCGTCGCGCCAGCCCAGCTCGGCCGAGAGGGCGCGGGCGGTGGCCACGAGCTCGATCGCCCACCGGGACGGGTCGTGGGCCCGCCACAGCATCGACCACGGGTAGCGCGGCACCGACGGGCCGAGCGGGCGCCAGGTCAGCTCGGCCGAGACCCCGGCCGTCGACTCCGGGGTGCACAGCACGCAGCGGCCCTGCAGCACCAGGTCGGCGGCGGCCCGCAGGGTCTGCACGCTGCCGGTGAACAGGACCGGGAAGAAACCGGCGGCGCGGCAGATCCCGGTGACGAAGGCCCGGAACTCGGGTGCCCGGTGCTCGTCGGCCAGCAGCAGCGTCTCGCCGCGCAGGTCGCCGACGGGGACGTGGCCGAGGCGGGCGTACGGGTGCGTGGCCGGCACCAGCACGCCCAGCGGGTCCAGGCGGAACAGCTCGGCGGCGATCTCCGGAGCGGCGTCCGGCAACCGCCCCACGCCGATGTCGAGCCGGCCGTCGGCGAGCAGCCGGCACTGCTCCGGCACCCCGGCCAGCACCTGGTGGATCTCCAGCTCGGGGTGGCCGCTCTGCACGGCGCGCAGCACCGGCCGGACGGCGTCGTACGCCTCGTCGAGCACCCCGACGCGCAGGGTGGGCACGGCCAGTGCGGCGCCCTGCGCGATCACGGCGGCCCGGTCGACGTGCTCGACGATCTGCCGCGCCTCGATCAGGAAGCGGGCCCCGGCCGGGGTGAGGGCGACGTGCCGGGTGGTGCGATCGACCAGCAGCACCCCGACGGCCCGCTCCAGGCGCTGCACCTGGACGCTGAGCGCGGACGGGACGATGTGCTCGCGGGCGGCGGCCCGGCCGAAGTGCAGCTCCTCGGCCAGGGTGACGAAGTAGCGGAGCTGGCGCAGCTCGATGCGGTTGCCGCCGACGGTGTCGGAGACGGCGTGCAGGGCGGAGGGGCGGGGCAGGGTGCTCATGGGCGACCTCCTCGGTGACCCCGCTCGTCTCCATCGATCCGTCCTCGCAGTGTTATCGCTAACATTCCCGTAGTCAAGCCGCAACAGAGCGGCAACAAGGGCGATGTTAGCGGTCACATCGAGGTTTTCCCGAGCCATCGGCCCGGGAGTGTATTCCGGCGGCGCTCCGGCGCTCCGATGGTCATGACGGGCGGACGCCGCCCGCACCCACCATCAGGAAGGCCTCATGGACATGAACACTCACCTCCACCGGCGCGGGCCCGCCGTCGTGATCGCCGCGCTGACCGGTCTGGTCTGCGCGCTGACCATCGCGGTCGGCCCGGCCGCGGCCAAGCACTGCCAGACCTGCGAGGACAAGGACGCGCCGCTGCCCGGCGTCGCGACGGCCGTCGCGGGCGGGCGCCCGTACGCGTGATCCCTGTTCCAATAGTTGATATAGTCGACCGAGTTAGTAGACAAGGCAGGGATTCTGGCCGAGACTCGACCGATGGATCTCACCCTGGCGCTCGCCGGTCTCGGCGTCGGCATCGTGGTCGGCCTCACCGGCATGGGCGGCGGCGCCCTGATGACCCCCATCCTGGTGCTGGTCTTCGGCATCCCGCCGGTCGCCGCCGTCTCCAGCGACCTGGCCGCCAGCGCGGTCATGAAGCCGTTCGGCGGCTGGGTGCACGCCCTGCGGGGCACGGTCAACTGGCGGCTCGTCCGGTGGCTGTGCGCCGGCAGCGTGCCCAGCGCCTTCCTCGGCGTGCTGCTGCTGCGGGTGCTCGGCGACGACGAGACCGTGCAGCACACGATCAAGGTCGCGCTGGGCGTCGCGCTGCTGCTGGCGGCCGGCGGCATGCTGCTCAAGGCCTGGGTGACCCGCCACCAGCGGGCCGACGGCCCGGCCGAGCCGATCGAGGTACGCCCGCTGCCGACGCTGCTGGTCGGCGTGGGCGGCGGCCTGATCGTGGGGCTGACCTCGGTCGGCTCCGGTTCGCTGATCATCGTCGCGCTGCTCGCGCTGTACCCCCGGCTGCGCGCCAACGACCTGGTCGGCACCGACCTGATCCAGGCGATCCCGCTGGTCGTCTCGGCCGCCGTCGGACACGCCCTCTTCGGCGACCTGCAGCTGGACATCGCCGGCGCGGTGCTGATCGGCTCGATCCCGGGCGTGCTGCTGGGCGCCCGGATCTCGTCGCGGGCGCCGGGCGGCATCGTGCGGGCCGCGCTGGTGGTCGTGCTGCTGGCCAGCTCGCTGAAGCTGCTGGACGTCCCGACCGCGACGGTCGGCCTGGTCACCGGCGCGGCGGTGCTGACGGCCCTGGGACTGGCGATCCGGCAGCGCACCCGCCGCCCGGCGGCCACGGCGACGCCGGCGCAGCACCAGCCCGCCGACAACGACCACGACGAGCGCGTCAGCGCCCCCTGACCCGGCGAACGCGATCCGCCGGGTCAGCGCAGCGGCTCACCTGAGGAGCGTCTTCCGGATCTATCGCTCGTGGTGAGGTCATGGCAGTTCGTCGATCGGTCTCCGACGGGATGTGGGCGGAGTTCGGTCATGCCAAGGCGCCTACCCGCGGTGGCGGCGTTGGTCAATCGACGGGACCTGGCCGCGGCTGTCGGTTGCGGTGCAGGACGACGCGGACGCCGACGGCGAGTGGGACTGGCTGGTCGCCGCGGTCGACTCGACCGTAGTCCGAGCCCATCCGCATGCTGCTGGGGTGCGGCTGGGAAAGGCGGCCACAGCACGGCCGGACAGGCCGGTGATGCCCCGCAGTTTGCTGCGGTCATGAAGGCCATCGCAGTGCCCCGGCTCGGCGGTGGACGGCCGCGGCAACGCCCGCGCCGGATGCTTACCGACAAGGCGTAGTCCTCGCGCGCGATCCGCGACTGGCGGCACCGGCACTACAACCGGGCGACGATCCCGCAACCGTCCGACCCACAGGCCCATCGCCGCAGAAGACGGCTCCTAGACGACTCCGGTGCAGCGGCCGGCCGGGAAGATGTCGTTCTCCAGGTTCGAGGCGCAGGTCTGCAGCCAGTAGTTGTACGAGGCCATGGTCGTGCGGGCCGTCTGCCCCACATCCAGGCAGCTGGGGATGTACTTCACCCGGCGGCTCACCGGTGAGCCCACGGAGCTCGTGCGCACGAGCAGGTGCAGGTACGGGGCCACGCATTCGTACGGGCCGCCCGAGGTCACCTCGGCCCAGCCGGCGTGACAGGCCGGCGAGTACATCACCTTGTACCGCCAGCTGCGTATCGAGAACTCGCTCCGGACCTCGGAGCCGGCGGTGCAGCCCGCCGTGCCGGGGTCCCAGTAGTCGCAGCTGCCGGCGTAGCAGGCCGCCGCCGAGGCGGGAGCCGGCGTGAAGCCGACCAGCCCGCCGACGGCCAGCAGCAGCGCCATCGCCAGCCGGGTCCCGCTGTTCCGCAGCACTGAGCGCATGGGGTGCCTCCGTTGTCGACCGATGAATCCGGTGCCCCCATCGTGCGGAGCGCCCGGAACCACCGGCCACACCTTTCAGCCCCCGCCGAAAGGTGACCGGCCGGTCCCGGTGAAGCTGCGCTGGTGACCGGCGCGAGCAACCGGCGGCCGCCGTCGCCGCCCGCCCGCCGACCCTGGCCGCTGCGGGCCACGAGCCCGGTGATGTCCGCCGTTGCCGGCAATGCGGACCAGTGCCGGTTCGTCCTCCACCACGAGCACCGTCCGCCCTCTCCGGGTGGCGGCGCCTGATCGAAGGTGGGCATGGCGACGGGCGGGCAAGGTGAGCAACTACTTACGCAGGCGGTGTCGTCCACGGCTTCAGCCCGGCGGTCGCCCGCCGGGCCGGAGCCGATCGGAGCTGCGTGGTGGTGGCGGGCGGCGGTGGTGCGGTGGTGGTCGGCACACACCCGTACCTGAGGAGAAGACCACCCATACCGGATTGGGGACTAGCGCGGCACCACCGGCTCGATGGACCATTCCCGCCAGCTGTCGAGCTTGTCGGACGCCGTCTGGAGCTGGTCGGCGACCGGGCCCGGCCCGGTCGAGCCCGGCGTGGTCCGCCCGGCCAGCGCCGACCGGACGCTGAGCACCTCGCGCACCGACGGGTCCAGGTGTTCGCTGACCGTCTTCAGGTCCTCGTCCGAGACGTCCTCCAGCTCGCACTCGCGGGCCGCGCACAGCGCCACCAGCCGGCCGGTGATCTCGTGGGCGTCGCGGAACGGCACGTGCTTGCGGACCAGCCAGTCGGCCACCTCGGTGGCCAGCGAGAAGCCGACCGGCGCGGCCGCGGCCAGGCGGTCCACCCGGACCGTCATGGTGGAGATCATGCCGGCCAGCGCGGGCAGCAGGAGCAGCAGCGTGTCGATCGCGTCGAAGGCCGGCTCCTTGTCCTCCTGCATGTCGCGGTCGTAGGTCAGCGGCAGGCCCTTGAGCATGGTCAGCACCGCGACCAGGCCGCCGATCAGCCGGCCCGCCTTGCCGCGGGCCAGCTCCGCGATGTCCGCGTTCTTCTTCTGCGGCATGATCGAGCTGCCGGTGGCGAACGCGTCGTCGAGGATCACCCAGCCGAACTCCTGGGAGGTCCAGAGCACCACCTCCTCGCCGAGGCGGGACAGGTGCACGCCGATCAGGCTGGTGATGAACAGGAACTCGGCCACGAAGTCGCGGTCCGACACCGCGTCCATCGAGTTCTGCGCCGGCGCCTGGAAGCCCAGCTCCTTGGCGACCGCGGCCGGGTCCAGCGGCAGCGACGAGCCGGCCAGCGCGCCCGAGCCCAGCGGGGAGATCGCCGCGCGGGCGTCCCAGTCGCGCAGCCGGTCCAGGTCGCGCAGCAGCGGCTGGACGTGGGCCAGCAGCCAGTGGCCGAAGCTCACCGGCTGGGCGTGCTGCACGTGGGTCAGGCCCGGCGCCGGGGTGTCGACGTGCCGGCCGGCCTGCTCCAGCAGCGCGTCCGCCAGCTCGACGACCGCGGCGGCCACCCCGCGGGCGTGGTCGCGCAGGTACATCCGCAGGTCGGTGGCGACCTGGTCGTTGCGGGAGCGGCCGGCGCGCAGCTTGCCGCCCAGCGTGCCCAGGCGTTCCAGCAGCCCGCGCTCCAGCGCGGTGTGCACGTCCTCGTCCTCGACGGTCGGGCGGAACTCCCCCGCCGCGCACGCCGACTCCAGGTCGTCCAGCGCGGCGAGCATCTGGCCCAGCTCGTCGTTGTCGAGCAGGCCCGCGCCGGCCAGCACGCGGGCGTGGGCGCGGGAGGCGGCGATGTCGTACGGCGCCAGGCGCCAGTCGAAATGCACGCTCACGCTCAGCCGGGCCAGGGCGTCCGCCGGTCCGCCGGCGAAACGGCCACCCCACAGCCTGGTCGGACCTTCGGTCTCCGGCACGCGTTCACTCCTTCAATCGTTTCCCGGTACCAACGATAGGGTCGATGCCATGACGCTCGACCTGCACGATGATGTTGTCTCACTGACCCGCGCGCTCTGCGACATCCCCTCGGTGAGCGGGGACGAGGCCACGCTCGCGGACGCCGTGGAGGCCTCCCTGCGCAAGCTCGGCCACCTCGAGGTGCTGCGCGACGGCGACGCCGTGGTGGCCCGCACGAACCTGGGCCGGGACAAGCGGATCGTCCTGGCCGGGCACCTGGACACGGTACCGATCAAGGATAATCTGCCGACCTGGACCACCGGCGAGGGCGACGCCCAGCTGCTGCACGGGCGCGGCACCTGCGACATGAAGGCCGGCCTGGCCACCCAGCTGCGCATCGCCGCGACCGTCACCGAGCCGCGCCACGACCTCACCTTCGTCTGCTACGACAACGAGGAGGTCGCCTCGGTCCGCAACGGGCTGGGCCGGCTCGTGCGCAACCACCCCGACTGGCTGGCCGGCGACTTCGCCATCCTCGGCGAGCCCTCCAACAGCGGGGTCGAGGGCGGCTGCCAGGGCACCATGCGGGTGCGGATCACGCTGCGCGGCAAGGCCGCGCACACCGCCCGGGCCTGGCGCGGGGTCAACGCGATCCACGCCGCCGCCCCCGTGCTGGCCATCCTCAACGCCTACGAGCCGCGCCGCCCGATGGTCGACGGGCTGCAGTACCACGAGGGCCTGAACGCCGTGAACATCTCCGGCGGCATCGCGGGCAACGTGCTGCCCGACGAGTGCGTCATCGACATCAACCACCGGTTCGCGCCGGACCGCGGCATCGCCGAGGCCTACGCGTACCTGCGGGAGGTCTTCGCCGGCTACGAGCTGGAGATCCGCGACCAGGCGCCGGGGGCGCGCCCCGGCCTCGACCGGCCCGCGGCGGCCGAGTTCCTGGCCGTGGTCGGCAAGGAGCCGGCGCCGAAGTTCGGCTGGACGGACGTGGCCCGCTTCGCCGAACTCGGCATCCCGGCCGTGAACTACGCGCCGGGCGACCCGCTGCTGGCCCACACCGACGAGGAGTACGTCCCCGTCGCCGAGATCCGCGAATGCGAGCGGGTGCTGACCGCCTGGTTGTCCTGACGTCATTTGTCCTGCGGACCCGCGTTCTTCGCGATGGCGCCGGGAATGGCGTACATGTGGGCGAAGGCGCGGGCCTGCTCGCCGGTCCACAGCGACGAGCCGTAGCCGTAGACCACGCCCTGGCGGGTCGCGGCGTCCAGCAGGCTGTACGGGCTGCGGCTGCCGAGGGGGATGACGTTGCCCTTCTGCAGCCGTACCCGCACCTCGCCGGTGACCCGGGCCTGGCTGGAGTCCAGGAACGCCCGGAAGTCGTCCAGGATCGGGTCGTAGTAGACCGCCTCGTGCAGCAGGTCCCCGTACGTGTTGCCGAGCTGCAGCTTGGTGGCCTGCTGCCGGTTGCTCAGCGTCAGGCGCTCCAGCTCCCGGTGCGCGGCGATCAGCGTGAGCATGCCCGGGGCCTCGAAGCCGACCCGGGCCAGGTTGCCGACCATGGTGGAGCCCATGTGGATGCCGCGGCCGACGCCGTGCTCGGCGGCCAGCACGTTGAGGGCGCGCAGGATCGCGTAGTTGGGCGTGCCCGGGCCGGTGCCCTCGATCGGGGCGCCGTCGAGCGTGGTCGCCGAGGTGACCTCGCCCTTGTCGAAGGCCAGGATCAGCTCGACGCCGTCCTCGGGCGCGTCCTTGATGGACCTGGTGCTCTCCCAGGCCTCCTCGGGCAGGTAGTCCCACGAGCCGTAGGTCTCCTTGCCGCCGATCGAGGTGCCGATCAGGCCCTCGTTGATCGAGTACGTGGTGACCTTGTCGCTGGTCTCGAAGCCGTGCTGCCGCAGGAAGTCGCGTTCGAACTCACGGGTCAGCCGCTCGTCGCGGATCGGCGTGATGATCTCCAGTTGCGGCGCCAGCGCCCGGATCACCGAGTCGTATCGCACGTGGTCGGCGCCGGCGCCGGTGGAGCCGTGCGCGACCGCGTCGGCGCCGTTGTCCAGCGCGCACTGCACGACCTTCTCCGCCTGCACCAGCCGTTCCGCGCCGACGCACGAGGGGTAGCCGCCGTTGCGCAGGTAGTTCGCCTTGATCGCGTAGGTGACCACGCGGGCGTACAGCTCCTCGCGGGCGTCGATGACGAAGTGCCGCGCCGAGCCCAGCTCCTCCGCGCGGGCCCGGACCACGTCACCCTCGCCGCTGTGCAGGCCGCCGGTGTCGATGTTGGCGGTCAGCACCTCCCAGCCCTGCTCGCGCAGGGACACCAGGGCGTACGACGTGTCGAGGCCACCGGAGAAGGCGAGGACGATCTTGCGCTTGGACATCAGGTTTCCTTATCAGGCGGGGATCTCGAGGATCGGCACGTAGGTCCGGCCGTCCCGGACCAGGTGACCGGGGGCGAGCACGTAGAACACCGACTCGTGGCGCTCGATGGCCTTCTGCATGGCCCGCTGCCGCTCGTAGTCGAACGGGTCGAGCAGGAACGTCGGCTCCGGCTCGGGCGCGGTGACCGGCACGGTGAAGTCGTTCTCGTAGACGAACGAGCCGGGCGAGGTGTGGAACGGCACGGTGGCCACCATGACGCGCAGCCGGCCGAAGCGGGTGTGCACGCGCAGCGCGCTGTTGTCGTACTGGGTGACGCCGTCCAGCTTCTGCGCCTGGTACGCCGACAGCGCCAGCGCCTTGAGCGCCTTGCCCAGCCCGACGCTGGTCCACAGCGACCACAGCGACCAGCCGACCCAGGTGCCCGGGGCCGCGCTGGGCGCCGCGCAGTAGCCGGCGATCGGGATCGGCCCGTTGTAGGAGCTCAGCTTGGCCTTGTCGAAGACGGCCCGCATGTGCCGCTTGGCGTCCTCGTCGAACGCGCTGGTCTCGAGGATCTCGGTGAACGACGACTGCGGCAGCGCGGCGATGACCGCGGCGGACGGCATCAGGATCAGGTCGACCATCACCCACTGCGGCATCGGGATGCCCCGGTCGCCGAACGCGATGCCGTTCATCACGTTGAACAGGTTGAGGAACTCGCCGGTGTCCCAGCCCTTGTCCCCGGTGGTGTCGGTGAAGTCGAGCCAGGTGAGCTTGTGGCCGTACGGGGCCTCGTTGAGGAACGGGCGCAGCGACTCGTTGGACGCCAGGTAGAACTCCAGGCCGTGGCCGACGAGCTTCTGCATGTTGTCGGCGAAGCCGGGGAAATGTGCCTCGACGGCGGTCATGACTGCGCCTCCTCTGTCATGCCCTCCTGGCCCTCGCCGTCCGGGCCGGGGCGAGGTGCGGCCGAGCGAGGCTCGGTGCAGTCGATCATGACGTGCTCCCTTCGGGGTCGGCCCGGCTCCAGGCCGTCAGCTTCTCGGCGAGCGCGGCGCCCGGCCCGTCGCCGGAGTCGCGCGCCACCACGAGGATCGTGTCGTCGCCGGCGATGGTGCCGACCACGTCCGGCAGGCCCGAGCGGTCCAGCGCGCTGGCCAGGAACTGCGCGGCCCCCGGCGGCACCCGCAGCACCACCAGGTTGCCGCTGACGTCCACCGAGTTGAGCAGCTCGCGCAGCAGCCGGATGAGCCGGGCCGGGGCCTGCTCCACCGGGCGCAGCGCGGGCAGGCCGTCCTCGGGGATCACGTAGACCCCGCCGACCTTGACCGCCCGCAGCTCCTCCAGGTCCCGCGACAGGGTCGCCTGGGTGACCTGGACGCCATCGACGGCCAGCAGGTCGGCCAGCTCGGTCTGCGACCGCACCGCCTTGTCCCGGACCAGATCGACGATGCGCGCGTGCCGCGCGGCCCGGGTGCCCGGCCCGGTCATTGCTGCTCCAGCAGCCAGGCGAGCAGCGCCTTCTGCGCGTGCAGGCGGTTCTCGGCCTGGTCGAAGACCGCGCTGTGGGCGCCGTCCATCACCTCGTCGGTGATCTCCTCGCCGCGGTGCGCCGGCAGGCAGTGCAGCACGATCGCGTCGGGCGCGGCCGCGGCCAGCAGGTCCTTGTTGATCTGGTACGGCCGGAACGGCGTGTGCCGGTCGATCCCGTCGTGCTCCATGCCCATGGACGTCCACGCGTCGGTGGCCAGCACGTGCGCGCCGGCCGCGGCCTCCCGCGGGTCGCGCAGCACGCGGACCGAGCCGCCGGTGCCGGCCGCGATCTCGGCGGCCCGCGCCACCACCGCCGGGTCCGGGTCGAAGCCCTCCGGTCCGGCCACCCGCACGTGCAGGCCCGCGGTCGCCCCGGCCAGCAGGTAGGAGTGCGCCATGTTGTTCGCCGCGTCGCCCACGTAGGTCAGCGTGCGCCCGGCCGTGCCGCCCAGCCGCTCGCGGATCGTCTGCAGGTCGGCCAGCAGCTGGCAGGGGTGGAAGCCGTCGGTCAGCGCGTTGACCACCGGCACGTGCACGTCGGAGGCCAGCTCGGCCAGCCGCTCGTCGCCGGAGGTGCGGAACACGATCGCGGCCACGTACCGCGACACCACCCGGCCGGCGTCCAGCAGCGACTCGCCGCGGCCGAAGTGGGTGGCCTGGGTGTCCACCACGATGGCGTTGCCGCCCAGCTCGGGGATGCCGGTCTCGAACGACAGCCGGGTCCGCAGGCTCACCTTGTCGAAGAAGACGGCCACCGACCGCGGGCCGGCCAGCGGCCGGTAGCCGAACCGGTCCGCCTTCATCGCCGCGGCCAGGTCCAGCACGGCGCCCTGCTCGGCCGGCGTCAGGTCGTCGTCGCGCAGGAAGTGCCGGGTCATGAGAGCACCTCCCCGAGCGCCGCGACGAACGCCTCGGCCTGCTCGGTGGTCAGGATCAGCGGCGGGGCGAGCCGGATGACGTCCGGCTGGATCGGGTTGACCAGGAAGCCGGCGTCGCCCAGCCGCGCGGCCAGCTCGGCCGCGACCGGTTCGGTGAGCACGATGCCCAGCAGCAGCCCGGCGCCGCGCACCCCGGCGATGGTGGGATGGCCCAGCCCCTCGACGCCGCGCCGGATCAGCTCGCCGACCCGCTTGACGTGGTCCAGCAGGCCCTCGCCGGCGATGGTCCGGATGACCGCCAGCCCGGCGGCGCAGCTGACCGGGTTGCCCCCGAAGGTGGTGCCGTGCGAGCCGGGCTGGAACAGGTCGGCGGCCGCGCCGAAGGCGATGCACGCGCCCAGCGGCAGGCCGCCGCCGAGCCCCTTGGCCAGCGTGATCACATCGGGTTCGACGCCCTCGCTCTGGTGGTGGAACCAGTGCCCGGTGCGCCCGATGCCGGTCTGCACCTCGTCGAGCACCAGCAGGGCGCCGGCGGCCGTGCAGATCTCCCGGGCCGCGGCCAGGTAGCCGGGCGGCGGGACGACCACGCCCATCTCGCCCTGGATCGGCTCCAGGACGACCATGGCCGTCTCCGTGGTGACGGCCGCCCGCAGCGCCTCGCTGTCGCCGTACGGGACGTGGGTGACCTCGCCGGGCAGCGGCCGGAACGGCTCGCGCTTGCCGGGCTGGCCGGTCAGCGCGAGCGCGCCCATCGTGCGGCCGTGGAAGCCGCCCTCGGCGGCGACCACTTGGGTGCGGCCGGTGAGCCGGGACAGCTTGAACGCCGCCTCGTTGGCCTCGGCCCCCGAGTTGCCGAAGATGACCTTGCCGGGGCGGCCGGCCAGGGCCAGCAGCAGCTCGGCCAGGGCCAGCGGCGGCTCGGCGATGTACAGGTTGGAGACGTGGCCCAGCGTGGCGACCTGCTGGGAGACGGCGGCGACGACGGCCGGGTGGGCGTGGCCCAGGGCGTTGACGGCGATGCCGCCGAGCAGGTCGACGTACTCCTTGCCGTCCTCACCGACCACGACGGCGCCGGAGCCGCTGACCAGGCCCAGCGACGGCGTGCCGTAGTTGTTCATCATGCTCTGCGACCACCGGTCGCGGAACGAGGTCATGAGGAAGTCACCATCGTGCCGAATCCTTCCGAGGTGAACACTTCGAGCAGTGTGGAGTGCGGGACGCGGCCGTCGACCACGTGCGCGGCCGGGACACCGCCCTGCACCGCCCGCAGGCACGCCTCCATCTTCGGCGCCATGCCGGACTGGAGGCCGGGCAGCAGCTTCTCCAGGGCGTCGGTGTCGATCTGCGAGGTGAGCGACGAGGTGTCGGGCCAGTTGGTGTAGAGGCCGGGCACGTCGGTGAGCACGACCAGCTTGCGGGCGCCGAGCGCGACGGCCAGGGCGGCCGCGGCGGTGTCGGCGTTGACGTTGTGCACCACGCCGTCGGCGTCGGGGGCCACGCTCGCCACGACCGGGATGCGCCCGGCGGCGATCAGGTCGTCCACGGCCGAGGTGTCGACCGCCGCGACGTCGCCGACCCGGCCGATGTCGACCGGCTCGCCGTCGACGACCGCGGGCCGGCGCACGGCGGTGAACAGCCGGGCGTCCTCGCCGGACAGGCCGACGGCGAAGGGCCCGTGCTCGTTGATCAGCCCGACCAGCTCGCGGCCCACCTGGCCGACCAGGACCATCCGGACCACGTCCATCGCCTCCGCGGTGGTGACCCGCAGGCCGCCGCGGAACTCGCTGGCGATGCCCAGCCGGCCGAGCATCGCCGAGATCTGGGGTCCGCCGCCGTGCACCACGACCGGCCTGATCCCGGCGTAGCGCAGGAACACCATGTCGGCGGCGAAGGCCCGCTGCAGCTCGGGGTCGATCATCGCGTTGCCGCCGTACTTGATCACGACGGTGGTGCCGTGGAACCGCTCCAGCCAGGGCAGGGCCTCGATGAGGATGGCGGCCTTGTCGGAGGCGTTCACGAGGAGTACGCCGAGTTCTCGTGCACGTACGCGTGGGACAGGTCGGTGGTGCGGATGGTGGCGCTCATCTCGCCCTCGTGCAGGTGCACGGTGATGGTCACGTCGCGGCCCTTCAGGTCCACCTTGGAGCGGTCCTCCGCGGCGGCGCCGCCCCGGCACACCCACACGCCGTTGACGGCCACGTCGATGCGGTCCGGCACGAACGCGGCGTCCGTGGTGCCGACCGCGGCGAGGATCCGCCCCCAGTTCGGGTCGTTGCCGAACAGCGCCGTCTTGACCAGGTTGTTGCGGGCGACCGTGCGGCCGACCTGCACCGCGTCGGCCTCGCTGGCGGCGCCCAGCACCTCGATGGCGATGTGCTTGGTGGCGCCCTCGGCGTCGTTGATCAGCTGGTGCGCCAGGTCCGCGCAGACGGCGGTGACCGCGGCGGTCAGCTCCTCCTGCGTGGGCTGCACGTCGGAGGCGCCGCTGGCCAGCAGCAGCACCGTGTCGTTGGTGGACATGCAGCCGTCGGCGTCGATGCGGTCGAAGGTCAGCCGGGTGGCCTCGCGCAGCGCGGTGTCCAGCGCCTCGGAGCCGGCCACCGCGTCGGTGGTGAGCACGACCAGCATGGTGGCCAGGGCCGGGGCGAGCATCCCGGCGCCCTTGGCCATGCCGCCGACCGACCAGCCCGCGCCGTGCGCGACCGCGTTCTTGGCCACCGTGTCGGTGGTCATGATGGCGCTCGCGGCGGCCGCGCCGCCGTCGGGCCGCAGCGTCTTGACCGCGGCGCTCACCCCGGGCAGCAGCTTGTCCATGGGCAGCAGCTCGCCGATCAGGCCGGTCGAGCAGACCGCGACGTCACCGGCGCCGACCAGCAGCGGCTTGGGCCCGCCGCGCAGCGCGGCGGCGGTGTGCTCGGCGGTGGCGTGGGTGTCGCGGAAGCCCTGGCTGCCGGTGCAGGCGTTGGCGCCGCCCGAGTTGAGCACCACGGCGCGCACGATCCCGCCCTTGAGGATCTGCTGGCTCCACAGCACGGGGGCGGCCTTGACCCGGTTGGCGGTGAAGACGCCGGCCACGGTGGTGTCCGGCCCGTCGTTGACGACGAGCGCGACGTCGAGGCCGCCGCCGCTCTTGAGCCCGGCGGCGACGCCGCTGGCCCGGAAGCCCTTGGGGGTGGTGACGGTCACGGTGCGACTCCGAATACCTTCAGGCCCGCGGTCTCCGGCAGGCCGAGCATGAGGTTGGCGCATTGCACGGCCTGGCCCGCGGCGCCCTTGCCGAGGTTGTCCAGGGCGCTGACGACGACGATCCGGCCGGAGTCGACGTCGAGGGTGGCCTGCAGGTGGCACGAGTTGGAGCCGGCCGTGGCCGCGGTGTGCGGCCAGGCGCCGGCCGGCAGCACGTGCACGAACGGCTCGTCGGCGTAGGCCGCCTGGAGCACCGCGCGCGGGTCGGCGTCGCCGAGCGGGCGGGCGGTGACGGTGGCGAGGATGCCGCGCGGCATCGGCGCGAGCACCGGCGTCATCGACAGCGAGGTCGCCCCGGTCGCCTGCTTGATCTCGGGAACGTGCTGGTGCGCGCCGACCTTGTAGGGCGAAAGGTCGCCCAGCACCTCGCTGGCCAGCAGGCTGACCTTGGCCGCGCGGCCGGCGCCGGAGGTGCCCGAGGAGGCGACCACCACCACGTCGGCGGGATCGGCGGCCCCGGCGGCGATGAGCGGGGCCAGGGCCAGGGCGATGGTGGCCGCGTAGCAGCCGGTGTTGGCCACCCGGTCGCTGGCGGCGATGGCCGCCCGGTGCCCGGGCAGCTCCGGCAGGCCGTACGTCCAGGTGCCGGCGTGCGTGCCGCCGTAGTACCGGCCCCAGGCGTCGGCGTCGTGCAGCCGGAAGTCGGCGCCGAGGTCGACGATCTTGACCCCGGCGGGCAGCTGGGCGGCCAGCGCGGCCGACTGCCCGTGCGGCAGGGCCAGGAAGACCAGGTCGGCGTCGGCCAGCGTCGCCGCGTCGGTCGCGCCGAGGACCAGGTCCAGGCCGGTGAGCTGCGGGTGTACGGCGGCCACCGGCGTGCCCGCCTGGCTGTGGGCCGTGGCGGCGACCAGGTCGAGCTCGGGGTGCCCGGCGATCAGGCGCAGCAGCTCGCCCCCGGCGTACCCGCTCGCCCCGGCGACAGCGACCCTGATTCCCATACTTACCTCCGCATGACTATGCAGAGGACCGTATCAACGCGCATAGCCATCCGGCAACCTCGAATGGTGAGGCGGTCACCCGATCAGGTCGCGGACCTCCCGGCGTGACCGACCAAGCCGTCGCGGAGCAGGAACTGCCCGCACCGGTGGTGCGGCCAGCGGTGCGGGCCGGTCGCTACCGTGGCGGGATCGCCCACGTCCCCGGGGAGGCAGCCGTGGGAGCACGTCCCGTCCTGGTCGCCGGCCTGATCCTGGCCACCCTCGCGGGCGGCTGCGCCGCCGCATCCCCCGCCGGCCCACCGCCGCCCGCCGGCCCTCCACCCGGCGCCTCACCACCGCCCGGGGGCCCGCCACCACCCGGGGCCCCGCCCCCGGCCGGCGCCGCCCTCCCGCCGGGCGCCCCGCCGCCACCCGGAGCGCCACCGCCCGGCGCGCCGGCCCCACCGGACCGCGCCGCCGCGGAGGCTTACGTCGCCGACCTGCGCCGGATCGACCCGGCCATCGTCGGCGCCGCCGACCTCCGCACGCTCGTCGACCGCGGCCTGCTCCAGTGCCGCAGCATCCGGCAGCATCCCGGGGACCGACCCGCCCTCGTGCGCGAGACCGGCCGGCGGTTCGCCGCTCCCGGGCACCCGGACGGGTTCGGCGAGGCCGAGGCGGCCCGCATCCTCGACGTGGTGCGCGCGCGGATCTGCCCGGCGTACTGACGGCGGTCAGCGGCGCGGTGGCCGTGCGGGCCGGGCACGCCACCCCCCGGCCCGGCGCGAGGAGGCCACCCAGGACGCCTGCGCGGTTCCGGTACCGGTTGACCGAAGATCCGACCCCTGCGGTCCCCGGTACCGGTTCCGGGCTGTGCGACACTTCCGACGCTTACCGATGTGTTGCGTTTCGGAGGAAATCTCGTGGCCCCTGCGGACCCGTACCGTGATCCCTCGCTCGCCGTCGAACGGCGTGTCGAGGACCTGCTGGGCCGGATGACCCTGGCCGAGAAGATCGGTCAGATGCTGCAGCTGGACGCCCGGGGCAACCTCAAGGACGCGGTCAGCACGCGGCTGGCCGGCTCCATCCTGCACGCCTCCCCGGAGCGCATGCTCGAGGCCATCGACCTGGCCGCGAACACCCGGCTCGGCATCCCGCTGATCACCGCCGAGGACTGCATCCACGGCCACGGCTTCTGGCCCGGCGCCACGGTGTTCCCGACCCAGCTCGCCATGGCCGCCAGCTGGGACGCGGCCCTGGTCGAGCGGGTCGCCCGGGTCACCGCGATCGAGGTCTCCGCGACCGGCATCCACTGGACCTTCTCCCCCGTGCTGTGCATCACCCGGGACCTGCGCTGGGGCCGGGTGGACGAGACGTTCGGCGAGGACCCGTACCTCATCGGCGAGCTGGGGTCGGCGATGGTCCGCGGCTACCAGGGCGACGGGCTGACCGACCCGACCGCCGTGCTGGCCTCGGCGAAGCACTTCGCCGGCTACTCCGAGACCCAGGGCGGGCGGGACGCCAGCGAGGCCGACCTGAGCCCGCGCAAGCTGCGCTCCTGGTTCCTGCCGCCGTTCGAGCGGGTGGCCCGTGAGGGCTGCGCCACCTTCATGCTCGGCTACCAGTCGATGGACGGCGTGCCCATCACGCTCAACCGCTGGCTGCTCAACGACGTCCTCAAGCAGGAGTGGGGCTTCACCGGCACGCTGGTCACCGACTGGGACAACGTCGGCCGGATGGTGTGGGAGCAGAAGGTCTGCGCCGACCTGGTCGACGCCGCCGCGCAGGCCGTCCGGGCGGGCAACGACCTGGTCATGACCACCCCGGGCTTCTTCGAGGGGGCGCAGGCCGCCGTGGAGCAGGGCCGCCTGGCCGAGGCCGAGATCGACGCCGCGGTCCGGCGGATCCTGCGGCTCAAGTTCGAGCTCGGGCTGTTCGAGAACCCGCGCGCCCCCGACGCCGAGCGGCAGGCCGCGGTGATCGGGCACGCCGAGCACGCCGCGCTCAACCTGGAGATCGCCCGCCGCTCGCTGGTGCTGCTGCGCAACGACGGCACGCTGCCGCTGGCCGGCGGGCTGACCGCCGGCCGCGACGGCCGCGCCACGAGCGCCGGCGCCGCGCGGACCGTCGCCGTGATCGGCCCGAACGCGGACGCGCCGCAGTCCCAGCTCGGCGACTGGGCCGGCGCCTCCGGCCAGGTCGACTGGATGCCCGACGGCCAGCCCCGCGAGCTGATCGAGACCGTGCTCGACGGCTTCCGGGCGGTCGCCCCGGCCGACTGGACGATCACCACCGCGCGCGGCGCCGAGATCGAGCGGCTGGTGCCGGACCCGGCCGGCGCCACGTACCCGGACGGGCAGCCCCGGCCGCCGATCTCCGAGCCGGCCACCGCCGACCCCGCGATGATCGCCGAGGCCGTCGCCGCGGCCCGGGCCGCCGACTACGCGGTCGTGGTGGTCGGCGACACGGTCGCGCTGACCGGCGAGAGCCGGTCCACCGCCACGCTGGAGCTGCAGGGCGGCCAGATCGCGCTGCTGGACGCGCTGGCCGAGCTGGACACCCCGGTGGTGCTCGTGCTGCTGAACTCCAAGCCGGCCGCGCTGCCGCCCTCCGCGCTGGCCTCGGCCGCCGTCGTGCAGGCGTTCAACCCCGGCATGCGCGGCGGCCGGGCGCTGGCCGAGCTGCTGCTCGGGCTGATCGAGCCGACCGGGCGGATGCCGCTGTCGGCGGCCCGGCACGTCGGCCAGCAGCCGGTCTACTACAACCAGATCCGCGGCCAGCACGGCACCCGCTACGCGGACCTGACCCAGGACCCGCTGTTCGCCTTCGGCGAGGGCCTGAGCTACACCACCGTCGAGTACGCCGACCTGACGATCGCCGAGCCCCGGGTGGCCCCGGACGGCACGGTCCGGGCCAGCGTCCGGCTCACCAACACGGGCAGCCGGCCGGCGCTGGAGACCGTGCAGGTCTACATCAGCGACCTGGTCACCAGCGTCACCTGGGCGGCGCGCGAGCTCAAGGCGTACCGGCAGGTGGCGGTGCCCGCCGGGACGAGCGTGACGGTCGACCTCCAGCTCGCCGCGGCCGACTGCTCCCTGGTCACCGCCGACGCCCGCCGGGTGGTCGAGCCCGGCGAGTTCGACCTGCTGGTCGGCCCGAACTCGCGCCCCGGCAGCCTGCTGAGCGCCCGCTTCCGGATCGGCTGACCCCCGTCACCCAGCGGGCCCGGCGATGATCGGCAATCCTGGGGGGCGGAGCAGCACACCCGAGAGGACTGACATGACCCGGATCGCGGTGACCGGCGGAAGCGGCAAGCTGGGACGGGCGGTGGTCGCGGACCTGACCGCGCACGGCAACGAGGTGGTCAACCTCGACGTCGCCGCCCCGCGCCCCGCCCTCAAGATCGATCTGACCGACTACGGGCAGACCGTCGAGGCGCTGACCGCCATCGACGACCGCTACGACAGGATCGACGCGGTGGTGCACCTGGCGGCGATCCCCGCGCCGGGACTCATCCCGAACGCGGCGACCTTCCACAACAACATCACCGCCACGTACAACGTGTTCTCCGCGGCGCGGCTGGCCGGCATCACGAACGTCGTGTGGGCCTCCAGCGAGACCGTGCTCGGGCTGCCGTTCACCACGCCGCCGCCGTACATCCCGGTGGACGAGGCCTACCCGGCCCGCCCCGAGTCGACGTACTCGCTGGTCAAACACCTCGAGGAGACGATGGCGGCGCAGTTCTGCCGGTGGAACCCCGAGCTGACGATGACCGGGCTGCGGTTCTCCAACGTCATGGACCCCGAGGACTACGCCGAGTTCCCGTCGTTCGACGCGGACCCGCGCAGCCGCAGCTGGAACCTGTGGGGCTACATCGACGCCCGGGACGGCGCGCAGGCGGTGCGCAGGGCGCTGGCGTACAACACCCCCGGCGTGGAGGTCTTCGTCATCGCCAACGCCGACACGGTGATGAGCCGGTCCAGCGCGTCGCTGGCGGCGGAGGTGTTTCCCGGCGTACCGGTGACCAAGGAGCTCGGGGAGCACGAGACGCTGCTCTCGATCGACAAGGCCCGGCGCCTGCTGGGCTACGAGCCCGAGCACAGCTGGCGCGACGCCGTCAGCTGAACCGGGCCGCCGCGATCGGGCGCATCCGGTAGCCCAGCTTCTCGTAGGTCCGGATCGCCGCGCCGTTGTCGCGGTCGACCAGCAGCGCCACCCGGCTCCGGCCCGTGATCAGCTCGCCGGTGAGAAACGCGCACAGCGTGGCGCCCAGGCCCCGCCCGCGGGCGCGGACCCGGGTCGCCACCCCGGCGACGAAACCGATCTCCGGTACGGACCACGCGTCGGCCGCCACGGCCTGCACCACCCCGGCGGCGTCGCGCAGGCCGGCCCAGCGCCGCACGCCGGAACCGCCGGGGCGCGCCCACGAGCCGGGATGCTCCGCGTCCAGCAGCGCGGCGACCTCGGGCAGCTCGGCGTCGGTGAGCCAGCGCGGCGCCGGGTCCGCGCGCGCCGGGAGCGGCGCCGGGCCGGTCGTGTCCATCCACCCGAACCGGGCCACCGGCGCCAGCCCGTCCACCCGTTCCACCAGCGCGTCGATCAGAGCGACGTCCGCCACCGGGTGGAAGCCGGCCACCTGCCCCCGGATCCGGCGCAGCAGCTCGGCGGCGTCCGGCGGGCTGCCCCGCAGCGCCAGGCGGTCGCGGCGGCACACGTCCCGGCAGGCCACGGCGGCGGCGTCGCCGAGCGCCCAGGCCCGGGCCCCGGTGGCCATGTCCTGGGCGGTCCAGAGCAGCAACGGATCGTCGTCGGGGGCGATGCGGTTCAAGGTGATCATCACCGACCATCATGCCGCGCCCGCGCGGCGGCCCGCTTGACGGCTGCTGGCATGGTGACCGCATGATCAGGATCTGGTTCCGGCGCGCCGTCGTGGCCGGCGCGCTCAGTGCGGCGGCGGCGGTCCTGGCCATGGCGGTCGGCGACCTCTGGGTCCGCGCGGAGGCCCACGGCCGCGTCCACAGCGTGGCGTCCGTGCCCGCCGCCCCGGTGGCGCTGGTGCTCGGCGCCGAGGTGTATCCCGGCGGCGAACCGTCACCGTTCCTGGCGGCGCGGCTGGAGATCGCCCGGCAGTTGCTGGCCGCCGGCAAGGTCCGCGCCATCCTGGTCTCCGGCGACCACATGGACTGGGGCTACAACGAGCCCGGGGCGATGTTCCAGTGGCTGGTCGACCGGGGCGTGCCGAGCCAGCGGATCGTGCTGGACCACGCGGGCTTCGACACGTACGACTCGTGTGCCCGGGCCCGCCGGGTGTTCGGGGTCGGCGCGGCCATCGTGGTGACCCAGAGCTACCACATCGACCGCGCGGTGGCCCTGTGCCGGCGGCTGGGCGTCGACGCGACCGGGGTGGGCGACGACACCGTCCGCGTCTACCGCGAGCCGTGGCTCCACAGCGTGGTGCGCGAGCGCGGCGCGGTGGTCAAGGCCCTCGCCGACGTGGTGTCCCGGCGCGACCCGGTCTTCCTCGGCCCGCTCGAGCCGGGCGTCGAGGCGGCCCTGAACAGCTAGGACCGGTCCCGCCCCCGAGGGGTGGCGCGGGTGTGCGATGTTCTGCTCATGCCGTCACGACTGCCCAGACTGCTCGCCGTCACCGGCCTCGCGGTCTCCGTGCTCACCCTCACCGCCTGCTCCCAGCAGTCGCCCGACAAGGCCGCGGCCCCGCCGGCCGCCGCGCCCGTCGCCACGGCCGAGTTCGGTGACGGCCCCGCGCCCACCGCGGCCACCGCGACCCCGGCCGCGACGCCCTCGGCCCCGCCCGCTCCGCTGCTGGCCGACGGCCGCTGGCCCGGCTACCTCAAGAAGGTGAGCAGCGACGCGGTCTCCATGGACCTGGTGGAATTCCTCACCGGCGAGGCCGCCGCCAAGGCGTGGCAGAAGAAGTACCCCGACTCGGGGCAGGACACCCCCGACAACGACTACTTCATCGTCAACGACAACACCAAGCTGCGGAAGCTGCCGCTCTCCCCGGACGTCGTGGTGAAGGCGGTCGGGAAGGCCGGACCGGGCACCGAGGACACCATCACGGTGGCCGCGATCCCGAAACACTACGGGACCCTGCTGAACGGCACCCTGTTCTGGTTCACCGTCAAGAAGGGCGAGGTGACCAGGATCGAGGAGCAGTTCCTGCCGTAGTGCCCACGCCCGGGGTGCGGTTATCCGCACCCACGGACACCAGCCAGCCCCGCTGCCGCCGGGGCGCCCGGCGGGCAGGCTGATCGGCATGGAACCGGTGCTGGAGCTCAGGGACGTGGCGCGGGTCTTCCCGCGGGGGATCGTGGCGCTGCGAGAGGTGTCGCTGACCGTGGCCGCCGGCGAGTTCGTCGCGGTCATGGGAGCGACGGGCTCGGGCAAGAGCACGCTGCTGCACTGCGCCGCCGGTCTGGACCGGCCCAGCTCCGGCTCGGTGCGGCTGGCCGGCCGCGAGATCAGCCGGCTGCGCGAGCGGCCGCTCACCCGGTGGCGGCGCGACCGGGTCGGCTTCGTCTTCCAGTCCTACAACCTGCTCTCCGAGCTGACCGTGCGGCAGAACCTCGCGCTGCCCGCCCGGCTCGGCGGGCCGCGCCGGCGCGGCATCGACGAGGTGTTGGCGGCCGTCGGCCTCCCGGACACGGGCCCGCGGCCGGTGGGCGAGCTGTCCGGCGGGCAGCGTCAGCGCGTGGCGATCGCCCGGGCGCTGGTCACCGGCCCCTCGGTGATCTTCGCGGACGAGCCCACGGGGGCGCTCGACCCAACCACCGGCGGCCAGATCCTCGGCCTGCTGCGCCGCGCCGTCGACCGGGACGGGGTGACCGTGCTCATGGTGACCCACGATCCGGCCGCGGCGGCCTGGAGCGACCGGCTCGTCCTGCTGCGCGCCGGCACGGTGGCCGCGGACGCGGCCACCCCGGACGCGCCGGCCATCGCCGACCGGCTGCGGGCCGTGTCGACGGCGGTGGCGGCATGATCCGGCAGGCGCTGCGGCGCAATCCGTGGTCGTTCCTCGGCCCGTTCTGCACCCAGCTGCTGGCCGCCGCGCTGGTGGCCGCCGGGCTCGGCATCCTCACCTCGATCGACCGGGCCCCGTTGGGCGCCGCGGCCCGGCGGGCCGTGACCGACACCGGCCTCACCGACATCGCGGTCGTCTTCGTCACGCTCGCGATCTACCTGACCGTCGTCATCGTCGGCGTGACCATGGTGGCCACGGTCGCCCAGCAGGCCCGCGACATCGCCCTGGTGCGGGCGCTCGGCGCCACCCCCGGCCGGGTCCGCCGCTCGGTGGCGGCGCAGGCGGCGCTCGTCGCGGTGCCCGCGACGCTGCTCGGGGTCCCGCTGGGCGCCCTCGGTGGCCGGGCCTGGATCGACGGCGTGGTCACGCGCGGCCTGGCCCCGGCCGCGGTGACCTTCCACCCGCACCCGGCCGCCCTGCCTATCGCGCTGGCCGCCACCGTCGGCGCCTCGGTGGCCGGGGCGCTGGTCGCGGCGATCCGGCCGTCGCGGGTCCGGCCCGCGGCGGCGCTCGCCGAGGCGGCGGCGCCCCCGCGGGGGGTCGGCGGCCTGCGCACGACGGCCGGCCTGGTCCTGGTGACCGGCGGCAGCGTGCTCTCCGCCGCCATCGCCCGGCTGGACGCGGAGACCGCCGACGCGCTGGGCCTGTTCGTCATGCTCGCGCTGTGCGTCGGCGCCGGCCTGCTCGGCCCGGCCCTGCTCCGGGTGACCGCGCTGGTGGGCCGGCGGCTCGGCGACACCGGCCGGCTGGCCGGCGACACCGTCGCGGTCCAGGCCCGGGCGCTGTCCGGGGCGCTGGTGCCGCTCACCCTGGCGATCGCCTTCACGGGGGTCAAGGTGATCATGCTGAAGACGTTCGAGCACGAGACCGGCGCCGCCCCGGCCGCCGCCGAACGGTGGCTGGAGTATTCCGGCACGTCGGTCTACGTCGCCTTCGCGGCGGTGGCCGCGGTCAACACGCTGGTGACCGTGGTGCTGGGCCGGCGCCGGGACCTGGCGGTCACGCAGCTCGCCGGGGCGACCCGGCGGCGCGCGCTGGCCGTCGTCGTCTGCGAGGCTCTGCTGGTGAGCGGAACCGCGCTGGCGGTCAGCGCGGCGGTGGCCGCGACGACGACCCTGCCGTTGCTGCACACCGCGCTGGGCACCTGGCGGCCCTGGATGCCGGTGGGCTGGCTGCTCACCGGCGTCCTGGGCAGCACGGCCCTGGTCCTGGCCGGCACCGCCCTGCCCGCCGCGCTCGCGCTGCGGCGCCCGCCCATCGAGGTGGTCTCCTGATGGGCCCCCGCACCCGGCCGGCAATCGCCGGGGCGCCCCGGGCCGGGGGCTTGGTGGTGATCGTGCTGAGGGCGTGGCTGACCGGCCGCACCTGGCGGGAGCTGGCGTACCTGGTCTCCGGGGTCCTCATCGGCCTGCCCGCCTTCGTCCTGGCCGTGGTCGGCACCGTCGCCGCCGCCGCGTCGGTGCTGACTGTCGGCCTGCCCCTGCTGGTCGGGGTGCTGGCCCTGGCCCGGCTCACCCCCGGCTACTTCCGCGGCCCGGCCCGCGCGATGCTGGGCTGGGACTGGGGCGACCCGCCCCCGCTGCCGGCCCGCGGCCGGTGGGGACGGATCCGCGCGCTGCCGGGCGACCCCACGGCGTGGCGCGCCCTGGCCTACTGCTTCGCGCGCTGGCCGCTCATGGTCGCCGGGGCGTACCCGGGTGTGCTCGGCGTGGTGCTCGCCCCGCTGGGCCTGACCTATCCGCTGTGGTGGTGGCTGCTGCCGGACGGCTTCCGCGCGTTCGACAGCGACACCTGGGGCCACACCTGGTGGATCGCGCTGCAGGGGCTGGCGCTGCTGCTCGCGACCCCCTGGTGGCTGCGGCTGGTGGTGCTGCTCGACCGCTTCCTGGTCCGGGGGCTGCTGCACCCGAGCCGGTCCCAGCAGCGCATCGCCGAGCTGGAGGCGGGCCGGGCCGCCCTGCGGTCGGACGCGGCGGCCCTGCTGCGCCGCGTCGAACGCGACCTGCACGACGGCACGCAGGCCCGGCTGGTCGCGCTCGGCCTGACCCTGTCCCGGATCGAGAGCCGCAGCACCCAGGAGCCGGTCCGCGCGCTCGCGGCGGACGCCCGGGGCACCGTCACCGAGGCGCTGGCCGAGTTGCGGGACATCGTCCGCGGCATGCACCCGCCGGCGCTGGACGACGGCCTCGAGGTGGCGCTGACCACCCTGGCCGCGCGCAGCGCCGTGCCCGCGTCGGTGACGGTGTCCCTGGCCGCCCGGCCCCCGGACGCGACGGCCTCGGCGCTGTACTTCGCGGTGGCGGAGCTGCTGACCAACATCGCCCGGCACGCGGACGCCACCCGGGTCCGGGTCGACCTGCGCGGCGGGAACGGCTGCCTGCGCCTGACCGTGACCGACGACGGCCAGGGCGGCGCAGCGCTGCTCACCTCCGGCTCCGCACCGGCCGGCCCCGCGGTGGCCGGGCCGGGGGCGGCCGCACCGTCCACGGGCACCGGGCTGGCCGGGCTGGCGCGGCGGGCCACCGCGCTGGACGGCTCGCTGACCGTCGACTCCCCCGCCGGCGGGCCGACCACCGTAACCATGATCCTTCCCGAGCGGGCGTGACGCCGGATGGGCCGCCCGCACCCGACGACCCCGGCGATCGGAGGCCGACCGTGCGTGTGGTGATCGCCGAGGACAACGCGCTGCTGCGCGACGGCATCGCGCTGCTGCTGGCCGAGCAGGGCATCGAGGTGACGGGCGCGGTTCCCGACGCCGCCGGGCTGCTCGCCGCCGTCGCCGCCGATCCGCCCGACGCCGCGATCGTGGACGTGCGGATGCCACCCACGTTCACCGACGAGGGGCTGCGGGCGGCGCTGACCATCCGGTCGGCGTACCCGGGGGTCGGGGTCCTGGTCTTCTCCCAGTGGGTCGAGACCGGCTACGCGCGGCAGTTGCTCTCCGAGAACGCGGGCCGGGTGGGCTACCTGCTCAAGGACCGGATCGTCAGCACCGGCGAGTTCGTCGGGGCGCTGCGGCGGGTGGCCGACGGCGGCACGGCCCTGGACCCGGAGGTGGTGCGGCAGCTGCTCGCCGCGCCGGCGGTCGACGCCGGCCTGGCCCGGCTCAGCGACCGGGAGCGCGAGATCCTCGCCCTGCTCGCCGAGGGACGCTCCAACGTGGCCGTCGCCGAGGCCCTGCACCTGGTCGAACGCAGCGTCGAGAAGCACGTCACGGCCATCTTCACCAAGCTCGACCTGCCGCCGGCGCGCACCGACCACCGCCGGGTGCTGGCCGTGCTGCGGTACCTCCGGTCATGAGCGGGCGTGGTGTACCTTGCCGCGTGGTCCACCGTCCGTCCATTGAGGGAGAACGATGTCAACCAGCATGTCCCGCCGTTCGGCACTCGGTCTCGGCGCCGCCGCAGCGGTCGCGGGGGTCGGCGTGAGCACCCCCGCCCAGGCCGCGGCGGCCGGCCCGGCGAGCATCAAGAAGGTCTACGAGAAGGAGAAGGCCAAGGTCGGCGGCCTGTGGCACACCCACATCGCCGCCGTGGACGCGACCGGCGCGCTCAAGCCGATCGTCGAGGACGACGCCGACCACGTCACGTACGGCTACAGCGTGCAGAAGCTCGCGGTGGCGACCGCGGTCATGGACAAGATCGACCGGGGCCTGCTGACCCTGGGCACCAAGCTGGACCTCCAGGCCGACATCATCCTGGGCGGCTCGGGCATCTACCACCTGCACCGGGTGTGGGGCGACGAGATCACCGTGGCCAACTTCCTGACCGCGATGCTGCTGGTCTCCGACAACACGGCCGTGCGCATGTGCGGCCGGGTGGCGCCGGCGCTGGAGATCAACGAGATCCTGGCCGCCAAGGGCTTCGTGCACACCCGGGTCGAGCCGGTGGCCAACCCGAACCGCTTCTTCCTGGGCACGACGACCCCGCGGGAGATGCACGACCTGCTGTGGCGGCTGGCGACCAAGACGCTGCTCAAGCCGGAGTCGTGCGACTTCCTGCTGAGCATCACCCGCTGGATCAACGGCTACCACGACGGGGTCCGCCGGGTGATGTCCTCCAAGGAGCGCGAGCGGGTGGCCACGAAGTACGGCGCGGACTTCAACGACCTGGGCGAGTCCCGGCACGAGGCCGGCATCATGTTCAGCGCGGACGGGGCGCCGCTGCTGACCTACGCGATGTTCGCCGAGGGTCTGGGCGACCCCGAGAACTACGGCGCGACCCACCCGGCGGTGCAGGCCCACGCCAAGATCGGCCGCACCATGTTCGACAACCTGCCGGCCGCCCCTGCGACGACGGCCCGCACCGCGGTGCCGCGCACCCTGCCGAAGCCGTTCCACCCGGTCAGCGGCGGCTGAGCCGTCCCGGCGCCGCGCTCGCGGCCGGGGCGCGCCGGGCGGCGCGTCCCGGCCGGGGTCCCGGCCGACATCTGGCATCGATGAACGTGGACATCTCGGCCCGGGTGGACGACGATGCTGGGGTATGACGGATCACCGCGAGAAGCTCATCCCGTCGCGGCGCGCGTTCCTGGCGGCCTCCGCAGCCGTCGCAGCGACCCCGGTCCTCGGCGCGCGCGCGGCCCATGCCACCGGCCACGGCCTGCACAAACAGTCACCCGACCGGCAGCTGCGGGCGTTGCTGCGCGAGATCGACCCGAACCGGATCGGCGCCATCGTGACTCGGCTCGCCGCGTTCGGCACCCGGCACACCCTGTCGGCCCAGGACGACCCGGTGCGCGGCATCGGCGCGGCCCGGGACTGGATCCACGAGCAGCTGCGCACGTACGCGGCGGCCTCCGGCGGCCGGATGACCGTCGAGCTGCAGTCGTTCATCCAGCCGGTGTCCCCGCGGATCCCGACGCCGACCCGGATCACCAACGTCGTAGCCACGCTGCGCGGCGACACCGACCCCGGCCGGGTGTACGTGGTCACCGGCCACTACGACTCCCGGGCCTCCGACGTCCTGGACGCCACCAGCGACGCGCCCGGCGCCGACGACGACGCGTCCGGGGTGGCGGCGATCATGGAGCTGGCCCGAGTGATGGCGACCCGGCACACCGAGGCCACCATCGTGTTCGCCGCCGTCGCGGGCGAGGAGCAGGGCCTGTACGGCTCCGACCACCTGGCTCAGCAGTTCAAGGACGCCGGCACCGACGTGCAGGCCATGTTCAGCAACGACATCGTCGGCACCGGCGACGCCCACGACGGCACGGCCGGCGACCCGCGCACGGTACGGCTGTTCGTGGAGGGTGTGCCCACCGCCGAGACGGCCGCCGAGGCGACCGTCCGCAAGTCGGTCGGCGGGGAGAACGACGGCCCGTCGCGCCAGCTCGGCCGCTTCGTCCACGACGTCGCGGAGAACCCGCAGACCGGCATGAGGGTACGGGTCATCTGGCGCCGCGACCGCTACCTGCGCGGCAGCGACCACATCTCGTTCCTGCTCCGCGGCTACCCGGCCGCGCGCCTGACCGAGCCCCGGGAGAACTTCGCCCACGAGCACCAGAACGTCCGCGTGGAGAACGGCGTCCAGTACGGCGACCTGGTGGAGTTCTGCGACTTCCGCTACATCGCCCGGGTGACCCGGGTGAACGCGGCGGCGCTGTGGTCGCTGGCCCAGGCCCCCGGCACCCCCAAGGGCGTGGTCATCGACACGACGCAGCTGACCAACGAGACGACGCTGCGCTGGCAGCGCGGCACCAGCGCCGACCTGGCCGGCTACGAGGTGGTCTGGCGCGAGACGACGGCGCCGGACTGGACGAACGTGCTGGCGGTCGGGGACGTGACCACGGTGACGATCGACCTGTCGAAGGACAACGTCTTCTTCGGGGTGCGCGCGGTGGACCGCGACGGGCACCGCAGCCCCGTGGCGGCGCCCCTGCCGGCGAGCTGACCCGCGGCGGCGCGGCCGCCGTCCCGGTGCCCCTCCGACGTCGGGACGCCGTCCGGCGTAATGTCGCCGGGGCCGGGAACAGCCCGCCCGGCGGGTGACCCGGGCCCGGCGAGGAGGAGCACGTGACGTACGGCTACCTGGCGACCATGCGCACCAAGGCGGGCCGCCGCGACGAGGTCGTGCAGATCCTGCTCGGCGGGGTCGACGGCCTGCGCGGGGCCGGCTGCCGGCTCTACGTGGTCGGCGTGTCGGACACCGACCCGGAGCTGATCTGGGTCAACGAGGTGTGGGAGAGCAAGGAGCACCACGACGCCTCGCTGCAGCTGCCCGGGACCCGGGCGGCGATCGCGCGGGCCATGCCGATGCTGACCGGCGAGTTCACCGGGCAGGAGCTCACCGTCGCCGGTGGGCTCCTGTGACCGGCTTCCCCACCGGCACGCCCGACGAGCTCGAGCTGCACCTGCGCTGGCTGGCCTTCCTGCGCGGGGCCGTGCTGCGCAAGGCCGGCGGCCTCACCGACGAGCAGGCCCGCTGGCGACCCGAGGGCCGGCTGCTGCCGCTGCTGGGCCTGGTCAACCACCTCACCCACGTCGAGTGGCGCTGGATCGACGGCGCGATGCTGGGCCGGCCGACCGGCAAGACCGACGACGAGTACCTCCCCGGCCCGGAGCTGACCATCGCGGCCGCGCTCGCGGCGTACCGGGAGCGCGCCGCCGCCACCGACGCCGCGGTCCGCCAGCTGGGAGACCCGGCCACGCCGGCGCGGACCGGCGACGGCACCGATCTACGCTTCGTCCTCATCCACCTGATCAACGAGACCGCCCGGCACGCGGGGCACGCCGACGCGGTCCGGGAACTGCTCGACGGCACGACGGGAGAATGAGTTGACGATCGCGGGCAGCGCCCTGGTCACCGGTGCCTCACGGGGGCTGGGCGCCCACATCGCCCGGCGCCTGGCGGCCGACGGCTGGCCGGTCGCGGTGAACTACCGCTCGGACAGCGCCGGCGCCGAGGCGGTCGTCGCCGCGATCGTCGCGGCGGGCGGGCGGGCGGCCGCGTACCGGGCGGACGTCACCGACGAGGCGGAGGTGCCGGCGATGGTGGCCGCGGTCGCCGCCGACCTGGGCCCGGTGCAGGTGGTGGTGGCCAACGCGACCGGGCCGCAGCCGCTCGCGCCGGCCACCGAGGTCTCCTGGGCGGCCCACCTCGACCAGCTGGTCTTCTTCGTCAAGAGCCCGACCCTGCTGCTGCAGGCCACCGCCGCGGGCATGCGGGGGCTGGGCACCGGCCGTTTCATCCACATCGGCTCGGACTCCTTCGAGCGCGCGCTGCCGGGCGCGTCGGCCTACAACGCGGCCAAGGGCGCCCAGCTCGGCCTGGCCCGTACCTGGGCGCGGGAGCTGGGAGTCCACGGCATCACGGTGAACGTGGTGGCGCCGGGCTGGATCCCGGTGGAACGCCACGGCGTCGTGACGGCCGAGGACAGCGCGGGCTACGTGCGGGACGTGCCACTGGGCCGGCTGGGCCGGCCGGAGGACATCGCGGACGTGGTGGCGTTCGTGGCGAGCGACGCGTCCCGCTTCATGACCGGCGAGCGCCTGACCGTCAACGGCGGCCACACCATCGACTGAGCGGCGGCCGGGACGACAGCCCGGCCGGGACCGGTTGAGTAGGGTCACTCGGCATGAAGCTGCGTGAGGACGAGGTTCGCGTGCCGGCGTCCGGCTACGAGATCCGCGCGATGGTGATCAGCCCGGCCGGCGCCGGTCCCTGGCCGGGCCTGCTGCTCTACACCGACATCTTCCAGCTGACCGAGTCCACCCTGCGCACCGCCCGGCGGCTGGCCTCGGCCGGTTTCGTGGTCTGCGCGCCGGAGATCTACCCCCGGACCGACCTGGCCGGCGTCGCGCTGGAGTTCGACGACGCGGGCAAGCAGGCCGGCCTGGCCGGCGCGGCCGCCACCACGACCGCCCAGTTCGACGAGGACCGCGCCGCCGTCCTGGACCACCTCGCCGGGCGCAGCGACGTCACGACGTTGTTCGCGACCGGCTTCTGCCTCGGCGGCCACCTCGCGTTCCGGGCCGCCTTCGACCCCCGGGTCGCGGCCACGGTGTGTTTCTACCCGACCGGGCTGCACAACGGCGCCCTCGGCGCCGACGCCGACGCGGGGTCGCTCGCCCGGGCCGCCGACATCGCCGGGCGGCTGATGATCGTGTTCGGGTCGCGGGACCCGCACGTGCCCGCCGACGCCCGGCTGCGGATCGTGAGCGCCCTGTACGCCGCCGGGCAGGAGGACCTGGAGCTGCACGTGTACGCCGGCGGCGAGCACGCGTTCATGCGGGACGTCGGCGCCCGGCACGACCCGGTCCTCACCGACCACGCGCTGACCGAGGCAGTCTCGTTCCTGACCGAGAGGTGAGCGGCGACGCCCCGCGGTCCCTAGGCTTGACCCCATGCTCATCACCGTCGTGGCCGACTACGGCACCGGGGACCTCGCCTTCGCCGAGGTTCGCCAGACGTTCGCCGAGCTGCTGCCCGCGGCCGACCTCGCCGCGCTGCCGGTGCCGCCGTTCGACACGGTCGGCGCCGGGTTCTGCGTGGCCCAGCTGGCCTTCGGGTACGGCCCGGCCGACCGGGTGATCTACGCCAACGTGGCGCCCCGCCAGGACGAGGACCAGCCGCGCGAGGACAACGCCGGCGAGCGCCTGGTCGCCGCGCGGCTGCCCTCGGGCGTCCTGGTCGTGGGCGTGGACTCCGGCGCCAGCCTGTCGTTCCTGGCCGACGAGGGTGTGCCGCTGCGCGCGGTGAACGTGCCGGACGCGGGCTCGCAGTTCCGCTCCCGGGACGTGTTCCCGGCCGCGGTCGCGGGCCTGGTCCGCGGCGACGACGGCCTGCTCGGCGACGTGGTGCGGATCGCGCCGGCCCCGCGCCGGGTGGTGGTCTACACCGACGGGTACGGCAACCTCAAGACCAGCTGGTTCACCGCCCCGGCGGAGACCGGCGTCACCGTACGGGTGCGCATCGGCGACGCCGAGGCCGACGCCGTGGTCAGCGACGGCGTGTTCGCCGTACCGGCCGGTGCGGTGTCGTTCGCCCCGGGCAGCTCGGGCTGGCCCGGCGGCGCCGGCGGCCCCGACCGGAGGTGTTTCGAGCTGCTGGCCCGCGGCGGGAACGCGGCCGAGCTGTTCGGCTTCCCACCCGCCGGCGCCCCGGTCGAGATCGTCGGATGAGCCGCCGCGCCTACGCCCACGACGCCGTCCTGATGATGGGCCCGGAGGCCGACCCGCGGGCGCCGGGCGGCGCGATCACCACGGCCCTGTGCGGACACTGGCAGCACGAGCCGCCCTGCCCGCTGGCCGAGCACCACACCAGCGCGGAACGCACCGACGGCGAGGTGCGGCTGCACGTCCTGTTCGCGACGGCGCCGGAGCGCGAGACGGAGGTGCGCGAGCTGATCGACGAGGCGCTGGCGGCCGGGGCCTTCGCCGGCCCGGACGGCACGTCGAGCTTCTGGTCGCTGGTCAGCTCCGGCCCGGGCACGATCGCCCCGGAGGAACGCGCGCACGCCGCCCGCCTGGCCGGCTGAGGATCAGCCTGCCCGGCCGCCGGCGAACGGCGGCGGCCGGGACCTCCCGCGGGAGGTCCCGGCCGCCGCCGGGCTCGGTCAGGCGCCGCGGAGGCTGGCGCCCACCCGCGACGACGCCAGGGCGACCGCCGCGTCCCGGGCCGCCACGGCCTCCTCGACCGTCAGCGTCCGGTCCGGCGCGCGGAAGGTCAGCTTGTACGCCAGGCTCTTCAGCCCGGCGCCGAGCTGGGCCGAGGCGTACACGTCGAAGAGCCGGACCGACTCCAGCAGCGGGCCCGCCCCCTCGGTCAGCGCCGCCTCGACCTCGGCCGCCGGCACCGCCTCGTCCACCACCAGCGCCACGTCGATCAGCGCGGGCGGGAACGTGGAGATGTGCCGGGCCTGGGTCACCGGCGCCGCCGGGATCGCGTCCAGGTCGAGCTCCATCGCGCACGTACGCTTCGGCAGTTCCAGCGCCGACAGCACGCCCGGGTGCAACTCGCCCGCGTAGCCGATGACGGTGCCGTCGACCGCGATCGCCGCGCACCGGCCCGGGTGCCACGGGGCGTGCTCGGCCGCCCGTACCGTGATCCGGTCCGGGGTCAGGCCCGCCGCGGACAGCGCGATGCGCGCCGCCTCGATCGCGTCCGACCAGGTCGCGGGGCGGCCCGCGCCCCACCAGCCGGCCGGCGCCGCCTCCCCGGTCAGCACCGCGGCGAGGTGCCACGGCTGCTCGGGGACGATGGCGTTGGCCGCCGTCCAGTCCTCGGCGGACGGACCGTGGTCCACCCCGAGCGCCGGCGGCGCGACGGCCGTCAGGTGCGGCAGGAAGACCGTGCCGGCCTCGTAGAGCGCCAGGTCGCGCTCGCCGCGGCCCAGGTTGCGCTTGAGGGTGCTCGCCAGCGAGGCCAGCAGCGACGTGCGCAGCAGCGGCTCCTGCTCCGACAGCGGGTTGGTCAGCCGCACAGCGCTGCGCCGCGGGTCGTCGTCGGCCAGGCCGAACGCGTCCGCGACGCCGGGCGCCACGAACGGGTACGACAGCACCTCGACGTAGCCGTTCTCGGCCAGGGCCCGGCCCACCGTGCGCCGGCGCGTCTGCGCGGGCGTGAGCTCGCCGCCGCCGTGCACGGGCGGCAGGATGCTCGGGATGGCGTCGTAGCCGCCGAGCCGGGCCACCTCCTCGACCAGGTCGATCGGCGCCACCAGGTCGGGCCGCCAGGACGGCGGGGTGACCTCCAGCGGCTCGACCCCGCGGACCGCGCAGCCGACCTGGCCGAGCAGGGTGGTGACCTGCTCGACGTCGTACGCCACCCCGATGCGCCGGGTGGCCAGCGTGGTGTCGAGCAGCACCGGCGCCGGGGCCACCACATGGTCCAGGTCCAGCACCCGCTCGTCGACCGTGCCGCCCGCGTGCCCGGTCAGCAGCGCCACGGCCCGGTCCAGGGCGACCAGCGTCAGCCGCGGGTCGACGCCGCGCTCCCAGCGCTTCGCCGCCTCGCTGAACAGCTTGTGCCGGCGCGCCGTGCGGCCCACCATCACCGGGTCCCAGTGCGCGGCCTCCAGCAGCACGTCCACCGTGTCCGGCTGCACCTCGCTGGTCTCGCCGCCCATGACCGCGGCCAGCGAGATCGGCCCGGAGTCGTCGCAGATCACCATGTCCTCGGCGTCGAGCACGCGGGCGACACCGTCCAGGGTGGTCAGCTTCTCCCCGGCGTTGGCGCGGCGCACGAGCAGGCCGCCGCGCAGCAGGTTCAGGTCGAACACGTGCATCGGCTGGCCCAGCTCGAGCATCACGTAGTTGGTGATGTCCACGGCCAGCGAGATGGTCCGCACCCCGGCGGTGACGAGCCGGCGCTGCATCCACTCCGGGGAGGGCGCGGACGGGTCGATGCCCCGGACCACGCGCGCGGAGAAGCGGTCGCAGCCGACCGTGTCGTCGAGCCGCACCGGCCACGGCGCCTCGGCGGTCGCGCCCGGGGCGGTCGCCGCGCCCGGGTCGGTGTACGCCGAGGCGTACGCGTAGGACAGCTCCCGGGCGATGCCCCGCACGCTCATCTGGTAGCCGCGGTCCGGGGTGATCTCCAGGTCCAGGATCACGTCGTCGAGCCCGACGATCGGGCGCGCGTCCACGCCGGGCACGCCCGCGCCCTCGGGCAGCACGATGATGCCCGAGTGGTCCCCGCTGAGCCCGAGCTCGGCGGCGGAGCAGATCATGCCGTTGGAGTTGCGCCCGTACGTCTTGCGGGCGCCGATCCTGAACCCGCCCGGCAGCTCACCGCCGGGCAGGATGACCACCACGAGGTCGCCGACCGAGAAGTTGCGCGCGCCGCAGACGATCTCCTGCGGCTCCGGGTTGCCGACGTCGACGCGGGTGAACCGGATCGGCTTCTTGAAGCCGGTCAGCTCCTCGATCTCCAGCACCCGGCCGACGACCAGGTCGCCGACGACCGTGGCGGCCTGGTCGACGATCGACTCGACCTCGATGCCCAGGTCGACCAGCTTGCGCTCGAGCTCCTCGGCGGACACGGCCGCCGGCAGCTCCACGTACTCGCGGAGCCACGACAGAGACAGCTTCATGATCAGACCGCCATCCCGAAGTTGCGGGTGAACCGGGCGTCACCCTCGACCATGTCGTGCATGTCGCTGACCCCGTTGCGGAACATCAGCGTGCGCTCGACACCCATCCCGAACGCGAACCCCGAATACCGCTCGGGGTCGATGCCGCAGGCCGTCAGCACCCGCGGGTTGACCATGCCGCAGCCGCCCCACTCGACCCAGCGCGGGCCGTCGCGGTGCTGGGCGAACCACACGTCGAACTCGGCCGACGGCTCGGTGAACGGGAAGTAGTGCGGGCGCCAGCGGGTGCGCGCGTCCGGGCCGAACATGGCCCGGGCGAAGTGGTCGAGGGTGCCCTTGAGGTGGGCCATGGTGATGCCCTCGTCGACGACCAGCCCCTCGAGCTGGTGGAACACCGGGCTGTGGGTGGCGTCCAGGTCGTCGGTGCGGTAGACCCGGCCCGGGCAGACGACGTGGATCGGCGGCTGCTGGGCCAGCATGGTGCGCACCTGGCCGGGCGAGGTGTGCGTGCGCATGACCAGGCCGGGCAGGTCCACGTAGAACGTGTCCATGAGCCCGCGCGCCGGGTGGTCCGGGCCGATGTTGAGCGCGTCGAAGTTCGCCCACTCCAGCTCCAGCTCGGGCCCGTCGACCACCGAATACCCCATGCCGACGAACAGGTCGCTCATGTGCTCCATCAGCGTGGTCAGCGGGTGCCGGGCGCCGCGCGGGGTCCGGTCCCACGGCAGGGACACGTCGACGCGCTCCTCCACCAGCACCCGGGCGGCGCGCTCGAGCTCCAGCTCGGCCAGCCGGGCGTCGAACGCGCCCTGCACGGCCTGCCGGGCCACGTTGACGCGCTTGCCGGCCTCGGACTTCGCGTGCGGCGGCAGCGAGCCGATCTCGCGCCGGGCCAGCGACACCGGCGACCGGTCGCCGAGATGGACGGACTTGAGCGCACCGAGCGCGTCGAGGTCGGCCGCGGCGGCGAACGCCTGCTCGGCCTCGGCGACGGCGGCGTCGAGCGCCTCGGGGGCGAGCAGGACGGCCTGCTTCGGATCGTACGGATCGTTGCGGTAGGACATGATCGGGCGAACTCCCTCACACCGGATGAGCCATCGGCTCGTCGGGACCGAGTGCACCGAGCGCAGCGAGGGCCGCGAGTGGGACGACTCGGGTGGACAGTGTACGGAGGCGCGGCTGGGCCGCAGCCCGCCGGTCAGGGAAGTTCGCGCGTGAGTGTCAGCGCCCGCGACCAGCGGGCTGGATAAACATGGGCACTCGACGCATGGGAGAAGCATATCGCGGCCGGCCAAGGCAGATTTCCCGGTGGCAGACTGGACCGGTGCCGGCAACCACAGTCGTCAACCTGAAGGGCCACCGCGACGACCCCGCGTACGCCGATGTGGTCTACGTCGGGCGGGCCATGCACCGCGGCGGCTGGCACCTGCCCGCCTCCCCGCTGGCGTGCCCGTACCGGCCCGGTCGCGACGGCACCCGCGAGGAGGTCCTGGAGCAGTACCGGGCGTACCTGCTCACCCGGCCGGACCTGCTCGCCCTGCTCCCGGAGCTCCGGGGCCGGCGGCTGGGCTGCTGGTGCGTGCCGGAGCCGTGCCACGCGCAGGTCATCGCCGAGCTGGCCGACGGGCCGGCCGCTCAGCGCAGGGCGCGGGCGGAGGCGTAGAGGCACACCGCGGCCGCCGCCGCCAGGTTCAGGCTCTCCGCGCCGCCGTAGATCGGGATCCGGACCCGCTTGTCGGCCGCCTCCAGCAGGTCCTCCGGCAGCCCGTGGGCCTCCGATCCGAACAGCCACGCCGTCGGGCGGGCCAGCGAGCCGTCGTCGTCGAGCTCGTCGAGGCCGGCGTCGCCGTGCCCGGTGGTGGCCAGCACCTGCAGGCCGTAGTCGCGCAGCTCGTCCACCACGGGCAGCGGGGCGCGGACCACGTCGACGTGGAAGAGGCTGCCCGCCGACGCCCGCACGCACTTGCCGTTGTAGGGGTCGACCGCGTCGCCCGCGAAGATCACCGCGCCGGCGCCGGCCGCGTCCGCGGTGCGCAGGATCGTGCCCGCGTTGCCCGGGTCGCGGATCTCCACCGCCACCGCCACCAGGCGCGGGGCCTTGGCCAGCGCCTCGGCCAGCGGCACGTCCAGCTGCTCGCAGACGGCCACCAGGCCCTGCGGCTGGACGGTCTCGGCCAGCGCCGCGAGACCGTCGTCGGTCACCGGGGACACGACCGGCGCCTGGGACGCCAGGTCGGCGTGCCGGGTCAGCGCCGCCTCCGTACCGAACAGCTCCAGGACGACCCCCGCGGCCAGGGCGGAGCGCACCGCCTGCGGGCCCTCCGCGAGGAAGCGGCCGCTCTGGTCGCGGTCGCGGCGACGCTGCAGGCGCCGGGCCGCGACGACCCTGGGGGTACGGGGCGTGAAGGTCACGTGTCCTCCTGGAGGGAACAGCATCGGGGCGCCTCCCGGTCACCCGGAAGACGCCCCGAAGAAGTGCTGACGATCAGGCAGCCTGGGCGGCGGCGCCGCCGGTGCCCTCGGCCGCCACCGCGGCCCGCGCGATCTCGACGATCGCCGCGAACGAGGCGGCGTCGTTGACGGCCATGTCGGCGAGGATCTTGCGGTCCACCTCGACGCCGGCCAGCTTCAGACCCTGGATCAGGCGGTTGTAGGTCAGGCCGTTGGCCCGCGCGCCCGCGTTGATGCGCGTGATCCACAGCTGGCGGAAGTCGCCCTTGCGGTCACGGCGGTCGCGGTACGCGTACTGCATCGAGTGCAGCACCTGCTCCTTGGCCTTGCGGTACAGCCGCGAGCGCTGTCCGCGGTAGCCGCTGGCCGTTTCCAGCAGCGTACGGCGCTTCTTCTGGGCGTTCACTGCCCGCTTGACGCGTGCCATTTCTGTACTCCTAACAGGGGAACGTGTGTGGCGCGCGCGTCAGCGGCCCAGCATTTTCTTGACTCGCCTGGTGTCGGCCTTGGCCACCGTGACCGTACCGGTCATCCGGCGGGTGACGTGCGAGGACTTGCCCTCGAGCAGGTGGCGCTTGCCGGCCAGCTCACGCACGATCTTGCCCTTACCGGTGACCTTCACCCGCTTGCCCATGCCGGTGTGGCTCTTCATCTTCGGCACTCGAACGCCTCTTTCTGATAACTACTCTGCGGTTACGGCGCTGGTGTCGGCAGCAGCCTCGGCCGGCGGTGCCTCGGCCTCATCGCCTTCACGCGGCTCCCGGGGTGGGCGCGCGTTGGCCGCGATGACAGCCGCGGCGGCGGCCTTGGTCGCCCGGTGCGGTGCCAGAACCATGATCATGTTGCGGCCGTCCTGCTTCGGACTGGCCTCGACGAAACCCAGCTCCGAGATCTCTTCGCTGAGCCTGCGCAGGAGCCGGAAACCCAGCTCGGGGCGACTCTGCTCGCGACCGCGGAACATGATCGTCACCTTGACCTTGTCGCCCGCCTTGAGGAACCGGACCACGTGACCCTTCTTGGTCTCGTAGTCGTGCGGGTCGATCTTCGGCCGGAGCTTCATTTCCTTGATGACGGTCTGTTGCTGGTTGCGCCGGGCTTCGCGCGCCTTGAGTGCGCTCTCGTACTTGAACTTGCCGAAGTCCATGAGCTTGCACACCGGCGGGCGCGCCATCGGCGCTACCTCGACCAGATCCAGGTCGACGTCCGCAGCCAGCTGCAGGGCGCGCTCGAGCGGGACGATGCCCACCTGCTCACCCTCGGGGCCGACCAGACGGACTTCCCGTGCCCGGATCTGCTCGTTCACGCGTGGTTCGACGCTGATGGGGCCTCCTCAGAACGATCTAGTGGATGTCTCCGCCCGCGGTCTTGCGCCGCGGGCCGAGCGCACTGCCAATGTCGGTCGGCCCTCTCACGCCCACTTCAGCAGGGCGCCGAGGAAAGCAGAAGGCCCCGGCACGAATGCCAGGGCCCGCTCGACCGGTCATCGGCGTCCATGAGGACGCACGCCGCCACCGGGAATTCCCGGAGCGGTTGACCGGACCCAGCCACCTCGAGGGCGACGGGGTGGGAACCAGCGGGCTCCTCTTTCGCGCCCCTCAGGTCAAGGGGCGTGGTCGACTACCGGGGGAGTCTACCAGCTCAGGACGTGGCGGCCGAATGGAGGGCGCGAAGTGCGCGAACGCCCTCCACGGCGTACTCCTTGTCGGCCGCCTGCAGGGCGTGGACCGACACGATCTCCTCGTCGTGCAGCTCCAGGGTGGCCCAGGGCGAGTGGCGGTCGAAGCGCACCGCCCGCACCGCCGTCCAGGGCAGGTCGTAGCCGCCGATCACGTTGCGTACCTTGACGCCGTCCGCGTCCGCCACCGCCCGCGGGCGGGTGAACGCGAGGATGCCCAGCCCGACCAGGACGCCCAGGCCGATCATCGCGAACTGGTCGCCGCGCTGGTACGTGCCCATGTTGTCGCCGGTCGAGCCGTGCAGCCCGAAGCTGAGCAGGGTGAAGAGGATCACCACGGCGGCCGCCGAGAAGCCGGCCACCCAGCGGATGCGCCGGGGCCGGAAGACGGCCGGCGCCTGTGTCGAAGTCACGCTCACCACTGTGCCACCTACAGCCGGCAGTTGGAGATGTCGGTGACCAGGATGGCCCGCGCGCCGAGCTCGTACAGCTCGTCCATGATCCGGTGCACGTCGTTGCGCCGGACCATCGCCTGCACGGCGACCCAGCCCTCGCGGTGCAGCGGCGACACGGTCGGCGACTCGATCCCCGGGGTCAGCGCGGTGGCGTTCTCCAGCAGGTCGGCCCGGACGTCGTAGGCCAGCATCACGAAGGAGCGGGCCACCAGCACGCCCTGCAGCCGCCGGATGAGCTGGGCGGCCGGGCCGGACTCCGGCGCCGGGCCGCGCCCGATCAGGATCGCCGAGCTGCGCAGGATCGGCTCGCCGATGGTGACCAGGCCCGCCTGGCGCAGCGTGGTGCCGGTCTCGACCACGTCGGCGATCACGTCCGCGACGCCCAGCCGCACCGCGTTCTCGACCGCGCCGTCGAGGCGGACCACGTCGGCCTTGAGCTCGTTCTCCTCCAGGTAGCGCTCGACCACGCCGGGGTAGGCGGTGGCGATGCGCCGGCCGCCGATCTGGTCGGCCGAGGTGAGCGTGCCGGCCGGGGCGGCCCAGCGGAACGTGGCCCCGCCGAAGCTCAGGTCCAGCACCTCGACGGCGGGGACGCCGGAGTCGACCAGCAGGTCCCGGCCGGTGATGCCGAGATCCAGGTCACCCGAGCCGACGTAGGTGGCGATGTCGCGGGGACGCAGATAGAAGAACTCGACACTGTTGGCCTCGTCACGGCAGACGAGGTCCTTGGGGTCGGTGCGCTGGCGGTAGCCGGCGTCGCGCAGCATCTGCGCGGCCGGTGCGGACAGGGTGCCTTTGTTGGGGATGGCGATGCGCAGCATCGACGTGCTCCTTCGATCGGTCTCGATGAGGCGGAGAAACACGTCAGAGATGTCGGTACACGTCCTTGAGCTCGAGCCCGGTGGCGATCATCAGGACTTGTGCCTGGTAGAGCAGCTGCGAGATCTCCTCCGCGGCCCGCTCCGGCCCCTCGTGCTCGGCGGCCATCCAGGACTCGGCCGCCTCTTCGACGACCTTCTTCCCGATGAAGTGCACGCCCTTGTCCAGCGCCACGACGGTGGACGAACCCGGGGTCCGCTGCGCCGCCTTCGCCTGCAACTCGGCGAACAACTCTTCGAACGTCTTCACGGGAGACGATTGTGGCAGCTCATCACGGGATGGCGACGGACGGCCCCACCGGTTGGGACGTGGCCTAGGCTCACCGGTCATGGTCAGCAGAAACACCCTCGCCGTGCTGAGCAGCGCGGCCGCAATCCTCACCGCCCTGGCCGGCTGCGCGCCGGCCGACGAGGCGAGCCCCTCGGCCGGCGCCTCGGCGTCGGCCTCCGGCCCGGCCTGCGCGCCCGGCGCCCTCGCCACGCGGACCGCCGGCAAGCTCACGATCGGCACCGACAACCCGGCCTACGAGCCGTGGTTCAGCGACAACAAGCCGGCCAACGGCAAGGGCTTCGAGTCGGCGGTGGCGTACCAGGTCGCCGAGCGCCTCGGCTACCCGGCGGCGAACGTGGTCTGGACGAACGTGACGTTCAACAACGCCATCGCGCCCGGGCCGAAGACGTTCGACTTCGACATCAACCAGTTCTCCATCACGCCCGAGCGGCGCAAGGCCGTCGACTTCTCCTCGCCGTACTACCTGGTCCGGCAGACGGTGATCACCACCAAGGGCTCGAAGATCGCCGGCGTCAAGACGCTGGCCGAGCTCAAGTCGGCCAAGCTGGGCGCCCAGGTCGGCACCACCAGCTACCAGGCGATCAACGAGCTGATCAAGCCCGGGGCCAAGGCCCAGGTCTTCAACAACAACGACGACGCCAAGGCGGCCCTGGAGAACGGCCAGGTCGACGGCATCGTCGTGGACCTGCCGACCGCGTTCTACATGACCGCGGCCGAGCTGGACAACGGCGTGATCGTCGGGCAGCTGCCGCAGGTCGGCGTGCCGGAGCAGTTCGGCCTGGTCCTCGACCTGGGCTCGCCGCTGACCGACTGCGTCTCCCGGGCCGTCGACCAGCTGCGCCAGGACGGCACCCTCGCGGTGCTGGAGAAGCAGTGGCTGGCCGGCACGGGCGGGGCCCCCGAGCTCTCGTGAGCGACCAGCTCCACCGGCCCTCCGAGATCCAGCGCGGGCGGATCGCCTACCGGCGCCGGCAGACGATCCGCTCCGTGCTGCTCGCGGCGCTCTCCACCGCCGTCGTCGGCGTGCTGCTGGCGGTCGCGGTCACCGGCGCGCCCGGCTGGGACCGGGTCCGGCAGTCGTTCTTCAGCCCGGAGGTGGCCCGCCGCTACCTGCCGGACATCCTGGAGGGCCTCTGGCTCAACGTGCGGCTGCTGGTCGTCTGCGCGGTCCTGGCGCTGGCGCTGGGCCTGCTGATCGCGACGCTGCGGACGCTGCGCGGCCCGGTCTTCTTCCCGGTACGGGCGATGGCGACCGGTTACACGTACACGTTCCGCGGGCTGCCGCTGATCATCGTCATCTACCTGATGGCGTTCGGCATCCCCGGCCTGCGGCTGCAGGGCACCCCGGGGGTGCTGGTGCTGGGCGGGGCCGCGCTGGTCGTCACGTACGGCGCGTACCTGGCCGAGGTGTTCCGGGCCGGCATCGAGTCGGTGCACCCCAGCCAGCTCGCCGCGGCCCGGTCGCTGGGGCTGACGTACCGGCAGACCATGCGGCACGTGGTGCTGCCGCAGGCGATCCGCCGGGTGGCGCCGCCGCTGCTCAACGACACCGTGGCGCTGCAGAAGGACGTCGGGCTGGTGTCGCTGGCGGGGCCGATCGACGCCGTGCGCGCCGCCCAGATCGGGGTGGCGCAGGACGCCAACTACACCCCGTACATCGTGGCCGGGGTGCTGTTCGTGCTGCTCGCCCTGCCGTTGATCGGCGTCACCGACTGGGTCACGCTGCGCGCGGCCCGCCGCCAGTCCGCGGGGGCCTGACCGTGCTGCTGTCCTGTGAGAACGTCCGCAAGACCTTCGGCGCCACCGTGGTGCTCGACGACCTGTCCCTGGCGGTCGACGAGCACCAGGTGGTCGCGCTGATCGGCGCCTCCGGCTCGGGCAAGTCCACGCTGCTGCGCTGCGTCAACCTGCTCACCGGCATCGACGACGGCACCATCCGGCTCGACGGCGAGGACATCACCGACCCGCGGGTCGACCCGGACCGGGTGCGGCAGCGGATCGGCATGGTGTTCCAGTCGTACAACCTGTTCCCGCACATGACGGTGCTGCGCAACATCACGCTGGCCCCCGAACGGGTGCACAAGCGGGCCGCCGCCGAGATCCGGGCGCAGGCGCTGGAATGGCTGGGCCGGGTCGGGCTGGCCGACAAGGCCGACAGCTACCCGGACCGGCTCTCCGGCGGCCAGCAGCAGCGCGTGGCCATCGTCCGGGCCCTGGTCAACAGCCCCCGGCTGCTGCTGCTGGACGAGGTCACCTCGGCGCTGGACCCGGAGCTGGTCGGCGAGGTGCTGACCATGATCCGCGGGCTCAAGGACGAGGGCATGACCATGGTGCTGGCCACCCACGAGATGGGCTTCGCCCGGCAGGTGGCCGACCGGGTGGTCTTCCTGGACGGCGGCCGGGTGCTCGAGGAGGGCCCGCCCGAGCAGGTGCTGGGCGACCCCACGCAGGCGCGGACCCGGCAGTTCCTGGCCCGGATCATCGAGGCCGGCCGGCTCTGACGTCGGCCGCGCTCTCCGCCGCCGGCCGCAGCGCGCCGGCGGCCAGCGCGACCAGCAGCGCGAGCAGCACCGGGATGGCCAGCGCGGCCGGCAGGCCGAACGCCTCGGCGGCGCCGCCGATCAGCACCGGGCCGGCGAAGAAGCCCAGCCAGCCGATGCTCGCCACCCGGGCGATGGCCCGGGCGGGCCGGTGCGGGTTGCGGTGGCCGGCCGCCGAGAAGACCTGCGGCGCGACGCAGGACAGCCCGGCGCCGAGGCAGCCGAAGCCGAGCACGCCGGCCACGGGATGCGAGACCAGCAGGGCCGTGCCCAACCCCGCGGCGGCGAGCAGGCCGCACCCGCGGACCAGGCGGACGGCGCCGAGGCGGGCGGCCAGCCGGTCGCCGGTCAGCCGACCGGCCGTCATCGCGATGAAGAACGCCGCGAACGCCGCGGCCGCGAAGCTCTCGGTGCTGTCGAGGCTGTCCCGCAGGTACACGGTGCTCCAGTCGGCCGCCGCCCCCTCGCCGACCAGGGCGCACAGGGCCAGCGCGCCGAGCAGGAGCACGCCGGACAGCCGAGCCGGCCCGGTCGTGGCCGCCGGCGGCGGTCCCCCCGCATCGGTCAGGTCGCCGGACCACCGGCGCGCCCACCAGGCCAGCGTTGCCCCCAGCCCCGCCACGACGGCGAAGGTGCCCAGCGGGCCCGCGCCGGCCGCCGCGGCCACGCCGCCGAGGACGGCGCCGAGGAACCCGCCGATGCTGTAGACGGCGTGGAACGACGACATGATGGGCCGCTCGGCCGCGCGCTCGACCTCCACGCCGCGGGCGTTCATGGCGATGTTCAGGACACCGTGCACCACGCCGAAGGCGAACAACGCCGCGGTCAGCGTGGTCAGCGAGGGCGCCAGCGCCACCGGCGCCAGGAAGCAGCCGTCGGCCAGGGCCGCCGGGATCATGATCCGCCGGCTGCCGTACCGGTCGACGAGCCGTCCGGAGACCTGCATGCCGGTGACCGCGCCGAGCGCCAGCCCGACCAGCGCGATGCTGAGCCGTCCGTCGGTGAGGCCCAGGTGCTGCTTCACCGCCGGGATGCGCGCGGTCCACGTGCCGATCAGCGTGCCGTACAGCAGGAAGAGCAGCGCGGTCGCGATCCGGCTGCCGCGTACGGTGTCACGCACCGCTCCACGCTAGACGATCGTGATCGCCGGCCCTACTTGCCGAGGTCGCGGATCGCGATGACCGCGTCCAGCACCGCGACCGTGGCCTGCCAGCCCTTGTCCTCGATCGAGTCCTCCAGGCCGGCCCGGTCCTTGGCCTGGCCCAGGCTCTCCACGGTCAGCACGCCGTGCGCGACCGGGGTCTGCTCGTCCAGCGCGACCCGGGTCAGCCCGGCCGTCACGGCGTCGTTGACGTAGTTGAAGTGGGCGGTCTCGCCGCGGATGACCACGCCCAGGGCGACCACCGCGTCACAGCGTTTGGCCAGCGCCTGCGCGACGACGGGCAGCTCCACCGAGCCGGCCACGCGGGCCACGATCACGTCGTCCACCCCGCACGCCTTGGCCGCCGCCTGCGCCCGCTCGACCATGTGGTCGACCAGGTCGGCGTGCCAGCGCGAGCCGACGATGCCGAGCGTGAACCCGGCGGCGTCGACGGTGTGCAGGTGCGGATCCCCGAAACCGGCCATATGTTTCCCCCTCTTTGCCACAGTTTGCTCCGGACGCCGGGCCGGCGTCCGGAGAATCAGCCCAGCGCCTCGAAGAGGTGGCCCATCCGGTCGCGCTTGGTCCGCAGGTAACGCACGTTCTCCGGGTGCGTCCGCACCGGCAGCTCCTCGCGGCCCAGCACGGTCAGGCCGTAGCCTTCCAGCCCGGCGCGCTTGGCCGGGTTGTTGGTCAGCAGCCGCATCGAGCGCACGCCCAGGTCGTAGAGGATCTGCGCGCCCGTGCCGTAGTCCCGGGCGTCGGCCGGCAGGCCCAGCTCGAGGTTCGCGTCCACCGTGTCCAGGCCGCGATCCTGCAGCTGGTACGCCTGCAGCTTGTGCAACAGCCCGATGCCGCGCCCCTCGTGGCCCCGCATGTAGAGCACGACCCCGCGCCCGGTCTCGGCCACCCGGTCGAGGGCGGCGTCCAGCTGCGGCCCGCAGTCGCAGCGCACCGAGCCGAAGACGTCCCCGGTCAGGCACTCCGAATGCACCCGGACCAGCACGTCCTCGCCGTCGCCGAGATCACCGAAGACCAGCGCCACGTGCTCGGCGCCGGCCACGTCGGTGCGGTAGCCCACGGCGGTGAAGTTCCCGTGCTCGGTCGGCAGCCGGGTCTCGACGACCCGCTCGATCTGGGTCTCGTGCCGGCGCCGGTGGGCGATCAGGTCGGCGATGCTGATCAGCGCCAGGTCGTGGGCCGCCGCGAACCTCTCCAGGTCGGGCATCCGCATCATGGTGCCGTCGTCGTTGACCATCTCGCAGAGCACGCCGGCGGGGCGCAGCCCGGCCAGCACGGCCAGGTCGATCGCGGCCTCGGTGTGGCCGGGGCGGCGCAGCACCCCGCCGGCCTTGGCCCGCAGCGGCACGACGTGCCCGGGCCGGGACAGGTCGGCGGGCTGGGTGTCGGCCGAGGCCAGCAGGCGGATGGTGTGCGCGCGGTCGGCGGCCGAGATGCCGGTGCTGACGCCCTCGCGGGCGTCGACGGTGACGGCGTACGCGGTGCCGCGCCGGTCCTGGTTGGTGTGGAACATCGGCGGGAGGTCGAGCCGGTCGGCCTCCTCCTCGGTCAGCGGCACGCAGATGTAGCCGGAGGTGTACCGCACCATGAACGCGAGCAGCTCCGGCGTGGCGTGCTCGGCCGCGAAGATGAGGTCGCCCTCGTTCTCGCGGTCCTCGTCGTCCACCACGATGACCGGGCGCCCGGCCGCGATGTCCTTGATCGCCCGCTCGATGTCGGATGTCATGACCTGTCCCCCAGCATCTTCTCGACGTACTTGGCGATCACGTCGACCTCGAGGTTGACCGGGTCGCCGACGGTCTTGCCGCCCAGCACGGTGAGCTTGAGCGTGGTGGGGATCAGGCCCACCTCGAAGGTGTCCGCGGTGACCGCCATGACGGTCAGCGACACCCCGTCCACGGTGATCGAGCCCTTCTCCACCACGTACCGCGACAGCTCCGGCGGCAGCGAGAAGCGCAGCACCTCCCACTGGTCGGCGGGCTCCCGGGCGACGATTTGGGCGACACCGTCGACGTGGCCCTGCACCAGGTGGCCGCCGAGCCGGGACCCGACGGTGGCGGCCCGTTCCAGGTTGACCTGGCCGCCCGGCCGCAGCACCCCCAGCGACGAGCGCCGCAGGGTCTCACCCATGACGTCGGCGGTGAAGACGCCGTCGACGTTGTCGATGACGGTCAGGCAGACGCCGTTGACCGAGATCGAGTCGCCGTGCGCGGCGTCGGAGGTGACCAGCGGCCCGCGGACGGCGAGCACCGCCGAGTCGCCCCCCGCGTCGGTGAGGTGGACGACCTCACCCAGTTCCTCGACGATTCCGGTGAACATCAGGCCTCCTTGGCGCGGAGCGATGCGGTGAAGCGCAGGTCGGGTCCGACCCGCGCGATGTCGGTGAGGTCCAGCTCGATGGCCTCGGCGATGGTGGTGACGCCGGCGCCCACCAGCGAGGGCTGGCCGGCGCCGAGCATCTTCGGCGCGATGTAGCCGACGACCTTGTCGACCAGCCCGGCGGCCAGGAACCCGCCGGCCAGGGTGGGGCCGCCCTCCAGCAGCACGGCGCGTACGCCGCGGGCGTACAGCTCGCCCAGCAGGGCGGCCAGGTCGACGCGGCCGTCGGGGCCGGCGCCCACCTCGGCCGCCGTCGCGATCCAGGTCGGTGCGGCCTGGTCGCGGATGCGGGCGGTGACGGGGGTACGCCCGGAGGAGTCCACCACGACCCGCCACGGCTGCTTGATGGCGAGGCTGCCGTCGCGCAGGTCACGGACGGTGAGCTGGGGATCGTCGGCGATGATCGTGCCGACCCCGGCGACGATGGCGTCGACCGAGCTGCGCAGCTTGTGCACGTCGGCGCGGGCGGGCGGCGAGGTGATCCACTGGCTGGTGCCGTCCGCGGCGGCGGAACGCCCGTCCAGGGTGGCCGCGTACTTCCAGGTCACGTACGGCCGGCCGCGGCGCACGGCGGTCAGCCAGGCGACGTTGCCCTCCTCGACCTCGGCCCGGCGTACCCCGGTCTCGACCCGCACCCCGGCCTCGCGCAGCGTCGCGGCGCCGCCGGCCGCGACCGGCGTCGGGTCGTCGACGGCGATGACCACCCGGACGATGCCGGCGTTGATCAGCGCCCGGGCGCAGGGGCCGGTGCGGCCGGTGTGGTTGCAGGGCTCCAGGGTGACCACGGCGGTGCCGCCCCGGGCGCGCTCCCCGGCCTGGGCCAGGGCGACGATCTCGGCGTGCGGGCCGCCCGCGTAGGCGTGGAAGCCCTCGCCGACGACCTCGCCCTCGGCGCTGAGCAGCACGCAGCCAACCACCGGGTTGGGGCTGGTCGTGCCCAGGCCCCGGGCGGCGAGCGCGATCGCGCGGCTCATCGCCTCGTCATCGGAGACCATCGGCGTTCCTCTCCAGGCGCGGTGCGGTCACGCGCGAACGGAGAGGGAAAAAGGGTGCGCAACAGGACACGGGGGGACGCTTCGCGCCGCCCCGGAGAGAGCACGCCGCGACGAGCCCTCATCCTGCTCCGCGCGCTGTCTCCCATCCGGACTGTCTGAGCAGTCGGCACGCATGCCGTCCGCTCAACCGTCGGCCCTGGATTCTCACCAGATCCACCGTCCGCCTTGGTCAGGCGTCCGGGTCGCGGGCTCAGCCCTGCCGGAGCAGGACATCACCGCCGGTTCGGAATTTCACCGAGTCCCGCCAGCGCGTGGTGGGTCACCCCCGAGTCTTGCACGCGGAACGCAACTTGCCACCCGTGGGGCGATCCACGTCACAGGCCCACGCCGGACGACGGATCCTCGGGGTCCTCGGAGTCCGCGCGGCGGCGGTCGATCGCCACGAAGGAGCCGGGCTGGCTCTTGGCGACCTTCTTCATCTCGGAGGCCACCGCGACCACCACGCGGGCGTCCTCGAAGCGGCGGCCCTCCGCGGTGGCCTGCGCCACGCCGATCGAGAGGGTCACCAGCGCGGCCCGCTGCTTGTTGCCGCGCCGGTCGGGCACCTCGATGTAGCCGCGCTGGGCGTCCTCGGGGTCGTAGAGGTGGTCGGCGGCGGTCTCGAAGTCGGTCACCGTGCGCTTGGTCAGCGGCAGGACCTGCTCGGGCGTGCAGATGAACACGAAGTCGTCGCCGCCGATGTGCCCGAGGAAGACCGGCGGGCGTCCCGAGGTGGACACCGCCCGGTGCAGGCTGCCGGCCAGCGCGGTGATGAACTCGTCGCCGCGGTCGAAGCCGTACACGTCGTTGACGCTCTTGAACCGGTCGATGTCGATGTAGCCGACCGCGAAGTCCTTGCCGGTCTTCATCCGGTCCACGATCTCGCGGCGCACCCGGGCGTTGCCGGGCAGCCCGGTCAGCGGGGACACCTCGCGGAACTCCTTGTTGCGCCGCAGCGTCGAGGAGACCCGGGCGATCAGCTCGGCGGTGTCGAACGGCTTGACCAGGTAGTCGTCGACGCCGGCGGTCAGGCCGACCACCTTGTCGACGCTCATCCCCTTGGCGGTGAGCATGATCACCGGCAGGGCCGAGGTGAGCGGCTCGGCGCGCAGCCGGCGGGTCAGCTCGACGCCGTTCATGTTCGGCATCATCCAGTCGACCACCGCCAGGTCGGGACGCCGGCTCTCCATCACCTCGAGGGCGTGCCGGCCGTCGCGGGCCCGCATCACCTCGAAGCCGTGCACCTTGAGGTTGAACGCGACGAAGCTCGCGATGTCCTCGTCGTCGTCGACCACCAGGATCAGGTCGGGGCGCTCCTCCGGCTCGGCGGCGCTCGCGTCGACCTTGTGCCTGACCACGCCGGTGCTCATGCCCGCACCGCCGCCCGCTCGGCCAGCTCCCGCAGCTTGCGGCAGGCCTCGGCCGGGTCCTCGGCGCCGTACACCGCGGTGCCGGCGACGAACGCGTCGGCGCCCGCCGCGGCGGCCTGCTCGATGGTGTCGGCCGCGATGCCGCCGTCGACCTCCAGGCGCACCTGCAGATCCTTGGCCCGGATCCGGCGCCGCACGTCACGCACCTTGTCCAGCATCTCGGGCATGAACCTCTGGCCGCCGAAGCCGGCCTTGATGGTCATGATCAGGACCGTGTCGAGGTACGGCAGCAGCTCCAGATACGGCTCCACGGGCGTGTCCCGGTCGATGGCCAGCCCGGCCTTCGCGCCCGCCGCGCGCAGCGTCTTGGCCAGCGCCACCGGGTTCTCGCAGGCCTCGGCGTGGAACGTGACGTTGTGCGCGCCGGCCTCGGCGTACCCGGGCGCCCAGCGCTCCGGATCGGTGATCATGAGATGCACGTCGAACGGGATCACGGTCGCCCGGCGCAGGCTCTGCACGACCGGCAGGCCGATGGTCAGGTTCGGCACGAAGTGGTTGTCCATGACGTCCACGTGCACCCAGTCCGCGGCCCCTTCGATGGCGTGCACCGCCGCGGCGAGGTGCGCGAAGTCCGCGGCCAGGATGCTGGGGGCGATGATCGGCGATGACTCCACCGGTGAAGTGTATGGCCTGCTTGCCCCGACCCGGGATACTCGGGGGGCGCTCGGGAGGCTGGCATGCGAGGCACGGCGGTCCTGCTGGCGGTGCTGCTCACCGCCGGGTGCTCCGGCGCGCCCCCGGACGGCACCGACGGCGACCTGACCGACGGCTGGCGGCCGCCGCCGTCGCCCGCGCCGTTCCGGCCCGCCGTCGGCCGGTGTCACGAGACGCTGGCGGCGACCGCCTCGCTCGCCGACTACCGGCCGGTGGACTGCGCCGAGCTGCACGTGTCGGAGACGTACCACGTGGGCACCGCGGCCGACGCCGCCGTGGTCCCGGCCGCGGGCAGCGCCGGGGCCCGGGCCGCGTTCCGGGAGTGCTCCGACCGGGCCGCCGACTTCCTGGGCGGATCGTGGCGCACCGCCCGGGTGGCGGTGCAGGTGGTGTGGCCGACCCGGGCGGCCTGGTCGGGCGGCGCGCGCTGGTTCCGCTGCGACGTCACGACCGCGGACCTGGACGGGCGGAGCCGCACCAGCCGGACCGGCAGCCTGGCCGGCGAGCTGGGCCGGGACTCGCCGCTGGAGCTGGGCTGCTTCAACCCCACGGTCGAGGGCGAGACGGTGACGACGATGCGGCCGGTGGCGTGCGACCGGCCGCACCGGGCCGAGTTCGCCGGGCTGTGGCGGGCGCCGGAGATCACGTACGCGGCGCTGGAGTCGGGCACCGAGCGCAGCGCGGCGGCCTGCCGCAGCGTGATCGCCCGGTTCGCGGGGCTGCCGGACGACTCGGAGATGCAGTACCGGACCGGCTGGATCTCCTACAACCCGACCCGCACGGAGTGGCTGTCCGGGGAGCGGCGGGTGCGGTGCTTCGTGTACTTCGCCCAGCGGACCTTCACCCGCTCGCTGAAGGGCGCGGGGCCGGCCGTGCTGCCGGTGGTCTGAGCCGGCCGTCAGAGCTTGCCGGCGCCGCGCCTCTCCTGGATCCGCGCCCGGAAGGACTCGGCGTCGTTGACCCGCGGGAACGGCGCGTCCGGCGCCGGCACGCCCAGGAAGTCGCAGAGCGGCGGCCAGCCCTGGGACACCTCGAACTCGAGCAGCCGCCGCGCCGGGATCGCCCGGCGGACCGCCTCGTTGTGCTCGGTGAACACCCGTACGGCGTGCTCGCGGTCGGCGAACCGGCCGGCGAAGGTGCCCTCCCAGACCACCGACTGGATCATCGACAGCCCGGCGGTCACGGAGTCGTCGCCGGTGCGCGGCGCGTGCCGCGCGGCCTCGAAGATGGTGCCGTACGCGCTGTCGTACCAGCGCTGCGGGTCGCGGACGGTCAGCACCACCTTGGCGTCCGGATGCCGCTCGGTCAGCTCGCGCCAGAAGAAGGCGCCCGGCCAGTCCACCGTGAAGCGGTGCCCGTCGAGCGCCTGGTCCAGGGCCGCCACGTCCCCCTCGGCGGCCCGGCGGAACAGGGTCGCCCGCTCCGGATCGTCCAGCACGGGCAGCATGTGCAGGCACGGCCCCCGGCCCAGCATCTCCAGTGCGATCTTCAGGCTGAGCGTGCCCGTCCGTCCGAATCCGACCCCGATGACATCCATGCCCTTCTTTATACCGGAGCTTGTTGACCGGTCCGGTCCACCCGGGTTCCACCGCGTGACGGCCGCGTCGCTGGGTAAGCGACGGATCGAGCCGAGCCGAGGGAGACGACCATGAACGACGTGACGACGGCCCCGCCGCGCCGCCGGACCTGGCTGAGGGTGTTCCTCACCGGCCTGCTCCTGTGGATCCTCACGGTCGTCGTCACGTTCGCGACCGGCAACCCCAACCTCATCCCCACCCTGGTGCTGCTGGGCAGCTTCCTGGTGCCGGTGTCCTTCGTGGTCTGGGCCTTCGGCCGCCGGCACAGCGGCGAGGTCACCGCGGAGTTGCTGTTCAGCACGTTCGTCACCGGCGGCGTGCTCGGGGTGCTCGCCGCCTCGCTGCTGGAGACGTACCTGCTGCACCCCTCCCCCGGCCTGTTCCTCGGAGTGGGCCTGATCGAGGAGGCCGCGAAGCTGACCGTCCTGATGTTGCTGACGCGCCGGCTGCAGCACAAGTACGCCTTCGACGGCCTCGTCCTGGGCGCATCCGTCGGGTTCGGCTTCGCCGCCTTCGAATCCGCCGGGTACGCCTTCACCGCCCTGTTCACCGAGCAGGGCCTGTCGCTGATGCAGCTGGTCCAGACCGAGCTGCTGCGCGGCCTGCTGGCGCCCGTGGGCCACGGGCTGTGGACGGCCATCCTGGGCGGCGTGCTGTTCTCCGCCAGCGGACGCGAACACTTCGCGGTCACCGGGCGGCTGCTGCTGGCGTACCTGGGAGTGTCCGCCCTGCACGCGCTGTGGGACAGCATGCACAGCATCGCGCTGCTGCTGACCCTGGTCCTGACCGGTACGCCGTACCAGTTCGCCCTGCTGGAGCGCGGCTACGAGCCCGAGCCCAGCGCCGGCCAGACCGACCTGTTCACCGTGCTGTCCTGGGGCGGGCTGATCGTCGTGTCGCTGATCGGCATCGGCTGGCTGCTCGCCGTCCGGCGGCACGCCGACCGGGAGGCGCGCGCCGTCCTCTGGCGCATCCCGGCCCACCGCCTCTGACCGTGCCCCGCCCTCAGCTGGTGCGGCGCAGCACCGCCAGGAACATCGCGTCCGTGCCGTGCCGGTGCGGCCACAGCTGCACCGTCGGGCCCGGCCCCAGCTTCGGCATGCCCGGCGGCAGCAGCGGCCGCGCGTCCACGAAGTCGACCTCCACGCCGCTGCGGCGGGCCCCCTCGGTGACCGTCACCTGGGTCTCCACCATGTGCGGCGAGCAGGTGACATAGGCGACCACGCCGCCCGGGCGCACAGCCCGCAGGGCGGCCACGAGCAGCTCACGCTGCAGGCGGGTCAGCGGCGGCAGATCGGCCGGGGTACGCCGCCAGCGCGACTCCGGCCGCCGGCGCAGCGAGCCCAGCCCGGTGCACGGCGCGTCGACCAGCACCCGGTCGAAGCCCTCCTCCGGCAGGTCCGGGTCGCGCCCCACCTGCCGGCCGTCGGTCGGCAGCACGGTCACCGGCAACCCGGCCGTGGCCTGCTCGACCAGCCGGGCCCGGTGATCGGCGACCTCGACGGCGGTCACCTCGGCGCCCCGCCCCCCGGCGATCGCGCCGAGCAGCCCGGCCTTGCCACCCGGGCCGGCGCACAGGTCGAGCCAGCGGGTGTCCCGCCCCTCGACCGGCGCGGCCAGCAGCGCGGCCGCCACCAGCTGGGAGCCCTCGTCCTGCACGTGGGCGCGGCCCTCGCGGATGGCGGCGAGCTCGCTCGGCGAGCCGCCGTTGAGGTAGACCGCGTACGGCGAGAACGCCCCCGGCACGCCGCCCACCTCGTCGGCCAGCTCCACCGCGTCGGCCCGGCCCGGCCGCGCGCACAGGTGCACGGTGGCCGGCTGGTTGTCCTCGATCAGCAGGCGGGCGGTGTCCTCCAGGTCGCCGCCGAGCGACTCGGCGAACGCCCGGATGATCCACTCGGGGTGGTTGTGCACGACGGCCAGGTTGCCGACCGGGTTCTCGGCGTAGTCGGGGGCGAGCTTGGCCAGCCAGTCGTCGAGTCCGGTGGCCGAGATGGTGCGCATGACCGCGTTGGCGAAGCCGTGGGCGCCGGGCGCGACGGACCGGACCAGGTCGACGGTCTGATTCACCGCGGCGTGCGCGGGCACCCGGGTGAACAGCAGCTGGTAGGCGCCCAGGCGCAACGCGTCCCGGGCCGGCGGGTCGATCCGCGACACCTCGCGGCCGGCCGCGTCCCCGATGATCAGATCGAGGGTGCCCAGGGCGCGCAGGGTGCCGTAGGTCAGCTCGGTCGCGAACGCCGCGTCCCGGCCGTGCAGGCGCATCTCCCGCAGGATCTGCGCCAGCACCAGGTTGGCGTACGCGTCGTCGCGGTGCACGGCCGCGATGGCCTCGTACGCGGCCTGCCGGGCCGGATCCGACGGCGGGCGACCGGCCCGCGGCGCCCGGCCCGAGCGGCTGTCGCGGCCGGATTCCCGGCCCTGGCCGGGGCCGCCGGGGCGGCGCGGTCCGGCGTTGTGCGGCCGATCGGCGCTGTGCCGGCGCTGCCCGGCCTTGTCGTCGTCGCTCATGAAAGGGTCTCCCCCGGGTTGAGGCGCAGGCCACGCGCCCAGTCGGAGGCCGCCATCGGCTTCTTTCCGGCGGCCCGGACCTCGCCCAGGATCACCGGGGTGGTCGCGGTGCCCACCAGCACCTGGGTGCGCTCGACGAGCAGCTCCCCCGGCGCCAGGGGGACGGCGTTGGCCACCGGGCGCACCGGCCCGAGCTTGAGCCGCTCGTCGCGCAGGGTCGTCCAGGCGCCCGGCGCCGGGGTGCACGCCCGGATGCGCCGGTCCACCGCGAACGCCGGGTCGGACCAGCGGACCCGGGCGTCCTCGACGGTGATCTTCGGGGCCAGCGACACGCCGTCGGCGGGCTGCGGGTGCGCCCGGGCGGTGCCCGCCTCGATCGCGTCCAGCACCGCGACCAGCAGGCCGGCGCCCTCGGTGGCCAGCCGGGCGAGCAGGTCACCGGAGGTGTCGGTGGCCCGGATCCGCTCGGTCAGCGTGCCGTACACCGGGCCGGTGTCCATGCCGGCCTCCAGCTCGAACACGCTCGCGCCGGTGACCTCGTCGCCGTGCAGCACGGCGTGCTGCACGGGCGCCGCGCCCCGCCAGGCCGGCAGCAGGGAGAAGTGCAGGTTGACCCAGCCGTGTTTGGGGACCTCCAGCGCGCTCGGCGGGACCAGCGCGCCGTAGGCGACCACCGGTACGCAGTCCGGCGCGAGCTGGCGCAGCCGCTCCTGGAACTCGGGCTCGCGGGGCCGCTGCGGGGTGAGCACCTCGATGCCGCGCTCGTCGGCCCAGGCGCCGGCCGGCGAGCGGACCAGGCGGCGGCCGCGCCCGGCCGGGGCGTCGGGCCGGGTGACGACAGCGATGATCTCGTGGGACGAGGCGGCCAGGGCGTCGAGCGAGGGCAGGGTCACCTCGGGGGTGCCGGCGAAGATCAGGCGCACCGGGTCACCGCCCCAGCCCGAAGATGCCGTGCGGGCTGGTCTTCACCGTCGGCGGGGCGCCGGCGTCGTACCACTCGGCGGCCCGGATCTGCTTCATCGCGTCCTTGCGGGCGGCGGTCTCCAGCCGGTCCAGGAACAGCACCCCGTCGAGGTGGTCGGTCTCGTGCTGCACGCAGCGCGCCATCAGGCCGGTGCCGACCAGCTGCAAGGGGTCGCCGTTCTCGGTGAAGCCCTGGGCGACGACGTGCTGGCGGCGCTTGGTGTCGACGTACACGCCGGGGATGGACAGGCAGCCCTCCGGGCCGTCCTGCTCCTCGTCGTCGGGGAAGCTCAGCACCGGGTTGACGATGTGGCCGAGCACCTCGTCGACGTGGAACGCGAACACCCGCAGACCCACGCCGAGCTGCGGCGCGGCCAGGCCGGCGCCGCCGGAGTCCTGCATCGTCTCGGTGAGGTCCCGGACGAGCCGGCGCAGTTCCTTGTCGAAGTCGACCACGGCGTCGGCCGGCGTACGCAGCACCGGGTCGCCGAACAGACGGATGGGCTGGACGGTCACGCGGGTGCCACTCCTCGACTGCTCACAGAAAATCGCTGATGACGCCTAGTCTACGGAGCCCGCACGCCGCCCTCGCGCCGCCCGGCAGCGGACGATGTCCGGTGCGGCCCAACGCCGGCGTCGGCCTGCTCGTCCTGACGCTCGGCCTGGTGGCCGCGCTCCTCCACCCACCCGTCCGCCGCGCCCACCCTGACCGGCTCCGCCTCGCTGCCGGCCTGACGTTCGTGCCCGGCGGCGAGCCGTCCGGGGCGTCCCGTTCCCGCTGGCCCGGGCCGAGCGCGGCGGACTTCGACGGGAGTCGGTCGTGCGCGACCGCGACGGCTCACTGTGGATCGGCGACGAGTTCGGCGACCGCCGCGGCTCCGGCCCGGTCTTCCGCTTCCCGTTCACCACCATCGAGGACGTGGCGGTGCCCCGTTCGCCGCACCCGGACCCGCGGGTGCTGCCCTAGCCTGGACCGCATGACGACGGAGATCCGGGCGCTCACCGACGCGGACGTCGACGCCGTGGTGCGGCTGTCCCTGCGGGCGTGGGCGCCCGTCTTCGCCTCCTTCGAGCAGGTGCTGGGCGGGGAGATCTACCGCCGCCTCTTCCCGGACTGGACGAGCTCGCAGGCCCGCGACGTGGCCCGGGTGTGCCGCGAGCACGCCGCGACGACCTGGGTGGCCGTGGCCGGCGCGGAGCCGGTGGGCTTCGTCGTGGCGGTGCTCGACCCTGCCTCCGGCGGCGGCGAGCTGGAGATGATCGCGGTGGACCCGGCCCATCAGCGCCGGGGCATCGCCACGGACCTGATCGCCTTCGCCGTCGACCAGCTGCGGGCGGCCGGCGCCCGGCTGGTGGCGATCGGGACCGGCGGCGACCCGGGCCACGCGCCGGCCCGCCGCGCCTACGAAAAGGCCGGTTTCACGGCGCTGCCGCAGGTCAGATACTACAAAGCGGTCTGACGCCGGCGGCGTTAGGCTCGGCCGATGACGTGGTCCACGTACGGATCGTTCCTGGTCTTCGCGGTGCTGCTGGTCCTCATGCCCGGCCCGGACTTCGCGGTGATCACCAAGAACACCCTGGCCGGCGGCCGCCGCCGCGGCTCGTGGAGCGCGGCCGGGGTGGCCAGCTCGAACGCGGTGCAGGGCCTGGCCGCGGCGGCCGGGCTCGGCGCGCTGGTGACCCGCGCCCAGCCGGTGTTCCAGGCGATCAAGTGGGCCGGCATCGCCTACCTGGCGTACCTGGGCGTGCAGGCCCTGCGGTCGGCGCTGGCCGGCCTCTACCCCGACTCGGTGTCGCCCGGCGCGGCGTCGGGCTGGCGGCAGGGCTTCCTGTCGAACATCACCAACCCCAAGGTCCTGGTCTTCTACCTGGCGGTGCTGCCACAGTTCCTCGGCCCGGACGCGCCGCTGGGCGCGCTGCTGGCGCTGGCCCTGAGCCACGCGGCGCTGTCGCTGATGTACCTGCTGCTGGTGGTCCTGGGCATGGCCCGGGCGCGGCGGGTGCTGACCCGGCGGGGCGTGCGCCGGGCCCTCGACGCGGCGACCGCCACCGCGCTGCTGGGCTTCAGCGCCAAGCTGGCCACCGATTAGCGGTCACAGCAGCTCGGCCGGGTCGATCTGGATGCGGACCGGCTGGGTGGACTTCTTCGCGCTGCGTACCGCCGCCGCCTCGTGCAGCGCCCGGGCCAGCGCCGCCGCCCGGCCCCGCGACACCCGCAGCAGCATGCGTTCCTGGTCGTCGGCGGCCGGGACCGGGCCGAGCAGTTCCACGTCGTCGGGCAGCCGGGCCGCGGCCAGGAACTCGGCCACCGCCTCGGCCCGGCCGGTGACGCTGGCCATCCGGGCCGCCGGCGGGAAGCCCAGCTCGCGGCGTTCGGCGAGCTCGCGGGCCGCGAACCAGCCCGGGTCCCAGCGCAGCAACGCCTGCACCGGCGCCAGCGACCCGTCGGCCACGACAACCACCCGGCCGCCGGCCGGACCGGGCCGCGCCAGGGCGGCGGCGGACAGCCAGCGCCGCATCGTCTCCTCGGCGGCCCGCAGATCGGCCCGGGACAGCAGCGCCCACGTGTCGAGCAGCAGCACCGCGCCGTAGCCGCCCTCGGCCACGGGCTCCGCCCCAGGCGTGGCGACAACCACGGCGGCGGTCCCCGGAACGGTGCCGAGAATCTCGTCCCGCCCGGACGTACGCACCGGGAACCCGGGGAACGCCCGGCCGAGCTCCTCGGCCGTCCGCCGGGCGCCGGTCACCGACGCCCGCAGCCGCCGCCCACCGCAGGCCGGACACGCGTAGTCGGCGGCGGCGCGCCCGCACCAGTGACACGCCGGCACGTCCCGGGAACCGGCCAGCCCCAGCGGCCCGGAGCAGTGCGGGCAGCGGGCAGGCGTACGGCACTCGGCACACGCGGTGGACGGCAGATAGCCGCGCCGGGGCACCTGCACCAGCACCGGCGCGCCGGCCTGCAACGCGCCGCGGGCCGCCTGCCAGGCGAGACTGGGCAGCCGGGCGCTGACCGCGCCGGGATCGCGCGCGAGCTGCGGATCGTCACCGGTCGGCGCGATGGCCGGGCTCCGGGCCCGCAGCGTGTCCCGGCCGGCGACGATCTCCTTGGCCCACCCGGTCTCCAGCAACAGCTGGGCCTCCCCCGTACGGGCGAAACCACCGACCAGGGCGGCGCACCCGGCGAGCTGCGCCCGGGTGAGCAACACGTCCCGGGCATGGGGGTACGGCGCCCGCGGCTCGGCGTGCAGGTCGTCCCCGTCGTCCCAGATGACCACGAGACCGAGATCGGCGACGGGCGCGAACATGGCCGCCCGCGTCCCGGCGACCACGGGCACCCGGTGGCGGCTGGCGGCGAGAAACCGCCTGTACCGCTCGGCGGGCCCGGCGGCGGCGTTGAGCGCCACGTGCCTGCCGTCGCCGAGCACCGCGGTCAGCGCCCGGTCGAGTCGCTCCAGATCACGGGCGTCCGCCACGACGACGACCACACCCCGGCCGGCCCGCACGACGGCAGCGGCGGCCTCGGCGATGCGCGCGGGCCAGTCCTCTCCGGGGAGGGCCGACCAGACGGCCCGGGCGGGGCGGGCCTGCTCCAGGGCGTGGAGGTAGGCGGCGCCGGCTGGGTAGATGCCCCAGCCGTGGGGCGGTGTGGGGGTGGTTGGGTCGCCCTTCGGGGAGGGGGCAGTTGCGTCTCCCTCTGGAGAGGGGGCGCTTAGGTCGCTCTCCGGGGAGGGGGCGCTTGCATCCCCCTCCGGGGAGAGAGTGCTTGCATCACCCTCTGGAGAGGGGGCGCTTAGGTGGCCCGCCGGGGAAAGGACGCTTGCATCACCCTCTACAGAAAGGGCTCTCGCATCACCCTCCGCCGAAAAGCCTCTTGCGTCGCCCTCCGCGGAAAGGGCTCTCGCATCACCGTCCGCCGAAAGGGCACTTGCGTCACCCTCCGCGGAGAGGACGCTTGCGTCGCCCACCCGCCGCGGGGCGCCTGCCGCACCCTTCGAGGAGGCAATGGGGGCGGTGGCCGGTGGGTCCGCACCGGGATTTCCGCGTCGGTGGGCGGCTGGGGCCGCCGGTGCCGGAGCGAGGCCGGCTGACCGCGCGGCGACTGCCGATTGATCATGCTGCGAGTCGGCCGGCTGGCCCACCGCCACCGCCCGGCCATCCGGCACGCGGCGATCTACCGCTACCGCTTCGGCACCGCTGTCGCCCCCGGGGGGCCCGCCGGGACCCCCGCTCGGGCGCGTGCCTCGGCGGAGTTCGACCCGGCCGTCCAGCGAGGCGGCGTCAGCCGGCGACTCCACCGAGACACCCGCGTCGGGCCCCTGTCCGGGGAAGTCCACCTCATGAGCGGGCAGGGCCGCCGCGCCCAACCCCACCGGCCCGGACGGCTCTGCAGCCCAGGCCAGCCCAGAGGCCCCCGCCAGCCTGGACGACTCCGCCAGCCCAGACGACCCCTGCGGCCCTGAAGACCCAGCCGGCCCAGACGATCCCGCCAGCCCGGACGACTCCGCCAGCCCAGACAACCCCTGCGGCCCTGAAGACCCAGCCGGCCCAGACGACCCAGCCGGCCCAGACGACCCCACCAGCCCGGACGACTCCGCCAGCCCAGACGACACCTGCGGCCCTGAAGACCCAGCCAGCTCAGACGACCCCGCCAGCCCGGACGACTCCGCCGACCCGGACGATCCCGCCGGCCCGGACAACCTGGGCGATCCTGCGACTCCGGCAGCCGGATCCGGAGGCGGCGGGCTGGCCTGCGCCTCGACCCGCGCGTGGCGTGGTGGCACCGCCAGCCGCAGCACATCCGACAGATTGCCCGCATAGCGATCCGCGACCGCCCGGGCCAGCCGGGCCACCTCCGGATCGAGCACCCGCTCGGGCGAGACCACCTTGTCGAGAAAGGCCAGCTTGCCGCCGTGCGGGCTGGACTCCGCGCGCTCCAGCAGGAAGCCGTTCACCAGCTGGCCGGCGAACCGGACCTTGACCCGCACGCCGGGCTGGGCCGCCTCGTCGTCGGCCGCCGAGACCAGGTAGTCGAACGGGCGGTCGAGGTGCGCCAGTGGCACCTCGACGCTGACCCGCGCGACCGGGAGCCGGGACGCCGGCTCGCGGTCGGGTTTCGGTTTCGCCGCCCTCACCCGCACATTCTGGCGCGCGGGTACGACATCTTCGGCGGCAAACAGCACGGGTGCCGCGACCGAGGTCGCGGCACCCGTTTCCGGCGTTGTCGAGCTCAGGCCGCGGCCGACTTCAGGTCCTGGGCGCGGTCCGTGTTCTCCCACAGCAGCTCGGGCAGCTCGCGGCCGAAGTGGCCGTACGCGGCGGTCTGCTGGTAGATCGGGCGCAGCAGGTCCAGGTCGCGGATGATCGCGGCCGGGCGCAGGTCGAACACCTCGTTGATGGCCTTCTCGATGCGCTCCACCGGCACGTTCTCGGTGCCGAAGGTCTCGACGAACAGCGAGACCGGGTGGGCCTTGCCGATCGCGTACGCGACCTGGGTCTCGCAGCGCTCGGCCAGGCCCGCGGCGACGACGTTCTTGGCCACCCAGCGCATCGCGTACGCCGCCGAGCGGTCCACCTTCGACGGGTCCTTGCCCGAGAACGCGCCGCCGCCGTGCCGGGCGTAGCCGCCGTACGTGTCCACGATGATCTTGCGGCCGGTCAGGCCGGCGTCGCCCATCGGGCCGCCGATCTCGAAGCGGCCGGTCGGGTTGACCAGCAGCCGGTAGTTGTCCACGTCCAGGTCCAGGCCGGCGAGCTCGGGGCCGAGGACGTGTTCGCGGACGTCCGGGGTCAGCAGCGACTCGAGCGAGATGTCGGCCGCGTGCTGCGACGACACCACGACCGTGTCCAGGCGCACCGGGCGCAGGCCGTCGTACTCGATGGTGACCTGGGTCTTGCCGTCCGGGCGCAGGTACGGGATCGTGCCGTCCTTGCGGGCCGTCGACAGCCGGCGGGCCAGGCGGTGGGCCAGCGCGATCGGCAGCGGCATCAGCTCCGGGGTCTCGGAGCAGGCGAAGCCGAACATCATGCCCTGGTCGCCGGCGCCCTGGGCGTCGAGCGCGTGCTCGGAGTTGCCCTCGCGCAGCTCGACCGCGCTGTCCACGCCCTGGGCGATGTCCGGCGACTGGGAGCCGATCGAGACGCTGACGCCGCAGGAGGCGCCGTCGAAGCCCTTCTTGGACGAGTCGTAGCCGATGCCGAGAATGGTCTCGCGCACGATGCTCGGGATGTCCGCGTACGCCTTGGTGGTCACCTCGCCGGCCACGTGCACCTGGCCGGTCGTGATCAGGGTCTCCACCGCGACGCGGCTACGGGGGTCCTGCCCCAGCAGGGCATCGAGAATACCGTCGCTGATCTGGTCAGCGATCTTGTCCGGGTGGCCTTCCGTGACCGACTCGGAGGTGAACAGGCGGCGTGCCACGGTGCTCCTCAGATTTGTCGAAGTTTCGTTCGGCGGCAGTGTAGTCACCGCCGCCGGCCGGACGCTGGCCCGGCCTCAGCCCGTCCCAGTGTCGCCCACCAGGGCGGCGAGGCGACTGACGACCTCGTCCCATATCGCATCGGCCACATCGTCTTTGGGGAGTTCCCCGAGCGCTGTGGTGCTGCCGTCCGCGCCGAGGATCGTGACCGTGTTGCGGTCCGCCCCGAAGACCAGGTCGGCGCCCACCTCGTTAACGACGATCAGGTCCGCGCGTTTGCGCACCAGTTTGCCGCGGGCGTTCTCCAGCGCGTCGTGGGTCTCCGCGGCGAACGCCACCAGCAGCTGACCAGGGCGTTTGGCGGCGCCCAGCTCGGCGGCGATGTCCGGGTTGGTGACCAGCTCGATCGTCGGCGCCGTACCCCCGTCGGTCTTTTTGATCTTCCGGCCGGCGACCGTGGCCGGCCGGAAGTCGGCCGGCGCGGCCGCCATCACCACCACGTCGGCGGCCGCGGCGGCCTCCACCGTGGCCTTGCGGAGCTCCTCGGTCGTGCCGACGCGGACCACGTCGGCGCCCGCCGGGTCGGCCAGAGTGACGTTCGCCGCAATCAGCGTGACGCGCGCGCCGCGGGCGACCGCCGAGCGGGCCAGCGCGTAGCCCTGCTTGCCCGACGAGCGGTTGCCGAGGAACCGCACCGGGTCCAGCGGCTCACGCGTGCCACCTGCGGTGACGACCACCCGGCGGCCGGCCAGGTCGGTCTCCGCCGGCGCGCCGCGGCGCAGCACGCGCAGCGCGGTGGCGAAGATCTGCGCCGGGTCGGGCAGCCGGCCCTTGCCGGTGTCGGCGCCCGTGAGCCGGCCCACAGCCGGCTCGATGACGACCGCGCCGCGCGCCCGCAGGGTCGCGACGTTGGCCCGCGTGGCCGGGTTCTCCCACATCTCGGTGTGCATGGCCGGCGCGTAGACCACCGGGCAGGTCGCGGTGAGCAGGGTGTTGGTGAGCAGGTCGTCGGCGAGGCCGTGGGCGGCCCGGGCGAGCAGGTCGGCGGTCGCGGGCGCCACCACGACCAGCTCGGCCTGCCGGCCGATGCGCACGTGGGGCACCTCGTGCACGTCGTCCCAGACCTCGGCGGTCACCGGGCGGCCGGACAGCGCGGCCCAGGTGGGCGCGCCGACGAACGTGAGCGCCGACGCGGTGGGCACGACACGGACGCCGTGACCCGACTCGGTGAACAACCGCAGCAGCTCACAGGCCTTGTACGCGGCGATCCCGCCGCAGACGCCGAGCACTACCTCGGGCATGGCACACCCCCGTCAGCGAAAAACCCGCGCCCGCAGTGAGCGGACGCGGGTGCACGGCGAAGCAGCGGATCAGGGATTGTCGGTCGCCTCGGCGGTCAGCAGACCGGCGTTGATCTCGCGCATCGCGATCGACAGGGGCTTCTCCTGCGGAGTGGTCTCGACCAGCGGGCCGACGTACTCCAGCAGGCCCTCGCCGAGCTGGCTGTAGTAGGCGTTGACCTGGCGGGCGCGCTTGGCCGCGAAGATCACCAGCGAGTACTTCGACGAGGTCTTGTCGAGCAGCTCGTCGATCGGCGGGTTGGTGATGCCTTCGGGGTTGGCGATGGTTCCCACAGTGATGTACTTCCTTAATTCTCAGCTAGACACCGGCGGCTGAGCGGGAGTCAGAAACGACGAACCGAGCAATCCTACCAGCTCGTCGGCGGCCCGCTCGACGAAGTCGTTGACCACGGTGCGGTCGAACTCCTTCTCGGCGGCCAGCTCCTCGTCGGCGTGGGCCAGGCGGCGCCGGATGGTGTCCTCGTCGTCGGTGCCGCGCCCGATCAGCCGGCGCCGGAGCTCGTCGACGCTGGGCGGGGCCAGGAAGACGAGCTGCGCGTCGGGCATCGTGGCCCGCACCTGGCGGGCCCCCTGCAAGTCGATCTTCAGCAGCACCGGCCGGCCCTGGGCCAGCCAGCCCTCGACCTGGGCCCGCGGCGTGCCGTAGAGGTTGCCGGCGAACTCGGCCCACTCGAGCAGCTGGTCGCCGTCGACCAGGCGTTGGAACTCCGACCGGGTGACGAAGTGGTAGTGCTCGCCGTCGGTCTCGTAGTCGCGCTTCTTGCGGGTGGTCACCGAAACCGACAGCTTGATCCATGGCGAGCGCGCCCGGATCAGCTCGATCACGCTGTCCTTGCCCACCCCCGAGGGGCCGGACAGGACGGTGAGTCGGGCCGCCGGGCGCGCGTCGTCATCCATGCTCACAGGCTCATTCAACACGAGCCGGTGAGTCAGTTCGCAGCGAACTCCCCCAGGAGGGCCTTACGCTGCTGCTCGCCGAGGCCACGAAGGCGACGGCTGTCAGCGATCTTGAGCTTCTCCATGATCTGGGTCGCCCGGATCTTGCCGATGCCCGGCAGCGCCTGGAGCACGGCCGAAACCTTCAGCTTGCCGACGACGTCGTCGCCTTCCGCCCGGTCGAGCACGGCGGCGAGGGTGGTCTTGCCAGACTTGAGCTGATCCTTCAGCTCGGCCCGGGCCTTGCGAATCTCCGCGGCCTTCTCCAGCGCGGCTTTACGCTGCTCGGGGCTTAGTTGCGGGAGCGGCACCAGTTCTCCTCAGGTCCCTATCGCACCGGTAGTCCAATACCGGCACTCTGTGAAACGTGGTGTGCCAGGGAACCAAAGGGGCATGTGGTTCCCGGCGCCGGGAAAACTAGCGGTCAACGGCGGTTTCGGCAACGTGGGGGTACCCCTGCGCCGGGCCGGGGCAGGCCTGCTAGGCAGGCCGTTTCACCCGATCACGGCGCTACAGGCGGTCACGGCGCGGTCCGCGGCGGCCCGCAGGGAGGCCACCTCGGGGCCCGCGCCGAGAACCTCGCGTGAGTACGACGGCAGCACGTTCCGCAGGCTCTCGCCGAAGATCCGGCGCAGATCGGCGGGGCTCCCACCCTGCGCTCCGAGCCCCGGAGCGAGCAGCGGGCCGTTGACCTTCGACAGGTCGTGGCCGGTCTCGCCGATGGTCGCGCCGACCACCAGCCCGAGGCTGCCGAGCGGGTCCGCACCCGCGTTGACCTGGGAAATCTCATCGATCACGGTTTGCGCGACGGTCCGGCCGTCGGCGCCGACGGCGTGCTGGACGGCCACTCCCTCGGGGTTGGAGGTCAGCGCGAGCACGAAAACGCCGCCGCCGTGGGCGGCCGCCATGTCGAACGCGGGACGCAAAGAGCCGACTCCGAGAAAGGGACTCACAGTGATCGCGTCAGCACATAGAGCACTGTCCGGATTGAGGTAAGCGTCGGCGTACGCGGCCATCGTCGAGCCGATGTCGCCGCGCTTCACGTCCAGCAGCACCAGCGCCCCGGCCTCGCGTGACTGTCGGATAATTGACTCAAGAACGGCGATGCCGCGTGACCCAAATCTCTCGAAGAAGGCCGACTGCGGCTTGAGCACGGCGACCCGATCGGCCAGTGCCTCGACGACCGTACGGGCGAAGCGTTCCAGGCCGGCGACGTCGTCGGACAGGCCCCACCGGGCGAGCAGGGCGGCGTGCGGATCGATGCCCACGCACAGCGGCCCACGCTGCGCGGTGGCGCGGTGCAGCCGGCTTCCGAAGGACTCCATGGGTCGTTCTCACTTCCGTGTCAGGTGGCGGACACCGCGGCGGCGATTCCTCGGGTAATGCGGGCGACATCGGCGTCGTCGGCGACGTACGGCGGCATCGTGTAGATCAGGTCCCGGAACGGCCGCAGCCAGACCCCCGCGGCCACGGCGGCGGCGGTCGCCGCGGCCACGTCGACCTCGTGATCGAGCTGCACCACGCCGATGGCGCCCAGCACGCGGACGTCACTGACGCCGGGAGCGGCCCGCAGCGGCTCGAGACCGGCCCGCAGGCCCTTCTCGATGGTCCCGACGCGGGTGCGCCAGTCCTGGGCGCGCAGGAGGCCGATGGAGGCGTTGGCGACGGCGCAGGCCAGGGGGTTGCCCATGAAGGTCGGCCCGTGCGCCAGCCCCCCGGCGCTGCCCGCGGAGACGGCCTCGGCCACCGCGGCGGTGCACAGGGTCGCGGCCAGGGTCAGGTAGCCCCCGGTGAGGGCCTTGCCCAGGCACAGGATGTCGGGGGTCACCCCGGCGTGGTGGGCGGCGAAGAGCTCACCGGTACGGCCGAAGCCGGTCGCGATCTCGTCGAAGATCAGCAGCACGCCGTGCGCCGCGGTCACCTCGCGCAGCACCCGCAGGTATTCCGGATGGTGGAAACGCATGCCGCCGGCGCCCTGCACCACCGGCTCGACGATGACCGCGGCCAGCTCGCCGGCGTGTCGCTCGACCAGGTCGCTGAGCTCGGCGGCGTACGCCGGGTCGTAATCCGCCGGCGGCGGGCCCGCGAAGACCTGGGCGGGCAGCACCCCGGTCCAGAGCTGGTGCATTCCCCCGACCGGGTCGCAGACGCTCATCGGATGGAACGTGTCGCCGTGGTACCCGCCGCGCCAGGTGGCGAGCCGGCGCCGGCCCGGGTGGCCGCGGGCCGGCTGGGCCTGGAGGGCCATCTTGATGGCGACCTCGACGCCCACGGAGCCGGAGTCGCACAGGAAGACGTGCTCGAGGCCGTCCGGGGTCAGCTCGACCAGCGTGGTGGCCAGCTCGACGGCCGGCGCGTGGGTGAGCCCGCCGAACATGACGTGGCTCATCCGGCCGGCCTGCTCGGCCAGCGCGGCGTCCAGCACCGGGTGCCGGTAGCCGTGGATGGCCGCCCACCACGAAGACATGCCGTCGACCAGCTCCCGCCCGTCGGCCAGCCGCAGGCGGACGCCCTGGGCGCTGTCGACGACGTAGGGCTCGCTGCGGCCGGGCATCGGGCCGTAGGGGTGCCAGACGTGGGCGCGGTCCAGGGCCAGGAGTTCCGCCCGGTCGCGGCCGGCCGGGCCGGTCAAGACCGGCCCCGCGGGCCGCCCGCCGACCGCCCGCACACGGCGGCCCGACCGGCGGGCCAGACTGCCGCAGCGGCCGGGCCGGCGGGCCAGGATGCCGTGGCGGCCCGACCGGCGCGCCAGGATGCCGCAGGAGCCGGGCCGACGGGCCAGGATGCCGCGGCGGCCCAACCAACGGGCCAGGATGCTGCGGCGGCCGGGCCCGGGCCCGGGCGACCGATCAGATCCGCGCCGGCGGGCGGGGACGGACAGACCTCCCTCCCGCGGCCGGCGGCTCCGGGCGGCCCTACGGCCCGAGCCCCGCCCAGGGTCACGGCCTGGCCTTCTCCCCGGCGGTCGCGTAGGCCTTCGCGGCGGCCCGGACCAGCGCCGGCCCGCGGTAGATGAAACCCGTGTAGAGCTGCACCAGCGCCGCCCCCGCGTCGAACATCCGGGCCGCGTCGTCCGCGTCGAGGATCCCGCCGACGCCGATGATCGGCAGCCGGCCGCCCGTCTCCTCGTGGACGAAGTGGACGATCTTGCGGGCCCGCTCGGTCAGCGGCCGCCCGGAGAGCCCGCCCGCCTCCGCGGCCCGCGGCTGGTCGGCCGCCGCCAGCCCGTCGCGGGCCAGCGTGGTGTTGGTCGCGATGACGCCCGCCGCGCCCGCCGCCAGGCAGACCTCCAGCAGCTCGGCGATGGCCGGCTCGGTCAGGTCCGGGGCGATCTTCACCAGCACCGGCTTGCCGCCGACCAGCGCACCGAGCAGCGCCGCCAGCGCCGACCGGTCCTGCAGCGTGCGCAGGCCGGGCGTGTTGGGCGACGACACGTTGACCGCGATGTAGTCCGCGTACGGGTGCAGCAGGCGGTAGGAGGTCAGGTAGTCCTCCACCGCCTCCTCCAGCGGCGTCACCTTGGACTTGCCCAGCGAGATCCCCAGCGGCACGCCCAGCGGGCCCAGCTCGGCCAGGCGGGCGGCCAGCGCCGCCGCGCCCGCGTTGTTGAAGCCCATCCGGTTGATCACGGCCTCGCTGTCGCGCAGCCGGAACAGCCGGGGCTGGTCGTTGCCGGGCTGCGGCTTCGCGGTGACCGTGCCCACCTCGACGAAGCCGAAGCCCAGCGCGGGCCAGGCCGGCAGGGCCACCCCGTTCTTGTCCATGCCGGCGGCCAGCCCCACCGGGTTGGGGAAGCGCACGCCGAACGCCTCGACGGGCGCCGGCACCGCGTAGCGGCTGCGCAGCAGGGCGCGCGGGCGGGCGCCGAGCGACGCCAGCCGCTCCAGCGTGAACTCGTGCGCCTTCTCGGCGTCACCGCCGCCCAGCCGGAAGAGAACCGGCCGGACCGCGCTGGTGAACAGGCTCACCCCCGCACCTCCGCCTGCGCCGCGCACGGCATGCTCGGCTGGCTCACTCGCCCTCCCGCAGCATCGCGTGCAGCTCCTGCAGCGGGCGGACCGTCATGTCGCCGCGCATCAGGGCCTCGATGCCCATCACCGCCGCGGCCGCGCCGGGCACGGTGGTGATGCTGGGGATGTCGTACGTGACGGCGGCGCTGCGGATCTCGTAGCCGTCCGAGCGGGCGCTGGCCCCCGAGCCCTGCGGCGTGTTGATGATCAGGGCGATCTCGCCGGCCTGGATCAGCGCCACCGCGTTCTTACCCGGGCTCTCGAAGTGCTTGGGCACGATCTCGCACGCGATGCCGTGCCGGCGCAGCACCTCGCCGGTGCCGGCGGTGGTGACGATCGTGAAGCCGAGGTCGGCCAGCCGCTTGACCGGGAAGATCATCGAGCGTTTGTCCCGGTTGGCCACCGAGACGAAGATCTTGCCGCTGGTCGGCAACGAGCCGTACGCGGCCGCCTGCGACTTGGCGAACGCCGGGCCGAAGCCGGGGTCGATGCCCATGACCTCGCCGGTCGACTTCATCTCCGGGCCGAGCAGGCTGTCCACGCCCTTGCCGGCCGGGGTGCGGAACCGCTTGAACGGCAGCACCGCCTCCTTGACCGCGATCGGGGCGTCGGCCGGGGTCTCGCCGCCGTCCCGGTCGCGGAACAGGATGCCCTCGTCGCGCAGCTCCTTGATGGTGGCCCCGAGCATGATCCGGGCGGCCGCCTTGGCCAGCGGCACCGCCGTCGCCTTGGACACGAACGGCACCGTCCGGGAGGCGCGCGGGTTGGCCTCCAGCACGTACAGCGTGTCGTCCTTGAGGGCGTACTGGACGTTGAGCAGGCCGCGCACGCCGACGCCGCGGGCGATCGCCTCGGTGTAGCGGCGCACCTCGGCCAGGTGCGAGCCGGCCAGGGTGACCGGCGGCAGCGAGCAGGACGAGTCGCCGGAGTGGATGCCGGCCTCCTCGATGTGCTCCATGACCCCGCCGATGTAGACCTCGCCGGTGGCGTCGCAGAGCGCGTCCACGTCGATCTCGATGGCGTCGTCCAGGAAGCGGTCCACCAGCACCGGGTGGTCCGGCGAGATCTCGGTGGCCCGGGCGATGTAGTCGGCCAGCGTCGGCTCGTCGTACACGATCTCCATGCCGCGACCGCCGAGCACGTACGACGGCCGGACCAGCACCGGGTAGCCGATCTCGTCGGCGATGGCCTTGGCCTCGTCGAAGCTGGTCGCGGTGCCGTGCTCGGGCGAGCGCAGCCCGGCCTTGTGCAACACCTGGCCGAACGCGCCGCGGTCCTCGGCCAGGTGGATCGACTCGGGCGAGGTGCCCACGATCGGCACGCCGGCGTCCTTGAGCCGCTGGGCCAGCCCGAGCGGGGTCTGCCCGCCGAGCTGGACGATCACGCCGACCACGCCGGGACCGCCGGCGGCCTTGCCGGAGGAGTCCTCGGAGTGGAAGACCTCCATGACGTCCTCGAACGTGAGCGGCTCGAAGTAGAGCCGGTCGGCGGTGTCGTAGTCGGTGGAGACGGTCTCCGGGTTGCAGTTGACCATGACGGTCTCGAAGCTCACCTCACGCAGCGCCATGACGGCGTGCACGCACGAGTAGTCGAACTCGATGCCCTGCCCGATCCGGTTCGGCCCCGAGCCCAGGATCAGCACCTTGGGCCGGTCCGAGGGCGCGACCTCGGTCTCCTCGTCGTACGTGGAGTAGTGGTACGGCGTGTCGGCCTGGAACTCGGCCGCGCAGGTGTCGACCGTCTTGTAGACCGGGCGCACCCCGAGCCGGTGCCGCAGGGTCCGTACGCCGTCCTCGCCGGCCAGCTCCGGGCGCAGCGCCGCGAGCTGACGGTCGGAGAGCCCGGAGCGCTTGGCGATCCGCAGCAGTTCCTCGTCGAGCACCGGCGCGTCCAGGATCCGCTGCCGCAGCTCGACCAGGGCGGCGATCTCGTCCAGGAACCACGGGTCGATGCCGCCGCTGGCCTCGTGCACCTGCTCGACGCTCGCGCCCAGCCGCAGCGCCGCCTCGACCGTGTAGAGCCGGCCGTCGTGCGGCACCCGCAGCGCGGCGAGCGCCTCGTCGACGTCGGTGAAGGTGGGCGCGGTCCAGAAGCCCGCGGCCTTGGTCTCCATCGAGCGCATGGCCTTGTTGAGCGCCTCGGCGAAGTTGCGGCCCAGGCTCATCGCCTCGCCCACCGACTTCATCGTGGTGGTCAGCTCGGCGTCCGCGCCCGGGAACTTCTCGAAGGCGAACCGCGGGATCTTGACGACCACGTAGTCCAGCGCCGGCTCGAACGCCGCCGGGGTCTTGAGCGTGATGTCGTTCGGGATCTCGTCCAGGGTGTAGCCGATGGCCAGCTTGGCGGCGATCTTCGCGATCGGGAAGCCGGTGGCCTTGGACGCCAGCGCGCTGGACCGCGACACCCGCGGGTTCATCTCGATGACGACCAGCCGGCCGTCGGCCGGGTTGATCGCGAACTGGATGTTGCAGCCGCCGGTGTCCACGCCGACCTCGCGCAGCACCGCGATGCCCAGGTCGCGCAGCTTCTGGTACTCCCGGTCGGTCAGCGTCATGGCGGGCGCCACCGTGACGCTGTCGCCGGTGTGCACGCCCATCGGGTCGACGTTCTCGATCGAGCAGACCACCACGACGTTGTCGTGCTTGTCGCGCATCAGCTCGAGCTCGTACTCCTTCCAGCCGAGCACGCTCTCCTCGATCAGCACCTCGTGCACCGGGGAGGCGGCGAGCCCGCCGCCGGCCAGGCGGTCGAGATCCTCGTCGTTGTGGGCCATGCCCGAGCCGAAGCCGCCCATGGTGAACGACGGCCGGATGACCACCGGCAGGCCGAGCTCGGCGACGGCCGCGTGCACCTCGTCCATCGAGTGACAGACCCGCGAGCGGGGCGTCTCGCCGCCCGCCTTGGCCACGATGTCCTTGAAGAGCTGCCGGTCCTCACCCTTGCGGATGGCGTCGACGTTCGCGCCGATCAGCTCGACGCCGTACTTCTCCAGGACGCCGTTCTCGTGCAGGGCGATCGCGGTGTTCAGGGCGGTCTGCCCGCCGAGGGTGGGCAGGATCGCGTCCGGGCGCTCCTTGGCGATGACCAGCTCGACGAACTCCGGCGTGATCGGCTCGACGTAGGTGGCGTCGGCGAACTCCGGGTCGGTCATGATCGTGGCCGGGTTGGAGTTGACCAGCGAGACGCGCAGCCCCTCGGCGCGCAGCACCCGGCACGCCTGGGTGCCGGAGTAGTCGAACTCGCAGGCCTGGCCGATGACGATCGGGCCGGAGCCGATCACCATCACGTGCTGCAGATCGGTGCGCTTTCCCATCAGCGGGCCTCAACCTTCTCGACGAGCTCCACGAAGCGGTCGAACAGGTAGTCCGCGTCGTGCGGGCCGGCTGCCGCCTCGGGGTGGTACTGGACCGTGAACGCGGGCACGTCCAGCGCCCGCAGCCCTTCGACCACGTTGTCGTTGAGGCAGACGTGCGACACCTCGACGCCGCCGAACTCGGTGTCGATGACCGTGTTCAGCGGGGCGTCGACGGCGAAGCCGTGGTTGTGCGAGGTGACCTCGACCTTGCCGGTGGTCCGATCGAACACCGGCTGGTTGATGCCGCGGTGGCCGTACCCCAGCTTGTAGGTGCCGAAGCCGAGCGCCCGGCCCAGGATCTGGCTGCCGAAGCAGATGCCGAACAGCGGCACGCGCCGGCTCAGCACGGCCCGGGCCAGCGCCACCGGTACGTCGGCGGTGGCCGGATCGCCGGGCCCGGGTGACAGGAACACCGCGTCCGGGCTGACCGCCAGCAGCTCCTCGATGGTCGAGGACGCCGGGAAGATGTGCGTGGTGACGCCCCGCTCGGCCAGCCGGCGCGAGACGTTGCGCTTGATGCCCAGGTCGAGCGCGGCCACCGTGTAGCGGTGCTCGCCGACCGCCTCCACCGTGTATCGCGAGCCGGTGGTGACCTCGGCGGACAGGTCCGCGCCGATCATCTGCGGCTGGGCCCGGACCCGGTCGAGCAGCGACGCCGGGTCGAGGTCGACCGTGGAGATGCCCACCCGCATCGCGCCCCGCGAGCGCAGGTGGCGGGTCAGCGCCCGGGTGTCGATCCCGCTGATGCCGACGACGCCCTCGGCGGCGAGCCGCTCACCGAGGTCGCCGGTCGAACGCCAGTTGGACGGCCGGCGGGCCGGGTCGCGGACCACGTAGCCGGCCACCCAGATCCGGTCGGACTCGTCGTCCTCGGCGTTGACGCCGGTGTTGCCGATCTGCGGCGCGGTCTGCACGACGACCTGCCGGTGGTACGACGGGTCGGTCAGCGTCTCCTGGTAACCGGTCATGCCGGTGGTGAACACGGCCTCGCCGAAGGTCTCCCCCTCGGCGCCGTAGGACTGACCACGGAACGTGCGCCCGTCTTCCAATACAAGAATGGCTGGTTTCACTTGACGGCCTTCCCATCCAGGACAGTCGGCTCTCCCCGAAGGAAGGTCGCGACGATGCGACCCGGCAGGGTGGTGCCCGCGTACGGTGTGTTGCGGCTGCGGCTCGCCAGCTCGGCCGGGTCGACGACCCGCCGGGCGGACGGGTCCACCAGCGTCAGGTTGGCCGGCGAGCCGGCCGTGAGATCGGTGCCGTGCCCGGCGAGCCCGGCGATGCGGGCCGGGGCCCGGGACATCCGCTCGGCGATGAGCTCCCACTGCTCGCCCAGGACGGAGAGCACGACCGGCAACGCCGTTTCCAGCCCCACCATGCCCGGCCGGGCGTACGCCCACTCACATTCCTTGTCCTCGACCGCGTGCGGCGCGTGGTCGGTGGCCACGACGTCGATCACGCCGTCGACCAGCGCCTGGCGCAGCGCCGCGACGTCCTTCGCGGTGCGCAACGGCGGATTGACCTTGAACACCGGGTCGTAGCTGGCGGCGAGCTCGTCGGTGAGCAGCAGGTGGTGCGGCGTGACCTCGGCGGTCACCCGTACCCCCCGGGCCTTGGCCTGGCGCAGCACCTCGACCGACCCGGCGGTGGAGACGTGGCAGACGTGCAGGCGGCTGCCGACGTGCTCGGCCAGGAGCACGTCGCGGGCGATGATCGCCTCCTCGGCCACCGCGGGCCAGCCGGTCAGGCCGAGCCGGGTGGAGACCTCGCCCTCGTGCATCTGGGCGCCCTCGGTGAGCCGGGGCTCCTCCGCGTGCTGGGCGATGATGCCGTCGAACGCCTTGACGTATTCCAGCGCGCGGCGCATCAGCCGCGGGTCGGCGACGCAGTGGCCGTCGTCGGAGAAGATCCGCACGCCGGCCGCCGAGGTGGCCATCGCGCCCAGCTCGGCCAGCTGCTTACCGGCCAGCCCGACGGTGACCGCGCCGATGGGCTGCACGTCGACCAGGCCGGCCTCGCGGCCCAGCCGCCAGACCTGCTCGACCACGCCGGCGGTGTCGGCGACCGGCGAGGTGTTGGCCATCGCGAACACCGCGGTGTAGCCGCCGAGCGCCGCGGCCCGCGAGCCGGTCTCGACCGTCTCGGCGTCCTCACGGCCGGGCTCGCGCAGGTGGGTGTGCAGGTCGACCAGGCCGGGCAGCGCGACCAGGCCGGCGGCGTCGATCACCTCGGCGCCGTCGGCGGAACCGGTGGCGAGCACCCCGTCCTTGATCAGCAGATCGGCCGACGCACCGCCGAGGATCGAAACACCCTTGATCAGGTACGAGGTCATGCCTTGCCTCCGAGCAGCAGGTAGAGAACCGCCATCCGGGCGCTGACCCCGTTGGCGACCTGTTCGACGATGGTGGAGCGCGACGAGTCGGCCACCTCGGGCGCGATCTCCATGCCCCGGTTCATCGGCCCGGGGTGCATGACGATCGCGTGCTCCGGCAGCTTTCTCATCCGCGGCGCGTCGAGCCCGTAGCGGCGGCTGTATTCGCGGGCGGAAGGGAAGTAGGAGTCCTGCATCCGCTCGGTCTGCACCCGCAGCATCATCACGACGTCCGCGTCGGGCAGGACGCTATCGAGGTCGTACGACACTTTCAGGCCGGGCTGCAGGGCCGCGGCCACGTCGATCGGGATCAGCGTCGGCGGGCCGACCAGGGTGACCCGGGCGCCCAGCGTGCTGAGCAGCAGAACGTTGGAGCGGGCGACCCGGCTGTGCAACACGTCACCCACGATGGCCACGTTCAGGCCGTCGAGCCGGCCGAGCCGGGAGCGCATCGTGTACGCGTCCAGCAGCGCCTGGGTCGGGTGCTCGTGGGTGCCGTCGCCGGCGTTGATCACCGAGCCGTCCACCCAGGACGCCAGCCGGTGCGGGGCGCCGCTGGCCGGGTGCCGGATCACGACCGCGTCCGCGCCCATCGCCTGCAGGGTCAGCGCGGTGTCCTTGAGGCTCTCGCCCTTGGAGACGCTGGAGCCCTTGGCGGAGAAGTTGATGACGTCGGCCGAGAGCCGCTTGGCCGCGGCCTCGAAGGAGATCCGGGTCCGGGTGGAGTCCTCGTAGAAGAGGTTGACCACCGTACGGCCGCGCAGCGTCGGCAGCTTCTTGACCTCGCGGCCGGCCAGGGCGGCCATCTCGCCCGCGGTGTCCAGGATCAGGGTGGCGGTCTCGGCGTCCAGGTCGGCCGCCGAGCGCAGGTGCTTGATCATCGGGGATCCTCCGAGCCGGAGAGCCGTACCTCGTCGACACCGTCGTCGGTCTCGGCCAGCGACACGCGCACGCTCTCGGACTGTGCGGTCGGGATGTTCTTGCCGACGTAGTCGGCGCGGATGGGCAGCTCCCGGTGGCCGCGGTCGACCAGCACGGCGAGCTGCACGGAGCTGGGCCGGCCGACGTCGCTGAGCGCGTCCAGGGCGGCCCGCACGGTACGGCCGGAGAACAGCACGTCGTCGACCAGGATCACCCGCCGCCCGTCGATGCCGTCGCCGGGTATCTCGGTCTTGCCGAGCGCGCGGGTGGCGTGCAGCCGCAGGTCGTCGCGGTAGAGCGTGATGTCGAGCGCGCCGACCGGCACGTCGATGCCCTCGAAGGCGTGGATGCGGGCGGCCAGCCGGCGGGCGAGCGGCACGCCGCGGGTGGGGATGCCGAGCAGGACGGTGCCGGTGGCGCCGGAGGTCTTCTCGAGAATCTGATGCGCTATCCGGTCGACGACCCGGTGCAGGTCGGACGCGGAGAGAACGGTCTTGCCGGGCGCAGTGCCGATGTGGGTGTCACGTAGGGACGCCACAGCGGACCTCCTTCCCCGCCTCACGGGACGGGTCGTTAAAGGACGTCGGTCAAGGACCCCGTTGCAGGATCCCTGATGGCTGACGCTACGTTACCAGTGCCTGCGGCGTTGACCATGGTGACGTGGCTGACCCGCGGACCGAACGGACGAATGCGGGCAACTCTCTCCCGAGCTCGGCGACTCATCGGTAACCGACACTTGACCAGAGGTTGCAAACTCCGTACCGTCACGCAGCGTAGCGATCCGAGGAAGAACCCTCCGGGCCAGCACAGTACTGGGAGTGTCCGAATGCCGTCTGAGTACGCCAAGTCGTTGGGCGCCCGCCTGCGCTCCATCCGCCAGCAGCAGGGCCTGTCCCTGCAGGGCGTGGAAGAGAAGTCGAACGGCCGCTGGAAGGCCGTCGTGGTGGGCTCGTACGAGCGTGGCGATCGCGCCGTCACCGTTTCGCGCCTCGCCGAACTGGCCGACTTCTACCGCGTCCCCGTCTCGGAGCTGCTGCCCGACGGCAGCGGCGTCCGGCTCGAGGCGACCAACAAGATCGTGCTCGACCTGGAGAAGCTGTACGACGCCGCCGGTGAGGACCTGGCCTACGTCGCGCGCTACGCCCGGGCCATACAGCAGCAGCGCGGCGACTACAACGGTCGCGTGCTGTCGATCCGCGCGGACGACCTGCGCGCCCTCGCGATCGTGTACGACATCTCGCCGTCGGGCCTCATCGAGCGCCTGACCGAACAGGGTGTGCTGGTCGCTGACCCGCGGGCGTTCTTCGCCAGCTGATCACCCGGCACCTGCCGCAGAGGGGTCCCGCAGTCGCGGGTCCCCTCTTCGCGTCTCCGCGCCCGTCCGCCCCGGATCGGGTGACCGAGCCCGGTCGGGACACCGGTCCGCCGCACGGGTCAAGGGTGCGCCACGAGGTCGGGAGCTCGCCATGCGGGCGGATTCGGTCATGGGGGACATCGATTCGGTCGCCCATTCGGGGTCGGCTCCCGCGGGCTCGGCGGAGAACAGCCGGCCGGGGCAGGTCAAGGGGTTGCCGAGCGCCCGGCGGCGGTCACTTTCCTCGTGACTACGGGTGACCACATCGCCCGGATCGCCTGCGCTCCACCGAACACGCCGCGTGGGGCTCAGTCGGGGCGGTCAGCAAGCAGGGTGAGGCCGGCCGGCCACGATCCACCGGCCGATTGGGCTAACCCGCCCGGTCCCGCCACGAGCAGCCGTGGCCCCCACCGAACGAATCTTGGTGACTGCGGGTCGGCTTACCCCCACTCGGTCCGGCCCCGAGTACCCCATGACGTCCTTCGTGCCCGTAGCACCCACCCCGCACGGATCTTGATGAGCATGGGTCGGCCCCACCCCGCCCGGACCCGCCACAAGCACCTCATGACGCCCGGCGCGCCCCCGCACCCACCCGCACAGATCTTGATAGGCACGGGTCGGCCGACCCCGCCCGAACCCGCCACAAGCACCCCATGACGCTCGGCGCGCCGACAGCACCCACCCACCCACACGGATCTTGGTGACGCAGGATTTGGCCTACCTGCTCGATCCCCGCAAGAACACCCGCTGGCGCCTGCGGATGCCTACCCGCACAGATCTTGATGAGCGCAGGCCGATTTTTCGGGCTCCGCTACACAAGATTCACCGAGAGGGCGAACCCGCGGGTGCCGGCAGCACGAACATCGGCCGGACGACTCCGGGCGGCTCAGAAGGCCGGGAAGCGCACAAGGCAAGGAGCCGTGAAGCGCACAAGGCAAGGAGCCGGGAACCCGGACAGAGACGGAGCAGCCGGTGGGGTGAGGCACCGAGCATTGAGGCGAGCCCATCGAGCAGCAACGCAAGGCGAGCCCCCCAACCAGCGACGCGAGGCGCGCGCCAACGCAAGGCAGGCGAGGCCGACCCGACAGCCGAGGCCAGTCAACCCGAGCAGCCAGGCCAGTCCAACCCCAGCAGCACCGAAGCAAGGCCAAGCCCCAGCAGCGACGAGCCCGACCCCAGCCGTGAAGCCGCGCGGTCAAAAGCCAGCTCACCGGCCCCTCAGACCGAGCGCCGCTCCCGCAGCACGGCCGGCGACCCGGCCAAAGCCACCCACCGCACATGCCAGAAGACCGGCCCGGCCAGCGACAACGCGACACCAGCGAAGCGGGCGGGCGCTGCCCAACAGCATCCAGCAGGCCGCCCCCGCCCGCGACGATCACAGGGCTTGGGGCGAGGACGCCCCAAGCAGGGATCAAGCCTGACCGCCCGGAGTGGGGCATCCCGCCCGCCCATGCACCCAGCCCGACCCGACTGGAACAAAGCACGAAGCCCGCAATCGGCGGGAGCGACGGTCAGCACCATGCACCCACGCACGACATGACCCTGAAAGAATTTGATCTTGAAAAGACGAACGGCCCGGACCCCCGCAAGGGCCCAGGCCGATCGCTTGAAGCAGAACCTACCTACTGGCGAACTCCGCGATCCGCCCCAGAATCCCATTGAGGAACCGCGGGCTGTCATCCGTCGACATCTGCTTGGCCAGCTCGACCGCCTCGGAGATCGCCACCGGGTCGTCGATCTCGCCCACGTAGAGCAGCTCGAACACCGCGATCCGGGCGAGGTTGCGGTCCACCACCGGCATGCGGTCGATGGTCCAGCCCTCGGCGTAGCTGGCGATCAGCTCGTCGATCCGGTCGAGGTGCTTCGCCACGCCCTCGACCAGGCTGACCGTGTAGTCCAGGTGGTCCGGGCGGGGCTTGGCGATGCGATCCAGGTAGGTGACCAGCACCTGGGCCGGCGGGAGGTCGCGCAGGTCGGCCTCGTAGAGGACGTCCAGCGCCCGCTTGCGCGCCTTGCGGCGCGCCGGCATCTGGGTCTTGGGGCCCTCGGCCATCAGCTACGGCCGAGGTAACGGCCGTCGCGGGTGTCGACCTTGATCTTCTCGCCGGTCGTGATGAACAGCGGGACGTTGACCGTCGCGCCGGTCTCGACGGTGGCCGGCTTGGTGCCGCCGGTGGAGCGGTCGCCCTGCAGGCCGGGCTCCGTGTACGTCACCTCGAGGAAGACGCTGGTCGGCAGCTCGATGTAGAGCGGCACGCCCTCGTGGGTGGCCACCGTGGCCTCGGCCTCGGGGAGCAGGTAGTTGGCGTTCTCACCGACCGTGGGGCCGGGCACGGTGATCTGCTCGAAGGTGTCCAGGTCCATGAAGACGAAGTCCTCACCGTCCTGGTAGAGGTACTGCATCGTGCGCTTGTCCACGGTCGCGGTCTCGACCCTGGTGCCGGCGTTGAACGTCTTGTCCACGACCTTGCCGGAGAGGACGTTCTTGAGCGTGGTGCGCACGAACGCCCCGCCCTTGCCCGGCTTGACGTGCTGGAACTCGACGACGGCCCACAGGGCGCCTTCGAGGTTGAGCACCAGGCCGTTCTTCAGGTCGTTGGTGGAAGCCATGTCCTGCCTTGGTGTTGAAAGCGTGATGGTCTTGAAAGCGTGATGGTCTTAAAAGCGTGAAGGTGACCGAGCGAGTTTACCGGCGCGCGTCGTGAACAGGCGAATCGGGTCAACCACGTCCGGCGATGTGTCGCAGCGCCAGGCGGTAGCCGTCGACGCCCAGGCCCGCGATGACGCCGGTGGCCACCGCGGAGACCACCGAGTGGTGGCGGAACTCCTCACGGGCGTGGATGTTGCTGATGTGCACCTCGACCAGCGGCGCGCGCAGCATCGCGCAGGCGTCGCGGAGCGCGTACGAGTAGTGCGACCAGGCGCCCGGGTTCAGCACGACCGGGGCCTGCTCGTCGGCGGCCGCGTGCAGCCAGCCGAGCATCTCGTGCTCGGCGTCGGTCTGCCGCACCTCGACGTCAAGGCCCAGCGCCTCGCCCTCGGCCACGCACAGCTCGACGAGATCCTTGTACGACGTGACCCCGTAGACGTCGACCTGGCGGGTGCCGAGCCGGCCCAGATTGGGCCCGTTCAGGACGTAGGTCCTCACCCGGACACCGCCCGGTACGCCCCGGCCAGCGTCTCCTCGGCCGGCCCGGTGAGGATGCCCGGCTGCGCCAGCCCGTCCAGCACGACGAAGCGCAGGGTGTCGGCGCGGGCCTTCTTGTCGACGCGCATCGCGGCGAGCAGGTCGGGCCAGGCTTCCGGCGGGTACGCGACCGGCAGGCCGAGCCGGGTCAGCACCGCGCGGTGGCGGGCCGCGGTGGCGTCGTCCAGGCGGCCGGAGAGCCGGGACAGCTCGCCGGCGAAGATCATGCCGACCGCTACCGCGTGGCCGTGCTTCCAGCCGTACTGCTCGCGCTTCTCGATCGCGTGGGCGAGCGTGTGGCCGTAGTTGAGGATCTCCCGCAGCCCGGACTCGCGCAGGTCGGCGCCGACGACGCGGGCCTTGACCCGGATCGCCCGCTCGACCAGCTCGCGCAGCGCCGCGCCGCGCGGGTCGGTGGCCGCGGCCGGATCGGCCTCGATGCGGCCGAGGATCGCCGGGTCGACGATGAAGCCGCACTTGACCACCTCGGCCAGGCCGGCGACCAGGTCGTCGGCCGGCAGCGTGTCGAGCACGTCCAGGTCGCACAGCACGCCGGCCGGCGGGTGGAACGCGCCGACCAGGTTCTTGCCCGCCGCCGTGTTCACGCCGGTCTTGCCGCCGACGGCCGCGTCCACCATGCCGAGCAGGGAGGTCGGGACGGGCACCCAGCGCACGCCGCGCAGCCAGCTCGCCGCGACGAAGCCGGCCAGGTCGGTGACCGCGCCCCCGCCGATGCCCACCACCGCGTCGGTGCGGGTGAAGCCGGCCGCGCCGAGCTCGTCCCAGCAGCGCGCGGCCACGTCGATCGACTTGCCCGCCTCGGCGTCCGGAACCTCGATCGGCAGCGGCCGCAGGCCCGCCGCCGACAGGGCGTCGGCCACGGCCGCCGCCCGCTCCTTGAGCGGAGGGGCGTGGAGGACCGCGGCGCGCACGGCCCCGTCGACCAGCCCGGGCAGGGCGCCGAGCAGACCCCGGCCCACGAGGACGTCGTACGGCCGGTCACCGGGCACAGGGATTCGCGTCACGTCGTTCATCACGGGCGATCCTAGTGCTCCGGAAATGGGGTTATAGACACCTAACCCCAGTCGGGGTTACATCTGACGCATGCCCAAAATCAACGTGTACCTGCCCGACGACCTGGCCGAGGCCGTCCGCGACTCCGGCCTGCCCGTGTCCGCCGTCTGCCAGCGGGCCCTGGAGGAGGCGGTCCGGCGGATCACCGCCATCCGGCAGACCCCGCTCGGCGAGCTCGACGCCGAACAGCTCGCGGCCCGGCTGCCCGCCTTCACCCAGCGGGCCGTGACGGTCGTCGCCCTGGCGATCACCGCGGCCCGCGACGCGGGCGCGCCCACCGTGGGCACCGGCCACCTGCTCCGCGCGATGATCACCGAGGGCGACAACCTGGCCCTGCGCGTGCTCCGGGCCATGGAGATCGATCCGGCCGCGCTGAGCTGGGCTGACAAGGACGAACCGGGCGGCGGGCCGGGCCTGCGCTACAGCACCCCGGCCGCCAACGCCCTGGAGATGCTGATCGCCGAGGCCAGCGGGCTGGGCCACAACTACGTGGGGTGCGAGCACCTGCTCATCGGTCTCGCGGCCGAGCCGGACGGCATCGCGGGCCGGGTGCTGCGCGAGGCGGGCGCCGACGGCAAGTCGGTGCGCCGCGCGGTCTCCGCCGCCCTCGGCGGCTACGCCCACCTGCGGGCGACCAGGCCGCCGGCCGGCCCGGAGGAGCTCGCTTCCCTGGTACGGCAGGAGCTGCGTCCGGTGATCCGGCGCATCGAGGCGCTCGAGGCGCGCACCGCTTGACCTCATCCCCGCTCGGCGTACCGGACGAGTCGCGCGGCGTGCTCGGTGAGCGCGGTCCGCAGCTCGTCCGGGCGCACCACCGTGAACGGCCAGCCCAGGCCCGCGAGCATCTGGGCCATGCCGGGCAGGCTCTGCGCCCGGCAGCTCAGCCGCACCCCGTCGGCCACCTCGGTGACGTCGGCGACCGCGGCGGGCAGGCGGCGGCGGACCTGGGCCACGTCGGCCTCGATGAGCACCTCGACCTCCCACTTCCAGGGCAGGCCGGCCCACTGCCGGGTGACGTGCGCGACGGCGTCGAAGTTCGGCGGCGCCTCGAACTCCTCGCCGGTGGCGTTGGCGGTGACGATGCGGTCCAGGCGGAACGAGCGGATCTCGTCGGTGCGGTGGTCGTGGGCGACCAGGTACCAGCGTCCGTTGTGGAAGACCAGGCCGTAGGGGTCCACGCGGCGGCGGCTGATCCGTTCCGGCGGCTCCACCTCCGCGGGCCCGGCCGGCTGGGCGGAGCGGGCCGCCTCGGCGGGCTCAGCGGGCTCAGCGGCCTCAGCGGGCTCAGCGGGCTCAGCGGCCTCGGCGGGCTCGGCAGGCTCGGCGGGCTCGGCGGGCTCGGCGGGCTCGGCAGGCTCGGCAGGCTCGGCGGGCTCGGCGGGCTCGGCGGGCTCGGGGCGGCGGCGGGGTGCGCGATAGGTGAGGGCCACGCGCTGGTGGGAGCGCGTCGCCGTCCCCAGCGTGAGCAGCAGATCGGCGATCGACGCCCCGCCGGCCGGGGACGGGCCGGCCGGTTCGCGGCGGCGCAGGGTCAGGCCCAGGCTGGCCCGCAGGGCCGCCAGCCGCTCGGCCAGCGCCTTCGGCAGCACCCGGCTGATCTTCGCCTCGGCGGCGGCGCTCGCGGGGGCGTCCGTGGCCAGGCCCAGGCTGTCGGCGGCGACCAGGCCGAGCAGCACGGCCACGGCCTCGTCGTCGGTCAGCATCAGCGGCGGTAGCTTGAAGCCGGGCAGCAGCCGGTAGCCGCCGTACCGGCCCCGTTCCGCGGTCACCGGGATGCCGAGCTCGGCCAGCGTGCCCGCGTACCGCCGGACCGTGCGCTCGTCGACCGCGAGCCGGGCGGCCAGCTCGCCGCCCCGCATGCTGCGGTGGGTCTGGAGCAGCTCCAGCATGGCCAGGACGCGCGAGGCGGGATGCGGCATGCCGATGATTCTGCACCCCATACCGGACCGGAAACGTCCGGTATCCCCCCTAGCGTGGCCGGCATGACGACATACGTTCTGGTTTCCGGCCTGTGGCTCGGCGGATGGGCCTGGCACGACGTGACGGCCGCCCTGCGCCGCGCCGGGCACGAGGTCTTCCCGCTCTCCCTCACCGGGGTGGCCGACCGCTCCCACCTGCTCGGCCCCACCGTGGATCTGGACACCCACACCGAGGACATCGTCCGCCTGGTCGAGATCGGAGACCTGCGCGACGTGGTGCTGGTCGGCCACAGCTACGGCGGCATGCCGGTGAGCGCGGCGGCGCTGCGGCTGCGCCAGCGGATCGGCCGGGTGATCTATGTGGACAGCGGGCCGCTGCCGGAGGGCACGACGCAGCAGTCGATGTCCGGGGAGCCGGCCGGCGCGGACGAGGGTGACGCGGTGCCGCCGCGGGACTGGGACCCCGGCGCCGATCCTGTGCTGCTGGCCGGGCTGGACGAGGCGGCGCTGACGCTGCTGCGGACCCGCGGCACACCGCATCCCCGCGCCTCGGTGACCCAGCCGCTCGGCGCCCGGGCCACCTCGCGCGACCTGCCCACCACGCTGGTCGCGTGCACCTTCTCGCTGGAGCAGATCACGGAGATGGCGGCCGCGGGCCACCCGTTCTTCGCCGGCCTGACCGAGGCCGAGATCGTGGCGCTGCCCACCGGCCACTGGCCGATGCTGAGCGAGCCGGCCGCGCTAGCCGCGATCCTTGAGCAGCGCGGCTAGCTCGGCGGCGATCTCGTCGGGGCTCCGGGCGTCGGTGGCGATCGTGTGGGTGGCCACCGACGCGTAGAGCGGGCGGCGCTGCTCCATGAGGTATTTCAGGGTCGCCCGCGGGTTCACCGAGAGCAGCGGGCGGCCCGCGCCGAGCCCGACCCGCTTGACCGCGTCGGTCAGCTCGACGGACAGGAACACCACGGTGTGCGCGCGCAACGCCTCGCGGGTGCCCTCGTGCAGGATCGCGCCGCCGCCGAGGGCGAGCACCCCGGTGAACGAGCCGAGCGACGCGGCGATCGTCTCGCGTTCCAGGGCGCGGAAGGCGTCCTCGCCGTCGTCGAAGAAGATCTCCGGGATCGGCTTGCCGGCGCGCTGCTCGATCAGGTGGTCGGTGTCGGCGAAGTCCACGCCGAGCAGCGCGGCCACCGCCTGCCCGACCGTGGTCTTGCCCGCGCCGGGCGGGCCGACGATCACCGCGGCCGGCGCCGTCACCGGATCAGCAGACTGTCGAGGTAGCCGGCCAGGTTGCGGCGGATCTCGGCGACCGAGTCGCCGCCGAACTTCTCCGTCGCCGCCTCGGCCAGCACCAGCGCGACCATCGCCTCGGCGACCACCGCGCCGGCCGGCACCGCGCACACGTCGGAGCGCTGGTTGATCGCCGTGGTCGCCTCGCCGGTGACCACGTCGACGGTCTGCAGCGCCCGGTTCAGCGAGGAGATCGGCTTCAGCGCGGCGCGGACCCGCAGGTTCTCGCCGTTGGTGATGCCGCCCTCCAGGCCGCCGGCCCGGTCGGTGATCCGCTTGACGCCGTCGGCGGTCGGGATGATCTCGTCGTGCGCGACCGAGCCGCGCGAGCGGGCCTGGGTGAAGCCGTCGCCGATCTCCACGCCCTTGACCGACTGGATGGACATCAGGGCGGTGGCCAGCCGGGCGTCGAGCTTGCGGTCCCACTGCACGTGCGAGCCCAGGCCCGGGGGCACGGCCCAGGCGAGCACCTCGACGATGCCGCCGAGGGTGTCCGCGTCCTTCTTGGCCGCGTCGACCTCGGCCACCATCCGGGCGCTGGCCTCGGGGTCGAGGCAGCGCAGCGGGTCGGCGTCGATCCGGTCGGCGTCGTCGGGCGTGGGGATCAGGCCGGGCTTGGCCACGACCGAGCCCAGCTCGATGACGTGCGAGACGACGTCGATGCCGAGCGCCTGCTTGACCAGGGCCTTGGCGACCACGCCGACGGCCACGCGGGCCGCCGTCTCGCGGGCGCTGGCGCGCTCGAGGATCGGCCGGGCGTCGGTGTGGCCGTACTTCTGCATGCCGGCCAGGTCGGCGTGGCCGGGCCGGGGCCGGGTCAGCGGCGCGTTGCGGGCCTGGGAGGCCAGCTCTTGCGGGTCGACCGGGTCGGCGGCCATCACGGTGCGCCACTTGGGCCACTCCGAGTTGCCGATCCGGATCGCGACCGGGCTGCCGAGCGTGACACCGTGGCGCACGCCGCCGATGATCTCGATCTCGTCCTGCTCGAACTGCATCCGGGCGCCGCGGCCGTAGCCGAGGCGGCGGCGTGCGAGGTCGCGGCCGATGTCCTCGCTCGTCACCCGCACACCGGCGGGCACCCCTTCGAGAAGGGCGACGAGCGCCGGGCCGTGGGATTCACCTGCGGTAAGCCAGCGCAACACGGGTCACAGTCTGGCACGCAGCCGTCGCGGCCTGCGCCCCCGGGCAGGGTCGTCCCGCCTTACGGACCCGTGACATCCACCCGGGCTATGGTCCTGGGGTGTCCTCCCCGCCCGCCGCGCCGGTCAGCCGGCCCGTGCCCGGCGCCCACGGTCCGCTGCTCGTGGTCATGCTGGGGCTGGTCACCGCGATCGGGCCGCTGTCGCTGGACATGTACCTGCCCGCGTTCCCGGCCCTGGCCGGCGACCTCGGGGTGTCCGACGCGCAGGTGCAGCTGTCGCTGACCACGTGCCTGATCGGGCTGGCGGTCGGGCAGCTGGTCTGCGGCCCGCTCAGCGACCGGTGGGGCCGGCGGCGGCCGCTGATCGCCGGCGTCGGCGCGTACGCGGTCTTCTCGTACCTGTGCGCGCTCGCCCCGACCGCCCCGGCCCTGGCCGGGCTGCGCCTGGTGGAAGGCGTCGCCGGCGGCGTCGGCGTCGTGGTGGCCCGGGCGATCGTGCGGGACCTGCACGCCGGGGTCGCCGCCGCGAAGTACTTCTCCCGGCTGACCCTGATCTTCGGGGTGGCGCCGATCGCGGCGCCCGCCCTCGGCAGCGCGGTGCTGAAGGTGACCTCGTGGCCCGGCGTCTTCGTCGCCCTCGGCGTCATCGCCACGCTGCTCACGCTGCTGATCGGCTGGCGCCTGCCGGAGACGCTGCCGCCGGCGCGGCGCAGCCCGGGCGGCCTGGCCGACACCGCGCGCACGGCCCGGATCCTGGTCCGGGACCGGACCTACCTGGGGTACGCGCTCGCGCAGGCGTTCGCGTTCGCCGCCCTGTTCAGTTACATCTCCGGCTCGTCCTTCGTCCTGCAGGACGGCTACGGCCTGTCCCCCACGACGTTCAGCCTGCTGTTCGGCCTGAACGCGTGCGGCCTGATCGTGCTGAGCCAGGTCAACGGCCGGCTGCTGGACCGCTACCCGCCCCGCCGGCTGTTGCTGGCCACGCTCGTGGCGCAGGGGGCGGCGGGCGGCATCGTCTTCGCCGCGGCCCTGCTGGGCAGCCTGCCGGGGCTCCTCGTGGGCCTGTTCGTGCTGGTCGGCACGATCGGCATGGTGACACCGAACGCGACCGCGCTGGCCCTGGACCGGCACCCGGAACGCGCCGGGACGGCGGCCGCCCTGCTGGGCGGCATCCAGTCGGTGATCGCGGCGGTGGCGGCGCCGCTGATCGGCTTCGGCGACCCCGGCCGGGGCGCGCCGATGGCCGTGGCGATCATGAGCTTCGCGCTGGTGGCGCTGCTGTCGGTGGTGGTGCTCGCCCGGGCCGCGACCGCTCGCGCGGTCTGAGCCCCGCCCGTCCGGCGGCCGGGGTCAGCGGACGGCGGCCGCCGCCGTCAGGGCCGCCCGCATCGGCCCCTCGGGCGCGGGCACCACCCCGGTGAACTGCTCGAACTGGCTCAGCGCCTGGGCCAGCAGCAGATCCAGCCCGGACACCACCGGAACGCCGTGCGCGGCCGCCGCGGCGGCCAGCGGCGTGGGCCACGGGTCGTAGATCGCGTCGAACAGCACCGAACCCGGCCGCCAGCGCGCGGCGGCGGCCAGGGCGTCGGCCGCACCCTTGGGCACGGTCGAGATCACCGCGTCCGCGTCGAACGCCGCGGGCGCGTCGGCCCAGTCCACGCCCCTGATCGTGACGCCGAGGGCGGCGGCGGCGGGAGCCAGCTCCGCGCGCGCCTGCGGACGCCGCGTCACCACCGTCACCTCGTCCGCGCCGAACCGGGCCGCGGCGGCCAGCGCGGCCCGGGCCGTGCCGCCCCCGCCGAGTACGGTGACGGCCGGGGACGCCTTCAGGCCCGCGTCGGTGAGCACCCGGACCATGCCCGGGACGTCGGTGTTGTCGGCGAACCAGCTGCCGTCGGGGCGGCGTACCAGGGTGTTGGCCGCGCCGGTCGCGGCCGCGACCGGCGACGCCGCCGCGGCCAGCGTCAGCCCCACTTCCTTCAGCGGCATGGTCAGCGACAGGCCCGCCCACTCCGGGCCCAGGCCGGCCACCAGGCCGGCCAGCTCCGCCTCGGCGCACTCGATGGCCGTGTACGACCACGTCAGCAGCCCGGCCGCGGCGAAACCGGCACTGTGGATCACGGGCGACAGCGAGTGGCCGATCGGCTTGCCGCAGACCGCGGCCCGCCGGGCCGGCACCGGGGTCAACAGAGCGGGATGCCGTTCTTGCAGGCCTTCTGGACGTTGGCGTTGTGCTCTTCGTTGGTGGTCGCGAAGGCCGACCGGCCGGACTTGTCCACCGCCACGAAGAAGAGCCACGGTCCGGCCGTCGGCGCCTCCGCGGCCTTCAGCGCCGCCTCGCTGGGGCTGTTGATCGGGCCCAGCGGCAGGCCGACGCGCAGCTCCGTCGTGTACGGGTTCTTCGGGTCCTGCAGCTCGGCGTCGGTCATCTTGCCGGAGTGCTTGCCGTCCTTCTCCTGCAGATCCAGCCAGTAGTTGGTGGTCACGTCGAACTGCAGCGGCATCTTCGCCTTGTACGCCCGGTTGTACGCCACCCGCGCGATCTTCGGCAGGTCCGCCGCGATGCCGGCCTCGGCCTGACTCAGCGACGCCACGATCAGCGCCTCGTACGGCGAGACCGACAGGTTGTTCTGCACCTTGTCGACGAAGCCCAGCTCGCCGGTCACCGCGAGGAACTTCTGCACCATGATCCCGAGGATCTCCTCGGCGGTCGACTTCGGCGGGAACTCGTAGGTGTCGGGGAACAGGAAGCCCTCGATGCTGGTGGTGGCGGCCTTCTTGCCGTCCCGGCGGTTGTACCAGAACGCGGGCACGCCCAGCGCCTTCGGATCCTTGGCCGCGGCCTGGAAGTCGGCCAGCGGGATGCCGGTGCCCTTGGCCAGCAGCTCGAAGGTCTGCCGGGCGGTCTTGCCGGGCGGGATGAGGATGCCGGACACCACTCTGGACTTCGGGTCCAGCATGAGCGCCACCGCCTGCGCGGCGGCCATCTGCTTGCGCAGGTTGTACGTGCCGGACTGGATGTTCTTGCCCTTGGGGTTGGCGTCCGCGGCCTCGGTGAAGGCGGCTGTGCTCTTCACCACATCGGCGTCGACCAGCACGTTGCCGATTTCGGTCAGCGACGAGTCCTTGGCGATCTCGACCTGGACCGGGTCGGTGCCCGGGCCGTCGTAGTCGGCCGCCGTGAAGAAGCCCTTGATCTTCGAGTAGCCCAGGTATCCGCCGACGCCGAGCACGCCGAGCAGGATGAACACCATGAGGAAGGCGACGGCGGACTTACCCTTGCCGCCGCCCTTCGCGCCGCGCGAGCCCCGGCGGTGCCGGGGTCTGCCCTTCTCGGCCTGCTCGTCGAACGCCAGGTCCAGCTCGTCGATCATCTCGTCTGCCTCCGCTGCGCGTCCAGCCAGCTCTGCAGGATCTCCACCGCGGCCGCCTGATCGACGACCGCCCGTTGCCGCTTGCCCCGCACGCCACGTTCGGCCAGCCTACGGGTCGCGACCACGGTCGACATCCTCTCGTCCGCCAGGACGACCGGCACGTTCCCGACCGCCCTTTCCAGTCGCCCAGCGTACGCACGAATGTCTATGGCGGCAGGCCCCTCCTCGCCGTTGAGGCGCACGGGGAGGCCCACCACGATCTGCACGGCCTCGTGTTCCCCCACGAGGCGCACGAGCTCAGCTATGTCGGCGGGCACTGCGTCGGGCGCCCCACCCATGTCACGGGCGACCGTGACCAGGGGGGTGGCCAGGATCCCGTCAGGGTCACTAACTGCGACCCCGACGCGGACCTTACCCACATCCACACCCAGTCGCCTACCCCGTGGCACCGGCAACATGTCGACGGCCTCCCTCTCAGGCAGCCTCGCCGACCGCCTTCTCCACCGCTGCGAGCAAGACGTTCACCTGGTCGGCGGGCACTCCACCGCCCTGCGCGAGATCGGCGTTGCCGCCGCCCCGGCCGGAGAGCGCGCCCTTGACCAGGTCCGCGGCGGACAGGCCACGACTCTTCGCCGTGGCGTTGATCGCTACGATCAGTGACGCCTTGCCGTTGGACCGGGCCGCCACCGCGACCACCGCCGGACGACCGGCGTCGATCTTGCCGCGGATCTCCTGGGCCAGGGTACGCACGTCGTTGGTCGCCGCCCCCTCGGGTGCCTCGGTGCCGACGAACGCCACGCCCCGCAGATCACGGGCCTGAGCCGCCAGCGCACCGGCGCCGCCGAGCACCATCTGCGCCCGCATCTTCTCGAGCTCCTTCTCGGCGTCGCGCAGCGCGGTCACGGTCTGCTCGACCCGCTCCGCCACCTGGTCGCCGGGCACCCGGAACAGCTCCGCCAGCCGCGAGACGAGCAGGTGCTCCTTGGCCAGGAAGCCGAACGCGTCGATACCGACCAGCGCCTCGACCCGGCGCACCCCGGAGCCGATCGACGACTCGTTGAGGATCTTCACCAGGCCGAGCTGACCCGAGCGGGCCACGTGCGTGCCGCCGCAGAGTTCCCGCGCGTAGTCGCCGACTTCAACCACGCGGACCTCGTCGCCGTACTTCTCCCCGAACAGGGCCATCGCGCCGAGCCGGCGCGCCTCCTCCTGCGAGGTGACGAACGCATGCACTTCCAGGTCACGCAGCAGCACCTCGTTGACCTGCTGCTCGACGTCGTGCAGCACCGCGGGCGAGACGGCCCCCGGGGTGTTGAAGTCGAACCGCAGCCGGCCGGGCGCGTTCAGCGAGCCCGCCTGGGTCGCCGACTCGCCGAGGAACGCCCGCATGGTCTGGTGGATCAGGTGCGTCGCCGTGTGCGACCGCGAGATCGCCCGGCGGCGGGTCACGTCGATCTCGGCGAAGCCAGCCTCACCCGCGCGCACCTCGCCCCGGACCACCCGCGCCTTGTGCACGATCAGGCCGGGCAGCGGCTGCTGCACGTCGACGACCTCGACCTGCCCGCCGCCGACGTTGATCAGCCCGGTGTCGGCCTGCTGGCCGCCGCCCTCGGCGTAGAACGGGGTGGTGTCGAGCACCAGCTCGACGTAGTCGCCCTCGCCGGCCGCCTCGATCGCGCCGCCGTCACCCAGCAACGCGCGCACCCGGGACTCGCGCGACACCTCGGCGTAGCCGGTGAACTCCACCGGGCCGCCGGCGTCCAGCACCGAGCGGTACGCCGACAGGTCCGCGTGGCCGGTCTTGCGCGCGGCCGCGTCCGCCTTCGCGCGGGACCGCTGGTCGGCCATCAGCCGGCGGAAGCCGTCCTGGTCGACGTCGAGGCCCTGCTCGGAGGCGATCTCCAGGGTCAGGTCGATCGGGAAGCCGTACGTGTCGTGCAGCTGGAACGCCTGCGCGCCGCTGAGCTTCGCCCCGCCGGACCGCTTCGTCTCGGTGATCGCCGTGTCGAGGATCGTGGTGCCCGCCCGCAGGGTGGACAGGAACGCCTCCTCCTCCGCGTACGCGTACGTGGAGATGCGGCCGAACTCCTGCGCCAGCTCCGGATACGACGGGGCCATGCAGTCGCGCGCCACCGGCAGCAGCTCGGGGAACGTCGCGCCCTGCCAGCCCAGCAACCGCATGGCCCGGATCGCCCGGCGCATGATGCGGCGCAGCACGTAGCCGCGGCCCTCGTTGGACGGGGTGACGCCGTCGCCGATCAGCATCAGCGCGGTGCGGACGTGGTCGGCGATCACGCGCAGCCGGACGTCGTCGGGGTGCGACAGGCCGGCCTCGTGGCCCGAGTGCGCGCCGTACACCTTGCCGGCCAGCTCCGCCGCCCGCGCCAGGATCGGCTTGACCTCGTCGATCTCGTACAGGTTGTCGACGCCCTGCAGGATCGACGCGACCCGCTCCAGGCCCATGCCGGTGTCGATGTTCTTCTTGGGGAGATCGCTGACGATCGTGAAGCTCTCCTTGCTCTTCACGTCGGTGATCTCGTACTGCATGAAGACGAGGTTCCAGTACTCCATGTACCGGTCCTCGTCGACCTCGGGGCCGCCCTCCTTGCCGTAGGCGGGGCCGCGGTCGTAGAACAGCTCCGAGCAGGTGCCGCCGGGGCCGGGGATGCCCATGTGCCACCAGTTGTCCTTCTTGCCCCGGCGCACGATCCGCTCGGCGGGCACGCCGGTCGCGCGCCACATCTCGAACGCCTCGTCGTCGTCGAGGTACACGGTCGGCCAGATGCGCTCCGGGTCGAGCCCGAAGCCACCCTGCTCGACCGGGTTGGTGGACAGCTCCCACGCGAGCCGGATCGCCTCGGCCTTGAAGTAGTCACCGAAGGAGAAGTTGCCGTTCATCTGGAAGAACGTGCCGTGCCGGCTGGTCTTGCCGACCTCGTCGATGTCCGGCGTGCGGATGCACTTCTGCACGCTCACCGCGCGCTGGTACGGCGGCGTGCGCTGACCGAGGAAGAACGGCACGAACTGCACCATGCCGGCGTTGATGAACAGCAGGTTCGGATCCTCGATGGCCGGCAGCGGGGCGCTCGGCACGACCGTGTGCCCGTTGGCCTCGAAGTGCGCCAGGAAGCGCCGCTTGATCTCCGCCGTCTTCATCAGTGGTCCTCACTCGCGTGCCGCCCCTGCGTGCCGTCACGCAGCTCGGCGAACTGGTCGTCGTAGAGCTCCCCCGCGGCGAAGGCCTCGTGGATCTCCCGCTCCCGCTCGGCCATCCCCTCGCGGACGTCATCCACGAAGCTACGCAGCGACTCGACCAGGCCGCCAGCGGATTGCGACAGCGAGGTGGCGATGCCGGTGGGGGTGAACTCGTTGGCCTTGCGGGTGACCTTGCGCACGACGATGGCGCCGACGGCCAGGCCGACACCCAGCCAGAGCAGCCGCTTCATGGCGGTGTTCCTTCCGAGCTAGAGACTTCGACGGAGATGGTCAGCGGGCCGCGCGGGCGGCCTTGCGGCGCTGCTTGAGGGAGGCGCGGACCTCGCGCTCGTCCTCGGCGTGCCGGCGGGCGGCGGCGGCCTTGCGCAGGCCGTAGCCGAACGACGCCACCTTGACCAACGGGTTCGCGGCGGCGGCCGACACCACGGTGACCAGGTTGGCCACGCTCGCGGTGATGTTCTGCGCGTGCTCGGTCATGGTGTCGACCTTGGCGAGCTGGACGTTGACGCCGTCCAAAGAGACCTGGACCTGGCCCAGCGCGGTGTTCACGTTGCTCACCGTCTCGGTGACGTTGCCGAGCAGCGGCCCGGTCCGGTCGTTCAGGTCGTTGATCACCTGGGTGGCGGCGTCGACGGTGTGGCGCAGCTTGAGGATCGGGACCGCGAGCACCAGCACGAGCATCAAAAACGCGCCCGCCGCGATCAGGCCTGCGATTTCTCCGGCGGTAACGTCCATCTACGCGTCTCCTCTACTGACGTGCTCCACGTGTGACAACGTGCAGACCCTACCGTCAGTGACCGGCGGGCGCGTCACGACGCCGTCGGTGTCGGCTCCAGCAAAGGATCGGGGGTCAGCACCGGGTCCGGCGTCTCCCCGATCAGCGACGGGTCGACGGCCGGCTGGGGCTTGCCCCGCTGGTCGGTGACGGCGTTCTGCACCTTGATGCTGACGGTGGAGCCGGTGCAGGTCGCCGGGTCGGGAGTGGGCACCAGCCCGTCGGGCCCGATCGACGGCTGGGTGGCCGGATCCTGGGCGGCGACGGCGTCGACGGCGCACTCGGGCAGCCGCACCCACAGGTCCAGAGTGAACTCGTCCCGGGTCCAGCAGGTGTACTTGCCCGACGTGGTCGGCTGGTCGGCGCACTCGCCGCCCCGGAGCCGCCAGCCCGCGGCGGTCAGCGCGTCGGAGTACACCTTGTCGGTCTCCTCGAACGGCCGGTCCGACTGCGCGGTGCGCTCCCGGAACCGGCAGTCGAAGAAGCACCAGATGCTGCCGCTGGTGCGGTCGTCGACCTGCTTGTCGGCCCAGGTGGGCACGCTGAGGGCATCGAGGGAGTTGAAGACCGGGTCCCGCGTCGCCGACCGGATCCCGAACAGCAGCGGAAGCAGCCCGAGCACGATGACGCTGAGCGTGACCAGGGTGATGACACGCAGCCGCCGCTCGGTCCGCAACCGGTCGCGCAACTCGGCGGCCTTGCCGAGAACCCCGCCGGGCGACTCACGCCCGTCGTCCGGTACGGCCACAGCGCCGCCCCGCTCCCGCACGGCGGCCAGCCCGGTCCCCCGTACGGGGGAAACCTCGGCGCCACCCCGGGCCGTGACGTCTCCGCTGCCGTGACCCGGCAGCTCGGCGCCGCCCCGGGCGGGCACGGCGGCGGCGCCGCGGCCGGGAACGCCCGCCGCACCCCGGACCGGGGCGTCGGACGCGGACGCGACGGCCTCGCGGCTCTGCGGAAGACCGGAGAGGTCCCGGGCGGGAGTCGCGGCGCCCTGGCCGGGCGGCACCTCGGCGGCGCCCCGACCGGGCAGCGCCGGACCGGTCCCCCGAACGGGTCGCCCGGGATCGCCCAGGCTGGCCGGGCGGGGACCCGCGGAGCCGTCACCGCGTGGTGCGGCCGATCCGTTCGCCGGGCCACCGGCCGGTCCGTTGACAAGCCCACCGGCCGGTCCGTTCGCAAGCCCACCGGCCGGTCGGTTCACCGACCCTCCGGCCGGTCCGTTCGCGGCGCCGCCGGCCGGTCCGTTCGCGGGGCCACCGGCCGGTCCGTTCGCGGGACTATTGGCCGGTCGGTTCGCCGGCCCGCCGGCCGGTCCGTTCGCGGGGCCGCCGTGCTGCCCGATCGCGGGGCCACTGGGCTGCCCGATCGCTGGGCCACCGGCCGGTCGGTTCGCGGGGCCACCGGCCGGTCCGTTCGCGGGGCCACCGGGCTGCCCGGGCAGCGGCAGACCGCTGGGCAGGCCGGGGCCGGAACGGCCACGAGCCGGGCCACCGGGCGCCGGGCTGCCGGGACGGATCGGCAGACCGGACGGATCGGCGGGGCTCACCGGACCGGCCGGGTGCCGGGCCGGGGCGCCGGGAGCACCGGGAGCGGTGGGCTGCTGGCGCGGCGTGCCCCGGACGGGCGCGGAACCCCCGCCACGGGTCATGCCGGCACTGCGCTGACCGGCCTCGACCGCGCCGGGAACCCGCTGGCCGGGACCCGCGAAGGGGCCGGGCTGGCCGGGGAGGTTGGGGGCGGAGGTCTGAGCGGGGCCACCGCCCGGACCACTCGGCCGGCCGGGAGCGCCACCGGGACCGCCCGGGTGACCGGAACCGCCCGCCGGACCACCCGGCTGACCGGGGCGAGCGACGGGACCACTCGCCTGGCCAGGGCGGGCGGCGACGCTGCCGGGCTGACCGGGGATGCCCACCGGACCAGGACCACCCCGGCGTGCGCCCTGCTGAACGGCACCGGAACGACCGGCACCCGCCGGCGGACGTCCGCCGGGCCCGCGGGAGGCGCCCGCCGGACCCGCTGCCGGCTGACCGGCGCCGGGCTGACCCGGCCCCAGCTGACCGACCCCGCCGGCCTGGCCTGGAGCACTGGGCTGACCCGGACCGCCGGGCTGACCCGGAGCACTGGGCTGGCCAGGACCGCCGGGCTGACCCGGAGCACTGTGCTGACCATGGCCGCCGGGCTGACCCAGAGCACTGGGCTGGCTAGGACCGCCGGGCTGACCCGGACCCATGGGCTGGTGAGGGCCGCCCGCCTGACGAGCGCCGCCCGCCTGACGGGGACCTCCGGGCTGGCCCGGCGCCTGCCGCGGATCCTGACCCGGCCCCTGTCCGGGAACGGGCCGGCCCTGCGGCTGACCGGGCCGGGCGACGCGCCCGGTGCCCCGGCCGGCGGCGCGGGCCGCGGCCTCGCCGGCGCGGGCGATCTGACCGGTGGTGCCGATGACGCCGGACGTGCTGCCCGCCATCGCCCCGGCGCGGCCGGGGACGGCGGGGGTGCGCACACCTTCGCGGCCGGGCACCACGGGCGGTACGACCGCGGACGCGCGCACCGGGCCGGTGGCCGAACCGGGACCGCCGCGGCCGGCGGGGTCCACGGCGCCGCCACGGCCGGCGGTGTCCGGCGGGCCGCCACGGCCCGCGGTGTCCGGCGGGCCACCACGGCCGCGTGGGCCGGGGCCGTTGCGGCGGCCGATCGGGCCGGTGCCGGGTTCGTCGTCGGGGTCCGGGACGCCGTGCTGACCGGCGGCGGGGAACGCGCCGGTGTGGCGGCCGGCGGTGTCGCCGGACTGCGGCCCGGGGTCGGGACGGCCGTGCCGGCCACCGCCCTCGGCCGGGTACGTGTCGGGGCGCGCGTGCGCGGCGGTACCGGCGGCGCGGGCACCGAAGGACTGGTCCTCGTCAAAGGGGACGGCGGACACCGGCCGGCCGGCGCCACCGGCCGGTCGCCTGCTGTGTCCGCCGGTGGTGAAACCGCCGACCTCGTCGGGCGCGGCGTGACCACCGGACCGCGCGGCGTGGCCACCGGACGGTTCGGGCGCGGCGTGGCCCCGGCGGGCGGGACCGGGCTGCTCCGGCGCGGCATGACCGGCGTGGGCACCCGGCCACCCGGGCGCGGTGTAGTCGTCCGGCTCCTGGTGGCGGGCCGCACGGCCGGCCGGCGACACCGGGCGTCCGGGCATCGGTCCGGCCGCGTCGGGCGGCCCGGCGGCACGGCGGCCACCGGCCGGCGGGCCGACCGGTCCGGAACCGGCAGGCGGCGCTGCGCCGCGGCGGCCCGCGGCGGGCGGACCCGCGGCATCGGCGGCACCCGGCGGCATCGCGCCGCGGCCGGCGGGCGGTGTTCCGGCTGCTGAGACACCGGGTGGCACGGCACCACGACGACCACCGCCGGGCAGCCCACCGGTCGCCGCACCCGGCGGCGCGGCACCGGGCGGCACGGCAGCCCGACGGCCACCAGCGGGCGGACCCGCGGCGTCGGCAACACCCGGAGGCACCGCACCACGACGACCACCAGCCGAAGGACCCGCGGCATCGGCCACACCCGGAGGCACCGCACCGCGACGACCACCGGCAGGCGGGCCCGCGGCGTCCGGCGCCAGCCCTGCCGGGCCGGAAACACTGGGCGGCACGGCACCGCGGCGGCCACCGGCAGGCGACCCGCCGGCCGTGGCGCCGGGCGGCACCGCACCGCGACGGCCACCGGCGGGCGGACCCGCGGCATCTGGCGGTCCGGCCGGGCCGGGACCAGCGGGCGGCATCGCGGCACGGCGGCCACCGGCGGTCGGGCCGGCGGCGCCGGGCCAGGCGGGGGAGGTCGGGCGGGCCGCCGGCACTTCGGGGGCGTTGCCGGAGGCGGGCACCGCCGAGGTCGGGCCGACCGCCGGGAACGCGCCCGAGGAACTCGGGTCGATCCGGCCGCTGAGCTGCCCGGGATCCATCTGCCGGCGGCCGTGGCCGGGCGTGGCCAGGTCAGCGGGCTCGGGGGGCACGGGCGCCGCACGCCGGCCGGGCGGGCGGATGCCGGGCTCGCTGCGGTCCGGCGGGGTGTGCCGGCCGGTGGATTCGCCGCCGTGGCGGGCGCCGGGCGGGGTCTGCCAGGCGCCGGTCGCGTGCGCGCCGGAACCGGCCTGCCATGCCGGCGGCTGATCCACGCCGGGCGGGGCGCCGGGCGTGACGGGCGGGCCGTACCCGGGTCGCGAACCCGGAGCAGCCGGGGAGTGTTGACCGGCCTGAGCATCCACTCCGGGGCCGGCGGGAGCGCCGGGCCCGGGGATCCCCGAGGCATCCGGCACGGAGCCGCCGGGGCCACCGGGCCACCGGACGGCGCGAGAACCGGCGGGCGGACCGGGCGGACCGGAACGAGGACCGGCCGCGGCACCGGGCACCGGACCGGAACGAGGACCGGCCGGAGAACCGGGCACGGAGCCGGAGCGCGGGCCGGCAGCGCGAGAGCCGGCAGCGGAACCCGGGCCGGCAGCCCGAGGGCCAGCAGCGGAACCCGGGCCGGCAGCGGAGCGAGGACCGGCCGGGGAACCCGGAGCGGCAGCGAAGCGAGGACCAGCCGGGGAACCCGGAGCGGCAGCCGAGCGAGGACCGGCCGGGGAGCCCGGGGCGGCAGCGGAACGAGGACCGGCCGGGGAGCCGGGAGCGGCAGCGGAGCGGGGGGCAGCGGGCGACCGCGGCGCTACCGGGAACGGCGAGTCGTCGTCGACCACGTCGTCGGGGCCGGGGGCGCGGCGGCCGCTCTTGCTCGTGCGGGCCTCTCCCGCCGCGGCGCCGGGCCCGATCGCCGAGCGGTCCTCCTTGGCGCTGCGCAGGTCGTCGAGCCAGCCGGTCTCCTCGCGGGGCACCTCGACCGGCTCGACGGGCTCCGGCCGGCCGCGGCCGAACAGGCGGCGGCTCCGACCGGCTTGTTCCCGCTGGTCGGCGTCGTCGTCGGGCCTTTCGGCACCGCGCCTGCTCACGGCTGGTCCTCTCCGGCGGCCGGGCCGCTGTCGTTCACCGTCGGCCCGTCACCGGACGAGCCGCTCGAGCCACCCCCACCCGACGACGGAGGCTGCGAACCCGCGGACGGGCCCACCGAACCACCCCCACCCGACGACGGAGGCTGCGAACCCGCGGACGGGCCCACCGAACCACCCCCGCCCGACGACGAGGGCTGCGCACCCGCGGACGGGCCGCGCACGATTCTGCGCAGGCGAGGCAACCGCTCGGCGACCGCGCGTTCCGCGCCGTGGTCCGTCGGGCGGTAGTAGTCCGCGCCGATCAGATCATCCGGCACATACTGCTGCCTAACAACACCCTTCGGGTCGTCGTGTGGATAGCGGTAGCCCTTGCCGTGACCAAGACCACGTGAGCCCGGGTAGTGGGCGTCGCGCAGGGCCGGCGGAACCGCGCCCCCGCGGCCGGACCGGACGTCGGCCAGGGCCTCGCCCAGCGCGGTCGTCACGGCGTTCGACTTCGGGGCCGTGGCCAGGTGGACCACCGCCTGGGCCAGGTTGAGCTGGGCCTCCGGCAGGCCCACCGACTGCACCGCCTGGGCCGCCGCCGTCGCGACCAGCAGCGCCTGCGGGTCGGCCATGCCCACGTCCTCGCTGGCGAAGATCACGATGCGGCGGGCGATGAACCGCGGGTCCTCCCCCGCGACCAGCATCCGGGCCAGCCAGTGCAGCGCCGCGTCCGGGTCGGAGCCGCGCATGCTCTTGATGAACGCGCTGGTCACGTCGTAGTGGGCGTCGCCGTCGCGGTCGTAGCGGACCGCGGCCACGTCCACCGCCTGCTCCGCGGTGGCCAGGTCGATCTCGGTGGCGCCCTGGGCGGCGGCGGATCCCGCGGCGGCCTCCAGGGCGGTCAGCGCCTTGCGGACGTCGCCACCGGCCAGGCGTACCAGGTGCTCCTCGGCCTCGTCGGTGAGGGTGACCGCGCCGCCCAGGCCGCGCGGGTCGGTCACCGCGCGGCGGATCAGCTGCCGCACGTCGTCCTCGTCCAGGGCCTGGAGGGTGAGCAGCACGCAGCGGGACAGCAGCGGTGAGATGACCGAGAAGTACGGGTTCTCGGTGGTCGCCGCCAGCAGCGTCACCGTGCGGTCCTCGACCGCGGCCAGCAGCGAGTCCTGCTGGGTCTTGCTGAAGCGGTGCACCTCGTCGATGAACAGCACGGTCGGCGGGCCGCCCGCGCGGCGTTCGCGGCGGGCGGTGTCGATGACCGCGCGCACGTCCTTGACGCCGGCGGTCAGCGCGGACATGGCCACGAACTTGCGGTCGGTGGCCCCGGCGACCAGGTGGGCGATCGTGGTCTTGCCGGTGCCGGGCGGGCCCCACAGGATGACCGACATCGGCGTGGTGCCGGTGACGAGCTGGCGCAGCGGGGCGCCGGGGGCGAGCAGGTGCTGCTGGCCGACGAGCTCGTCGATGCTGGCCGGGCGCATCCGGACGGGCAGCGGGGAGTCCTCGGACCAGGAGGTGAAGCCGGCGGATCCCGCACCGGCCGGGGGCGCGGTGCGGACACCGCCCGGCTCGGCCAGGGGGAAGAGTCCGTCGAATTCCATCGGCAACGACAGTACCGGCCCGCCCTCGGGTGCCGGAAATGCACCGAAGGCGGGCCGTGGACCGGCATCGACCGATCAGCCGCGGCCGGGGCGGCGACCGTAGAAGCGCCGGCCGCTGCCGCTGCCGCCACCGGCGCGCGGGCCGCTGCCCACGCCGGCCAGGTAGAGCGAGAGCAGCAGCAGGCCCAGCGAGGCCATGGTCGAGAAGTTGAACAGGTCGGGGGCGCCGAGGTTGGTGTCGAAGAGATCGAGCAGCAGCCAGATGCCGAAGACGATCGCGGCGGCGATTGCGAGCATGGGTTCCTCCGAGGGGATGAGAGCACTTGTCGTGCTACTACCCCGGGGGTGGTCGCGGGTAAACTCCACCGTGGACGTCTTCGGAGGCCGGCGCCCGGGCTCAGGGCGCCGGGAGGGTTTCCGGGGCCGGCGCCGTGACCCGACCGGTGCCCGCCGCCGAGCCGCGGGCGACCAGGTAGAGCGGCGCCGCGACCGCGAGCACACCCGCGCCGACCAGCAGGGACACCCGCAGGTCGGTCGCCGCGGCGACGGCGGTCAGCGTGACCAGCCCCAGGGCCCCGGCCGGCTGGCTCACCATCGAGTTCAGGGAGAGCAGGCTCGCCCGGTACGGCCCGTCGACCTGGCGGTGAAGCAGCCCGCTGTGCACCGGGTTCGACGCGCCGTGCACGGTGTAGCTCACCAGGTAGGCCGCGATCACGCCGACCGGCCCGGCGAACAGCGCCATCCCGGCCACCGTCACGCCCTGCACGATACGCAGGGTGAAGCCCGTCCAGGGCGCCCCGATCCGGCGGGCCAGCAGCGGGATGAGCGCCGCGCCGAGCGCCGAGGCCAGCCAGGCCACCGAGCCGACCGGGCCCATCAGCGCCGACGCCGCGCTCGGATCGCCCACCACCTCGGCCAGCCGGACCGGCATCAGGCTCTCGAACGCCACCATGCCGAAGCCCCAGAAGATCTCGACGGCCACCAGCGCCACGATGATCCGCGAGCGGCGCAGCAGGCCCAGCGCGCCCGCGATCGCCGCCGGCACCCCGCGTACCGATCCGGCCAGGGCGGCCAGCCCGCGGTGCGGGCGCCGCTCGGTCATCAGCAGCGCCACCGCGGCCAGCGACACCAGCTGCAGGCCGAGGGCGACGTAGACCGGCAGGGTCAGCGCCGTACCGGGGCCGAGCGGGCCGAGGGCGACCAGGCCGCCCGAGGCCAGCGCGCCCCCGGCGATGGCCACGCCGAGCACGACCCCGCTGCGGCTCAGGCCCGTCTCGATGTCGGCGTGTTCGTCGGCGGCCAGCGCGTGGTCGACGTACCAGGCCTCCAGCGGGCCGCTGTCCAGCGCGCGGTAGACGCCCTGGAGCACGTAGAAGATCACGAACATCAGCATCGTGTCGGCCACGGTGAGCAGGCCCAGGGCGGCCGTCTCGAGGACGCCGGCCAGCAGCAGGACCGGGCGCCGGCCGATCGCGTCGGACAGGCCGCCGGTCGGCAGCTCCAGCAGCAGGACGGTGATGCCCTGCAGCGCGGCGGCGGTGCCGTACTGGGCCAGGGTCAGGCCACGCTCCAGGGGCAGCAGCACGGTCACCGGGATCATCAGGCCGACCGGCAGCCAGCGCAGCGCGAGCAGCCCGAGGAAGCGGCGCCGGACCCGGTCGGCGGTCAGCGTGGTCATGACGGGTCCTCGAGCCTCGGCACCGCGTACAGGTAGAGGAGGACCTGGCGGGCGTCCGGAGCCGGCTCGGCCTCGCCGAGGGCGCGGTGGCGCTCGATGACCGCGTCCAGCTCGGCGGTCAGCGCGTTCAGCTGCTCGGTGCCCAGGTTGAGGATGTAGTCGGAGAAGCCGGCGGCGCTGCGCCAGGCCGCGGACTCGGCGGGCCGGGCCCGCTGCCACCGTTCCGCCCGGGCCACGAACATGTGCAGGGCGTTGCTGTCGAGCCAGTCGGCCGCCTCCACCGCGTCCGCGTCGCCGGCGAACGCGTCGCGCTGCCAGCTGCTCATGTCGTGGGCGGCCCGCCACCAGCGCTCCCGGCCGCGCCCGGCCGCCGTCTCCTCGGTGACCAGCCCGACGTCGGCGAGCTGGCGCAGGTGGTAGCTGGTGGCGCCGGTGTTGGTGCCGAGCGACTCGGCGAGCCGGGTCGCCGTGGCCGGCCCGTCCAGCCGCAGCCGGCCGAGCAGCCGGGACCGCAGGGGGTGCGCGAGGACGCGGATCTGCTTGCCGTCGAGGTGGACCAGAGTGGGCTCCATACCTTGCATAATACTTGTGCACAGAAATTGTGCCACCCTTCCGTGCCACAATGGCGCCATGATCGAAGCCCGTCGCGCCGGCATGGAGGACGCCGCCGAGCTCCTGCGCCTGCGCAGTGTGATGCTGGCCGCGGTGCGCCCCGGCCTGGACGACCCGCAGAGCTGGATCGGCCCCGGCGTCCCGGTCGTCCGGCGGCTGCTCGCCGAGCAGCCCGACACCATGGCCGCCTTCGTGGTCGACGCGCCCGGCGGGCCGGGCCTCGCGGCCTGCGCGGTGGGCACCATCGACCAGCGCCTGCCCGGGCCGAACGACCCCACCGGGCGGCGCGGGTACGTGCTGAACGTCGCCACCGACCCGGCGCACCGCCGCCGCGGCCACTCCCGGGCCTGTATGACCGCCCTGCTCGCCTGGTTCACCGAGCGCGGCATCGGCGCCGTCGACCTGCGCGCCTCCGCGGACGGCGAGCCGCTCTACGCCTCGCTCGGCTTCGTCCGCAACCGCGACCCCGGCATGCGCCTGTTCATCCCAGCGCGTTGACCGCCTTGGCGATCACCAGGGCCGCGGTGACCAGGGAGATCGCCGACTCCAGCAGCATGGTCAGCTTGGCCCAGCGGGACAGCGGCAGGGTGTCGGTGGGGCTGAACGCGGTCGCGTTGGTGAACGCCAGGTACAGGTAGTCGGCGAACTGCGGGCGCCAGTCCTTCGGCGCCAGCTCCGGCGCGGTCATCTGCGGGAAGAGGAAGTCCGGGTACGGATCCGCGCCGGCCGCCCGCTCCGGCGCCCCGCCCCGGTCCAGCTCCCAGTACCAGACCGCGAACGTCAGCACGTTGATCAGCCAGATCGTGGCGCCGCTGCCGAGCAGCTCGGCGGCGCTGCCGGTGTCGGCGCCCCCGGCGATGTCGGCCACCAGCCGGACCACCGACCAGGCGGTGCCCAGGCTGGCCACGGCGATCAGGCCCAGGCTGAGCCGGCGCAGCACCGGCGTCCGCCGCTCCAGCCGGCCCGGGTTGGCGGCCACCAGCGCCCCGACCAGGACCACCTCGACCGCCGGCAGCACCCACCACGCGCCCAGGCTGAACCGCTCGGGCAGGGCCAGTTGCAGCGCGATCATCACGGCGATGGCGAGGGCGAACGGCCAGCGCTGTTCGCCGCGGCTGAGCCGGCGCCAGAACGGCCGCGCGGCCAGATCCTCCTCGAAACCCACGGGATCATCATCGCCCCTGGCCCCCGGCCCCGTTCCCACCGGCACAGCGCCGCGCCGGTCCCGCTCGTGGGCGAGGCCCCGCGGCGGCCGCCCGCCGGCCGGCCCGGCACGGCCGGGCGGGACCCGGATCCCTTGCTGCCGGCGGCCTCCCGGCACGCCGCGGGCTCCCGTCCGCACCGCCGGGCGGCGCCTGGACAAGATCTCGCGGAGCACTAGAGTGGTCGCTGCTTCCACTGTGGAATCCGCTGGACGCGCTGCCACCCGAGTCCCCCGCCGACCGAGGACGCCCATGCCCGAAACACCCCCGTCCGCCGTGCCCGCGGACGACACCCTGCTCCGGGGCCGGCTGCCGTGGCTGGTCGCGGCGCCCGCCGGGGCCGCCGCGCTGTTGTTCGCGGTCACCGCGGGCTACCTCTGGGCCGGCGGGGCGGACGGACCCGACCTGGTGCTGATCATCGTGTTCCTGGCCGGCGTGGCGCTGCTCACCGTGCTGGCCGGCCAGGCCGTCACGGCCGTCCGGCAGCTCGGCGATCGGCCGGCCGGGCTGCGCGGCGAGCTCGCCGAGGCGCGCGCGCAGACCGCCGCGGCCCGCGCCGAGCTGGCCGGCGCCCGCGCCGAGCTGAACGACGCGCGGGCCGAGGCGACGGCGGCGCTGACCGAGGCGACCGGATACCGCGCAGCGGTCGCGGACGCCCGCAGTGAGATCGAGGCGCTGACCGAGCGGGTACGGCTGGCCGAGGCGCGGCCGGTGCCGGTACGCACGTCGGCCGGCCGCCAGGTCGAGGTGTTCGTCAACCTGTCCCGGCGGCTGCAGTCGCTGGTGCACCGCGAGATCAAGCTGCTGGACGCGCTGGAGAACGAGGTCGAGGACCCCGACCTGCTCAAGGGCCTGTTCCAGGTCGACCACCTGGCCACCCGGATCCGCCGGCACGCGGAGAACCTGGCGGTGCTCGGCGGGGCGGTCTCCCGGCGGCAGTGGAGCCGGCCGGTCGCGCTGACCGAGGTGCTGCGCTCGGCCATCGCCGAGGTGGAGCACTACTCGCGGGTCAAGCTGGTGCCGCCGATCGACGGCACGGTGCCCGGGCACGCCGTGGCCAGCATCATCCACCTGGTCGCCGAGCTGATCGAGAACGCCACCATGTTCGCCCCGCCGCAGACCCAGGTGCTGCTGCGGGCCCAGCACGTGACGGCCGGCGTCGCGGTCGAGGTCGAGGACCGCGGCCTGGGCATGCAGCGCGAGGACCAGGAACGGGTCAACCGCCTGCTGCTCAACCCCGAGGACATCAACCTGGACGAGCTGCTGCGCGACGGCCGGATCGGGCTGTTCGTGGTCTCGATGATCGCCCGTCAGCACGGCGTCACGGTGCAGCTGCAGGGCAACATCTACGGCGGCACCCAGGCCGTGATCATCCTGCCGCAGCAGCTGCTCGGCTCGGCCCAGGACGACCCGCCGCCGGCCGCCGTGCCCAACGCGCTCTCGCAGGCCACGATGGAGCTGGCCCAGCGGGTGCCGGGGCCGTCGCAGATCGCCGCGACCCCGCCGCCCTGGCCGGCCTTCGCCGGAACCGCGGCGACGCCGGCCCTGACCGCCGCGCCCGGCCTGACCGCCGCGCCCGGCCTCGCCGCCGCGCCCGGATCCACCGGCGCGCCCGGATCCACCGGCGCGCCGAGACCCGCCGCGACCACGCCGGTGTCCGCGGCGCCCGCGCCGGCCGTCGCACCGGCTTCGGGGGTGCCTGCGTCCGGTGACTCCGTGGCCGTACCGGCGGCGTCGCCGAGCCGGTCCGGGACGGAGGCCGCCGAGGTCCGCCCGGCTGTCACCCCTCCCCCGCTCCCGCGCCGGCACAGCCAGACGCACCTGGCGCCGCAGCTGCAGTTCGGCCCGCCCCCGCCGCCGGCGGCGGACGACGACGCCGAGCACGACCCCGCGCTGATGGCGTCCTTCATGCGCGGCATCGCCCGCGGCGAAGCCGACTCCGACCCCCGCTGACACCTCCCGCGCTCCATCGAGAAAGGGCTCAGATGCTGAGCAACGATCCGGCACGTTCCGCCCAGGACCTCGTCTGGCTGCTGTCCGGGCTGGTCGAGCGCGTCCCGGACACCCGGAGCGCGCTGCTGCTGTCCTCCGACGGGCTGCGCAAGGCCGCGCACGGGCTGGACGACGACGGCGCGGACCACCTCGCCGCGATCGCTTCCGGGCTGTTCTCGCTGGCCCGCAGCGCCGGCACGCGGTTCGGCGGCGGCGAGACGGTGCGCCAGGTCGTCGCCGAGCTGGAGGACGGCCTGCTGTTCGTCTCCGCCGCCGGGTCCGGCGCGGTGCTCGCCGTCATCGCGGGCAAGGAGGCCGACCCGGGCGTGCTCGGCTACGAGATGACGCAGCTGGTCAAGAGCGTACGGCCGTACCTGGGCACTCCGGTCCGGTCCGCGGCCGGCCATCCCGGTGCCCCGGGACGGTGACGATGCCGCGGGCCGACGACGAGCACTGGCTCGACGACGCCGCGGGACGACTCGTGCGGCCGTACACGGTGAGCAACGGGCGCACCCAGCCCAGCACACGCCTGGAGCTGCTGTCGATGGTGATGGCGACCGGCCGGCTGCCGCACGGGCAGCTCGAGCCGGACCACGCCGAGGCGCTCGGGCTGTGCGGCAGCCCCACCACCGTGGCCGAGGTCGCCGCCCGGCTGCGGCTGCCCGCGGTCGTCACCAAGATCCTGCTTTCCGACCTGGTCGACGCCGGCGCCATCGATGCCCGATCCCCCGGCCCGGCGGCCGAACCCACCAACACGGCGGTACTGGAGACCATTCTCAATGCTTTACAACGACGGCTCTGATCCGTTCCCGACGGCGCTCAAGCTGCTGATCGCCGGCGGCTTCGGGGTGGGCAAGACGACCTTCGTGGGCGCGGTCAGCGAGATCGAGCCGCTGCGCACCGAGGAGATCCTCACCACCGCCGGGGTCGGCACCGACAACCTGACCGGCATCGAGCAGAAGACCACCACCACGGTCGCGCTGGACTTCGGCCGGATCACCATCGACCGCCGGCACATCCTGTACCTGTTCGGCACCCCGGGGCAGGAGCGTTTCTGGTTCATGTGGGACGAGCTGTCGGCCGGGGCGATGGGCGCGGTGGTGCTGGCCGACACCCGCCGGCTGCAGGACTGCTTCGCCGCCGTCGACTTCTTCGAGTCGCGCGGCATCGGCTTCCTGGTGGCGGTCAACCAGTTCGACAACGCGTTCCGGTACGAGGCGGCCGACCTGCGGTCCGCCCTCGACCTGCGGCCGGAGGTGCCGATCGTCACCTGCGACGCCCGCGACGCCCGGTCCGCCACCGGCGTGCTCGTCCAGCTCGTCCAGCACCTGCTCGGCGCCCATCCCACCCCGACGTTCATCCGGAGCCCGGCATGATCTACGACTCGTCCCCGCACCACCCGCTGACCCCGGCCGACCTGGAGGTGCCGCTGCGGATGCGGCGGCTGCGCGAGCTCGGCCTGGGCGAGCGGCCGGACCCGGAATTCGACGACTTCGCGCGCAAGCTGACCGAGGTCACCGGGGCGCCGTACGCGATGGTGAACTTCATCAGCGAGGACCGGCAGTACTTCGCCGGCCTGCACACCGTGGCCAAGGGCGACCCGTCCGCGACGCCGGGCCGGGAGATGGACCGCGACCACGGCTACTGCCCGCACGTGGTGGTGCGCCGCAAGGCCCTGGTCCTGGACGACGTCTGCGACTACCCGCGCTTCGCCGGCAACCCGGTGGTCGACGAGATCGGCATCCGGTCCTACCTCGGCGCGCCGCTCATCGACCGGACGGGCACCACGCTGGGCACGATCTGCGTGGTGGACGTCGAGCCGCGCCCGTGGGGCCGGCCCGGGCTGGAGACGATCAAGTCGATGGCGGCCGAGCTGATCGAGCGGATCCACCGGCGCGAGGACAGCCGCTGAGCCGTGGGCGCCGTCACGGCACGGCCTCCGCGGCGGGGCGCGGCGCGAGGCGCTGCGACCACTGACCCTTGGCCGTGCCGAGGGCGAACTCGGCCAGCCGGATCAGCTGCACGTCGGAGGTGCCGGCCGGGGCGAAGATGTGGTGCGCGTCGCGCAGGTAGCGTTCCACCGGCCGGTCCAGGTAGAGCCCGGCCGCCGCGTGGATCTCCATCGCGTTGCGGGCGCTGTCCAGGGTGGACTCCACGTTGATGAGCTTGGCGTTCATCAGCTCGGCGTCGCAGGGCAGCCCGAGGTCCAGCGTGTGCACGGCGTGGTACGCCGCCAGCCGGGCGGTCATCAGCCGGGACTGCATCTGCCCCAGCTTCAGCTTGACCGGCAGCAGGTCGCCGAGCGGCTTGCCGTAGCGGTGCCGTTCGGTGACGTAGGCCGAGGTCTCCTCGACCAGCGCCTGGTGGATGCCGAGGGCCACGGCGGTGAGGTTGGGGCGGCCGTACAGGATGCTGGAGGAGTAGGCCACCGAGAGGCCGTCGCCCTCGGCGCCCAGCCGGTTGGCCACCGGCACCCGGCAGTCGGTGAAGATCAGCTCGCCGAAGCTGAAGCCGTGCAGGCCCAGCGCGGGCCGGTGCTCGCCGAGCGAGAAGCCGGACCGGTCGGCCTCGACCAGGAACGCCGACAGCCCCCGGGAGCCGGCGCCGGTGCGGACGACCACCCCGTGCAGGTCGCCGACGTGGCTGTTGCCGACGAACACCTTGCGTCCATTGAGGACGTACTCGTCGCCGTCGCGGACCGCGGTGGCCGCCATGCCCAGCACGTGGCCGCCGGACTGCTCCTCGGTGACCGCGATGGTGGGCAGGCAGTCGCCCGCGGCGATCGCCGGCAGCCAGGCCGCCCGCTGCTCCGCGTTCCCGAAGTGCACGATCTTGGCCACGCCGAGCTGTGACGCCTGGACCATGGCGCCCATCGCGCCGCTGACCCGGGCCAGCTCCTCGATGATGATCGTCTTGGCCAGGTGGCCGAGGCCCAGGCCGCCGTGCTCGGCGCCGATGGTGACCCCGATCCAGCCCTGGCGGGCGATCAGCCGGGCCAGGTCGTGCTGGACGGCACGCGACGCCTCCATGTCGTCGACCCGCAGGCGCACCTCGGTCTCGGCGAAGGCCCGCACCTCCTGGCGCAACTGTTCGTGCCGCTCGGTCATGAAGTACGCGTCCACTGCAGCTCCTCGTGGGTCGGCAAGCGGCGGAACCGTGGAACGGACGCGGACACCGGTGGGCGCGCCGTCGCTGCCGCTGATCGTATCCACGCGGACACGCATAGTCATAGATCAACGATCAAGAAGAATCCTCGCCCATGACCGGGGCCACACGGCAATCCGGGCGAAGCGGTCCACAGTGGAAGCAGCTCACGAAGGACGGCCGCCGAAGGCCCAGTCGTGGACCTCCACGGCGGCGTACCGGCCCGGGGTCAGCAGGGCGCGGGCCTCCTCCGGACCGGCCGCCCGGATCAGCATCGCCGTGCCCAGCCAGGCGACCCCGTCGTCGGCCAGCAGCGGCCCGTACGCGATCAGCCCGTCGTGCTCCGGCACGGCGAGGTCGGCGGCCTCGCCCGCCCCGAAGCCGAGCACCAGATACCGCTCGCCGCCGTCCCGCCCGCCCGGGAACTCCCACATCGTGCGGCCCAGCGCGTTGCGCCACCGCCGCAGCAGCACGTCCCGGTACACCCCGGCCTGGTAGTTCGGCTCGTCGAAGGCGAACGCCCGGGCCGCCGCGGGGCCGTCCAGGTCGACGATGTGCACGCTGCCGCTGGGGCTGTCGCCACCGGGCGCGAAGGTCGGGCCGCGGGCGATCAGGGCGTCGGCGTAGCCGTCCATGTAGGACCAGTGCGCCTCGGTCAGGTCCCGGCGCAGGGCGGCGGAACCGGGCCGATCCCGGTGGTAGCAGAGGAACTCCATGGCCGGACCCTAGCCGGGCCCGTCCTCGTCGGCGAGGCGGAAGAGCAGTGCCGTCTCCCACTTGTGCGGGTCCGGCTGCGCGGCCGGATCGGTCAGCAGCACCTCCAGCCGGGCGCCCCACACCTCCCCCTCCGGGGTCGGGGTCACGTCCCAGCGCAGTTCCCGCCGCTGCGCCCAGTCGAGCAGGGCCGCGGTGGCGCCCATCAGCTCCTCCGGGTGCCCGACGTGGGTGAGGGTCGCGTACCGGCCGGCGGGCAGCACGTCGAGGAAGGCCGGCGCGGGCACCTCGATCGGCGCCGCCAGCGGGATGCCGGCCTCCACGACCAGCTCCGCCGACATGTCGATGACCCGGTAGCGGAAGAACGGCGGGCCGGCCGGCGCCGCCCCGCGTTCGGCCAGCCAGCCGAACATGCCCGGCAGGTGATCGGCCACCCGCGCGAAGTCGGTCATGGTCACCGACTCGCGCCGGGCGACGTACAGTTGCTCGTCGCGCCACAGGACAGTGGGTTCGGCCGGCACGGCGCCTCCTCGTCGACGGATTGGGTCCATCATCGGCAACGACCGGGCCCACCGCACCCGCTGCCGCGGTCACGCACCGCCGAGCGCCTCGCGGACACCCCGCAGCGGGGTGCTGAGCAGGCCGGCGGCGCGGCTGCTGTCCAGGCGGATCTCCGCGGGCCCGGCGGCCACGCCACCCTCGGCGATCGGGCCCACCGGCACGGCCGCCCGGTCCAGCCCGTACCGGGCCGCCACCAGGCGGCCCAGCTCGGCCCGGGTCACCGCCTGCGGGCCGGCGACGTTGATCCGGCCGGCGTAGCCGGCCGCGGCCAGCTCCAGGATCGCCGCGGCCAGGTCGCCCGCGTCGACCGGGCAGCGGACCATGTCGGTGAACAGCGCGCCCCGGGCCCGCCCGGCGGCCAGGTCGAGGACGAACCGGACCTGCTTGCTGCGCTCGTCGCCGACGATCAGCGAGGTACGCACCACGACGGCCGCCGGGTCGATCGCGGCGACGGCCGCCTCGGCCGCCGCCTTGGCCGCACCGTACGGGTAGACCGGCGTCGGCGCGGCGTCGTCGGGGTACGGCTCCGGGCGGCCGCCGTGCACCGCGTCGGAGGAGACGTGCACGAGCCGGGCGCCCGCCTCGGCCGCCGCGAGCGCCACGTGGGCGGCCCCGTCGGCGCAGATCGCCCAGCTGTCCGCCCGGTACGCCGCGTTGACCACGACCGCCGGCCGCACCGCGGCGACGAGCGCGCGCACCGCCGCCCGGTCGGTGATGTCCAGCCGGGACCAGCTGCCACCGGTAGTGGAGGTGCCGTGCACCTCGGCGCCGGCCGCCGACGCCAGCCGCGCCACCTCGCCGCCGAGGTGGCCGCTGGCGCCGACGACCAGCCAGCGCATCAGTTCGAGGGCTCGACCGGGGCCGCCACGCCGTCGGTGCCCGGCAGCCCCGCCGCGGCCTTCGGCTTCGCGTCGATGCCGGCCTCCAGCCGCTGCTGGGCGGTGATCGGCGTGGGCGCGGTGGTCAGCGGGTCGTAGCCGCCGCGGGTCTTCGGGAACGCGATGACCTCGCGGATCGACTCGTTGCCGGACAGCAGCATGCAGGTGCGGTCCCAGCCCAGCGCGATGCCGGCGTGCGGCGGCGGGCCGTACTTGAACGCCTCCAGCAGGAAGCCGAACTTGTCCTGGGCCTCCTCCGGCGTGATGCCGAGCAGGTCGAACACCCGGCTCTGCACGTCGGCGCGGTGGATACGGACGCTGCCGCCGCCGATCTCGTTGCCGTTGACCACGATGTCGTACGCGTAGGCCAGGGCCCGGTCGGGCGCGGACTCGAAGGTGTCCATCCATTCCGCGTTCGGCGAGGTGAACGGGTGGTGCACGGCCGTCCAGCCGCCCTCGTCCGTCTTCTCGAACATGGGGGCGTCGACCACCCAGCAGAATGCCCACGCCGACTCGTCGATCAGCCCGGCCCGCTTGGCGATCTCGATGCGGGCCGCGCCCAGCAGCTCCTGGGCCTCGCGGCGCTCGGTGGCCGCGGCGAAGAACACCGCGTCGCCCGGCTTCGCGCCGACCACGTCGGCCAGCCCGGCCAGGTGCGCCTCGGACAGGTTCTTGGCCACCGGGCCACGGGCGGCGCCGGTGTCGGCGTCCAGCACCACGTAGGCCAGGCCGCGGGCGCCGCGCGCCTTGGCCCAGTCCTGCCAGCCGTCCAGCTCCTTGCGGGTCTGCGAGGCGCCGCCCGGCATGACGACCGCGCCGACGTAGCCACCGGCGTCGATCGCGCCGGCGAACACCCGGAACTCGGTGCCGCGCAGGTAGTCGGTCAGCTCGGTCAGCTCGAGGCCGTACCGCAGGTCGGGCTTGTCGGAGCCGTACCGGTTCATCGCGTCGGTCCAGGTGATCCGCGGGATCGGGGTCTGCACCCGGTGGCCGGCGAGCTCGCCCCACAGCTTGACGACGATCTCCTCGCCGAGCGCGATGATGTCGTCCTGGGTCACGAAGGACATCTCGATGTCGAGCTGGGTGAACTCCGGCTGGCGGTCGGCGCGGAAGTCCTCGTCGCGGTAGCAGCGGGCGATCTGGTAGTACCGCTCCATGCCGGCGACCATCAACAGCTGCTTGAACAGCTGGGGCGACTGCGGCAGGGCGTACCAGGTGCCGGGCTGGAGCCGGACCGGGACCAGGAAGTCGCGGGCGCCCTCGGGCGTCGACCGGGTCAGGGTCGGCGTCTCGATCTCGTGGAAGTCGCGGGCGTGCAGGATCTCGCGGGCGATCTGGTTGGCCCGGCTGCGCAGCTTCAGCGCGTTCGCCGGCCCGCTGCGGCGCAGGTCCAGGTAGCGGTACTTGAGCCGCAGGTCGTCCGACGCGGTGATGGTGTCGTCGACGGGCAGCGGCAGCGGGGCGGCCTCGGAGAGCACGACCAGCTCGGTGGCCGTGACCTCGACGGCGCCGGTGGGCAGGTCGGGGTTCTCGTTGCCGGCCGGGCGCTGGGTGACCGCGCCGGTGACCTGCACGCAGAACTCGTTGCGCAGCGCGTGCGCGTCCTCCTCGCGGAAGACCACCTGGACGATGCCCGAGGCGTCGCGCAGGTCGACGAAGATGACGCCTCCGTGGTCGCGCCGGCGGGCGACCCACCCGGCGAGCGTCACCGTCTGACCGGCGTGGCTCGCGCGCAAGCTGCCGGCGTCATGGGTACGGATCACGGAAACTTCTCCTCACGGGGTTACGGGGCGCATCCGACATTGTGTCAGCTCCGCCCCGCCCGGCTGCGCGCCGGTCGCCGGGCGGATCAGGATGTCGTCATCCGGGACGCGGCATGACTCGGCAGCCGACGCAGCCACGTACCATTCCGCACGTGGCAGCCCGCAGCGCGATCGAATCCGCCGTCATCGACCGGCTCGACCGGCAGATCCTCCAGGGCCTGCGCCTCGCCCCCCGGATCCCCTTCGCCCGGCTGGCGGCCGTGCTGGAGGTGTCCGAGCAGACCGTGGCCCGGCGCTACCAGCGGATGCGCGGCGCCGGGCTGCTCCGGGTCTTCGGCCAGGCCAACCCGGAGCTGCTGCCCGGGTACACGTACTGGACGCTGCGGATCGCCTGCCGGCCGGGCACCGCCACCACGACGGCCCAGGCGCTGGCCCGGCGCACCGACACCAGCTGGGTGACCATCGGGGCCGGGGGCGCCGAGCTGACCTGCGCGGTCCGGGTGGCCGAGGGCCGCGACGGCCACGAGGGGCTGCTGCACCACCTGCCCCGGGCGGCCAACGTGCTGTCGTTGAGCGCCCACCAGGTGCTGCACCGCTTCGTGGGCCGCGGCGAGACGGACTGGATCGCCGGCGACGCCCAGTTGGACGCCGGGCAACGCGCGCGGCTGCTGACCGGTCACGATCCCGGACTGCGCGCCGGTCGCGAGCCGGGGCCGGCCGCCGGGGACGAGCCCCGGGCCCGGGCCGGGACCGACGCCCCCGTCGAGGGCGACGCCCACGTCGAGCCCGGGGACCGGTCGCTGCTGGCCGCCCTGGCCACCGACGGCCGGGCCGGGTACGCCGCGCTGGCCGCGGCCACCGGCTGGACCCAGCGCAAGGTCGCCCTGCGGCTGGCCGCGCTGACCGCCGCCCAGGCGGTGTACTTCGACACCGAGGTGGCGGCCACGCTGATGGGCTTCCGGGCCGCGGCGAACCTGTGGTTCACCGTGGCGCCGGCCGACCTGGCCGCGGTCGGCGCCCGGCTCGCCGACCACCGGCAGCTCGTCTGGGCGGCCGCGGTGACCGGCACGACCAGCATCACCGCCACCGCGCTGTGCCGCGACGCCGGCGAGCTCTACCGCTACCTGACCACCGAGGTGGCCGCCATCCCGGAGATCCGCAGCTGCGAGACGGTGCCGGTGCAGAACCGGGTCAAGCACGCCGTCTCACTCGTGGACGGGGGCGTACTCGGCGCGCCGGTCGTCTGAGTCTCGCGCCGGGGCCGGGCGCACCAGGACCAGCACCGCGATCCCGCCCAGCAGGCCCACCCCGGCCGCCACCAGGAACCCCGCGTCCAGCCCGGCCACGGCCGCGCCGTGCAGGGCCCGGTCGACGGTGTCCCGCAGGCCGTCCGGCAACGCCGCCAGGACCCGGCCGGCCTGCCCGCCGGCGAGGGCCTGCGCGGCCCGTTCCGGCTCCGGCGCGCCCTGCTCACCGAGGTGGTCCTCGGCCCGGGCGGCGAACACGGTGCCGAGCACGGCGATGCCGATCGCGAAGCCGAGCTGCCGGGCGGTCGTGACGGCGCCGCCGGCCATGCCGCCGCGGTGGGCCGGGACCGCGCTCATCGCCGACTCGGCCAGGGCGGGCATGACCAGGCCGACCCCGGCGCCGATCACCGCGTACCCGGCCAGCAGCGCCGGCCAGCTCGACTGCGGGCCCAGCAGCAGCGCGCACAGGGCGCTGCCCGCGCCGATGAGCAGCATCCCGCCGCCGATGATCAGCCGCGGCGACCGGCCGTGCAGCCGGGCGCCGGCGACGCCGGCGACCACCACCGAGACGATCGACATCGGCAGCCCGGTCAGGCCGGCCTGCACGGGCGACAGGCCGATGACCGTCTGCAGCCAGATCGAGGTGTACGTGAACGCCGCGAACGCCGCGAAGTTCACCAGCAGCGCCGCCACCAGGATGCCGGCGAACGAACGGTTGCGCAGCAGGGCCAGGTCCAGCATGGCGTGCGGGCTGCGCCGTTCCACCAGCCCGAACGCCACCAGCGCGACCCCGCTGAGCAGCAGCAGACCCCAGGTCTGGGCCGCGCCCCAGCCGACGGAGGTGGCCCGGATGACGGCCAGCGTCAGGGCGCCGGCGGCCACCGTGAAGGTCAGGGTGCCGGTCAGGTCGAAGCGGCCCCGGCGCGGTGCCCGGTCGGCGGCCAGCACGGTGCCGCACAGCACCAGCGCGGCGACGCTCACCGGCAGGTTGACCAGGAAGATCCACCGCCAGCTCAGGGCCTCGGTGAGCAGGCCGCCGAGGATCGGGCCGATGGCGGCCGCCGCGCCCGACACGCCGCCCCAGACGCCGTACGCGACGCCCCGGGCGCGGCCCTGGTAGGCGCTGTTGAGCAGGGCGAAGGTGGTGGTGAACATGGCCGCGGCGCCGACGCCCTGCACCACCCGGGCGGCGATCAGGGTGGCGTCGTCGCCGGCCAGTCCACAGGCCAGCGAGGCCAGCGCGAACACGATCAGGCCGCCGATGTAGAGCCGGCGGTGCCCGAACAGGTCGCCGAGCGCGCCGGCGCCCAGCAGCAGGACGGCCAGGGCCAGCGCGTAGCCGTCGACCACCCATTGCAGCGAGCTGAACGACGTCCCGAGGTCGACCGCCATCCCGGGCAGCGCGACGTTCACGATGGTGACGTCGACGAGCAGCATGAATGTTCCGAGGCATACCGCGACCAGCGGCCACCATTTCCGCACGGGCTTCTCCTTGACGTGGCGTGACCGCCTCACCCTCCTCCAGCCCCATGCGGATCTGCCAGCCGAACCGCTGACCAGGTGAGGACCATCCTCATAGTCGATAGGAGACGTCAGAAAGTTCCATGCGGACCGCCGGAAGGCGCGGATTCCGTCGTGAACCATCCCCCCTCGTCCAGGACGGGGACGGCCGTGGCGGCGTCCACCTGCGCGGCCAGCGCGACCGCGTCGCCCGCACCCAGCCGTCGCAGCGCGGCCGCCGCGGCCGCGTCCGCGTTGCGCAGCGCGACGCCGACGACTGTGGCCCCGGCCCCGGCCAGCCGAGCGGCGACCGTCGCGCCGTTGGGTGAGGGCAGCACGAGCCGGGTGATGCCCGCGCTGCGCCGGATGCTGTCCGGCGACAGGCTGACCTTTCCCCCCTCCCGGCCCCGGCGGCGCCCGACCGCCAGCACCGCACCCTGCTCCCGCGCCACCCGCGCCGCGGAGTCGTCACCCCACCGGTACGGCAGCACCGCGATCCCCCGCTCGGCGGCCACGGTCAGCGCGGTGGTGAAGGACAGCACGTGTCACTCCTCGAGCCCGCGCAGCGCCGCCTGCACCGCGTCGTACCGGACCAGCCGGTGGCCCCCGGACGGCGGCGGGCCGAGGGCCAGCAGCCGGTCGGTGACCTCGAAGGTGATCCGGTAGAGCACCACCTGGACCGCGGCCTCCCGCCACTGCGCGGCCCGGGTCGGCGCCGGGCGGTGTCCCAGCACGGTCACGAACCACGGCGGGAACAGGTGGTACTCGGCGACGGCATCGTCGATCCGGTCACGGACCCGGCCGGCGAGCCGGTCCGCGGCGTCGGCGCCGGGATGCGCGCGGAACGCCTGCTGCTGGGCGGCATCGTGGCGCAGCTCCTGCTCCGCCTGCGCACGTTTCTCCCGGGCCGCGGCGAGCTGCGCCTCCAGCTCGCTCATCCGGCTCCGCTCCGACCGGTAGGCGAGGACGGCCCGGCGGAACGCCCAGCCGCCGGCCGTGCGGACGGCCAGCGCCCGGCTGGCGCTCAGCGCTCGCTGCCGCGTCTCGGCCAGCGTGTGCTCGTCCTGCTCGCAGCGCTCGATGTCCCGCCGGCGGGCCGCCCGGGCGTCGTCGTCGAGCAGGCCGGCGCGGATCCGCTCGGCCGCGCGGACGTCGTCGACCAGCACCCGCAGGTCGGCCGGCACGCCGTCGAGGTCGACCGGGACGTGACCCTGCTGGTGGCGCAGCAGCCCCTCGATCTGCTGGATCTCGCCCTCCAGCCGGCCGGTCCGCTGCGCGACGTCGCGCAGCCTGCGCTCGACGTGCTGCCGGAGCACGGCCTGATCGGCGGCGAGGGTGTCCAGGCGGGCGTCGACGGCGTCCAGCCGCGCCGCGGTCTCCCGGGCCCGCCGCTCCACGGTCCGGTCGAGGCGTTTCAGCTCGTCGGTGAGCTGCCGCCGGAGGCCGTCGACCTTGCTGCGGATCTCCTGGCGCAGCCCGGCGGCGACCCGGGCCAGATCCCCCGACGCGTCGGCGTTCACGGCCCGGCCCGCGACGGCGCGGCGCGGGTGGTGAGCCAGAGCAGCACCGCCGTGACCAGCAGCGCCAGCACGGCCAGCAACCAGTACGCGGGGAGCACGCCGAATGCCACCAGCACGGCCCCGGCCGCCGCTACGCCGAGCAGCGCGAGCGCCACCACCACCCGGCGGCGGGCGGTGGCCGCGGCGAGCTCCTCGACCACCGTCATGAGCTCGTCCGTGCCGGCGAACACCTGGGCGAGCAGGGCGGGATCGTGCGGCGGTTCCGCGCCCAGGCCGCCGAGCGCGTCGTGCCGCACGCGGAGCTCGGCCTGCCGGGCGAGGAGCCGGTCCCGGGTTGCACCCACGCGTACCCCCTGCGGTCACGGAGAGCGATGCTCGAGGCGCTGAGCGCTAACGGAACTCTACGGCCTGGTCGGTGAGGGCGGTCAATCCCACGGACGGGTCGATGGCGTTCAGCACGGCCACGAGCCGCTTCTCCTCGCCGATGAAGTGGGTCTCCAGCACGGCGGCGACCACGTCCAGCTCCTGCCGCAGCCGCGCGGCGCCGTCGGCGGTGGACCCGTCCCGCAGCTCCGCGGCCACCGCGCCGGCCCGGGTCAGCAGGCCGGCGATGATCCGGTGGTCGTGCTCCAGCCCGGCCAGGAAGGACCGCAGCCCGGGGTCACGCGCGGCGAGCAGCGGGAACACCTGGGTGTCCTCGCCGGTGTGGTGCCGGGTCACCGCGGCGCAGAAGGCCAGGCAGTGCGCGCCCAGCTCGGCGGCGGGGACCACGCCCTCGCGGAGATCCGCGAGCAGGTCGCGCAGGCCGATGTGGACCTCGATCAACTGGTTGCCGTACGCCAGGAAGCGGGCGTACTCGCTCGATGTGCTCTCCACGGAAGTCCCATGGTCCGGCGCCTCCGTGCCCGCGGCGGCCTCTTCGCCGGGTGCACTGCGACGCTGCGGCCATCCGATCAAAGCCCCGCCGGGCGCGTCAACCCGTGCCGGTCGCGACCCCGGTCCTGCGAGGTGGCCGGGCCGCCCTTCGGGTACGACACCGGCTCAGCGCCGCAGGTCCGCCGTCATCTCGTGCACCTCGGCCAGCCGGTCGGCCAGCTCGCGGGGGTGACCCGGCGCGTCCGGCCGGGCGTCGCCCGGCCGCGGACCGGACGGCGGCCGGTAGTTGACGCCCAGCGCGTCGAGGCGGGCGAGGTGCGGGCCGAGCCGGTCGGTGAAGTCGGCGTAGTCGCGGTCCGGCGGGCCCCACACCGTCTCGGCGAACGCGCACAGCCGCGGATAGACCTGGTAGTCGACCCGGCGCGCGGACTCCAGGTGCTCGGTCCAGACGTTGGCCTGCCCGCCGATGACGCGGTCCGCCGCCGCGCCGGTGAGCCCGGGCGGGACCGGCTCGAAGGCGTACACGTCGGCCAGGGTGAGCAGCGTGCCGACCGGGGTGGGCTCACCCGGGTCGTCCGACTGGCGGTAGTCCAGGTAGACCGCGGTGTCCGGGCAGGACACGACGTCGTGTCCGGCGCGGGCGGCCAGGACCGCGGGTGCGGCGCCCCGCCAGGCCGCGATGGTGGCGCCGGCCGGCGCGCCGCCGGCGAGGATCTCGTCCCAGCCGTGGACGCGGCGGCCCCGGGCGGCCAGGTGCTCGGCGATCCGGGCGGTGAACCAGCCCTGCGCCTCGTGCGGTCCGGCCAGTCCCTCGGCCGCGATCCGCGCGCGGGCCGCCGGGGTGTCCCACTCGGTCACCGGGCACTCGTCGCCGCCGATGCCGATCAGCTCGCCGGGGAAGATCGCGCAGACGTGGTCGAGGACCTCGCGGCAGAAGTCCAGGGCCGCGTCGGAGAGGTTCAGCACGTGCGGGGAGATGCCCCAGGAGGTACGCACCCCGCCCGCGAACCCGTTGCCCAGCTCCGGGTACGCCGCGACGGCGGCCTGCATGTGCCCCGGCATGTCGACCTCCGGCAGCACGGTCACCTGCCGCTCGGCGGCGTACGCGACGATCTCCCGCAGGTCGTCGGCGGTGTAGTAGCCGCCGTGGGGCCGGTCGTCGTAGCGGCCGTGGATCCGCGAGCCCAGCATCGTGCGCGGGCGCCAGGCCCCGACCGTGGTCAGCCGCGGCCGGCCCGGCACCTCGATCCGCCAGCCCTGGTCGTCGGTCAGGTGCAGGTGCAGCACGTTGAGCTTGTGGAACGCGGCCAGGTCGACGAAGCGCAGCACGTCGGCGACGGGCATGAAGTGCCGCGCCACGTCCAGCAGGACGCCGCGCCAGCCGAAGCGCGGCGCGTCCTCGATGTGCACGGCCGGGACCAGCAGCGGGTCGCCGGAGACCGGCGCCCGGCGCAGGCTCCGCGCGGGCAGCAGCTGGCGCAGGGTCTGCACGCCGTAGTGGGCCCCGGCCGGGGAGCCACCGCGGATGTCGATGCCGCCCGCGCCGACGGTCAGGACGTAGCCCTCCGCGGCCAGGGCGGTGTCGAGCCGCAGCCGGATGCGCCCCGGGGTGTCGGCCGGGCGCCCGGCCGGGAGCAGGCCGCGCAGCCAGGCGGCCACGCCGGCCAGCCCGGGATCGGCGACCACGGGAGTGCCCGGGCGCAGCACGAAGACACCGGGTTGGTACGCCACGCTCTCCGGGCGGGGAATCATCGCGCCGGCTCAGAAGTACGTGTGCAGCACGTCGACCACCACGTCGCGCTCGTCGGCCACCGGGATGAACCGCCACTTGTCGAACGCCGTGCACGGGTGCGACAGCCCGAAGCGCACCAGCTCGCCCACCGCCGGGGAGCCCCCGGTCACGTACGTGTGGTGGTCGTTCATCCGGGTGACGGTGAGCCCCGCGGCGACCGGCAGCCCCTCGTCGAACGGCGCGTCCCGCTTGCCCATGCCGACGATCGCCAGCCCCGGCTCCGGGGTGGACAGCACCTGCGCCCAGATCTCCAGCGCCGCGGCCAGGGTGCCGTCGCCGGGCTCCCGGTTGAACGGCGTGCGCTCGCGGTAGAAGCCGTCGTCGTGGGTCACCGACGCGCCGCTGCGCAGCACCGCCCGCAGCCGGTGACCCTCCAGCCACTGCCCCTCGAGCGCCTTGACCACCCGGTCGAACCAGGCGCTGCCGCCGGCCGAGACCAGCACCTCGTCGCCGAGCAGGTCGGCGATCGCCCGGACGGACTCGACCAGGGTGGCCAGGAACGCGTCGACCGCCGCGACGTCGGGCAGCGCGCCCTCGTAGCCGGTGACCCCGAGCAGCGTGACCCCGGGCGCGGCGGCGGCCGCGCGGGCCACCGCCACGACCTCGGCGACGGTACGGCAACCCGTGCGCCCGCCCGCGTGCCCCAGCTCGACCAGCACCGGCAACCCGCCCGCGGCCGCCACCGCCTCGACCCCGGCCACCGAGTCGACCTGCAGGAACACCTCCCAGCCGCGGGCCGACTCGGCGGCCAGCCAGCCCAGCGCGGTCGGGTCCAGCACCTCATTGGCGATCAGCACCCGGGGCGCCCCGAGCCGGCGCAGCACCAGGGCCTGGCTCGCGGTGGCCACGGTCATCGCCCAGGCGCCCGCCGCGAGCTGCGCCTCCAGCAGGGTCGGGGCCATCGAGGTCTTGGCGTGCGGCGCGAAGGAGAAGCCGTGGCGCTGCGCGTACGCGGCCATCGTGGCGATGTTCGCCCGTACCGCGGACTCCCGGACCACCAGCAGCGGCCAGGTGAACGAGCCGTCGAACAGGTGGTGCCGGGCGGCGGCGAAGTCGCGCGCGGTCACCTCGCCCGCGGGCAGCCAGAAGCCCTTGGCCCGCCAGTCGATCAGCTCGTCCGGGATGTCGAGGGTCATGTCCGTCTCCTCAGGCTTGACCGCGGGGGCGCTGTCGCGCACGCTACTACGAACCAATTACGAACCACCAGGAGCGGAAGCGGGGCGAGGCGTGCCGGCGGCGATGGTGATCGGCCTGGTGCTGCACGCGAGCCACCGCGCCCGGTTCGCCGCGGCGGCCCGCACCCTGAGCGGGGTCACCCTGGCCCGGGCGGTCTACGAGCACGAGGACGAGATCCGGGACCGCGTCGCCGGGCTGCTGCGGGCCGGGCGGCTGGACGGGCTGCTGCTCGGGCCGGTCCCGTATGCCCGCTCCCGGGACCTGCTGCCGCCGGAGCTGCCGGTCGCGGTCACCCGCTCGGCCGCCCTGGACCTGGCGCTGGCCTGGGCCCGGGCCCGCGGCAACGGCTGGCCGGCCACCCCGGTCAGCATCGACACCTTCGCCCGCGAGACGGTCGACGAGGTGGCCACGGCGCTGGAGCTGGACCGGGAGGCGATCGCGAGCCTGCCGTTCGAGCCGGAGCAGCCGGTCGCCGACGTCGTCGCGTTCCACCGCGCGCACCTGGCCCGCACCGGCGCCCCGTACGTGATCAGCGTGCGGACCGGCGTCGCGGCCGCGCTCGCCGGCGAGGTGGCCGTGCTGCCCGCGCTGCCCACTCCGGGCACGATCCGGGCCGACCTGCACGAGCTGGCGCTGCGCATCCGGCACCGGCACGCCGACGGGCTGCGCTTCGCCGCCGGGGTGTTCCTGGCCGCCGAGCCCGCTCAGCGCGCCGGGCTGCGCGAGCTGCTGCGCACCGCCCCGGAGCTCGCCGACGCCTGGATCGACGACCGGGGGCCGCGCGGCGTCCTCGTGCTCGCCCCGGCGGCGCTCTTCGCGGCGGCCACCCGCCAGTGGGTCGATCTGCCCCTGCTGGCCGCGGCCCGCGAGAGCCTGGGCGTCCGCGTGGTGGCCGGCTTCGGGCAGGGCGACTCGGCGCGGCTCTGCGTGACGCTGGCCGAGCGGGCCGCCGCCCGGGCCGAGCAGGACCGCGGGCCGGGCGCGTACCTGATCTCCGGCGGAATGGTGATCGGCCCGATCGGCGCCGCCGGCCCGCCGCTGGCCTACGCCTACCGCGAGCACGGCGCGCTGGAGGCGCTGGCCGGGCGGGCCGGGCTGAGCCCGGCCACGCTGTCCCGGCTGGCCGCGATCGAGCGCCGGCTGGCCGGCCGGCCGGTCACCCCCGGCGAGCTGGCCCGGTCGCTGGGCATCACCGACCCCAGCGGGCGGCGGCTGATCCGCAAGCTGAGCGGGTCCCGCCTGGCCGTGCCCGACGGCAGCGCCCAGCCCTATCGCCGGGGCCGGCCCACCCGGCTCTACCGGCTGGCCATCACCGCGGCCCTCGAGGAGGCGGCGTGACCTTCGATCTGGTGCTCACCGGCGGCGAGGTGCTCGGGACCGGACGGGCCGACCTGGCGGTGCGCGACGGGCTCGTCGCGGCGGTGGGACCGCAGCTGCGGCGCGACGCCGCCACGGTCGTGAACGTGTCGGGGCTGCTGGTCACGCCCGGGCTGGTCGACCTGCACACCCACGTCGGGCCCGGCTACTGGGGCATCGACCCCGGCCCGGTGGCCTGGCGCTCCGGCGTCACCACCTGGGTGGACGCGGGGTCGGCGGGGGCGTACACCCTCGACGGGCTGCGCCGGGTGGCGGCCGGCGCCGAGGTGCGGGTGCCGGCGCTGCTCAACATCGCGGCGGTGGGGCTGGCCGGGCGTACCGGGGAAAGCCGCGACCTGGACGTCTGCGACACCGCGCTGGCGATCGACACCGTGCAGGCGCACCGCGACCTGATCCGCGGCATCAAGGTCCGCATCGACCGCGAGACCGTCGGCGGCAACGGCGTCGAGCCGCTGCGCCGCGGCCTGGCCGCGGCGCAGACCTGCGGCGTCCCGGTCATGGTCCACATCGGCGCGGCCCCGCCGCCGCTGGCCGAGGTCCTCGACCTGCTGCGCCCCGGCGACATCGTGACGCACTGCGCCAGCGGCATCGCTACTCCGCTGGGCCCGGCCGTGCACGCCGCCCGCGACCGCGGCGTGCTGTTCGACGTCGGCCACGGCTCCGGCGGCTTCGCCTTCGACGTGCTGGAACGGCAGCTCGCGGCGGGGCTGGCGCCGGACACCGTCTCCACCGACCTGCACGCCCGCTCGGTGCACGGCCCGGTCTTCGACCTGCCCACCACGATGGCCAAGCTGCTCGCCGCCGGCCTGCCGCTGAGCGAGGTGCTGGCCGCCGCCACCGTACGGCCCGCGCGGGCGCTCGGGCTGGGCGGCGGGACGCTGGCCGTGGGGGCGCCGGCCGACCTGGCCGTGTTCCGGGTCGAGGAGGGCGCGTTCCCCGTGGTCGACGCCCACCGCCAGGTCCGGCACGCCCCGCTGCGGCTGGTCAACGAGGCGACGTACGTGGCCGGCCGCCGGCTGGCCCCGCGGCTGGACCCGCCGCCGGCGCCGTGGATCCCGCTCACCGACGCCCAGCGCGCCGCCCTCGCCCGGCGCGAGCGCGACCTGCGGGCCCTGCTCGCCGCGCCGCTGGTCGGCGCGGACGGCCTGGCCGACCAGTTCCCGAGACCGACACCGAGGAGTTCCTGATGCACCGCGCCGTCACCACCGACAAGGCCGCCCCCGCTGGCGGCCCGTACTCGCACGCCGTCGTCGCCGGCGACACCGTCTACCTGGCCGGCGCGATCCCGGCGCGGCCCGACGGCACCCGGGTCACCGGCAGCTTCGCCGAGCAGGCCCACGCCGCCTTCCGCAACCTGGCGGCGGTGGCCGAGGCCGCCGGCGCCAGCCTCGACCAGGCCGTCCGGGTCGGCGTCTACCTGCGGGACTTCGCCGACTTCGCGGAGCTCAACGAGATCTACGCGCAGTACATCAAGGGCGACAACCTGCCGGTGCGCACCACCCTGCCGGTGCCGCTGGTCGGCTTCGACATCGAGATCGACGCCGTGCTCTACACCGCCTGACGCGCGCGCACCCAGGCGACGGCCCGGCGTACCGCCGCCCGCGACTGCTCGGTGTGGTCGGCGATGTCGAAGCTGTGCTGCCCGTCCGGCACGTCGATGACCTCCACGCCGGCCGCCCGGGCCAGGAACTGCTCCACCCCCGCGGCGAAGCCGGGGTCCTCGCGACCCACCCGGGTGAGCAGGATCGGCGGGGCGCCGGCCCCGACCGCCGCGGCCGGGGCGGCGTAGCCCGGCCCGGCCACCATGCCCGGCAGCGGGGTCACCACCGGGTAGGTCAGGGCGACGCCGCGCAGCCAGGGCGGCGCGTCGCGGAGCCAGGGGGCGCTGAGCATGGCGCCGCCGGAGAAGAACCACAGCACCACCCGGTCCGCGTCGGCGCGCGGATCGGCCCGGGCGGCCGTCACGGCCGCGGCGACCTGGTCCGCCGCCGTGGCGTAGTCCAGCACGAGGCCGTCCGGGCCCGGCGTGACCGGCATCCGGTGCTCCACCACGACGGCGAGCAGTCCCTCCGCGGCCAGCAGCTCGCCGTAGCCGCGGTACAGCGGCCAGTCGCGGGGTCCGGTCGTCAGCCCGGGCGGCAACGGCGTCCCGTGCACCACCACGACCACCGGGAACGGACCCTCCCCGGGCGGGCGATAGGTGTCCACATTGCCCGCCCGCTCGGGCTCCCGGGCGGGCGGCGACAGGACGAACGGGCGCAGGTACTCCGGTGTCTCGGCCATGCCCCGCACGGTAGCGAACCGATGTTCCCGGCCCGGCGCGCCCGCACGGCGTGGTCACCTGCGGACGGCCGGGCCACCGTGGTCTGATCAGCATGATCAAGCTGGCGGCGCGGGTAACACGTCGGAAACCTCGAGCTGCGAGCATCGCCTGGCGACCCGGGGAGGTTCGGTTGTTCCTCAGCCAGCACGAGCAGGAACGCCTGCTCATCCACGTCGCGGCGGACGTCGCCCGGCGCCGGCGGGAGCGCGGCCTGCGCCTCAACCACCCCGAGGCCACCGCGATCATCACCGCTTTCCTGCTCGAGGGCGCGCGCGACGGGCGCACGGTCGCCGACCTCATGGACGCCGGGCGGCGGGTCCTCACCCGCGCGGACGTCCTGGACGGGGTGCCCGAGATGCTGCCCGAGGTGCAGGTCGAGGCCACCTTCCCGGACGGCACCAAGCTCGTCACCGTGCACGAGCCGATCTCATGATCGTGCCGGGGGAGATCATCGCCGGCGACGGCGACATCACGATCAACGCCGGGCGGCCGGTGCTGGCCCTGACCGTGCGCAACACCGGCGACCGGCCCGTGCAGGTCGGCTCGCACTACCACTTCGCCGAGTCCAACGCGGCCCTCGACTTCGACCGCGACGCCGCCTGGGGGCACCGACTGGCGGTGCCCGCGGGCACCTCGGTCCGCTTCGAGCCCGGCCTGCCGCGCGACGTCGAGCTGATCCCGCTGGCCGGCCGGCGGATCGTCCCCGGCCTGCGCGGCCTGGCCGCCGGCCCGCTGGACCGGCCCCCGGCGGCGCCGGCGCCCGACCCGGACGACATCGAGCCCGCCGGCTCCCTCGACGAGGACACCGGCGAGGACCAGCCGGCGAACGGAAGTCCCCGATGACCACCCTGGACCGCGGCCGCTACGCCGCCCTGTACGGCCCCACCGCCGGCGACCGGATCCGGCTGGCCGACACCAACCTGCTGATCGAGATCGAGGAGGACCGCAGCGCCGGACCGCGGCCGGGCGACGAGGTGGTCTTCGGCGGCGGCAAGGTGATCCGCGAGTCGATGGGCCAGTCCCGCGCCACCCGCGCCGAGGGCAGCCCGGACACGGTCATCACCGGCGCCGTGGTGCTCGACCACTGGGGCGTCGTCAAGGCCGACATCGGCATCCGGGACGGGCGGATCGTGGCGCTCGGCAAGGCCGGCAACCCCGACACCATGGACGGCGTGCACCCCGGCCTGGTGATCGGGCCCGGCACCGAGATCATCGCCGGCAACGGCCGGATCCTCACCGCCGGGGCGATCGACAGCCACGTCCACCTGATCAGCCCCACCATCCTGGACACCGCGCTGGCCAGCGGCATCACCACCATCATCGGCGGCGGCACCGGGCCGGCCGAGGGCACCAAGGCCACCACGGTCACGCCGAACGCCTGGCACCTGGCCCGGATGCTCGAGTCGCTGGACTCCTGGCCGATCAACGTGCTGCTGCTCGGCAAGGGCAACACCATGTCGAGCGAGTCGATGTGGGAGCAGCTGCGCGGCGGCGCCGGCGGCTTCAAGCTGCACGAGGACTGGGGCACCACGCCCGCGGTGATCGACGCCGCGCTGCGGGTCGCCGACGCCTCCGGGGTGCAGGTCGCCATCCACACCGACACGCTCAATGAGGCCGGCTTCGTCGAGGAGACGCTGCGGGCCGTCGCCGGGCGGTCGATCCACGCGTACCACACCGAGGGGGCCGGCGGCGGGCACGCACCCGACATCATCACGGTCGCCGGGCACCCCAACGTGCTGCCGTCGTCGACGAACCCGACCCGGCCGTACACCCGCAACACCCTCAGCGAGCACCTCGACATGCTGATGGTCTGCCACCACCTGAATTCCTCGGTGCCCGAGGACCTGGCCTTCGCGGAGAGCCGGATCCGGCCGTCCACGATGGCGGCCGAGGACCTGCTGCACGACCTCGGCGCGATCTCGATGATCGGCTCCGACTCGCAGGCGATGGGCCGGGTCGGCGAAGTGATCATGCGTACCTGGCAGACCGCGCACGTGATGAAGGCGCGCCGCGGCGCGCTGCCGGGCGACGGCGCGGCGGACAACCTGCGGGCGCGACGGTACGTGGCCAAGTACACGATCTGCCCCGCGCTCGCCCACGGCCTGGCCGAGCAGGTCGGCTCGGTGGAGCCCGGCAAGCTGGCCGACCTGGTCCTGTGGGACCCGGCGTTCTTCGGCGTCCGGCCGGCCCTGGTGCTCAAGGGCGGCATGATCGCGTCGGCCCAGATGGGCGACGCGAACGCCTCGATCCCGACCCCTCAGCCGATGCTGCCCCGGCCGATGTTCGGCGCGTACGGGGTGGTGCCGTCCGTGACGTCGGTGGCCTTCGTGGCGCCCGCGGCGATCGACGCGCTGCTGGGCGACCGGATCGGGGTGAAGCGGGCGCTGGTGCCGGTGACCGACACCCGCTCGGTGGGCAAGGCGGACCTGCCGCTCAACGACGCGCTGCCCCGCATCGAGGTGGAGCCGGACACGTTCACGGTACGCATCGACGGCGAGGTCGTGACGCCCGAGCCGGTGGACGAGCTGCCCATGGCCCAGCGCTACTTCCTGTTCTGAGGACGCCCGGATGAGCCTGGCGACGCTGTTGGTGCTGGCCGACGGGAGGCTGCCCGCCGGTGGGCACGCGCACTCGGGCGGGCTGGAGGCGGCGGTGGCGGCGGGGCGGGTCCGCGACGTCGGCGACCTGGGCGGGTTCCTGCGGGGACGGCTGCACACCACGGGCCTGGTGTCCGCCGCCTTCGCGGCCGGCGCGTGTGCCCGTACCGGGGACTTCCGGGATCTCGATCGCGGCCTGGACGCCCGGACGCCCTCGCCCGCGCTGCGCCGGGCCTCCCGGGCCCAGGGCCGGGCGCTGCTGCGCGCCGGGCGGGCGATGTGGTCCCTGCCGGAGCTAGGCCGCGAGCCGCACCACCCCGTCGCGCTCGGCGCCCTCGCCGCCGCCGCCGGGCTGGGCCCGCGGGAGGCCGCGGTCGCGGCGGCGCATGGCACGGTGAGCGGTCCGGCCGGCGCGGCGGTCCGGCTGCTGGGCCTCGACCCGTACGCGGTGCACGCGCTGCTGGCCCGCCTGGCCCCCGAGATCGACCGGATCGCGGCGGACGCCGCGGCCCGCACCGACGACCCGGTCGACGACCTGCCGGCCGCCGGAGCGCCCCTGCTCGACCTCGGCGCCGAGCTGCACGCCACCTGGGAGGTGCGTCTCTTTGCATCCTGAACCGCACGAACACGGCCCCGACGAGGCGCCCCACAGCCACCCCGATCCGGGTGTGGACCCGCACGCCCCGCTGCCCGCAGCGCCCCGCGCGCTGCGGATCGGCATCGGCGGCCCGGTCGGCTCCGGCAAGACCGCGCTGGTCGCGGCGCTGTGCCGGGCGCTAGGGGCGGAGCTGCGGCTGGCCGTCGTGACCAACGACATCTACACCACCGAGGACGCCGACTTCCTGCTGCGCAACGGCGTGCTGCCGGCCGAGCGCATCCGCGCGGTGGAGACCGGCTGCTGCCCGCACACGGCGATCCGCGACGACATCTCGGCGAACCTCGACGCGGTCGAGGACCTGGAGGCCGCGCTCGGGCCGCTGGAGCTGGTGCTGGTGGAGAGCGGCGGCGACAACCTGACGGCGACGTTCAGCAAGGGCCTGATCGACCGGCAGATCTTCGTGGTCGACGTGGCCGGGGGCGACAAGGTGCCCCGCAAGGGCGGCCCGGGGGTCACCACGGCGGACCTGCTGGTGATCAACAAGACCGACCTGGCCCCGCTGGTCGGCGCCGACCTGGCGGTGATGGACCGGGACGCGCGGGCCCGGCGCGGCGACCTGCCGACGGTGTTCCTGTCGCTGGTCCAGGACCGGGCGGCCGCCCCGGTCGCCGACTGGATCCGCGCGCTGGTGGCGGCCCGGGTCCCGGCCCCTTGACGCCCCCGCGGCCCTCCGGCGCCCACCCGCGGGTGCGGCCGGTGGCGCGCTGATGCGGGCCGAGGCCCGGATCGTCGCCGAGGCCGACGGGCGGGGCGGCACCCGGCTGCGGGTGCTCCGGGGCGAGTCGCCGCTGTTGCTGCGCCGGACCGGGCCGCGCGCGGGCGGTGCCGTCACCGTGCATCTCGTCGGTGGCGCCGCCGGGCCGTTGGGCGGCGACGACCTGCGCCTGGACGTCGAGGTGGGGCCGGCCGCGCGGCTGACGGTGCGCAGTGTCGCCGCCCAGCTCGCACTACCGGGCCGGGCCGGGGCGCCGCCGTCGCGGCTGGAGATCCGGGCGGCCGTCGCGGCGGACGCGACGTTGCGCTGGCTGCCGGAGCCGCTGATCGCGGCGGCCGGCTGCCGGCACCGGGCCGGCACCCGGGTCGAGGTCGCCGCGGGCGGCCGGCTGCTGTGGCGCGACGACCTGGTCTGCGGCCGGCACGACGAGCCGTCCGGCGACGTGCGGGCCGACGTGACCATCCGGTACGCGGGCAGCACCCTCCACCGGCACGAGCTGGCGGTCGGCCCCGGCGCGCCGGGCTGGTCGGGAGCAGCCGTGCTCGGTGGCGGCCGGGCGGTCGGCGCGCTGGTGCTGGCCGGCCCGGGGTGGCCCGAGCCGGCGCTGCTGGGCGGGGACGCCGCGCTCATGCCGCTCGCCGGGCCGGGGCTGCTCGCGTCCGCCGTCGGCCGGGACATCCGCCAGGTACGCGCCGCCCTGGATCCGCTCTGCGCCGCGCCCGGCGAGTGACACCCCGAGACGTCTGTCCCGCGCCACCGCCCGCGGGCGGCCCCGCCCGGGATGTCCTGCCGCGAAGCCGCCCCACGGTCGATGGAATACGCGCTGCCGGAATTGATTCCTCAGCCGGAGAAAACCAGCCCGAAGGCGTCATTGTCGAGAATGCGCTGGCCCTGGTAGAACCCGTTCAGCTGACGCTGGAATTCGGCCGCCTCGGTGTCCGGCGCGTGGGCCCGCAGGCACCGTTCGGTGAAATCGACGGTGCCCGCCGCGTAGTCCAGATACCACTGGCCGGTGCCCCGCGACTGCCGGGCGGTGGCGTCCACGCAGTCACCGGCCGACAGGCCGAGCAGCCGCGCGGTCTCGTACGTCGAGGCGGGCGGGAACAGCACGCACGTGTCCGACGTGCCGCTCTTGACGAACGTCCCGTCGTTGCAGACGGCGTCGTAGTTGGCCTGGGCCAGCGTCGAATCCATCTGGCGGTGCAGCTTGGCGCCGGCCCCCCAGTTGTCCGGGAAGTCGCGCTGGAGCAGCCAGGCCGCCTGCACCGACCGCTCGGCCCCGGACTTGCTCATCGCCAGCGACATGGTCACCGCCGGGACCACGCAGCCGGGGTTCGGGCCGATCACCCGGTCGCAGCGGAACGGGTAGTAGCCCGGGTAGCTCTGCACCGGCAGGGTGTCGCCGGACGGGTTGGTGGCGGCCAGCGAGTACGTCTGGGTCCACTCGCTGCGGCCGGCCGGGTTGGCCGTGTACGTCGTCGTGCCGGACACCGTCGCACCCACCGTGACCTGCTGCGCGCCGGCCGGCGTGCTGCGCGCCGCGCAGCCGGTGCCGCAGGCCACCGACCAGGTGAGACCCATGGTCGTCAGGCGCCCGGTCGCCGCGGTCAGGGTGAGGTACCAGTTCTCCGTCCAGGTCAGGCGCTCGGTCTGGAACGGCATGTCGGTGGAGATCTCGATCGTGGCGGTGCCGGTGACCTTGCCGGCGGCGTCGACGGTCTGCAGGCTGCGCTGGTAGCCCGCGAGGCAGACCGAGGTGCGGCGGTAGTGCCAGGTGCCGGTCGTCTGGTCCTGACAGCTGACCGGCGCGACCGCGGCGGCGGCCGCGGTCGTCGCGGCCACGGCGCAGCCGGCCTGGGTCTCGCCGGCTCTGATGAACTTGCGCGGATGCGCCGTGACGGCGGCGCAGAGCTGCTTGCCGGCCGGCGCCGCGACGGGCCGGCTGAGCGTGGCGCCCGGCGCGGCCGCCGGCGGGGCGGGTGCGGGATCGGCGACCGCGGGCGCCGATCCGGCGCCCACGGAGACGATCGTGACAGCGGCGCAGAACGCCGCGATACGCATGCGGAAATACAAGGAAACCCCCGTGCGAGTTGGTCCCGAGATTGCGGACGGACGAATCGTTGCATAGACCGTCGTCCACTCGCGACCCCGTATGACGGGGGTGGGGGAATTCTTTTCCCCGACCCCTCATGATCCACTTCAACAATGATCAGGAGGGGCCGGGGAATACGTCAGGCGGCGACCGCGATCGGCACCCCGTGGCTGTCGGTCAGCGCCAGCCTGGTCCGCAGGTTGCCCTGCTCGGCGACCCGGGCGAAGTACTCGGTCCGCCGCCGCTGCAGGCAGCCCTTGCGGGTCCGCGGCCCACCCGCCGCGACGGTGAGCAGCTCCGGGGCCAGGGAGCTGTTCAGTCCCTCGCGCAACAGGCGCAGCGCCTCGGTGCGCAGCTGCGAGATCCGCGACTCGGTGACCCCGAGCTCGGCGGCCACGTCGCTGAGCGGCTGCTCCTGCAGGAAGGACTGGGTGACCACCAGGCGCAGCCGCTCGGGCAGGGCCTGGATGGCCTGGTGCAGGTAGCCCAGGCGTTCCCGCTTGAGCAGCAGGTCCTCGGGGCCCTCGGAGAGTTCCGGCACCATCTCCTCGGCCGCCCCGGTGGGGAAGCCCTGGAGGCTGAGCAGCGCGGCCTTCTGCACGTCGTCCTCGACGCTGGCCAGCTCGGCCACGCCGATACCCAGCATCTCGGCCACCTCGGCCTCGGACGGGGTGCGACCCAGCGCCGCGGTGAGCTCCTGGCGGGCGGTCGCCGTGCGGCGGGCCCGGGCCCGTACCGACCGGCTGGCCCAGTCCTGCCCGCGCAGCTCGTCCAGCAGCGCGCCCCGGATCCGGACCGCGGCGAACCGGTGGAACGGGATGCCCCGGCTCACGTCGAAGGAGCGCGCGGCGCCCAGCAGCGCGGCGAATCCGGCGGACGACAGGTCGTCGGCATGCACGTGGCCGGGCACACGGTTGAGCAGTTCCCGAACCAGGTGTCCCACCATCGGCATGTGTTCGCGGACCAGGTCCTCGAGGTCGCGCGCGGACGGCGCGTCGTGGATGATGCCGGCGGCGGCGGGGAGATCGGTCGTCACGGTCACGTGTTCCTCCTCGCTCGTACGAGCCGGCTGATGAACCGGCTGATGAGGAGAACACTTGTGGCCGAAAGGTGCAGGCGCGGCCGAACTCGGTTGCTTTTATGGTGTTTTTTGCGAAAAAGACTCAGGTCGCCGGGCGGTGGCTCCGGCCGGCCCCTAGCTGGCGAAGTGCGGGCGGCGCGGGGCGGCCAGCAGGCCGCTCAGCTCGTGACGCACCCAGTTCATCCGGCGCACGGCCGCCTCCGGGTGGTCGCCGAACTCCTCCGCGACCCCGGCCGCACAGCCGTCGCTGCCGTGCCGCAGCAGCATGGCGGTGACGGTCTCCTCGACGGTCTGCCGGCTCGGGCATTCGGACGGCTGCAGATACGAGACGAACAACGCCTCGGCCGCCAGTTCCTGGACGGTGCTGATCATGTGGAGCTCCCCGATGTGCGACGACTTGCTCTGGTTCCAGCTAACGCTCGCGCCGGTGCCGACCGGAACCGCTCAGGTTGCAGACCGGTATCAGTCATCTTCCCCGTGGGCGTCAGCCCGGCCCGGCGGCACGCCGATGCGGTCCGTACCGATTTCGGCGGGTGGCCCTCGTCGCGGCCGTCGCGGTTCGCGGAGGGGAGCACAGGTTCCCGACGGGCTCTCCGTCCGACTTTACGCGCAGCTCGGGCGGCCTACCGGAACTCCGGTCGACCGCCCGAGGATCGTGCGGGGCGCAGGTCAGCCGAGGCCGGCCGGGGGCGCGGGAGGTACGTCGCCGGGGGTGTCGGCCGGGTCGGTGTACGCGTCCGTCGTCGGCGGGGTCGTCGGCGGCTGCTCGACCGCCGTCGTGGGCGGCGTGGTCGGCGGGGTCGTACCCGCCACGGACGGCTCGATGTCCTCGCCGTCCTCGCCGCCGGTGCCCGTGCCGGTCCCGGGACCAGTGCCGGTGCCGGTGCCGGTGCCCGGATCGACCACGGTGCCCGGACCGGAGCTGGTCGGCGCGCCGCCCGCCGGGGCCGTCGTCCCGACCGGGACCGGAACGGCGACGCCGCTCGGGTTGATCGAGATGCCGGGGATCGGGGTGTCCTTGGTCGGCACCGGGCCGAGCCGGACCGTGCCGTTGCTGAGGTGCTCCACCGGCCGCGACGGCGCGCCCGGGGCCGGCGAGACGAACGTCTGGCAGGTCTCGCCGCCCAGCTGGAAGACCATCGGGGCGGCGTTGCTGGCGTTGTACCGGCCGTTGACCTGCAGGGTCTCGGTGCGCTGGGGACTGAGCACCTTCGGCGACTGCACCGTGACGCCGCGGCCCTGCTGGTCCAGCTTGACCTTGCCGATGCCGGTCACCACCTGGTCACCGGGCATGACGAACCACAGCTTCCAGTCCTTGATCGCGGTCGTGTCGCGGTTGGCCACCGTGATCGCGGCCTTGAACTGGTTGTCTTTGTCGGACCAGACCGCGTAGCTGACCACGCACTTGTTCGATCCGGCCAGCGTGGTCGAGATCGCGTTCGGCGTGCGCGGCGACGCCCCGTCGCGGGCCAGCGCGGCCACGGCCACACCGCCGGCGAGCACCGCGCCGGCGACCGCGCCCGACACGATCAGCACCCGGCGCCGCTGGGTGAGGCCCCCGTTGCGCCCGGGGCCCGAGGGACCGGTGGCCGCCGCGCCCGGCCTGTTCTGGTGCGGCGGCACGCCCCCGCCGCCGGGACGTGCGGGCGGGGTGGACGGGCCGGCGGCACGGTCCGCCGGCGGCCGGGACGCGCCGTCCGCGCCGAAGGCGGGACGCAGCGCCGGGCCGGGGTGGCCGGGGGCCGACGAGGCCGGCCGCCCGAACGACGGGGCGGACCGCTCGGCCGGCGGCAGGGGCTTCCCGGACGGCGAGGCCGGCTGCTCCGACGGCCGGGCCGGCCGCTCGGACGGCGGGGCGGGCGGGGCGGCGGCCGCCGAGCCGACGGGGGCCGGGCTCACGGGACCGAACCGGCTGTTGCGGGCGCCGCGCTGGGGCGGGGACGCGACCGGGCCGACCGCCGCCTCGACCTCGGCGACGGAGACCGGGGGCGCCACCGGCGATCCCGCGGGGGCCGGCGAGACCGGCGCCTCGGCCGCGGGCATCGGCGCGACGCCGCGGCCGGGAGCCTGGGCCGGCACCCGGGCCAGACCCGACAGGAGCCGGGCGTAGCCGTCGGTGTTCCGGCGGGCCGACGGCAGGATCGTGGTGTCCTCGCCGTTGTCCGCGCCGTCCGGGACGTACGCGCGGGCGGCCGGCACACCGGCCGTCACCGTGCCGAGCACGTGCGCCAGCTCGGCGCTGGAGGGCCGGTCGGCCGGCCGCTTCTCCAGGCAGCGGGCGATCAGGGCGGAGACCGCGGGCGGCAGGCCCTCGACGGCCGGCAGCGGGTCGGGCTCGGTGTACTGGTGGGCGCGCAGCAGGGCCGTGGTCGTGCCGACGTCCCAGGGGAGCTGGCCGATCAGGGTGCGGTAGATCAGCAGGCCGACGGCGTACACGTCGGTGGCCGGGCTGACCTGGCCGCCCTCGAGCCGCTCGGGCGCCAGGTAGGCCGGCGTGCCGAGCAGGCTGCCGTCGGGGTCGATGTCGTTCTCGCCGATCAGGGCCGAGATGCCGAAGTCGACGACCTTGGCGCCCGCGGAGGTGAGCATGACGTTGGCCGGGGTCACGTCGCGGTGCACGATGCCCCGGGCGTGCGCCGCGGCCAGGGCCGCCGAGACCTCGGAGGCGATGCGCACGGCGGCCGGCCACGGCAGCCGGCGCGAGCGGGCCAGCACGGCGGCCAGCGACTCGCCGTCGACGAGCTCCATCACGACGTACGGCACGGGCTCACCGTCGACGGTGGTCGCCTCGCCGTAGTCGTAGACGTTGGTGATGTGCGGGTGACTCAGGCGCGCGGCGGCCTGGGCCTCCCCGCGGAGTCGGCGCCGGAACGAGGGGTCGGTGCTCGTCGAGGGCGGCAGCACCTTCACCGCCACCTGCCGACCGAGAACCTCGTCGAACCCTCGCCAGACCACTGACATCCCGCCGGCGCCGAGCCGCTCGACCAGTCGGTAGCGACCGGCCAGCAGACTCGAACCGGGCAGGTCCGTCGTGCTCATGTGCCCCCACATGCGCGATCGGAAGAAACATCAACACTGCACCGCCATGCGTGCTGACGCCGGGGCGGTTGTCGGTCCGCCGTTGGACCGAGCATTCCCCATCGACGGCGAGGATGTTAGCGGACGATCGGCCACTGTCTCGACTCCTCGCCCCGGGGGTGACCTGCACGTCGTCACCCTCAGTTTCCCCCTGTGCGCCTGCGGTGCCCGGCCGGAGGTTTGGGCATAACGGCAGGTCAGCGTTGTATAGATGACCATCAGGCCGAGGGCTGACCGGTTATGACCGCTTCGTCGGAATGTGCGGCAGGAACGCGAATCGGGGGACTTCACCAGGGATTCTGCACGTGCAGTCGCTCATGCATCACGCACAGATACCATGGGCCGATTCCGAGTCACTTTCATCTATACCCTGTGTGATGGTTGTCCCAGGGCAAATGACCTGGGGCACCCCGCCCGATCGGGTGATTTCCCGCCGCCGATCATTCTTTGTTGGCGCAACTCGCCAGCATTGCCGGCAATTCACCCGATCCAGTTACTTTGCCGAGGCCGCGGCCGCCCCCTCGGGCCGGACCGTGCCCCGCCCGGGCTCCGCCGCACGGCCCGGATGAGCGGCCAGCCGGCCGGCGTGCACCACCGTGGAGTCACCCGGCACGGCACCCAGGTCGGCCAGCAGATCCAGCATCGGGGCGAGCTTCTCGTAGAGCACCAGCACCACGTCGCCCGGCGCCGCCAGCCGCAGCGCCGCCTCGACCGCGGCCCGGGGGCCGGCCGCGCGGACAGCCTGCAGCAGGGGGCGGCGCGCCCGCATCTCGCGTTCCACCAACGCCGACACCTCGCCGGGCGCCCGGCCGCGCGGGTCCTCGTCGTCGTGCAGCACCGCCCGGGTGACCCCGTCGGCGAGCACCTGGGCGGAGGCGGCCAGCAGGTCGTCGCGGCGGTCGCCGGGCAGGGTGACCACGGCCAGGCAGCGCTGCGGACCCCACAGCCGGTGCAGGGTACGCAGGACCGTGGCGATCGCCGCCGGGTTGTGCGCGTAGTCCACGAACAGCGACACCTCCCCCAGCCGCAGCAGCGTCCCGCGCCCCGGGTTGTCCACCCGCGGCTCGAAGCCGGCCAGCCGCTCGGCCACCACGTCCGGCGAGGCGCCCAGGGCCCGGGCGGCGGCCGCCGCGGCGAGGGCGTTGACGGCCGCGTACGGCGCCGCTCCCCCGAACGCGCCCGGCACCTCGGCCACCCGCAGCAACGGGGTGCGCCGGCCGCCGGTGGCCTGCACCAGCCAGCCGTCCTGCAACACGTACGCCGTCCCGCCGCGGCCCAGGTGCTCGGCCAGCACCGGCTGGCGGGAGTCGGTGCCGAACCAGACGACGCGCTTGCGGTCCGCCCGGACCCGGGGGCGCTCGGCGATGCTGCGCACCCACGGGTCGTCGGCGTTGAGCACCAGCGTGCCGCCGTCCCGGACCCGCTCGGCGACCAGCGCCTTGACGTGCGCCAGGTCCTCGATCGAGTCGAGCCCGTCCTGGCCCAGGTGGTCGGCGGTGATGGTGGTGAGCACGCCGACGTCGGTCCAGTCGTACCCCAGGCCCCGGCGCAGCGTCCCGCCGCGCGCGGTCTCCAGGACCGCCGCCTGCACCCCCGGGTCGCCCAGCACCATCTGCGCCGAGCGGGGGCCGGTGGCGTCGCCGGCGTACACGAGGCGGCCGTCGATCGACACGCCGTCGCTGGTGGCCGTGCCGACCCGCAGGCCGGTGCCGGCCAGCAGGTACGCGGTCAGCCGGGTCACCGTGGTCTTGCCGTTGGTGCCGGTGACGGCCACGGTGGGGATCCGCCCGTCGGAGCCGCCGGGGAACATCGCCCGCACGATCGCGTCCCCGACGTCGCGGGCGCGGCCCCGCACCGGCGCGAGGTGCATGCGCAGCCCCGGCACGGCGTTGACCTCGATCACCCCGGCGGCCGGCCCGGCCTGCTCGCCGGTCGGCGGCAGCGGCGCGGCGATGTCGGCCAGCCGCAGGTCGATGCCCGCGATGTCGAGCCCGACCAGGGCGGCGACGCGCACGCAGAGCCGGGCCACGTCGGGGTGCACCCGGTCGGTGACGTCGCTGCCCGTGCCGCCGGTGGACAGGTTGGCGTTGTCGCGCAGCCACACCTGCCGCCCGGCGGCCGGGACGGTCTCCGGGGTGCAGCCCTGCCGCTCCAGCGCCGTCCGGGCGGTGTCGTCGAGCTCGATGCGGGTCAGCACCCGGGCGTGCCCGACGCCCCGGCGCGGGTCGGCGTTGGTCGACGCGACCAGCTCGGCCACGGTGCTCTTCCCGTCGCCGACCACGTGGGCGGCGACCCGTTCGGCCGCGGCGACCAGCTCGCCCGCCACGATCAGCGCGCGGTAGTCCCGCCCGCCGAGCTGCCGTTCGACGACGACGTCACCGCCCGCGGCGGCGTACGCCCGGGCCACCTCCTCGGCGGTGCGCAGGTTCAGCACGACGTGCTCACCCTGGCGGCCCTGGCGCGGCTTGACCACCACCGGCGCGCCCAGCGTGCCGAGCAGGCCGATCGCCTCCTCCACGGTCCGCGCCGCGCCGCCGGGCGCCACCGGCACCCCGGCGTCCTCCAGCAGCCGCCGGGTGACCTGCTTGTCGGCCGCGATGTCGACGCCGACGCCGCTGGTCCGGTCGGTCATCGCGGCCCAGGCCAGCCGCCGGCGGGTGCCCCAGCCCAGCCGCAGCAGGCTCAGGTCGGCGTAGCGCTCCACCGGGATGCCCCGGCGCCGGGCCGCGGCGATGATCGACCGGGTGCTCGGCCCGGTGGCCTCGCGCTCGGCCAGGGCGGCGAGCGCGGCGAGGTGCTCGCCGAGGGTGGCCGCGGGCACGGGCTCGCCGCCGGCGACCGAGCAGACCAGCGACACGGCGGTCGCCAGCAGCTCGGCGGGCAGGGTGGACTCCGGCGACTCGTCCACCGGGCACTCGATGATCAGGTCGTAGAGGCCGGGCTCGCCGGCCGCGACGGTGCGGCCGAAGCTGACGTCGCGGCCGATGCGGTGCGACAGCTCGATGGCGACGTGCTCGGTGACGTGCCCGAAGTAGGTGCCGCCGCGCATCCGGCTCACGAAGCCGCCGGGCGCCCCGGCGGCGCAGTGGTGCTCGGCGAGGCCCGGCAGGGAGCGCAGGATCCGCTCGGTGAACCCGGCCACGTCGCTGGTCTCGCGGCCGGTCAGCGCGTCCAGGCGGACCCGGGCCACGATCGCCGGCCGGGACAGGTGGACGTTGGGTCCGCGCAGCCGGCGGATGCCGATGATCTTCATGCGGCCAGTTCCCGTTCCCCGGCGGCCCCGTCGACCAGCGAGGGGCGGCGGCCGGACAGTTCGAACCGGTATCCCGCGGGCAGCACGTGCACCCGGGCCCCGGTGAGGGCGATCGGCCCGGCGGCCGGCACCCGGATGTCCGCGGCCGCGCCCGCGTCGACCACGGTGACCGTGCCGGTGCCCAGCACCTCGAAGTTGTCGCCCTCGGCGAGGATCGCGGTGTCCTCGTCGATGCCCAGGCCGAGCTCGTGCGGATAGAGGGCGACGGCGCTGAGCAGCCGGTTGAGCCGGCCCCGCTCGGCGAAGTGCATGTCGATCAGCACCCCGGGCAGGAACTCCAGCCCGGGGCCGGTGCGCACGCTGTCGCGGCTGATCCCCGGGGCGTCGCCGCCGAGGATCATGGTGCCGGACATCATGGCCGCGCCGGCGCTGGTGCCGCCGAGCACGATCGTCCCGGTCTGCACCAGCCGCTGCAGCGCCGAGTCGGTCAGCGTGCCGCCGAGCACGGCGGTGATCCGCAGCTGGTCGCCGCCGGTGAAGAACACCGCGGTGGCGGCGGCGAGCGCCTCGACCACGGCGGGCTCGTTGGCCTGGCCGCGGTTCTCCAGGCGCAGCGCGCGTACCCGGCCCGCGCCCAGGCGGGTGAACAGCGCGGCGTACTCGGCCTCCAGGACGGCCGGCTCGGCGCTCGCGGTGGCGATGACGATGATGTGGGCCGCCCGGCCGCCGGCCAGGTCGACGAAGCGCCGCAGGATCCCGGTGCCGCCGGGGCCGTAGCGTTCGGCGCCGCCGATGACGAGCAGGCGGGAGTGACCGCGATGATCGACGATTGCCACGCCGCGCCTCCTGAAGGGGCCGCACCCGACGATCCGGCGGCCTGCCTAGAGGCTAAACGGAACAATACCGAAACATCCGGCTAATCCGCCGAGTCGGCGGGCAGCAGGTGCGTCACGGCCGGCGGGCCCTCGGCCAGCGCCCACGCCTCGTGCTCCTCCCGCTCGTCGCTGCCGGTGAGCCGGCCCTCGTGCTGGCGCAGGTGCTCCTCCCAGGTGGGCACCAGGTAGACCTCGACGAACTCGCCGGCCTGCTCGCCCGGGCGGAACAGTCCCCACCGGGTCGCCCCGGTGCGCTGCCGGGAGCGCCGCACGGCCTGCATCGCGGCGACGAAGGCGGCCCGGTTCTCCGGCCGCACCCGGAACGTCGAGGTGACCAGCACCGGGCCGGCGTCCCGGTGCGGCTCCAACATCAGGTGCGGCTCGGCCCAGTAGACGGCCGGGCCGCGGTCGCCCTCCTGGTGGTGCAGCGGCAGCCAGGGCACGGTCAGGGTGCCCACCAGCATCAGGGCCGCGGCGGCGAGGAAGGCGGCGCGCAGGCCGAACGCCTCGGTCACCTGACCCCAGACCAGCGCGCCGAGGGCCTGGCCGCCGGCGAAGACGACCTGGTAGACGGCGAAGGCGCGGGCGCGCACCCAGTTCGGCAGGAACAGCTGCAGGCCGGCGTTCATCCGCGACACCTGGATCATCCAGGCCAGCCCGGCGGCGACCAGCACCCCCACCACGACCACCGCGTTCGCCACCGAGGCCACCACGACCAGGGCCAGGCCGTAGACCACGCCGGCGAGCACCAGCAGCCGGTTGGCCGGCACCCGCTCGCGGACCCGGGGCATCAGCAGCGCGCCGAGCACCGCCCCCACGCCGAGGGCGGCCAGCAGGGCGCCGTAGCCGCTGGGGCCCAGGGCCAGCTCGCGTTCCGCGACCAGCGGCAGCAGTCCCCAGACGACGCTGCCGGGCAGCACGAACAGCACGACGCGCAGCAGGATCCGGCGGACCACGGGCGAGTAGCGCACGTACCGGCCGCCGGCCCGCAGCGCCGGACCGAACCGCTCGGCGTGCCCCGGTCGGCTCTCCGGGCGCCGCCGCCAGCGCAGCAGCGCCCCGGCGAAGATCACGAAGGACAGCGCGTTGAGGCCGAAGACCGCGGCCACGCCCACGTGGGCCACGAGCAGGCCGGCCACCGCCGGCCCGGCCGAGCGGGCCAGGTTGGTGTTGACCGCGCCGAGCGCGGACGCCGCCGGGAGCTCGTCCCGCGGCACCACCTCGGGGATGACCGCCTGCCAGGCCGGCAGCGTCAGCGCCTGCCCGGCGCCGAGCAGGAAGGTGAAGATCAACAGCAGCGGCGGCGGCATCCGGTCCAGCGCCGTGAGCCCGGTCAGGGCCGCGGCCACGACGAAGAGCCCCACCTGTACGGCGAGCAGCAGGCGCCGGCGGTCGAAGGTGTCGGCCAGGGCGCCCGACGGCAGGGCGAGCAGCAGGACGGGCAGCATCGTGGCCGTCTGCACGAGGCTGACGTAGGTCGCCGCGGCCGGCTCGTGCACCAGGTGCCACTGGGCGCCGACGGTCTGCATCCAGGTGCCGACGTTGCTGGCCAGCACGCCGATCCACAGCCCCCGGAAGACCTTGTCCCGCAGCGGGCTCCACGCCGGTGTCGTCGTCACGCCGAGGGACTCTAGTTTCGGCGCCGGGCCCCCGGTCCGGGGCGGGGCACCACCTCACGGTAGTCGGCGACCCGGTGGCCGTCCGCGCAGTGCAGCTCGACGTGGACCTCCGCCCCGCAGCCGCGGTGGGCCATCTCCAGCGGCGGGCCCTCCGGCTCGGCCAGGTAGCGGTCGCCCCACGCCTTCACCGCGGTCAGCACCGGGTACAGGTCGAGCCCCTTGGCGGTGAGCCGGTACTCGTGCCGGATCCGCGCCCCGGGCTCCCGGTACGGCTCGCGGCGCAGCAGGCCGTGCGCCACCAGCGAGGCGAGCCGGTTGGCCAGGACCTGGCGCGGGATGCCGGTGCGCTCCCGCATGTCGGCGAAGCGGCGGACGCCGTTGAAGACCTCACGCAGCACCACCACGGTCCACCGCTCCCCGAGGATCTCCATCGCCCGGCCGATCGTGCAGGTGTCGATGGACCAGTCCAGGGCGGCGGGACGCGGGAGGGTGGGCTGCATGACACCGAGGCTAGGTCTGTTTGACAGACACAGCAAGCCCGTGCCAATCTGCGTCCATGACGCAGACCCAGGACCGGACCCGCACGTACTCCTGGACCGACCCGGCGGCGCACGCCGCCCTGCTCGGCACCACCGACGGGCTGACCCTGCTGCGCGGCATGGCGGCCGGCGAGCTGCCGCCCCCGCCGATCATGAATCTGATCGACATCGCCGGCATGGAGGTCGAGGAGGGCAGCGTGACGTTCTTCCTGGACCCCCAGGAGTTCCACTACAACCCGCTCGGCTCGGTGCACGGCGGCGTGATCTCCACCCTGCTGGACAGCACGGCCGCGTGCTCACTGCACTCGACCCTGCCGGCCGGCGTCGGCTACACGTCGCTCGACCTCAACGTGAAGTTCCTGCGCGCGGTGACCGTCGAATCGGGACGGCTGACCTGCAAGGGCGGCGTGCTGCAGAAGGGGCGCCGGACCGCGCTCACCGAGGCCCGGCTGACCGACTCCGCGGGGCGGCTGATCGCCCACGCCACCTCCAGCTGCATGCTCTTCGGCTGATCCTCGGGGCCGGCAGCGGCGCCTGACGGTCCGGAACGGGGCGGTTCTGCCGGCCCGGGGGCGGCCCGGGGGCGGCCCGGGGGCGGCCCGGGGGCGGCCCGTCCGGCACGCCAGGGTGCCGGACCTCGCGGTCGCTCGGATGCTCGTCGCGGGACCGTCCGAGGTAGAACTACCGGATGCGGCGCGTCCCGTTCGGCGCCCGGCGCGCTCTCACTCCCGGATGCGGACCGCTCCTACGAGCCGCACCCCCACTCCCGGATACGGACCGCTCCCACTCGGCGCCCGCCGCGCTCTCACTCCCGGACGCGGCGCTCTGCCGCTCGGCGCCCGCCGGGCTCCTACTGCCGGATGCGGCGCGCTCGCACTCGGCCGCCGCCGCGTCAGCCCGGCAGCTGCGGGAACCGCCAGGTGGCAGCCCGCGTTGCCCGGTTGCCCCTCCACCCACGCGGATCTTGGGGAGAGCGGGTCGGTTGCCACGGCCCGGCGCCTCAAGATTCACCGAGGCAAGCCGGCGAGCACCTCAGAAAGCGGACAAGCCCGCCCCGCGAGCGAATCTTGATACGCCCAGACCCTCGTCTCGGCGCGGCGTCACCAAGATCCGAGTGAAGGGGACCGGAGCGGAGTGTGGCAGGGCCTGCGAGCACGGGCATGCCAGAAGCGACACGGGCACACCAGAAGCGGCACGGGCACACCAGAAGCGGCACGGGCACCCCGGTAGCCGCACGGGCACCCCGGTAGCCGCACGGGCACCCC
>NZ_BOMQ01000023.1 GCF_016862275.1 Actinoplanes nipponensis | reverse complement strand
GGTAGCCGCACGAGCACCCCGGTAGCCGCACGAGCACCCCGGTAGCGGCACGGGCACACCGGTAGCGGACGACAGCCGCCCGTACCCGAGCAGAAAGTGAAGATCAGCAGCAGCGTCAGCATCCGGTGCAGCGGCGAGCCGATCAGGGCTCGGTGCGGCGATGCGGACAGGGCCGCCCGCTCGACGCAGGCCCGCATGACCGGGCTCGACACGCAAGCCCCCAGGCGGCAAGCTCGTCGCGGGACCCGCCTCGACACGATCGCCGCCGTCGCGCCATCCGAGGTGGAACTCCCGGATGGCGGCACGCTCCCACCCGGCGGCCGCCAGGCAGCGGCTGGAACAGCAGGATGGAAGCCCCAACGGTGCCCGGCCGCCCCTCCACCTCCGCGGATCTTGGAGAGAGCAAGGCGGTTGCTTGGGCTCAACCGGTGGCTGCACCACCTCGGGCTTGTTGAGGTGAGGTGATGGCGGCACGGTTGTCGATGCTCGAGCATGAGCAGATCGGGTGGGGTAGAGCGGCGGCCCGGTCGATCAGCCAGATAGCTCGGGCAGCCCCAACGTTGCCCGCGCGAATCTTGGAGAAAGCGGTCGGTTGCCACGGCCCAGCGCCTCAAGATTCACCGCGGCAAGCCGGCGAGCACCTCAGAACGCCGACAAGCCCGTCCCGAGAACGAATCTTGATACGCGCAGACCCTCGCGGCGAAGTCACCCAGATCCGAGCGAACAGGGCCGTGCGGGGTGCGGAAGGGCCTGCGAGCACGGAAACATCAGCAGCCGCCCGTACCCCCGCACGGCCCGGTGCGGCGATGTCCCCGGCGCGATCGAGTCCGACCGAGCCGGATGGAACAACGCACGGACCTCGCGTTCGGCGGGAGCGACGGTCAGCACCATGCAATCAGGCACGACCTGAGGAAGAACGACCCCTCAGGCCCCGGAGATCACCGGGTGGAGATCCTCGCCCGGCGGCATCCAGCTCGCCGCGTCCGCCTCGACCTGCTCCCCCGACCGGATGTCCTTGACCGTGTCCGCCGCCCCGTCCGCGCCCGGGAACCAGACGTACGGGATCCCGCGCCGCTCGGCGAAGCGGATCTGCTTGCCGAACTTCGCCGCCGACGGGGCCACCTCGGTGGGCACCCCGCGCCGGCGCAGCGCCTGGGCGGTCCGGTCGCAGGCCGGGCGCAGCTCCTCGGCCGGCAGGGCCACCACGACGCACGTCGGCACGCTGCGCGAGGCCGTCAGGGCGTTGTGGCCGAACAGCAGCCCCAGCATGCGGGACACGCCGATCGAGATGCCGACGCCCGGGAAGCGCTCGTTGCCCGCGGTGGCCAGGTTCTCGTAGCGGCCGCCGGAGCAGATCGAGCCGAACCGCTCGTAGCCCTGCAGCTGGGTCTCGTAGACCGTGCCGGTGTAGTAGTCCAGGCCGCGGGCGATCTTGAGTTCGGCGCGGATCAGGCCCGGCGCGTGCTCGGCGCCCGCGTCCACGACCCGGACCAGTTCCTCGAGGCCCTCGTCCAGCAGCGGGTTGTCGACGCCGAGGGCGCGGACCGCGTCCACGAAGGAGCCGTCGGTGGCCGAGATCGAGGCCAGCTGCAGGCAGGCCTTCGCCTGGGCGTCGGTCGCCCCGGCGGTCTCGACCAGCAGGGCGGTCACCTTCTCCGGGCCGATCTTGTCGAGCTTGTCGACGGTACGCAGCACCTGGTCGGGATCCGCCAGGCCCAGCCCGCGGTAGAAGCCCTCGCAGACCTTGCGGTTGTTGACCAGGATCGTCGCCTTCGGGATGGGCAGTGAGGCGAACGCGTCCCCTATCACCAGCGGCATCTCGGTGTCGTAGTGGAACGGCAGCGTGTCGCGGTCCACCACGTCGATGTCGGCCTGCAGGAACTCGCGGTAGCGGCCCTCCTGCGGGCGTTCGCCGCGCCACACCTTCTGGATCTGGTAGCGCCGGAACGGGAACTGCAGCTTGCCGCTGTTCTCCAGCACGAAGCGGGCGAACGGCACGGTCAGGTCGAAGTGCAGCCCCAGCGAGTCGTCGGACTGGGCGCCCGGGTCCTCCTGCAGGCGGCGCAGGACGTACACCTCCTTGGAGGTCTCCCCCTTGCGCAGCAGCTGGTCCAGCGGCTCGACGGCGCGGGTCTCCAGCGGCGCGAAGCCGTACAGCTCGAAGGTCGCGCGGATGCGCGCGATGACGTCCTGCTCGATCATCCGCTGCGCGGGCAGCCACTCCGGGAAGCCGGACAGCGGCGTGGGCTTGCTCATGGTGCTGTTCTCCTCGCGGGAAAGGTCTCAGAGACCCCGGCCCGGCGCGCCGGTCAGATCCCGCAGGTACGGGTTCGCCAGGCGCTCGCGGCCGATGGTCGTTTCCGGTCCGTGGCCGGGCAGCACGACGGTGTCGTCGGCCAGCGGCAGGATCTTGTCCCGCAGGCTGACCAGCATCGTGTCGGTGTTTCCGCCCGGCAGGTCGGTGCGGCCGATCGAACCGGCGAAGAGCACGTCACCGGAGAGGCAGATCTGGTCCGCGTCCCAGGACGAGCCGGCGCCGGGCAGCCGGAAGAGCACCGACCCGCCGGTATGGCCGGGCGCGTGGTCGACGGTGATCTCCAGCCCGGCGAGGCTCAGCGTGGCCCCGTCGGTCAGCTCCGCGACGTCCTCGGGCTCGGTGTAGGGCAGCCGGCCGCCGAACAGCTCGGTCAGGTCGACACTCAGGCCCTTGGCCGGGTCGGCGAGCATCTCCCGGTCGGCGGGGTGCACGTACGCCGTGATGCCCCGCGCGCCGCAGACCGGCGCGACGGAGAACGTGTGGTCCAGGTGGCCGTGGGTGAGCAGCACCGCGGCCGGGTGCAGCCGGTGCTGCGCCAGCACCTCGTCGAGGCGGTCCAGCACACCGATGCCCGGATCGACCACCAGGCACTGCTCGCCCGGGCCGGCGGCCACGACGTAGCAGTTGGTGCCGAAGGCGTCGGCCGGAAAGCCGGTGACGAGCACTGCGCACCCCTCTCTCCCGGTCGTTCTCCCCCGCGAAGCCTAGCGGGACGCACCGTACACACCGTGACGGAACCTCGCACACCACATTCCCAGCGGTTACCCGTACACTCTTGCGGGCGTGTGGCGTGGCGCACGCGACAAGAGTTTAAGGAAGGGGAGCACTCGGTGGCTTCCAGCAGGGACCGGGCGCGGAAACTGGCGCGGGAGAAGCTCGACCGGCAGCTGGCCCGCCGGGCGGGCCGGCAGCGCCGGCGGCGGCAGATCCAGGCCGGGCTCGGCGCGGCACTGGCGCTGGCCCTGATCGTGGGCGGGGTGGCGTGGCTCGGCGGCGCGTTCGACAACGACGAGCCGGTCGACCCGACCGCCTCCGAGGTGTGCGCGTGGACCCCGCAGAACGCGGCCTCGAACCCGGACCTCAAGGACGTCGGTCAGCCGCCCAAGAGCGGCATCCCCACCGAGGGCACCCGGCCGATGACGATCACCACCGACAAGGGCGCCCCGATCGTGGTCACGCTGGACCTGGCCGGCGCGCCGTGCACCAGCGCGAGCCTGGCCTACCTGGCGGGCAAGCAGTTCTTCGACAACACCACCTGCCACGAGATCACCGCCGAGGGCGCGATCCGCTGCGGCGACCCGAAGGGCACCGGGCAGGGCGGGCCGTCGTACACGGTCTACAACGAGAACCTGCCGCAGGCCCCGGCGCCGCAGCCCAGCGCCTCGGCCGCGGCGAAGCCGGCGGCGCCGCCGGTCTACCCGAAGGGGACCGTGGCGATGATCGGCAACCCGCCCGGCGCCAACGGCAGCCAGTTCCTGATCTTCTACAAGGATTTCACCCCCAAGGCGGAACCGCAGTACCCGATCGTCGGAACGGTCACCGGCGGCCTGGACACGGTGGCCAAGCTCGGCAAGATCCCCACCGTCGCGAACAGCGCCGGCGACAAGGTCACCCCGAAGGACAAGATCACCGTGCAGAGCATCACCGTCGGCGAACCCAGCACCGCCCCCGCCGTCGCACCCTCGGCCGCCCCCTCGGCGTCCAGCCAGTCCTGAGCTTTCCGGACGACAATCGTCTGCAGACATCCCCTCACCGCACCGAGGCATACAGGAGGAACACCGTGTCGTCGATCAAGGACCGGCAGCGCGCGGCGGCGCGGGCCCGGCTGGAGAAGGAGATGGCCGAGCGGGCCACTGCCGCGCGCAAGCGCCGGCAGCGGCAGGCCATTATCGGCTCGGCCCTCGCGGTCGTGGTGATCGCGGGCGTCGCGGTGTGGATCGTCGCCGCACTGGGCGACGACGACAAGAAGTCGACCTCCGCGGCCGCCCCGCCCCCCGGCACCGTGGCCTGCACGTGGATCCCGGAGGACGGCAGCACGGGCAGCAAGGTCAAGGACGTCGGCACGCCGGCGCTCAACGCCCCCAACATGGGCCGGTCCACGCTCACCATGGACACCAACCTCGGCGCCATCACGGCCGCGGTGGACATGAGCAAGGCGCCGTGCACCGCCGAGGCGTTCACGTACCTGTCGAGCAAGAAGTTCTGGGACAACACCAAGTGCCACCGCCTCACCACCGCGGGCATCAAGGTGCTGCAGTGCGGCGACCCGACCGCCACCGGCAAGGGCTGGCGGCAGAGCGACGGCTCCGGTGGCCCGAGCTTCCGCTACGCGGAGGAGAACCTGCCCACCAACGCCAAGCCGGCGTACCCGAAGGGCACCCTGGCCATGGCGAAGACCTCGGAGCCCAGCACGACGGGCAGCCAGTTCTTCATCGTCTACGAGGACACGGACCTGCCGCCCGACTACACGGTCGTGGGCACGATCACCAAGGGGCTCGACATCGTCGAGAGCGTGGCCAAGGCCGGCAGCGACAACGCCAACGGGCAGGGTGATGGTCATCCCAAGAAGGAGATCACCATCAAGACCCTGACCATGGCCAAGGGTTAGTCCGGTCGATCGGAAAGGCGGACCCTGCGGGGTCCGCCTTTTTGCATGCCGGGGCTCGGGTGAACCTCAGGCGGACACCGCGGCCAGACCGGCCCGGGTGGCCGGGGCGAAACCGCTCCACAGCATCCAGCGGTGGAACCCCCTGACCATCTCCGAGGTGCCGCAGAGCCGCACCCGGTCGGCGCGCAGCGCGGCGGCGAGCGTGGTGCGGCCGATGTAGACGCGGTAAAGGTCGGCGACCGTGCTGGTCACGGTGAGGTCGATCGGCAACTGCGGGTCGGCGGGACAGACCGACACGTCGGACGGTTCCAGGGTCATCCAGATCCGGCGGGCCGCCGGGCCGAGGAACGAGAACTCGATGACGGTCCGGCCCGGCGGCAGCATCGCCTGGTCGACGTGCCGCGAGATGAACAGCATCAACAGTTGCGGGTCGAGCTCGGCCGGCGTCGGGTCGGCCATTACCCAGTGAGCCACCCAGTCACCGAGAACACCCACGACGGGCCGCAGCGCCTCACCCGCGGCGGTGAAGGCGTACCGGCCGTCGGACTGGCGGCAGACGATGCCGTCCCGTTGCAGGCGTTTGAGCCGGGCCGCGAGCACCGAACGGGAGATGCCGGGCAGCCCCCGTTCGAGTGCGGTGAACCGGTGCGGGCCGTACAGCATCTCCCGCACGATCAGCAGGATCCAGCGGTCGCCGAGCAGTTCCGACGCCTTGGCGACGGGACAGTACTGGCCGTAACTGCGCATCTGTTCACCCTGGCACCTGCCCGCTCGGTTCGAAACTCGAACTTCTGACCATCGGTCGTGGCTTCTAGCGTGACCGGCATGACCCAGACAATTGCGCTAGCTTCCAGCCCTCTGGTCGACCCGCTGCCGGAGGTCGAAGCGGTCGGCCGGCCGTCGTTCGTGCTCCGGCCCCATGACTTCGCCCATTGGGAGGCGGCCTTCGAGACGGCCCCGGACCACACGGACCTGGTTCTCGAGCCCGGCGATTACCGGGACTGGGGCACGTGCGTCATCAGACAAGGCAACCGGGCCGGCCACCGACGGCTCGTTCGGTTCGTCGACCCCGCGAAGCGCCCGTGGGAGCGCATAGGCGACGAGGCGCTGACCCAAGGATTCCAGTTCGCCTCCGGGGCCTCCCACTGGGCCGTGCACGGTTTGACCATTCGCGGGCCCGATCTGGCCGGGTCGGTCGTCCGGCGAGGCGCCGAACACATCACCTTCGACTCGTTGCTGATCGAGGACGTCGACAGAGTCAACACGATACGGCTCGTCGGGAACCACTGCACCGTGCAGCAGTGCGTGATCCGCCGGGCCTGGTCACCCACCCACGACGTGATCGCCGTCCTGATAGCGGTGGACGAGGAACCCAACGTCGGCAACCGGGTCCTCGACAACGAGATCTACGACTGCGGCGACGGCGTGGGCGTCACCTGGGACGACCACGGCCCCGACCCGTACCAGGAATGCCTTGATCTGGTCGTGGAGGGCAACGACATCTACCTGACCGAGGCGCGCCACATCCAGCGAGCTACCCGGATCTACGCGACCGCCGAGAACGGCATCGACATCAAGGCCGGTCCGCGAACCAGGACGCAGCCGCTCGAGTTCGTCCACAACCGCATCTGGGGCTTCCGCACACCGGAGCCGGGCTCCGCCCAACGATCCGACGGCGCCGCCGTCACCATCCACCGGGGAGCGCAACGACTCCTCTTCGCCCACAACGTCATCTTCGACTGCCCGATCGCGTTCCACGAAGTCGTGCGCGATCTGGACCACCCCGTCGAGGGCGTCGGGAAGGTGACCGACCCCCGTCAGGGCGACCGGGAGGTGACGCTGCGCTCGAACATCATCTCCTTCATGCATCCCTACAACCCGGAGGATGCGGGCGCCATCCTGCGAACCAGGCTGCCGTTCCGGCTCGAACGGAACTGGTTCTCGCACAGTGGCACGCTGTCCGCGTTACCGAAGGTTTCGCCGACCCACGACATGTTCATGAACAACGTGCTGCACGAGGACACGCCGCTCGGCGCGGCGGTGGCCGACTGGAAGGCCGGTTCGAACTGCGTTCCGCCGGCTGCCGACATGAGGGACGTCCTCATCGAGCGGTGCCGCTGGACGAACCCGGGCCTGGTTCGGCTGCGCAGCGCCGTGTTCCCGCTGTAGGGATCACCAGCGGGTCGTCGCTGCGCGGCGCCCGGCCGGTCAGGCGCCCGAAGTCACCCGGTACGCGTCGAACACGCCGTCCACCTTGCGCACCGCGGCGACCAGGTGGCCCAGGTGTTTCGGGTCGGCCATCTCGAAGGTGAACCGGCTGACCGCCACCCGGTCCCGGGTGGTGGTGACCGTTGCCGACAGGATGTTGACCCGTTCCTCGGAGAGCACCCGGGTCACGTCGGCCAGCAGCTTGTGCCTGTCCAGCGCCTCCACCTGGATCGCCACCAGGAACGTCGACGCCGACGTCGGCTTCCAGCTCACCTCGACCACGCGTTCGCTCTGCTCGCGCAGGTCCTCGGCGTTGGCGCAGTCCTCGCGGTGCACGCTGACGCCCCCGGAGCGGGTCACGAAGCCGAACACGGCGTCGCCCGGCACCGGGGTGCAGCAGCGGGCCAGCTTCACCCAGACGTCGCTGACGTCCTTGACCACCACGCCCGGGTCCTGGGCGGTGCTGCGGTTGCGCGGCGGCCGGGTGGCGACGGCGGTCTCGGCGATGTCCTCGACCGCGCCCTCCTCGCCGCCGAAGCCGGCGACGAGCTTCTGCACGACCGACTGGGCCGAGACCGTGCTCTCGCCGACCGCCGCGTACAGCGACGCGACGTCGGCCAGGTGCAGGTCGCGGGCGATGGTGGTCAGGTTGTCGCTCGTCAGCATGCGCTGCAGGGGCAGACCCTGCTTGCGCATCGCCTTGACGATCGCCTCCTTGCCGTCCTCGATCGCTTCCTCGCGGCGCTCCTTGTTGAAGTACTGGCGGATCTTGGTGCGCGCGCGGGGGCTCTTGACGAAGCCGAGCCAGTCCTGGGTCGGGCCGGCCGTGGCCGACTTCGAGGTGAAGATCTCGATGACGTCGCCGTTGGACAGCGTCGACTCCAGCGGCACCAGCTTGCCGTTCACCCGGGCGCCGATGGTCTTGTGGCCGACCTCGGTGTGCACCGCGTACGCGAAGTCCACCGGCGTCGAACCGGTCGGCAGCGGGATGACGTCGCCCTTGGGGGTGAAGACGTACACCTCCTGGCTGGACAGGTCGAAGCGCAGCGCGTCCAGGAACTCGCTGGGGTCGCTCGCCTCGCGCTGCCAGTCCAGCAGCTGCCGCAGCCACGTCATCTCGTCGATGTGCGCGGGCGGGCCGACGATCGTGGCGCCCTTCTGCTCCTTGTACTTCCAGTGCGCGGCGATGCCGAACTCGGCCGTACGGTGCATCGCGAAGGTCCGGATCTGCATCTCGACCGGCTTGCCGGTCGGGCCGATGACCGTCGTGTGCAACGACTGGTACATGTTGAACTTCGGCATCGCGATGTAGTCCTTGAACCGGCCCGGCACCGGCTGCCAGTTCGCGTGGATGACGCCCAGCGCGGCGTAGCAGTCGCGGACCGTGTCGACCAGGATGCGCACGCCGACCAGGTCGTAGATGTCGTTGAAGTCGCGACCCCGGACGATCATCTTCTGGTAGATCGAGTACAGGTGCTTGGGCCGGCCGGTGGTCTCGGCCTTGATCTTCGCCGACTTCAGGTCGAGCTGCACCCGCTGGGTGACCTGCCGCAGCAGCGCCTCGCGCTGCGGCTGGTGCTCGCCGATCAGGCGGTTGATCTCCTCGAACCGCTTCGGGAACAGCGTGCCGAAGGCGAGGTCCTCGAGCTCCCACTTGATCGTGTTCATGCCGAGGCGGTGGGCCAGCGGGGCCAGGATCTCCAGCGTCTCCTTGGCCTTCTGCTCCTGCTTGGGCCGCGGCAGGAAGGTCAGGGTACGCATGTTGTGCAGCCGGTCGGCCAGCTTGATCACCAGCACCCGGGGGTCCTTGGCCATCGCGACGACCATCTTGCGGATCGTCTCGGCCTTGGCCGCGTCGCCCAGCTTGACCCGGTCGAGCTTGGTGACGCCGTCGACCAGCAGCGCGACCTCGGCCCCGAAATCGGCCTTCATCTGCTCCAGGCCGTAGTCGGTGTCCTCGATCGTGTCGTGCAGCAGGGCCGCGACCAGCGTGGTGGTGTCCATGCCGAGGTTGGCCAGGATGGTGGCGACCGCGAGCGGGTGGGTGATGTACGGGTCACCGGACTTGCGGTACTGCCCCGAGTGCCAGCGGGCGGCGACGTCGAAGGCCCGCTGCAGCGCCCGCCCGTCCGCCTTGGGGTGGCTGGCCCGGTGGGTCGCGATCAGGGGCTCGAGGACCTCGCTGACCTGGGTGCTCTGCCAGGGGGCGTTGAACCGCGCGAGCCGGGCCCGGACCCGCCGCCCGGTGGGCGCGCTGGCCAGGCCGAAACCGCTGGTCGGCTCGTCGGCCGGGGACAGCGGCTGGGTGGCCTCGAGGTCGTGCGCCTCCCCGGTGGCCGGGGCCTCGGACTTCGGGGCCCGGGTGCCCGGGGGTTGAGCCTTCGGGGCTTGCTCAGCCTGCTCGGACGCCTTCGCGCCGGTCGGCTGCTCCGTGCCCTCCGTCGGAGGGGCGACGTCGCTGGACACCGGCCTCCTCACACCATCGCCGGGACCACCGGTCATCCTCGACCGGTCCGGTCCACCACCATTGCTCACCTTGATGAGAACGCCATCCTACCCGTCCGCCCTTCCCCGATGACCCGGCCCGAGCCGCCGGAACCGCAGCGGGACCCGGGGCAGATACGGATCAAACGGTCAGCAGAGCATGGACCGTACGCGGCGCCAGCCGCCGGCGGCCCTCCAGGAAGCTCAGCTCCATCAGCACCGTGAAGCCGGAGACGATGCCGCCGGCCCGCTCGACCAGCTCCAGCGCCGCCCCGGCCGTGCCGCCGGTGGCCAGCACGTCGTCGACCACCAGCACCCGCTGCCCGGCCACGAACGCGTCCTCGTGCACCTCGAGGGTGGCCTCGCCGTACTCCAGCTCGTAGGACGCCGAGTGGGTGCGGCGGGGCAGCTTGCCGGCCTTGCGGACCGGCACGACGCCCTTGCCGGTGGCGTAGGCCATCGCCGCGGCGATCACGAACCCGCGCGCCTCCACGCCCGCCACCACGTCGAACGAGTCGGCGCCGTGGTACGCCACGATCCCGTCGATCATCCGGCGGAACACCGGGCCGTCGGAGAACAGCGGCATCAGGTCCTTGAACACGATGCCCGGTTTCGGGAAGTCGGGCACGTCCACGACCCGGCTGGCCACCAGCGCCGCCACCTCGGGACCGCTGTCCCCGCGTACCTCATCAGTCTGGGTCACGCGGCACAGCCTAGACAGGCCGACGGCCCGCCACCGAAGCGGTGGCGGGCCGGGCGGGACGTGCGGATGCTCAGCGGCGCTTCTGGCCGCCGCTGGGCCGGTTGCCCGCGCCGCCGCGCGGGTTGTTGCGCTTGGCGGCGGGACGCACCCCGGGGCGGGGCGTGGACCCGGCCAGGGCCGGCACCTCGTCGGACGGGGTCGTGTTGGCCGTGCGGGCGCGCTCGCCGCGGGCCACGTCGCCCGACCGGGCGCCGGAGCGCCGGGCCAGGACCCGGGCGGTGTGCGACTTGATCCGCGGCTCCTGGTCCTTGAGCGCGGACAGCATCGGGGCCGCGAACATGATCGAGGAGAGCACGCCGAGCCCCATGCCGACGAACAGCACCAGGCCGAGGTCCTTCAGCGAGCCGGCGCCGAGCAGACCGGCGCCGATGAAGAGCAGGCCGCCGACCGGCAGCAGCGCCACCAGACCGGTGTTGATCGAGCGCATCAGGGTCTGGTTCACGGCGAGGTTGGTCGCCTCGCTGTACGTCTGGGTACCGCTCGCGGTGATGCCGCGGGTGTTCTCCTGCACCTTGTCGAACACCACGACCACGTCGTAGAGCGAGAAGCCCAGGATCGTCAGGAAGCCGATCACCGTGGACGGCGTCACCTCGAAGCCGACCAGCGAGTAGACGCCCGCCGTCAGCACCAGGTCGAGCAGCAGCGACATCACGGCCGCGACCGCCATCCGCCACTCGAACCGCACCACCAGGTAGCCGAGCACCAGCACCAGGAAGATGCCCAGGCCGAGCAGGGCCTGCTGGGTCACCTGGGTGCCCCAGGCGGCCGAGACCCGGTTGTCGCTGATGTCGCCCGCCGGCACCTTGAGGTCCTTGACCAGCGCCTCCTTCACGGCGCTGGACTCGTCCTGGCTCAGCGCCGCGGTGCGGACCGTGTACGTCGCGTCCGGGCCGTTGCCGACCTTCTGCGCCGCGCCGATGTTCGCCGCCTCGGCCACGCCGGCGCTCTCGACCGCCCGGGCCACCGCGCTCTGCGCCTCGGCCTGGGTGCCGACACTGGCCGGGATCACGAACTGGGTGCCGCCGGCGAACTCGATGCCGAGGTGGAAGCCCCGGATCAGGAAGCTGCCCAGCGCGACCAGCACCAGGGCGGAGGCGATGGCGAACCACAGCTTGCGCCGGCCGACGATGTTCAGGTTCGCCTCGCCGCGGTACAGGCGATCGGCAAAACCCTTGCTGGCCATGTCAGGCCTCCTTGACGTCGGTCGGGGCGCGCTTGAGGGCGCGGCCGAGGCCGCTGACCCGCGGCGACATGAACGCCTTCGTGTTGGCGAACAAGGTCATGATCGGGTGCCGGAAGAGGAACACCACGACCAGGTCCAGGATCGTGGACAGACCCAGCGCGAAGGCGAACCCCTTCACCGCGCCGATCGACACGATGTAGAGCACCACCGCCGCCATGATGGTGATGGTGTTCGCGGAGATGATGGTACGCCGGGCCCGGGCCCAGGCCCGCGGGACGGCGCTGCGCGCGCTGCGCCCCTCGTGGATCTCGTCCTTGAGCCGCTCGAAGTAGATGACGAACGAGTCCGCCGCCACACCGAGCGAGACGATGAAGCCGGCTATGCCCGCCAAGGTCAGCGTGAAGCCCGTCGCCCGGCCCAGCACGACCAGCGCGCCGAAGGTCAGCAGGCCGGACAGGATCAGGCTCAGGAAGATGACCGTGCCCAGCAGCCGGTAGTAGAAGAACGAGTAGATCGCCACCAGCGCCATGCCGATCGCGGCGGCCAGCAGGCCCGCCTCCAGCTGCTGCTTGCCCAGCGTCGCGGAGACCGACTGGGTGGCGGCCGGCTCGAAGGTGACCGGCAGCGCGCCGTACTTGATCTGGTCGGCCAGCTCCTTGGCCGACCCCGCGTTGAACTGGCCGGTGATCTGCGACTGGCCGGTCAGCACGCCCTGGATCTCCGGGGCGGAGATGACCGTCTTGTCGAGCACCACGGCGACCAGGCAGTGCGTGGCGCCGGTGGACAGCGCCTGCGCGGCGGCCACGCAGGTGTCGTCAGCGGCCGGCTGGAACGCCTCCCGGGTGAGCGCCGTCCACTTGGACTGGCCGTCGCTGGTGAAGTCCAGCGAGACGACCCACTGGCCCTGCTGCTGGTCGAGCTGCGGGGTGGCGGTGTCGATGTCGGTGCCGACCACCTTGGCGACGTCCAGGTACATCTTGGCGCCGCTCTGGCAGGCCACGACCTTCTGGTTGATCGCGTCGATGGCGCCGTTGGGCCGCTTGTCGAGCTGGTTCTCGCAGCCGATCGTCGGGACGTTGAACTGCATCTCCGGCGTCAGCGCGTTGACCTCGAGGCCGGTGAGCGTGCCGAAGGCCTTGAACGGCAGCCCGGCGGCCGGGTTGGTGGACAGGTCCACCGGGTCGGTCAGCTTCTCGGCCGCCGCCCAGGCGGCCGGGCCGACCTTCTTCTCGATGGCCGCGCGCTGCTCCTTGACGTCGGTCGTGACCGGCGCCGGCGCCGCGGCGGAGGCCGACGGGGTCGGCGCGGGGGCGGACGGGGTCGCGCTCGGGCTCGGGGCCTTCTCGCCGCCGCCCTGGCCGCCGGTGGACGCCGACGGCGCGGCGCTGCCGGTGACCTTCGGGGCGGTGCCGGCGCTCGCGCTGGGCGCGGCGCCACCGCTGGGCGCGGCGCTCGCGGTCGGCGGGTTGGCCGCCACGGCGGCGTTGTCGCCGGTCGCCTTCAGCACCTTGCGGAAGCGCATCTGCGCCGCCTGGCCGACGTTCTTGAGCTGGTCGTCGGCCTCGCCGGCCACGGACACCACGATGTTGCGGTTGCCCTCGACGACCACCTCGGCCTCGGCCACACCCAGCGCGTTGACCCGCTGGTCGATGATCTTGCGGGCCTCCTCCATGCTGGTCTGCGGCGGCGGCTGGCCGTTGGACTGCAGCGAGGCCACGTACGTGGCCTGGGTGCCGCCGACGAGGTCGAGGCCCAGCTTGGGCTGCAACCGGTCGTGGATGCTGCCCTTGGCCCCCGCCCCGAAGAAGACGAGCGCGTAGAGGATGGCGAAGAGGAGACCGAGCACGGCGAGCTGCCGCCCGGGATGCATCTGTCCCTGTGGTGGTCGTGCCACGACTGTCGATCTCCTCGTTGCTTTACGGCCGCAGCGGGAGCGCGCGGCGCTGGGGATGAATCCGGGGGCGGGCGGGCATCCGGCCGGTCACCCGCGAACGCGGGCTTCCGGCCGATTTGCCCGGCGACGATTATTCACAACAACGAGCCGCCCGGCTGCCCCGCCTCGCGGCCGAGGGCGTTTTTCCGGCCCGGGCAGCCGGTGCGTCAGTCGTTGTTCTTGCGGGTCTCGACGACCGGGCTCTCGATCGGCGCGGGCTCGTCGACCGGGTCGGTGGCGACCGGCTCGTCGTCGGCGACGACCTCGTCGGCGGGCGTCTGCTTGACCACCCGGGCGATCGCCGGACGGGCGAAGCGGGCGTGCACCCCCGGCGAGATCTCCACGGTCACCACGTCGTCCGCCACGTCCACCACCGTCGCGTGCAGGCCGCCGATCGTGACGATCTCGTCGCCGGCGCCGAGCGCGGACTGCATCTGCTGGGCCTCACGGCGCCGCTTCTGCTGCGGGCGGATCATCATGAAATACATGACGCCGAAGAGCAGGACGATCAGAAGCAGCGGCGTGAAACTGCCACCGCCCTGCGCTTGAGCTGCGAGATACACGAAGTTGACCTTCCATGGGGGCACGCGACGGGGCTATGTCCACATCCCGTTCGAACGGCGGCGAGTCTAATCCCTCAACCTGGGAAGTCGGACAGCGGCACACGTCACGTTCACATTACGGAGAGCTTTCCGCATCCCGGGCGAACAGGTCAGGCTGCTGCGGGAGCACACCCCGGCCCTCCGGCGGCCGCTTGCCCAGGTGCTTCCAGCCGGCGTCGGTGGCGACCCGGCCCCGCGGCGTACGGGCGAGCAACCCGGCCCGGACCAGGAACGGCTCGCACACCTCCTCCACGGTGTCGGACTGCTCCCCCACCGCGACGGCCAGCGTCGAGAGCCCGACCGGCCCGCCCCGGAACGACTCGATCAGCGCCCGCAGCACCGCACGGTCCAGCCGGTCCAGGCCGAGCTGATCGACGTCGTACACGGTCAGCGCGGCCTTGGCGGTCCCCTCGTCGACGATGCCGTCGCCGCGCACCTCGGCGTAGTCGCGCACCCGGCGCAGCAGCCGGTTGGCGATGCGCGGGGTGCCCCGGGAACGCCCGGCGATCTCGGCCGCGCCCTCCGGGGTGATCGGCACGCCGAGGATGCGCGCCGAGCGGTGCAGCAGCGCGTCCAGGTCGGCGGGCGAGTAGAAGTCGAGGTGCGCCACGAAGCCGAACCGGTCGCGCATCGGCCCGGAGAGCAACCCGGCCCGGGTGGTCGCGCCGACCAGCGTGAACGGCTCCACGTCGAGCGGGATGGCGGTGGCCCCGGGCCCCTTGCCCACGACCACGTCCACCCGGAAGTCCTCCATGGCGCTGTAGAGCAGCTCCTCGGCGGGCTTGGCGATGCGGTGGATCTCGTCGATGAACAGCACGTCGCCCTCGGCCAGGCCGGTGAGGATGGCCGCGAGGTCGCCGGAGCGCTCGATGACCGGGCCGCTGGTGGTGCGGATGCCGGTGCCCAGCTCCGCGGCGACGATGTTGGCCAGGGTCGTCTTGCCGAGCCCGGGCGGCCCCGACAGCAGGATGTGGTCGGGCGGCGTACCCCGGCCCATCGCGCCCTTGAGCAGCAGCTCCAGCTGATCGCGGACCCGGTGCTGGGCGATGAAGTCGGCCAGCCGGCGGGGCCGGACGCTGGCCTCGGCGTCCAGCTCCGCGTCCTCGGCGAACGGCGAGACCAGGTCCTCGGCGTCGTCGCTCATCGGGTGCGTCCCAGCAGGCGGATCGCCTGGCGCAGCAGCACCGGCACCGCCGGCACCTCACCGTCGATCGACTCGGCGACCGCGGCGACCGCCTGGTCGGCCTGCTGGGCCGACCAGCCGAGGGCGACGACGCCCTGGCGCACCTGCTCCTGCCAGCCGCCGCTGAGCGAGCCGGCCACCCCGTCGGGACCGGTGGACACCGCGCCGATGCGGTCGCGCAGCTCCAGCACGAGGCGCTCGGCGCCCTTCTTGCCGATCCCGGGCACCCGGGTCAGGGTGGCGATGTCCCCACTGGACACCGCCCGCCGCACGACCTCGGGCTGGTGCACCGCGAGCACCGCCTGGGCCAGCCGCGGGCCGACCCCGCTGGCCGTCTGGAGCAGCTCGAACAGGTGCTTCTCGTCGTCGTCGGCGAAGCCGTACAGGGTGAGCGAGTCCTCGCGCACGACCATGCTGGTCGACAGCCGCGCCTCGGCGCCGGCGCGGAGCCCGGCCAGGGTGGCGGGCGCGCACTGCACCTGCAGGCCGACCCCGCCGACCTCGATCACGGCGCTGTCGGTGGCGATCGCGGCCACCACGCCGCGCACGCTGGCGATCATCGTCGGGGTCCTCCCCTGCGAGCGGATGCGGCGGCCAGGGCGGCCGCCTGGATGCGGGCGCGGGTGCCACCGCGCCAGATGTGACAGATGGCCAGCGCCAGGGCGTCGGCGGCGTCGGCCGGGCGCGGCGGGGCGTCGAGCTGGAGCAGCCGGGTGACCATGGCGGTGACCTGGGCCTTGCCGGCCGTGCCGGAGCCGGTGACGGCAGCCTTGACCTCGCTGGGCGTGTAGGTCTGCACGGGCAGCCCGGCCCGCGACCCGGCCAGGATGGCGACGGCGCTGGCCTGGGCGGTGCCCATCACGGTGCGCACGTTGTGCTGGCTGAAGACCCGCTCGACGGCGACGCTGTCGGGCCGGTGCTCGGCGACCAGCTCGCCGAGGGACTTGTCGAGGTGCAGCAGCCGCAGCGCGATGTCCTCGTCGGGCTCGGAGTAGACGACGTAGTAGCCGATGAGCTTGCCCGGCCGCCCGGGGACGCCCTCGACCACGCCGACGCCGCACCGGGTCAACCCCGGGTCGATGCCGAGCACCCGCACCAGAACCCCCCTCGGACGTGTGTTCGACACCCTATGGGATGGGGGCGGAGGCGCCGCAGCCGACACACGTGCCCGGAGAAGATCAATCAAAGTCAAGATCAAGATGTCGTGCCTGGTTGCATGGTGCGGACCGTCGCTCCCGCCGAACGCGAGGTCCGTGCGTGGTCTCGTCGCGCCCGCTGGTTGCCGGACGGCCCGCCGGCCGCCGGCTCCGGCGCGGGCCGCGGGCTCCGGCGCGGGCCGCGGGCTCCGGCGCGGGCCGCGGGCTGCGGCGCGGGCCGCGGGCTCCGGCCCCAGCCCCGGCACCGGCCGCGGGTTTTGGAACCGGCCGCAAGCTTCGGCACCGGCCGCAGGCACCGGCACCGGCACCGGCCGCGGGCACCGGCACCGGCCGCGGGCACCGGCACCGGCCGCGGGCTCCGGCACCGGCCCCGGGCTCCGGCACCGGCCGCGGGCGGGTCACCCGGGCCGCTTGCGCGGGGCCGGGGGTGCGCCGACCATGGGACCAGGAGGTCGCCATGGCTCACCTCATCCCGCCGATGGACGACGAGCCGCCGCCGGAGTTCCTGGCCTTCGTGGTGGCCCGCTCCCCCGCGCTGCGCAGCGAGGCCGCCCGGCTGATCGGCGGCGACCGCGCGGCGCCGGAGCTGTCCATGCAGGTTCTGACCGACCTGGCCGGGCGGTGGCGCTGGCTGACCCCGCTCGGCCGGCTCACCCGCCGCGACGCGGCCGCCGAATACCTGGACCGCCGCCTGACGGCCCGGACCAGGCAGTGGCGCGAGGACCAGATCTACCCGGTCGAGGTCCGGGTCCTGGGCGACGCCGACTGGCGGTCCCCGGCCGAGGGCGACCCGGCGCCCGCCCCGATCGCGCCGCCGTGGTCCGACCCGGCGAGCGAACCGACGGCCTCCCGCACGACCACCGCCACTGCTCAGGTCGAGCGCCCACCCGCCGCCACGCAGTTCCAGCGCCCGGCCGCCCCCAGCGCACAGTTGCAGCGCCCGGCCGCGCCCAGCGCGCAGTTCCAGCGCCCCGCCGC
>NZ_BOMQ01000022.1 GCF_016862275.1 Actinoplanes nipponensis | reverse complement strand
TCCGCCGCACGAGTCGTTCGCGCAGCGGCTGGCCGATCTGCTGCCGTCGACGATCCGGACCGGCACCGGGGTGATCGCCGACGCGGAGATCGCCTGGGTGCACGCCTACCGGCGCTACCTGTGGCGGCGCTACTGCGCGCTGGTCGGCGGCATGGTGCTGCTGGTCGGCGGCATGGTGCAGTTCCTGTCCCAGTTCTCCGCCCCCACCTGACCCCGGCCGGGCCCGGACAGCGGAAACCGCCCGGCGCGACGGGATCGCGACCGGGCGGCTCCGGGACGATCAGGCGTCGATGGCCGCCATGACCTCGTCGCTGACGTCGAAGTTCGCGTAGATGTTCTGCACGTCGTCGCAGTCCTCGAGGACGTCGATCAGCTTGAACACCTTGCGCGCGGCGTCCTCGTCCACCGGCACCGTCATGGTCGGCACCAGCGAGGACTCGGCGGAGTCGTAGTCGATCCCGGCGTCCTGCAGCGCCGTGCGGACCGCCACCAGGTCCGTCGGCTCGCTGACCACCTCGAACGAGTCGCCCAGGTCGTTGATCTCCTCGGCGCCGGCGTCCAGGACCGCGAGCATCAGGTCGTCCTCGGACAGCCCGGCCTTCGGGACGATGATGACGCCCTTGCGGTTGAACAGGTACGACACGCTGCCGGCGTCGGCGAAGGTGCCGCCGTTGCGGGTCAGCGCCGTACGGACCTCGGTCGCCGCGCGGTTGCGGTTGTCGGTCAGGCACTCGATCAGCATCGCGACGCCGTTGGGGCCGTACCCCTCGTACATGATGGTCTGCCAGTCGGCGCCGCCGGCCTCCAGGCCGGAGCCGCGCTTGACCGCGTTGTCGATGTTGTTGTTGGGGACCGAGCTCTTCTTGGCCTTCTGGATGGCGTCGTAGAGCGTCGGGTTGCCGGCCGGGTCTCCACCGCCGATGCGGGCCGCGACCTCGACGTTCTTGATCAGCTTGGCGAACATCTTGCCGCGCTTGGCGTCGATGACGGCCTTCTTGTGCTTGGTCGTCGCCCACTTGGAGTGGCCGGACATGCGTAACCTCCGTGTTTACCGCTTATCGAGCGTCGTCTGCGGCCCGGCGGACCAGCTCGACGAAGTACCGGTGGACGCGGAGGTCGCCGGTGAGCTCCGGGTGGAAAGCCGTGGCGAGCAGGTTCCCCTGCCGAACGGCGACAATCCTACCGGCGGCGGGCCCGGACGTGACGCGGCCCAGCACCGTGACTTCCGGGCCGACCTCCTCGACCCAGGGCGCACGGATGAAAACGGCGTGGAAATCGCCGCCGGCGACGCCGTCGACGGCCACGTCGGCCTCGAACGAGTCCACCTGCCGCCCGAACGCGTTGCGCCGCACGGTCATGTCGATCCCGGCGAAGGACTCCTGGTCGGGCCGCCCGTCGAGGACGGTCGTGGCCAGCATGATCATGCCGGCGCAGGACCCGTACACGGGCATGCCGCCGGCGATGCGCTTGCGGACCGGCTCGAGCAGCCCGAACGTGATGGCCAGGTTGCTCATGGTGGTGGACTCGCCGCCGGGGATCACGAGGGCGTCGACGGCGTCCAGCTCCTCGGGCCGGCGGACGGGCCGGGCCAGGGCGTCGCACTCCGCGAGCGCGGACAGGTGTTCCCGCACGTCGCCCTGGAGGGCGAGCACTCCGATGTTCATCTGCTCCTCGTTCTTCCTCACCACTCACGCAGAAGGAAGGGCGCAGGGTCCTGTTCTGGAGCGACAGCTCCTCGGGGCCCTGCGCCCGGCCTCGGCGGGAGCGACGGTCAGCACCATGCAACCAGGCACGACACCTGAATTTGATCTTGTCTGGGCCTCACCAACCGCGCTCGGCGAGCCGGTGCGGCTGCGGGATCTCCTCGACGTTGATGCCGACCATGGCCTCGCCCAGGCCGCGCGACACCTTGGCGATCACGTCGGGGTCGTCGTGGAAGGTGACGGCCTTGACGATCGCGGCGGCCCGCTGCGCCGGGTTGCCGGACTTGAAGATGCCGGAGCCGACGAACACGCCCTCGGCGCCGAGCTGCATCATCATGGCCGCGTCGGCCGGGGTGGCGATGCCGCCCGCGGTGAACATGACCACCGGCAGCTTGCCCGCCGAAGCGACCTCCTTGACCAGGTCGTACGGCGCCTGCAGCTCCTTGGCCGCGACGAACAGCTCGTCCTCGGCCAGCGAGGTCAGCCGGCGGATCTCGCCGCGGATGGTCCGCATGTGGGTGGTGGCGTTGGAGACGTCCCCGGTGCCGGCCTCACCCTTGGAACGGATCATGGCGGCGCCCTCGGTGATCCGCCGCAGCGCCTCGCCGAGGTTGGTGGCGCCGCAGACGAACGGCACCGTGAAGGCCCACTTGTCGATGTGGTTGGCGTAGTCGGCCGGGGTCAGCACCTCGGACTCGTCGACGTAGTCGACGCCGAGCGACTGCAGCACCTGCGCCTCGACGAAGTGCCCGATCCGGGCCTTGGCCATGACCGGGATGGAGACGGCGCCGATGATGCCGTCGATCATGTCGGGGTCGCTCATCCGCGAGACGCCGCCCTGGGCACGGATGTCCGCGGGCACCCGCTCCAGCGCCATGACCGCGACGGCGCCGGCATCCTCGGCGATCTTGGCCTGCTCCGGCGTGACCACGTCCATGATCACACCGCCCTTGAGCATCTCGGCCATCCCCCGCTTCACGCGAGCGGTGCCGGTGACGGAAGTGGGGCTCTCAGAGCTGGACACAGCGAAGACTCCTTAGGGATGTGATCTCGAGGAGGATTTTATCGGCGGCGGGGGGTGCCACCGATGGCCAATCGACCCCTAGGTGGCCTGCTTCGACCTCCGTTCTGTGATCGAGGGGTGAAGATCAGGTTTGCGGGGCCCATGCCTGTCGTGCCTGGTTGCGGGGTGCTTCGCCGGTGGCCGGGTGGGTTGTTTGTTGCATTCGGTGGGTGGTGGGGACTGGCTCGTGAGGTGCCGTCCTGAGGTGGCCGCGCGGCCTTCGCCCATCCCTGGTTGGAGGATTTTCGCACCTTCGGCGCCGTCTTTTCGCACCGTTCACGGGTTACCGGCCGTGGCCAGCTTCCCGGCCGTGGCCAGCCTCCCGGCGGAGGCCGGCTCCGCGGCATGCCCGGCTTTGCGGCCTGCACAGAGCTTGCCCGTCATGCTCGCCCGAGCCCTGCTGCACCTCTTCGTTGGCTGGATCTTGATGACTTACTGCCCAAGGATCCGCCCTCGCGCCACAAGATCCGCGCGTGAGGGCTGAGGGCTGAGGGCTGAGGGCTGAGGGCTGAGGGCTGAGAGCGAGGGGGCAGGGCGTGCCGCCCCTTCCCTGCCGTGCTCGGGCTTGCTCACACCCCTGCAAGGTCCCTTCCTCACTGAACCTTGGAGCGCCGTCACCACGACCACGCCTCTGCGCCACAAGATCCGCACGCGAGGCGCGGGCGCGCGGCCCATGTGGTGTCCGCGTCATCGCGTCTGGAGTTGCCCACACCCGCCAAGTCCCCTTCCTTGCTGGATCTTGAGGCGCCGGCGCCCCTGAATCCGCTCTCACGCCGCAAGATCCACGCATGAGGGAGCGGGCGGACAACCCATGGCGCCCCTCCCCCGTCATGCGCAGGGTTGCCCACGATCTCGAGCTTCCTTGGTCGCTGAATCTTGTGGCGCCGGCGCCCGAAGCCCCACCCTTGCGCATCAAGATCCGCCCGCGAGGGCAGGCAGAAGGGCGGGCGGGAGGGCTTGGCGTTCCTTCCCCGCCGCGCCTGGTGCCGCTCACGCTCCTCAAGGTCTTCTTCCCCGCTGAATCTTGGTGCGCCAGCACCCACAGCCCCGCCCCCGCGCCACAAGATTTCACATGTGAGGGAGGGGTGGGCGGGCCCGCGTGACGTTGTTGCCGGCTGTCGGCGTCCGCACCACGGCGTCCCGCCGATCCCATCGCCGCCGCTCGCCACCACCGCCCTGGAACCACCGCCCTGGAACCCGCTCAGGAACCACCGCTCAAAGAACCACCGCCGGCAACCACCGCCCAGGAACGGCCGCCCGGAACCACCGCGAAGAACCACCGCCGGCAACCACCGCCCAAGAACCACCGCTCGGAACCACCGCGAAGAACCACCGCCAGCAACCACCGCCCAAGAACCACCGCTCGCAACCACCGCCCAAGAACCACCGCCGGCAACCACCGCCCAAGAACCACCGCCGGCAACCTCCGCCCAGGAACGGCCGTCCGGAACCACCGAACACCACCCGGACGGCACACGAAAAGGGCCGCCCACCCGGGCGGCCCTCGTTCAGCTGTGCGGTCACGCGACCAGCGTCGGGATCCTCTCGAACAGCTGCGTCGTGAACGTCACCATCTCATGCAACATCCAGTTCCCCGAGAACAGAATCGCCGCACCCACCCCCACCGCCTTGGGCACGAACGACAACGTCGCCTCCTGGATCTGGGTCACCGACTGGAACAACGAGATCGCGAACCCGATCAGCAACGCCGTCAACAACACCGGCGCACACATCTTCGCCGCGATCGTCATGGCCTGCAGCCCCAGCTCAACAATCTGCGTGTCCGTCATGCCAACCCCATCGGGACACCGCCGGAGCCAGGGAGCGCAGATCGGGGGCGCCCGGGTTGCCGTTCGGTTCGGGTCCCCGGAATCCTCAGGTCGAGACCGGGACCGGTGGTTCCGGGGCCGGGCGCGGGGTCACCGTCAACGGTTCCGGCAGGTCCGGCTCAACGATCTCGAAGTAGCGGGGCCGTTCGTAGTGCCGCGCCATCCGCAGCAGGCGGACCAGCGGCCGGCGGCGGGCCGTGAGCGCGTCGCGGACCAGGTCGGTGTGCACCTGCCGGGCCAGCACCACCCGCCGGCTCGTCGCCACCAGGGTGCGCGACGCCGGGTCGGCGCCGGTGAGCCGGACCGTCCGCAGCTGCCGGGTCAGGTCGTTCTCCGCCGCCTCGCGTTCGTCGGGCTCGGCGTCGAGGGCCAGGCGGGCCGCCGCGTACAGCTCGACGAAGTCGGTGTTCTCGGCCACCACCGCCGCGGCCGCCGCCCGGCGCAGCAGATGGGCGTCCAAAGCCCGGCCGGCTGAGGCGGCGCGGACGTGCACCCGTTCGACGCGGTGGGCCGTCCAGGCGAGGTACGCCGACAGCACAGCCGCCACCGCGAGCACACCCATGACCCACCACATGCGGGGCATCGTAGTGCCGATTTGTGTCGGAGAGTTACGACCCGGACCGTGGTTCGGCCCACTCTTCGTCAAATACGCGACCGTCCGTGGCCTCGATCGCCGTGGCGTACACCTCCAGTACACGGTTGGCTACGCTCGGCCAGTCATAGGCCTCCACCGCCGTGCGCGCGGCCGCGGCCAGCTCGTGGCGGCGGCCCGGGTCGTCCAGCAGCTCGCCGAGCAGACCCGTCAATGCCGCGGTGTCGCCGGTCGGGAACAGCGCCCCGGCCCGGCCGCCGTCGAGCACCCGGCGGAACGCGTCGAGGTCACTGGCTGCGATGGTGGCGCCGGCCGCCATCGCCTCGGTGAGGATCATGCCGAACGACTCGCCGCCGGTGTTCGGGGCCACGTAGACGTCCACGCTGCGCAGCATCCGGGCCTTGTCCGGCTCGCTGACCAGCCCCAGGAACTCCACCCGGGGGTGCAGCTCGGCCGGGATGCCGGCGTACAGGTCGTCGCGGTCGCCCGGGCCGGCCACCAGCAGGCGCAGGCCGGGCCGCTCCCGCGCGAGCGTGACGAACGCCGTACGCAGCAGCTCGAAGCCCTTGCGCGACTCGGTGAAGCGGCCCAGGAAGCCCAGCGCCCCGCCCTGGCCGGGCCAGCCCGGCAGGGGTTCGGCCGTGGCGAACTTCGCCACCGCCACCCCGTTCGGGATCTCCACCGCGCCGCCGCCGATGTGCTCGACCTGCACCTTGCGGGCCAGCTCGCTGACGGCGATCCGGGCGGTGATCTTCTCGACCACCGGCTGGAGGAAGCCCTGGGCGGCGGCCAGCGCCCGGGAGCGGACCATCGCCGTGTGGAACGTGGCCACCACCGGCCCGCGCGCGGAGAGCACCGCCAGCAGCGACAGGCTCAGCGTGAGCGGCTCGTGCACGTGCAGCACGTCGAACGCCCCGCGGGCCAGCCAGCGGCGGACCCGGGCGGTCGAGACCGGGCCGAACGCGATCCGGGCGACCGAGCCGTTGTACGGCAGCGGCATCGCCCGCCCGGCCGCCACCACGTACGGCGGCAGCTCCGCGTCCTCGTCCGCCGGGGCCAGCACGCTGACCTCGTGGCCCAGGGCGATCAGCGCCTCGGCCAGGTCGACGATGTGGTTCTGCACGCCGCCGGGCACGTCGAACGAGTACGGCGAGACGATCCCGATCCGCACGCTGCCCCCGCCCCTCAGACCCGGGCGCTCTGGTCGAGCCACAGTTTCTGCAGCATGTGCCAGTCCTGCGGGTGCGCGGCGATGCCCAGCTCGAACGCGTCGGCCAGCCGCTGAGTGGTGATCTTGACGCGGACGTCGAGCGCGCCCTCGTCCGGCGCCGGCAGTTCGATGCGGCGGATCCGGCCGAGCGAGCCGGTCGGCGTGAACCACAGGTCGGCCGCGTACAGCGGGGCGCCCGTGCGCAGCGCCAGGATGGCCGGGCCGGCCGGCATCCGGGTGCGGCCGCCGAAGAACCGCACCTCGATGCCCCGGGCGGACAGGTCCCGGTCGGCCAGCAGGGCCACCGCGTACCCCTGGGTGGCCTTCTCGGCGAGCACGTCGAGCGGCGGGCGCCGGCCGCCGGTGAGCGGCAGCACCTCCATGCCGAGCTGTTCGCGGTACGCCACGAAGCGCTCGAAGAGCCCCTCGGGCTTGAGCCGCTCGGCGACCGTCACCATCTTGTAGTCGTGTGAGACGAGCCAGGCGGCGGCCGCGTCCCAGTTGGCCATGTGCGGCAGCGCCAGGATCGCGCCCCGGCCCTCGCCCAGGACGCGGTGGAACTCGTCGGCGTTGACCAGGTCGAAGTCGCGCAGGAAGTCGGCCCGGCTCTGCGACGGCAGCCGGAACGCCTCCATCCAGTACCGCGCGTACGAGCGCAGCCCGGCCCGGACCAGCGCGTCCAGCTCGGCCTCGGGCAGCTCCGGGCCGACCACCATGCGCAGGTTGCGGCGCAGCCGCTGGGTGCCCGGCCCGCCGGCGCGGGCCGCGCGGTCGGCGCCGCGGTTGAACAGCGCCCGGGCGGCGGGCAGCGGCAGCGTCCGGACCAGCCGCCACCCGGCGGCGTAGCCCAGCTCGGTCAGCCGGTCGCGGGCCGAGCTCATGCCGGGCCGTCCGCGACGCCACCCGGCCCGGCCGGCGAGGACGGGCCAGCCGACGAGGACGGGCCGGCCGGCGAGGACGGGCCAGCCGACGAGGACGGGCCAGCCGACGAGGACGGGCCAGCCGACGAGGACGGGCCGGCCGGCGAGGACGGGCCGGCCGGGGGGACAAGGTCTGCCGGGGGGATGACGTCGGACTTGGCGGCGTGGATCAGCCGCTGGCACACCGTGATCACCGACAGCACCGACAGCACCCAGAGCGCGGCCGGCAGGCCCCACTCCAGGCCGGCGGCGCCGAGCAGCCCGCCGACGCCGACGATGAGCAGCCGCTCCAGCCGCTCGGCGATGCCGACGTCGGCGTCCAGGCCCAGGCTCTGGGCGCGGGCCTTGACGTAGGAGACCACCTGCCCGAAGGCCAGCGAGATGAGCGCGGCGACCATGCCGCCGTACGGGTTGCCGAGGCCGGCGAGGTAGTAGGCGACCGCGCCGAAGACCGCCGCGTCGGCGATCCGGTCCATCGACGAGTCCAGCAGGGCGCCGAACTTGCCCGACGGGCCGCGCAGGCGGGCCATCGTCCCGTCCAGCGCGTCGGTGAGCGCGGACGCGGTGACGATCACGGTGCCCCAGAAGAGCTCGCCGCGGGCGCCGAAGCCCAGGGCGCCGACGAGGACGCCGACGGTCCCGGCGACGGTGACCGCGTTCGGGGTGACGCCGAGGCGGAGCAGGAGGCGGGCGGTCGGATGGAGGACGTACGACACGAGGGCGCGGGCGGGCACGCTGACGATCTTTGCCATGGCCGTCCCACCATAACGGCGACCGCCCGAACCCGGTACGGCCCGCGTCACGCGTCGCCGGATCGTCACAAAGGGCCGGTTGCCGACTACAAGGGGCCGGTTGGCGACTACAAAGGGTTGCGAGGGCGACGGCGGCGGGTGTCAGATCCAAGGGCGGGGACGTACCAGTCAGGAAACACCCCCGGACTGCCCGCCCGGGTCCCGAGGCAGCCGTCGGGATCCGAAAGAATGGGCGCCGACCGCGGCTGCCGACAGGAGGGCGTCACCATGACGCAGAAGGTCCAGGAGAAGGGGCTCACCGCACCGGTGGTGACCGAGCCCGGCAGAGTACGCAACGTGGTGCTGGTGGGCCACTCCGGCGCGGGCAAGACGACGCTGGTCGAGGCGCTGCTCGCGGCGACCGGCACGATCTCGCGGGCGGGCACGGTGGCCGACGGCACCACGGTGACCGACCACGACCCCGCCGCCGTACGCCAGCAGCGGTCCGTCGCCCTCTCGTGCGCCCCGCTGGTGCACGACGGAGTGAAGATCAACCTGCTCGACACCCCCGGGTACGCCGACTTCGTGGGCGAGCTGCGCGCCGGCCTGCGGGCCGCGGACGCCGCCGTCTTCGTGGTCTCGGCGGTCGACGGCGTGGACGAGGCGACCGTCGCCCTGTGGGAGGAGTGCGCCGCCATCGGCATGCCGCGCGCCGTGACGATCACCCGGCTCGACCACCCGCGGGCGGACTACGAGCGCACGCTGCAGGACTGCCAGGAGGCGTTCGGCGAGAACGTCATGCCGATCTACCAGCCCATGCTCGGCGACGACGGCGGTTCGATCGCCGGCCTGCTGGGTCTGGTGACGCTCAAGGTGCTGGACTACTCGGGCGGTTATCCGCCGCGGGCCGGCGAGGCCGAGCCCGAGCACCTCACGCCCATCAAGGACGACCGCGACCTGCTCATCGAGGGGATCATCGCCGAGAGCGAGGACGAGACCCTGATGGACCGGTACGTCGCCGGCGAGCTGATCAGCACCGACACGCTCGTGCCGGACCTGGAGAAGGCCGTGGCCCGGGGCACCTTCTACCCGGTGATCCCGGTCTGCGCCGCCACCGGGGTCGGCCTCGACGCGCTGCTCGACGGCCTGGTCAACGCCGCGCCCTCGCCCCTGGAGCACGACCTGCCCGTGGTCACCGGGGTGGACGGCAGCCCCCGCCCGCCGCTGACCTGCGACCCGGACGGCCCGCTGGTGGCCGAGGTGGTCAAGACGACGATCGACCGGCACGTGGGCCGGGTGTCGCTGGTCCGGGTCTTCTCCGGCACGCTGCGCCCCGAGCTGACCGTGCACGTCTCCGGGCACGGGCTGACCGAGCGCGGGCACCCCGATCACGACGCCGACGAGCGGATCGCGCACATCTACTCCCCGCTCGGCGCGCAGCTGCGCGAGGTGACCAGCTGCATCGCCGGCGACATCTGCGCGATCACCAAGTCCGGCAGCGCCGAGACCGGCGACACCATCTCGGTCAAGGACCAGCCGCTGCTGATGGCGCCGTGGACGATGCCGGAGCCGCTGCTGCCGATCGCGGTGGTGGCCAAGACCCGCTCCGACGAGGACGCCCTGGCCAAGAACCTGGCCCGTTTGGTGGCCGGCGACCCGACCCTGCGGCTGGAGCGCAACCAGGACACCCATCAGCTGGTGCTCTGGTGCATGGGCGAGTCGCACGCCGACGTGGTGCTGGAGCGGCTGCGGGCCGGCGGCGTGGAGCTGGATACCGAACCGGTGAAGGTGTCCCTGCGGGAGACCTTCGGCGCGCCGGCCCAGGGTCACGGCCGGCACGTCAAGCAGTCCGGCGGGCACGGCCAGTACGCGGTCTGCACGATCGAGGTGGAGCCGCTGCCCCGCGGCGCCGGCTTCGAGTTCGTGGACAAGGTGGTGGGCGGCGCGGTGCCGCACAACTACATCCCGTCGGTCGAGAAGGGGGTACGCGCCCAGCTGGAGAAGGGCATCGTGGCCGGGTACCCCGTGGTCGACCTGCGCGTGACGCTGGTGGACGGCAAGGCCCACAGCGTCGACTCCTCCGACGCCGCGTTCCAGACCGCCGGGGCGCTGGCCCTGCGGACCGCCGCCGAGCAGGGTCAGGTGACGCTGCTGGAGCCGGTCGACGAGATCGTGGTGCGGGTGCCGGAGGCCTACGTCGGCGCGGTCATGAGCGACCTGTCCGGCCGCCGGGGCCGCCCGATGGGCTCGGAGGCGGAGGAGGACGGCGACCACAGCCTGGTCCGGGCCGAGGTGCCGGCCACCGAGCTGGTCCGCTACGCGGTCGAGCTGCGGGCGCTGACCTCGGGCGCGGGCACCTTCACCCGCACCTACGCCCGGCACGAGCCGATGCCCGTCCACCTGGCCGAGGCGATCCGCAAGGAGCACGCCAACCGGTAGCGGCCGGGCTCAGGCGACCGGCGCCATCGGGTAGGACGGCAGCTCGATGGCGTTGGCCGCCTCGTGCAGCGGCCGGGTGATCCGCTCGATGAGCTGGCGCTTGAGCGGGTGGTACTTCAGCGTGCGCATGCCGTAGTTGCGCACCGCCAGCGACAGCCGGCCGCCGGGGACCATGTCGCCGGCCATCTTCACGCCGAAGGCCAGGTTGCGCTCCGCGTAGGGGCGCAGCCTCGCCTCGTACCGGTCGAACGCGGCCCGGTGGTCGCCCACCGCCGCGGCCAGCTCCCCCGCCAGCAGGTACGCCCCGACCAGGGCCATGCTGGTGCCCTGGCCGGCGGCCGGCGACGGGCAGTGCGCCGCGTCGCCGAGCAGCACCACCCGCCCGGCGGAATACCGGGGCAGCTCGACCTGGCTGAGCGCGTCGAAGTAGACGTCGTCGGCGTCGCGCAGGTGCTCGAGGAAGCGCGGCACCTGCCAGCCCAGCCCGGCGAACCGGTCCGCCAGCACCTCGCGGCCCAGGGACGGCGCGGCGTCGCCGAAGACCAGGCCGACCTTGGCCGGGGCGTCGGGGCCGGTGCTGTAGGCGAAGACCATCCGGCCGGGCTCGGTGTAGAAGACCTCCTCGCGGTCCAGGCCCAGCTCGTCGGGCACGTCGAAGATGGCGATGTGCGCGCCCAGGTGGCGCAGCGCGACGTCGCCCATGGCCAGGCGCCGGGTGGCCGAGTGCAGGCCGTCCGCGCCGACCACCACGTCGAACCGGCGGGTGGCGCCGCTGACGAAGGTCACGTCGACGCCGTGCGGGCCGTCGGTCATCGTGGCGATCGCGTCGCCGAAGACGTACTCGACGTCGGTGGCGGTGGCGTCGTACAGGATGCGGGTCAGGTCCGTGCGCATGACCTCGAGGTCGTCGCCGCGGCGGCCCATGAGCAGGTTGGCATCGAGGCGGGCGATCGGCCGGCCGTCGCGCCGGACGTAGGTGACGTGCCGCATGCCGGTGTCCGCCGCCCGGGCGGCCGCGAACAGCCCCATGCGCTTGAGCACCTCGGTGGCGGCGCCGCGGATGTCGACCTTGTAGCCGCCGTCGCGCAGGGCCGGCGCCTTCTCGACGACGGTGGGGCGGAAGCCGTACCGGTGCAGCTGGTGGGCCAGGGCGGGGCCGGCGAGGCCGGCGCCGGAGATGAGGACTTCGGGAGGGGTCATGCGAGCTACTATACAAACGTCTTAGACGTTTGTATAGAACTTAGGATGGCGGCCATGGGACACCGTGCGGACTTGCTGGCCGGCGCCAAGCGCTGCCTGTACGAGAAGGGCTTCGCGCGGACCACCGCCCGCGACATCGTCGCGGCCTCGGGCACCAACCTGGGCTCGATCGGCTACCACTACGGCTCGACCCAGGCGCTGATGCAGGCGGCCATGCTCAGCGCGATCGAGGACTGGGGCGAGGCGGTGGGCCTGGCGCTGGCCGCGACCGGCGAGGGCGGCCACACCGACCCGCTGGTGAGCTACTGGCAGCGGGTGATCGCCAGCATGCGCAGCCACCGCGAGCTGTGGCTGGCCAGCGTCGAGGCGATGCTGGCCGGCGAGCACGCCCCCGACCTCAGGGCGCAGCTGGCCGAGGGCATGGAGCAGGGGCGGCGCGGCCTGGCCGCGCTGCTGACCGGCCGCGACGAGGACACGATCGACGAGCCGACGGTACGCACGGTCGGCTCGGTGGCCATGGCGCTGATGTCCGGCGTGCTGACCCAGTGGCTGACGGACCCGGCCCGGGCGCCGTCCGCCGAGCAGGTGGCGGCCGGGATCCGGGCGTTAGGCCTCGGCCCAGGCCCGGATCAGTAGGGCCCGGGTGTCACCCAGATCCTGCGGGAGCACCTTGGTCCGCCCGATCACCGGCATGAAGTTGCCGTCGCCGCCCCAGCGCGGCACCACGTGCTGGTGCAGGTGCTCCGCGATGCCGGCGCCGGCCACGGCGCCCTGGTTCATCCCGAGGTTGAAGCCGTGCGGGCTGCTGGCGTGCCGGATCACCCGCATCGCCCGCCGGGTGAGCGCGGCCAGCTCGACGGTCTCCGCGTCGGTCAGCTCGGTGTAGTCGGCGACGTGCCGGTACGGGCACACCAGCAGATGCCCCGGGTTGTACGGGTAGAGGTTGAGCACCGCGAACACCTGCTCGCCGCGGGCCACCACCAGGCTCCGCTCCTCGTCCAGCCCCGGCGCCGCGCAGAACGGGCAGCCGTCCGGCCGGTCCGCCCCGGAGATGTACGCCATCCGGTGCGGCGTCCAGAGCCGGTCGAGACCGTCCGGTTCCCCTGCCTCACTCACGCCCCCACCCTAACCAGCCACGCCGGGCCCCGCCCGATGCACCGCGCCCATCGAAACCCGTCATAGAGTGTCGGCGATCCGAGGTGAGGTGGACGACATGCGTGGGACGCACATCCGGCACCGGCGCGGAGTGGTGGCCGCCCTGATCGCGGCGCTCCTGGTCACCGGCGTGACGGTGGTGATCGTCGGCGTGCTGGGGATGCGGGACGACGACGCGCCCGCGGCGCCCGCGGCCACGACCGCCGACGGCCGCCGGCCCTGGCAGGTGACCCTCGAGGTGGCCGCCTCGTCGGGCTACGTGGTGACCGCCGCGATCACCGACGGCGACCGGCAGACGCTGACCGTGCAGAACCTGGCGCTGGGCGGCAAGCCCGACGGCACGTACGGCGGCGAGGTGACCGCCTTCCCGCCGGGCACGCTGGACGAGAGCCAGTTCGGCGCGGTGGAGCAGGGCGACGAGTTCCGCTACCTGGAGAACTTCGCGTTCGCCGGGCACGCCGCCGGGGAGACCGCGCCGTGGCGCACGCCGGCCGTGGGCCGCCGGGACCCGTCGGGGACGTGGATCGTGGTCTACGCCGACTCCGCCCGCGCCGACGGCCGGATCGCCCGGGCCGACCTGCTCCGGCTGGCCCAGGCCGTGACCCTCGGCTCGCCCCGCGACCTGCGGCTGCCGCTGCGCCTCGGCATCGCCCCGCCGGAGAGCCTCCGGCTGACGTACGTCCGCTCGCCCGACCACCGCATCGACCGGCGCCCGGCGGCGGTGGGGTTCAGCACCGGCTCCCGCGCGCCCTCGGGCGCGGCCGTCTACCCGGGACCGCCGGGCGGCCTGTCGGTCGCCCTGCTGACCGCCGCCCGGGACGCGTCCTGGCCCGGCCGGCGCGCGACCCTGACCGGCAAGACGGAGATCGCCAAGCTGCCGGCGTGGTACGAGCCCAACGGCCGGCTCACCGTGGAGACCGAGCACTGCATCGTCACGGTGGAGTCGCACCTGCCCCGCAAGGAGCTGGACGCCCTGATCGAGAACCTCGTCATCGGCGACTGCGCCGACCCGGAGTCCTGGATCCCGCCGCTGAGCTGACGCGGGACCCGGGACCCCGGGGCGGGTCTCAGGCCGCGGACGGCCCGGTGTTGACCCGGCTGCGCACGATGTCGGCGACGTGCGCGACCGCCTCGTCGAGCGGCATGCCGTTGCGCTGGGAGCCGTCGCGGTAGCGGAACGACACCGTGCCGCCGTTCACGTCGTCGTCGCCGGCGATCGCCATGAACGGGATCTTCTGCTGCTGCGCGGTGCGGATCTTCTTCTGCATCCGGTCGTCGGAGGCGTCCACCTCGGCCCGGATGCCCTGCGCCCGCAGCTTCGCCACGAACTCGTCCAGGTAGGCCGCGTGGTCGTCGCGGATCGGGATGCCGACCACCTGCACCGGCGCCAGCCAGGCCGGGAACGCGCCCGCGTAGTGCTCGGTCAGCACGCCGAAGAAGCGCTCGATGGAGCCGAACAGCGCCCGGTGGATCATGATCGGCCGCTTGCGGGTGCCGTCGGCCGCCGAGTACTCCAGCTCGAAGCGCTCCGGCAGGTTGAAGTCGAGCTGGATGGTCGACATCTGCCAGGTCCGGCCGATCGCGTCCTTGGCCTGCACGCTGATCTTCGGGCCGTAGAACGCCGCGCCGCCCGGGTCCGGCACCAGGTCCAGGCCGGACTCGGTGGCCACCCGGCGCAGGGTCTCGGTGGCCTTCTCCCAGTTCTCTTCCGTGCCGACCGACTTCTCCGGGTTGCGGGTGGACAGCTCCAGGTAGAAATCGTCCAGGCCGTAGTCCTTGAGCAGCTGGAGCACGAAGGTCAGCAGCGAGGTGAGCTCGGCCTCCATCTGCTCCTCGGCGCAGAAGATGTGCGCGTCGTCCTGGGTCATGCCGCGGACCCGGGTCAGCCCGTGGATCACGCCGGACTTCTCGTAGCGGTAGACCGTGCCGAACTCGAACATCCGCAGCGGCAGCTCGCGATAGGACCGGCCGCGGGACCGGAAGATCAGGTTGTGGAACGGGCAGTTCATCGGCTTGAGGTAATAGTTCGCGCCCTCCATCTCCATGGGCGGGAACATGCCGTCGGCGTACCAGTCGAGGTGGCCCGAGACCTCGAACAGGTGGCCCTTGGTGATGTGCGGGGTGTTGACGAACGCGTACCCGGCCTCTTCGTGCTTCTGCCGGGAGTAGTTCTCCATCTCCCGGCGGATGATGCCGCCCTTGGGGTGGAAGACCGGCAGGCCCGAGCCCAGCTCGTCGGGGAAGGAGAACAGGTCGAGGTCGGCGCCCAGCTTGCGGTGGTCGCGGCGGGCGGCCTCCTCGAGCAGCTTCAGGTACGCCTTGAGCTCGTCGCGGGTCGGCCACGCGGTGCCGTAGACCCGCTGCAGCTGCGGGTTCTTCTCGCTGCCCCGCCAGTACGCGGCGGCCGAGCGCATCAGCTTGAAGGCGCCGATCAGCCGGGTCGTCGGCAGGTGCGGGCCGCGGCACAGGTCGCCCCAGACGCGCTTGCCGTCCTTGTCGATGTTGTCGTAGTGGGTCAGCTCGCCGCCGCCGACCTCCATGACCTCGTCGGAGTCCACCTCGCCCTTGATGTCCACCAGCTCGAGCTTGTACGGCTCGTCGGCCAGCTCCACCTTGGCCTCGTCCAGCGAGCCGTACTCGCGGCGCCGGAAGGTTTGCCCGGACTTGACGATCTCCTGCATCCGCTTCTCGACCTTGGCCAGGTCCTCGGGCACGAACGGCTTGGCCACGTCGAAGTCGTAGTAGAAGCCGTTCTCGATCGGCGGACCGATGCCGAGCGTGGCCTCCGGGAAGATGTCCTGCACGGCCTGGGCCAGCACGTGCGCGGTGGAGTGGCGCAGCACGTTGAGCCCGTCCGGGGAGTCCAGCGGCACCGGGGTGACCTCGGTGTCCACCTCGGCTGCCCAATCAAGATCGCGCAGCCGGCCGGCCGGGTCGCGCACGACCACGATCGCCTTGGGGCCGGCCGCGGGCAGGCCGGCGGCGGCCACCGCGTCGGCCGCCGTCGTCCCGGCCGGGACGACCAGGGCCTCGGCGGTAGAAGGTGCGGACACGGTGGTTCTCCTTTGTGTGAAAGCGGGGTCGAGCACGATGCTAGTAGGTCGGTTTGCTCACGCTTCGCGCGACGCGGTCACCCAGTCGGGCAGCTCCTCGCGGGCGGCCAGCCAGGCCGCCGGGATGCCCTGCGCTCCGGTGTACGCGGCGACGATGCCCCCGGCCATCGCGGCGGTGGTGTCCACGTCCCCGCCCGCGGTCACGCAGGCGGTGACCGCGGCCGGGTAGTCGCCGAGGTGCCGGGCGGCGACCCAGACGGCGAACGGCACCGAGTCCTGCGCGGTGGACCGTGAGCCGGTGCCCAGCTCGTACGCGGCCTCCGCCGGATCGGTGAGGCGCTGGGCCCGCCACAGGCCGTCCTGCACGTGCCCCGGCGCGACCCACCCCGCGACGGCCGCCAGGAACTGCGCCGGCTCGGGCGGGTGGCCGCCGAGGCGGGCCGC
>NZ_BOMQ01000021.1 GCF_016862275.1 Actinoplanes nipponensis | reverse complement strand
GGCCGCCGAGGCGGGCCGCCGCCGCGATCGCCGCCGCGACGGTGACCGCCACCCCGCCGGCGATGCCCTCGGGGTGGGCGTGGGTGACCTCGGCCGCCCGGGCGCCCTGGGCCGCGGCGTGGGCCAGGGAGTCGGCGTGCCAGGCCCCGATCGGGGCGGCGCGCATCGCGGCGCCGTTGCCGGCCGAGCCCTGGCCGTCGAAGGCGGCGGCCGCCGCGATCGGCCACGGAGTGCCCTCGCGGATCTGCCGGAGCATGATCACCGCCCCCGGTCCGTAGCCGCGGTAGGCGTCGAAATGCCGGCCGAGCAGGTCGGCGAGGTGGTCTCGGTCGAGGCTGAGCTCGTCACTGGCGGTCAGGGCGGCGAGCAGGCAGCAGGCCTGCTCGGTGTCGTCGGTCCACGGCCACGGCGGGGTGGGCAGATGGCCCCGGGCGAGGTCGGCGGCGTGGTGGCCGGGGACGAAATACTGGGCGCCGAGCGCGTCGCCGACCGAGAGACCGGCCAGGCTGTCGGTGGCCAGGGCCAGCCGGGCGGCGGGAAAGAGGGTGAAGGTCATCGGTGCCTTCCATCCTATCGGGTCCGGTTTTCGGTGACTCTCGGTGATCGATGGCTGCCTCTGGATGACGGATTCGGCGTGGCTTGCCAAGGGCAGTACCTTCTCTGCATGGCCACGGTGTTGCTCGTCGAGGACGATCACGTCGTGCGCGGTGCCATGCTCCGGTCGCTGGCCGACCGGGGGCACGCCGTGCACGCCGTCGGCACGGCCCTGGACGCCCTGCGCCGCGTCGCCGCCGAGACCCCCGACCTCGTGGTGCTCGACCTCGGCCTGCCCGACCTGGACGGCTCGGACGCGCTGCGCATGCTGCGCGGCATCACCGACGTCCCGATCATCATCGCCACCGCGCGCGACGACGAGCAGACCGTGGTGCGGCTGCTGCGCGCCGGCGCCGACGACTACATGGTCAAGCCGTTCACCGGCGCCCACCTCGACGCGCGGATCACCACGGTGCTGCGCCGCGTCGGCCGGGCCAGCCGCACCGCCCAGCCCGCCGTGCACGAGGTCGGCGAGCTGCGGGTGGACGTCGGCGAACGCAGCGCCAGCCTGGCCGACCAGCCGCTGGCGCTGACCCGCAAGGAATTCGACCTGCTGGCGTACCTGGCCGCCCGCCCGGGCCGGGTCGTGTCGCGCCGTGAGCTGTTGGAGGAGGTATGGCGACAGCCGTCAGTCGGCGAGGACCAGACGATCGACGTGCATCTGTACTGGCTACGTCGGAAACTGGGCGAGTCCGCGGCGAAGCCTCGCTACCTGCGCACCGTGCGGGGGGTCGGATTCCGGTTGGTGGCGCCGGACTGAGGGCGCGGCTGGCCTACGTCAGCGCCGCCACCACCGCCATCGCCGCCCTCGCGTTCCTCGTACCGCTCGCCTGGGAACTGCGGGCCGACCACCGTGACCAGGCCATGTCCGCCGCCGAGCAGCGCAGCGCCAAGGTCGCGGGCGCCATCTCGGCCGGGGCCGACAAGAAGGGCGTCGACGCCGCGGTCAAGGCCGCCGGCGGCGGCCTCGTGGTGCACCCGCCGGAGACGGTGACCAACACCCGGGTCGGCGCCGACGACATCCTGGAGGCGGCCAAGGGCACCGAGGCGCTGGTGATCGAGGCCGGCGACGGCCTGGTCCGCCTCGAGCCGGCCCGGTCGGGCGACAAGACCTCCGTGGTCGAGGCCTTCGTCAGCGACGAGGAGCTCGGCGCCGGCACCGCCCGCGACTGGTGGATCCTGCTCGGGATCATGCTGGTGCTGGTGGTCGGCTCGGTGATCGTGGTCGACCGGCTGGCCCGCGGCGCGGTGGCCTCGGTGCGCAACCTGGTGCACGCGGCGATGGCCGTCGGCGGCGGCGACCTCGGCGTCCGGATCCAGCCGTCCGGCCCGCGCGAGCTGGCCGAGGCCGGGTACGCGTTCAACCGGATGGCCGACCGCCTGGTCACCTCCCGCACCAGCGAGCGCGAGCTGGTCGCCGACCTGTCGCACCGGCTGCGCACCCCGCTGACGGTGCTGCGCCTGGACGCCGAGGCGCTCGACCCGGACGACACCCACATCGGCGAGTACTCCGCGGCCGAACTGGACCGCCGGCGCGGCATCCGGCGCATCCGGCAGGCCATCGTGACCCTCGAGGGCGAGGTCGACCAGCTCATCAACACCACCCGGCAGGCCGTCGCGGCCCAGGTCGCGGCGCCCGAGGAGGGACTCTGCGACGCCAGCGAGGTGGTCCGCGACCGGATGGTCTTCTGGTCCGCGCTGGCCGGCGACCAGGGCCGCCAGTACCGCGTGGTCGGCGCGCACCTGCGCATCCCGGTGCCGGTGGCCCGGGCCGAGCTGGCCGCCGCGCTGGACGCGGTGCTGGGCAACGTCTTCCGCTACACCCCGCAGGGCACCGCGTTCGAGGTGGGCATCAGCCGCCGGGACGGCTGGGTCGCGGTCCGGGTGGACGACGCCGGGCCGGGCATCGACGACCCGGAGAAGGCGCTGCGCCGCGGGGAGAGCGACCAGGGCTCGACCGGCCTGGGCCTGGACATCGCGCGGCGGGCGGCGCAGGCCACCGGCGGCTCGGTGAGCCTGGACCGGGCCGCGATGGGCGGGGCCAGCGTCGTCATGCTGCTGGCCGACGCCGAGGCGGCGCCCAAACAGGTGAACCGCTTCGGCCTGGTCGGCCGGCTGGCCCGGGAGCGCGATCCGGTGAAGCGCAAATGGCCGCATCAACGCACGGACGACGCGTAGAAAACGGCTCCGCCACACCGCGCCCCGCGAAACAACCCGGACGGTACAACGATTGCTTAGATCTGTATTAAAGGCGTTCCCCTGGCGCTCCCGGGCTGGCACGCTCTACCCCGATCCCATCCGGCTCGCCGGTGCGCACGACGCACGACCCCACACCACGGATCCGGCGAGTCACCTCGCGGTGGGAGGTGGTCACCCCATAACCCCCTCCCACCGCGCCCCCGCAGTACGAGGAGATGGTTTGTCCACCCACCGACGTCCCGTGCCGCGGGGGGAGGCGCCGTCCACCCGGCGGCGAGCCACCCCCGACCGGGGACGACGGCGGGCCGGCCCGCGCAGCCACCGGCTGCTGCCGTTCCTGCTGGGTGTCGGGATGCTCGGCGTCGGCGGCGTGGTCGGACCCAGCGTGATCAACGGTGGCTGGACGGGCGACGACGGCGGGGCGGGCGGCGAGCGGATCACCTACGCCGCCAAGCCGGCCGACAACCCCGGGCTGGGCCTGGTCTACTTCGGCCTCAAGCCCGGCGACGAGGACTCGCTCTGCGCGGGGATCTACGAGCTCGACGAGGAGACCTGCACGCACGGTCCCGACCCGGCGCCGGCCGGGCTGCGGGTGACCCGGGACGTGGCCCCGGTCACCGCGAAGGTGCCGGAGCCGGCCGAGCCCGTGCGCGAGGCCGCGGCCGTCCCGCCCGACGCCGAGATCGTCCGCGACCAGGGCGGCAGCTCGCTCTCGCCCGGCGCCCCGGCGCTGATCCCGGACGCCGCGCCCGGCGAGGCCGACTTCGTGATGGGCAACCACGACGTGGCCTGCGAGGGCGACGGGCGCACCGGCAAGCGCGTCCAGGTGCTCTACCTGCACGAGTTCGGCACGCCGAGCCGCTACACCGACTTCCTCGGCTCCATGCGCACCTGGTCGGCCGGCGTCGACCAGATCTACGACGCCAGCGCGGCCGAGACCGGCGGCTCGCGGCACGTGCGCTTCGTGACCACCCCGCAGTGCCGGGTCGACGTCGCCGAGGTGCAGGTGCCGGAGGCAGCGCTGGAGTCGTTCACCGGCAACATCGACGCGCTGCAGACGCTCGGCTACAACCGCACCGACCGCAAGTACCTGATCTTCGCCGACACCAACGTGTACTGCGGCATCGGCACCTTCGTGGCGGACCGGCGGGCCGGGCTGGGCAACCGCAACAACGGCGGGCCGTCGTACGGCCGGGTCGACGCGGGCTGCTGGAGCTCGGTGGTGGCCGCGCGCGAGGTCACCACGATGCTCGGCGCCCGCCTGCAGGACTCGCCGAACTCCACCGGCGCGGGCAGCTGCACCGACGACTACGACCTCATGTGCGGCAAGGACCGCTCCGGCGCGGCGCTGCGCACGGTGTGCCCGAAGAAGCACGAGAACCGCCTCGACTGCGGTCACGACGACTACTTCCACACCAGCCCGAAGCCCGGCAGCTACCTGGCCGAGAACTGGAACGTGGCGCAGAGCGAGTTCCTGCTGCGCAGCGACGGCGGCGACGACATCCCCGGCGTCGACGACACCGTCGCGCCGGAGCCGGACGCCGCCCCCCGGGCCACCCCCACCACCGCGGCGACCGAGGCGCCCGGCGCCGGCGGGCCCGCTCCCACCGCCAGCGGCGGTGACGCCTCCGACGGCGGCGGCGACGCGCCCCCGCCCGGCGCCGGACCGGGCGCCGGCCCGCCCGGCCCGCCCGGTGTCCCCGCCCCGACGACCGGGGCCCCCGCGGCCGGCCCGACGGCGCCGGCGGCCGGCCCGACGGCGCCGGTGGCGGTCCCCACGACCCCCGCGGCGGCCCCCGGCGCGCAGACGTTCCTCGAGATCCGCGAGCCCAACAGCACCTCCGTGCGGCTCACCTGGAGCGCCGCGGCGGCCAAGGCGACGTACGACGTCGAGGTGGACGGCGTGAAGATCGCCACCACGGTCGCCACCCGGGCCCGGCTGATCGGCCTGCGCCCGGACACCAGGTACCAGGTGACCATCCGCAGCGCGCACGGCTACCTGGCCCGGGCCACGGCCCAGTCGGCGCCCGCCGCCCGCCCGGCCGCGAACACCTGGTTCGTGCTGACCAACTCGCTGACCGGCGGCGCGGCGGACCTGTACGCGGCCCGCACGGCCAACGGCACCCCGGTGACCCTCGGCGGCCCGGACGGCGACTCGCAGCAGCAGTGGAAGCTGGTGCCCGCCTCGGGCGGCGCCTTCTCGCTGCAGTCGCGGGCCACCGGCAAGTGCGTGATCCCGCTGGACGGCAACCCGGTGGCCGGCGCGCCGCTCGTGCAGGGCGACTGCACGTCGGCCGACAGCGGCCGCTGGGCGCTGTTCGCCACCGATCACGGCTTCAGCCTGCGCACCACCGCCGGCGGCCTGGTCGCCGGCGTGGGCAGCCAGCGTTTCGGCGCGTCCCGGCTGCTCGTCCTGCAGCAGCCGGAGCAGGCGCTGCACCAGAGTTGGACGGCGGTTCCCGGCTGAGATCCGGGCGAGGGGAGTGACGATGCTCGACACGGACGTACGGATCGGTCCGGAGCTGGAGCCGGACGAGGACCCGGGCCGGTTCAACCGGCGCCGGGCCGTCCGGGTGGTGACGATCCTGGTGCTGGGGATCCTCGCCGTGCTGGCGCTCTGGCAGGAACCCCTCTACGCGGGCTTCTGAGCCGGCGCGCCCCCCGCGGCGTAGTCGTCGATCTCCGCGAGCAGCCGGGACCGCCCGGCCGCGGGCTGGAACGAGGCGCGCACCGCGGCGCGGGCCAGGTCGGCCACGCCGGCGGCGTCGAGGCTCAGCAGCCGGGCGGCCACCGCGTACTCCTCCTCCAGCGTGGTGCCGAACATCGGCGGGTCGTCGGAGTTGATGCTGACGGTCACCCCGGCGGCGATCAGCCGGGCCAGCGGGTGCTCCTCGATGCTGGGCACGGCCCGGGTCCGCACGTTGGAGGTCGGGCAGACCTCCAGCGGGATCCCGTGCTCGGCCAGGTGGTCCATGAGCCGCGGGTCCTGGGCGGCGGCGATGCCGTGCCCGATGCGTTCGGCGCCGAGCTCGCGCAGCGCGTCCCAGACGGTCTCCGGCCCAGTGGTCTCCCCGGCGTGCGGCACGCTGTGCAGCCCGGCCGCCCGGGCCTTGTCGAAGTACGGCTTGAACTGCGGCCGCGGCACCCCGACCTCGGGACCGCCGAGGCCGAAGCTGACCAGGCCCGCGGGCTGTTCCCGGAGCGCGATCCGCAGCGTCTCCTCGGCGGCGGCGGTGCCGGCCTCGCCGGGGATGTCGAAGCACCAGCGCAGGTCCAGCCCGAAGTCCGCGGCGGCGCCGGCCCGGGCGTCCTCGATGGCGGCGCAGAAGGCCGGCGCCGGGATGCCCCGCCGCACGTGCGAGTACGGCGTGACGGTCAGCTCGGCGTACCGGACCTGCTGGCGGGCGAGCTCCCGGGCCACCTCGTAGGTGAGCATCCGGACGTCCTCGTCGTCGCGGATCAGGTCCACCACGCTCAGGTAGACCTCGATGAAGTGGCCGAAGTCGCGGAACGCGAAGTAGTCGGCGAGCGCGGCCGGGTCGGCCGGCACCGGGCTGTTGCCCTCGTGCCGGGCGGCGAGCTCGGCGACGATGCGCGGCGACGCCGAGCCGACGTGGTGCACGTGCAGCTCGGCCTTCGGCAGCCGGGCGATGAACGAGGTCAGGTCGGTCAACTTCTCCCCCTAGGCGGTATGCGCCACCGCGAAGATCCGGCGGAACGGGAACGCCACGTACCCGTCGCGGGCAGGGTATTCCCTGGCCAGCGTCGCACCGAGCGCGGCCCGGAAGGCGCGCCACGCCGCGTCGTCGAGAGCGGCCCGCACCGGGCGCAGCGCCGTGCCCTCCATCCAGCGCAGCACCGGGTGTTCGGCGCCGCCGCCGGGAAGCAGGTGCACGTAGGTGGTCTCCCAGGCGTCCACCGTGGCCCCGGCGGCGGTCAGCAGCGCGGCGTAGCCGGCCGCGTCGTCCACCGGCGCCTCGCGCACGATGTCGCCGACCGTGTCCGCGTAGGGCGCGCTGCGGGCCAGCGCGCGCAGGGCCCGGTGCGACGGCGCGTCGAAGTTGCCGGGCACCTGCAGGGCGAACCAGGCGTCCGGGGGCAGCGCCCGGATCCACCCGTCGAGCAGCTCGCGGTGCTCGGGCACCCACTGCAGGACCGCGTTGGTGACGACCACGTCGGTGTCCGGGCCGGGGCGCCAGTCCCGGACGTCGGCCACGGCGAACTCCACGGGCGCGTCCAGCGTGCGGGCCTGGCCGATCATCTCGGCGGACGAGTCCAGCCCGGTGATCCGGGCGCCGGGCCAGCGCGGGGCGAGCCCGGCCGTCAGCGCGCCCGAACCGCAGCCCAGGTCGGTGACGGCGCGCGGCCGGCGGGCGCCGATCCGGGCGACCAGGTCGTGGAACGGGCGGGAGCGTTCGTCGCCGAAGCGGTGGTACACCGCGGGATCCCACATGGCGCCCTCCAAACCGTACGTACGTCTTGTTTGGAGTCTATCAGCGACGGGTAGGCTCGGCGGCGTGGAAAATCGCAGCTTCGCCCGCATGGGCCGCACCGTCGGCGTGATCGGCCTGGGCGCCTGGCAGCTCGGCGCCGACTGGGGCAGCGTCAGCGAGGAGGACGCCTTCGACACGCTCGCCGCGGCGGTCGACTCCGGCGTCACCTTCATCGACACGGCCGACGTCTACGGCGACGGCCGCAGCGAGCAGGTCATCGGCAAGTTCATCAAGGACCGGCCGCAGCTGACCGTGGCGACCAAGATGGGCCGCCGGATGCCCCAGGAGCCGGCCAACTACACCCTCGACAACTTCCGGGCCTGGACCGACCGCTCCCGGGCCAACCTGGGCGTCGACACCCTCGACCTGGTGCAGCTGCACTGCCCGCCCACCCCGGTGTTCTCCACCGGCGCCGTCTACGACGCCCTGGACACCCTGGTGCAGGAGAAGCGCATCGCGGCGTACGGCGTCAGCGTCGAGAAGGTCGATGAGGCCCTGGCGGCCATCGAGCGGCCGGGCACGGCGAGCGTCCAGATCATCCTGAACGCGCTGCGGCTCAAGCCGCTCGAGCGGGTGCTGCCCGCCGCCGCCGCGGCCGGTGTCGGCGTCATCGCCCGGGTCCCGCTGGCCAGCGGCCTGCTCTCCGGGCGCTACGACGAGCACACCACGTTCAGCGCCGACGACCACCGCACCTACAACCGCCACGGCGAGGCGTTCGACGTCGGCGAGACCTTCTCCGGGGTGGACTTCGCCAGCGGGCTGGAGGCCGTCCGCCGGCTGCTCCCGCACGTGCCGGCCGAGGCCACCATGGCGCAGTTCGCGCTGCGCTGGATCATCGACCAGCCCGCGGTCACGGTGGTCATCCCGGGCGCCCGCAACGCCGACCAGGCCCGGGCCAACGCGGCCGCGGCCGACCTCGCGCCCCTGGGCGACGAGGCCCACGCCGCCGTCCGGTCCGTGTACGACGAGCTGATCCGGCCGCAGGTCCATGACCGCTGGTGAGGGTACGCCGATGAAGGGCTGGCCCTGGCTGACCCTGGGCCTGCTGGGCGTCGTGCTGGGCGTCCTGTGGACCGCCCAGGGACTCGACCTGATCGGCGGCAGCGTGATGAGCGGCGTGACGATCTGGGCCGTCATCGGGCCGGTCGTCGCCGTGGTGGGCCTGGTGCTCATCGTGCTCGGGGTCCGGATCCGGGCCCGCGGCAAGCGACAGACCTGACGGCGCACAGAAAAACCCCGCATCCCTCGAAGAAGGGATGCGGGGTTACTCAGGCCGATCTCCGCCAGGCGATCGGCGGCCGGCGGCGACGCCGGCAGGATGGTCTCAGAGCGGGCGAACCTGCTCCGCCTGAGGGCCCTTCTGGCCCTGGGCGATCTCGAACTCGACCCGCTGGTTCTCTTCCAGAGAGCGGTAGCCGCTCGTCTGGATGGCCGAGAAGTGGACGAACACGTCAGCACCCCCGCCATCGACGGTGATAAAGCCGAAGCCCTTGTCTGCGTTGAACCACTTCACGGTTCCCTGCGCCATGCTGAACTCTCCTTCTGAAAATGCCGGCCCGGTGATGCGGGGCCGATGGTCGTTTCCGCGCAAGCGGCCGCCGCGAGGGGCGGCGTTTCAGAAGGACGAACCCCTGAGCCACGTACACAAAAACTGGCCACACTGTACCCGAAGAACCCGCCCGAAAGCTGCCCCTCAGCCGAATCCCGTCGACTCCGACAGAAACGGAAAAGGCCCCCGACGCCGCGTCAGCGGCGCCGGAGGCCTAGACCGTGGTCTATACAAGAAGGCGATCAGTCGGGCCATTCCCCGGTGATCTTGCGAACGCCGGCCGCTCCGCCCCGGTCGACGAGCGCCTTCACCGTCGCGAAGATCGCACCCTGCAACGCGGCCGCGGCGATGATCTCCAGCCAGCCGCGGTCCTCGTCGGTGGCGTTCGGGGCGTCGTCGTCGCCCGAGGCGATCTTCCAGACCTCCTTGAAGACGAAGCCCGCGATGGCGCCGGCGCCGATGCCGAGCAACAGGCCGACCGGCTTGTACGCCACCTTCTGCAGCTTCTTGCTCACTGACGCCTCCCGCGCACGATGAGGATGATGCCGATCAGCGCGACCCCGGCCGCGAGCACGGCGGCGAACGGGACCGGGTTGCGCTGCACCTGGGTGCGCGCCTCCTGGGCCCGGTCCAGCACGCCGGACTCCTTGACCTTGTCCAGCGCGCCCGACTCCTTGACCTTGTCGCCGGCCAGCGCGACCTTGTCACCGGCCTGCGCCGTGGCCGTACGGACCTTCTCCGAGGCGGCGCCGACCGCGGCGGCCGCGACCTCGCGCACCTTGCCGGTCGCGTCGTGCACCTGCGCCTTGGCCTTCTGCTTGGTCAGCTCGACCTGCTCCTTCGCCCGGGCCTTGACGTCCGCCTTGGCCGCGAGGGCCTGGACCGTCTCGCCGAGCTCGGCGCGGGTCTGCTTGATGTCCTCCCGCAGGGCGGCCACATCGGGCTTGCCCCCCGGGGTTCCGTTCTTGTCACTCATGCCCGGCTCCTGCTCTTGATCGCGTGCTTGACCTCGTCGACGTCCGCCTTCGCGCTGGCGATGGCGTCCGAGGGCTCCGGGGGAACCGCCTGAGTGACCTGCTTCTTGCCGAGCAACGCCAGCACGCCGGCCGCGGCGAACAGCACCACGGTCACGATCAGCGCGGCGAGCCACAACGGCAGGAACAGGTCGAGGACGATGATCAGCGTGGCGAACAGCGCACCGACACCGTACAGGGCGAGCACCCCGCCACCGCCGAACAGACCCACACCGATGCCGGCGTGCTTACCCTTCTCCGTGAGCTCCGCCTTCGCGAGGGCGATCTCATCCTTGACGAGCCGAGAGATCTGCTCGCTCGCCTTCTGGACCAATTCCGAGGTGGACTGGTCGGTCCCCGGACGGGCCGGGCTACCGTTCAGGACATCGGCCATGGTGTCCTCCTTTCCCTGATGGAGCCTCTATGCCCTGCGCAGGGCATGGTCAATCCTCGCGCCTGGCGGCCGGAATTACTGCCGCATACCGGACGAGGCCGGCGTGGCCGGCTCGTCCGGGCCGCTGAAGGCCACCGCGCGCTCATCGCCGTCGCCGGCGCCGCTGAAGACCCGGGAGTCCTCGTCGGGCCCCGCGGCGCCGGCCGGACCCGGCGCGGCGGGCGGGACCGGCGCGTGCTCGCCCGGCGCCACGTCCGCGCGCAGCCGCGGCAGGGCGTCCCGCCGGTGCTCGAAGACCCAGGCCACCAGGCGCTCGCGCACCAGGCAGCGCAGGTCCCACAGGGAGCCGGCGTCGTGCGCGCTGACCAGGGCCCGGAGCCGGATCATGCCGCCCACCGCGTCGGTCACCTGGAGCACGCAGACCCGGCCGTCCCACAGCTCGGTGCCCTCGCAGACGGCGCGCAGCTCCGCGCGCATCGGCTCGACCGGCGCCGACCAGTCCACGTCGATCTCCGCGGTGCCGAGCACGGCCGAGCCGGTCCGGGTCCAGTTCTGGAACGGCTTGGTGGTGAAGTACGAGGTGGGCAGGATCAGCCGGCGGTCGTCCCAGATCTGCACGGCCACGTAGGTCAGGGTCAGCTCCTCGATCCGGCCCCACTCCCCCTCGACGACCACCACGTCGTCGATGCGCAGCGAGTCGCTGAAGGCCAGCTGCAGGCCCGCGATGAGGTTGCTCAGCGTGCTCTGGGCCGCCACCGCGGCGATGACGCTGATCAGACCCGCGGAGGCCAGCAGGCTGGCGCCCAGGGCGCGGACCGCCGGGAAGGTCATCATCATGACGCCCAGGGTCAGGACCACGACGGCCACCACGGTGACCCGGCGCAGCATCACGACCTGGGTCTTGACCCGGCGGGCCTTCATGTTGTCCGGCACGTCCACGCGCCAGCGGGCCAGCGCGACGTCCTCCAGCACCAGCGCCAGCGCCGCGACCAGCCACGCGACGGCCGCTATCACCAGCAGGACCAGGGCGTGCAGCACCGCGGCGCGGCCCGGGAAGTTGCCGCCGGCGGCCCGGACGGCCTGCTGCACGGCGAAGATCGTGACGGTGGCCAGGAACGGCCGGTGCGCCGTCCGGGCCAGGTCGTGCAGCAGGGGCGAACGGCGTCCGAGGCGTTCGACGGCCCAGTGCAGGGTCTCCACCAGGACGATCGCCGCGCCGGCGGCCGACACGACGGTGAGCAGGGCTCTGAGCAGGCTGGTCACGGTTCCCTCTCCAGACGTCGTTGCCAGCGCCCCAGCTTGCCCTGCCCACCGGGGTGGACCACGCCCATCCGCCCGGATCACAGCTTGGGATACGTCACACCTTGCGGTAGCGCGCCTGCGAGAAGCAGTAGATCCCGAAGGCGGCGATGCCCAGCGCGACCAGGCCGAGCAGCCACGGACCGTAGGACTGCCGGGCCAGCAGGCGCAGGGCGGCGTCCAGGCCGCGGGCCTTCTCCGGGTCGTAGGTCACGGCCGCGGCCACGACCAGGCCACCGGCGATGGCGTAGGCGACGCCCTTGGCCGAGTAGCCGGCGACGCCGAGGCGGCGGGTGGTCTTCTGCACGGTCGCGTTCATCTGCTGGGTGTTGAGCTTGCGCTCGAACTTCTTGGTGACGCCGTAGACCACCAGGCCGATGCCGACGCCGACCACCACCAGGCCGATCAGCCCCACCAGCCAGCGACCACCGGTGTTGTCCATCAGCGTCGAGGCGCCCTGTTGCTGGCTGTCGCCGGTCGACTTCCCCGATCCCTGCAGCACCCGGATCCCGGTCCAGGCGAAGGACAGGTAGATGAGGGCCCGGAAGCCGGAGACCACCCGCTCGGCGACCGCCTCCTTGCCCTGCGCGCCACTCTGGCCGATGGCCGCCTGGAAGGCCTGCCAGATGGCCAACGCGATCAACCCGATGACGGCGATGACCACCAGGGTCTTGCCGAAGGGCTTGCTGACGAGATCCCGCAGGGCGCCGGACTGGTCGCTCGACTTCGCCGAGCCGCCGATCGCCACCTGCAGCGCGAGCCAGGCGATCAGCAGGTGGATGACGCCGTACATGACGAAGCCACCGCGGACGAGGTATTCGAGGGGCTTGCTGTCGGCGGCGCGTGACGCCGAACTCCGGGCGTGCTGGGTGGCAGACATGCACCATGTTTGACCTGCGGCCGGTTTTTTGAAACCTGCCGCCCGTGCCACCGCGCGCGTGCTAAGGGCTACCGGGAGACCTGGAACCCGATCTGGTCGGCCGTGATGCTGTCCAGCGAGATCTGCAGGCCGCCGACGTTGACCGCCTGCTGGCCCTTGGTCAGCTGGACCTGCTCCCCGGCCACCTCGAGGGTCACCGTGTTGGCGTCCGCGCTGACGAACTTGGCCTCGACGCCCAGCACGCTCGCGCTCGCGCTGGTGTCCCGGTCCAGGGTCACGGTGCACTGGTCCAGGCCGCAGTCGACGTTGTCGCTGCTGCAGCCGGCGAGCAGGGCCAGCCCGAGGGCGGCGGCGGTGAACAGGGCGGGGACGCGCCGTGCTGCGGTGTTCATCACCCGATCAACAGTACGGCCCGCGGGCCACCCTAGGCTGGCCGGATGGACGTCACCGTGCAGGACAACCCCGCCCGCCACCGCTTCGAGCTGCTGCTCGACGGCGAGGTCGGCGGCTTCGCCGACTACCGCGACCGCGACGGCGCCGTGGTCGTCGTGCACAGCGAGGTGGACCCGGCGCACCGCGGCCGGGGCCTGGGCGGCGTGCTGGCCCGGCGGACCCTCGACACCCTGCGCGAGCGGGGCGCGAAGGTCGTGCCGGCCTGCCCGTTCTTCGCCCGCTACGTCGCGGACCACCCCGAGTACGACGCCATCGTCGCCTGAGCGGGTCCGTCAGGCGGCCAGCGCCTGCGCCGACGGGACCGGCACCGAGGTCCCGGCGATGATCTCGGCCGCCGCCTGCCCGCAGGCGCGGGTGGCGCCGTGGGTGGCCAGGTGCAGGCCGCCGCTGACCGCGACCGGCACGCCCATCTCCACCACGATCGCGTCGGGCCGGACCGCCAGCACGTCGTGCAGCGCGGTGGCGATCCACGGGTGCCGGTGCACGTCCCGGACCACCAGCACCAGCGGGCGGTCGCCGGCGTCGGCGAGCACCGCGGCGGCCGCGTCACCCGTCCCGCTCAGGTCCTCGGCGCTCAGGCGCACGGAGGTGGTGCCCGGCAGCAGCGTGCCCAGCGGCGCGCCCACGCCCCAGGGCGTCTCGGCCCCGATGGCGATGTTGCGCGGCGGCGCGAACTCGACCACGTGGGCCGGGCGGGTCAGCGGCAGCTCGGGGGCGCCGGCGGTGGCGGTCACCTTGACGGCGCGGCGCGCGGCGGCCTGTCCGACGGCCGAGCCACCCATGACGGCGATCCCGGGGGCGGCCGAGCCGGCGGCGTCCGCCACGGTCCGGGCGCCGATCGCGGTCTGCGTCCGCAGCGTCCAGGCGGCGAGCCGGCGTACCCGGGCGGCGGCGTCGTGCAGCCGCTCCTCGCTCAGCTCGCCGGCGCGCACGGCCGCGACGATGGCGTCGCGCAGCCGGGTCGCGGTGTGCTCGTCGGCGTGGTCGCCGCCGACACAGATGGCGTCGGCGCCGGCGGCCAGCGCCCGCACGGTCGCCCCCTCGAGCCCGTACGCGCGGCGCACGCCCTGCATTTCGATGCCGTCGGTGACGATCAGGCCCTGGAAGCCCAGCTCCTCGCGGAGCAGGCCGGTGAGGATGCGCCGGCTGAGCGTCGCGGGCAGCTCCGGGTCGTACGCGGGCACCAGCAGGTGACCAGTCATGATCGACTGCACGCCGGCGGCGATGGCGGCCCGGAACGGCACCAGCTCGACCTCGGCCAGCCGTTCGCGGCTGCGGTCGATCAGCGGCACGTCGTGGTGCGAGTCGACGGCGGTGTCGCCGTGGCCCGGGAAGTGCTTGGCGCAGGCGGCCACGCCGGCTTCCTGCAGGCCGCTGATCCACGCCGCGCCGTGCCGGGCCACCAGGGCAGGCTCGGCGCCGAAGGCCCGGACGCCGATGATCGGGTTGTCGGGGTTGCTGTTGACGTCGGTGTCCGGGGCGTAGTCCAGGGTGATGCCCGCGTGGGCCAGCTCCAGGCCGAGGTCGCGGGCGACCGCGTGGGTCAGCTCGGCGTCGTCGATCGCGCCCAGGCCCAGGTTGCCGGGGCGGGAGCTGCCGTGCCGCGACTCGAAGCGGGTGACGTCGCCGGCCTCCTCGTCGATGGCCACGATGACGTCCGGCCGCTCCGCCCGCAGCTGCGCCGTCAGGGCCGCGACCTGCGCGGGAGTCTCGACGTTGCGGGCGAACAGGGCGACGCCGCCCAGCCCGTCGGCGAGCCAGCGGCGCACCCAGTCGGGCGCCGTGGCGCCTTCGAACCCGGGTTGCAGCACCGTCGCGGCAAGAACTGGCAAATCGCCATGATTCGGCATGTGTCCGCGTACCTCCGGTGACGACGAATACGCGCTCAGCGAGCACGTCCCCCAACGTGATCGACCGACAACCGTCATGGGCGCGGCGACGACCTATGGTCACCCACTTCGACGTTTCAGTCAACAAACCTTTCTATTAAGTCACCTTGAAGTGTCGGTCGTTTAGACTGCCCCCCGTGTGGACGACATGGGCGAGCCCCGGGCTGGCGGCCTCCGGCGTGAACTGGTCCGAGGTGCACGCGGTGCGCCTGCTCGGCGTCGCGCTGGGCGCCCTGATCCTGTTCTGGGCCATCCGTCGCATGTTCGGCGGCAAGTAACCGGGGTATCCGTCCGGTATGCGAATCGGATATTTCCTGTCCAGCGAGGAGTACACCCCGGCCGAGCTCATCGCCCAGGCCAAGGGGGCGGAGCGGGCCGGCTTCTCGGCCCTGTGGATCTCCGACCACTACCACCCGTGGGTCGACGCCCAGGGCCAGAGCGCGTTCGTCTGGTCCACCATCGGCGCCCTCAGCCAGGCCTGCGCCCTGCCGATCACCACCGCGGTGACCTGCCCGACCGTGCGGATCCACCCGGCCGTGATCGCCCAGGCCGCGGCGACCAGCGCGGTGCTCACCGGCGGGAAGTTCCGGCTCGGCATCGGCACCGGCGAGGCCCTCAACGAGCACATCTTCGGCGACGCGTGGCCCGAGGCCGACGTGCGGCTGGAGATGCTCGAGGAGGCCGTCGAGATCATGCGGGAGCTGTGGAAGGGCGGCACGGTCTCGTACCGCGGCAAGCACTACACGGTGGAGAACGCCCGGATCTACACGCTGCCGGAGAAGCCGGTCGAGATCCTGATGTCCGGCTTCGGCCCCAAGGCCACCTCGGTGGCCGCGCGCATCGCCGAGGGCTACATCAGCACCATGCCCGACGGGGACCTGGTCAAGCGGTTCCGCGACGAGGGTGGCGGCAAGCGCACCTGCCAGGCCGGCTTCAAGGCCGCCTTCGCGTCCAGCGAGGAGGAGGGTGCCCGGATCGCGTACGAGAAGTGGCCCAACGCCAGCGTGCCCGGCGAGCTCTCCCAGGTCCTGCCCTCGCCCAAGCACTTCGAGCAGGCGTCGCAGCTGGTCACCCAGGACATGGTCAAGGAGGCCTTCGTCTGCGGCAACGACCCGGCCGCGCACCTGGAGATGATCGACAAGTACGCCCGGGCGGGCTTCGACGAGGTCTACGTGGCCAACACCGGCCCGCACTGGGAGGGCCTGTTCGATCTCTACGCCGAGCACGTGCTGCCGAAGCACGCTTAGCGTTTGCATCCCACGCCGGTGGGGCACAATGGCCGCTCGATGAAGCTACCCATCTACGGCCCGCGCCTGCGCAAGGTCGCCCGCAAGCACTTCGGCTGGCCCTCCCTGCGCCCCGGCCAGTTCAAGCCCATGCGGGCCGTGCTGCGCCGCCGCGACGCCCTCGTCGTCCTGCCCACCGGCGCCGGGAAATCGGCGATCTACCAGATCCCGGCGGTCCTGCTGCCGGGGCCGACCGTGGTGATCTCGCCACTGCTGGCCCTGCAGCAGGACCAGATCGCCGCCCTCAACGAGCGCGACGACCCGGCGGTGCGCGCCGTGCGGGTCAGCTCCGCCGAGACCCCCAACCAGCAGCGCGAGGCCATCCGGGAGATCGAGGAGGGCCGCGCCGAGTTCCTGTTCATCACCCCGGAGCAGCTGGCCAACCCGGAACGCCTGGCCGAGGTCCGCGCCCTGCGCCCGGGCCTGGTGGCGATCGACGAGGCGCACTGCATCTCCGCCTGGGGCCACGACTTCCGCCCGGAGTACCTCTCCCTCGGGCACCTGATCAAGGGCCTCGGGCGGCCGCCGGTGCTCGCGCTGACCGCCACCGCCTCGCCGCCGGTCCGCGACGACATCATCGCCCGGCTGCACCTCAACAACCCCGAGATCCACGTCTCCGGCCTGGACCGGAGCAACCTGTTCCTCGAGGTCGCGTACTGCCCGGACGAGGACTACCGGTGGCGCCGGCTCACCACGCTGCTGGACGAGACCGAGCGGCCGGGCATCATCTACGTGGCGACCCGGCGCGCCGCCGAGGAGCTCACCGAGCGGTTGACCGCAGCCGGCTACAGCGCCGCGTTCTACCACGGCGGCATGGCCGGCGGCGCCCGCGAGGAGGCCCACGAGGACTTCCTCGCCGACAAGGTGGACATCATGGTGGCCACCTCGGCGTTCGGCATGGGCATCGACAAGCCGAACATCCGCTGGGTCGCGCACGTGGCCCTGCCCGACTCCCCGGACAGCTACTTCCAGGAGATCGGCCGGATGGGCCGCGACGGCGAGCCGAGCCGGGCGCTGCTGCTGTGGCGGGCCGAGGACGAGGCGATCCAGCGCTTCTTCACCGGCGGCTCCCCCGACGTCGCCGAGCTGCGGGAACTGGCCGCCGCGCTGCGGGCCGGCCCGGCCACCAAGACGGCGCTCAAGGACAGGACCGGCCTCGGCCCGCGCAAGCTGGGCCAGCTGCTCGGCCTGCTGGAGCAGGTCGGCGCGGCGGTCGCGGGCAGCGGCAACAAGTGGACGGTCCCGGTCTTCGCGCCGCTGCCGGCCGCGGCGGCCGAGGCCGCGGTCGCCGAGTACGAGCGCCAGCAGGTCGTGCAGCGCTCCCGCACCGACATGATGCGCGGGTACGCGCAGAGCAACGCGTGTCGCTCCCAGACCCTGCTGGCCTACTTCGGCGAGGATCTCACCCACCGGTGCGGGCACTGCGACAACTGTGCCGAGGGCGTGGCCGAGGAGACCGACGAGGGGACCGGCGACGAGCCGTTCGCCGTGCACAGCACGGTGCGGCACGCCGAGTGGGGTCCCGGCATGGTGATGGGGTACGAGGAGGATCGCATGACCGTGCTCTTCGACGAGGTCGGTTACAAGACCCTCTCGGTGCCGGTCGTCCAGGAGCACGCGCTGCTGGTCGCTGAGAAGAAGAAGTGAGTGAGTGAGGACATCGTGACCGACGAACCGTTGTACGCCACGTTCGGTTTCACCGACGCCGAGTGGGGGCTGCTGGTCGGCCTGCCGCAGTCGGTGCTGACCGCCGCCAGCGTGGCGACCCACGACAGCGCCCGCAAGACCCGGGCCGAGACGGCCGCCGGGCTCGACCAGATCTCCGACGCGCGCGGCTCGGCCAGCCGCCTGGTCACCGCGATCGCCCGGGCCGTGCTGGACCAGACCGGCGACCCCGACCGCGGCGAGGAGCTGCCGGCCATCGAGCCGGCCGACCCGGTGGGCTACGGCCAGGACGTCGTGCGGCGCGCCGCCGAGGCCTCCGCGCTGCTGGCCGCCAAGGCCGACCCGGCGGACGCGGAGACGTACAAGCACTGGCTGGTGGAGATCGCCGAGAGCGTGGTGGGCGCGGCCTCCAGCGGCGGCGTGCTGGGCATCGGCGGCGACGTCGTGACCGACAGCGAGCGCAACTTCCGGGACACGCTGGCCAAGACCCTGGCCGAGTGAGCTCCGGCCCGGGAGCCGCGCCGGCGACCTGGTGACCGGCGCGGCCCTGGGCCGGCCCGGCCCCGGATGCGATGCTCGGGGACATGATGGTCGACGAGTCCGCGCGGGCGCGGCCCTCGGCGGGGCTGCGGCCGTACGTGGCGCACTACGCGGGGTGGCGCCAGCGCGGCGTGCCGGTCGTGACCCATCGGGGTCTTCCGTCGCCGTACCTCACGCTCGTCCTGACGCTCGACGACCCGCTGGTCGTGCACGCCCATCCCGACCGCCGGCAGACGCCGGGCAGCTACGGCGCCCTGGTCGGCGGGCTGCACCTGGCGCCGGCCCTGATCGCGCACGGCGGCCGGCAGGCCGGCGTGCAGGTGGCGGTGCACCCGCTCGGCTGCCGCGCGCTGTTCGGCCTGCCCGCCGGTGAGCTGGCCGGGCTCGACCTCGATCTGGCCGAGCTGCTCGGCGTGGCCGAGGTCGAGCGGTGGCGGGCCCGGCTGCGGGCGGCGCGGAGCTGGCCGGAGCGGTTCGCCGCGCTGGACCGGGCGCTGCTGGCCCGGTCCCGGCGCCACGAGACCGGCGTGCATCCCGACATCAGCCACGCGTTCCGGCGGCTGCTGGGCGCCGGCGGCCGGCTCGCGGTCCGCGACCTGGCCGGCGAGGTCGGCTGGAGCCCGCGGCACCTCACCGACCGGTTCCGGGCCGAGACCGGGCTCGGACTCAAGCAGGCGGCCCGGGTGATCCGCTTCGACCGGGCCCGGCGCCGGCTGGCCCCGGGCGCCCCGCTGGCCCGGGTCGCGGCCGAGACCGGCTTCTGCGACCAGGCCCACCTGACCCGCGAGTTCCGGGCCCTGGCCGGCTGCTCGCCGTCGCGGTGGCTGGCCGACGAGTTCACTTTCGTCCAAGACCGCCCGGCGGCCGGGGCGCATCATGACCGTCATGGCTGACAAGACGACTCCTCCCCCGCAGGTGTGGCCCACCCTGCGCGCGCGGGACGCCCGCGCCCTGATCCGTTTCCTGGTGGATGCCTTCGGCTTCGTCGAGACCGCGGTGTACGGCGAGGGCGACCGCGTCCACCACGCCGAGCTGGCCTGGCCCCCGGGCGGCGGCATCATGCTGGGTTCCCACCGTGACGACCCGGACGACCCGTGGGCGCTGACGCCGGGCACCTTCGGCGCGTACGTGGTGACCGACGACCCGGACGGCCTGCACGACCGCGCGGTCAAGGCCGGGGCCACCGTCGTCCGCGAGCTGAACGACACCGACTACGGCTCGCGGGACTTCGCGGTGCGCGACCCGGAGGGCAACCTGTGGTCGTTCGGCACCTATCGCGGCGAGCCGGTGGCGGCGGCGTGACCGGCCCGGTCACCTCGCCGGCGGGGTCCCGTCGAGGACCGCCGTCACCGGCGTGATCGTGCCGTGCGGCAGCCAGCCGCCCCCGTGGACGTGATCGTCGGGCACGCCGGGGACGGTGAGCCGGGCGGCGGCGTACAGCCGCGGCTGATCCTCCGGGCCCAGGCCGCGGGCCTGCCGCCAGGCCGCGTAGCCGCTCGCGCTGGCCGGCTCGTCCGGGAACCGGCCCTGCAGGGCGGCCAGATACTGCATCGGGAGCGGGTCGCGCGGTGAGTAGCCGAGCGGCACCAGTTGCGCGATCGCGGCCTCCTGGAGGGGCGCGTGCAGCAGCCAGGGCGCAAGGTAGGCGCCGGCGGCGCCGCGGGTGGGGTCGCCGGCCCGGGCGGTGAGCGCGCGGTCGGCCGCGGCCCAGCCGGCGACCACCACCAGCGGGCCCCCGGAGCCGACGGTGATCCCGGCCGCCGCGCTGTCGGCCCGGACCAGCGCGGCGGCGGCCACCGAGCGCGGCGAGCCGTCGGCCGCCAGCGAGATGGCCCGCTGGCCGCGCTGGGCCAGGAAGCGGATCGTGCCGTGCAGCGCCGCGGCGTCGGCGGCGGTGAGCGCGCTCGCCGGGCAGGACGTCACGGGGGTGGTGGTCCCGGCGGCCAGGCGGCCGAGGACCGCGCTCGCGCACTCCGGCCCGTCCGGGCCGGTGACGTCGCCGTCCGGTCCCGGCGCCGTGGTGGCCGCCGCCCCGGTGTCGATCTCCAGCGCGGCGAGGTGCCCGCCCCGGGCGATCCACAGTCGACTCGGGCCGGCCGGCAGCCGCACCTCCGCCCAGCTCCCGCTCGCGCCCGGCCGGGCGGCGGCGGTCGCGAGCCGCCCCCGGTCGGTGCCGACCGAGACCCCCTGGGGGGCCGCGACGTGCACCAGGTTGCGGCCCGGCCGGTTGGGCACGATCAGCACCGGCACCGGCTGACCGGCGGCGGCCAGGCGGACGACCGGCACCCCGGCCGGCTGCGGGACGGGCGGGTCGGCGCTGTCGGAGCCGCGCAGGTGCCACGCGACGGCGGCCACGAGGACCATGGCCACCATCGCGGGCACCCGGCGCAGCCAGGGCAGCGCCCCGGCCTCAGCGGATATCGGCATCCGCCACCGCAAACAGGACGCCGTGCGGGTTGGCGCCGCCCGTCGCGCCGTGCGGCCAGTTCTCCCGCTTGAAGTCGACGCAGGGCTGACCGGTCAGCTCGTCGCGGAAGGTCTCGTCCACCGACAGGTCCCGGCCGACGAAGTCGATCATGCACAGCCGGTGGTCGCCGTCCATGCCGAGCCGCGCCGAGAGGTAGTTGGACACGGCGAGCCGCTTGACGTCGGTCGTCTCGTGGTACTTGCCGTCGCGGCCCACCCGGAAGTGGTCCAGCGTGCCCCAGTGCGGGCCGCCGCTGGTCTCGTCGGCGATCGGGACTACGTCCACCAGCGCCGGGCAGTCCGGCTCGGAGCCGCCGACGCGCCCCTCCTCGATCTGGTCGATGTTGCACTTCGGATCGTTGCCGGAGGCGAGCAGCTTCTGGATGTCCAGGACGTAGACCATGCCGCTGGGGATCTTGCCCAGCTCGCCGAGCTGGTGCCCGGTCACCGCGTGGAAGAGGTACTTGTCGTCCGGGCTGACCTGCAGCCAGCTGCCGGTGTCGCCGCCGCCGAACGGGCCGTCGGGGTGGAACGAGCGGTAGGCGGTCTCGTCGTCGAAGATCTCCCGCCACTCGGGGGTGGGGTCGGTGATGTCGGGCGTGTAGAAGATCGCGGCGCCCTGCATGGTGGAGGCGAACGCGCCGCGGTGCGACGGCAGGTTCGTCACCGTGTTCTCCATCGGCAGCCGGTTCTCCTTGAAGACCAGGAACTCCTCCTGGCGCGGTCCCCACGGCAGGTAGCTCACCGACTTGAGCCGGGGATTGTTCCGGTCGGAGATGTCGAAGGTCCGCACCGTGATCCGCCCGGTCAGCGGGTCGACCGTGAACGGGTCGGTGTCGATGTAGTTGCGCGGCTCCAGCAGGTCGCTGGTGACCATGATGTTTAGGTCCTCGCGCACCTGGACGCCGTGCGGGTTGGCGCACGTCGCCGTGGTCAGCGCCGGGATGTTGTGGCAGATCTCGGGCCGCTCGGGGGTGGCCGAGGTCGCCGGGGCCTCGGCCAGCACCCGGCCGCGCGCGTCGAGGCGGACGACCTCGCCGGGGGAACCGGCGTAGCCGTTGCCCTCGCGCACCTCGCCGTTGGTGTAGGTGCAGGGCCCGGGCAGGTTCGGACCGCCCATGTAACTGGCGTACGCGGTGCCGTCGCGCAGCACGGTGTAGGCGTCGGGGGCCGAGCCGCACGGGGTGTCGACCGGCGTGGTCACCCCGACCAGGCGCAGCGCCGGCAGCTTGCGCGGATCGAGCACGTAGGTGGTGTCGGAGAACAGGCCGCCGGCGTAGATCCGGTTGCCCTTGTGCCAGACGTACTGCATGTGGTGCGGCTCGTTGCCCGTGGTCGGGCTGAACGTGACGGTGTTGACCACCTTGCCGTAGGTCGGGGCGCCCCGGGTCACGTCGATGACGGCCAGGAAGTCGGGGTCGGTGGCCGCCGGCGTTCCCGCGGCGGCGTGATGGGCCGCCGCGGCCTGCGTGGATCCCGGTGTCGAGTTCGCACCCGTGTCGCCCGCCCAGACGAGCAGCCACTGCTTGCGCTGCCGGTGGTGCACCTCGGCGCCGGGCGCGAAGCCGCGCACGAGGTGGTTGGTGACGCTGTAGACCAGCCCGTCGGACCCCTTGACGGAGGAGGTCAGCTTGCTCGCGGGCGCCGACTCGGCCTGCCCGGAGCCCACCACGGCCACCAGGACCGACGCGGCCAACGTGAGCAGGGCGCCGCCGACGATCGGCTTACCCCTTATCGACAATCCGGACACGACATCCTCCCAGGACTCGGAATGGCGGCGGCCGGCACGGCGGCGGCCGGCGAATCGCGGGACTCGAGGCAGCGTCCTGTACCCGAGCCGACCGGTGGCGGCCGGCCGTTCGGGTGGTGTCGTCCGGGCGCGGGCCTCCCCACGGGTAGAGCAACGTCGATGGTTCCGGGGCGAAGCTACGAACAACGGCCGTCCTCGACAAGTCCGCACTTGGTCGCGGACCGGCCGTCAACCGCCGAGCAGGCCCCGCGCGTACGCCGCCGCCACGGCCGCCGCCCGGTCGCGGACGCCCAGCTTCGCGTAGGCGTGCAGAAGGTGCGTCTTCACCGTCGCCTCGCTGATGAACAGGCGGCCGGCCGCCTCCCGGTTGCTGCAGCCCTGGGCGATCAGGCCCAGCACCTCCCGCTCGCGCTGGCTCAGCTCCTGGCGGCCCGGGGACCGCAGCTCGCCCAGCAGCCGCCCGGCGACCGACGGGGCGAGGACCGACTCGCCGCGGTGCGCCGCCGACACCGCGCGGAACAACTCCTCCCGCGGGACGTCCTTGAGCAGGTAGCCGGTGGCGCCCGCCCGGATCGCCGGGAGCACGTCGCTGTCCGTGTCGTAGGTCGTCAGCACCAGCACCCGGGCCGCGCAGCCCTGCTCGCGCAGCGCCCGGATGGCCGCCACGCCGTCCATGCCGGGCATCCGCAGGTCCATCAGCACCACGTCGGGCCGCACCGCGCCGGCCACCGCCAGCGCCTCACGGCCGTCGGCGGCCTCGCCCAGCACCCGGAAACGCGCGTCGCCGGCGAACATGCCGCGCAGCCCGTCGCGGACCACCGGGTGGTCGTCGACGATCACCAGCCCGATCATGCGGCGGCCGCCACGGGCAGCGCCGGCACGCAGGCCGAGACCGCCGTGCCGGCGCCCGGTTCCGACTCCACCGCCAGGGTGCCGGCGATGCGCTGCACCCGCTGCCGCATGGCGGTCAGGCCGTAGCCGCCGTCCGGCCCGGCGCGGCTCCCCGCCGGGTCGAAGCCGGCGCCGTCGTCGCGGACGTCCAGCGTCACCACGTCCTCCAGGTAGGACAGGGTCAGCGCGACCCGGCCGGCCCGCGCGTGCCGGGCCACGTTGGCCAGTGCCTCCTGGGCGGTCCGCAGCAGCGTCGCGTCGATCTCCGGCAGCAGCGGCCGGGCCGCGCCGGTGGTGATCAGCTCGGCGGTCACGCCGTGCCGGGCCGACCAGCCGTCGACGACCTCGGCCAGGGCGTCGGGCAGAGCTGCCCGCGCGAGCGGCTGCGGCCGCAGGGCCAGGACCGAGCGGCGGGCCTCGGTCAGGCTGTCGCGAGCGAGCTGCTTCGCGGTGTCCAGGTGCCGGCGCCGGTCGCCCTCCCGGCCCGCCGCCTGGTCGGCCGCCTCGAGCTGGGTGACGATGCCGGTCAGGCCCTGGGCCAGCACGTCGTGGATCTCGCCGGCCATCCGCTGGCGCTCGTCCAGCACGCCGGCCTCGCGGGCCTGCACCAGCAGCTGGGCGTGCAGGCCCGCGTTCTCGGCCAGCGCCGCGGCCAGCCGGGCGTTGGCCTCGGCGAGCTCGCGCAGCATCTCGGCCCGGCGGGCGGCGTGGTCGGCGTTCATCGTGGACAGGAAGGTCATCGCCACCGCGATGCCGACGTTGAACATCAGCACGCTCGCGAACGGCAGCCAGAGCCGGGCGGCGACCAGGTTGCCGAAGCCGCCGACCTGCGACACGGCCGTGCAGCAGGCCACCCCCGCCGCGCCGGCCAGCCGCCACCGGCCGCGCAGCGCGGCGGCCGCGGCCAGGTAGCCGGTCCAGGCGAAGAACCCGTAGAACGGGTGGCACCAGACCAGCACGGCGATCAGCGCCAGCAGACCCAGGAAGTACGTGACCATGACGCGGGGGCGCTGCGCCCAGCCGGGGTGCAGGGTGACCATCCAGAGCAGCCAGGCGGTGGTGGCCGCGACGGCCCCGAACGTGACCGGCAGCCCCTGTCGCGGCAGTCCGATGTCCCCGGTGACGACCACCAGCACGGTCGAGCCGGCCAGGGCCGCGTACGGCATCAGCAGCATCCGCCGGTCCGCCCGGCGCTGAGACCTCTCCAACCGGCCCAGGTCCGTCACGGCGCTCCTCACTCCCAGCGGAACAGTCTGGCCGCCGCCAGCCCGAAGACCAGCATGTAGGCCACCAGCACGGTAAGCGATCCCCAGGCCGGCCACTGCCCGCTCATCGCGTCCTGCAGGGCCCGCTCGCCGGCGCCCAGCGGCGTCAGGTCGGCGATCCGGCGCAGGACCTGGGGAAACACCTCGCGCGGGGTCCACAGCCCGGCGAAGAACATCAACGGGAAGAAGATCAGGGTGCCGATGGTGTTGGCCGCCTTGCCGCCGGGGGCGACCGCGGCGACGAACAACCCGAGGGCGAACGCGGCGCCGGCGGTGGCCAGGAAGGCGACCGCGAAACCGGCGACCTGCCGCGGCAGGGCCACGCCGAAGGCCAGCCGGCCGACCAGCAGCAGCAGGATCACGGAGCCGATCGCGGTCAGCAGGCTCATGACCAGCTGGGCGCCGAGCAGCGCGCCGGGCCGGGCCGGGGTGGTGGCGAGCCGGCGCAGGACCCCCCGCTCCCGGTACGTGGCCAGCGCCATCGGCGCCACCTGCAACGCCAGCGAGGCCAGGGTCAGGATGATCGCGATGGCCACGTACAGGTCGATGACGCGGCGGCCGCCGAGGTCGGGGTTGGGCTCCCGGAACGGTGGCACGCAACCGAGGATGACCACCAGCAGCGACGGGAAGACGAAGATCCAGAAGAGCTGCATCGGTTCGCGCCGCAGCAGCCGGAACTCGGACCGGGTCAGTTCGGCGAAGACGCGCATCAGGACTGCTCCCCCGTGATGGCGCGCCCGGTCAGCCGGACGAACGCGTCGTCCAGGGTGGCCTGCTCGACGCGCAGCTCGTTGGCGATGATCCGGTGGACGGCCAGGGCCGCCGTGACGGCGTGCAGCACGTTGCCCTCGCCGATCACCTCGATCTGGGTGCCGTGCCGGCGGACCTCGCGGACCTCGGCCAGGCCGGTGAGCACGCCGTCGTCCAGCGGCACGGACGGCCGGAAGCGGATCCGCTGCTCCGCCGAGACCCGGGCGACCAGCCCGCCGGGGGTGTCCAGGGCCACGACCGCGCCGGCGTCGATCAGGGCGACCCGGTCGCAGAGCCGCTCGGCCTCCTCCATGAAGTGCGTGACCAGCAGCACCGTGACCCCGCGGTCGCGGACGGACTCGACCAGCTCCCAGGTGTCCCGCCGGGCCTGCGGGTCCAGGCCGGTGGTGAGCTCGTCCAGGATGGCGATGGCCGGGTTGCCGATCAGCGCCAGCGCGATGGAAAGGCGCTGCTTCTGCCCGCCGGAGAGCTTGCCGTAGCGGGTCGTCAGCGTGCCGCCCAGGCCGAGCTCGTCGGCCAGGCGGCGCCAGTCGGCCGGCTCGGGATAGAACGCGGAGTACAGCGCCAGGGCCTCGCCGGCGGTCATCTTCTCGGCGAGCCGGCTCTCCTGCAGCTGCACGCCGACCAGCCGGCGCAGCTGCGGGTCGCGGGGATCGCGGTCCAGCACGGAGATCGTGCCGCCGTCCGGCGTGCGCAGCCCGGCGATGGACTCGACGGTGGTGGTCTTGCCGGCGCCGTTGGGACCCAGGACGCCGAAGATCTCACCGCGCTCGACGGTGAACGACACATCCCGGACGGCCACGGTGTCGCCGTAGCGTTTCTGGAGGTGGTCGACGGTGATAACGGTCATGGGCCCAGCGTCGCAACCGACGCCGGGCGGCGAATCGACCAGCTCGCGAGTCCACCGGTCAACCGATCGGTGGACCCGCGCCTACACCGTCGCCTCGGCGCCGGTCTCGCTGGACTTGCGGCCGGAGACCGCCGCGTACACCGAGCCGACCTGGGCGGCGACGCGCTTCCACGAGTACGCCTGCCGGGCCCGGTCCAGCGCCGCCGTCGCGTACGCGAAGCGCCGTACCTTGTCGTTGACCAGCCGGCGCAACGCCCCGCCCAGCGCCCGCGGGTCGCGGGCCGGGACCAGGTCGCCGGTCAGGCCGTCCACGACGGTCTCGTTGATCCCGCCGACGGAGGTGCCGATCACCGGCACGCCGCAGGCCATCGCCTCCAGCGGGGCCAGCTCGAACTGCTCCTGCCAGGGCGCGGCGACCAGCAGGTCGGCCGAGCGGTACCAGCGCGGCATGTCGGCGCTGGGCACCCCGCCGACCAGCCGCACCCGGTCGGCCACCTGGTAGTGCTCGGCCAGCGCGCGCAGCTTCCTGGCCTGCGGGTCCGCGGCCAGCTGGGCCGCCGACGGGCCGCCGACCACGACGTACTCGGCGCCGGGCAGGTAGCGCATGGCCTGGATGACGTCGCCGTAGCCCTTGCGCTCGACCAGCCGGCCGACGGACAGGATGCGGGGACGTTCGGGGTCGCGGTCGACCGCCGGGCCGTCCGGGGTGAACCGCTCGCTGTCGACGCCGGCGGGCACCACGGTCAGCTGGGTGCGCGGCACGCCGATGCGCACCAGCCCGCGGGCCTCGTTCTGGGTCTGGGCGACGACCCGGTCGACCGCCCGGCCCAGGGCCCGCTCGTAGCCGGCCCGCGACGGACCGCCCTCGGCCGACTCGACGAAGGCGCCGAGCTCGTGGAACGACTGCACGACCGGGATGCCGACCTGCCGGGCGGCGGTGACCGCGGCCAGGCCGCTGGTCCAGAAGTGGGCGTGGGCCACCTCGGGCAGCCAGTCGGTGTCGCGCCACTCGGTGCGCAGCCACTGGGCGAAATCGCCCATGTGCGACAGCAGCTGCTCGGGCGGCAGGTGCAGGGCCGGGCCCGCCGGCACGTGCACGACGGACACGCCCTCGCTCATCCGCACCATGGCGGGCAGGTGCGGGTCGTCGCGGCGGGTGTAGACGCGTACCTCGTGGCCCAGCTCGGCCAGCGCGGCCGACAGCTCGGCCACGTGCCGGTGCTGCACCCCGGTGGTGTCCCGGGTGGTGAGCGGACTCGCGTGCTCGGAAATCATCGCGATGCGCACGGGGTCTCCTCCAACAGCTTGAGTCCCGGAGAAAGACCGGAGTTGAGGCTGTGATACCCGGCGAGACATGCCCGACACCCACAAGCGTAAACATCCCGGGGCCGGGTACGTGTGCCTCGTGGCTATTGTGAAGCGTACCGTTCAGGCCTCTCCGGAGCAGATCTTCGCCGTCCTGGCGGACGGGTGGACCTACAGCGACTGGGTCGTGGGCACGGTGCACATCCGGGACGTGGACGAGCACTGGCCCCAGGTGGGTGCCCAGCTGCACCACAAGGCCGGTCCGTGGCCGTTGTCGCTGCACGACAGCTCGACGGTCCTGGCCGTCGTGCCGAACCGGTCGCTGAAGCTGCGCGCCGGGCTCTGGCCGCTCGGCTCGGCCGTCGTGGAGATCATCCTGGACCCGCTGACCGCCGGCGGCACCCGGATCACCATGAAGGAGGACTTCGAGGCCGGGCCCCTGCTGTTCGTTCGCAACAAGCTCAACGACCTCGTGCTGCACCGGCGCAACATCGAGTCGCTGCGCCGGCTCACCGACATCGTGCTGCGTTCCACCCCCAAGGAGGTCCGCCGATGAGCCAGGTCGTGGTCATCACCGGGGCCAGCGCCGGCGTCGGGCGGGCGGTCACCGCGGCGTACGCGGCCCGCGGCGCCAAGCTCGCCCTGATCGCCCGCGGCCGCGCCGGGCTGGAGGGCGCCTCGCTGGAGGCGCGGGCGGCCGGCGCCGCCGACGTGCGCACGTTCCAGGTCGACGTGGCCGACGCCGACGCGGTGCAGGACGTCGCCGACGAGGTCGCGCGGACCTGGGGCGGCATCGACGTCTGGATCAACGACGCCATGGTCTCGGTGTTCGCCCCCGCGTGGGAGATCACCCCGGCCGAGTACCGCCGGGTCACCGAGGTCAACTTCCTCGGCACCGTGCACGGCACCCTGGCCGCCCTGAGGCACATGCGGCCGGCCGGGCACGGGGCGATCGTGCAGGTCGGCTCCGCGCTGGCCTACCGGGGCATCCCGCTGCAGGCCCCGTACTGCGCCACCAAGCACGCCATCCAGGGCTTCAACGACTCGCTGCGGGCCGAGCTGCTGCACGACGGCAACCGGGTCAAGCTGTCGATGGTGCAGCTGCCGGCGGTCAACACGCCGCAGTTCTCCTGGGTGCGCACCCGGCTGCCCCGGCACCCGCAGCCGGTGCCGCCGATCTACCAGCCGGAGGTGGTGGCCCGGGCGGTGCTCTGGGTGGCCGACCACGGCAAGCGGGAGATCAACGTCGGGGGCCCGACGCTGAAGACCCGGCTCGGCAACATCGTCGCCCCCGGCCTGCTGGACCGGTACCTGGCCCGGGACCAGCAGGGCTACCAGGGCCAGCAGACCGCCGAGCCGATCGACCCGGCGACCTGGCAGGACAACGTCGACAAGCCGGCCGACGAGGACCGCGACCACGGCGCCCACGGCGTCTTCGACGACCAGTCCCGCACCAGCTCCTTCGCGCTCTGGGCGGCGATGCACAAGCCGCTGGTCACCGGGGTCGTCGGGGCCGGGCTGGCCGCGGCGGCGGCGACGACTCTGCTGCGCCGCCGCTGACGGGTCAGCGGTAGATCGCCCGGTGGGCCGAGGCGATCGCGGCCTCGTAGAGCCGGCCGGTGAGCATGCGGTCCCGGGCCAGCGCGGCCCGGGCCGCGTTCGCCCCCGGCGCCCCGTGCACCCCACCGCCCGGATGGGCCGACGCGCTGGCCAGGAACAGCCGGTCCACCGGGGTGTCCGGGCGGCCCAGCCCGGGGATCGGGCGCAGGAACAGCTGCTGGAACGCCGCCGCCGTGCCGCCGCCCAGGGCCCCGCCGACCAGGGACGGGTCCTCCCGCTCGAGGTCGGCCGGGGAGAACACATTGCGGCCCACGACCATCCGGCCGAAGCCGGGCGCGTGCTCCTCCAGCACCGCCTCCATGCGCTGCACGTGCGCGGCGATGTCGTCGGCCGCCCAGTGCCGGCGGTGCGGCAGGTGGGTGTACGCCCACACCGACTCGGTGCCCTCCGGCGAGTGCGAGGGGTCCGCGGTGGTCATCTGCCCCAGCAGCAGGAACGGGTCCGGCGGCATCTCGTCGACGGCGAGGTGGGCGGCGTACCGGGTCAGCCCGTTGAGGTCCGCGCCCAGGTGGACCGTGCCCGAGCCGGCCGCCGCCGGGTTCTTCCACGGGATCTTGCCGTTGACCGCCCAGTCGACCTTGACGGTGGCGCCGTCCCAGCGGAAGAACTCCAGGTCCTCCCGGAAGCGCCCGGGCAGCCACCGCTCGCCCACCATGTCCAGGTACAGCGCGGGGGCCGGGACGTCGGCCAGCACCGCCCGCCTGGCCCGCCAGTTGCGGCCGTCGGCCGTGCGCACCCCCATCGCCTTGCCCCGCGCGACCAGGATGCGGGTCACCGGGGTGTCGTAGGTGATCCGGCCGCCGCGCGACTCCAGGCGGGCGACCAGCGCCGAGGTGATCTGCTGGGCGCCGCCGACCGGGACCGGCCAGCCGTACTCCTGGCCGAGCATGGCCAGCAGCCAGCCGTAGACGCCGCCGCCCGCCTCCTCCGGCGACAGGTCCGTGTGCAGGGCGCAGCCGGCCAGCGCGAGCTGCGCGCCCTCGCCCTCGAACAGCTCGGCGCCCAGCTCCCGCACCGACAGCACGAGCCGGCGGGCCAGGCGCAGCGCGCCGCCGACCTTCAGCTCCCGGGCCAGCTCCAGCCCGGCCCGCACCGGCGGGAACGGGGTGAACAGCACGCCGAGCATCTGCTGGGAGACGTCGCGCCAGTCGTCGTACGCGTGCCGCCAGCGCTCCCCGTCGCCCGGGGCGAACTGTTCCATCGAGGCCATGGTGGTCTCGAGGTCGCGGTTGACGGTGGCCGCCCGCCCGTCGGGCAGCAGGTGGGTCAGCACGTCGGGGGCGTTGGTCCAGCTCAGGCCGTGCTCGCCCAGCTCGAGGCCGCGCATCACCGGCGAGGCGTAGCCCAGCGGGTAGAAGGAGCTGAACAGATCGCTCAGGTAGCCCGGCGCCGTCACGTAGCCCGAGCGCACCGCGCCGCCGGGGTTCGGCGTCGCCTCCAGCACCTCGACACTCCAGCCGGCGTCGGCCAGCAGGTTCGCCGCCACCAGCCCGTTGTGTCCCGCCCCGATGACTATCGCGTCCGCTCGTTCCACGTCACCCGCCGCCTCTCGTTGCGCTCGGCCTACCCCGCCGAGTTTGTCGCAAACCCCCGCCGGGTAGTGCCCCGAGTGCACGGCGTGACGGACGAGGAGCCGCATCATGACAGCCGCCACGGCGCGTACCGGGACCAACCCGCTGCCCACGGGCTTCCGCCAGCTGCGCTGGTCGACCTGGCGGGGGGTGCTGTGGCGCAGCGTCAACGGCTTCCTCGACGACGACTGCGGCGACCTCGCCGCCGCCCTGACCTACAACGCCGTGCTGGCCATCTTCCCGGTCGGGATCGTCGTGGTGGCCTTGGTCAACCTGGTGACCGACGGCCGGACGGCGGTCGACACGGTCATCGGCATCCTCAAGGACCTGGGCGCTGGGTCGGTGGTGGCCGAGAAGAGCTTCACCGACCTGCTCGACGCGGTCATCGTGCAGCAGAGCTCCGCGAAGGTGCTGCTCAGCTTCGGCCTGCTCGGCGCGCTGTGGTCGGCGTCGAACTACATCGGCGTGTTCACCCGCGCGTCCAACCGGATCTACGGCGTCCGCGAGGGGCGTCCGTGGTGGAAGCTGCGCCCGCTGCAGATCGGCCTGAGCGCGATCGCTCTCGTGCTGATGGCGGTGGTGGCGGCCGCGCTGGTGATCAGCGGCCCGCTGGTCGACGCGGTCGGCAACGCCGTGCACGCCGGGGACGCCGCGAAGCTGACGTACTCGATCGGCCGCTGGCCGGTGTTGGTGCTCATCCTGATGCTGCTGCTGTCACTGCTGTTCTGGATCGCGCCCAACGTCAAGCAGCCCCGGTTCCGCTGGCTCACCCTCGGCGGCGTCGTGGCCCTGCTGGCCTGGGCGCTGGCCTCGTTCGGCTTCGGCCTGTACGTGGCCAACTTCGGCTCGTACGACAAGACCTACGGCAGCCTCGGCGCCGTCATCGCCTTCCTGGTCTGGATCTACCTGTCCAACTCCGCCCTCATGCTGGGCGTCGAGATCAACGCAGAGGTGCAGCGGGGCCGGCAGCTGCAGGCCGGCAACGAGGACCCGGACCCGCCGCTGCCGCCGCGTGAGAAAGCCGACGACGACGGCCCGGACGACGCGGTTTAGCCCGCCGGGGCCCGGGCACGTCTGAAAACAGCACCACAGCAAGGCGGGGCAACAAACAACGAAGGGGAATCACCGTGAGTACAGTCACCGAGTCCGTTGACGTCAACGTCCCTGTGACCACCGCGTACAACCAGTGGACCCAGTTCGAGGAGTTCCCTCGCTTCATGGGCGGGGTCGAGGAGATCCGGCAGCTCGACGCCACCACCACGCACTGGAAGACCAACATCGACGGGGTCAAGCGGGAGTTCGACGCCAAGATCACCGAGCAGCTCCCGGACGAGCGGGTCGCGTGGACCTCGATCGAGGGCTCCAAGCAGGCCGGCGTCGTGACCTTCCACCGGCTGGACGACAACAAGACCCGCGTCACCTGCCAGATGGACTTCGAGCCGCAGGGCGTGGCGGAGACCGCCGGCGACAAGCTCGGCTTCCTCGACCGCCAGGTCAAGGGCGACATGAAGCGCTTCAAGGAGTACATCGAGAGCCGCGGCGTCGAGTCCGGCGCGTGGCGCGGCCAGGTGGACCGCCCGGGCGCCTGACCGACCCAGCACCCGACGGCCGCCGGTCACCCGGCGGCCGTTTCGCTGTCCGGACGCCGGGGTACGCCAGGTGTCATGACAGACCGCAGGGACGACGGCGTGTGGCGTGACGAGGAGAAGCTCTCCGTCAAGGACCTCAGCGAGGCGATGGCCAGCTGGGACACCGACGGGCAGGGCGACCCGACCGACAACGACGCCGGCGAGGAGCAGGCCTTCGGGCACGACGCCCAGGTGTCGACCGAGGGCGGGCCGGGCCTGACGGACCCGGACCGCGAGAACCGCCCCAGCACCACCGGCCGCGGCGGGCCGCACTAGGCGCTCCGTGCTCGGTCACGACCGCGACCAGGTGCCTGGTCGCGGTCGTTTTTTTCCGTACGCGTCCCCGGGTCCCCAGGCGCAGCGGAGGACCCGATGGCCGGGCGAACCCCGCGGTGGTCGTGCCCCGGGGGGCCTCCGCCGCCCGGTCAGCCCCAGACGGTGATGCTGCCCACCTCCGCGGCGATCATGAGGGCGTAGCGGTCCTTCTCCGTGCGCCAGCCCGCCGGGGCCAGGATCGCGCCCGTCCCCGCGCGGGCCCGCCCGGCCCAGGGCACCGCGACCAGGCCCGCGCCGCCGCGCAGGTGCAGGCGCAGGGGCGTACCCGGGGGCATCGCCACCGCCACCTCGCCCACGCCGCCGGCCACGAGGATCGGCACCGTGCCCCGCGGCGGCGGCAGCCGCAGGCTGACCAGGCCGGTCCCCGAGCCGAGCTCCAACCGGCTCAGCCGGCCCGCGGCCAGGTCCAGGTGCTGCTCGCCGGCGCCCGCCGGGAGCCGGATGTCCCAGCGCACCGCCCGGTTCAGCAGGATCTCCACGGTGTCCGGGCCGTCGCCGCCGGTCGGGCGCAGGCCGAGGCGGACCCGGCCCGGGGCGCCGGTGACCGCCGGCGCCAGGCCCGAGTCGGCCGGCGTGCTGATCCGGTAGAGCAGGCCCGGCAGGTCGGCCAGGCGCACGTCGACCCGCGACGCGGCGTCCCGGACGATCAGGAAGGCGGCGGTCCGGCCGTGCAGCGCGCCGGCCAGCACGTGCTCCTGTGGACCGTCACCCGGCGGAGCCTGCCGGCCGCCGAGCGTCGTCACGGGACCGCAGCCGGCCGCGGACAGCACCACGATCACGGCCGCGAGCAGCGACAACACCGATCGCGTACCGCTCGTGGAGCGACGATGACGCTGCGCAGTGGGCACCAACGGACAACCAGGAATCGGCCGAAAGGGTGACGGTGAAGCACCCAAATCGGGCAACAATATCCGGATGCGTTCAGCCGGTTTTCTGTCCGAGCGTCAGCGCCGCCTCGCGTGGGTGGGTTTCCTGCTCGCCGCGTTCCAGGCTCCTGCCGCCGCCCAGCTCATCGACGACGCCTCCTGGCTCTTCGCCGTGGTGGTCGCTCTCCTCGTTGCCGCTGTGATCATCGCCGACGACACCCAACGGCGCCGCCCGACGGCGGACTGACCCGGGTTCGATCCCCTCGACACCGGGGGCAGCGCCGCCCCCGGCCCACCACGGACGCCTTCCGCCGACCCGCGCGGGCTCAGCGGGCCTCGTGACCTTCCCGTCCCCGGGTCCGCCGGCGTTCCTTCAGCTCGGCCTCGTAGAGGTGGCGCCGCCCGCCGGCCAGTTCGTCGCGCGCGTCCTTCTCCACCGCGCGGAAGTCGGCGTAGTAGCCGTCGTCGAACTCCTCCACGAGCTGGAACGTCCAGTGCCCCGGCACGACGTTGCGGCCGATCAGCTCCTGCGCGATCCGCTCGGCGATCTTGGGCTGGCCGGCCTGGACGAACAGCGACACCGCCTCGTCGAGCTTGAAATCGGCCTCCCCGACGAGCTGGTGCAGGGAGTACAGGTGCCCGCGCACCCGCTCGACGGTCTCCAGGGCCTCGCTGAGCCTGCCCAGCGCCTCCACCGTGACGTCGTCCACGCCGTCGGGCCGGCGGTGCGCGCTGTCGGGGCCGTCCACCATCGGTGTCTCCTCATCTCGGGTCCGGCCCCCGCAGTTCCCCACCGGCGCGAGTTCAACCGAGCTGCACCGATCACGGACACCGTTGGCTACCCGGGGCTCTCTAGCTTTCTTACTTATGAATGGCCTGTTCAGCGGCGCTGCCGCCCGCGCTGCCCTGCGTTCCGCCCACGCCAGCCTCGAGGAGTTGATGGCGTCCGTCGGCGTCACCGGCCTCGCCGCCGCGGCGCAGTCCCCGGGGCTGCTCGCCGCCGTCGACCAGCACAGCGCGGGTGTCCGCGACAGCCTGTCGACCGACACCCGCCCGCTCACGGCGATCATCCTGGCGGCGTACGCCGAGGGTGTCCGCGACGCGGCGTTCAAGCACGGCTGGCGGGCGCCGGCCGGAGCGATCGACTGGACCGCGAACGACTGGGTGCTCAACCGCCTGCTGGCGGTGTGCTCGCTCATCCGTACCCTGCCCTGACCCTCCGCTGACAGGCCACGCCGACCGTATCGGGGCCGGCGCCGGACATCCGGCGCCGGCCCCCCGTCATGTCGGCCGGGCCGTCAGGACGCGGGCCCGTCGTCCCGGCGTACGCGGATGACCTGGGTCTTCTCCCCCTCCGCGGCGCCACCCTGCTGGGGCAGGGACGGCCGGCGGTCGCTCGGGGTGATCGTCACCGTGCTGTCGGGGTCGGGCGGCGCCGGGCCGGTCTCCGGCGCCGTGACGTCGGCCGTGCGCTCCGGGTCGTCGTCGGCGGACCGTACGGGCGGGGTGGCCGCGTCGGCGCCGGTCCGTGCCTCCGCGTCGGCTTCCTTTCCGGTGCCGGTCGAAGCGTCATCATCCGGGAGGGCCGTCGCCGATACCGCCCCCGTACGGCGGCGCGAGCCGGCGTCGTCAGCCGGCTCGGCACCGGCAGTGGTGTCGCCGGTCCCCTGATCGTCGGGGATGTCCCCGCTCCGGACGGCGAGGGTGGCCTCTCCGTCCGGGCTGCCCGCCGCAGCGTCGTCGGATTCCGGGCCGCTTGCGGCAACCGCGCCGACGCCCACCTCGCCTCCGGCGGCGACATCGTCGCCCGTCCGGTCTCCGGACGGCTCCGCGCCGCCGGAGTCGTCTCCCCGCCGCCCGCCGGGACGTTCCACGCCGACGGAATCGTCGTCCGCCGGGGTCGCCGCGGCGCCTTCCCGCCGCAGCCACGCCGTCGTCTCGGCGGTGTCCGCGCCCCGGTCGTCGAAGCCCGGCACCACGTGCGGCCGGTCGTCGCTGCCCGGCCACGGCCGCTGCGTCGGAATCACCTGCGTCTTCTCCGCGGCCGCGGCCTCCAGCGCCCGCTGCCGCTCCGCCTCCTGCGCCGCCCGTTCCGCCTCGGCCCGGGCCGCCTCGGCGGCGGCCGCCGCCCGCGCCGTCCGGTCGCGCTGCGCCTGCTCCGCCGCTCGGGCCTGCTCGGCGGCCAGCTCCGCAGCGGCCCGGGCAGCCTGTTCCTCGGCCGCCTTGCGCTCGGCCGCCGCGCGGGCGGCTTCCTCCTCGGCCGCCTTCTGCTCGGCCGCCAGCCGGGCCCGCTCGTCGGCGTAGCTGCGGGCGTGCTCGCGGATGGCGGCCGACTCGGTGCCGGCCCGATCCAGCCAGACCTCCCAGCGCCGCTGCATCGGCTGGATCAGCCCGCCGCCCACGCCGACGATCAGCACCCCGGCCACGGTCGCCAGCACCGCGACCAGCACCGGCTGGGTGACCGCCGTGGCGATCTGCACCTGGTCCAGCGCCGCGATGACCCCCAGCGCGACGATCAGCCAGTACGTGGCCCGGGCCAGCACCCGCCCGTAGGCCAGCCCGCCGAGGGCGCTGCCGATCAGGTCCCGGGCGGCGCCGCCGATCGCCGCGGCGACCACGATGATGACGATGGCCACGAACGCCCGGGGCAGCCAGCCGATCAGCGCGGTGAGCAGGTCGCTGACCGCGTTCGGGCCCCAGATGCCGAAGGCCAGCTGGAGCGCGAAGAGCAGCACCGCGTAGAAAGCGATCTTGGCGCACAGGTCGCTGGGCTCGGCCCGGCCGCCCAGGGCCCGGCCGATGGCGCCGCGCTCGACGGCCCGGTCGAAGCCGATCCGGCGCAGGGTCTTGGCCACCACCGTGCGCACCAGCCGGGCCAGCACGTAGCCGATGAGCAGGATGGCCAGGAACGCCAGCGCCGTCGGCACGAACAACAACACGGAACGCCACATGTCGCTCAGCGCATCGCTCAGGTCGGCGCCGCTCATCTGTTCTCCTTCGCCGCTGGAGCGGCCGCTGTCAATGCGGCCTGCGCCGACCTTAAGTCGCCCGGCGCCGGGGCGCAGAAGAGAACCGGGCCGGGGCGGCGATTTTCAGGAGCAGGGCGCGCCGTCGACCGTGCAGCCGCCGGGCAGCGCCGCCAGCAGGCCCGCCACCTCGAACGAGAACGTGACCGCCCCGCCGGCCGGCACGGTCGCGCCGGGCAGCGGCGTGAACGTCACCGTCTCGCCGTCCTGACCGACCGACGCCCCGGACGCGGTCACCGGGTTGCCGCCCGGCACGGTCAGCGTGACCCGCCAGGCGGTCACCTCGCGGGAGCCGGGGTTCTCGAGGCGGATCGTCGCGGCGTACCCCAGGAAACCGTCCGCGGCGGCCTCCTCGGCGTGGCGGAGAACCGCCGTCAGCGGCAGCGGCGGGGCCGGCGCGACGACCGGTTCGGTGGTCGCCGGGCCGGGCGCCGGCGGCGTCGCCCGGTCGCCCGGCTGCGCGACCGGCGGAACGGGCGGCCCCGGCCGGCTCGGCGACTTCCCGCTCCCCGGCCGCGAGCGGGCCGGGCGGCCCGTTCCGGAGCCCGCCGCGCCGGTGCTCGTCGGGGCCGGCCCGGTGGTGCGGCCGGCGACCGGCTCGGCGCCGAGCAGCCCGGGGTCGAGCACCGGCGCGTCCTCGGTGGGGAGGGCGGAGACCGCGAGGCGCGGCGCCTGGGCCCGGGCCCCGCCGGACGGGTGGCCGAGGCCGGCGTACCCGAGACCGGCGCCGGCCAGGATCACCACGGCCGCGCCGGCGATCATCATGGCCCGTCCCGGCCGCCGCGGGCGCTGTCGAATGTGCGACACAGCCGGCGCCGCGGCCGTCGGCGTCAGTGACCGGGTGCTTCCGGGCGCCGTGGGCGCGGTCCACGGCGCGGGCGCCGGCTCCGGCGCCGCCAGGTCGTAGACGTATGCCGGCACGGGATCGAATTGCTGCAGCTCAGCGGCGTATCCCAGGACGCCGCGGCGGGGCTCGGGCGGCGGGTTTCTCCTCACCGCGGGAATATAGGCTTGCCAAGATCAGCAGAGCCACGACCGATTCCGGTACGGCCGGACTACGCACGGTGAGATCACGCGGGAACGGGTCACGGGCGGCACACCGGCTTCGTCCAGGCGTACCGGGCATAATCGGACGTCCGTATGGTGCCCCCATCGTCCGAACGGCGGAGGCGGGCTACGCTCATCTCATGGTCGGCATGGGGAGCTCTCTCGCGATGACCACGCTGCCCGATCAGACCGGCGTGCCGCCGGAGCGCGCCCTCGACTGTGCCGAGCTCGTGCGCGGGTTCGCGTGGGCGGAGACCTCGCTGGGTCCGGACGGGGCGTGGGATCCGGCGCTCCGCGCGACGGTGGAGATGTTGCTTGCCTCGCCGGTGCCGATGGTGCTGGCGTACGGCGACGACCACGTGCTGGTCTACAACGACGCGTACGCGGAAGTGCTCGGGGCCCGGCACCCGGCGGCGCTGGGCCGGCCCGCCGCCGAGGTCTTCGGCGAACTCTGGCACACCCCCGGCGTCGGCGGGGTCATCGCCGACGTCTACCGCACCGGCCAGCCGTTCCTGGAGGCCGAAACGCAGGTGGCCGTCGCCCGCGGCGGCGCGGGCCACGTCGAGCAGGCCTCGTTCACCCGCGGCCACTCGGTGATCCGCGACCTGCAGGGCGCGGTCGTGGGCGTGCTGACCGTCGCCGCCGAGACCACCCAGGTGACCCGCCGGCTGCAGAGCCTCGGCGACCTCACCGCGCGGCTGGCGTCGGCGCTGACCATCGACGACGTCGCCCGCGTCGTCCTGGCCTACGCGATGACGTCGTTCGACGTCGACCACTGCGTCTTCGCGGTCGACGACGGCGCGGAGTTCCGCTACGTGCGGCGCATCCGCGGCGAGATGATGGACGAGGCCGACGAGCGCCTGCCGCCGCTGTGGAAGAGGATCGGCCCCGACCCGGCCGCCCCGATCGTGACGGCCGCGCAGACCGGCCGGCCGACGTTCCAGGCCGACGGCAGCCCGCTGGCCAAGATCGCCACGGATCGCCACGAGCGCCGGGTCCGCGCGCTGGCCGCCATGCCGCTGCGCACGCCCCTGCTGCGCGGCGCCCTGACCATGGGCTACCGCACCGCGCACAATTGGCTGCCGGCCGAGCGCGCCCTGCTGTACGCGGCGGCCGAGCTGGTGGCCCAGGCCGCCGAGCGGGCCCGCCGCTTCGAGGCGCAGCACGGCACGGCCCAGCTGTTGCAGCGCAGCATGCTCCCCGAGCACCTGCCCGAGCTCGACCGGTTCCGCATCGCCGCGCGGTACGACGTCGGCGTGGACGGCAACGCGGCGGGCGGCGACTTCTACGACGCGTTCGAGCTGAACGACGGGCGCCTGGCCATGGTGCTGGGCGACGTGGCCGGTCACGACGTACGGGCCGCCGCCGTGATGGGGCAGGTCCGGGCCGCGCTGCGGGCGCTGGCCCTCACCGACCCGGCGCCCGGCGCGGTGCTGGCGGGGCTGGACCGGCTGGTCGGCTCGCTGGGCGCGGAGTCGCGCAACGAGGAGATCTTCGTGACCGTGGTGTACGGCGTGCTCGACCCCGCCGACGGCACGATCACCCTGGCCAGCGCCGGGCACCCGCCACCGGTGCTGCGCCGCGCCGGCCCACAGAGCGGCCCGGCCACGGCCGAGCTGGTCCGGGTGCCGCCGGGCGCGCCGCTGGGCCTGGGCGGGCGCTGGCGCACCACGGTCGTACGGCTGGAGCCGGGCGACTCGATCCTGCTGTTCAGCGACGGCGTGGTGGAGCGCCGGGACCGCCCGCTGAGCGCCGGCCTGGCCGACCTGGTGGCCGCGGCGGCCGGCGCCACCAGCGGCGACCCGCGCAACCTGTGCTCGCTGGCCACCGCGGCCGTGTCCGGCAGCACCGACGACGACGTGGCGGTGCTCGCCGTGGAACGGGCGGTGACGCTCAGCCGCTCGGCCACCATGCTGGTGCCGGCCGAGCCGACCGGCCCGAGCCGGGTCCGCCAGTGGATGTCGACCCGGCTGCGCGAGTGGTCGGTGCCCGAGCCGGTGATCGGCGCGGCGATCCTGTGCACCAGCGAGCTGACCACCAACGCCCTGCTGCACGCCGGCACCCCGGCCCAGGTGCACATCGACCTGAGCGCGGAGCGCCTGCTGGTGTCGGTGGCCGACACGGGTACGCGCGGCAGCGTGACCCGGGCCCGGACGGACGCGCTGAGCAGCCGCGGCCGGGGCCTGGGCCTGATCGAGGAGCTGAGCGACACCTGGGGCACGGATCCGACGGTGCGCGGCTCCACGGTCTGGTTCGAAATGCTCATCCCGCCCCGCTGAACCGAGTTTGCCGCCCCGGCACGGGGTATTCGCCCTGTATGACTGGACAACCCGGAGTGCTGTTCGACGTCGACGGCACCCTCGTCGACACCACCTACCTGCACGCGGTGGCATGGTGGGAGGCGCTGCGGCAGTTCGACCACGACGTGCCGATGGCCGAGATCCACCGCGGCATCGGCATGGGCTCCGACAAGATCCTCGACCACCTCCTCGGCGACGACCGCGACAAGGACGCCGACGACGACCTGACCACGGCCCACGACGTGCTCTACGGCGCCTGGTGGGAACGGCTGCGCCCGCTGCCCGGCGCCGGCGACCTCCTGCGAGCCTGCGCCGACCGGGGCCTCGCCGTGGTGCTGGCCTCCTCGGCCAAGGAGCGCGAACTGGGCATCCTGCGCAAGATCATCGACGCCGAGGCGGCGATCACGGCGGCGACCTCGTCGTCGGACGCCGAGCAGAGCAAACCCGCCCCGGACATCCTGGAGGCGGCGCTGGCCCAGTCGGGCGTGGACCCCCGGCAGTGCGTCTTCGTGGGCGACGCCGTGTGGGACGTCAAGGCGGCGGCGAAGCTGGACATCCCGTGCATCGGGCTGGCCTGCGGCGGGACGAGCGCGGCGGAGCTGCTGGAGGCGGGGGCGATCGCGACCTACCGGGATCCGGCGGAGCTGTTACGGGATCTGGAGAGCTCGGCGATCGCCAAGCTGACTGGCTCGGCCTGAGGGCCGGCCTCGACGGTGGGGGGCCGCTGTGGCCGGGCGCGCGGTCGGGGGTCGGCTTGGCGCTGCTGTGCTCGGAGGTCTCCCGGTGGCTCGCGGTCCGTGCGGCCGCCTCCGCCTTTCCGCCCTTCTGCCTTTCCGCCTCTCCGCCTTTCCGCCTTTCCGCCTTCCGCCTTTCCGCCTCTGCGCCTCTGCGCCTCTGCGCCTCTCCGCCTCTCCGCCTCTCCGCCTCTCCGCCTCTCCGCCTGGGCGGATCTTGATGAGCCACCACATCCGGTGACCACCGCCGTGGCGAGCCACCACTGCCCGATCTTGGGTGAAGGGCAGCCATCTTTCCGGCCTGACCGCCACAACATCCGATAGCCCAGCGCCGCCGTCAGCCACCACTGTCCCGATCTTGGTGAACACCCGCCGGGTCCCGGGGTCCACCGCCACAACATCCACCGGTCAGCACCAGCCGCCAACCACCCGTAACCGATCTTGGCGAGGGGCGGCCGTCTTTCGGGCTCCACCGCCACAACATCCATCCGCCGAGGCCGCCGCGAGCCACGACCGCCACCCGATCTTGTTGAAGACCCGCCCGCTGGCGGCCCTTACCGCCACAACATCCGGTGACCCACGCCGCGGCGAGCCACCACCGCCCAATCTTGATGAGGGCCAGCCATCTTTCCGGCCCCACCGCCACAACATCCGATCACCAGCGCAGCGGCGAGCCAGCGCCACCCGATCTTGGTGAAAACACGCCGGTTCTGGCGCTCCACCGCCACAACATCCACCGGCCAGCACCCACCGCCAACCACACCTACTCATCGATCTTGATGAGAGGCAGCCATCTTTCAGGCTCCACCGCAACAACGTCCGCCCGCCAATGCCGCAGCGGCCCACGACCACCACTCGATCTTGCTGCATACGCGCCTGTCGGCGGCTCCCGCCGCCACAACATTCGTTAGCCCAGCGCCGCGGCCAGCCACCACCACACCGACCTTGGTGAGGGGCCGCCATCATTCAGGCCTCACCGCCACAACATCCGATAGCCCAACCCCACGGCAGCCACCACCACCCCGATTCTGGTGAACACGCCGGTTCCCGGGCTCCACCACCACAACATCCACCCGCCAACGCCGCGGCCAGCCACCATCCGATCTTGGTGAAAACACGCCAGTCGCCGCGCTCCACCGCCACAACATCCACCGGCCGGCACCGGCCGCCAGTCCGCACTAATCCATCTTGATGAGGGCCGGCCGCCCTTCAGGCTTCACCGCAACAACATCCACCCCGGCGCCCCGGCGCCCCGGCACCCCGGCACCCCGGCACCCCGGCACCCCGGCACCCCGGCACCCGGCACCCGGCACCCGGCACCCGGCACCCGGCACCCCGATCTAAACGCCCCCAAATCCCCTACGGCCGCCGCCACTCATCCCCCGTCAGATGCGAACCTGCCTGCGGCCCCATCATCAACATCCCCCCATCCACCGGCCAAGAAGCCCCAGTCACATAGCTCCCACCAGCCCCGGCCAGAAAAGCCACCACCGCCGCCACCTCCCGCGCGTCCCCCGGCCGCCCCAACGGCACGCCGGGCCGCTCGACGCCGGCCGGGTCCACGTCCTCCTGGCCGGTCATCGGGGTCGCGATCTCCCCGGGCGCCACCGCGTTGACCGTGATGCCGTGCTCCCCCAGCTCCTGGGCCATGACCCGGGTCAGCATCCCGAGCCCGCCCTTGGCCGCGCAGTAGGCGCCCGCACCGACCCGCGGCGCCGTCTCGTGCACGCTGGTGATGTTGATGATGCGGCCGCCGCGGCCGGTGGCGACCATGCGGCGGGCGGCGCGCTGGGCGCAGAGGAAGGGGCCGTCCAGGTCCACGGCGAGCACTCGGCGCCATTCGTCCCAGCCGGTTTCCAGCACCGGGGTGGATGTGCCGGCGCCGGCGCAGTTCACCAGCACGCCGAGGCCGCCGAGGGCGTCGGCGAGTTCGTCGATGACGTCGGCCGCCGCCGGCAGCCGGGTCAGGTCGAGGTCGCGGATCTCGGCGCGGCGCCCGGCCCGGCGGACCTCGTCGGCGGTGCGTCGGGCGTGTTCGTCGTCGCGGTAGCGGGTGATGCCCACGTCGTAGCCGTCGGCGGCGAGGGCGACCGCGATCGCGCGGCCGATGCCGGATTCGGAGCCGGTCACCACCGCGACCCGGGGATGGTTGATGTCCTGGACGTTCATGGGCGCCGCGTACCCCGCCGGGCCGCGGACTACCACGCTCCCGGCCGCATGTTTGTCCCCGGCGGGGGGCAGTGGGGAGCGGTGCAGCTGTCCGACCTCCTCTTCGCCCTGTTCGGGGTGGGGGCCCTGCTGGCCGGCATCCTGCCGCGGGTCCTCGAACGCCGTCCCCTGTCCATGCCGATCGTCTTCCTGGCCCTCGGCATGCTCGTCTTCGCGCTGCCGCTCGGGCTGCCGGAGGCCGATCCGCTCGCCCATCCCGAGCTCACCGAGCATCTGACCGAGGTGTGCGTGATCGTCGCGCTGATGGGCGCCGGGCTCAAGATCGACCGGCCGTTGACCGCGCGCCGGTGGTCCTCGACGTGGCGGCTGCTGGCCGTCGCGATGCCGGTCACGATCGCCGCGGTGGCGCTGGCCGGGTGGTGGTGGGCCGGGCTGGTGCCGGCGACCGCGCTGCTGCTCGGCGCCGCGCTCGCCCCGACCGACCCGGTGCTGGCCTCCGACGTCCAGGTCGGCGAGCCGACCGACGAGGAGGACTCCGAGGACGAGGTGCGGTTCGCGCTGACCTCGGAGGCGGGCCTGAACGACGGGCTGGCCTTCCCCTTCGTGTACGCGGCCATCGCGCTGGCCACCGTGGCGGTGACCGGCGAGGACTGGTTCGGCGAGTGGGCGCTGAGGGACGTGCTCTACAAGGTGGCGGCCGGGGTGGCCGGCGGGCTGCTCGTCGGCAAGTTGCTGGGGCGGCTCTTCTTCCGGGCCCGCAACCGCAACCTGCGCCTGGCCCACCACTCCGAGGGCTTCCTCGCCCTGGCCGCGACGTTCCTCGCGTACGGGCTGGTGGAGGTGGTCGGCGGGTACGGCTTCCTGGCGGTGTTCGTGGCCGCGCGGGGCATCCGGGCGGCGCAGCGCACCGACGAGTACCACCAGGTGCTGCACGACTTCGCCGAGCAGATCGAGCGGCTGCTGACCGTACTGCTGCTCCTGCTCCTCGGCGGCGCCGTGGTCGGCGGCCTGCTCGGGCCGCTCACCTGGCCCGCCGCCCTGACCGGGCTGGCCCTGATCTTCGTGGTCCGGCCGGTGGCCGGCTTCCTGTCGCTGCGCGGCGCGCCCGGCCATCCGGCCGAGCACGCCGTCATCGCGGCGTTCGGCATCCGCGGGATCGGCTCGTTCTACTACCTGGCGTACGCGATGACCCACGCCCCGTTCCCGGCGGTCGATGTCGTATGGGCGACAGTGGCCTTCGTCGTCGTCGTGAGCGTGCTGTTGCACGGTGTCGCGGTCACGCCCGTGATGCGGCTTCTGGACCGATACAACGAGCGGACCCGTACCCCGGAAGAGCGACACGCTCAGTAATCATCGTGACTATGAGTAATCCACTTCCCGCGAAGTCGTAGTTCTTTTAGGACATTGAACCCGGGCGTAGTGGCAGAGCGTATTCATGGCTGTAAGGTGATCGCATCTCGCCCGCGGTCGGGATTCCACGATGGAGCACAGGCACGATGGAGCACAGGAAAGGTGGGGCCGATGCGTCTTCGGGGCTTTGCGCCGGCGACCCCCTGCTGGGTCGAGCTGGCGAGCGCTGATCCCGCCCGGGCCGCGGAATTCTACGCCGGGCTCTTCGGCTGGGAACCCGCCGGCGACCGGTTCAAGCTCGGCGGCCGCGCGGCGGCCGGGCTGACCCGGGCCCGCGCCGACCGGCCCGCGGGCTGGCTCACCTACCTGACCGAGCACAACCTCGAGGCGTCCATCACCCGGGTCCGCGAGGCGGGCGGCCGCCTGGTCACCGAGCCGGCCGAGGGGCACGGCGGGCGGTCCGCGCTGATCGCCGACCCGGCCGGCGCGCTGCTCGGCCTCTGGGAGAGCGCCGGCTTCACCGGCGCCCAGGTCGGCGGCGAGCCGGGCACCATGACCTTCCCCGAGCTGCTCACCGACGACGCGGAGGCCGCGGCCCGCTTCTACGGCCAGGCCTTCGGCTGGCTGCTGCGCGACGAGTACGGCAGCGACGGCACCCGCGGCGAGTGGATCACCACGGCGCACGACGCGATGGCCGGCCTGGCCCCGAGCCACGGCGGCAGCTGGTGGCGCGCGGCGTTCCAGGTGGCCGACTGCGCGGCGACCATGCAGACGTGCCGGGACCTGGGCGGCGGCGTGATCGCCGGCCCGACCGACATGGGCTTCGGCAGCTACGCGGAACTGCTCGACCCGTGGGGCGTGCCGTTCGCGGTGGCGGCCCCGGCGGCCCTGCCGGTGGAACTCAGCATGTCGTTCACCCCCACGGCAGGCATGGAGTTGACTTTCGGGGGGTAGTAGCACGCCTGTTCGAGAATTCGAGGAGGCAAGGCCATGGCGAATACCGACCAGGATCCGGCGTCGAACACGATCAAGGATCCGGCCGACTGGACCACCGGCGACGAGCCGGCGACCGGCGCCCAGCAGTCGTACCTGCACACCCTGGCCTCGGAGGCCCACGAGGACGTGCCGGAGGAGCTGACGAAGGCCGAGGCGTCCCAGCGCATCGACGAGCTCCAGGAGAAGACCGGCCGCGGCCAGTAGGCCACGACCGGGACGAAGGCGCCGGGCCATGCCCGGCGCCTTTTTCGCGCCTCGACTGTCAACCAGGGTTGACAGCGGCGCTTGTGTCAACGTAAGTTGACAGCATGACCGAAGCAACCGATCTCGCCGCCGCCGCCGGCAGCGCCGATCCACGGGTCGGCCTGCGGGCGGTCGTGGCCCTGCGCCGCCTCCTGGAGGGCCTCGAGCATCTCCAGGTGGCCAACGCGCGCCGCAAAGGCTGGTCCTGGCAGGAGATAGCGGACGCCCTCGAGGTGACCCGCCAAGGCGTACACAAGAAGCACGCCGGACGCGTGCCCATGCAGGATCCCCGGGAGGGCTGAGATGTTCGAGCGATTCACCCATGCCGCACGCGACGCCGTGGTGCGCGCCCGGGAAGAGGCCCGGGCCCTGCGGCAGAGCCCGATCGGCACCCAGCACGTGCTGATCGCCCTGCTGGCCGACCCGGCCGGCCCGATCGCCACGGCCCCGGCGATCAGCAGCCGGAAGGTCGACGCCCGGTTCGTCCGGGCCGAGGTCGAACGCCGGGTGGGGCCCGGCCCCGAGCCGGTCGTGCCGGGGGACAGCACCGAGGCGCAGGACGCGGCGGCGCTCAAGGCGATCGGCATCGACCTGGACGCGGTGCGCCGGGCGATCGAGGAGAACTTCGGCCCGGGCGCCCTGCAGCTGCCCCTCGCCGCGGCGCCGAAGCGGCGCGGCCTGCTGCGCCGTTCCCGGCCCCGGGCCCGCACGAGCGGCCACATCCCGTTCTCGCCGCGCAGCAAGAAGGTGCTGGAGCTGTCGCTGCGCGAGGCGATCCGGCTGAAGCACAACTACATCGCCCCGGAACACCTCATGCTGGGCATCCTGCGGGAGGGTCAGGGCATGGCCGTGCAGATCCTCACCGCGGCCGGCGTGGACCCGGAGCAGCTGCGCGACGACGTCACCCGCTCCCTGGGCAACCAGGCGGCCTGAGCGAGCCGGCGGTCCCGGCGGCGGCGCCGCGCCGACTGAAACGGCCCCGGCCTGGGTAAGAGCTGGCCCTGCTGGTCGCCGCTGGGAACGCCGGAGGAACAACGTGAACTATCGGGTCGAGTACAACGGCGAAGATCTCGAGCTCGCCACCCTGGACGCCGCGCTGGACAACGCCAAGAACGCGATCGCGGCCGACGTCGGGCCGGTCAGCGGGTGGACCGTCGAGCACGACGAGTCGATCAACGACTGGTTCGTGCAGGGCGTGATCAACGGGGAGGCGGTCGGGGCGACCGCGGTCGTCACCGGTCCCGAGCCGATGCTGGCCGCGCGGACCTACCCGCGGCACGCCCCGGCGAGCAGCGACGACGTGGCCCGGCGGCGGGTGTTCACCGGCTCGACCCCGGCCGACGCGCTCGGCATGGCCGCGAACTGGCTGGCCGGGCGCCCGGAGGTGGTGGCCGTCGACGACCTGGGCTGGCGTCCCGGCCGCGACGGCTTCGAGCTGCGCGTGTACTACCGCAGCTGAGCCAGCGCCGCGTGGAGCAGGTGATGACGGGCGCCGCCTACGACGAGATCGCCGACTGGTACGAGACCGAGTTCATCCCGGCCCAGTCCGCACCGGACGATCCCCTCGGCATCCACGACGCCCTGCGTGAGCTGCTCGGCCCCGGCGCCGGCCCGTGCCTCGAGGTGGGCTGCGGCACCGGCGCGTACGCCGGCGCGGTCCGCCGGCTGGGCCGCACCCCGGTCGGCGTCGACCTCTCGGCCGGGATGCTGCGGCACGCCGCCGGCCGGTTGCCGGTCGTACGCGGCGACGCGACCCGGTTGCCGTTCGCGGACGCCGCCGTGCCCGCGGTGATCGCGATGATGGTGCACACCGACATGCCCGGTTATCCCGCGGTGCTGCGCGAGGTGCGCCGGGTGCTCGCCCCCGGCGGCGTGTTCGTGCACGTCGGCGTGCACCCGTGCTTCTGCGGGGCGTTCGCCGACCGGTCCGACCCGGCCGTGACCGTGATCCGCCCCGGCTACCGCGAGCGCGGCTTCAGCCGCGACTCGTGGACCAGCCGGGGCGTGCGGGACAAGGTCGGCGCGATGCACTTCCCGCTGGCCGAGCTGCTCGGCGCGTTCGTGGCCGCCGGGCTGACCGCCGACGGCTTCGCCGAGGGTGGCGGGCCCACGCCCATCACGTTCTCAGTGCGGGCGCGCTGACCACTCGGCCAGGGCGGTCTCGCTGGTGACGTGGTCCAGCGCCAGCAGCGCCGCGCCGTGCAGGGCGCCGTCGTCGCCGTGCGCCGCGTCCACCACCGGTGGCGGCTGTCCACGATGGAACGCCATCAGCCCGTCCCGGTAGGCCGCCGCGAAGCTGTCCGGGGCGGCGGCGCGCAGCGGGGCGGCGAGCCCGCCCAGCGTGACGGTGTCCGGGTCGTGCACGTTGACCAGGCCGCCGATGCCCGCCCCGAGCGCGGCGGCGACGACCGCCAGCGCCCGCCGGGCCGCGGGGTCCCGGGGCGCCCGGTCCAGCACCTGCACGGCGAAGGCGCGCGGGTCGGCCGGCGCGGGCACGCCCAGGTGGCGGGCCAGGGCGCGGCCGTCGACCTCGAGATCCCAGCAGCCGCGCGCCCCGCAGGGACAGGGCCGGGACCGGTCACCGTACGGCTGATGGCCGTACTCACCCGCGGCGCCGTGCGCGCCGGCCGACGGGCGTCCGTCCACAGTGAACGCCCCGCCGATCCCGACCTCGACCATCAGGTGCAGCGCCGCCCGCGCCCCCACGGCGGCGCCGGTGCGGGCCTCGGCCAGCCCGGCGAGGCTGGCGTCGTTACCGGGCAGCAGCGGGATCCCCGCGCCGGCGGTGAGCGGGCTCAGGTCGACGTCGCGCCAGCCCAGCGTGGCCGACTGGGCGAGGCGGCCGTCGTGGATGGTGCCGGCGACGGAGACGGCGACCGCGCGCAACCGGTCGCCGTACCGGTCGCGGACAGCGTCGACGGCCTGCCGGGCGGCGGCGAGCACGGCTGCCGGGTCCCGGCTGTCGTGCCGGGCGCCGGCGGTGTCGAACAGGCGCCCGTCGAGCCCGGCAACCGCGTGCCGGCGGTCCGCGGTGCGCAGATCCACCGCCAGCACGACCGGGCCGTCGGGGTGCGCGCCGAGGACGGTGGTCGGCCGGCCCCGTCCCTGCGGCGGCGCGGGCGCCTCGGCCAGCAGGCTCAGCGCCCGCAGCCGGCCGGTGAGCTCGGTGGCCAGGCCGCTGGTGAGCTGCAGGTCGTGGGCCAGGGCGGCGCGGGTGGCGCCCGGGTGCAGGCGCAGCCAGGCCAGCACCTGGGAGGCGGTGTGCCAGCGGGTCTCCTGGGCCCGCCGGCGGATCGCGCTGGCCATGACCGGGGTTCACCACCTTATGCTCGTATGACGAGGATATTAGGGGGATGGCGTGGACCTCACCATCATCGAGGCGGTGCTCTTCGACATGGACGGCACCCTGGTCGATTCCGACGCGGCCGTCGAACGGGCCTGGCGGTCCTGGGCGGCCGAGTACGGCGTGCCCCCGGACGCCGTGCTGGCCGTCGCGCACGGCGCCCCGGCGGAACGAACCGTCGGGCTCGTCCGCCCCGACCTCGCCGGAACCGCCGCCGCGGACGCCGCCGCCCGCCAGCTGGAGCTGCAGTACGAAGACCTGTCGGACGTGGTGGCCACCCCCGGCGCGCACGAGCTGCTCGCCGCGCTGCGGCTGCCCTGGGCGGTCGTGACCAGCGCGGACGTGCGACTGGCGAGGGCCCGGCTGGGCGCGGCGGGCATCGCGGCGCCGCTGCTGATCACCGTCGAGGACGTCCGCGCGGGCAAGCCCGACCCGGAAGGCTACCTGCGCGCCGCCGAGGTGCTGGGTGTCGCGCCGGGGCGCTGCCTGGTGGTCGAGGACGCGGAGGTCGGCGTCGCCGCCGGGCGGGCCGCGGGCGCCCCGGTGGCCGCCCTCAAGGGCGTGGACGCCGACCTGCGGATCCCCCACCTGACCGCCCTCACCCGGCTGCTGGCCGCAACGAACGCCTGATCCCGTGAGCCTCCCGCACCCGCACCGGGGACCCCGGGCCGACGGCGGCGAGCCGGTCGACGGCGCGCCCACCGGACCCGAACCCGGATTGACGGCCGGCGACCCTCCGCACGGCGCAGAGGACAAGGCCACCGACCTCCCGCAGAACGCGAAGGCGCAGGCCGGGAGCCTCGCGCAAGGTCCGAAGGCGCAAGCCGGAAGCCTCGCGCAAGGCGCGAAGGCGCAGGCCGGCAATGTCGTGCCGGCCGGGATCGCGCAGGCCGGCCTCGGCTACGCGATCACCGCGCTCGGCGCCTGCCTGGTGCTGCTGGCGGACGACTTCGGCGTGCCACCGGAGGCGCTCGGCCGGCTGCCCGCGACGTTCGGGCTCGGTCTGGTGATCGTCGCGCCGGCCGGGCCGTGGCTGCTGCGCGGCGGCCCCCGCCCGGCCCTGACCGGGGGCTCGCTGGTCATCGCGGCCGGGGTCACGCTGCTCGCGCTGGCCACGGTCCCGGCCGTGGCGGTCGCCGGCGCCCTGCTGCTGGGCCTCGGCGGCGCGGCGATCGTGCTGGTGACCCCGGCTCTGTTGGCCGGGGCGGGCGCGGCGACGCGGCTGGCGAAGGTCACTGCCGCGTCCAGCGCCGCCGCGGTGCTCGCGCCCGCGGCGATCGCCGCCCTGGAGGCGACGGGGCTGGCCAGCGGGAGGTTGGCGCTGCTGGTCGCCGTACCGCCGCTGCTCTTCCTGGCCGTGACGGCCCGCCCGGTCGCCGTGCCGTCCACGCGGGAGCCGGGTGTCCGGCCGGCGGCCGGCGCGGTGGCCCGGCGCTGGGCCGTCGTGGCCCTGGCCGTCTCGGTGGAGTTCTGCTTCACCATCTGGGCCGTGGCCCGGCTCGCCGCCGCCGTCCCGGCGCCCGGCACCGCGGCTGCGCTCGGCACCGCCTTCCCGCTCGGCATGGCGCTGGGCCGGCTGGCCGGCCCGGCGCTCATCCGCCGGCTGCCGGTGCTGCCGGTCGCCGCCGCGGTCACCGCCGCGGGCGCGACGCTGGTCGTCGTCGCGGGCCACCCGGCGGCGATCACCGCGGGGCTCGTCGTGGCCGGCGCCGGCGTGGCGACCCTCTACCCGGTGACCCTGGCCGGCCTGGTCGCGACCCCGGGCCTGAGCGCCGGGCCTGCCGTCTCGCTGGGCGCGCTGGCTTCCGGTACGGCGATCCTGGTCGCCCCCGTGGCGCTGGCCCGGCTCGCCGACGTGGTGGCCCTGCGGCTCGCGTTCCTCATCACGCTCCCGCTGCTGGCGGCGCTGCTCCTGCTGCGCCGCGGGCAGTGACCACCGCCATAGCCGTACCGGTGGTATTTCAGATTTTAAAGAAGTAGCGTTCCGGTCATGACCGAACCGCTCAGCGAGACCCAGCAGGCCGCCTGGCGGGCCTTCGTGGAGAGCAGCTGGGCCCTGCACACCCGCCTCGAGGACGACCTGCGGGCGAGCACAGGGCTGAGCATGGCCGACTACCACGTCATGGTGGTGCTCTCCGAGGCCCCCGGGCGCCGGCTGCGCATGGGCGAGCTGGCCGGCCGGCTGGTCTTCTCGCCCAGCCGGTGCACGTACCAGATCACCACCATGGTCAAGCGCGGCCTGGTCCGTAAGCAGAGCTGTTCCGACGACGGCCGCGGCCAGGAGGCCGTGCTGACCGACGCCGGCCTGGCCGCGCTGACCGCGGCCGCGCCCCTGCATCTCGCCACCGTGCGGGAGACGTTCATCGACGACCTCGACGAGGCCGAGCTCGCCACCATCACCCGCGTCTTCGGGCGCCTGGGTCCGCGACTGCGCACGCAGCCGCTCGCAGTCTGAGGAGAAGACATGCCCGCGATCACCGTCGACGACGTCCTGGTCCTGCCGCGCCTGCCGCAGCTCGACGCCGCCACCACCAGCTACCGCGGCGTCCGCCGGCTGACCACCGCGCCGTCCGGCTACGAGGGCGAGGGCTTCCCGGTCCGGCGCGCCTTCGCGGGCATGCCGATGAACGAGCTGGACCCGTTCATCCACCTCGACCAGATGGGCGAGGTCGACTACGCCCCGGGCGAGCCCAAGGGCACGCCGTGGCACCCGCACCGCGGGTTCGAGACGGTCACCTACATGATCGACGGCACCATGGACCACCAGGACTCCCTCGGTGGCGGCGGCACGATCACCAACGGCGACACCCAGTGGATGACCGCCGGCGGCGGCATCCTGCACATCGAGGCCCCGCCGGAGCAGCTGGTCACCAGCGGCGGGCTGTTCCACGGGCTGCAGCTGTGGGTCAACCTGCCCCGCGCGGCCAAGATGATCGCGCCGAAGTACCAGGACATCCGCGGCCGGGAGGCGGCCCTGCTGACCACCCCGGACGGCGGCAGCCTGATCCGCGTGATCGCCGGCGAGATCGCCGGGCACGCCGGACCGGGATCCACCTTCACCCCCATCAACCTGGCCCACGTCACGCTCCAGCCGGGCGCGCAGCTCGACCTGCCGTGGCAGTCGGACTACAACGCCCTGGTGTACGTGCTGGCCGGCCGGGGCACGGTCGGCGTGGAGCAGCGCCCGATCCAGATCGGTCAGCTCGCCGCCCACGGCGCCGGCGACGCGCTGCGGGTCAGCGCCGACCGGAGCCAGGACGCGAACATCCCGGCGATGGAGCTGTTCGTCATGGGCGGCCGGCCGATCCGCGAGCCGGTGGCGCACTACGGCCCGTTCGTGATGAACACGCGGGCGGAGCTCATGCAGGCGTTCGAGGACTACCAGAAGGGCCGGCTGGGCGTGATCCCGGCGGAGCGGCTGCCGCACACCGACTGACCCCGGTCCGGGACCTGACGGAGCGGCCGGCCCGGCCGGCCGCTCCGACGATCACTTGGGGAAGGCGTTCGGGTCGACGTTGCTGGTCGAGGCGTTGCCGCCGATCACCGGGGTCAGCGTGATCGTCCAGATGGAGGCCGAGAACGACGTCGTGCTGAACTTGAACGTGTCGTCGAACTTGCTGAACGAGCAGTCCCGGGTGAAGCCCTTCTTGCCGTTGTCCCAGTCCTTGCCCGAGGCGGTGTAGACCCGGTACGTGCCGTCGCGCACGCCCTTGGCCGTGAAGGTCCCGCCGCCGCGGACGTACACCGTCAGGACCGGCTTGGGCTTCTTGCCCTTGGCCGGCACCAGGCTGACCGTGGTGTCGTTGGCGCCGTTCTTGATCTTCAGGTGGCCGGCGCCGCGGGCGCTCGAGCGCTGGACGAACGTGCCCGTCTTGAGGCGGCGGTTGGCCTCCTTGGGCGCCGCCGGCAGGAACGTGCCGAACTTGTACTTCGGGTCCGCGGCGGCCAGCTTCTTCGCGTCCTCGCGGATGCCGTCGGCCCAGCCCGACTGGAGCACCGTCGCCCACGGTGAGGCCGCCGGGCATTCCTGCTTGGCCGAGGCGGACTCGTCGACCATGTCGCCCAGGCTCTCCAGCTCGAGGGTGAGCTGACCGTGCGCCGCGGCCGCGCCGGCGGGCGGCTGGGCGGCGCGCAGCTTGCCGGCCTCGGCGCGGATCGCGGTCACCGCGGCCGGGGCCGCCCGGGCGAAGGCGGCGCTGTCCGCCGTGTTGAGCTTCTTGAAGCTGCTGCCGATGGCGGCGTCGGAGGCCGCGAGCATCTGGACGTACTGCTCCGGGGTGAGCGGGGTGGTGGCGGTGGGGCCCGCGCTGCCGGCCGTCGCGGCGATGCCGTTGCGACCGGCCTGCGGGGTGTCGTCGTCACCGCCGGTGAACAACCGGACGATGCCGCAGCAGCCCAGGGCGAGCAGGACGACGAGGCTGCCGCCGATCACCGCGTTGCGCCGGGTGTTGCTCGGCCCCGCCTGCGGCGGACCGGCGAAGGCCGGCCCCTGGCCCGGATACTGCGGCTGACCGGGGAAAGGCTGACCGGGGAAGGGCTGACCGGGGAAGGGCTGGCCCGGGAACGGCTGGCCGGGCAGCGGCTGCCCCGGCCCGGGCTGGCCAGGATGGGGCTGGCCGGGCGGCGGCGGGTAGCCCGGGCCGGACGCCGGGGCGCCGGGATAGGGCTGCGGCGGCGGGAACGGGGACGTCACGCGGATGGTGACCGCGACGTTACCGGCCGTCGGGCTCTGCACCCAGACGACCGCGCCGTCGACGGTGCCGGGCGGCACGGCCACGGTGAGCGGACCGTGCGTCGGCGACCAGACCGTCCGGCTGGTGCCGGCGGCCGCTTCTGCCTGCGGGACCTCGACGATTGCGCTGCTGTACCCCGGATCCCCCGTCATGCCGACGAGTATGGATCAGCCGCGCCAGCCGGCGCTGCCCCATATCCGTCACCCGGCGGCAACGGTTCGGTATCGGCGGACGGCTAGGACATCAGCAGCATCGCGCCGGCGCCGCAGAGCACCAGCAGCAGCATGGCGATGAGCAGTCCCCGCTCCGAGGCTTCGGCCGGGCCGGCGGTCGTGGTCAGGGGCTCACTGCTCATGGGAGTGTTTCCTATCTCGCGGGGGGACGCGTGCTTCAGCGTGCGTTCGGCCGTCAAGGGGCCTACCGTGAGGGCGTCGTCGACCTCGGAAAGGGCTGCCCCGTGCCACTGGAGGACTGGTTTCTGACCTCGGACGAGCGTGGCAACCCGGACTCCCAGATACCCACCTGGTCCACCGGAAACACCGCCGAACCGCTTATTCACGGAAGAACGTATTTCGACCGTTTGGTGACTGAGGTGGAGGCGCTGCGCGAGGGCGACCACCTCTTCTTCACCGACTGGCGCGGCGACCCGGACGAACGGATGCGCGACGACGGGCCCACCATCGTCGAGCTGTTCTCGGCCGCGGCCAAGCGCGGCGTCGTGGTCAAGGGGCTGCTCTGGCGCTCGCACCTGGACAAGCTGGCGTACAGCGAGGAGGAGAACCGCAACCTCGGTGACGACATCGCCTCCGCCGGCGGCGAGGTGCTGCTCGACCAGCGGGTACGCCGAGGCGGCTCGCACCACCAGAAGCTGGTGGTGCTGCGGCACCCGGGCGAGCCGGAGCGGGACATCGCATTCGCCGGCGGCATCGACCTGTGCCACAGCCGCCGCGACGACGCCGACCACCACGGCGATCCGCAGCCGATCGCGATGGCCAAGGCGTACGGGAAGAACCCGCCCTGGCACGACGTGCAGCTCGCCCTGCGCGGCCCGGTCGTCGGCATCCTGGACCTCACCTTCCGGGAGCGCTGGACCGACAAGGTGCCGCTGGACCAGCACGGCCCGATCTCCACGATCGAGGACAAGCTCAAGGGCGCCGACCTGCACGCCGACCAGCTGCCGCCGCAGCCGCCGGACCCGCCGGAGTGCGGCCCGCACGACATCCAGGTGCTGCGCACCTATCCGGCGATGCGCCCGCCGTACGGTTTCGCGCGCCTCGGTGAGCAGAGCATCGCCCGCGGTTACACCAAGGCCATCAAGAAGGCCCGCCGGCTCATCTACCTCGAGGACCAGTACCTGTGGTCCAAGGAGGTCGCCCAGCTGTTCGCCGACGCGCTGAACCAGAACGACGACCTGCACCTGGTCGCGGTCGTGCCCCGGCACCCGGACGTGGACGGCCGCTTCGCCCTGCCGCCCAACCAGGTGGGCCGCGAGGAGGCCATCGAGCTGTGCCGCAAGGCCGCCCCGGAGCGGGTGCACGTGTTCGACGTGGAGAACCACGCCGGCACGCCGGTCTACGTGCACGCCAAGGTGTGCGTGGTCGACGACGTGTGGGCGAGCACGGGCAGCGACAACTTCAACCGCCGGTCCTGGACCCACGACAGCGAGCTGTCCTGCGCCGTGCTGGACAACACCCGCGACGAGCGGGAGCCGCGCGACCCGGCCGGGGAGGGTCAGGGCGCCCGGACGTACGCCCGGAACCTGCGGCTCGAGCTGATGCGCGAGCACCTGGACCGCACCGACGACGACGGCCTGATCGACCCCGACGACGCGGTACGCACGGTCAGCGCCGCGGCCGACGCGCTGCGCGACTGGCACGCCGGCGGGCAGCGGGGCCCCCGTCCGCCGGGCCGGCTGGTGCCCCACGAGACCGAGCGCCTGCCCTGGTGGCAGCGGATCTGGGCGGTCCCGGCGTACAGGCTGATCTACGACCCGGACGGGCGCCCGTGGCGGGCCCGCCGGGCCGGCACCTGGTAGGGCCAGCCCTACCCCGGAGGTAGCCGTGGACGGCTGGGAACGCCCGCCCCGCGCTCACTACCGTGACGCTGTGTCAACAATCGAAGCCCCCTGGCAAGCCCTGACCGGCCGTCGCTACCTGCTCTCCGCGGGCCCGTGGCGCTCCCTGCTCTACGTCGTGACCGCGCTCCCGCTCGCCGGCCTCGCCGGCGCCGGGCTGGGCACGCTGATCCTGCCCTGGCTGGCCGCCGGGCTGCGGCTCAACGACGGCCGGGCCCTGGACGGCCCGCTGCTGTTCCTGATGCTCCTGGCCCTGGCCCTGTTCGCCGGGTTCGCCCCGCTGGTCGCGATCCCGTTGGCCGCGATCGAGCGGGGCCGGCTGGGCCTGGTCGACCGGCGGCCGCTGCAGTCGGCGCACCGGCCGCTGCGCGCCGACCCGCTCACCTGGCTGCGGGTGCGCTACACCGAGGCGGCCACCTGGCGCGAGGTGCTCTACGGCGCCTTCCTGGGGCTGGTCTTCCCGGTCGTGGTGAGCGTCCTCGCCCTGCTGGTGCTGATCGACATCGGTTTCCTGGTGAGCCCGCTGCTCGCCGCGAGCGGCACGGACAGCTGGCAGTTCGGCGTCTTCACGGTGCGTACCGTCGCCCAGGCGGTCCCGCTCGCGGTGGCCGGCGTCCTGCTGGTCCCGGTCCTTCTCTACCTGCTCGGGCTGATCGCCGCCGGTCAGGCGGCCACCGCCCGGGCCCTGCTGGGCGACCGGGACGGCACCGCGCTGCGGGCGGTGGCGCAGTCGCGGGCCCGGCTGGTCGACGCGTTCGAGGCGGAGCGCCGGCGCATCGAGCGCGACCTGCACGACGGCGCCCAGCACCGGCTCACCAGCCTCACCCTGCAGCTGGGCATGGCCCGCCTGGACGTGCCCGCCGACTCGCCCGCGGCGGCCCCGCTGGCGCAGGCCCACGACGAGGCGAAGGAGCTGATGGTGGTGCTGCGGGAGCTGATCCACGGCATCCGGCCGCAGTCGCTGGCCGACCTCGGGCTGCCCGCGGCGCTGCGGGAGCTGACGGTCCGCTCGCCGCTGCCGGTGACGCTCACCGTGGCCGACCAGCTGCACCGGCCGGCGCCGCACCTGGAGACCACCGCCTACTTCGCCGCGTCGGAGGCCCTGGCCAACGTGGTCAAGCACGCCGGGGCGAGCCGCGCCGACCTGCTGCTGGCGCAGGCCGGGGACATGCTGGTGCTGGAGGTCCGCGACGACGGGCACGGCGGCGCGGACCCGGCGCACGGCACCGGCCTGACCGGGCTGGCCGACCGGGTCGCGGCCGTCGGCGGCCGCCTGCTGCTGGCCAGCCCGGCCGGCGGCCCTACCCTGGTCCGGGTGGAGCTTCCGTGGCAGAGCTGATCCGGGTGGTGCTCGCCGAGGACGGCGTGCTGCTGCGCGAGGGCCTGGTCGGTGTGCTGTCCCGGTTCGGCTGCACGGTGGTGGCGGCGGTCGGCGACGCCGAGGCATTGCTCGCGGCGGTGGCCGAGCACCGGCCGGAGCTGGTCATCACCGACATCCGGATGCCGCCGAGCTTCACCGACGAGGGCCTGCGGGCCGCGGTGACGCTGCGCCGGCGGCAGTCCGACCTCGCGGTGGTCGTGCTGAGCCAGTACGTGCAGGAGGAGTACGCCACCGCGCTGCTGGACACCGGCGACGGCCGGCGGGTCGGCTACCTGCTCAAGGACCGGGTGGTCGACGTGCAGGACTTCGTGACCGCGCTGCGGACGGTCCTCGGCGGCGGCACGGTGGTGGATCCGGAGGTGGTCCGCCGGCTGCTGCGCCGGCCCAAGGACCCGCTGGCGGCGCTGTCCCCGCGCGAGCGGGAGGTGCTGGCGCTGGTCGCCGAGGGGCACTCGAACTCGGCGATCGCGGCCCGGTTGTTCGTCACCGAGGCGGCGGTGGGCAAGCACGTGGGCAGCATCCTCGCCAAGCTGGACCTGCCGCCGGCCGAGGACACCAACCGGCGGGTGCTGGCCGTGCTGGCGTACCTGCGCGCCTAGGGTTGCGCCGGCAGCGACCAGGTCGCGGGCGCCCAGATCGGCGCCCGCGGGTCCCCGGCCAGCCGCAGGCCGATCCGCCAGGCCCGCATCGGCGGGCGGCCCGCCGCCTCCCAGCGGTCGACGATCTCCACCGCCGCGGCGCCGCAGTCGTCCGCCCGCTCCCCGCCGGCCAGCACCGAGCCGTCGGGCATGATCGCCGCGCCGCCGGCGCCCCGCTCGTCCAGCAGCACCACCCCGCTCAGCTCGCGGTCGGGCAGGGCGGCGTGGGTGGCGCGGCGGCTCCACACCCCGGCCGCGTACCAGAGGTCCCGGTAGACGTAGGAGCTCAGCGGGGTCTCCCAGCGCGGCGGCGCGAAGGGGGCGAACGGCGCCAGCGTGCCGGACGACACCGGGTGCGGGTGGGACCACGGATGGGTGGCGGTCAGCGGCCCGGCGGCGCTCATGAAGCCGGACGGGCAGATCACCGTCGCGGTCACCGGGCCCTCCGGGCCGCCCTCGACCGCCAGCACCGGGTGGGTGCCGGCGTGCTCGACGGGGGCCACGACCGGTCCCGGCCGGGTCTGGGCCAGCCACGCCGGGGAGATCCCGGCGACGCCGACGGTCACGATCGCGCGGTCGAAGCTCTCCCCCGGCGCCCCTGAGTAGCCGTCGCCGATGAGCACCCGGACACCCTCGACGCCGGCCGCGGCCAGCGCGGCCCGGGCCCGGTCCGCGACGTCGGCCTGCACGTCCACACTGGTCACCCGGGCGCCCAGCGCGGCCAGCAGGGCGGCGTTGTAACCGGTGCCGGCGCCGATCTCCAGCACCCGGTCGCCGGGCCGCACATCCAGCGCGGCCAGCATGATCGCCATCAGCGACGGCTGGCTGGACGAGCTGACCGCCGTGCCGCCGTCGACCTTGGTGACCAGCACGTCGTCGCGGTAGACGGCGGCGCGGAAACCGGCCGTGCCGGGCCGCGCCCAGCTGCCGTCGCGGCGCTGGAAGCCCTCGGCGACGAACGCCTCCCGGGGCACGGCGGCGAACGCGGCGGCCAGCTCCGGGGTCAGCGGCGCGCCGTTGCGACGGAGCTCCTCCACGAAGCGACTCCGCTGGTCAGTCACACCTCCACCGTACGGCTGCGGCCGCCGCGGCGCGCAACCGCGCCGGCACGTCCGCCGCGTGGTAGGGCCACTCGGACGGCTCGATCCGGTCCAGGAAGTCCGCGTACGCGGCGGCCGCCCGCAGCTCGGCGACCGGCCGGATGAGCGCGACGGCCCGCTCCGGTTCGGCGCCGGGCCGGTCCGTACGCCAGCGCCGCGCCCATTCCCGCAGCACCGGGCCGGGTTCGTCCAGCTCGCCGGTGAGCCGCAGGATGTCGTACGCCGGATGGCCGACCGTCGCATCACCCCAGTCGACGATGACCCGGCTGTCGCCGTCGGCCCGCACGTTGCCGGGATGCAGGTCGCCGTGCACGAGCGTGGCCGGCAACCCGCACGCCTCGATCGCGGCGAACCGCGCCGGCAGCTCGTCTACCAGCGCCGCCAGCCCGTCGATCCCGTCGAGGAACGGCTCGGCCACCCGCGCGAACCGGTCGGCGTCGAACCGTCCGTCCGGCACGCCCGCGGCGAGCAGCTCGTCCACCCGGCCGGCGAAATGCACCTGGGCCGGGTGCCAGTCGGCGGCGACGGCCGCGCACAGGTCGGCGCCGGCCTCGTAGCGGTCCTCCCCCGGCACGTGACCCAGCAGCATCCGGCCGGGCGGCCCGGCCCGCAGGACCGTGGGCACCAGGCCGGGCGCGAACCCGCCCACCAGGGCGAGCACGGCGGGCTCGTGCGCGAACATCGGGGGCACCTGCTTGAGCCAGGCGACCGGCTGGCCGGCCGCCTCGAGGCGCCAGATCATCGACAGGTTCCAGGTGCGCTGCTGCACGGCGGTCAGATCGTGGCGGCCGGACGCGGCGAGCGCCCAGGCCACCGAGGCGGCCGGACCGCCGGGGACCGCGTACGGGGCCCGCAGCGGGTGCGGGGCCAGGTCCACATCGGCCGGCGCCAGCGGCGCCGCGGGCGGGCTGAAGACCTGGGCCAGGTACGTGACCCGGCCGCCCGGCGGATGCGGCCGGTCGGCGTCCAGCAGCCGCAGCACCTGCACGTCGGCGCCGTGCCGGCTGCGCGCCTCGGCCACCACGTCCGCGACCTCGGGCCACCAGGGCAGCTCGACCCGGACGGGTGGCAGCGCGCCGAGCAGCGCGCCGCCGGCATCGACGAGGACCAGGGTCTCGGTGCGGCTCACGAGGGGACCGTAGCGGTGGCTCCGCGCGTACGCGAACGCGTTTTCCCGCCGAAACCCGGCCGACATCGCGCTCCGGCTACCGTGGCGTCCGTGAGAACCTCCCAGGTCGGCGCCACCCTCGTCTTCGATGTCACCGCGAGCGCGGAGATCGTCCTGCGGATCGCCGCCGCCGACCCGGTCGCCGAGTCGCTCTCGCTGGACAGCGGGGGCCGCGCCCTGGCCGCGGTGGAGCTGCCCGGACGCCAGCACCTCGTCCGGGCCCCGGAGGGCCGGCTGACCGTGCGGTACGCGGCGGAGGTGGCCGTGACCCGTCCGGCCCCGCCCGGGGTCACCGAGCTGGACCGGGTCGAGGCGCTGCGGCCGAGCCGGTACTGCCCGTCGGACAGGATGGCCGGCTTCGCGGGCGGGCTGTTCGGCGGCCGGCCGGACGCCACCGCCACCGTGCGGGCGATCCGGGACTGGGTGCACGATCACCTGCGCTACGAGGCGGGCAGCAGCGGGCCGTCGACCGACGCGGCGGACACGCTGCTCGACGGCCGGGGCGTGTGCCGCGACTACGCCCACCTGGTCGCCACGCTCTGCCGGGCGATGAACGTGCCGGCCCGGGTGGCGGCGGTCTACGCCCCGGGCCTGTCCCCGATGGACTTCCACCTGGTGGTGGAGACCGCGCTGGAGGGCCGGTGGCAGGTGTGGGACGCGACCGGGCTGGCCCCCCGGCCGAGCCTGATCCGGATCGCCACCGGCCGCGACGCGGCGGACACCGCGCTGGCCACGACGCTGTCCGGGCTGCTGACCATGCCGGAGCTGGTGATCACCGCGGTGGCCGGCGGCGACCTGCCGGCCGACGACCACACCGGCCCGGTGGAGCTGCCCTAGCCCTTGAGCACCCCGTTTACGTCATGGCCTCCGGCTACGTCACGGCCTCGAAGCGGGCGCGGAGCACGGCGCCGTCCGGGCGGCCGTGCAGGCGCAGCCGGGCCATGCCGCCGTCCGGGAAGATGTCCAGCCGCACGTGGGTGGCGACCGGCACCACCGACACCCCGAACCGGTGCCGGGTGTCCGGGGAGAGCCGCACCTGCGGCAACAGGTCGAACCAGTCGGTCGGGTCGTCGAGCAGCCCGGTCCGCGCGTCGATGCCGCGCAGCATCGCGCTGCCCGGCGCGTTGCCCTTGAAGTGGCTGGTGTCCAGCTCGGCCAGCTCGATCACCGACGGCACGGCCAGCTGCACCAGCACCCAGTCGTTGCTGTCGTCGCGGCGCCGCGAAGTCTCCCAGCCGTCCCCCATCGAGCGGGCCAGGCCGGGATAGATCATGTTCTGCGGGTGGCCGTAGAACATGTTGCTGCACCCGGCGATGCGGGCGCCGTACTCGGCGGCGGCCACGTCGAAGACGCTCGGCAGCAGCCTCGGGTCGGGCACCACCTCGCCGTGCACCCGCAGCCGGGCCACCCCGCCGTCGGGGTGGATGTTCAGCCGGATGTGCGTGAAGCGCTGGCTGGAGTCGACCGCGAACAGGTTCTGGCTGTCGCCGGCCAGCGGGGACCGCGGCACGAGCGGCACCCAGTGCGCCTCGGCGAGCTGGATCGGGTCGGGATAGCCCTCCAGCGCCGCGCCCTCCACCGAGGCGTGCGGCGGATAGTTGCCGGTGAAGAAGGCCGTGTCGATGTCGACGCCGTGCACGATGCCGGGCGCGCCGAGCCGGATGATCGCGGTGTCGTGGCCGGGCTCGCGGCGGCGGCGGGTCTCCCAGCCGTCGTACACCTGGCCCTTGTGCCCGAAGGTCTTCGGCGCGAACACCGGGGCGGCCGGCTCGACCAGGTGGTCGGCGGCGGCGAAGAACTCGTCGTTGGCGAACACCACCCCGCCGCCGAAGACGCGCGACGCGAGGTCGGGCAGCAGCGTGAACTCCTCCATCAGGAACCCTCCCGGGTCAGGAAGACGCCGCGGGGGGCGTCGCCGGTCACGGTCCGTCCGCGCAGCCAGGTCGTGCGGACCACACCCGCCAGGACCTTTCCCGCGTACGGCGTGACGGGGTTGCGGTGGTGCAGCCGTACCGGATCGACGGTGAATTCCGCCTCCGGGTCGAACGCCACCAGATCGGCGTCGGCGCCCACGGCGATCCGGCCCTTGCCGGCCAGCCCGACCAGCTCGGCGGGGCGCCGGGCCATCCAGCTCACCACGTCGGCGAGGGTGTGCCCCCGGGCCCGGGCGGCCGTCCAGACCACCGGCAGGCCCAGCTGCACGGAGGCGATGCCGCCCCAGGCCGCCGCGAAGTCGCCGGTGTCCTGCCGCTTGAGCTCGGGGGTGCACGGCGAGTGGTCGCTGACCACGCAGCTGATCAGCCCGTCGGCCAGGGCGGCCCAGAGCCGGTCGGCGTTGGCGGCGTCGCGGATCGGCGGGCAGCACTTGAACTCGGTCGCGCCGGCCGGGATGTGCGCGGCGTCCAGGGTCAGGTAGTGCGGGCAGGTCTCGGCGGTGACCGGCAGCCCGTCGGCCCGGGCCCGCTCGATCAGCGGCAGGGCGGTCGCGGCGGACAGGTGCAGGATGTGCACGCGCCGGCCGGTGGCGCGCGCGGCCGCGATCGCGGTGGCGACGGCGGCGTGCTCGGCGTCGGGCGGCCGGGAGGCGAGAAAGTCCGCGTACGCCGGGGAGGAGGCGGCCGGGTGCAGGTGGCCGGGGTCCTCGGCGTGCACCACGAACTGGGCGTCGACCGCGCGCAGGGCCTCCTCCAGCTGGTCCGGGCTCAGCGGCGGGAACTCGGGGACGCCGGAGTCGGCGAGGAACGCCTTGAAGCCGTACACCCCGGCGGCGTGCAGCGCGGGCAGCGCGCCCACGTTGCCGGGGATCGCACCGCCCCAGAAACCCACGTCGACGTGGAGCTGACCGCGGGCCGCCGCCAACTTGACGATCAGCGCGTCCACGTCGACGGTCGGCGGCAGGCTGTTGAGCGGCATGTCCACGATGGCGGTGACCCCGCCGGCCGCGGCGGCCCGGGTGGCGGTGGCGAAGCCCTCCCACTCGGTCCGCCCGGGCTCGTTGACGTGCACATGGGTGTCGACCAGGCCGGGCAGCAGCGCCACGTCGCCCAGATCGACCTCCTCGGCCGCGTCGACCCGGGCGTCATGGTCGTCCACGGCGACGATCCGTCCCCCGGCGACGGAGACGGCGGCGGGGCGCTCGCCGTCCGCGACGACGGCACGCCGGGACCGCAGCACGAGATCGACCATGCGCCGAGCCTAACCGCCCAGCGTTGCCGCACGGCTACGTCGCGCGAAGCTACCCCGCAAGATCAGATGTCCGTGTCCGGTTCCCGACCGGCCGGATCACCGGGGCGCCGCGGGTTGCCCGCGGCCGGTATAAAGATCCAGCAGCGGGCGCCGCCCCGAGGCACCACCGGCCCGGACGCAGAGAGCAGGACCGTGACGACCCGCCGCATGACCTCCCGCATGACCTCCCGCATGACCTCCCGCAAAGTCGCCCTCACGGCCGCCTTCCTCGCGCTGGCGGCGGGCGGGACGGCGGCCTGCGACAGCTCCTACGACGACGAGTACGCCGACTCCGGTTGGGAGTCCGACGGTTACGACTCGGGGCCGGGGTCGGGCTCTGGATCCGGCTCCGGCTCTGGATCCGGCTCCGGCTCTGGATCCGGCTCTGGCTCGTCCGGGTCCGACTCGTCCGGGTCGGGCTCGTCGGGCCTGCTGTCCGATCCGGACGTGTCGGATGAATCGGACAGCGATGACGAAGCCGTGGGGGACGAGGTCTTCTACTGCGCCGACGAGGACGGGGAGATCGTCGACGAGGAGAACTGCGAGGACGCGGACGAGACGTCGTCGTACTTCCTGTGGCACTCCACCGGCTACAGCCGGGGTCTGCCGACGGGGGCGCAGCTCGAGGGCGGCGATTATTTCTCGCCCGGTGACCGCGCGAGCCGGAAGGCCTTCAAGCTGCCGGCCACCGGGAAGGTGAGCAACGGAACCGTCAAGACGAACGTCGTGGGGCGCGGGAGCACCGGGTCGGGTCTCAGCAGCGGGACGTCGGGCGGCTGAACCGGGTCCGCCGGGCGGCTGGGTCGGGGACCTATTCGCGCCGCCTTCCCGGACCCGCACGGTCATCCGGGTCCGCTGGCCTTCTCGGCCTCGCCGCCCCTCTCCGGTCGCGCACCGCGTTCCCACCCCGCACCGGGCCGGTTTCTCAAAGCATTGCGGTCAGCTCCTCCCGGGTGAAGCCGACCTCGTCCAGTGCCCCGCAGTCCAGCCCCCGCAGCAGATACCCCGCCAGCGCCCGCGCCGTCGCCGGTTCGTCGAGGATGCCGCTCGACTGCCGGCCCAGGTAGCGGCGCAGCCGGATCGAGGCCGCGTCCACCCCGTCGGCGAAGAACGCGTACGTCGCCGCGAAGCGGGTCGGCAACTGCGCCGGATGCAGATCCCACCCTTGGTAGAACCCGCGTTCCAGGGATCGGCGCACCAGGCGGTGGTGCAGCGCCCAGGCGTCGTGGACGGCCACGTCCGAGCCGACCGGCAGGATGTTCGTCGACCCGTCGGAGAGCCGGACCCCGGTGCCGGCCGCGGCGGCCTGGACGACCGCCTTGGCGTAGTCGGCGACCGGGTGGTCCATCGCCTGGTACGCCGCCGCCACGCCGGCCGCCGCGCTGTAGTCGTACGTGCCGTAGTGCAGGCCCGTGCAGCGCCCGTCGGCCGCGGTGATGAGCCGGGCCACGGTGGCGGTGCCGTCCGCGCCGAGCACGGCCGACGGCAGCTCGATCTGGATCTCGAAGGTCAGCGTGCCGGCGGCCAGCCCGTACCCGCGCTCCAGCGTCTCGCACAGCGCGACCATGGCGGCGACCTGGTCGGTGCCGCTCACCTTGGGCAGCGTCACGGTGAAGGGCTGCTGGTACAGCGACAGGAACAGGTCGAAGGTGCGCAGCGAGCGCCGGCGGGTAGCCGCCTCCAGCGACTTGATCCGGATCCCGAGGAACGGCGGCCGCGGGCCCTCGGCGAGCACGGCGACGGCCGCCTTGACCGTCGCGTCCTCCTGGTCGTCGTCGCGGACGCCGTAGCCGTCCTCGAAGTCGATCCGCAGGTCCTCGATCGGCTCGGTGGCCAGCTTCGCCCGGACCCGGTCGGCGAGCGCGGCCGGGAACGGCAGCGGCGGGCACCCGTCCAGGGCCGCCTGCGCCTGCGCGCCCCACTCCCGGAAACCGCCGATGCGGTCGGCCGGGATGTAGACCGTGTGCACCGGCTGCCGCCCGGGCCGCTCCCCGGGATAGCGGGTGGCCAGGAACGCGTCGTGGGCGGCGAGCCGGTGGTCCAGGGCGGCGTAGTCGTCGTCGCTGAGCCGCATCGTCAGTCGATCGAGTCGTAGGCGGCCGTCGTGAGGAACTCGGCGAAGTCGTCGGCCAGCGCGACCCGCTCGAACAGTTTGCGGGCGTCGTCGAAGCGGCCGGCGGCCCACGCCTGGTCCCCCAGCGCCTCACGGATCTTGGCGAGCTCCTCGTCCTCGATCCGCCCGACCAGGTCGGCCGTGACCTCGGTGCCGTCGGCCAGGCGCACCCCGTTGTGGATCCACTGCCAGACCTGGGAACGGGAGATCTCCGCGGTGGCCGCGTCCTCCATCAGATTGTTGATCGCGACCGCGCCGTTGCCGCGCAGCCAGGCCTCGAGGTACTGCAGGGCGACCGAGACGTTGCCGCGCAGGCCGGCCTCGGTGACCGACCCGCCGGTGGCCGCCACGTCGAGCAGCTGCGCCGCCGCCACGCTGACGTCGTCGCGCCGGCGGTCGAGCTGGTTCGGCCGGTCCCCCAGCACCCGGTCGAAGATCTCCCGGCAGACCGGCACGAGGTCGGGGTGGGCCACCCAGGAGCCGTCGAAGCCGTCGCCGGCCTCGCGTTCCTTGTCCTCGCGGACCTTGGCCAGCGCCACCTCGTTGACCGCCGGGTCACGCCGGCTGGGGATGAACGCGGCCATGCCGCCCATCGCGAACGCGCCGCGCTTGTGGCAGGTCGAGACCAGCAGCTCGGTGTAGGCCCGCATGAACGGCGCCGTCATCGTCACGGCCGCCCGGTCGGGCAGCACCATCGCCGGGTTGTCGCGGAAGTACTTGATGATGCTGAACAGGTAGTCCCAGCGGCCGGCGTTCAGCCCGGAGATGTGCGGGCGCAGGGCGTGCAGGATCTCGTCCATCTCGAACGCCGCCGGGATGGTCTCGATCAGCACCGTGGCCCTGATGGTGCCGACCGGGATGCCGAGCGCCTCCTGGGCGTACGTGAAGACGTCGTTCCAGAGCGCCGCCTCCTTGTGCGACTCCATCTTGGGCAGGTAGAAGTACGGCCCGCTGCCCCGCGACAACAGCTCGGCGGCGTTGTGGAAGAAGTAGAGCCCGAAGTCGACCAGCGCCCCGACGGCCGGCTCGCCGTCCACCGGCAGGTGCCGCTCGTCCAGGTGCCAGCCGCGGGGCCGCATCACGATCGTCGGGTACGGCCCCTCGCCCAGCTCGTAGGTCTTCTTGTCGGTCTCCAGCCGGATCGTGCGCCGGATCGCGTCGAACAGGTTCTGCTGGCCGTCGACGACGTTGGACCAGTGCGGGGTGTTGGCGTCCTCGAGGTCGGCCAGCCAGACCTTCGCGCCGGAGTTGAGCGCGTTGATGGTCATCTTGCGCTCGGTCGGCCCGGTGATCTCCACCCGCCGGTCGGTGAGGTCGGCGGGCGCGGGCGGCACGCGCCAGTCCCCGGCGCGGATGTCGGCCGTCTCGCTGAGGAAATCGAGGCTGCCCCCGGCGGCGATCTCGGCGCGCCGGGCGGCCCGGGCGGCCAGCAGCTCGTTGCGGCGCGGCCGGAACCGCCGGTTCAGCTCCGCCACGAACGCCACGGCTTCGTCGGACAGAATCTCGGTCACGGTCGGCGACTCCCCTCACTGCGATGACTCGAATCACGGCGATGGCTCAAACCGTGCGCATCTCCCCGTACCGTATCGGTCCCGGAGCCCCCCGCGCCCGTCTCGCGCAGCAGCAGGGTTGCCGTCAGGACCACCAGGACGACCGCGCTGCCGTGCACGGCCAGGGCAGTTGCCCAGCTCCCACCGTGGGTGACCACGGCGGCCGCGTCGCCGAGCGGGATGGTGACGGCGGCCAGGATGACCCAGCCCAGCGTGCGGCGGCTGCCCGTGACGAACACCGCGAAGATCATCAAACCGTAGGCGATGTCGCGCATCGCCTTGACGACGAAGTAGCCGGAAGCGGCGCCCGTCGGCCACGGCTCGATGCCGAAGCTGGAGGCGGCGCCGTGCGGGTTGAGCAGGAAGTTGAGGCCGAAGAACAGGCCGGCGAGGCCGCACAGCACGGCCAGCCCGGTGGTCAGACGTCGCATGGGCTTGCTCCTGTCGTTGCTAGGTCTGAGAGCAACGCTAACCTAACTTTGCTCCGAACGCTAGCGGTGCTAGGATTTCGCCATGGCCGTGCAGGAGAGACGTGAGCGGGAGCGCGCCGAGCGTCGTCAGCTGATCCTTCGTTCCGCCCGTGAGCTGGCCGAGGCCGAGGGCTGGGAGGCGGTGACCACGCGGCGGCTGGCCGATCTGGTGGAGTACAGCCAGCCGGTGCTCTACAGCCACTTCCCCGGTAAGGACGCGATCGTGGCCGCGGTGGCGGTCGAGGGCTTCGCCGAGCTGGCGGATGAGCTCCGGGCCGCCCGCCTCGCTGCCACCGACCCGCAGGCCGGCGCGCCACCGGCCGGCGATTCACCCACAAGCGATCAGCAAACCGGCGATCCGGGGACCGGCGGAACGGAGACCGACGAGAGGTCACCGGCCGGCGACCCCGAGGCGACCCTGCGCGCGGTAGCCGCCGCCTACCTGGGATTCGCCCGCACCCGCCCGGCCCTGTACGACGCGATGTTCGCCCGCCCGATCGACCTCGCCTTCGCCGCCGAGGACACTCCGGCCCCCCTGCGCGACGCGTTCGGCGAGCTTCGCAGCGCACTCACCCCGCTCGTCGACGACAAGCCGGGCGAGAAAGACGGGAAAGCCGGGCGAGACCAGGGCAGCGGAAGGGGCGACAGGAGCGGCGGGGACATCGACAGTCGGACGGAGGTGTTCTGGAGTTCCCTGCACGGGCTGGTGACCCTGGACCGAGGCCGGCGGCTGCGCGTCGACCAGGGCACGGCCCGCCTCGACATCCTGGTCGACTACGTGGCCGGCCCGCACGGCCACCGCCCGCGGGCCGGCGAGGATGGCGGCCCGAGATCCGGCCCACCCGCCCCGAGCCGCCCGTAGCCCCCGCCCGAGCGGCCAGAGAGACGGCACCGGCGCGTAATACGCCGGACCGACCCAGCCACGGACAACCCAGCCACGGACAACCCAGCCACGGACAACGGCCCGGAACATCGGCTCCGAGGTCACGCCGACACGGGCGGCCACCGCAGGACACGGCGATGGCCCCCGCGGGGAAACGGAGGCCATCGCTTTTCTCTATCTGGGGATGAGGACTCCCCCTGGGGATGGGGGTGTCCGGTGCTGCCGACCTAGAAGTTGCCGAACGAGTCGCACTTGGCCTTCTGCACGATGCAGTTCTTGACGCGGCTGCCCAGCGCCGCGTCGTCCCAGGCGAAGAACGCGTCGCCGTGCATCGAGGAGGCGTTGCCCGAGGAGAGCTTGAAGCCGGCCGCGCTGCCCGAGCTGGGGTAGCCGATCACGAAGGAGAGCGAGGGGATGGCCACCGGGAACTTGCCGCTGGCGCAGGTGCCGTCCGGGCCGGGGCCGCCGACGTGCGACTTGTGGTCGGGGCTGTCCAGGTGCACGCCGTCCCAGCAGTCCGGGAAGGTGAGCTGGAAGGTCAGTTCGGCGGTCCTGGCGCAGACCGGCCAGTTGCCGTCGCTGCTGCGGCCGGTCTCGCCGCCGGCGCCGGCGCACCAGAACTGGCCCGGGGCGCCCGCCGGGGTCGCCACCTGCCGCTTGGCGTCGCCGACGATCATGCGGAAGCCCTGCGGGAACGGGACCGTCCGGGTGGGGTCCTTCAGCCGCGAGCCGTAGTAGACCGTGACGCCGTGCGGGTCGAGCTTCTTGCCGTTCTCGGTCAGCTCGGGGATCCAGTACGCGGACCGGTCCTCCCCGGGCTTGCAGCTCGATCCGGCGTTGGCCAGCAGCGTCATGGTGGTGGTGTGCGCGTCGGTGCTGTCGTTGCCCAGGAACGTGTGCATGTGCGAGGCGCCGGGCAGGCCGGGGAAGACGATCGGGTCGTCGGTCCGGGAGTGGCTGACCGTGCAGGAGGCGTTGAACTCGGGCACCCGTACGTTGCCGGCCGGCACCGGCTTGGGCTGGAGGGCGTTGAACGCGGCGAGCTGCGCCTTCCACTTGGCCTGGTCGAGGGTCACCCAGCCGTCGCCGGAGGGGACGCCGCCGGCCCCGGAGGCTGACGGAGACGGCGGGACAGGCGACGGGGAAGCGGAGGCCGGCCCGGAAGAGGCGGAAGGAGCCGGCGCCGCCCCGAACGTGAACCAGTTGATGTTCACGAAGTCCCCGGCCTGCGCGCTCTTGAGCACCGCGAAGACGGTCTGCCGGCCGGCCGGCACGGACGCCGCCGTCGCGTTCACCGTCGTCCACTTCTGCCAGCCGCCGGTCCTCGCCACCGGGAAGGTCGCCAGCAGCGCGCCGGTCCGCGAGCCCAGGCGCAGTTCGATCGAGCCGGCTGCGGCGTTGTCCGAGGCGATCCGGGCGGTCAGGGCGGCCCCGGTCACCGCGATGTCGTCGTACCGCAGCCAGTCCCCGGCGGCGAGCCAGCCGACGTTGCTGCCGCCGTCCGCGTCTGCGGTGCCCTCGACCTGCGCGCCCGACTGGGCGGCGTACGCCTCGGCCTGCACCCGGCCCGGCACGACCGTCTCGGCGGCGTTCGCGTTCACGACGTAGACGCCGCTGCCGCCGAGGGCGGCGGCCACCGCGGCAGCCAGCGCGACCCGGGTGGTGTGCCGGCGCCGCTTGCTGGCGTCGCCGGGCGCGACGTGGGCTCCTGAGGTCCGCATAACCATTTCCTTCGCTGCCGTACAACCGGGCGGTGAAAGCTCTTCGCCAGGGAGTATGCACAGCTCAGGAGACTTGTATCAAGGCGCGAAAGAAGACTTATGAATCGCCTCGGAAAGGGCCGCAGGTCGCGGCGGTCCGGCAATGCGATAACAATTAATGGGGGCGACTTCCTTTAAGTCTTCCTAAATTCCGTCCAGCAGCCGGCGGTGGGCCCGCCGGGCGCGCAGCGTGAGCGCGCGGGCGTCCGCGTGCACCAGCTGCCCGCGCTCGACCACCGGCCGGCCGCCGACCAGGGCCAGCTCCACCGGCGCGGCCGGGCCGAGCACGAGCGCCGCGACCTTGTCGTCGATGCCGTCGTGGCCCAGCCCGTCCAGGCGCCACAGCACCAGGTCCGCGAGCTTGCCCACCTCCAGCGAGCCGATGTCGTCCGCGCGGCCCAGGCAGCGGGCCCCGCCCATCGTGCCGAGCCGCAGCGATTCGCGGGCCGACAGCGCCCCCGGACCGCCGCGGAGCCGGGCCACGTACAGCGCCTGGCGCAGTTCCTCGCCCAGGTGGGCCGCCTCCTGGGAAGCCGAGCCGTCCACGCCGAGGCCGACCGGCACGCCGGCGTCGAGCAGGTCCCGGACGCGGGCCAGGCCGACCCCCAGCCGGGCGTTCGAGCTGGGACAGTGCGCCACCCCGGTGCCGGTCGCGCCGAGCTTGGCCACGGCCGCGTCGTCCAGGTGCACGCCGTGCGCCAGCCACACGTCCTGGCCCAGCCAGCCGAGCTGTTCGGCGTACTCGACCGGCGTGCAGCCGAACTTCTCCCGGCAGAAGTCCTCCTCGTCGTCGGTCTCGGCGAGATGCGTGTGCAGCCGGACCCCCTTGCGCCGGGCCAGCGCCGCCGCCTCGCTCATCAGCTCGCGGGTCACCGAGAACGGCGAGCAGGGCGAGACACCGATCCGCAGCATCGACTCCGGCGCCGGGTCGTGCCACCGGTCGATCGCCGCCTCGGTCGCGCTGAGCGCCGCGTCGGTGTCCTCGACCACGTTGTCCGGCGGCAGGCCACCCGACGAGCGGCCCAGGTCCATCGAGCCGCGGGTCGGGTGGAACCGCAGCCCGATCCGGGCGGCCGCCTCGATCTCGGCGGCCAGCACGTCGCCGCCGTCGTGCGGGAACACGTAGTGGTGGTCCATGCTCGTCGTGCAGCCCGACAGCGCCAGCCAGCCCAGGCCGGCGCCCGCGGCGGCCCCGACCGCCTCGGCGTCGATGCGTCCCCAGATCGGGTACAGCGTGGTGAGCCAGCCGAACAGGTTGTCGTCCTGCGCCAGGCCCCGGGTGACCCACTGGTAGAGGTGGTGGTGGGTGTTCACCAGCCCGGGGGTGACCAGGCAGCCGGTGCCGTCGACCCGGCGCGGGGAGCCGGGCAGCTCCCCCGCCCCGCCCGCGCCGACCGCGGCGATCCGGCCGTCGTCGCCGACGACCACGTGGCCGTCCGCGTGCTCGGTGCCCTCGGCGTCGACCGTCGCGACGGTCACGTTCTCGATCACGATCACAGGTACCACTCCGCACTGGCCGGCGGCGCGTCGTCGCGCGTCACGGTGCCTTCGATCAGCCCGTAAGGGCGATCGCCGGCGATGAAGACCTCCCGCGGATTGTCCAGCCCGAACGGCGCCAGATCCGCCAGGTAGTGATGCTTGTTGGGCAGCGCCAGCCGGATCTCGGCGAGCTCCGGGCGCTCGGCCAGCACGCGCTCGCCCATCGCGTACAGGGTCTGCTGCAGGGAATGGCTGTAGGTGTCGACGAAGGCCTCCACCAGGGCATTGTGGGCGCCGCCGAAGGAGGCGTCCCAGTCGGTGTCATCGGTCAGGTGCCGCCAGCGGGCATCGACGGCGGTGGCCAGGATCCGGTCGGTCGTCTCCGGCAGCGTCGTGTACCGGTCGCGGGGGTAGCCGTGGAACTCCGAGTCGGTCGTGTTCAGCAGCACCAGGTCCTTGAGGCCCGACACGACCTGCGCACCCGCGCCGCCGACGGTCACCCCGGCGGTGCGCACGAAGTCGCCCGAGCGGCGGAACGAGTGCGGGCCGAGCCGCTCCCAGGCGTACGCCTCGATGCTCACCGTGGCCGTGTCGATCTGCGGCTGCGTACCGACGAAGTGCCGCGCGAGCAGCAGCCCGAACGCCTCCGGCGAGCCCACGCCGTGCTCGCGGGCGAACGCGTACACCGTGTTCTTCATCGTGTCGGTGGGCAGCACCCCGGCGTTGTCGCCGCGCAGATGGGTCGCCGCGAGGTCGCCCGAGAGCGCGACGCTCACGTTGAGGTCCACCAGCCGGTGGCTGTCACCGCCGCGCGCGACGTGCACCAGGCGGGTCTCCGCCTTGCCGTAACGGTTGCGGCCCAACACGATCGCCACCGGTCAGCTCCCTCGGTAGGTGGTGTAGCCGTAGCGGCTCAGCAGCAGCGGCACATGGTAGTGCCGGTCCGGGTCGTGCACGTGGAACGCGACGGTGATCTCCGGGAAGAAAGCCTCCCCGCCGAGGTACGGCTCCACGTAGAACACCAGCCGGTAGCCGCCGGCCTGCCAGTCGTGCAGCGGCACCTCGTGGCGCAGCCGGCCGTCGCCGTCGGTACGCCCCTCGGCGATCAGCTTCCAGCCGTCGGAGTCGCGGCGCTCCAGGCGCACGTACACGTCGCGGGCCGGCTCGCCGGTGACCGTGTCGAGGATGTGGGTGGAGATCCTGGCGTGCAACGTGGCCGCCGTACCGTCAGTCGAGGGCATCGAGCAACCTCTCCAGCCGCAGCAGAGCGATCTTGCGCAGCTCGCCGGCCACGACCGCCCGCTCGGCCGGCTCGTCGTTGCCGATCCGCTCCCGGGCCGCGGCCAGGATCTCCCGCTGCGTCCGCCCGCTCGCGAAGATCAGGAACACGTGCCCGAACTTGTCCTCGTAGGCGTGGTTCGCGGCGATCAGTGCCGCCCGGGTCTCCTCGTCGCCGCTGCCCGCGGCCGTCGACTGCTCGCGCCGCGACCACGCGGCCTCCTTCGACGCGCCTTCCGCCCGCTCGCCGATCCGCGGATGGGCGGACAGCCCCTGCAGGACCTCCGGCCAGCTCAGGCCGCGGGCGGCCGCATCGGCCGCGGCCAGCACCGCGGCTTTCGACGGGTACGGGCGCCCCGCGGCGACCGTCCGGCCCCACGCGGGAGCGGCACACACGGCGAGCAGCTCCGTCTCGAGCTGGCCGGTGGGCCGGGAGTTGAAAGCCTCGACCCGGTCCACGTTCACCCCCTGTCCGACAGACGGACAGTCAAGCAGCCCATCAACCGATCTTGCATCAGTTTCCCGGCGAATTAACACACCGCACACGTGCCCGGAGCGCGCCGGCGGCGGTGCGCGAGACTTGTCCGGTGCTGATCGCCACGGACGCCCTGCCGGACCTGCCCATCCGCGCGGTGCTCCCGGCGGTGGCCGCCGCCCTGGCCGGCGCGGGCGCCGCGGTGCTGGTCGCGCCGCCCGGAACGGGCAAGACCACGCTGGTCCCGCTGGCCCTGGCCGGCCTCGCCGCGGACGCGAAGGTGGTGGTGGCCGAGCCCCGGCGGGTCGCGGCCCGCGCGGCGGCCCGGCGGATGGCGGCCCTGCTAAGCGAGCAGGTCGGCGAGCGGGTGGGCTACACCGTACGCGGCGACCGGCGCGTCTCGGCCCGTACCCGGGTCGAGGTGGTGACCACCGGCGTGCTGGTCCGCCGCCTGCACCGCGACCCGGAGCTGGCCGGCACCGCCGTGGTGATCCTCGACGAGTGCCACGAACGTCACCTCGACTCCGACCTGGCGCTGGCGTTCCTCATCGAGGTCCGCGCCGCCCTGCGCCCCGACCTGCGCCTGCTGGCCACCTCCGCGACGGCCGAGTCGCAGCGCCTGGCCGAGGTGCTGGGCGACGCCCCGGTGGTGGAGGCGCAGGCCGCGCTGTTCCCGGTGGAGGTGCACTGGTCGCCGCCCCCGCAGCCGGTGACCCCGCCGCACGGCCTGCGGGTGGACCCGAAACTGCTCGACCACGTCGCCACGACGATCCGCCGGGCCCTGGCCGACGGCGACGGCGACGTGCTGGCGTTCCTGCCGGGCGCCCGCGAGATCGAGACGGTCGCGAACCGGCTCCGCGGCGCCGCGGCCGAGATCGTGCCGCTGCACGGCCGGCAGTCCGGCTCCACTCAGGACGCCGCCCTGCGGCCCGGCCCGGTCCGCCGGGTGGTGCTGGCCACCGCCGTCGCGGAGAGCAGCCTGACCGTGCCCGGCGTCCGCGCCGTGGTCGACGCGGGCCTGAGCCGGGTGCCCCGCATGGACCACGGCCGCGGCCTGGGCGCGCTGGTGACGGTCCCGGTCTCCCGCGCGTCGGCGACCCAGCGGGCCGGCCGGGCCGGCCGCGAAGCCCCCGGCCGGGTCTACCGCTGCTGGTCGCCGGCCCAGCACGACCGCCTGCCGGCGCAGCCGGAACCGGAGATCGCGGCGGCCGACCTGACCGGCTTCGCCCTGGACCTGGCCCGGTGGGGCCACCCCGACGGTACGGGCCTGAGCCTGCCGGACGCACCACCGCCCGGCGCGATGCAGGTGGCGACCGGCGCCCTGCGTTTCCTCGGCGCCACCGACGCCGAGGGCCGGATCACCACCCGCGGCCGGGCCCTGGCCGACGCGGGCCTGCACCCCCGCCTGGCCCGCGCCCTGCTGGACGGCGCCCGCACCATCGGCTCCCGCCGGGCCGCCGAGGTGGTGGCGCTGCTGGACGGCGAGCACACCGCGGACGACCTGGCCGTGGCCTGGCGCCGCGCCCGCACCGACCGCGACCCGGCTTGGCGCACGGAGGTCCGCCGGCTGACCGCGGCCGTGACCCGCAACCCGGACACCGAGGACGCCCTCACCGACGATGCTCCGGGGGATGCGGGTGCGGGCGATGGCCTCGAGCCCTTCCCCGGGCTCAGCGACGCCGCCGAGGTGGCTGGGCGGCAAGCCGAGCGGGGAACCGGGCAGCGCCGAGCTGGGCAGAAGGCGGAGCAGCTGCCGCCCGGGCGGGAGGCCGGGCAGAAGACCGAGCAGCTGCCGCCCGGGCGGGAGGCCGGGCGGGAGGCCGGGCGGGAAGCCCGGCGGGAAGCCGGGCGGGAGGCCGGGCGGGAGTGGTTGCCGGACGATCTGGCGGCGGGGCTGATCGTCGGGCTGGCGTACCCCGAGCGGGTCGCCAAGGTGCGCGAGCCCGGCGGGCGGGCGTACCTGATGGCCGGCGGCACCGCCGCGGAGCTCGCCGGCGGCAGCAGCCTGGCCGGCACCACCTGGCTCGCGATCGCCGACGCCGACCGGGCCCCGGGCGCCCGCACCGCGCGCATCCGCAGCGCCGCCCCGCTGGACGAGGCGACCGCCCGGGAGGCCGCCGCGACCCTGCTGGAGAGCGGCACGGAGATCGGCTGGCGGGACGGCGACGTGGTGGCCCGCCGCACCGACCGGCTGGGCGCGATCATCCTGCGGGAACGCCGCCTCGACAAACCCGACCCGGCCCAGCTCCGGGCGGCCCTGCTCGACGGCCTGCGCCGCGAGGGCCTCGGCCTGCTCACCTGGTTGCGGGCCGCCACCGAGCTGCGCTCCCGCCTGGCCTTCGCGCACGCCGCCCTGGGACCACCCTGGCCCGCGGTCGATGACGAGTCCCTGCTGAAGACCCTGGAAGACTGGCTGCCCCTCGGCCCGGCCCGCCGCCGCGCCGACCTGGCGAAGATCGACACGGCGGGCGCGCTGCGCCGCCTGCTGCCCTGGTCGGTGGCGGGCCGGCTGGACGAGATCGCCCCGGAACGCCTGCCGGTGCCCAGCGGCTCAAAGGTACGGGTCGACTACACCGACCCGGCGGCGCCGGTGCTGGCGGTCAAGGTGCAGGAGGCGTTCGGCTGGCGCACGGCCCCGCGCCTGGCCGACGGGCGCATCCCGGTGCTGCTGCATCTGCTCTCACCGGCCGGCCGGCCGGTGGCGGTGACCGCGGACCTGGCGTCCTTCTGGGCGACGGGCTATCCGCAGGTACGCGCGGAACTGCGGGGCCGGTATCCCCGACACCCGTGGCCGGAGGATCCGACCACCGCTCCACCGACACGGCGGCTCAATCCCCGGGTGCGTTGACGGGTGCGGACTGCTGTGAACGCTCATCGTCCCGCCAGATCTTGGAGCAGCGCGGTCGAGCTGGCTCGGGGCAGCTATCCAAGATCCGCTGGAGGGGGGCGGGTGGGCGCGGAGCGAGGTGCACCGGAGCGAGGTGCGCGGGAGGCGCGGAGCTCAGATCTTGGAGCATGGCGGTCGGGCTAACTCGTTGCAGCTCTCCAAGATCCGCCCCGGGGGGTGCTGGCGCGCGGCCGCAGAGGGCGCGGAACGCGGATCTTGAAGCATGGCGGTCGAGCTAACTCGTTGCAGCTCTCCAAGATCCGCCAGCGAGGTGCTGGCGCGGCCGGCGTGGAGGCGCAAAGCGGGGATCTTGGGGCATGAGAGTCGAACTAATGCGTTCCAGCTCTCCAAGATCCGCTGGGCGGGTGGGGGCGGGTGCGGGCGCTGAGCAAGGTGCATCGGAGCGAGGTGCGCGGAAGGCGAGGAGCGCAGATCTTGGAGCATGACGGTCGAGTCAACTCGTTCCAGCTCTCCAACATCCGCCGGCTGGGTGCTCGCGCCCGGCCACAGAGGGCGCGGAACGCGCAGAACGCGGAACGCGGAACGCGGAACGCGGATTTTGAAGCATTACGGTCGAGCCGACGCGTTCCAGCTTCCCAAGATCCGCTGGGCGGGTGCGGGCGGGTGCGGGCGGGTGCGGGCGGGTGCGGGCGGGTGCGGGCGGGTGCGGGCGGGTGCGGGCGGG
>NZ_BOMQ01000020.1 GCF_016862275.1 Actinoplanes nipponensis | reverse complement strand
GGGCGGGTGCGGGCGGGTGCGGGCGGGTGCGGGCGGGTGCGGGCGGGCGCGGGCGGGCGCGGGCGGGCGCGGGCGGGCGCGGGCGGGCGGGCGCGGGCGCGGGGGCGCGAGGCAAGAGGTGCACCGGCGCGAGGTGCGTGGAACGCGCGGAACACGGAACACGGAACGCGGAACACGCGGAACGCGGATCTTGGAGCATGAGGGTCGAGCCAACACGCTCCAGCTCGCCAAGATCCGCCAGCGGAGTGCCGACACGCGGCCACGAAGCAACCCAAAGCGCCGATCATGGAGCACGCCAGCCGAGCTAACACGCTCCAGCTCACCAAGATCCCCCACTGGAATCCCAACGCCCCGCCCGAAAAGCCCGCAGCCCAGCACACCTCAAGAACCCAAATGCGAAGGCGAATGCGGCGAAGGCTGCGCCGGAACGCCGGCAGCCAGCCGATGCACCGGCCCAGGCTGCCCGAACAGATACCCCTGCCCGAGATGACACCCCAACGCCGCCAGCGCCCGAGCCCGCGCCGGCGTCTCGATCCCCTCGGCCACCACCGCGATCCCCAGCTCCGTGCAGATCGCCAGCACCGAGCGGCACAGCGCCCCCGCCCGCTCCGGGGACACGTCCACATCGGTCAGGGTCGAGTCCAGTTTCACGATGTCCACCGGCAGTGAGTGCAACTGGGCCAGCGCGTTGTAGCCGCTGCCGAAGTCGTCCAGGGCGACCCGGACGCCCCGGCGGCGCAGCCGTTCCGCGACCTCGACGGCGCGGGGCATGTCGGGGATGCGGCGGGTCTCCGTGATCTCCACGACCAGCCGGGACGGCCGCAGGTGGTGCCGTTCCAGGGCCTGGGACACCGCTTCCTCCAGCCCGTGCTGGCCCAGCCGGGCCGCGGAGACGTTGACGTGCACGTCGATCGGCCGGCCGTACGCGTTGGCCAGGTTCGAGGCGTCCGCGCAGGCCCGGTCGAGCACGAAGTCGTCGATCGCCGCGACCAGTCCGGTGCGTTCGGCGACCGTCACGAACACGTCCGGGTCGACCGGGCCGGCCACCGGGTCGGTCCAGCGGGCCAGGGCCTCCACCGCCACCACCGCGCCGTCGGTGAGCCGCACGATCGGCTGGTAGTAGACCTCGAAGCCGGCCGCCGCGGGCGCGCCGGCCAGCGCCTGGGCCAGCAGGTGGGGCAGGTCGGCGTTCGGGCCGCCGTCGGCGCCGCCGGAGTAGCGGACCAGGGCGTTCTTGCCGCGGCGTTTGCTGACGTACATGGCCGCGTCGGCGCGGCGCAGCAGGGTGTCCGCGGACAGCGCGGCGTCGCCGGGCTCGGGGACGACCAGGCCGAGGCTGGCGCTGACCCCGACCGTGTGGCCGTCGATGACGAACGGTTCGCGCAGCGCGGCCAGGATCCGCTGCCCGGCCGGCTCGGCGTCGGCCGCCCGGTGGTCGAGCAGCACCGCGAACTCGTCGCCGCCGAGGCGGGCCACCAGGGCGCCCGGGCCGACCGCGGCGACCAGCCGGTCGCCGATCGCGCGCAGCAGCCGGTCGCCCATCGCGTGGCCGAAGCTGTCGTTGATGAGCTTGAAGTCGTCCAGGTCGGCGAAGAGCAGGGCCACCGGTACGGCGCGGTGGCGGTGGGCGTCGAGGGCGAGCACCAGCCGCTCGCGGAACAGCGCCCGGTTGGCCAGGCCGGTCAGCGAGTCGTGGTACGCCTGGTGGTGCAGCCGCTGCTGGCCCTCCGACACCTGGGCCAGCAGCACCGTGTTGTCGACGATGGTGAACATCTGCCGGGCCACCACCAGGCCGAGCCCGAGCCAGCCCAGGTACGCCTCGTACGAGGTCAGCTGCCCGCCCGCGCCGGTGCGCACCGCGATGACCACGCCGGTGGCCACCACCGGCACGTACGGCAGCAGCAGTTGCAGCCATTCCGCCTCGGCGTGCTGCTCGGCGTCCGCGTCGCCGGGGCCCGGGTTGCAGGTCGCGGCCAGCGCCAGCAGGGCCGGGCCGAGCAGGTAGCCGGCCGACTCCAGCGGGGACAGCACGCCGGTGCTCAGCTGGAGCAGCCGCAGCAGGTCGGAGACGCCCAGGGCCAGCATGGCCAGCGCGGTCAGCCGCAGCGGCGCCCGGGCCGTCCGGGAGGCCGGGCGGGTGGCCAGCAGCAGCACCACCATGACGGCGATCAGCAGGTCCGCCACCGGGTAGGCCGCCGCCAGGCCGACCACCCAGGGGCTCTCCTGCACCTCGTCGAAGATCCGCCGGGGCACCGCCGACCAGACCAGGGCGAGCAGCGAGCCGGTGATCAGCACGCTGTCGATGAGCAGCACGATCCGGTCCCGGCGCAGCGACGCCCGGACCGCGCCGGGCAGGGCCATCGAGCCGGCGATCAGGCCGAGCACGGCGAAGGCCGGCAGGACCAGGAAGCCGAGGTCGGCCAGTTCGTCGGCGACCGGGCGGGTGGGGTCGAGGACGTCGCTGACGGTCCACCACAGGTGCAGGGCCGCGAAGCCGGCGAGGCCGAGGCCGAACAGCACCCGCCATTGCCGGCGGGGGCCGGAGCGTTCCTGGGCGGCGGCGAAGCAGACGACCGCGGCGAGCAGGGCGACGGCGAACTGGGAGGCGTCGGTGAACAGCCGCTGGCCGGCCCCGGCGGGCACCGCGTACGTGCCGATCGCCGTGACGGCGGCGACGAGCACCAGCGTCACGGCTGACTGTGCCGACAGCCGTCGCGTCGTCATCACCACCCGCAGCAGAGCCGCGGCTGGCCGTCCCGCGACCGGAGTAAGGTACCGCAGCCCCGGGCCGTCGCGGGAAGCCCACGGGACCCGGCGCGGCGACGGTCAGTCGGCGGCGATCAGATCGGCGACGATCACCGTGATGTTGTCCGGTCCGCCGCCCCGCAGGGCGAGGTCCAGCAGCCGTTCGGCGCATTCCTGGGGGGCGCCGCAGGCGAGCATCTCGGCCTCGATCCGCTCGGCCGAGACCACGGTGGTGAGGCCGTCGCTGCACAGCAGCCAGCGGTCGCCGGGCTCGGGCTCGACGATCACGTACGACGGGCTGACCGGCTCGCCCTGCAGCGCCTGGGTGACCACGGCGCGGCGCGGGTGGCTGCCCGCCTCCTCCGGCCGGATCAGGCCCTGGTCGACCAGCATCTGCACGTACGTGTCGTCCTTGGTGAGCTGGTTGAGCCGGCCGTCGCGCAGCAGGTAGGCGCGCGAGTCGCCGACGTGGGCCAGGGCGGCGCGGTCGCCGGAGAAGATCACGGCGGTCAGCGTGGTGCCCATGCCCTGCAGGGCGGCGTCGCCGGCGACGGTCTCGGCGATCCGGCCGTTCGCCACCTCGAGCGCCTTGTGCAGGGCGTCCATCTGGCTGTCGTTGTCGATCGGCACGTCGAGGGAGGTCATCGCCTCGACGGCGAGGCGGCTGGCGACGTCGCCGGCGGCCATGCCGCCCATGCCGTCCGCGACGACCAGCAGCCGGTCACCGGCGTAGTAAGCGTCCTGGTTGTTGCTCCGGACGTGGCCTCTATCGGTGACGGCCGCCCACCGCAGGTGCAAGGTCATGGCGTGCAGCCTGCCAGGTCCGGTCCAACCTGTCTGCACGTGGTCGGCGGCGCGTCGCGACAACCGGTGCTTACCTGCGCAAATGCGGAGGTCATCGGGGCCGCAGCGGCCGGCCGAGGCAGCGCGGGTCGACGTCGGTGACCTGCCGGGTGGGCGCCACCCATTCGAGCGCGGACTCGTCGATCGCCCAGCCGCGTACCGTGATCCGGCTCTTGCCGGTGCGGATCGGCTCCGGGCACAGGGTCTTGGACCGCACCTGATCGTTGGGCACGAAGAGCACCTCGCCGCCGCGCTGCAGGATCGTGGTGGCGGTGTCGTCGACGGTGATCAGCTGGCCGCGGATCACCCGGACGGCGCCGGCGCCGGCCGGGCCGACCTCGACAGCGCTGTTGGGCAGCACCGGCGCGCGCAGGAAGACCACCCCGATGACGAACGGCGCGAGGGTCATCGCGGCCACCGCCGGCCAGTGCGTGGCCAGCCGCGCGGCGCGGGCCGGCACCGGACCGGTGAGCAGCCAGCCCAGCAGCGACGGCACGGCCAGCAGGGTGGCCGTGGCGTAGTCGCCGGCGGCCAGCGCCAGCCGGATGCCCGGCGCCACCCAGACCAGCACGAGCAGGCCGAGCCCGACCGGCACCACGAGCGTCACCACGACCAGCATCCGGCGCTCGCCGGGATAGCGCTGCACCGCGGTCAGCGCGAGGATCACCGCGACGAGCATGAGCAGGGCCGGCAGCAGGCGCAGCTGCCAGGTGAAGCCGGCCAGCGCCACGGCGACCGCCACCACCCAGTCGGGCATGCGCAGCGCGGTGAGCGCCAGCAGCGAGCGCCGGGCCGCCTCCTCGGGGTCGGGCGAGCTGATCAGCAGCAGGCCGCCGAGGGCGCGCAGCACCAGCACGACCGCCGGCACGATCCAGATCAGCGTGATGATCAGGGCGCTGATCATGCCGAGCGGGCTGATGTACTGCACCAGCAGCAGCATCGTCGGCAGGTCCTGACGGCTCAGATACCAGAGCCGGAGCACGAGCAGCACCAGCGGGAACGCGGGCAGCGCGGTGAGCAGCCAGTTGAGCTGGTTGCGGCGCACCCGGCGCGGCGGCCGGGCGAGCGGCGTCACCGTCACGGGACCACCTCCTCCCAGGGCAGCTCGCGCACCCGCGGCCGGGCTGTCACCGGCTGCTGCGGGCGGGCCAGCGGCACGGGCTTGCCGTCGGCCGTCTTGTTGGGCACCGTCTCGGGGAGGATGTTCTTCTCGTACGCCTGCTCCCAGCGCGCGTCCTTGGGATCTTTCCAGGACCGGTAGAGCGTGATGTTGACCAGGTCGCGCAGCGCCGCGTTGGCGCCGACGCTGACCCCCCACGCCTCGGTCTTGTCCAGGCCCAGGTCCCAGTGGTCGTACTTGTCCTTGTAGCGGGCCTTGTAGCCGCCCAGGATGGCCGCGTCTGTGGTCACCGCGTCCACCTCCTCGAGGTTGAGCAGGTCGAAGCACTCCGAGACGCGGTTGCGCTGGCGGAGCCGGGCCCGCGAGTCGTCCGCCGTCTTCGCGCTGGTGGAGCTCGACAGGGAACAGACCGTCTTGTCCCGGAACTCCTCGAGGCTGGCCACCTTGTCGTGGCCCTTCAGCGTGATCACCGACTGCTCGGTGTGCAGGTACGACTGCGAGAACATGACGTTGGGCATGCGCTCGCGCTCCTCGGTGATGCTGAAGCTGGCGATCACCAGCTTGACCGGGACCGGGTTGCCGTCCAGGTCGGTGGCCTCCATCCGGGCCCGGTCCTCGCTCTCGATGCCGTAGAAGCGCACCTCCTGGCGGCGGAAACCCAGGTCCTCGGCGATCATGTACGCGATGTCGATGTCGAAACCGCGCCAGCTGCCGTCGACGGGGTCGCGCTCGGCGATGCCCGGCTGATCGTCCTTGACGCCGATGGGCAGCGTCTGCCACTCGTCGACGCCGGCCGCGCGGCGCAGGTCCTCGATCGAGGGCGGGCCCAGGTGGAAGAGCCGCACCCAGGCGAAGGTCAGCACCAGGATCATGATCACCCCGACGGCGGCCAACCGCCACGGCGCCAGCGAGGCGCCCCAGGTGCGCACCAGCCGGTCCCGGCCGGTGAAGGCGGGTGAGGGGAAGGCCGGCTGGGTGAACGAGCGCCGCAGCCCGGTGAGCGCCCGCCGGGCCCGGGCCCGGCGGGGTCGGCGCTGGGTGGGCACCCGCCGGTGCACGATCACCTTGCGCACCGGCGCCTCGCCGCTGCCGTCGTCCATCGTCGACACTGTGCTCCCGTCGGTGTACCGGACCGACCATGGTGCCGGACGAAGGTCACGGAACGGGGTCCGCGGTCCCGAACGCGACACCGGGCCGGCAGCGCCGCAGCCGGGCGGCGGTCAGCCGCAGACCCTCGCGCGCGCCGTGGCGCCGCACGGCCTCCAGTCCGTAGGCGCTGCAGGTGGGCTCGTAGCGGCACCGGGTGGGCAGCCGCGGCGAGATCCTGCGGTAGACCCGGATGACCGCGATGACCGCGGAGTCGGCCCGCGCCGCCGGGCGCGCGCGGCGCCGCCTGTTTCCCCACATGGCGACCATGGTGGCCGACGCGTGCGACGGTTCGGCATACCGCCACCGGAACGGGGGTATGCGCGCTCCATGAGAATCGCTGCGACGCTGACGGCCGCCGCCGTCGCCGCGGCCGTGGCGGTGCGGGTCGCGCACTCCCGGGACCGCCGTTTCCTGCACCCCGACGGCCGTTCCTTCACCGGGGACCTGGAGATCTGGGGTGGGCTCGAGCCGACCGGCGCGGCGCTGCTCGACCGGCCCGGCCGGCACCCGGTCACCCTGCGGATCTCCAAGGGCATCGGCACCCGGCCGGGCCGGCCGGACGTGCTCGGCGTGGCCGTACGGGTGCACGGACCGGTGGCGGGACGGCGGCACGACCTGCTCTTCTCGACGGCCGGGCGGGGCCGGGTGCTGCGCCACGTGCCGGTGCTGCGCAGCGGCTTCGACACCGTGTACGGCTCGATCCTGCCGTACCGGTCGGGCACGGGCCGCACGTTCCACCTCGCCGTGCAGGCCGACCCGGACGGCGGGCCGCTCGGCCGTACCCTCGAATCCGTGGTCGCCGCGGCCCGGCACGACAACGGCCGGCTGCTGCTGGCGCTGGCCGACGGCGACGCCGTCGAGGTCGTCGGCCGGCTGCGTTTCGGCGCGGCCCTGTCCGACGGCCAGGACGCGGCGCTGGCGTTCGACCCGGTCCGCAACGTCACGGACGACCTGCATCCCACCGGGCTCGTGCACGGCTCCCGGGCGGCGGCCTACCGGCTGAGCCAGCGCTGGCGCGGCGCCCGGCCGGCCGCGCCCAACCCGGCGGCGGTGGCCCGGACCAACCTGCACGGCTGACCGGCCCGCCGGCGCCGGACGCTACCGGAAGGCGACCACCACGGCAGTCTCCGGCGGCAGCTCGACGCGGTCGCGTTGCAGGACGACGCCCGGCTCGGTGGCCAGCAGCACGCTGCGCGGCACCGCGGGCAGGCTGATCGTCTGCGGCGCCCCCGCCAGGTTGACCGCCACCGCGCAGGAGCCGCGCCGCATCACCACGTACTGGTCGCCGTGCCCGACCTCGACCCGGTCCAGGCGGGGGTCGGACAGGTCGGGGTGGGCGCGCCGCAGCGCGATCAGCCGCCGGTGCAGGTCCAGGATCTCGGCGTGGCCGGGCTTCTCCCGCTCGTCCCAGTTCAGCTTCGAACGCTCGAAGGTGGCCGGGTCCTGCGGGTCCGGCACCTCGGCCTCGGCCCAGCCGTGCGCGGCGAACTCGCGCCGCCGGCCGTTCTGCACGGCCGCGGCCAGCTCCGGCTCCGGGTGGCTGGTGAAGAACTGCCAGGGGTTGCTGGCCGCCCACTCCTCGCCCATGAACAGCATCGGCGTGAACGGCGAGGTGAACAGCAGCGTGGCGCCGATCTTGAGCCGGCCGCTCGACAGCGTCGCCGAGAGCCGGTCGCCGATCGCGCGGTTGCCGATCTGATCGTGGTTCTGCAGGTACGCCACGAACCGGTGCCCGGGGATACGGGCCCGGTCGACCGGGCGCCCGTGCCGGCGGCGGCGGAAGCTGGACCACGTGTCGGCGTGGAAGAACGCGCCGGTCAGCACCGTCTCCAGGCTCTCCAGCGAGCCGAAGTCGCCGTAGTAGCCCTGCCGCTCGCCGGTCAGCAGCGCGTGCAGGACGTGGTGCACGTCGTCGTCCCACTGCGCCTGCAGCCCGTAGCCGTTGGCCTCCCGCGGCGTGATCAGCTTCGGGTCGTTGAGGTCGGACTCGGCGATCAGTGAGAGCGGCCGGTTCAGGTGGGTGGACAGGCTCTCCACCTCGATCGCCAGCTGCTCCAGCAGATGCACCGCGTTGTGGTCGGCCAGCGCGTGCACGGCGTCCAGGCGCAGCCCGTCGACGTGGTAGTCCCGCAGCCAGGCGAGCACGCTGTCGATGATGTAGCGGCGGACGTCGTCGGAGAGCGGGCCGTCCAGGTTGACCGAGTCGCCCCACGGATTCGTCCCGGCCGCGCTCAGGTACGGCGCGAACATGGGCGCGTACGCCCCGCTCGGGCCGAAGTGGTTGTAGACCACATCGAGCACCACGCCGAGACCCCGGCGGTGCGCGGCGTCCACGAAACGCTTGAGGCCGTCCGGGCCGCCGTACGCCTCGTGCGGGGCATACCAGCAGACGCCGTCGTACCCCCAGTTGTGCTCGCCGTTGAAGGCGTTGACCGGCAGCAGCTCGACCAGGTCCACGCCCAGCTCGACCAGGTGGTCCAGCCGCTCGATGGCCGCGTCGAAGGTGCCCTGCGGGGTGAAGGTGCCCACGTGCAGCTCGTAGAGGACCGCGCCGGGCAGCTGCCGGCCGGTCCAGGCGCCGTCGGTCCAGGCGAACGCGGAGTGGTCGTAGACCCGGCTGGGCCCGTGCACGCCCGCGGGCTGCCACGGCGAGCGCGGGTCGGGCAGTACGCCGTCGTGATCGGGCAGCAGATAGCCGTAGTCGGTGCCCGGCCCGGCCTCGGGCACCTCCAGGCGCCACCAGCCGTCGTCGCCGCGTTGCATGTCGCGGTCCGTGCCGCCGACCCGCAGCCGCACGGCCTTCTCCGGAACCCAGACCTCGAAAAGCGTCATTACTCTTTCACCAGCAGTGCGACGGGATAGGTGTGCAGCAGGTCGGCCACCGCCAGGCGGTTCCCGCCGTAGCTGGTGTTGGTGAAGACTTCCGTCCAGGTGTGGCCGTCGAGTGACAGCGTGGTGTCGTGCCAGCCGCCGTGCCGTGACAATCCGACCGGCAGCCGGGTCGCGACCGCCACCGCGCCACCGCGGTCGAAGGCCAGCACGTGGTCGGAGCTGCGGCCCTCGGCGAACACGCCGCGGTAGCCGGTGAACAGCTCCGGGCGCTGCCGGCGCAACCGCAGCGTACGGCTGGTGACCAGCAGCTTCGCCGCGCCGCCGGCGTCCACCGGCGGCTGCCAGCCGTCGTCGAGGCGGCCCAGCAGCTCGCGCCGCAGGCCGAAGTCGACCGGCCGCCGGTTGTCCGGGTCGACCAGCGAGAAGTCCCACAGCTCGGCGCCCTGGTAGACGTCCGGCACGCCGGGCATGGCCAGCTGGAGCAGCTTCTGGCCCAGCGCGTTGGACCAGCCGGGCGGCGTGATCGCCGTGACGAAGTCGTCGATCTCGGCGTGCAGCGCGGCGTCGTCGTAGATCTTGTCGACCATCTCGCGCAGCGCGGTCTCGAACCGCTCGTGCGGGTGCTGCCAGGTGGTGCCGGCCGCGCCCTCGCGGGCGGCCTTGAGCGCGTACGCCTGCAGCCGCTCCCGCTCCAGCGGCCACGCGCCCACCGCGGCCTGCCAGATCAGGTGCGCGAGGGCCGGATCGGGCAGCGGGGCGACGCGCACCCAGCGGCGCACCACCTCGGTCCAGTCCCCCGGCAGCTCGCTGAGCACGGCGAGCCGGGCCCGGACGTCCTCGCTGCGCTTGGTGTCGTGGGTGGACAGCGTGGTCATCGTCTCGGGCCACCGGCGCTGGCGCTCGTCGGCGCACTCGTGGAACTCGTCCGGGCGCACGCCGAACTTGGCCGGGTCGTTGCCGACCTCGTTGCGCGCGGTGAACCGGGTCCACCGGTAGAACGCGGTGTCCTCGACGCCCTTGGCCATCACCGCGCCGGTGTACTGCTGGAACCGCACGGCGAGCTCGTCGTCCGGGCGCCGCAACCGGGCGGTGAGCTGGTCCAGCGCCGGGATCAGGGCGGGGCGCCGGCGCCCCGCCTCGGAGCGGGCCCGGGCCAGGTGCCGGGAGCCGAACGGCAGGTAGGACCGGTAGACCGGGAAGCAGGCGGCCAGCTCGGCGAGCGCCCGCGGGGCGGCCTCGATCTCCGGCACCAGCCGGCACATCCGGGCCAGCTCCGCGGCGAGCAGCGTGGTCGCGGCGTGCATCTTCGTCTCGTGGACCAGGTCCTGCCAGCTGCGCTCGCCGCCGGTCAGGTGGTGGTCCAGGGTGTCGAAGAACGCCTCCGTGCCGGTGTCGACGAAGACGCCGCAGACCTCGGAGAGCGCGTCGTACCCGGTGGTGCCGGCCACCGGCCAGTCCGGCAGCTGCTCGCCCGGCTCGAGGATCTTCTCGACCGTGAGCCAGGCGCCGGGCGCCCGGTCGTGCAGCCGCTGGAGGTACTCCCCCGGGTCGCGCAGGCCGTCGGGGTGGTCGACCCGGATGCCCTGCACGGCGCCCTCGTCGTACCAGCGCAGGATCTCGCGGTGGGTGGCCTCGAAGACCTCGGGGTCCTCGACCCGCAGGCCGGCCAGGTCGACGATGGCGAAGAACCGGCGGTAGTTCAGCTCCGAGTCGCCGCGGGTCCAGTTGACCAGCTCGTAGTGCTGGCGATCGTGCACCTCGCGGGCGGTGCCGCCGCCGGTGCCGTCGGCGATCGGGTACCGCTTGTCGTAGTAGTGCAGCTCGTCGCCGTCGACCGTCAGCTGGTCCAGCGCGTCCGGGTCGTCGGCCAGGACCGGCAGCAGCAGCCGGCCGCGGGACCAGTCGATGTCGTAGAACTTCGCGTACGCCGACTGCTCGCCGTGCTTGAGCACGTCCCACCACGTCGGGTTGGCCGCCGGGATGCCCACGCCGGCATGGTTGGGCACGATGTCGATGACCAGGCCCAGCGTGGCGGCGTCCAGGGCGGCCCGCAGCGCCCGCCGGCCCTCCTCGCCGCCCAGGGCCGGGCTGACCTGGCTGTGGTCGACGACGTCGTAGCCGTGCTCGGAGCCCGGCGCCGCGGTCAACAGCGGGGCGGTGTAGAGGTGGCTCACGCCCAGGTCGGCCAGGTAGTCGGCGATCTCGGCGGTGGCCTTCAGCGGGAACTCGGGGCGGACCTGGACACGGTACGTACCAGAGGGAGTCAAATCTAAACCGTCCTGTCCAAGACGATGAGCGAGCGATCCGGCACGAGGATGGAGGAGCCGGCCTCGACGACCGACGGGCGGTCCGGCGACGGCTCCGCGGTCTCGATGACCTTCTCCCACTTCTCGCCGTACTCCGCGGGGGGCGTGTGGAACTCGATCGGCGCGTCGTGGGCGTTGAAGAACAGCAGGAAGGAGCTGTCCACGTGGCGCTGGCCGTACTGGCCGCGCTCGCGGATGCCCTCGCCGTTGACGAACAGGGCGACCGCCCGGCCGAAGTCGTTGCCCCAGTCGTCGCCGGCCATCTGCCGGCCGTCCGGGGTGAACCACTCCAGGTCGGGCAGCGGGTCGCCGCCCCCGCGCGCGGTCACCGGCAGGCCGGTGAAGAACCGGCGCCGCTGGAACACCTGGTGGCGGTGGCGGAACGCGGTCAGCTTGCGGGTGAACTCCAGCAGCGTCCCGTCGGCGTTCTCCCAGTCGATCCAGCTGATCTCGTTGTCCTGGCAGTACGCGTTGTTGTTGCCGGACTGGGTGCGGCCCAGCTCGTCGCCGTGCGAGATCATCGGCACGCCCTGGCTGAGCATCAGCGTGGCCAGGAAGTTGCGCCGCTGCTTGGCCCGCAGCGCCAGCACCTGCCGGTCGTCGGTGGGGCCCTCGGTGCCGCAGTTCCAGGAGCGGTTGTGGCTCTCGCCGTCCCGGTTCTCCTCCCCGTTGGCCTCGTTGTGCTTGTCGTTGTACGAGACCAGGTCGTTGAGCGTGAAGCCGTCGTGCGCGGTCACGAAGTTGATCGAGTGGAACGGCTTGCGGCCGTCGTCCTGGTAGAGGTCGGCCGAGCCGGTGATGCGGCTGGCGAACTCGGCCAGGGTGGCCGGCTCGCCGCGCCAGAAGTCGCGCACGGTGTCGCGGTACTTGCCGTTCCATTCGGTCCAGTTGGGCGGGAAGTTGCCGACCTGGTAGCCGCCCGGGCCGACGTCCCACGGCTCGGCGATCAGCTTGACCTGGCCGACCACCGGGTCCTGCTGGACCACCTCGAAGAAGGTGGACAGCCGGTCCACGTCGTAGAACTCCCGGGCCAGGGTGGAGGCGAGGTCGAAGCGGAAGCCATCGACGTGCATCTCGGTGACCCAGTACCGCAGCGAGTCCATGATCAGCTGGAGGCTCTGCGGGCTGCGCACGTTGAGGCTGTTGCCCGTGCCCGTGTAGTCCATGTAGAAGTGCGGCTGGTCGTCCACCAGCCGGTAGTAGGTCCGGTTGTCGATGCCCTTCAGGCTCATCGTCGGGCCGAGGTGGTTGCCCTCCGCCGTGTGGTTGTAGACGACGTCGAGGATCACCTCCATGCCGGCCGCGTGCAGCGACTTGACCATCCCCCGGAACTCCTGGGTCTGCTGGCCGAGCGAGCCCATCGCCGAGTAGCCGTGGTACGGCGCGAAGAAGCCGAGCGTGTTGTAGCCCCAGTAGTTGCGCAGGCCCAGGTCGGCGAGCCGGTTGTCGTGCACGAACTGGTGCACCGGCATCAGCTCGACGGCGGTGACCCCGAGCTGCTTGAGGTGCTCGATGATGGCCGGGTGGCCCAGGCCGGCGTACGTGCCGCGCATGTCCCGGGGCACCTCGGGGTGCCGCTCGGTCAGGCCCTTGACGTGCGTCTCGTAGATCACCGAGTGGTGGTACGGGATGTCCGGGCGCCGGTCGTTGCCCCAGTCGAAGTACGGGTTGACCACCACGCCCTTGGCCATGTGGGGCGCCGAGTCGAGGTCCGACATCTCGTCCGGGTTGTCGAAGTCGTAGGCGTACAGCGAGGGGTGCCACGCGATGTCGGCGTCCACCGCCCGCGCGTACGGGTCGAGCAGCAGCTTGTGCGGGTTGCACCGCAGGCCCCGCGACGGGTCGTACGGCCCGTACACCCGGTAGCCGTAGCGCTGGCCGGGCTCCACGCCGGGCAGGTAGGCGTGCCAGACGAAGGCGTCCTGTTCGTGCAGCTGCACCTTCCGCTCGTTGCCCGACGGGTCGAACAGGCACAGCTCGACCGCCTCGGCGACCTCCGAGAAGATCGCGAAGTTGGTGCCCGTGCCGTCGTACGTCGCGCCCAGTGGATACCGGTGACCCGGCCACACCTGCATGTGCTGCTCCCACCCTCGACCGTTGGTGCCCTGCGGTCGCGAGGGCCTCGCCGCGGGCGGGCCCGTTCTTCCCCGTCCGGGCGACGCTCAATCCTGCGCGTCCGTGTCAGCGGTCATTCTCACCGATGGGGCTGCTACCGTCTCGGCGACTGTCCGGTTACCCACTGACACTTCCCCCTTTCGCTGCGTACATGCCGGGAAAAGGAAGGTTTAGCGGGATCCACAATGAGCATAAGGGCGACCGTGCCGATCACCCTCGGGCCGCAGACCTGCGGTGCCCTCACCGCGGACGGCGGAGCCGAGCACGAGTGGCTGGTCACGGACGGGCTGGGCGGCTTCGCCGCCGGCACCGCCGCCGGCCTGCGCACCCGCCGCTACCACGCGCTGCTGACGGTGGCCGATCCGGCGACCGCCGTGCGCCGCGTCGGCCTGGTCAGCCTCGACCTGACCCTCACGCTGCCGTCCGGCGCGCACGTCCCGCTCTTCACCCATCAGTGGGCCTCCGGCGCGATCGCCCCGCAGGGCCACCGGCACCTGGAGAGCTTCACGCTGGCGGACGGCCTGCCGCGGTGGCGCTGGCGGGTCGGCGACGTCGTGATCGAGCGGGAACTGGCGATGCGTCACGGTTGCCCCTCGCTGGCCGTCGTGCACCGCGTGGTCAGCGCCCCGGAGCCGGTCGGGCTGGCCGTGGCGGCCATGTGCACGTGGCGCGACGCGCACGGCGGGCGGCACGCCGACGGGCCACCCCCGCGGACCACCCAGCTCGGCGACGGGGTGCTGGTCGAGGACGCGTACCGGCTGGCCGGGCCCGGCTGGCAGCCCGGCGGCGGGTGGCACCTGGGCGCGTACCACCGTCAGGAGGCCGACCGCGGCCTGGCCGCGACCGAGGACCTCTGGCTGGCCGGCACCTTCGTCGACCGGGTGGCCCCCGGCGGCACGTCGGAGATCTCGGCCTGGGCCGGCCCGCTCGACCAGCGACCGCCGGCCGCCTCCGCCGTCGTCGCCGCCGCCCGGGAACGGGCGCACACGCTGCGCGCCACCGCCAAGGCCGACGGGTCCGACGCCGACCTCGTGCTCGCCGCGGACCAGTTCGTGGTGCGCGGCCCGGACGGGCCGGACGTGGTGGCGGGCTACCCGTGGTTCGGCAGCTACCTGGGCGACACGATGACCGGCTACGAGGGCCTCTTCCTCGAGACCGGGCGGGCCGACGAGGGCCGCGAGCTGCTGCTCGCCCGCACCCGGGCCGCGGCCCGGGCGGCCCGCGAGCAGAGCGGACCGTGGGGCCCGCACGGCTCGCTGGACGCGCCGCTGTGGCTGGTCCACGCGGTCGACCGGCACGTCGCCCGGACCGGCGACAGCGACCTCGCGCATGAGCTGGCCGGGCCGCTGGGCCGGCTGCTGCGCGGGCACCTCGGCGGCCGCGGCGCGCTCGGCGTCGACCCCGCCGACGAGCTCGTCCGGCTCGACGGCGAGGCCCTCAGCTGGATGAACGCCGCCACCGAGCACGGACCGGTCACGCCCCGGATCGGCAAGCCGGTGGAGATCAACGCGCTCTGGGTGAACGCCCTGGCCGCCCTGGCCGGCCTGCACGAGGAGGCCGGCCGCGACGCCGGCGAGCTGCGCGACCGGCACGCGCGGGCCCGGGCGTCGTTCGCCGCCCGCTACCGGGCGCCCGAGGGCTGGCTGTACGACGTGGTGGACGGCCCCGCCTCGGCGTACCCGCTGGGCGCCGGCGCCTTCGACGACGACCCGTCGCTGCGGCCCAACCAGCTGCTGGCCTGGTCGCTGCCGCACGCGCCGCTGGCCGGCCGGGCCGACCCGGACCGCGACCGGGCCGCCGTCCGCGCCGTCGGGGCCGCCCTGCTGACCCCGCTGGGCCTGCGCACCCTGGCGCCCACCGAGTACGGCTACCAGGGCACCCACCGCGGCGGCCGGGACGAGCGGGACATCGCCTACCACCAGGGCACCGTGTGGCCCTGGCTGATCGGCCCGTACGCCGACGCGTGCGCGGCCACCGGGCTGCCCACCGAGGGACTGCTGACCGGCCTCGAGGCGCACCTGCGCGACTGGGGGCTCGGCTCGCTCAGCGAGACCGCCGACGGCGACCCGCCGCACCGGGCCTCGGGCTGCCCGTTCTCGGCGCGGGCGGTCGCCGAGGCGCTACGGACCAGGGGGTACGCACGATGAGCCGGATCCTGATGCTGAGCTGGGAATACCCGCCGCTGCTGGTGGGCGGGCTGGGCCGGCACGTGCACGCGCTGGCGACCTCGCTGGTGGCGGCCGGGCACGAGGTCACGGTGGTGACCAGGCACGCGCCCGGCGCGCTGCGCGAGGAGTACGCCGAGGGCGTGCACATCGTCCGCGCCCCCGACGACCCGCCGGAGTTCCCGGTGGAGGACGGCAACCTGGTCGGCTGGACCACCGCCCTCAACCACACCCTGACCCGCGCCGCCCTGCGCGCCGCCCGCACCGGCCGCTACGACGTCGTGCACGCCCACGACTGGCTGGTCGCGCACGCCGCGGTCACCCTGCGCGAGCACCTCGACCTGCCGCTGGTCGCCACCATCCACGCCACCGAGTCCGGCCGCCACCAGGGCTACCTGCCGGCCGCGCACAACCGCACCATCGACGGCGTGGAACGGTGGCTGGCCCACGAGGCGAACCGGGTGATCGTCTGCTCGCAGTACATGCGGCGGGAGGTGGTCCGGCTGTTCGGCGTGCCGGCCGAGCGCACCGACGTCGTGCACAACGGGGTGGACGTGCTGCGCTGGTACGCCCGGCCCCGGGCCGTGGCGGCGGCCCGGTTGCGCTTCGCCACCCCGGAGGCGCCACTGATCTCCTTCGCCGGCCGGTTGGTCTACGAGAAGGGGGTGCAGCACCTGATCGCCGCGGTGCCGCTGCTGCGCGGGCGCCACCCCGGGCTGCGGGTCGTGGTGGCCGGCGACGGGCCGTACCGGCCGGAGCTGGAGGCCATGGCCGGCCCGGGGGTGACCTTCGCCGGGTTCCTCACCGGGCACAACCTGACCGCCCTGATGGGCGCGTCCGACTGCTACGTCGTGCCCAGCATCTACGAGCCGTTCGGGATGGTCGCGCTGGAGGCCGCGGCGGCCGGCACCCCGGTGGCGGTGTCCCGGACCGGCGGGCTGGCCGAGATCATCGAGCACGGCGTGACCGGCGTCCGGTTCGCCCCGCAGGACCCGGCGTCGCTGGCGGAGTCGGTCGGCGCCGTCCTGGCCGACCGCGACTACGCCCGCCGCCTGGCCCGCCGCGGCCGGCGCCGGGTCCGCGAGGACTTCGCCTGGCCGGCGATCGCGCAGGCCACCGTGGCGGTCTACGCGGCGGCCGGCGCCGACGGCACCGTCACCCGGGCCGCCGAGGACGTGCTCGCCCTGGCCCGGGCATGAGGGCGCTGGTCCTCGGCGGCGGCGGGATCACCGGCATCGCCTGGGAGCTGGGCCTGCTCGCGGGCCTGCGCCGGGCCGGCGCCGACCTGGCGCAGGCGGACCTGATCGTGGGCACGTCGGCGGGCGCGTACGTGGGCGCGCTGCTGGCCACCGGCGTGGACCTGGAGGAGGCGGCCGCCTCGGCGGCGCGCATCGAACTGGAACTGTCCCCGCGGATCGACCCGGCGCTGCTGGCCCAGGGCTTCGCCCTGCTGGCCGACCGCTCGCTGCTCCCGGAGCAGGTCCGGGCCCGGCTGGGCGGCCTGGCCCGGGCCGCGCCGCTGGGCGACGCGGCGCCGCACGTGGCCCGCTTCGCCGCGGCGCTGCCGGTGCGGGAATGGCCGGTCCACCCCCGCCTGGTGAGCACCGGCGTCGACACGGCCACCGGTGAGCCGGCGGCCTGGGACGCCACCGCGGGCGCCGATCTGCCGGCGGCGGTGGCGGCGAGCTGCGCCCTGCCCGGGGTGTTCCCGCCCGTGCGGATCGGCGCCGGGTACTACATGGACGGCGGGGTCCGCTCGGTCACCAACACCGACCTGGCCGCGGGCGCCGACGCGATCGTCGTGCTGGCCCCGACCAGCAACATGTTCCGCACCCCGCCCCAGGCCGAGCTGACCGCCGTGGGCGCCCGGCGCAGCCTGCTGATCGCCCCCGACGGCCGGGCCCGGAGCGCCATCGGCGGCAACGTCCTGGACCCCGGCCGGCGCGGGCCGGCCCTGGCCGCCGGGACGGCGCAGGCCGCGAAGGTCGCCGGGGCGGTGGCGCGGGTCTGGTCCTAGCCCCGGAAACTGTCACACCGGTGCGGATGGATGCCCCGCATGAGCACACCGGCCATCGAGACAGTGGGTCTGGTCAAGACCTTCGGCGCCAACCGCGCGGTGGACGGCGTCGACCTGACGGTGCCGGCCGGCGCCGTCTACGGCCTGCTCGGCCCGAACGGGGCTGGCAAGACCACGGTGGTGCGCACGCTCGCCACGCTGCTACGCCCCGACGGCGGCAGCGCCCGGGTGTTCGGCCACGACGTCGTGTCGGAGGCCGACGCCGTCCGCGCCCGGGTCAGCCTCACCGGGCAGTACGCCCCGGTCGACGAGGACCTGACCGGCCGGGAAAACCTGGTGCTGCTGGCCCGCCTGCTCGGCCACTCCCGGCGGGGCGCGCGGGAGCGGGCCGCGCGGCTGCTGGCGGCGTTCGGCCTGACCGACGCGGCCGACCGGCAGGTGAAGAAGTATTCCGGCCTCGACCCGCGCAGCGGCAACCAGGTCTGGGACATCATCCGGATGGTGGTCGCCAACGGCACCACCGTCCTGCTGACCACGCAGTATCTCGACGAGGCCGACCGGCTCGCGGGCCGGATCGCGGTGATCGACCACGGCCGGGTCATCGCCGAGGGCACCCCGGGCGAGCTCAAGTCGTCGGTGGTCGCGGGCACGATCCACGTCCGCATCCGCGACGCCGCCCAGCGTCCCGCGGCCGAGCGGATCCTCGCTCGGCGCTGGAGACGGCGGTCGAGCTGGAGGCCGACCCGGTGGCCCTGACCGCCCGCGCGGCGGGCTCCGAGCGGGGCGCCGCCGAGCACGCGTCCCGGGCGCTGGCCGCCCTGGCCGGGGCCGGCATCGTGGTCGACGACTTCGCCCTGGGCCGGCCCAGCCTGGACGAGGTGTTCCTGGCCCTCACCGACCGCCCGGCCGAGCGCCCCAGGAGGTCACCGCATGAGCACCACCACCGCGCCCGAGGCGGCCACCGCCCACACCCCGTCGGCCGAGACGCTCGCCGCGGTGGTGAGCCGCGGCGATCGCCCGGCCCGGCCGAGCGCGCTGTCGGCGTCGCTGACCTTCGACTGGCGCGCGATCCTGAAGATCAAACACGTCCCGGAGCAGCTCTCTTCCTGCCCGGCATCATGGTGACCAGCGTCGTGATGATCACCATGTACACCGGCGTCGGCCTGAACACCGACATCGAGAAGGGTGTCTTCGACCGCTTCCGCACCCTGCCGGTCTGGCGTGTGGACGCTGATCGCCAGCGGGGTGTTCGTGGCCGTCTTCGGCACCTTGACCATGCGCCTCTACAACCGACGGTGAGCGGGTGGGCGGCGCGACCCGCGCCCCGTTACCTGATGATCGTCCCGGCCGGGGACTGCTCACCCGGATCCACGCACCGCTGCAACGGATACCCGGTCCGGGAGCAAGACGGGCCCGCCCCGTCAGCCCGTCTGGGTCAGGACGTCGTTGAAGACCTTCTGGATCGCGGTCCGGGTCGCGGGCGGGCTGAACGCCCCCACCCCGACCTGCCACATCCCCGCGCCGCCGGGGTCGGTGAAGAAGTGGCTCATGTCGAGGGTGTACCGGCCCTTGGCGTCCCGCGGCGTCTCGACGTACCAGGTGCTCTCGTCGAACGCCCGCGCCTTCGCGCCCGGGTCGAACCATTCCGTGCTGAGCCTGTCCCGCTCGGTGGCGCCGCACGGCGCCGGGCAGGGACGCAGCATGATCTGCAGCCGCTGGCCGCTGCCCGGGTTGCCCTCGTCGACGCACACCCAGGCCTTCGCCTCCGGCAGGTCGAGGCGGCCGGCCACACAGCCCCAGCTGCCGGGCGTCCGGAAGGCGAACGGCCACCCGCCGAAGCCCATCGTGTAGGTCTTCTCCCCGGCGGCGTAGGCGGGCCCGACCAGCTTGCGGACCGGGAGGGACCGCAGCGTGGGCTTGCCCGACGGGACGGCGCCGGTGGGCTCCGGAGCCGGATCGGCCGGGTCGGGCAGCACCGGCGCGGGGGCGACCGCGGTGGGCCGCGCCACCGGATCGTCGGCCTCGGTGTAGCCGAACAGCGCCGCCACGCCGAACGTGCCGCACACGCACAGCAGCAGGACCAGCGGCACGACCACGAGCGCGATCGCGGCGGGCAGGCCGCGGTGCTTCTGCGGCGCCGGCCCGATCGCGCCGTCGAGCAGGGCGATCGCCGGTGCGCGGTACTCCACCTCGACCACCTGGCCGGGGTGGACCGGCACGACCGTGTCGGCGGTGCCGATCCGCGACGGCAGCAGGTACGGCACGTGCACGTGCACGTGGTGCTGGCCGGGCGGCACCGGCACCACGGTCCGGCCCCAGCGCGCCGGAACCGGCTGCCCGTTGACCGCCAGGTACGGCTTGAACAGCCCGAGCAGGAAGGTCAGCCAGGAGTAGCGGGTGGTCACCGCGATCGCGGTCGGGCCGGGGTGACCCGGCACGGGCGGCGGCGGTGGCGGCGTGGCGTTCCATGACGGCTGCGGTGGGTCGTACACGGCGGTCCTTTCGATCAGGACTGCGAAGCATACGGTTCGTGATCAGCCGGCGCGGCCCCGGGCGTACACCGACAGGTTCGTGTAGGCCGCGGCGTACAGCGGCGCGTCCACGCCCAGCCGGTCGGCGTGGGCGACCAGGTCACCCACGATCGCGTCCGCCTCCACCGGCAGGCCCGCCTGCATGTCGCGGTACATCGACGAGGTGGTCGGGACGTCGCGCGCCCGGGTGATGCTGCCGCGCAGGAACGCCAGCGCCGACTCCCGCGGCGGGTGACCCGCCGCCGTCACGATGGCGGTCGCCTCGGCCACCACCCGTTCGGTGAACGCCGGCCCGCCGGGCGCCGCCAGGATCTCGCCGACCGGGCTGCGCATCAGCGTCGTCACCACGCCCAGGCTGGCCAGGAACAGCCACTTCTCCCACATCTGCCGGGTGATCGTGGTCGTGCCCTCGGCGTCGAACCCGGCTCCCGACAGCGCGTCGGTCACCGCCGCCAGGCGCGGCTCCGGGCCGCCGTCCAGCGGGCCGAACGCGAGCCGGTGCAGGCCGGTGAGCTGCACGATGTCGCCCTCGCCGGTGAGCGTACCGGCGATCATGCAGACCCCGCCGTAGACGTGCGCGGCCCCGAACGCCCCGGTCAGCGCGTCGATGTGCCGCATGCCGTTCAGCAGCGGCACGATGACGGTCTCCGGCCCCACCGCCGGGCGCAGATCGGCCATCGCGCCGGGCAGCCCGTAGCTCTTCACCGCCAGCACGATGAGGTCGTAGGGGCCGTCGAGCGTCGCGGCGGTCACCGTGCGGACCGGGATGACGCTCTCCCCGGCCGGGGAGTGGATCCGCAGGCCGCGCCCGGCCAGCGCCGCCGCGCGGGCCGGGCGGACCAGGAACGTGACGTCCCGGCCCGCCTCGGCCAGCCGGCCGCCGAAGTATCCGCCGGTGGCGCCCGCGCCGACGATCAGGATCCGCACGGCTCAGGCGCCGAGCAGGTCGTCGACGAAGCACCACTTCCAGTTCTCACCCGGCTCGTACGAGCGCATCACCGGGTGGCCGTCGGTCGCGTAGTGGGCGGACATGTGCCGGCGCGGCGACGAGTCGCAGCAGGCCACGTAACCGCAGTCCAGGCAGAGGCGCAGGTGCACCCAGTCGTGGTGGCCGTCGGCCACGCACTCGGGGCAGCCGCCCTCGTACGGCGCCTGCGGTGTCGGTTCCCCGGCTTCCTTGAGGTGCTGGCAGGTCAATCGTCACTCCGGTTCAGCTGGGACTCTTCGAGGTCGAGGTCGCGCTGGGCGCGGTTGAGCACCTCTTCGGAGATGCGCCCCTCGTTGCGGGCGATCTTGAAGACTTGGCGCTCCGCCCTAATCATCTCCCGACGCAGCCGACCGTACGCCGCCGACGGGGTCTCCTGCTGCTGACTGCCCAGGCGTTCCCAGGCGTTGTTGGCCCGGCTGTCGGTCAGCGCCCGCAGCCGGTCCACCACCGAGGCGGGCGCGCCGTCCGCCGCCGCCTCCAGCCGTTCCAGCGCCGCACGGCTGGCGGCGTGCTGCACGCCCGCCTCGGCCAGGGCGTCCTCGGCGGTGGTGTCCTCGCGGACGCCGAGGCGCCGGGACAGCATCGGCAGCGTGGTGCCCTGGATCAGCAGGGTCAGGACGATCGTGGCGAAGGCGACGAAGACGAACAGCTCGCGCGGGTAGTCGGCGTTCTTGACCTCATCGCTGAACGGCAGGGTCAGGGCGGCGGCCAGGGTGACCACGCCGCGCATGCCGGCCCAGGCGATCACCGTGGGCACGCTCGGCGGCGGCCGCTCCTCGCGGGCCCGGATCCGCGGGATCAGCCGGGCCAGGTACGTGGCCGGGTACATCCACGCGAACCGGACCAGCACCAGGGTCGCGAACACCGCCGCGGTCACCGTGACGGTGGTCGCCAGGTCGCGTTCGATCCGGCCGATCAGGTCGCGGATCTGGAGGCCCACCAGCAGGAACACCACGCCCTCGAGCAGGAACGTGATGAGCCGCCAGACGGCGTCCATCTGCAGCCGCGAGGTCGCCGACAGCAGGTACGGGATGCGGTGGCCCAGGTAGAGCCCGGCCACCACCACCGCCACGATGCTGGAGGTGTGCAGCCGCTCGGCCACGATCACCACGACGAACGGGGTGAGCAGCGAGACCGCGTCGTCCAGCAGCGGGTCGATGATCCGCTTGTGCAGCCAGGCCGCGCCGACCGCGAAGGCCACGCCGATCAGCAGCCCGCCGCCGGCCTTCAGCGTCACCTGCCCGGCGATCTCCCAGAAGCCGGCGGCCGTGCCGATCAGCGCCCCGATCGAGATCCGCAGCAGCACCAGCGCGCTGGCGTCGTTGAGCAGGCTCTCGCCCTCGAGGATGACGACCACCCGGCGGGGCAGCCCGATCCGGCGCGCGATCGCGGTGGCCGACACCGCGTCGGGCGGGGCGACGACGGCGCCCAGCGCGATGCACGCGGCGAGCGGCACCCCGGGCAGCAGCGCGTGCACGACGAAGCCGACGGCGAACGCGGTCACCACGATCAGCCCGATCGCCAGCAGCAGGATCGGGCGCAGCGCGCGGCGGAAGGCGACGACGTTGGTCTGCAGCGCGGCCACGTACAGCAGCGGGGGCAGGATGCCGATCAGCACCAGGTCGGGCTTGATCTCGACCTCCGGCAGGCCCGGCACGAAGGACAGGCCGAGCCCCGCCACCAGCAGGACGAGGGGGGCGACGAAGCCGAGCCGCCGGGCGAGCGCCGCGCCGAGCACGGCGATCGACACCAGCACGACCGTGTCGACGATGGGTTCCATGCCGGGAAGCTTAGAGAAGTCCCGGCGCGACGGCCTGTGGCGCCACCCACGCCGTCCGGGGCTGTGCCCGGCCTCCGGACCCAGAAAGAATGAGCCGTTCTACTCACGCCGCGGACCCCGGCATTGCAGAAGGCTGGCGCCCATGACTACGACCGTTCCCCGCGTGGGTATCACCGCCGTGGCCGGCTGCCTGCCGCAACGCCGGGTGAGCACGGCCGAGCTGCAGCGCAGCGTCGCCGTGGCCAGCGGCCTGCCGCTCCCGGACGGCATGTTCGCGCAGGCCACCGGCATCCTCACCCGCCGGGTCGCGGCCGACGGCGAGTACGCCTCCGACCTGGCCGTCGCCGCCGCCCGGCAAGTCCTCGAGCAGGCCGGCCTGGACGCGCTCGACGTCGACCTGCTGCTGTTCGCCTCGGCGACCCGGGACATGGCCGAGCCGGCGACCGCCCACGTGGTGCAGGCGGCCCTGGGCGGCCGGGCGCACGCGCTGGACGTGACCAACGCCTGCAACAGCTTCCTCAACGGCATCGACCTGGCCCGCTCGATGATCCTGGCCGGGCGGGCGCGCCGCGCGCTGGTGGTGACCGGCGAGACCCCCACCCGCTCGATGCGGCCCCGGCTGGACGGCATGCGCCAGGCCCGGCAGTCCTTCGCCGGCTACACGTTCGGCGACGCCGGGGCGGCCGTGCTGGTCGAGCCGGTGGCCACCGGCGGCATCCTGGACGTGGACGCCGAGACGCACTCGCAGCACTGGCCGGTCGGCGGCATCTTCGGCGGCGGGTCGCGGAACCCGCGCGGCGACGAGCACACCTACTTCACCGGCGACGGGCACAAGCTGCGCGGCGTCTTCGAGAAGATCGGGCTCGGCCTGGTCGAACGCGTGCACCACCGCACCGGCCTGGGCTGGGACGACTACGCCCGGGTGCTGGTGCACCAGGTGACCCTGCCCTACCTGCAGCGCTTCGTGGAGGTGGCCGGGGTGCCCGCGGACAAGCTCGAGGTGACCGTGCCCGAGCTGGGCAACATGGCCAGCGCGACGCTGGGCGTCCAGCTGGCCCGGGTGCGCCCGGGGCTGCGCGACGGCGACAAGGTGCTGCTGCTGGGGTTGGGCGGCGGGGTCAGCCTGATGACCATGATCTGGGAGGTGTCGTGACCGACCGTACCGGGCGGAATCCGGCCCCACCGCGCGACGGCCGCGCCGGCGAGGGCCGGGAGGTGACCGCGCTGTGGGTGATCGTGCCGGCGTACAACGAGGCGGGGCGGATCGGCCAGACGCTGCGGGCGCTGGCCGCGCAGACCGACACCGACTTCGAGCTGCTGGTGGTGGACAACGGCTCGACCGACGACACCGCGGCCATCGCGCGGGCGTTCACCGCGCCGTTCCCGGTGCACGTGCTGGTCGAGCCGGAGAAGGGTGTCGGGTGCGCGGTCGACACCGGCTTCCGGCACGCGATCGCGGCCGGGGCCACCCTGCTGGCCCGTACGGACGCCGACTGCCTGCCCCGGCCGGGCTGGCTGGCGGCGGCCCGCGCCGGGCTGACCGGTGGCGCCGGGCTGATGTGCGGGCGGATCACCGCCCGCCGCGACGAGCACGGCCCGGCCGGCCGGGCGCTCTTCCGGCTGCTGGTGGCGCTCGCGGCGACCTTCGGACGGCTGCGGCCGGCGCACCGCGCCGACGGCTACCGCGCGCCGTACAGGATGCACGCGGGCAACAACATGGCGATCACCGCCGAGCTGTACGAGGCCTGCGGCGGGATGCCCCGGCGCCCGTCCCCGACCGACCGCGCCTTCCTCAACCGGGTGCGCCGCAGCACCACAGCGATCCGGCACAGCCGCGCGATGGTGGTGGAGAATTCCACTCGCCGGCTGGCGGCGTACGGGATCCTCGGCACCGCCAAGTGGTATCTCGACCGCGGCAGCGGCGCCCTCACGGCGGATCCCCGCTGATGCTGGGCGAGCTGCTCGCGGGCCTGCGCGACGACGACGACCGTCCGGCGGTGCTCGGCGCCCGGCGCACCGGGCGGACCGTCGTGCGGGCGACCCGCGGCGACCTGTCCCGGCTGACCGGCGGGTACGCGGCCGCGCTGCACGCGCGCGGCCTGGCCGCCGGGGACACGGTCGGCATCGCCGTGCGTCCGGGGCCCCGGTCACTGGCGGTGCTGCTGGCGGCGTACCACCTGGGTCTGCGCGTCGCGGTGCTGGACCCGACCGCCGGGCCGGACGTGCTGCTGTCCCGGTTGCGGCTGGCCGAGCCGCGGCTGGTGCTGGCCGACGCGGCCGCGCAGGCGGTCGCCGGCTGGGCCGCTCCCCTGGCCCGCCGGGCCCGGCTCGCCCTGCCCGAGCTGGCGGCGCTGGCGCCCACGGTGACCGTCGGCCGGCGGCTGCCCGGCAGCGCGCCCGGCCTCGCCCCGGCGGGCGGCGCGGCGCCGCCGGCCTTCGACGGCGACGGCGACGCGGTGGTGGTGTTCACCTCGGGCACGACCAGCCGGCCCCGCGCGGTCGTGCACACCCGGGCGAGCGTCTCCGCCGGGATGCGCGCGGTCCGCGACCTGGTGCGGCCGCTGCCAGGGCGTGCCGTGCTGGGCGGCACCTTCTTCGTGCTGGTCCCGTCGCTGGCGAGCGGCGCCCCGGTGGCGCTGCCCGCGCGGCGGCCCGCGGTGCTGGCCCGGCAGGCCGCGCGGCTGGCGCCGCAGGCCACCTACCTGACGCCGCCGCAGCTGCGGGCGGCCCTGGCGGCCGGCATCCGCTGCACCGGCCGGGTCTACAGCGGGTCGGCGCCGGTCAGCGCCGGCCTGCTGGCCGCGGCCCGGCGCGCGGGCGCGGAGCAGGCCTGGGGCGTCTACGCGCTCACCGAGGTCTTCCCGGCCGCCGCGGTGGAGAGCGCCGCCAAGGCGGCCTTCGCCGGCCCGGGCGACCTGGTCGGCGAGCTGCTGCCGGGGGTACGCGCCCGCGTCGACGAGGACGGCCAGCTGCTGCTCGCCGGGGCCAACGCCGCGGACCGCTATCTGGGCGAGCAGCCCCGGCCGTGGGTGGCGACCGGGGACATCGGCCGGCTGGACGGCGGCCGGGTCGTGCTCGGCGGCCGCTGCAAGGACATGATCCTGCGCGGCGCCGAGAACATCTACCCGGGCCTGTACGAGCCGGCCCTGCACGTCCCCGGCGTGGAGCTGGCGGTGATCGTCGGCGTGCCGGCGGGCGACGGCGACGAGCGGGTGGTCGCGGTGGTCCAGCCCGCGGCCGGCGCCGCCCCGGAGCAGGTGCGCGCCGCGCTGCGCGAGCCGCTGGCCCGGATGGGCGCCGCCCGCCCGGACGCGGTCCTGCTCGCCACGGTGCCGCTGGCCGGGCGGTCCCGCAAGCCGGACCGGGCGGCCGCCGCACGGCTGGCGGCCGGCGCATGAGGGACCTCGCGGTGATCGTGCCGGCGTACGACGAGGCCGCGCTGCTGCCGGGGCTGCTCGCGGCGCTGGCGGCCCAGACCGATCCGGAGTTCACCCTGGTCGTGGTGGACAACGGCTCCACCGACGGCACGGCCGCGCTGGCCGCGGCGTTCCCGGGTGACGTGGTGGTCCTGGCCGAGCCGGAGCCGGGTGCGGGCACGGCCGCCGACACGGGCTTCCGGCATGCCATCGCCGGCGGCGCGACCCGGCTGCTGCGGACCGACGCCGACTGCCTGCCCGCCCGCGACTGGGTGGCCACCGGGCGGGCGCTGCTCGACGGGGCCGACCTGGTGTGCGGGCGCAGTGTGCCGCGCCGCGACGAGCGGCCCAGCCTGGCCGAGCGGCGGCTCTATCCCGCCGTCGTGCGGCTGGCCGCCCGGTGGGGCCGGTGGCAGCACCGCTCCCCGGCCTACCGGTGCCCGTTCGTACTGGTGCACGGGCACAACCTGGCCATCACCGCGGCCCTCTACGAGCGCTGCGGCGGCACCCCGCGGGAGGCGCTGGGCGACGGCGCCGAGGACGTGACCATGCTGAACAGGGCCCGCCGGCACAGCGACCGGGTGGTCCGCGCCGAGCAGCTGGTGGTCGAGTCGAGCCTGCGCCGGCTGCGCGCCTGGGGCGCCCGCCGCACACTGCTGTGGCACTGGGACAGGCGCTACCGGCCCGCCTCGGTGCACGTCCGATGAGGGCCCGCGCCCGGGACCGGCGGGTCTATCTGGGCAGCCACCCCCTGCTGTTCGCGCTGCTCGCGGCGGGACGGCGCCGCCCGGTGCTGCGGCTCGGCGGGACGCTGCTGGTCAACGACGCCTCGGCGTACGCGGCGGCGCTGACCGGCCTGGCCCTGGACCGCACGGCCGAGGGCACCACCGGCGGCGCGGCGAGCCGGCTGACCGGCGGCGACCTGCTCTTCGACCAGTACGGCGACGACCACCGCCGCACCCGGCGCGGCATCGGCGACGCGCTGTCCGCGGCCGGGGTGGCCCGGTTGCGCCCGGTCTGGACGGAGGTGCTGGAGCGGGGGCTCGCGCCGCTGGCGGACGGCGGCCGCGTCGACCTCGTACCGGTGGTGACCGAGCTCGCCGGGGCGACCACGGCCGCCCTGCTCGGCCTGAGCCTGGACGGCGTGACCCTGGCCGGGGCGGCCCGCGCGGCCGCCGCGGCCGCCGCCCGCTCGCATCTGCCCGGTCCGGGCCGGCGCCGGGCGGCGCACCGTGCACGGGCGGCCACCGACCGGCTGTCGGCGCTGGTCGCGCCGGCCGGCGGGGCCGACGCCGGGCTGGCCGTGATGCTGGCGGTGGCCGCGGTCAACACGACGGTCGCCGCCCTGCCGCGCGCCGCGGCCTGGACCGCGGACGCCGATCTCTGGGGGTACGCGCACAGCCCCGCCCTCCCCGCCGAGCTGCTGCGCGTCACGGCCCCGACCCCGCTGCTGCCCCGCGTCGCCGCCGCCGCCGGACACCTGCCCACTCCCGCCGGCGGCTGCCCGGTCCGGGCCGGCGACCGGCTGCTGCTCATCGCCCGGCACGCCGCCGGAGCCCACCGCCACGACCCGGATCCGGCCGCGCCCGCCCCGGCCGGCGTCGCGCAGCTGGTCTTCGGCATCGGCCCGCACGCCTGCCCCGGCGCCGGGCTGGCCCGCGCCCAGCTCACCGATCTGCTGCGGGCGCTGGCGCCGCTGCGCCCGGTGGTGGTGCGGGCAAGGGCCGATCGGCGGGCCGCCCTGCCGGGCTGGCGTGCGCTGACGGTACGGGCGACATGCGGCTAGCCGTCACCGGCGCCTCCGGGTTCTGCGGTGCGGCCGTCGCCCGGCTGGCCGCCGACCACGGGCACGACGTGCTCTGCCTCGGTCGCCGTCCCGGGCCGGTGGGCCGGCACCGCGCCTGGGATGCCGCCCGGGAGCTGCCCGACCTGGCCGGGGCCGACGCCGTGGTGCACCTGGCCGCCGCCGTCGGCGATCCCCGTCCCGGGCGCCGGGCCGAGGCGGCGTTCCGGGAGGTGAACGTCGACGGGACGGCCCGGTTGGTGCGGGCGGCGGCCGGCCGGCCGGTGGTGTGGGTGAGCAGCGCCAGCGTCTACCGCCCGGGCCCGTACCGGGCGCCGGTGCGCGAGGACCATCCGGCCGACGGGCAGCGGGGCGCTTACGGGCGCACCAAGGCGGCCGGGGAACGGCTCGCGCTGGCGGCCGGCGCGGTGGCGTTGCGACCGCGGGCGGTCTACGGCGCCGGCGACCGGCACCTGCTGCCCCGGCTGCGGCGGGTGGTCCACGCGGGCCGGGCGTGGCTGCCGGGCCCGGACGTGGCGATGAGCCTCACCGCGGTGGAGAACCTCGCGGCGGCCTGCCTGGCCGCGCTGGAGTGGCCGGCGGGCGTCTACAACATCGCCGACGCGCGGCCGTACAGCCGCGACGAGGTCTTCGGGCGGGCGCTCGGGGTGCCGGTGCGGCACGTCCCGGCGGGCGCCGCGCGGGCGCTGGCGGCGGTGTCGCCGACGCTGACCCGTTACGCCGTCGACCAGCTCACCGACGGCATGGTGCTGGAGCTGGGCCGGGCCCGGGCGGTGGGCTACCGGCCGGACCGCACGCTGGCCGACTTCCGGCCCTGACCGGGGTCAGGTGGTCCGCACGACCGACGAGCGGAAGATCGTCGCCGCGTGGGTGCCGTCGCCGCTGCGGCGCAGGACCACCGCGTCCACCGAGAACACGTAGCCGGTCCGGCGGTCCAGGTTGGGCACCGTCGCGACGAGGTAGCCGCACGGGTTGCCCGGCTTGACCGTCACCCAGCCGACGTTGCGCTGCTCGCCGATCCGCAGGTCCTGGCTGATCGCGGTGATCCGGAACTCGACGATGTTGTACCCGCCGACGTTGTACCAGCTCACCCGGGCCGAGGTGGGCCCCGGCACGACGGCCAGCGCGCTGATCTTGTTGAAGTGCGGGGTGTCCCGGGCGCAGGTGGCCGACGGGGTGGGCCGGGCCACGGCGGGCAGCGGGAGGAACCCGCCGGTACTGGCGGTCGGGGCGGGCGACGCCCCGGTGCTGGGTCGCGGTGTGGGGGTGGCGCTGCCCCGGGTCACGACCAGCCACTGGTCGCCGCCGGTGACCGTGCCGGTGGTGTCGCTGCCGCCGCTCTTGGTGGCGCTGGGCGCGGTGAACATGCTGCAGCCCGACAGCAGCGCGGGAGCCACGAGCAGCAGCAGCCACCGGCGGCGCAGCGGCCGGCGGATCCTGGCGTCGGTGCCCCTGGTCGTCACAGGGGCACTCATCGACACCGGGCGGCCCGACTTTAGGAGCGGCCGTACAGCTCCGTGGTGCGCTCGGCGAGATCCTTGGTGGCCGACGAGTTCGCCCAGGTGCCCAGCACCACGGCCGCCCCGGGGATCATCTTGGCGAACATCCGCCGCGCGGCCCGGACGCCGGCCATCTGGGCCAGCTTGACCCCGAGCTTGACCATCACCCCGGTCAGCGGCTGGCCGGCGGAGGTGGCGAAGAGCCGGCTGGCCCGTTCCCGGCCGGCCGCCACACCGAGCGCGAGCCGGGCCGTCTCGGCGGCCTTGTGCACCCGCTGGAGCACGAGCAGATCGGTGGCGCGCTCGGCGCCGGTCGGGTCGACGCCGTACGCGGCCGCCATGTGCAGCACCATCCGCGCCTGGGTCCAGGCCAGCACGCCCACGTCCACCACCGCGCCGGGCAGCCCGGTGGCGCCGGAGACGGCCCCGGAGAGGCGGGCGTGGTTGGTGAAGCGGCGGACCACCTGGCGGGCCAGCGCGTCCGGGGTGACGTCGGGCTGATCCTGGCGGGCCCGCTCGGCCCAGCGCCGGGCCTCGGAGCCCAGCCGCCGGACGGCTTCCAGGGCGAGGTGCTCGGGGGCGTACTGGGGGTCGGCCTTCATCCGGGCCCAGAGGGTGCCGGGTGGGCCGGCCGGGTCGGGGCCCTGGTCATCGGCGTGCGGCGGGGGCGGAACGGCGGGTACGGCGGGGTCGGTCACCAGATCACTCCGAGGGTCGAGAGGGGATCTCCTGCCATTGTGCCGTGCAGCTGCACGTGCACGACAGGAACGGCGCGATCCCCACGCTGCGCAGCCGGCCGGTGACGCTCGCCGCCCCCGGGTTTGCCTCATGCCGTACCCCGCCCGACCGATGAGCCCTGGGCAGGAACCCCATCGGCGGCGAGAGGACAGCGCGGGCATGACGACAGGCGAGGAACGGCGGGTGGAGCGGCTGCGGCCGACCCCGATGCTGATCACGGCCGTCGCCGTCCTGGTCGTGTCGATCGGGGTGTTCGCGCTGAACTACACCGTGCAGCACAGCCAGGTCGTGTGGAACTGGATGCCCGCCATGCTCGGGACCGCCATCGCGGGTTGGAGCTGCTGGCGTACCGCGTTCACTCCCGGGCTGGACCGGGTCACCCGGCGGGTGTGGCGCTCGCTGGCGCTCGTCTGCGTGCTGATCGTGCTCGGGATCGCCGGCGACGCCCGGTTCACCGTGCTCCACCCGGGCCGGCTGGACCAGCAGCACGACGTGCCCACCTCGATCTGCTACGCGCTCGCCATGGTGGCGCTGCTCTGGACGCTGCTGCGGCTGCCGCTGGCCAAGCGGGAGACCCGGGACCGGGTCATGGTCCGGTTCCTGCTGGACGCCGCGATCGTCAGCATCACGGTCGGCATCTTCTCCTGGTACCTGATCGTGCAGGTGCTCGACGCCTGGAACGCCAACGGGCCGGCCGCCGTACCGATGATCATGCTGATGGCCCTCGGCCTGATCGGCTCGCTGGCCTTCGTCAAGGTCGCGCTCAGCGGCTTCGGCGGCGTGGACCGGATCGCGCTGCGGCTGCTGGCCGCCGCGGCGGCGGTCGGCGCGGTCGGCGGCGGCCTGTTCCCGCTCTTCTTCGACCTGCATCCCGGGCTCAGCGGCTCGCAGATGTTCGTGCCGGCGACGCTGCTGTTCGTCGCGTTCGCCGCCGACCGCCAGCGCCGCGCCGCCGGCGTGCCGCCGCAGCCGCGCCGCCGCCGCCCCTTCAGCGTCGTGCCGTACCTGGCCGTCGCGGCCACCGACGGCCTGCTCCTGGTGGTCGGCAGCGCCGCCGGCGGCGCCGTGCTCACCGTCGCCCTGGCCGCGGTCCTGCTGACCGTGCTGGTCGTGGTCCGCCAGGTCAACGCCCTCTGGGAGAACGGCCGGCTGCTCACCCGGGTGGACGCCAACCTGGTCGAGCTCAACGGCTACCAGCGCCGGCTCACCCACCGGGCCAACCACGACGACCTGACCGACCTGGCCAACCGCACCCTGTTCGAGCAGCGCACCCGCGAGGCGCTGGGCGCGACCGGGGCCGGCGGCACGCTGAGCCTGGCGCTGATCGACCTGGACGACTTCAAGGCCATCAACGACCGGCTCGGCCACGCCGTCGGCGACGCCCTGCTCGTGGTGGTCGCCCAGCGGCTGCGCGAGGCGGTCCGCGAGGACGACGTGGTGGCCCGCCTCGGCGGCGACGAGTTCGGCCTGCTGCTGCGCGGCCTGCGCATCCAGGAGGCCACCGAGGTGCTGGACCGCATCGCCGAGTCGCTCACCCGGCCGGTGCACGCGCTGGGCTACGACCTGCTGGTCAAGGCCAGCATCGGCCTCGCCGAGGTGTGGCCGGAGGCCAGCCCGCAGGAGCTGCTGCGCCGCGCCGACCTGGCGATGTACGCCGCCAAGGAGCGGGGCAAGGGCCGCCACGCGGTCTACGACGCCCGCCTGGAGCAGGATCAGGCGGCCGACGCCCAGCTCGGCGCCGAGCTGCGCCAGGCGCTCGACAACGGCGACTTCACGCTGGTCTACCAGCCGATCGTGTCGCTGCCCGACGGCAAGTGGACGTCGCTGGAGACCCTGGTCCGCTGGCAGCACCCCGAGCGCGGCTTCGTCGGGCCGGACGTGTTCATCCCGATCGCCGAGCGCACCGGCCTGATCGTGCCGCTCGGCGACTGGATCCTGCGGACCGCGCTGCGCCAGGCGGCCGAGTGGCAGGACGTCTTCGGCTCCGGCGCGCCGGCCGAGATCGGCGTCAACGTCTCGGCCCGTCAGCTGCGCGAGCCGGGCTTCGCCGCGGACGTGCGGGCCGCGCTGGCCGACAGCGGCTTCGACCCGGAGAAGCTGGTGGTCGAGGTCACCGAGACCGCGGTGTTCGACGGCGGCGTCGCCCTGGACACCCTGCAGAACCTGGTCACCCTCGGGGTGAAGGTGGCGCTGGACGACTTCGGCACCGGGCACTCCTCGCTCGGCCTGCTGCGGACCTGCCCGGCGGACACCCTCAAGGTCGACAAGTCGTTCGTCGACGGGATCGGCGGGCGCTCCGAGGAGGCGGTGATCGCCACCGCGATGATCCAGATCACCAACGGGCTGCACCTGCAGGCCATCGCCGAGGGCGTGGAGACCGCCGAGCAGGCGGAGACGCTGTACCGGCTGGGATACCGTTTCGCCCAGGGCTACCACTTCTCGCGCCCGCTGACCCCCGCCCAGGTCGGCGAGCGCCTCGAGGCGGCCCGGGTGCTCGCCGTCTGACATCGGCGTGCGAATCCAGGAATGAACGCGCGGGCCCGGGTGTTCCCACCACATGGCCCGCCCCCGCGGGCGCATCTCGAGGAGGTCCGCAGCGTGCTCGACCCACATGGGCTCTACGAGTTGGCCGACGACCTGCCTGCCCTGGACGAGCCGGTGCTCGTGCAGGCGCTCACCGGGTTCGTCGACGCCGGGAGCGCGATCCAGCTCTCCCGCGAACATCTGCTGGAACACCTGGACACCCAGGTCCTGGCGACCTTCGACATCGACCAGCTGCTCGACTACCGGTCGCGCCGGCCCTCGATGATCTTCGTCGAGGACCACTGGGAGAGCTACGAGCAGCCCACCCTGGCCCTGCACCTGGTGCGCGACCAGCTCGGCACGGGGTTCCTGCTGCTCGCCGGCCCCGAGCCCGACCTGCAGTGGGAGCGGTTCATCGGGGCCGTCACCGGCCTGATCGAGCGCTTCGGCGTCGGCCTGACCGTCGGCCTGAACGCCATCCCGATGGCGGTGCCGCACACCCGCCCGGTGAGCGTCACCGCGCACGCCACCGACCAGCGCCTGCTCGGCGAGCACGAGTCCTGGTTGCAGCGCGTCCAGGTCCCGGCGAGCGTGGGCAACCTACTGGAGTTCCGGCTGGGCGAGACCGGTCACGACGCCCTGGGGTACGCCGCCCACGTGCCGCACTACCTGGCCCAGACCACGTACCCGGCCGCCGCCGAGCTGCTGCTGGACTCCGTCTCCCGCAGCACCGGGCTGGCCCTGCCCACCGGCCGGCTCCGTGAGGCCGCCGCCGTGGTCCGCCAGGAGGTGGACAAGCAGGTGGCCGACGACGAGCAGGCGACCCGGCTGGTGCTCTCGCTGGAGGAGCAGTACGACGCGTTCATCCGCGGCCGGCAGGGCAACCTGCTGGGCGGGTCGACCGGGCCGCTGCCGACCGCCGAGGAGCTCGGCGCCGAGCTCGAGCGTTTCCTGGCCGAGCAGAGCCGCGACTCCGACCAGGGCTGACCGCCACCGGCTTCCCGCAAACCCGCCCGGACACCGCCGAACTGCCTGATGATGGAGCAATCGGACGGCGGTCGACGGCCAGGTATGGGGGAGTCACGTGGCACCATTTCGATCCCGGCGGCCGGACGGCGGGGCGGCTCTGCGCCCCATCCCCCGGGACGTCGAGAGCCTCGAGAAGCTGATCCTGGATCTCGACCGGGCCCACGACGTGGCGTCGACCTGGCGGATCACGGTGGACAGCACGGTCGAGTCGCACAACTTCAGCTACGGCGCGGTGTGGCTGCCCGACGGCAAGGGCAACGTCCAGGTCGGGTACGAGACCGGGCCGATCGTCCGGGAGCTGCAGGCCGTGGTCGGCGGCGGCCCGGTTCCGGCCGACACGGGCCTGGTCGGCCGGGCCTGGCGTACCCGGCAGTTCGTCTACCTCGGCGCGATGGAGGACTGCGACGACTGCCTGCGCTGCCAGGCCGCGGGCCGGGCGGGCATGGCGGCCGCCGTGGTCATCCCGGTGATGCGCGGCAACGAGCAGGTCGCGGTGCTGGAGTACTACTCCGCCGAGCCGCTGTACATCGACGGGCCGCGCAGCGAGAAGTGGTCGTCGATCGCCCGGATCGCCGAGCAGGCCCGGTTCGCCGCGGTCGCGGTCGGGGAGCTGCGCCAGGTGGCCGACGACCGGCTCGCCGTGACGAACGTGGTCACCGCCCTGGGCGACGCCGCCGACCCCCCGTCGGTGCTGCGGGTCGCCCTGGAGGCGGTGCGGACGGCGTTCGGCTGGGCCTACGGCTCCTACTGGCAGGTCGACGACCGGGAGCAGGTCCTGCGCTTCCAGGTGGAGTCCGGGTCGGCCGGCGACGAGTTCCGCAAGGTCACCCTGGCCGCCACCTTCGCCGAGGGGGTCGGCCTGTCCGGCCGCGCCTGGCGGGCCCGGGACCTGGTCTTCGTCCACGACATCGGCGAGCTCACCGACTGCGTCCGGGCGCCGGCCGCGCAGCGGGCCGGGGTGCGCTCCGGCGTCTGCTTCCCCGTGCTGAGCCACGGCCGGATCATCGGCACGATGGACTTCTTCACCACCGAGTACATCGACCTGTCCGAGTCCCGGGCGTCGGCGCTGCGCAACGTGGCCCAGCTGGTGTCGCAGCGGCTCGACATCGTGCGGGCCGCGGAGGCCTCGCAGGACAGCGCGCGGGCGCTGCTGGACACCGTGTCCCGGCTGCGGGCGGCCAGCGACGACGCGACCCGGGTGGCCCAGGACGCGGTGAGCCGCGCCTCGGACATGACCCACGAGGTCGAGGCGCTGGGCAACGCCTCGACGGCCATCGGCGACGTCATCAAGATCATCTCGTCGATCGCGGACCAGACCAACCTGCTCGCGCTGAACGCGACGATCGAGGCGGCCCGGGCCGGCGAGGTGGGCCGCGGCTTCGCGGTGGTGGCCGGCGAGGTCAAGGACCTGGCCCGGGAGACCGCCGAGGCCACCCAGCGGGTCGCCGAGCAGATCACCGGCATCCAGAACAGCGCCCGGACCGTCTCGGCCGGCATCATGACCACCAGCGACACGATCGGGCAGATGGACGCCGTCCAGGCCCGGATGAACGAGGTGCTCGAGGAGCAGGCCCGGATGGCCGGCGCCCTGCAGCCCTAGCTCTTCAGCGGCAGCCACTCCAGCACGGCCCGGATCTGGGCGTCCCAGTAGCCCCACTCGTGCGCGCCCGGGCCGAAGCCGGCGTCGAGGTCGACGTCGTGCGCGCGGCAGGCCGCCACGAACCGCTCGTTGCCGGCGAGCAGGGCGTCCTCGGTGCCGCACCGCAGCATGAGGCGGGGCAGGTCCGGGCCCGCGGTGGCCACCAGGTGCAGCAGGTCGTCGTCGGTGCCGGCCAGCGGGCGGCCGAAGACGCGATCCAGCAGCTCGACGATGTGCGGGCGGTCGTCGTGCCGCTGCATGCCGGCCACGTCCAGCGCGCCGGACAGGCTGGCCGCGGCGGCGAACCGGCGCGGCTCGCGCAGCGCCCACTTGAGCGCGCCGTAGCCGCCCATCGACAGTCCGGCCACGAAGGTGTCCTCGCGCCGGGTCGAGACCCGGAAGAACGACGACACCACGGCCGGCAACTCCTGCGACAGGAACGTGTAGAAGCGCGAGCCGTGCGCCTCGTCGGCGTAGAAGCTGCGGTGCACCTGGGGCATCACCACGGCGAGACCGCGGGCGGCCGCGTACCGCTCGATCGAGGTGTACCGGGTCCAGGCGGTGTCGTCGTCGGTCAGCCCGTGCAGCAGGTAGAGCACCGGCGGCGGCGCCACGGTGTCGTGGCCGGTGAGGCCGATCTGGGTGCTCGCCCGCTCGGGGAGCAGCACGGTCATCGAGGTGCCGAGGGCGAGCGTCTCGGACGAGAAGTCCACGCGGAGCTGAGCCATCGCTCCAGTATGAGGTGATCACGGTCCGCAGCCGCGCGGTCACGGCAGGGTTGGGAATGTCGTACCCGTCGATTAGTATGTGTGTACTAAAACAAGCGCTGAGCTGCGGGGAGATCACCTTGACGACGCCCGTCTCGTCCACTTCCACCCCCATCATTCCGCCCTACGCGACCATGCTCGGTTTCACCCGCTACGTCGCCCGGACCGGCCCGGCGAAGGCCACCTTCGTGGGCGGGCTGCGCCGCCAGCGGGAGCGCCGCTCGGGTTTCAACCCGCACGGTCAGCTCGTCAAGGCCCTCAAGGCCGACATCGCGTTCCGCACCGGCGGCAGCTACCTCGGCGGCGTCGTCGAGCTGGTCAAGCCGCGCTGGAAGCCGCTCTACGAGGCGGTCAGCCCCGGAGCCCTCACCTACCTGCACTCCCTCGGCGACCCCGAGGAGGTCGGCCTCGCCCAGACCCGCGAGGCGCTCGCCTCGGTCGGCCCGCTGGCCGTCAAGATCAACCCCCACTTCGGCCTGCGGTACGCCGACGGCCGGCGCGAGGCGGTCCGGCTGCACTTCGACGAGGCGCCCCCGACGCCCGAGGCGGTCACCGCGACCCTGCACCTGATGGCCCGCCACATGGACCAGATCCTGCCCAACGGCGAGCCGGTGCTGGTCGACCTGCGCCGCGGCGCCACCCACCGGATCGACCCGGGCGCGCGGCCGGGCGACGTGGAGAGCTGGTTGGCCGGGGAGGCGGCCGCGTTCACCGCGATGTGGGCGACGACCGCCGCCTGACCGATCGGCCGCCGCGCCCGCCCGAACGGTCCGCATTTCGCCGGGTTTCGGCACGGGAACTTCTTAGGTGCAGCCCGGTTGCGACGATGTCTCCGGTGTAGGTCGGGGACAACGTCGGGGGGCGTCGGACATGCGGGTTGTGACGCGGGTGGCAGGCAACATGGCGCTGACGGTGCTGGGCGCCGCGGCGGGGGCACTGTTCCAGACGGCGCCCGCCGCGGCGGCCACGCCGGCCATGCCGAGCCTGGTCGCGTACGTCCGGGCCGGCGACGTGTGGGTGAGCCGGGGCGCCACCGAGCAGCGGCTGACGACCGGCGGCGGCTGGTCGCGGCCCCGCTTCTCGCCCAACGGACGCTCGATCGCCCTGCTCAGGGCCGGCCAGCTGTGGACCATGCGGGCCGACGGCACGGCCCGGCGCCGGCTGACCACCCGCCCGGCGGCCGGCCCGTCCTGGTCGCCCGACAGCGCCAGCATCGCGTTCGCCTCGCTGTCCTGCTCCGGCGGCCCGGGCGTCTACCGGATCTCGGCGACCACGGCCGCGGCCACCCCGACGGTGCTGTTCCCGGCCTACTGCCGCGACGAGGAGCTGCCGGCCGAGCCCGCGCCGGCCGCGAAGGCAGCCGCGGCGGGCTCGCTCAGCGACCGGCTGCGCACCGACGACGCGGTGGCCTGGTCGCCGGACGGCACCCGGGTCGCCTTCCGCGGCGGCGACTGCGAGTCGATCTACGACGCCTGCCTGACGGTGGGCACGGTGGCCACCGGCGGCGAGAAGACGGTAGCGGCGTACGGCGGCGGCAGCCTGCAGACCTCCGGCTTCGCGGTCGTACCGAGCTGGCGCGCCGACGGGGCCAAGCTGGCCTGGACGGCGTACCAGCAGGGCGAGACGGTGGCCGACAACCAGCCGCTGCACGTGGTCGAGTACGACACGGCGACGGGGGCCAAGCGCACGGTGGGGGCGAGCCAGGATCGCGAGCTGGCGTACGTGGACGCGGGGCGCGGGGTGGCGACGGGCACGTACCGCAACGGGTCGTGGGTCATGCTGGTGAACCTGGCCACCGGAGCGCGCACGCCGTTCCACCAGGGTTCCCAGCCGACCGTCCAGCCGGTGAAGTAGGACGACGGCCGGCCGGCCTGGCGTGGTGGACCCCGGGCCGGTTCGTCCGGCGGCGGAGGTCGCTGCGTATCGTGGGCGGCCTGATGAGTGAGACGACAGAGCGCCCGATCCGGACGTTCCATCCCCGGCGGGGGCGGATGAGCGGCCGGCACGCGGACGCGATGGCCGAGGTCTGGCCGGCGTACGGGCTGACCGTGCGCGACGGCGACCGCACACCGCTCGATCCGCGGGAGCTGTTCGGCCGGGCAGCACCCACCGTGCTGGAGATCGGGTTCGGCATGGGCGACTCGACCGCGGCCATGGCGGCGGCCGATCCGGAGCGCGACTATCTCGCCGTCGAGGTGCACACGCCGGGGATCGGCAACCTGCTGGCGCTGGTCGGCGAGCGGGGCCTGACCAACGTCCGGGTCGCCCACGGCGACGCGATGGAGCTGGTCCGCAAGCTGCCGGCCGGTTCGCTGGACGCGGTGCACGTGTACTTCCCGGACCCGTGGCCCAAGGCCCGCCACCACAAGCGGCGCCTGATCCAGCCCGCGAACGTCGCCCTGCTGCGCGAGCGGCTGCGGCCCGGCGGCACGCTGCACTGCGCGACGGACTGGGCCCACTACGCGGCGGCGATGGCCGAGACGCTGGACGCCGATCCGGGCCTGGCCAACCTCCACGACGGCTTCGCGCCACGCCCGGCGCACCGGCCGGAGACGAAGTTCGAGCGGCGCGGCGTCACGTCCGGCCGGGAGATCTTCGACCTGATCCACCGCCGGGCCTGAGGACACCGCCGCGACGCCCGCACCTGCGGTCGGCATTACCGGTGGTTTGCCGGTTTTACGGCGACTTCGCCCGTAGGCTGAGGGTCGGAGGTTCGAGCATGCCGCGAAGTGATCTTGGCCTCGAGCGTCTCGCCGCGCCGCCCGCGCCGGGCGCCCGGCCCGCCGGAACGGCCGCCGCGGCCACCACACCGGGCCACCCCGGTCCGGCCCGCGCCGAGCCCGCCCGCAACACCCGGTCCGGCGCCGCCGAGCGGGCCGCTTCCCCCGCCGGCGCAGCCCCCACCGGCGCGGCCGTGGCCCGAGCAGCGTCCGCCACCGGCGGCGCCCGCCCCGAGGACCAGGATCCCACCCCCACCGACCCGGCCCCGCACCCCGGAACCGGCACTTCCACCCGGCCCGACCCGAACCCCCTCCCCACCCCCGGCGACGAATTCACCAGCGGCGCCGGCGAGCAACTGGCCGCCCTCATCGCCCGCGCCGCGCACGCCCCCAGCGCCCTCGTCCACTTCGTCGACGGTGAGCTGCTGCGGTTCTACGGCGGCTTCGGGCTGCCGATCCGCTGGGAGGACGTCGGCGAGACGAGACTGCGGGACAGCCTGGCCGGGCTGATCGTCGCCGACGACCGGCCGCTGGTCATCGGTGATCTCGCCACCGACCCGCGGGTTCCCGCCGGGTCGCCGATCCGCCGGCAGGGGCTCGCCGGCGCCTATCTCGGCCAGCCGATCCGGGACGACACCGGCGCCGTGGTCGGGATCTGCTGCGCGCTCGACACCGAGCCGCACGCGTGGTCCGACGCCGATGTCGCCGCCGTCGGTGACGCCGCCCGGCTCGGCACCCTGCTCATCACCGAGCGGCGGGGGCGGCTGGAGGTCGACCGGCAGCGGCGGTTCCTGGACGCCGTCGTGGACAGCCTGCACGACGGGGTCACCGCGTGCGACGCCGAGGGACGGATCGTGCTGGTCAACGCCCGGATGCAGCGGCTCTGGGGGCAGCACCGGGTGCCCACCGACCTGGCCGACGGGGCCGCCGTGGCCGGGTTGGGCGACGGTGACGGGCGGCCCGTCGAGCCCGGCGACGTCGTGCTTCAGCGGGCCCTGCGCGGCGAACGGCTGCGCGACGAGAGCATGGTGCTGCAGGGCCGGGGCCGGCGGGCCCGCCACTATCTCATCGACGCCCAGCCCATCCTCGGGCCCGACGGCGAGACCGTCGGCGCCGTGCAGGCCGTGCAGGACGTCACCCGGCAGCGGCGGGCCGAGCGGTTCCGTACCTGTGAGCTGGCCGTGGTCACCGCGCTGGCCGCCGCGCCGACCATCGAGGCCGCCGGGCCCCGCGTGCTCGAGGCCGTGGTCGGCACGCTGGGCTGGACCCACGCCGAGTTGTGGCTGGTCGACGACGCCGCCGGGGTGCTCCGGCCCGCCGCCAGCTGGGACTCGCCCAGCTGGCAGTCCGGCATCGAGGTGCCCGCCGAGCTGCCGTACGGCACCGGGCTGGCCGGGCGGGCCTGGCAGGCCGGCAAGCCGCTGTGGATCCGCGACGTGGGCCGGCCGCAGAGCCTGATCTCACCGGAGACCGCGGAGAGCTCGCGGCTGCACACGGCCCTGGCCATCCCGGTGCGCAACGGGCTCGAGCCGCTCGGGGTGCTGACCGCGTTCGCCGACACGATCGAGGATCCCGAGGACGAGCTGGTCGCCCTCATGTCCGGGATCTCCGCCCAGATCGCCCAGTTCATCGAGAAGCGGCTGGTCGAGGACCTGCAGCGGCAGCTGATCCGGACCAAGAACGAGTATCTCGCGCTGATCGGCCACGAGCTGCGGACGCCGCTGACCTCCATCGCGGCCTACACCGAGCTGCTGCGCGACGCCGACGCCGAGACGCTCGTGGCCGAGGGGCCGCGGCTGCTGGAGGTCATCGACCGCAACTCCACCCAGCTCCGGCACATCATCAACGAGCTGCTCGAGCTGTCCGCGCTGGACACCGGGCACGCCGCGGTGCAGCTCAGCCCCATCGACCTCGCCGAGGTGGTGCGGGAGGCGGTGCAGCGTACCCGGGCCGCGGTGGCCGGCGAGCCGGTGGCGATCGTCGACGAGCTGCCCGGCGAGCTGGTGCTGCCCGGGGACCGGCACCGGCTGCGCCAGGTGGTCGACAACCTGCTGGGCAACGCCGTGAAGTACAGCCCGGACGGCGGGCGGATCGAGGTCCGGCTGCGTACCGTCGGCCGGGCCGCCGAGCTGTCCATCTCCGACACCGGCATCGGGGTGTCGCAGGAGGAACGCGAGAAGATGTTCACCGGGCTGTACCGCACCAGCCGGGCCCGCGACCGGGCGATACCGGGCACCGGGCTGGGGCTCACCCTCAGCCGCGCGGTCGTGCAGCGCCACCACGGCACCATCGAGCTCAGCGAGCACGAGGGCCCCGGCACGACCGTGCTGGTCCGGCTGCCGCTGGACGCCCGTTGACAACTCGTTGACACATGTAGCCCTGTTCACCACGCGACGGCCGGACGAGGATGACGTTCATGACGAGGTGGACACCCGACCCGACGTTCTATCCCTCCCCGCGTGACGCCGCCGGTGCGCCCGCCGAGCAGCTGGCGTACATCGCCGCCTTCGACCGCTCGGCCGAGCAGCCGGACGCCATCGCGGTCGTCGACACCGATCCGGCCTCCGCCTCGTACGGGGCGGTCGTCGGCTGGACCGACCTGCCGCACACCGGCGACGAGGTGCACCACTTCGGCTGGAATGCGTGCAGCAGCGCCCTGTGCCCCACCGCCCCGCACCCGCACGTCGAACGGCGCTACCTCATCGTGCCGGGCCTGCGGTCGTCGCGGATCTACGTGCTGGACACCAAGGACGATCCGCGCCGCCCCGTGCTGGTGAAGGAGATCCCGGCCGCGGACCTGGCCGGCAAGGCCGGCTATTCGCGGCCGCACACCATCCACTGCGGCCCGGACGGGATCTACGTGTCGGCGCTCGGCGGCGGCACGGCCGAGGGGCCGGGCGGCATCGCCGTGCTGGACCACACCACCTTCGAGGTACGCGGCCCGTGGGAGAACGACCGCGGCGACCAGTACCTGGCGTACGACTTCTGGTGGCACCTGACCCGCGACGTGCTGATCTCGTCCGAGTGGGGCACCCCGTCCATGATCGAGGACGGTCTCGTCCCCGAGCTGCTGCTAGGCCGCCGGTACGGCCACCGCCTGCACTTCTGGGACCTGGCCAAGCGGTCCCTGGTGCAGACCGTCGACCTCGGCGACCAGTACCAGATGACCCTGGAGCTGCGTCCCGCCCACGACCCGCGCAAGGAGTACGGCTTCCTCGGCGTCGTCACCAGCGTCGAGGACCTGTCCGCCTCGGTGTGGGTGTGGCACCGCGGCGAGGACGGCCAGTTCGCGGTCACCCGGGTCATCGACGTACCGGCCGAGCCGGCCGACGCCGCCGACCTGCCGCCGGCGTTGCAGCCGTTCGGTGCGGTCCCGCCCCTGATCACCGACATCGACCTGTCGGTGGACGACCGTTTCCTGTACGTCTCCTGCTGGGGCACCGGCGAGCTGAAGCAGTTCGACGTCAGCGACCCGTTCCACCCGGTCGAGACGGGCTCGATCCGGCTCGGCGGCGTCGTGGGCCGGGTGCCGCATCCGTCGTTCCCCGGCGAACGGCTGGCCGGCGGCCCGCAGATGGTGGAGGTGTCGCGCGACGGCAAGCGGGTCTACGTCACCAACTCGCTGTACGGCTCGTGGGACGACCAGTTCTTCCCGGACGGCGTGGGTGCCTGGCTGGCGAAGATCGACGTGGACACCGAGCACGGCGGCATGACCCTGGATCCGCGGTTCTTCCCGCACGGCGACGAGTTCCGCGGCCGCCGGGTGCACCAGGTACGGCTGCGGGGCGGCGACGCCTCGTCCGACTCGTACTGCTTCCCGTGACGGCCGGCCGGCTGGCCGTGCTGGCCGCGCTGGGCGCCTTCCACGGGCTGAACCCAGCGATGGGCTGGCTGTTCGCCGTGGCCCGGGGCATGCAGGAGGGCAGCCGCCCGGTGCTGCTGCGCTCGTTGCCGCCGATCGCCGCCGGGCACCTGGCCTCGGTGGCGATCGTCGCGGCCGTGGTGTCGGCGACCGAGTCGGTGGTGGCCGGCAACGTGGTGGCGATCGCCGGCGGGGTGGTGCTGGTCGGGTTCGGGCTGTGGCGGCTGCTGTCGGCCCGGCACTTCCGGTGGGCCGGGATGCGGCTGTCCGCGGCGCAGCTGGCCGGCTGGTCGTTCCTGATGTCGTCGGCGCACGGCGCCGGGCTGATGCTGCTGCCGGTGCTGGCCACGACCGCGCCGGCCGGCCACCCGGCGGGACATGCGGCGCACCTGGCGGCGGCCGCGGGCCCGCCCGCCGCGGCCCTGACGGGTCTGGCCGCGGCGGGCGTGCACACGGTGGCGATGTTCGCGGTGATGGCGGCCTGCGCGCTGCTGGTCTACGAGTTCGTGGGCCTGAGCGTGCTGCGCCGGGGCTGGTTCAACGTGGACAAGCTGTGGGCGGCCGTGATGGTCGCGGCCGGCGCGCTGACCATCGCGCTGACCGCGTAGGGCCGGCCCGGCCGCCGGGCCGGGCCGGCCACCGGCTCAGCCGCGCGGATGGACCACGCCGGCCGCGCCGCCACCGCGCCGGACCGGTTCGGCACTGGCGACCAGCCGGCCGCCCCGGCCGAACTCGATCGCCGTGGCCGCGCCCAGCTCCGCCACCGGCGGGCCGAACGTGTGCCCGAGCTTGCCGAGATCGTCGCCGTACTGGGCGATGAACGCCGGCTCGGCCTGGACGGCGGCGGAGTTGCGCTGCGAGGCCCGCGGCGCCGCCATCGCCTCGGGCAGGGTCATGTCCCGCTCGAGCCGGTTGACCAGCACCTGGAGCACGGTCGTGATGATGGTGGCGCCACCGGGCGAACCCAGGGCCAGGAACGGCTTGCCGCCGGAGAGCACGATCGTCGGCGACATGGAGCTGCGCGGGCGCTTGTTCGGGCCGGGCAGGTTCGGGTCGGGCGCGCTGCCCTGCGTACCGGTGAAGTTGAAGTCGGTGAGCTCGTTGTTGAGCAGGAAACCGCGCCCCGGCACGACCATGGCGCTGCCGCCGGTCTGCTCGATGGTCAGGGTGTACTCGACCACGTTGCCCCACCGGTCGGCGACGGTCAGGTTGGTGGTGCTCTGCCCGTCCTCGACCTTGCCGCCGACCAGCGCCGGCGTGCAGCCGGAGGCGGTGATGTCGCCCGGCGGCACCGGCTTGGTCAGCGCGCGGGCGGGATCGATCTGGCAGGCCCGCTGCCGCGCCCATCGGTCGCTGACCAGCTTGTCCAGCACCGGCTGCGGCGTGTAGGCGCCCACGTAGCGGTTACGGTCCGCGAACGACAACGCGCTCGCCTCCAGGTACCGGTGCAGCACCTGGGTGTCGGAGACCTTCGACAGGTCGCTCTGCTCCAGGATGTTCAGCGCCTCGCCGACGGCCGTGCCGCCGCTGGACGGCGTGGACATGCCGTAGACCTGCAGTCCCCGGTAGTCCGACCGGGTCGGCGCGGGGAACCGCAGCCGGTAGTCGGCCAGGTCGGACAGGCGCAGGTCGCCGGGCCGGATCGGGTACGCCCAGGGCACGGCGGGATCGGCGGCGACCGGCGGGTGCTGCACGGTGCTCACGATGTCGGCGGCGACCGGCCCGCGGTAGAACACGTCGGTGCCCCGCCGGGCGATCAGCCGGTAGGTGTCGGCCAGGTCGGGGTTGCGCTGCACGGACCCGACCGCGGGCGGCGCGCCGCCGGGCAGGTACAGCTCGCGGGTGGAGCCGAACTGGGCGAACGGCGCGGCGTTGTCGGCGATCTGCTGCCGGAACGTGGCGTCCACGGTGAAGCCCCGGTCGGCGACCCGCGCGGCCGGCTGCAACAGCCGGCCGAGCGAACGGGTCCCCCACCGGTCCGCCGCGGCCTGCCAGGTGGCCAGCGTGCCGGGCGTGCCGACCGAGAGGCCGCTGACCCGGGCCTCGGCGAAGTCGTAGGGCAGCCCGTCGGCAGGATCCACGAAGATGTTCTCGGTCATGGTGGCCGGCCCGGACTCGCGGCCGTCGATGGTGTGCACCCGGCGATGCCGGGCGTCGTAGAAGACGAAGAAGCCGCCGCCGCCGATGCCCGCGGAGAACGGCTCGGTGACCCCGAGGGTGGCGGCCGCGGCCACGGCGGCGTCGACGGCATTGCCACCGTGCCGCAACACATCGAGGCCGACGGCGGTCGCGGTGGGATCGACGGTGGCGACCGCGCCGCCGTAGCCGGTGGCGGTGGGGATCTGCGGTGGAGCGCCGCCGTGGGCGGAGGCCGCGGCGGGCACGAGGGTGACGGTGGTCGCGGTGAGCGTGGCCGTCAGGGCCAGCGCGATCGGGAACCGCATCATGCCTCCGGGAGCGGTGGGAGCAGTGTGGACAGATTCCTGCCTACCGCTGTTCAGGGGTGCGCACAACCCGGGACACGCTTGTGACGGTGGGTGATTGTCTTCAAGATCAAATTCTTGAGGGTCGTGTCGTGCGTGGGTGCATGGTGCGGACCGTCGCTCCCGCCGATTGCCAGGTGATTGCATGATTCCGCTCCGGCCTCGGCGGGTTTTCTGCCGCTTTCTGCCGCCCGGTCGTTTCCCTCGCGGGACGTCACTGCCCCTGCTCGCCCTTCCGTCCTGCTCAGCCTCCTTGTCGCTGGATGAGGTCGCGGCTTTTCCTCGCGAGCCCACCACGCTCTCAGCGTCCCTTCCTCGCTGATCCACTCCCCTCCCCCGACTCCCTTCGTCGCTCGGCTTCCCTCGCCTCCACACCTGACGCTCTCCCTCTCCCGACCTCGCTCCCCTGCCCGACACCCCTCCCCTGCCCGACACCCCTCCCCCGCCCGACACCCCTCGCCCGCCCGACACCTCTTTCACGCGCGACACCCCATTCACGCTGGATCTTGAAGCGCTTGGGCCAGAAAGCCCACCCGAACTCACCAAGATCCGCGTGGAAGACCGCGCGGACCGAGCCGCGAAGGCTGCGCAGCCGCGCGAGCACACCCGCGGGCTGCGGGAGCACTCGAGCGGACCCCCGGCCGCGCAAGCGCAGGAGGGGACACGCGGGCTCCACAAGCGCAGGACCCGACGCCCCCTCCACCCCCCCAGGCTCGACACGCCTCCCACGCCAAACGCCCCTTCCATGCTGGATCTTGAAGCGCTCCGGCCAGGAAGCCCACCCGATCTCATCAAGATTCGCGTGGAAAACTGCGCGGCACGGGGCGCGAAGGCTGCGCAGCCGCGCCATCACACTCGCGGACAGCGCAAGCACTCGAGCGGACCCCGGGCCGCGCAAGCAGGAGGGGACACGCGGGCTGCACAAGCGCAGGACAGACGTCCCTCCCACGCCCGACGCTACTTCCATGCTGGACCTTGAAGCGCTCGGGCCAAAAAGCCCACCCGAACTCACCAAGATCTGCGCGGAGGACTGCGCTGCGCGGGGCGCGAAGGTTGCGCGATCACACCCGCGGGGCTACGCAAGCACGCGATCGGAGTCCCCGGCCTGCGCAAACGCACGAACCGAGATACGGGCAGCTCGGGCGGACACACCGGCTAGCGAACGGACTCACAACCTGCGCAGACGCGAGCCGACACACGGCCAGCTCGGGCAGACACGCCGGCTCGCAGGCTGCACGGGCGCGGGCGAGTTCACAGACAGCGCAGCCATAGCTTGCAGCCGCTTCGGCATCCGCGACACGGGCGCTGGGCGCGTTCGCACGCCGCTCGGACGGGCCCGCGGACCACACCAACGAACTCCCGGGCCACTCGGGTAGGCGCGCGACCGAGGCGGAGCCGAGCCGAGGCCGCAAGCTGCGCAAACGGACCGGCTCCGCGACGCGAGGTGCGGCACCCGACCACCGGCATCCGCCTCCCCTCAATCCCCACCGCCGCTCCGCAGCCCCGGTCGAACCACGACACCCCCACCGAACGCGAGGTCCGCGCCCCACTCCATCCGGCTACGGCCGACGCCACCCACCGCCCACCGGGAACACCCCGCCATCCGAGCAGCGCGTGGCGTCCCCGCCGCACGGGTAAGGGCCGAGGAAAAGCTCCCCCGGGGGAGCGGCCGGATCGGGAGGTGCCATGGACAGCGAGACCGAACTTCGCGCTCTGGTCGACGAGCGGGTCGCCGCCGTACGGGCGAAGGACCCCAAGCCGCTCGCCGCCCGCCAGCATCCCGAAGTCGTCACCTACAACGTTCTCCCGCCGCTGCACGCGCACGGCAACGAAGCCGTCGAGCAGGCCACCCGGAAGTGGTTCGACAGCTACGCCTCGGACATCGGTTACGAGGTTCGCGACCTGCGCGTGACCGCCGACGGGGAGGTCGGCTTCTGCTCCTTCCTCTACCACGTCGCGGGCACGCTGAAGGCGGGTGGCGAGGTCGACATGTGGGTGCGCGCCACCCTCGGCTGCCGGCGGGTGGACGGCCGGTGGTTGATCGTCCACGACCACGAGTCGGTGCCGTTCGACCCCGCCACCGGGCAGGCCCTGATCAGTCTCCAGCCGTGAACGGCGGGAGCCGCACCTCGGGGCCGGCCGCGTCGAGCTGGGAGAGGGCGGCGCGGACCCCGTCCGCGTCCGGATGGTCGAGTTCGTCGAGTCCGTCGAGCGCCCGCAGGTATGCCTGGCGGGCCGGGTCCGGCCGACCGGCCGCCCGGTAGGTCTCGGCCAGGTGGGTCAGGGCCACGGATGCGTAGTACCGGTCCCCGAGGTCCTGATACAGGTCGATGGCTCGCCGGTAGCTGAGGATGGCCGGCCCGAACTCGCCGAGGTGCTGGTGGGCGTACCCGAGGGTGTCCCACGCGTTGGCCTGTCCGGACCGGTCGCCGAGCTTTTCGGTGACTTCGATGGCTTCCCGGCAGGGGGCGACGGCGTCGTGGTGGCGGCCCAGCCGGACGCGGTGCCAGGCGAGCGCGTTCAACGCGTGCCCGAGACCGAACCCGAGACCGCTCGCCCGGCACAGGTCCACCGCCTGCTCCCCGTGCTGGACGGCTTCCCGGTAGCGGCCCTGTTGCTCCCGCAACGCGCCGAGGTAGTGATGGGTCTGGGCCTGCCCGCCCGGGTCGTCGTGCTGCCGGCCCAGGGTGAGCGCCGCGCGCAGGTGGGCCTCGGCCTGGTCGTGGTCGCGCAGCCGGAGGTGGGTACGCGCGAGGTGGATGTGGGCGGAGCTCCGCGCGGCGACGTCGCCCGACCGCGTCGCGGCGTCCAGCGCGTGTCGTTGGGCGGCCACCTGGTCGTGCCACATCCCCCGCCGGTACCGGAACGTCGCAGCGGCCTCGGCCATCAGCCAGGCGAAGCGGTCGAAGCCGGCGCGGGTGGCGTGGTCGGCCGCGGCGAGCAGGGCCCGGTGTTCGGCGGTGAACCAACGCATTGCCTGCTGATGGTCCGCCGGCGCCTCGACGGTGACCCCCGCGCCCGGCGCGCCGGCCGGAACCTGGTCGCGGGCGGGTTCCAGCAGCCGGTCGGCGGCCCGTGCCGAATGCAGGTAATGATCCAGCATGCGGCTGGTCGCGGCGTCGGGTGGCTCGTCGTCGTGCGGCAGCCGGCTGCTGTACTCGTGCAGGAGGTCGTGCAGCGCGTACCGGCCCGGTGCGGGCTCGCTCACCAGCTGGGCCCGGACCAGCTCGGCCAGCAGGGGCCGGACCTGCGGCGGCGGCAGCCCGGCCAGGCTGGCGGCCGCCGCGGCGGAGAACTCCGCGGTGGGATGCCGGCCGAGAAGGCTGAACAGGCGCGCCGCGGCCGCGCTCAGCGCCCGGTACGAGCTGAAGAACACCGAACGCACGTCGGTGCCCGCGTCCCCGGTGGACAGCGCGGCGAGCCGGTCGCCCCCGCGGAGCTCGCCGGCGAGCACCTCGAGCGGCAGCTTGGGTTGGGTGGCCGCCCGGGCCGCGGCGACGGCCAGGGCGAGCGGTAGGCGGGCGCAGCAGCCGATGATCGTCGCGACGGCGTCGGATTCGGTGGCTGCACGGCCGCTGCCGACGCGCCGGATGAACAGGTCTCTCGCCTCGTCGAAGCTCAGCAGGTCCAGCGGCACCCAGTGTGCCGCCTCGGCGGCGACGAGGCTGGTGAGCCCGTCCCGGCTCGTGACCAGGACCAGGCACCCGGGCGCGCCGGGAAGCAGCGGACGGACCTGGTCGGCCGTACGGGCATCGTCCAGCAGGATCAGCATGCGCCGGCCGGTGACCAGGGTACGGAAGAGGGCCGACCGCGTGACCACGTCGGCGGGAATCCGCGGCGGTGGCACCCCCAGCGCGGTCAGGAACCCGTGCAGGACCTCGCCGGCGGTCAGCGCCGCGCCGGCCGGGTCGAAGCCGCGCAGGTTGACGTAGAGCTGTCCGTCCGGGAACCGGTGCCGGACCCGGTGGGCCCAATGCACCGCCAGCGTGGTCTTGCCCACCCCGGCCGTTCCGGACAGGGCGGAGACGACCACGGCGCCGGCCGACCCGGCCGCGTCGGCGAGCCCGTCGAGCTCGGCGAGCGCCGCCTCGCGACCGACGAAGCCGCGTACGTCGAGGGGGAGCTGGGCCGGCGCGACGGCCGGTGGTGTCCCGTCGCGCGGGCCGGCCGCGGCGTCGGTGGCCGGCGCTGCGCGGTGCGGTTCCCGGAGCACGTCCAGGTACGCGTCGCGAAGCGCCTCGCCCGGCTCGACGCCCAGCTCGTTCCGCAGGGTCGCGGCGGTGTCGTGGTAGACCGCGATGGCGTCCGCCCGCCGCCCCTCGGCGGCCAGCGCGGTCATCAACAGGCCGGTGATCCGCTCGCGCAGGGGGTGGGTGTCGCGCAGCGCCCGCAGCTCCGGGATCAGGTGCCGGGCCCGGCCCAGCCGCAGCTCGATCTCGGCCGTCTCCTCCAGCGCCGTCAGCCGCAGTTCGTCGAGCCGGTTCGCGTGCGACCGGACCACGGCGCCCGGCAGGCCGGCCAGTGGACGTCCGCGCCACAGCGCCAGCACGTCGCGGAAGCGGTCGGCCGCCGCCTGAAGATCCCCCGTGGACAGTCGGCAGCGGGCGTCGGCCACGCCGGTCAGGAACCGGAGGACGTCGACCCGCGCCTCGTCGGCCTCGAGCCGGTAGCCCGCGCTGTCCGTGTGCAGCAGACCGCCCGACTGGTCGCCGAGCAGCAGGCGCAGCTGCGAGACGACGGTCTGGATCTGCTTGCGGGCGGTCGACGGCGGGGCCTCGTCCCAGGTCAGGTCGACCAGCTCGACGACGGTCACGGTCCGGCCGGCATGCAGCAGGAGGCCGGCCAGGACCAGTTGCGACCGGACACCCCCGAGGGGCACCTCGTGGCCGTCGACGCTGACGGCGAGCGGACCGAGCAGCCTGAAGTCCATGTGTCGGCGACCATCCGTATCGAGCGCGGCAACGCCGTCACGATAGCGAGATGACCGGATATCCGGGATCCGCTGCGGGATACCGCAGCAATACCGGACGGAGACCGGCTCGGTACCGAACCAGGGGCGGCGCGTCTCAGCCTGGTAAGCGCATCAGACGCGGGCCGGCGCATCGGGCGATCGACGGCGGCAGCGTTCTCTCGAAAGGGACGGGAATGATCAGAAGCGTGGGGAAGACCTGGTTCGCGGCCGCGATGCTGGCCGGTGCGTGGGCCCTGGCGACGCCGGTGCCGGCCCAGGCGGTGACGGCCAGCATCACCGGCTCGTACGCCTTCGACTGGAGCTACGGGCACAAGGTCACGTCCTGCGACAGCAAGGGCGACAGCAAGCCGGTGAGGGCCGAGTACTACATGAACAACGGCGGCACCACCGCCGTCGAGAACTACGGCGGCAACGGGACGTGCGCCGACTCGGCGTACGAGTCGTCCCTGGTCAACCGCATCGCGGCCTGCCGCGGCGAATGGTACGGCTGGAGCTGCGGCAACACCGTGCGGACCGGCTACTAGGCCCACCGAGGTGTCGGCGGCCGCTCCGGCGGCCGCCGACCCGTCGCGCAACCGATTGGACTGACGTGTCCCTGATCGTGCGTTCCGCCGCCGTGGCTCTGGCCGGTGCGGTGGCGTCGTTGGTTGGTTGGCTCGTGGTGGGCGGCTATGACGTCGACGCGGCCCGGCAGGAGCGGTTGTCCCAGCGGTCGCCGGTCATGGTCAGCGGCGCCGCGCCGGCCATCGCCCGTTACGGGGAGAGCGGTGATGTCCTCGACGGACGTCAGTTCTCCGTGGTCGGCCTGGTGCCGCTGGCCGGAGGCTCCCCGCCACCGGGGCTGTCCCGCTGGCCCGAGCCGGGTGAGGCGTGGTTGTCTCCGGCCCTGCTGGCCGCCGACCGGACGGGGGACCTGCGAAGCCGGTACGGCAGGTTCGCCGGCGCGATCGGGCCCGCCGGCCTGGCCGATCTCAACGAGTTCTTCGTCTACTACCGGCCGGTCGGCCCGCCGGTCGCCGCGGCGGAGAGTTGGCGTCCGGTCTCCGCCTGGGGCCGGTCCCACCCCTTCGCCTGGGTGAGCAGCGCCCGCAACCGCTCTCCGGAGGTGTTCGCCGGGTTCGTGGTGGGCCTGGCCGGTCCACCCGCCGTTCTCCTGGCCCGGGTCGCCGGGCGGACCCGGCGGCGTCGCCCCCGGGAACGAACGCCGGCGGGGCTCGCCCGCTGGTTGATCGAGACGCTGGTCGCCGCCGCCGTGGGAGCCGCGACGGCCGGTGCGCTCGCGAGGTGGGCTCTCGAGACCGGCGTCACGCTGCCGATCACCGGTTTCCGGCTCACGGCCGGCGATGTCGGCGGAGGGCTCGAGCGTTTCGTCGCGCTCGTCGCCGGCGCGGCTGTCGGTGTCGCCGTGGCCGCGTCGATACCGGACCTCACCGCTCACCGGCGTCCGGCCGGACGGACGCTCCGCGCCGGTGGCCCGTCGGCGGAGAGCGCCTGGCCGCGCCGCCTGGCCGCCGGCGCCGTCATCGTCGCGATCCTGGCCGCCACGGGCCTGCCGCTCGACGGCTGGGTGCTCGGTGGCGCTGGTCTCGTCCTCCTGGTGACGGCGCCGTTCGTGGCGCGCCGCGGCGCTGTCGCGTTCGGTCGGCGGCTCGGCGCATCCGCCGGAGGCCACGAGCACCGGGCGGCCGCCGCGCGCTGGCTACGCACCGGGTCCGCGCCGGTCGCCCGCTTCGCCGCCCTGCTCGGCCTGGTTCTCGTCGGCTCCACGGTCGTCCTGTGCACCGTCACGCGTACCGGCGCGGAAGAGGCCCGGGCCCTGCACCTGCGCGCCACCGTCGGCGCCCGGATCGTCCAGATCACCAGCGGTGAGCTGGCCGCCGGCCGAGCCCGGCTCGTCGAGCGGTTCGGCGCCGGGCGGGTGCTCGGGGTGACGACCCGGGACGGCGGGGTGGTGGTGACCGGCGCCTGCGCCGCGCTGGCCCAGCTCGGGTCCGGTGCCACCTGCCCGTCCGCGCCCACGCCGATCAACCGGATCACCATCCGGCCCAGCGAGTTCGGTCGCGCGCTCCTGACGCTGGGAATAGTCAGGGCCCGCTCCGCCGGAGCACCGGGGCCGGACGGCTTGCGGGCCCTGCTGGTCCTGAACCCCGACGGCGCGTCCGGCTACCGGGCGATCGCCCGATCCGCGTACGCGCTCGTGGCACTGCCGGAGGTCAGCCTGCCCGGCCAGGAATGGCTCGGCGCCGTCCGCGAGTCCCACGACGACGCCGGCTGGGTGCGCCTCCTGGCCATGATCGGCATCGTCATCGTCGTGGTGGCGGGTGCGCTCGACGCCGCCGTCAGCTGCACCCGGCACCGGCGTTCCTTCGACGCTGCCGCCGGGAGCCGCCGCGCCACACTCGCGGTCGCGGCCTGGGCGATGCTTCCGGCCCTGATGATCGCGTGCGGCATCGTCACCGCGGTGGCCTATGGCGCGGCGCTGGCGCTGCGCGGCCAGTACGGCTCGGGAGAGATCCCGGCGACGCTGCTCACCAGCGCGTTGCCGTTGACGATCGTCGCGGCGGCGGCGGGATCCCTCCTGTGCGCGGCCATGAGCCGTCCCGCCTGACGGCCCCGGCCCGGGTCAGTCCCCGCTCGGGAACGGGGGGATGCGGCGGCGCACGTCGTCCACCGTGGCCGGGCCCGGCTCCCAGGCGGACACCCAGGCGCCCTCGGCCGGCCGCGAGATGATGCCCTCCTCCAGGAAGGCGTAGCGGCCGGCCACCACCCGCCGGGACGCCTCGACGTCGATCGGGTCCGTGTTGTCCCAGAGCGCGGCGAACAGAGCCTCCGCCCGCAGCCGGGCCTGCCGGCAGAACAGGTCGGCCAGCTCCGTGCCTGCCGCCCGGTGCTCCCGCTCCGAGCGGGCGCGGACGCACACCGCGGACATGGCGAACAGTTCCGCGCCGATGTCGACGATGCGGCCGAGGAAGGCCTGCTTGTGTTCCAGCCCGCCCTGCCAGCGCGACATCGCGTAGAACGTCGACCGGGCGAGCTTGCGGGAGGCCCGCTCGACGTACCGCACGTGGTGGGCGAGTGGGCCGAACTCGGCGTACCCGGTCGGCGCCTGGCCGCGGCCAACGGCCAGGGTGGGCAGCCACTTCGCGTAGAAGGCCCCGGCCCGCGCCCCGGCGCGGGCCTTGCGGCCGATCCCGGCCTCCGGGTCGATGATGTCGCCGGCCACCGACAGGTGCGCGTCGACCGCCTCGCGGGCGATGAGCAGGTGCATGATCTCCGTGGAGCCCTCGAAGATGCGGTTGATCCGCAGGTCGCGCAGCACCTGTTCGGCCTCGACCGCGCGCTCGCCGCGGGCCGCCTGCGACGCGGCCGTCTCGTAGCCGCGGCCGCCGCGGATCTGGATCAGCTCGTCGGCGACCTGCCAGGCCATCTCGCTGCCGAACAGCTTGATCAGGGCGGCCTCGATGCGGATGTCGTTGCGGTCGTCGTCGGCCAGCACGCAGCACAGGTCCAGGGTGGATTCCATCGCGTACGTGGTGGCGGCGATGAAGGCCATCTTCTGGGCGACGGCCTCGTGCTGGGCCACCGGCCGGCCCCACTGCACCCGCGCGGCCGACCATTCCCGCGCGACGGCCAGCGACCACTTGGACGCGCCCACGCACATCGCCGGCAGCGACAGCCGGCCGGTGTTGAGCGTGGTCAGCGCGATCTTGAGGCCCTTGCCGAGCCCGCCGATGACGTTCTCCCCCGGCACGAACACGTCGTGGAACCGGGTCACGCTGTTCTCCAGCCCGCGCAGGCCGAGGAACTCGTTGCGCCGTTCCACCGTGATGCCGGGCGCGTCGCCTTCCACCACGAAGGCGGTGATGCCCTTGCCGGGCACCCGGGCCATCACGACCAGCAGGGTCGCCACGGTGCCGTTGGTGGCCCACAGCTTCACCCCGTTGAGCCGGTAGCCGCCCTCGACGGGCTCGGCGACGGTGCCCAGGCGGGCCGGGTCGGAGCCCACGTCCGGCTCGGTGAGCAGGAACGCCGACACCTCGCCGGCAGCCAGCCGGGGCAGGAACGCCTTCTTCTGTTCGGGAGTGCCGAAGGTCTTGAGCGGCTGCGGCACGCCGATCGACTGGTGGGCCGACAGCAGCGCGCCCACGGCCGGGCTGACCGAGCCGATGAGGGTCAGCGCCCGGCAGTAGTGCAGGTTGGACAGGCCGAGGCCGCCGTACTCCTTGTCGATCTTCATGCCGAACGCGCCGAGCCCGGCCAGGCCGCGGAAGACCTCGTCGGGGATGCGGGCCTCGCGCTCGATGAGCGCCCCGTCCACCTCGGCCCGCAGGTACGCCTCCAGCTTGGCCAGGAAGTCCTCGGCGTCGGGGCGGGGCTCGGGGCTCGGCCAGGGATCGATCAGGTCGAGCCGCAGTCGCCCGAGGAACAGCTCCTTGCCGAAGCTCGGTTTGCGCCACTCGGCCTGGCGAGCTTCCTCGGCTACCTGTCGCGCCTGCTTCTCCGAGACGTCGGCCGGCTTGGTCACGGTCTTCCCCCTTGGCCTGAGAGGACGGCTGGCACCGCCCGCACGGCCGCGGGCAGGCCCGTAGTGGCCACGCTACTCACCGGTGTTACCGCTGGGTAGCCCCCGGACCATGTCGATCACCGCGGCGGACCCCCACGCCGGGACCGATGCTGCCCACCCCGGCCGCCTTCGGTTCCACCCCGGGGCACCCGGCGCCGGCCGCGGGCGGACGGACGGTCAGCATGTAGCGGTCCACCGCCCCGCTCACGCAGTCGCTGCGGCCGTAGACGATGTGGCCCCAGCCCTCGTAGGTCAGCAGGGACGCCGCCGGCCCCAGCTGGGCGGCCACGTGGCGGGCCCAGACGTGCGGCGTGGCCGGGTCGTGCCGCGCGTTGACCAGCAGCACCGGACCGGTCCGGGCCCGGGACAGCGCCCGCTGCGGGTTGTCCACGCGGCCCGGCCGGCCCAGGCAGCCGTACGCGGAGGTGATCGCGAGCGGGGAGAACGGCATCTGCGGCGCCGTGGCGGCGATCCGGTCGAGCCGGGCGCGCAGGTCGGCGTACCCGGCGACGGGCATCGACCAGTCGTCGCAGAAGGCGGCGTGGAAGCCGTGCTCGCTCACGTCGACCGGGGCGGCGCGGGGCCGCCGGGCGCCGGGGCCGGCCGCCGCGTCCCGGATGAAGATGCCCAGCGCGTGCCACTGCGGGTCGTACATGGAGCCGAAGGCCACCGCCACCAGCTCGTACAGGCTCAGGTGAGAGGTGGGGTCGTTCGGGTCCCGCAGCGTCCCGGCCCTCGCGGCGGCGAGCAGGCCGGCCCAGAGTTCGCGCACGTCCCGGCCGTGCACGGCGCACTCGGTGCTGCGCGCGCACCAGGCCACGAACTCGTCGAAGGAGTCCTGCGCGGTGAGCGCCTCGCCGCCGAGGAAGCCGTCGGTGTCGACGGTGTGGTCCATGACGCTGTCGAGCACCATCGCCCGGATCCGCCGCGGGTAGCGCTCGGCGTACTGCTGGCCGAGCAGGGTGCCGTACGACGCGCCGTAGAAGCTGATCGTCTCCTCGCCCAGCGCCGCCCGCAGCGCCTCCACGTCGCGCACCACGCTGAGCGTGTCCACGTGCCCGTACAGCGGCCCGGTGCGCCTGGCGCAGTCCGCGTCGAGCCGGCGGTTGTAGGCGACGAACGTGTCGTACGCCCGCGCGCTGTCGATGGCCGGCGGCGGGGCGGCGGTCAGCACCGTGGTGGTGCAGACGATGGGGTGGCTCCGTGAGACCCCGCGCGGGTCGAAACCCACGATGTCGAAGCGTCGGCGCAGCTCCGGGGTGAAGAACCCGGCGCTCTCGAGGGTGAAGTCGACACCCGAGCCACCGGGACCGCCGGGATTCACCACCAGGGTGCCGATCCGGTGGCGCGGGTCGGCGGCCGGGCGGCGGGCCAGCGCTACGGCCACGGACGGCCCGTACGGCCGGGCCCAGTCGACGGGCACGGTCAGCGTGGCGCACTGGGCGGTGGCGTCCTCCGCGCAGGCCCGCCACTGCGGCGCGCCCCCGCGTACCGCGTACGCGGGGGTCGCGACGGAGGTCACCGCGGCCAGGACAGTCAGGAACGCGGCCAGGATCGGCCGTGTCTGTGCTCGCACCGGTTGTCTCTCCGCCCTGCCCGGCAGGCGCGCCGCGCGCCTCCTGTCTAGAGCAAGCGCGCGGCGCGGTCTGCGGTTCTGGCGGTTTCCCTCCGAAAGAGGCTTACCTCTTCAGGTGACGCAGGGCCCGGCGGACCAGGTCGACCCGCTCCGCCGTGGGCAGCCCCTCCAGGCCGAAGCCCAGGTAGACGCTGTCCGCGGTGGTGACCCCGGCGCCGGAGTCGAAGGCGAGCTGGCTGCGCGCCCAGTCGGAGCTGTTCTTGCCCGAGCCCGGGGGCGGCCCGGCGACGGTCCAGCCGCCGAGGTCGCTCTCGAACGAGGTCTGCTGCGCCACCGCGCCGTTGACCTCGACCCGGACGTCGTCCAGGAAGACGCCCAGGCCCTGGGTGCCCCAGTCCGACATGTAGGAGATCGAGACCTCGACCTGCTTGCCCGCGTAGGCGCTCAGGTCGGCGTCGAACTGCTTCCAGCCGGCGCTGTTGCCGGTGGCCGCGTTCCAGGTGCCGGTGGTGCCGGTCGAGGTGCAGCCCTCGCCCTGGTAGTGCAGCAGGAACGGGTGGATCGTCTCGATGTCGGACTGGCAGCTGTCACCGGTGTCGGTGGTGGTCAGCCCGCCGGCGTCCGGCAGCGTGGTCCAGTCGTCGGTGCCCACCACGTGCGCCTCGACGAACATGAAGTCCCAGCCGGCCTCGGTGTCGAACGACGTCTGGAACTTCAGGCGCGCGGCCGTCGCGGCCGTCAGGTCGACGGTCTTCGTGAGCCGCTTGTACGAGACGTCCGCCTGCCCGCTCCACAGGTACCAGGCGCCGTCGTACGGGTCGTACGGCGCGGCGCCGGGCTGCTGCCAGTCGAGCGGGGCCGCGCTGGCGAACTGCGGGAACTGGGCCTTGGGCAGGAAGCTCGAGGTGGCCAGGAACGCCGCGGTGTGGTCGCCGGCCGGGTGGCCGGTGAAGCCCTTGAAGGCTCCGGAGGTGCCGACCACCGGGTACGGCGTGCCCTCCGGGCTGGTGCCCCCGTCGTCGACGTACGAGTACGCGCCGAGCCAGTACTGCTCGAAGTCGTTGCCCAGCGGCAGGCAGGTCGGGTCGTCCGCCGCGAGGCACTCCGCCGGGCCCTCCGGCTGGTACACGTACGCGCCGTTCGCGCCCTGGGCGAAGCCGGCGTACTTGCCGCTGAGCAGCAGCTTGCCGCCCTCGTTCAGGTAGTCGCGGACGGCCAGCTCGGTCTCCAGGGCGGAGCGGGCCACCGTGCCGCCCGGCTGGCCGCCGGCCCGCGGGATGATGTCGTCGCCGGTCTCCCAGAGCACGGCCTTGTAGTGCGAGAGCACGCCGAGCGGGTGCGGCGCCTTGCGGCCGCGGGCGTCGATGTCGTAGACGTCGGCCGAGCGGCCGGCGCTCTTGAGGGCCGCCACGTGCGCGGCGGCGTACCGGGCGCTGGTCGCGCCGTCGGTGTTGGCCGGCGAGACGCCGGTGACGTCCTCGGCGGCGAGCACCAGCACGTCACCGCCGATCTTGTCGGCGACGGTGTAGGTGAACGGGGCCGACTTGATGGTCTTGCGGCCGTTGCGGGCGGTGAACCAGACCTGCACCTTGTCCTTGGCGCGGGCCCGGGTGACCGTGCCGCGGCGCTCGGCGAAGTACTTGTCGACGCCGTCGCCGTAGCGCTCGCCGCCGCGCCACTCCCGGGTCCGGTCGGTGCGCTCGCGCCCGCCGTTGATCCGGTAGTGCAGGGTGACGTCGCGCAGGCTGCGACGGGCGGTCACGGCGACCTGCTGGCGCGAGCCGTACGAGGTGTCGAACGCGTCCACGGTCAGGTCGGCGGTGCTGCGCCCGACCGTCGACACCGGGCGGTCCGGCTGCTTGGCCGACTGGGCGACCGAGAGCGCGAACGGCAGGTTCTTCAGGAACTCGTCCTGGATCAGCTTCTCGTCGTCCGGGAAGTTGAAGCCGCTCTCGCAGTCCTCCGCCTTCCACTGGTCGTCCGGGTACAGGTTGGAGATGGTCTCGCAGGTGCTCATCTCCGGGGTGAACCCGAGCGCGCCGTAGCGGACCTGGGCGTGGAAGTCGGTGTCGCCGTTGGTGGTGTAGAGCTCGGCCGAGATGTCCGGGTCGTAGCCGGGCACGGCGGGGTGCGCGTCGTCGCCGGCCAGGGCGATCTGGATCTGGTCGTCCGGGCTGGGCGTGCTCACCTGCCAGCCGATGCCGTAGAGCAGCAGCTCGGCGGCCGAGTGGTAGTTGACCAGGAACTCGAAGCCGACCCGCCGGAACAGCGCGTCCAGCGCCTTGGTCTCGGGCTCGGAGTTCGGGCCCGTGCCGCGGTAGGTCTCGCTGGCCGGGTCGGGCGACGAGCCCTCGTTGTCGTAGCCCCACTTCTCCGCGAAGTTGCGGTTGAGGTCGACGCCGTCGCCCGGGGTGATCTCCCCGTCGCCGTTGTTGTCGCGCAGGTTCTTGCGCCACAGCCGGTGGCCCTCGGTGAAGGTGAAGTCGTAGCCGTCCGGGTTGGCCACCGGCAGGAACCACAGCTCGGTGGTGTTGACCAGCTTGGTCAGCGCCGGGTCGGTGCCGTAGCCGTCGATGACGTGGTGCATCAGGCGGCGGGTCATCTCGGGGGTGATCCACTCACGGGCGTGCTGGGCGCCGAGGTAGATCGCCGCGGGGCGGCGCCCGTCCGGCACGTAGCGCGCGTCGCGGGTGACCTTGACGGCCTGGATCGGCACGCCGCGCAGGCTCTTGCCGACCGTGACGAGCTTGGCGATGCGCGGGTTCGCGGCCACCGTCTGGGCCAGCTCCTCGCGGAGACCGCCCGGGGCGTTGTACTGCCGGAACACCGTGGGACCGGCCACGGCCTGCTTGCGCATGGCCTTGGTGGCGCGCTTCTCGGTCAACGGGACACCGGCCTTGACGAGGGCTTCCGCCTGACGCCGGCCGAGGATGGGCTGAACGGTGACCTTGCCGTCGGCGGCGGCGGTCACGGCGCTCTCGTCGTGGTCGATGCCGACCGCACGAAGGCGTTCGAGCTGTGCTGCGTCGAGGGTGCCGACGTACACCGCGAGGTCGTCCCCGGGTGGTACGGCGGCCGCAGGCGCGATCCCGGACAGGGCCGCGGCAGCCACTGTCAGAAGAGATAACGCGCAGGCGGTAGCCCGGCGGGCTGAGGTCATGTGGGAGCCTCCATGGGTGGGAAGGTCGTGAGTGGACCCTCCCGGCCATCGCCGCAGGCTGTCAAGCATGTACCTGCATGGATCGGTGAATACTTGATAACGGTCGCACCCGTTCAGCTTTCTCCCAGAAAGCCGAGGCACGGTGGGTGCCATGTCAACCGCCGATCGGTCCGGAGTGCGCTGGAAAGCAGCTGTTACCGCAGCGAGCGCGGTCCTGCTGGCCGCCTGTTCCAGCGCGGAGCCGGCCGCCGCTCCCGAACCCCCAGCCGCCTCCGCGCCGTCCACCGCGCCCGTTCCGGCCGCCCCGTCGACCGGCGGCGGCACGCCCGATCTGAGCGCCCCGGAAACCGTCGCGACCGGTCTCGACGTGCCGTGGGGCCTGGCCTTCCTGCCCGACGGCAGCGCCCTGGTCGCCGAGCGGGACAGCGGCGACGTGCTGCGGGTACGTACCGGCGGGGGCGCGCCGCAGCGGGTCTTCACGGTGCCGGGCGTCTCGGCCGGCGGCGAGGGCGGCCTGCTCGGTCTCGCGGTCGCGCCCGACTACGCCGAGACGAAGTGGGTGTACGCGTACCACACCGCCCGCGACGACAACCGGATCGTCCGGTTCAAGCTCGGCGGCGGGACCCCGGAAGTGATCTTCGACGGGATCGACCGGGCCGGCATCCACAACGGCGGCCGGATCGCGTTCGGCCCGGACCGGATGCTCTACGTGGGCACCGGCGACGCGGGCGACGGCAGCGCGGCGCAGGACGCCGGCGACAGCAACGGCAAGATCCTGCGGCTGACCCCGCAGGGCGACCCCGCGCCGGGCAACCCGACCGCCGGCTCGCCGGTCTGGAGCCTGGGGCACCGCAACGTGCAGGGCCTCGCCTGGGCGGCGGACGGCACGATGTACGGCATCGAGTTCGGTCAGAACCGCTTCGACGAGGTCAACCGGATCGAGGCCGGCCGGAACTACGGCTGGCCCGAGGTCGAGGGCAAGGGCGGCCGCGCCGGGTACGCCGACCCGATGGTCACGTGGCGCACCGAGGACGCCTCGCCGTCCGGGGCGGCGATCGCCGGCGGCACCCTGTACGTCGCCGCGCTGCGCGGGGAACGGCTGTGGACCGTGCCGCTCGGCGGTGGTGAGCCGAGGGCCGAGCTGTCCGAGCGGTACGGGCGGCTACGAACGGTAGCCGTCGCGCCGGACGGCGCGCTCTGGCTCACCACCTCGAACACGGACGGCCGGGGGGACGTCCGGGACGGCGACGACCGGATCCTGCGCTTCCCGGCCCGCTGACTACGTACGGTTGTTGGGCGGCAGCAGCGGCAGGCTGGAGATGACCGCGGCGTACTGCGCGATCTGCCGGCCGTTGGGCACCACTCCGACAGTGCGGAGCTCATCCTGGATGGCCTGGGCAACCGCATCCTCGGACTGACCGCGATGCGTCTGCATGACCTTGTTGACGGCGTAGTCAACGCGAAGCTGCATCTGCCAGCCGGCGGGCCGCTGTCCGGCTCCGCCAGCGAAGCTAACTGAGGCGAGGGGTTCCATGACCTGAGTATCGGAAGCACCCCCACCCGATCGGAAGGTTCGGGGTGGGGGTGCAACCGTGTTGCACCCGGGTCGCACCGGCTTCTCCATCAAACGGGCGGCCCCGGTTGCCGTTCAGGTCCCGGCGGCCTTCCGGGGGCCCGCGTCGGCCTCCGGATCCGCTTCCGTGGCGGGCACCTCGGTGGGGCTCAACCGGAGCCAGAGCAGGAAGAACCCGCCCAGCGCCAGCATCGCCAGGCCCATCCAGAGGTTGATCCGCACGCCCTGCGCCTTGTCGATGTCGGCGCTGTCGTCGAACAACCCGAGCAGCGTGACGATCAGCCCGTAGACCACGAACAGACCGCCGATCACCCGGCGGACGTCGAACAACCGGGCGGCCGCGGACACCTTCTCCTGATCCGCGCCCTCGGCCGGCTGCTCGTCGCCGGGACGGTCGGACTCCTGCGACATGACGACTCCTCTCGCGGCTCGCGCCGGTTACCAGACGGGGATGTAGAGCAGGAAGGCCAGCGCGACGGCGATCCCGCCGAGCAGCACGGGGTTGCGCCACCAGACCTTGTCGCCCGCCAGGATCACCTCGCCGGAGGTGGTGGGCCCGCCCAGGCCGTAGACCAGGCCGCGCAGCTCGTCGTCCGGCTTGGACTCGGTGATCAGGGTCACCGCCACGGCGACCACGACGGCCGTGACGAAGGCCAGCCCGGCGCCCCAGAAGCTCTCCTCCAGGTCGGAGTTGAACGTGACGGCGTCGGCCAGGTAGAGCAGGTACAGCGTGAGCGACGACGCGGTGCCCAGCAGCAGCGACCAGAAGCCGGCCCAGGCGGTCATCCGCTTCCAGAACATGCCGACGATGAAGGTGGCGAACAGCGGGGCGTTGAAGAGCGAGAACAGCGCCTGGATGTAGTTCATGATGTTGCTGAAGCCGGCCGCGATGAACGCGGTGCCGATGCCGATGATGATGCCGCCGACCGTGGCGACCCGGCCGATCCGCAGGTAGTACTCGTCGGAGCGGTCCCGGCGGATGTAGGTCTGCCAGATGTCGTACGTGAAGACGGTGTTGAAGCCGCTGACGTTGGCCGCCATGCCCGCCATGAACGAGGCGATCAGGCCGGTGACCGCGACGCCGAGCACGCCGTTGGGCAGCAGGTCGCGCATGAGCAGCGGGATGGCGTTGTTGTAGACGTAGTCGCCCTCGTCGGCGCCGAGCCCCTTGACCGTGACGATGGCGATCAGGCCGGGGATGACCGTGACCGCCGGGATGAGCAGCTTCGGGAAGGCGCCGATGATCGGGGTACGCCGGGCGGCGCTCATGTTCTTGGCCGACAGGGCCCGCTGCACCTCGGCGAAGTTCGTGGTCCAGTAGCCGAACGAGAGCACGAAGCCCAGGCCGAAGACGATGCCGATCCAGTTGGCGCCCAGCGGGTTGGCCGAGCTGGCCGTGCCCTGCCAGGTGTGCAGGGCGGCGTCGCCGAGGTCGCTGTCGCGCACCGCGGCGAACAGGCCGTCGATGCCGCCGACCTTGACCAGGCCGACGATGGTGATCGGGATCAGCCCGGCCAGGATCACGAAGAACTGGAGCACCTCGTTGTAGATGGCCGACGACAACCCGCCGATGCCGATGTAGGTCAGCACGATCGCCGCGCCGATCACGATCGACACCCAGAGCGGCCAGCCCAGCAGCGCGTCCAGCACCAGGGCGAGGGCGTACAGGTTGACGCCGGCGATCAGCACCTGGGCGGTGGCGAAGCTGAGCGCGTTGAACAGGTGGGTCGGCCGGTTGAACCGCAACCGCAGGAACTCCGGGACGCTGCGGACCTTGGAGCCGTAGTAGAAGGGCATCATCACGATGCCGAGGAAGACCATCGCCGGCACGGCGCCGATCCAGTAGTAGTGCAGCGTCATCAGGCCGTACTGGGCGCCGTTGGCGGCCATGCCGATGATCTCCAGGGCGCCCAGGTTGGCCGAGACGAACGCCAGGCCGGTGACCCAGGCGGGCATCGATCGGCCCGAGAGGAAGAAGTCGGCGCTGGTGCGGATGGCTCTGCGGGCGGCGAAGCCGACGCCCAGGACGGTCGCGAAATAGATCGCGAGGATCAGGTAGTCGATTACGTCGAGATCGAGCCGTAGCGCCTCAGCCGCCAGCGTCTCCACGGGCACCTCCCTGTGCGGTCGGAGGCTGCGTTACCCGTCGTGAGGATCATTCACACCTGTCCGGCCGATCGACGATCATCTTTCTCCGGAGCCGGCCCGGCGGTCGACCAGGGCCTGCAACCCGTCGAGGATGCGCTCCACCCCGAAGGCGAACGCGTCGTCCTGCCCGCCCTGTTCGGCCGTGGCCCGCATCGCCGCGGTCAGGTGCGGGAAGCGGTCGCCGTGCAGCGTCATGACCTCGGCCATCGCCGTGGCCATGCCGTGCTCGTCGAGCTGGGCGGCGGCCTGCTGGGCCAGCATCCGGGCGTGCCCGGCGAGCACCGCGACGGCGTCCAGGCGCTCGGCCCCGGTGAGCCCCGATCCGGTGCCCAGGGCGGCGAGGGCGCTCTCCATCCAGCCCAGCTCGCGCGGGCCGAGCGGGCGCCGCCCGACCGTGGCGTCGACCGACCACGGGTGCCGCAGGTAGGCCGCGTGGAGCAGCTGCGACCAGGCGGTGAGCGCCGCGCGCCAGGAGGCCGCCCGCAGCACCGGCGGCTCGCCGATGGCCCGCTCGATCATCAGCGCCACCAGCTCCGCCTTGCCGGGCAGGTAGCGGTACAGCGACATCTTGGTCTTGCCCAGCTCGGCGGCGACCCGCTGCATCGAGACCGCGGCCAGGCCCTCGGCGTCGGCGACGGCGATCGCGGCGTTCGCGATGCTCTCCAGGCTCAGCGCCGGCTTCGGCCCGCGCGTGGGCTGGGCCCGCGCGCCCCACAGGAATTCCACCGACATCGGACGACCCTCTTGCGCTTCGACGACAACTGTCTCTACCGTACACAGAAATAACTGATTCCTACGGACACAGTTTGGAGCCGCCATGACCGGCAGCGTTCTCATCTCCGGCGCGAGCATCGCCGGGCCCGCCCTGGCCTACTGGCTGGGCCGGCACGGCTTCCGGCCCACCGTCGTCGAGATCGCCCCGGCGCTGCGCACCGGCGGCAACGCGGTGGACTTCCGCGGCCCCGTGCACCTGGGCCTGCTGCGGAGAATGGGCGTGCTGGACGAGCTGCGGGCGGTGCAGACCGGCGGCACCGCGATGCGGTTCGTGGACGCGGACGGCCGGCGGACCATGGAGATGCCCTCCGACTTCGCCGGCGGCGACGTCGAGATCCTGCGCGGCGACCTGTCCCGGATCCTCTGCGCGGCCGGCCGGGAGACCGAGTACGTCTTCGGCGACAGCATCGCCGGGCTGGCCGAGACCCCGGCCGGCGTCGACGTCACCTTCGCCTCCGGCACGCAGCGCACCTTCGACCTGGTGATCGGCGCGGACGGGGTGCACTCCAACGTGCGCCGGCTCGCCTTCGGCCCGGAACGGCGGTACGTCCGGCACCTCGGCTACTACGTGGCCGGCTGGCCCATGCCCAACCACCTCGGGCTGGGCCGCGACACGCTGAACTACAACACCCCCGGGCGGCTCGCCTCGATCGGCGGCGACCACCGGGACCCGGCCCGGGCCGGCGCCTTCGTCGCCTTCGCGGCGGACGAGCTCAGCTACGACCGGCACGACACCGGCGCGCAGAAACGCCTGCTGCACGAGCGCTTCGCCGACCTGGGGTGGGAGGTGCCGCGCATGCTGGCCGCCCTGGACCAGGCGGACGACCTGTACTTCGACCAGATCTGCCGGGTGGACATCGAGCCCTGGTGGCGGGGGCGCGTCGCGCTGGTCGGCGACGCGGCGTGCGGCGCCACCATCGGCGGGATGGGCAACGGTACGGCGCTGATCGCGGCGTACACGCTGGCGGGCGAGCTGGCGGCGGCCGGCGGGGACCACACCGTGGCCTTCCGCCGCTACCAGGAGCGGATCAGGCCCTTCGCCCGGCGTGCGCAGAACGGCGGTTCCGGGGCGGGCCGGTTCCTGGCCCCCCGGACGGCGCACGGCCTGGCCATCCGTAACTGGCTGCACAATCAGGGGTGGTTCATGACAATGACGTACCGGGTCGTCGGCCAACGCAGCGCCGGCATCGACCTGCCGCACTACGAGGGCGACCGGCAGCCGGAGGTGCGGCCGACCGACGGGAGATCACGACGTGGCCAGTAAGTTCACCGAGCTCGCGATCGATTGTGCCGATCCGCGCGCGCTCGCCCGGTTCTGGTGCGCGGTCCTGGACTACGAGGTGCGGAGCGAGGACCCCGACGACGGGAGCGTCACCATCGGGCCCCCGCCCGGGCCGGAGGGCCGGGCGGGCACCGGGCCGGTGCCGCCGGTGCTGACCTTCGCGCCCGTGCCCGAGGGCAAGGCCGGCAAGAACCGCCTGCACATCGACGTCAACGCCACCGACCGCGAGCAGGACGAGGAGGTCCGGCGGCTGCTCGGGCTGGGCGCCCGGCCCGCCGACGTGGGCCAGGGGCCGGACGTGAGCTGGGTCGTGCTCGCCGACCCGGAGGGCAACGAGTTCTGCGTCCTGGCGGGCCGCCGGCCCTGACCGGCCCGCTCAGCCCAGCTTCTCGACCGCCTCCACCGTCAGCTCGTCCAGTCCGGTGACGACCAGGTCGGCCAGGGCCAGGGCGTCGGCCGCCGGCGGGTAGACGCCGTGCGGCACGGCGATGACCCGGAGCCCGGCGGCGGCCGCCGAGCGCAGGCCGTTGCTGGAGTCCTCGACCGCCGCGCAGGCCTCCGGGGCCAGGCCGAGGCGCTCGACCGCGGCCAGGTAGACGTCCGGCGCCGGCTTGCCCCGGGGCACCTCCTCGGTCGACAGCGTCACCCGGAACGTGCCGGCCAGGCCCGCCGTCCGCAGCACCTGGTCGATGAGCACCCGCGCCGAGGAACTGGCCAGGGCGACCGGGAAGCGTTCGGCGATGCGCCGCACCGCCGCCACCGAGCCCGGGATCAGCGGCAGGTCCGTGCGGTAGCGCTCGGCCATCCGGGCCAGCACGTCGGCGGCGACCTGCTCGGGGGTACGGGGCACACCCACCTCGGCGCTCAGGTGGGTGGACCACTCGCCGGTGCTCATGCCCATCATCCTGCTCTGGGTGTCCGGGAGGAACTCGCGGCCGTGCTCGGCGACGTAGCCCCGGCGTACCTGCTCCCAGACCTCCTCGGTGTCGATGATGACGCCGTCGAGGTCGAAGACGACCGCCCGCAGCTCCACTGGTTCCTCCTCCGCGGGCCCCGGACGGCGCCCCGCCCCGAACCCTAGCGCCGGCGGCACGACCGGTTGACGCACCGTAGTCGATTGGTAAGTTGTTGCCCGGTCCCCCCTTTGACCCCAGGAGCCACCGCCATGCCTCCCGTGCCGCGACAGCAGGCGCGCCACGAATCGTGGGCGTCCCCCACCGTGACCGTCGTCATCCCCGCCCTCAACGAGGAACACAACCTGCCGCTGATCCTGGAGAACCTGCCGCCCGTGGACGAGGTCGTCGTGGTCGACGGCCGGTCCCGCGACGACACCGTGGCCGTGGCCCGCGAGGTACGCCCCGACGTGGTCGTCGTCCGGCAGACCCGCTCCGGCAAGGGCAACGCGCTGGTCTGCGGTTTCGCCGCCAGCACGGGCGACATCGTGGTCACGCTCAACGCCGACGGCTCGGCCGACCCGCAGGAGATCCCGCGCTTCGTCGACGCCCTGCTCTCCGGGGCCGAGGCGGCGCACGGCTCGCGCTTCCGCCCCGGCGGCGACCACCGCGACGCCGGAGCGCTGGAGCGGTTCGGTCACGGCGTGCTGTGCCGCCTCGTCAACGTCTTCTTCGGCACCCGCTTCTCCGACCTCAGCTGCGGCTACAACGCCTACTGGCGGCAGTTGCTGCCCGCGCTGGAGCTGCCCGCGCCGGATGCCCGGGGCCCCCGCCGCGGCCGGCTGGCCTGGGGCGAGGGCGCGGAGATCGACAACGTGACGACGCTGCGGATGGCCACCCAGGGACTGCGCGTGGTCGAGGTGGCCACGATCGGCTACCCCCGCATCCACGGCGAGGACGACCGCCGCCGGCGGGTGCTGCCGGCAGTGGTGCGCGCGCTGCGCACGGCCTGGAGCGAGTACGCCCGGCGGTGGCGGATCGGTCACCGGCCGGCCGCGCGGCGTTACCCGCCCGCCGATCAGTGGCGGCGCGACGTGCTCCCCCGCTACGACGCTCCCCCGCCCCGCCCCGCCGGAGCCGGCGACGAGGCGACGGGACGGCACGCCGCCCGGCACTCGGTGCCGCCGCCCGCCCGCGACCGCGATCCCCGCGACGGCCGGCGCCTCGAACGGCGGCGCGGCCACCAGCCCGGCCGCCCCGACCTCACCGTGATCCGGGGCGAGGGCCGGGACGACCGCTGGGACGGCCCGGCCCACCTGCGGGCGGTGCCGGGCGAGAAGTTCCGCGGCCGCTAGCTAGCGCGGTCGCGCAGCCGGGGCAGGATCTGCTCGCCGTACACGCGCAGGAACCGGTCCTGGTCGGGGCCGGGCGCGTGGAAGACCAGGTGCTGGAAGCCCATGTCGAGGTACTCGGCGACCTTCGCCGCGTGCTCGTCCGGATCCGAGGAGACGATCCAGCGGGTGACCGTACGGTCCACCGTCAGCGCGTCCGCGCGCCGCTGCATCTCGATCGGGTCCTCCACGCCGGTCTTCTCCTCCGGCGACAGCGCCAGCGCGCCCCAGTAGTGGGTGTCGTTGCGCGCCTGCTCCAGGTCGGGGTCGAAGGAGACCTTGACCTCGATCATCAGGTCCAGGTCGGCCGGCGCGCGGTTCGCCTTCTCCGCGCCCTCGCGGACCGCCGGCAGCAGCGTGTCGGTGTAGAGCTCGTGGCCCTTGCCGCTGGTGGTGATGAACCCGTCGGCGATGCGCCCGGCCAGCCGCGTCGCCGCCGGGCCGGAGGCGCCGATGTAGATCGGCACCGGCTGCTCGGGCTTGTCGTAGATGGTGGCCAGCTCGGTGCGGTAGAAAGTGCCCTCGAAGGTCACCCGGTCCTCCGTCCAGAGCTGCCGGATCAGGGTCACCGCCTCCTTGAGGCGGGCGAAGCGCTCCTTGCCGTCCGGCCACTGCAGGCCGAGCGGGACCTCGTTGAGCGACTCCCCCGAGCCCACCCCGAGGATGACCCGGCCGGGCGCCAGGCAGCCCAGGGTGGCGAACGCCTGGGCCACCACGGCCGGGTGGTAGCGGAACGTCGGGGTCAGCACGCTGGTGCCGAGCAGGACCCGCTCGGTGCTCGCGGCGAGCGCGCCGAGCCAGGGCAGCGCGGCGGGGGCGTGCCCGCCGTCGTGCCGCCACGGCTGGAGGTGGTCGCTGACGAACACCGAGTCGAACCCCTGCTGCTCGGCCTGGATGCCGTAGCGCAGCAACTCGCGCGGGGCGAACTGCTCCGCCGATGCCTTGTAGCCGAACCGAATCATGATCCGACCCTATCCCGCGGCGTTACCCCGCGGCCCGGTACGCCTTGCCCGCCTCGGTCGGCGAGGAGGCATCCCGGTAGAGGCCGAAATCGACGCTGTCGCCGACGGCCGGCAGCCCGAACCAGGCGTACCGCTCGACGAAGGCCCGCTTCTCCAGGCCCGCCGTGGTGCCCCTGATGAACGCCGCCTCCTGCGCGCCGGTGGGGTACTTCGGGGAGCCGGTGAAGTTCATCAGGCCGTACTCGGTGACCCAGACCGGCAGGCCGTAGCGTGCGTGCACGGCGTCGACGTAACCGAGGAACTGCCCGACCGCGGCGGGGCCGAAGTCCGAGCCGTACCAGTGCAGGGTGATGAAGTCGACGCGCAGGCCCTGCTGCTTCGCGCCCTTCATGAACCGGTCCAGCCAGCCGCCCGCGGTGTCGCCGCCGTAGGCCACCGCCGGGCTGCCCAGGCGCAGGCCGGTGGCCTGCAGCCGCGGCCAGGCGGCGAGCGCGTCCGCGACGCTCATGTTCGCCTGCCCGCCCATGTCGGGCTCGTTGAAGCCGAGCAGCACGTCGCCCTCGCGCTTGGCGGTGGCCAGGGTCGCGTCGGTGACGTTGGCCTTGCCCCAGATCATCGGGACGAACTCGACGTCCGCCGGCCCCGGCATGGAGTTGTTGTCGGGCGACCAGTTGTAGTACCAACCGGCGCCGACGTCGTCGAGCGCCCCCTTGATCCCGTCGAACTGCCAGGTGCCGACTCCCTTCTTCGCCGAGGTGGCGGTGGCCGGCACGGGGGCGGCCGGCGCCTTGGTCCTCCTCTTCGAGGGCGACGGCGAGGGCGGGGGCGGGACCGAGGTGGCCCGGGGCGTGGGCGAGCCGGGCGGGGAGAGCCGGGGCGTGGGCGCGGCGGTGGAGACCACGGCCGCGTTGGCCACCGGCTTGTCGGCGTTGGTGTAGACGACCACGGCTGCGCCGCCGCCGGCCACCGTGCCGGTCGCGAGCATGGCGGTCGCGACCCGCCGCCCGATGCCCACCCCGCCCTTCAACGCGATCTTGGCCGCCAGCGTCTTGCCCGAGACGGCGTGCGCGGCGTGCGAGCCGGCCTGGGCGCCGGAGAAGGCGGACAGGGCGCCGCCGCTCAGCGCGTGCGGCAGCGGCACGAGGGCCATGCCGGCCAGCAGCCGCTCCGCCGCCACCAGCCCCGACCAGGCCGGGGAGCACTGCCGGCAGTCCCGGGTGTGGCGGGCGATCCGCTTGCGCCACAACGCGCCCGGCCGGCCGTCCCATTCGGCGGTGACCAGCGCCAGGTCGGGGCACCGCGGGCCGGCGGCCAGCGCCCGCACGACCACCCGGGCCGTCTCGAGCTGGCCCTTCATCCGCTGGATGCGGACCGCGGCGTGCTGGCGGGTCACCTCGGTGGCGGCGACGATCTCGTCGCGGGTCAGCTCGCCGGAGGCCTCCAGCCACCACAGCGAGAGCAGCTCCCGGTTTTCCTCGTCCAGCCAGCGGGTCGCCTCGGCGGTCTCCCGGCGCTGCCCGGCCAGCTCCAGCCGGGTGATCGCCAGGTCGGTGAAGTCGGCGCCCGGGTCGCGCACGTCGTCGGGCAGCAGCGTGTCGGGGGCGGCGCGGCGGACCCGGTAGCGCTCCCGGACCTGGCGCACGGTGATGGCCACCAGCCAGGACCGGAACGCCTCGGGCTCCCGCAGGTCGCCGAGGTTGCGCAGGACCCGCAGCATGGTGTCCTGCACGACGTCGTCGACGTCGGCGTGCCCGTCCAGGGCCCGCCCGACGATCGTGTAGACCAGCGGCAGGTACCCGGCGACCAGGCGGTCGACCGCGGCCGGGTCGCCGGCGCGGGCGGCGACCACCGTCGCGGTGTCCGGTTGAAACGCCATCAGAGTCCTGACCTCTTCCCGTGGGCCTCGATCATTGCGCGCGGTCGTGATTTCGCCGACCACGGGAAGGGAGACCAGCCGAACGGCCTGCGATAACAAGAACTTCGGGCGGCCGGTTCCGGTCCGGGCCGCCGCGCAATCGCCCGTCCGGGGGTTAGTACGGCCGCCGGGCGGGAACATCACCCGCACAGGGCCGGACAGGAACCGGACCGCCACGGGGGAGGAGCCGCATGCGTATCTCGGTCCGGCTGAACCTGCCCCGCGAGGTCGACAGCGTTCCTGCGGTGCGCCGCCTGCTGCGGTGTGCCCTGTCGGCGTTCCAGGTCGACCGCCAGGACGGCGACGATCTGGAGCTCGCCCTGACCGAGGCCTGCGCCAACGTGGTCAAGCACGCCACCGGCGCCGACGGCATCGAGGTGAGTCTCGACGTGGCCGAGGACCGCTGCGCGATCGACGTCGCCGACAACGGCGCCGGCTTCGACGCGAGCGCGGTCGACGACCCGGAGCCGAACAGCGAACGCGGCCGCGGCCTGTTCCTGATCAGGGCGCTGAGCGACAACGTCCGGATGCAGTCGACGCCGCGCCGCGGCAGCCTGATCCACTTCGAGAAGACCTTCGCGCTGGCCGGCGGCACGGCCTCGCGCTGAGCGACCGACCCGCTGCCCGTACCGCCGTTGCCGGCCCATTCCGGCATGCCCCTATCATCCTTGCCGTACAGCAAATATTGCTGTCCGTCACCGCCTCGTGCCCGCGGAAGGAGAGGTCATCGTGCCCCACCGGTCGACACCCGTGGCGGCGCTGCTGCGTGCGACGTCCCCCGATCGACTTCCCGAGGTGGTCGCCGACCACCTGCGCCGGCACCATGCGGCCGGCCCGGTCGAGGTGCTGCTCGGCGACATGACCCTGAGCGGCCTCTGGCCGGTGCTGGCGCCGCAGGACCCGCCCGGCAACGCCCACGCCGTGCGCTGCTTCGGCAGCCAGCGCCCGCTGACCCACCTCACGGCGGACGGCAACCGCTGCTACCTGCCGCTGACCGTCTGGGGCGAGCGCCTGGGCGTGCTGGTCGTGGAGACCGCCCAGCCCTCCGGCGCCGGGCTGATCGACGGCCTGTCGACTGTCGCGGACGAGCTGGCGCTCGCCCTGCGCGCCGCCCACCTGGCCACCGACCGCTACCGCCGGGTGATCCGCCGGGAGCGTCTGACCATGGCCGCGGAGCTGCAGTGGGAGCTGCTGCCCGGTCGCTCGCTGGGCGACGACCGCTTCCTGGTCGCCGGCCAGCTCGAGCCGGCGTACGCCGTCTACGGCGACCACTTCGACTGGACGCTGGCCGACGACCGGCTCACCCTCACAGTCCTCAACGGCGGCGGCGACGGCCTGGAGGCGGCGGTGCTCACGGCGGTGGCGGTCAACGCGATGCGCAACGCCCGCCGCTCCGGCGCCGACATCGTGGAGCAGGCCGAGCTGGCCGGCGACGCGATCCACTCCCGGTACGGCGGCGCCACCCACGCCGCCACCCTGCTGCTCGACATCGACCTGGTCGACGGCCACGTGGAGGCGGTGGACGCCGGCTCGCCGCGCGCGGTCATCGCCCGGGACCGGGAGTTCCACCCGGTCACCCTGGAACAGCAGCTGCCGCTGGGCATGTTCGGCGAGACCCGCTACGAGATCCAGCGGTTCCGGCTGGAACCGGCGGACCGGCTCCTCGTGGTCAGCGACGGGGTGCACGCCGCCACTCCCGGCGGCCGGCCCCCGTACGGCGAGGCCGCGCTGCTGACCGCCCTGCGCCGGACGCGCTTGCAGCCCGCCACCGAGGCGGTCGGTACGGTGATGCGCGGCCTGCGGGACTACCACGAGGGCGCGGAGCCGGACGACGACGCGGTGACCGTCTGCCTCGACTGGCGGCGATGAGCGACGTGGTCCAGTCTTGAGGAGCCGATGACCGGGTACGCATTCAGCACACAGAGGACCGGCATGGAGCCCGTGACGGACGTGGCCGCGGCCGTGGAGTCGACCGTGGAGTCGCTGCTGGGCGTGCTGGACAGCGCCCGGCTGTCCCACTCGCCGGCCGTGCCGCCGGCGCAGCTGCGCGTGCTCACCATCGTCGCGCGCGGCGAACACACGAACATGAGCCGCCTGGCCGAGGCGCTGGCCGTGGTGCCGTCCTCGGCCAGCCGGCTGTGCGACCGGCTGGAGGCCACCGGGCTGCTGCGCCGGGTGCCGGATCCGCGCGACCGGCGGGAGGTCCGGCTGCTGCTCACCGCGTCCGCCCAGCGCCTGCTGGACGAGCTGCGGGACCGCCGCCGGTCGGCGCTGGCCGAGGTGCTCGAACGGATGAGCCCGGCCCGCCGGCAGGAGCTGGTCCGCGCGCTGACGGCGTTCGACACCGCGGCCGCCGCGGCGGAGCCGGGCGACCGGGACAGCCTGCGCTCGGCGTGAGGTAGCGTCTCGCCGTGCGCATCGGCATCGTGATCCTGCCCGACGAACGCTGGTCCGTGGCGGGCCGCCGCTGGCGGCTGGCCGAGGAGTACGGCTTCGACCATGCCTGGACCTACGACCACCTGGGGTGGCGTGACCTGGTCGACGGGCCCTGGTTCGACGCGGTGCCCACGCTGACGGCGGCCGCGATGGTCACCCGCCGGATCCGCCTCGGCACCTTCGTGGCGTCGCCCAACTTCCGCCACCCGGTGCCCTTCGCCCGCGCGGTGACCACGCTGGACGACATCTCCCAGGGCCGGCTCCTGCTGGGCGTGGGCGCGGGCGGCACCGGCTTCGACGCGTCCGTGCTGGGCGCGGCCGAGCTGACCCCGCGGGCCCGGGTGGACCGCTTCGCCGAGTTCCTCGCGCTGCTCACCGAGCTGCTCGAGAACGACAAGGCCGACTTCGCGGGTACGTACTACACCGCCGTGGACGCCCGCAGCACGCCCGGCCCGGTGCAGCGCCCGCACCCGCCGCTGGTGGTCGCCGCGAACGGTCCCCGGGCGCTGCGGCTCGCGGCCCGCTACGGCGACGGCTGGGTGACCACCGGCGCGCAGGCCGTGGACGACGAGCAGGGCTGGTGGCGTTCGGTGGCTGAGGTCAGCGCCCGCTTCACGGAGGCGGCGGACGGCCGCGCCGTGGACCGCTACCTGAATCTCGACTCCTCCCCGGTCTTCTCGCTGAGCAGCCCGGAGGCGTTCGCGGACGCCGTCGGGCGGGCCACGGAGTTGGGCTTCACCGACGTGCTGACGCACTGGCCGCGCCGGTCGAGCTGGTACGCCGGCGACGAGAAGGTGCTGGAAACGGTCGCACCGATGCTGCCGCGACTGCGCACTTCCTGAGCCGCCGGGCCGCGCTCGCCGCAATGTTTGCGGGGGCCGCCATTCCGGCGCCGGCCCCCTATGCCGATGGGCGGGCCGATATCGGCCCGCCGCCGGCTCCGACCGTGACCGCCCGCGTACGCATTGCCACCGGCCGCGATCTTCTAGGTGTTTTCCTTTGCCGGCCGCCGGCCCGCCCGGCGGGGCGCCGCATTACCCCCGGGGACGCCGGCGGGCCGTTTCCGGCCGGGCGATGTGCGCGGTGGCGGGCCGCCCGGCGGGCAATCATCCGGCCGGTCCGGGCGCCGGCCCCGGTGGCCGATTCCGGCGCCCGGGTCCGCCATTCCCACCGCCGCGAGCGGCGCCGGCCGGGGCGCACCACGCTGGCCGGCCCGGGTCCGTCCGAGCATTGACCACGGCCTTTGCCGCTGGGCAAGGGTCGCGGGGGCGCACCGCGGCCCGGCCCGGGTGCCGCGCCGGGCCGGTTATTGCGGACACGCCAAGGGCCGGACAACCGACAGCGGTCGTCCGGCCCTGTGACCTGAGCGGATCAGCGGCCGTGGGCCGCCCGGTACGCATCGCTGACGCTCTGCGGGATGCGGCCCCGCTCGGAGATCTGGTGGCCGTTCTCGGCGGCCCACTCACGAATGAGCCTGTTCTCGTCGCGACTGCTCGCCGTGCGGCCCGAGCCGCCGCCCGGGCGGGCCGGGGTACGGCCGGAACCGCTGCGACCGATGCGCGTGCCCGCCTCGATGAACGGGTCCAGCGCCTTGCGCAACTTGCCGGCATTGGCCTCGGAAAGGTCGATGGTGTAGCTCGTGCCGTCGAGGCTGAACTCCACCGTCCGATCGGCCGGCTTTCCGTCCAGGTCGTCGATGAGGGTCGTGATTACCTGCCGCGCCATAACGACTCCTGACGTAATCCGAAGAACGCGCCCAGTCTCGCCTGTGACGGACTCCGCGCGCAACTGTTCGCCTGAATTTCACAGAATAGACCAGGCCCCGGGCAATTATCGCCCCCGTCCGCCGCCGTTAAATGCGGGCAGCCTATTCCGCGCAATCACCGCCGCCGGGCGCGGTTAGCGCCCGGCGCGGGAAAACCCGGGTGGCTGGGCCCGCGTGGATGCCGTTAGGGTCGTCGCCATGGACGCCGACGACCGTGCCGCCTGGGACGAGCAGCGCCGGCAGGCAGTCGCCGGGCACGCCGCCGCGCTCGAGGCCGGCCGGGCCGCCGAGGCCCAGCAGGCCGGCCGGCTGCTCGCCGACTTCGTGCGCCGGGCCGCCGAACGCGGACTGCCGCCCGCCGTGCTGCGGGCCCGGGCCTTCGACGGGCATGCGACCTACCGCACCCGGCTGCGCGGCTGGTACCTCAAGGCGAACCGCTCGGTGGCCGTCGGCGAGGACGGCCGGTTCTACGTGCTGTCCGTCCCGTCGTCGCTGCGTGCCCGCTTCACCGGCGCCGAGGTGACGCCCAGCGCGCCGCGGCTGATCGTCGGGGCGGGCGGCGGGGACGGCGAGACCATGCCGCTGGAGCAGCTGCTGCGGCGGCGGCTGGACGCGGGAGCCGAGTGGCCGTGAGGCGTACGGACATGCCGGCCCCGCTCCGGCGCGGCGGTGCGGCGATCCTGGCCGCCACGCTGGCCACGACCGTCCTGACCGCCCCGGCCCGGGCCGAACCGCCCCGGGCCGAGCCGCCCCGGGCCGAACCGGCTCGCGCGGCGACGGCGCCGGTGCCGTGCCCGCGGCCCAAGGTCAAGCCGCCGGCCGGGCGCCCGCCCCGGCCGGTCCCGCCGGCCGACGACCCCGTGCTGCGCGCGGTCGGCGGCGACGACCTGGCCACCGACGGCCTGGTCGTGCCGCCCGGGGCGCCGCGGCCGCCGGCCCTGACCGCGACCAGCTGGCTGGTCGCGGACCTGGACTCCGGCGAGGTGCTCGGCGGCTGCGGCCCGCACGTGTACGGGACCCCGGCCAGCGTGCAGAAGCTGCTGCTGGCCGCGACGGTCATGGACAAGCTGGACCCGAAGCAGGTCGCCACCATCACCGACGGCGACCTGGCCATCGAGCCCTACAGCTCGGCCGTCGGGCTCCTCAAGGGCGGCAGCTATCCGGTCAGCACCCTGTGGCTCGGCCTGCTGCTCAACTCCGGCAACGACGCCGCCAACACGCTCGCCCGCCTCGGCGGGGGCCGGGGCGGGCTGCCCGCCACGGTCGCCGCGATGAACGCCGAGGCCCGGCGGCTCGGCGCGTACCAGACGCATGCGGTGACCCCGTCCGGCCTGGACGGGCCCGGGCAGTTCACCAGCGCGTACGACCTGGCCCTGATCGCCCGGCAGTGCTTCGCCAAGCCCGACTTCCGCCGGTACGCGCTCACCGAGCGCGCCCAGATCCCGGCGCAGAAGAGGCTGAAGAAGGGCGGCTTCCAGATCCAGAACGAGAACAAGCTGATCTACAACTACCCGGGGGCGCTGGGCGGCAAGACGGGCTTCACCAAGCTGGCCCGGCACAGCTACGTCGGCGGGGCCGAGCGCAACGGCCGCCGCCTGGTCGCGACGCTGCTCGGCGCCGAGGCCGTCCCGCTGCGCGGCTGGCAGCAGGGCGCCGCCCTGCTGGACTGGGGCTTCTCGCTGCCCCGGGACGCGTCGGTCGGCAAGCTGGTGGAGCCGGACGGCCCGGACCCGCGCGGCCCGGCCGGCGGAGCGAGCGCCGCCCCCGCCGCGGCAGCCGGCCCGCGGGCCAGCACACCTCCGGCCGTGCGCGCCGCCGCGAACCGCGTCCTCTACCTGGGCGCCGCCGCGGTGGTCGCGGTCGTGCTGGCCGGCGCCCCGCTGCTGCTGTTGCTCACCCAGCGCCGCCGCCGGCGGGTGCGGCGCCGCACCCGCGACGCCTCGCCCCTGCCCCGCTGACGCCTCAGGTGGCGAGCAGGCCGAAGACCCAGATCACGGCGATGCCCAGCGCCGCGGCGAACTCCACCAGCAGCGACAGCCCGACCGCGCCCAGCGCGTGCCGGGTGGACGGCCAGGCCTGACCGGGGCCCACCCGCAGCCGCTCGGCCAGCCACAGGCCGCCGACGAAGCCCAGCACCAGGCCGACCACGGGCACCACGAAGAAGCCGACGATGCCGAGCACACCCGCGATCACCAGCGACGACGTGGGCACGCCGGTGCTCTTGAGCCGTTTGCCGGGCCACAGGTACTTCACCACCGTGCCTCCGACCGCCACCACGGTGGCGAGCGCGAGCACCACCCAGCGGCCGCCGCCGGCGTCGCCCAGGACGGCCCAGAGCAGCACCGCCAGCCAGCACAGCAGCAGCCCGGGCAGCACCGGGATCACCACGCCCAGCACGCCGGCCAGCAGGGCCACCCCGGCGATCAGGGTGACGGTGGTGCCGGAATCGGTGAGATCCATGCCGCCCAGCGTGCCGTAGTCGCGCCACAACCCTCAACCCGGACCGCCCCGGGCCGATGGACACTCAGCGCCGCCCGACCCCGCCCGGCGCCTCGTGACCCTGGAGGCCCCGCATGTCCCGCAGCGTCCTGGCGGTCGGCACCCATCCCGGCGACATCGAGTTCGGCTGCGCCGGGACGCTGGCCGCGCACCGGGCCGCGGGCGACTCCGTCACCATGCTCGTGCTGACCTGCGACGGCCCGGACACCTTGCGCAGCCGGCAGGCCGAGGCGGCCGCCCGCGAGCTGGACTGCCTGCTGGTGTGGGGCCCGCAGGCGGCCGAACGCCGGTCCCGGGACCGCCGGTCGCACACCCGCGGCCACCACGACCGCCGCTCCCACCGGCAGGGGCCCGGGGAGACCTGGCCCGGGCTGATCTCGTCGGCCGCGATGACCGTGGCCGCCATCGAGAACGTGCTCACCGGCGTCGACGCCGACGTGATCTACGTGCACGCCCCCGAGGACGCCAACGCCGAGCACCGCGCCGCGGCCGTGGCCACCCTGTCCGCGGCCCGGCACAGCAGCCGGATCCTGCACTACGCCGGCGAGTCGACGCTGCTGTTCACCCCGGCGCTGTTCGTGGACATCTCGCCGTTCCTGGGCCGCAAGCTGGCGGCCCTGGCCGAGGCCCCGGCGCCGGTCGATCCCGAGCTGCCCACCGGCACCGCCCGGCACTTCGGCGCGCAGGCCCGGGTCCGGTACGCGGAGGCGTTCGCCCCCGCCCGGTTCGTCTGGGATCTGGCCGTCGCCGAGGTCCCCGCCCGCGCCGCCTGAGAAAGGGACGAAGCAACCGGTCGGCAACTACGCGTCACCGGAACCCGTACCCGGCGTCACCCAGAGTTTCTCCTTGTCAGCCGGTGCCCACCGCCGCGGGCCACCGACAACACACGGGGGATTCACATGACCAGCACCATGACGACCGCTGCCGACCTCGCCGCCGACACCGCGACCGCCGTGCCGGCCCTGTCCGCCGCGGAGCAGGAAGAGCTGATCCGCACCCACATGCCGCTGGTCGGCCACCTGGTGCGCGACATGCTCACCCGGATCCCCAACCACATCCACCGCGACGACCTCACCAGCGCCGGCCTGCACGCGCTGGTCACCGCCGCCCGCGGCTGGGACCCGACCCGCGGCATCCCGTTCAACCGCTTCGCCACCACCCGCATCCGCGGCGCGATCCTCGACGAGCTGCGCTCGCTGGACTGGGCGACCCGCTCGGTACGGACCAAGGCGCGGGCCACCGACTCCACGCGGCAGAGCCTGACCACCACCCTGGGCCGCACGCCGACGAACGAGGAGCTGGCCCAGGCGCTGGGCACCACCACGACGGACCTGCACCAGACGGACAACGACGTGCAGCGGGCCACCGTGCTGTCGCTGCAGGGCTTCACCACCAGCAGCCCCGACGACCTGGTCACCGAGCGCACGCCCGGCCCGGAGGACATGCTGATCCGCCGCGAGCAGATCGGCTACCTGCACCACGCGATCGCGTCGCTGCCGGAGCGCCTGCAGACCGTCGTCACCGAGTACTTCCTCAAGGAGCGCCCGATGGCCGACATCGCCGCCGACCTGGGCGTCACCGAGAGCCGGATCAGCCAGCTGCGGGCCGAGGCGCTGTCGCTGCTCAAGGACGGCCTCAACACCCACCTCGACCCCGACCTGGCGCCGACCCCGGAGAACCCGGACAGCATCATCGCGCGCCGCCGGGCCGGCTACTTCGCCGCGATCGCCGGCAACACCAGCCTGCACTCGCGCCTGGCGCTGACCAACGCCCACGGCTTCACGCCGCTGGCGCACGGCGCGGCGGCCTGACCGACAGCACGCGGGCGGGGCCGGTGGATCTCCACCGGCCCCGCCCGCGTGCGCGGGTCAGGCCAGCGCGTTGAGCTCCTTGGGCAGGTCGGCCGTGTGCAGCACGCCCAGCCGGCGCGTCGCCCGGGTCACGGCCACGTAGAGGTCGCTCAGGCCGCGCGGGCTCTCCTCGATGATCCGGTCGGGCTCCACCACGATCACGCTGTCGAACTCCAGGCCCTTGGCCTGCCGCACGGTCATCAACACGATGTGGTTGAGCAGATCGGGCTGCTCCCCCACGGCGGCGCCGGGCACCGCGGCGGTGAGCTCCCGGCCCAGCGACTCCTCCAGGCCCGCGGGCACCAGCACCCCCACCCGTCCCTCCGCGGCCACCGCTGCTTCCCGGCGTACCGCCGCGACGAGCTCGCCCGCGAGCGCCTCGGGCCGCACCCGGGCCGCCCACGGCTCCTCGCCGGCGGTCCGCACCGAGCGCGGCGGCTGCAGCGACGGGTCCACTGCGGCGAGCACGTCCGCGGCCACGGTCATCACCTCGGCCGGGGTGCGGTAGTTCACGGTCAGCTCGGCCAGCCGCCAGCGCTGCGCGACGTACGGCTCGAAGACCTGCTCCCAGGTCGTGGTCCCGGCCAGCTCGCCGGTCTGCGCCACGTCCCCGACCACGGTCATCGACCGGCTCGGGCAGCGGCGCATGAGCAGCCGCCAGGCCATCGGCGACAACTCCTGGGCCTCGTCGACGATCACGTGCCCGAAGACCCACGTGCGGTCCGCGGCCGCCCGCTCCGCCGTGGTCCGGGTGTCGATCACCTCGTGCCGCTCGACGAAGGCGCTGGCGTCGACGACGTCGACGGCGGACAGGATCTCCTCCTCCTGGTCCTCGAAGTCCAGCGACCGGGAGCCCTCGACGATCTCCAGGACGCCCTCGGCGTACTCGATCGCCTGCTCCCGCTCGCGGGCCACCGCCCGCGCCCGCAGGGTGTCGTCGACGCCCAGCAGCTCGGCCAGCTCGTCCAGCAGGGGCACGTCGGCCGGCGCCCAGCCGGCCCGTCGCTCGCGCAGCAGCAACGCCCGCTCGTCCGCGCCGAGCCGCGGCGCGGCCGAGGCCAGCCGGTCGGCGTCGGTGAACAGGTCGCGCAGCACCTGCCGCGGCGTGAGGATCGGCCACAGCTCGAAGAGCGCGGCCTGCACGTCCTGGTCCTCGCGCAGCTCGCGCCGCGTCTCGGCGAGGTCCGCCTCCTCGAGCAGGTTGTCGCCGCCGAGCGGGTCGGCGCCGATGCGCTCGGCGATCTGCAGCGACAGGGTGTGGATGACCGCGGTCACGAAGATCGACCGGGCCAGGTTGTGCGGCCGGCCGGACCGGCGGGCCTCCGCGCGGGCGTCCTCGCAGACGGCCCGCTCGATGCGCAGCGGGAAGCCGTCGTGGTCGACCTCCACGTAGTCGTCCGGCACGGTCTGCCGGTCGGCGACCGCGGCCGCGAGCACGTCGAGCATCTCCAGCCGGCCCTTGAGCGCCGCGGCGGCCGGCGCCTCGCTCGCCCGGGCCGTCACCGAGGGGAACATGTCGCCCAGGGTGGCCAGCAGCACGCCGGTCTCGGCCAGCGACGGCAGCACCTGCGAGATGTACCGCAGGAACGTGGCGTTCGGACCGAGGATGAGCACGCCCTGCCGGGTGAGCTGGGCCCGGTGCGTGTAGAGCAGGTACGCCGCCCGGTGCAGCGCCACGGCCGTCTTGCCGGTGCCGGGCCCGCCCTGGACCACGAGCACCCCCGGCAGCCCGGCCCGGATCACCTCGTCCTGTTCGGACTGGATGGTCTCCACGATGTCGCGCATGCGCCCGGTGCGGTTCGCGGTCAGCGCCGACAGCAGCGCCGCCTCCCCCGTCACGTCCTCGCGCCCGTCCGGCGCGCCGGCCTCGATGTCGAGCACCTCGTCGTCGATCGCGGTCAGCTCGCGCCCGCGGGTGCGCAGGTGGCGGCGGCGGGTCACCCCCTCGGGGGACACCGCGGTGGCCAGATAGAACGGGCGCGCGGCGGGAGCCCGCCAGTCGACCAGCAACGGATCCTGGTCGCGGTCCTCGGCGAACAACCCGATCCGGCCGATGTAGCGGGGATAGTCCGCGGCGAAATCCAGCCGCCCGAAGCACAGACCGTTCTCGACGGAATTCATCTGGGCGAGCTGCTCGGCCCAGTGGCTGCGGGTGGCCTCCCGCTGGGACCGGCCCTGCGGCGTGCCGCCCGCTTCCAGCAGGATGGCGCGCAGGCGCTCGTCGGCCTGCTCACGCAGCAGGTCGAGGCGGTGGTAGAGGACGGCCAGGTAGGCCTTTTCGGACTCGATGTCGTCGTTCCGCAGAGTTTCCGTACCGCCGGCGGAGCTTGACAAAGCCACTCCCTGTTGTGGTAGCATTCCGAGGTCAGCGACCTTTTATGGTCGCTTTTTTCGTTTCCGTGGAAACGCTCAGAATAGCCGATGCCTCCGCCGCCGCGCGAGTCCGTGACGCAGGTAACGGGACGGCCGGAAGGTGTCAGGAATCCGTCAGCGCGGGGCCTGGCCGTTACGCCGGATGGTCCATCGACATTAAGCGGTGCATGAACCACAGCCACCCGTTCCGACGCCTCGGCGCGCTGGCGCTCATCGCCGTCGCCACCGTCGCCCTGACCACCGCCTGCTCCGACGACGACCAGGAAGACGCCCCGGCCGGCAACGCCGCCGCCGCGGCCGCGGGCGGACCGCAGCCCAAGACGATCGAGGGCGCCAAGGCCGCCGCGCAGACCGTGTTCGACCGGTTCAGCGGCGGCGACTTCGCCGGCGCCTGGGACATGTACACCGCCGCCGGCAAGCAGGCCATCACCAAGGCCGACTACATCAAGCTCAACACCGCCTGCTCCCGCAAGGGCCTGGCCATCCAGCTCTCCAGCGCCCGGATGGAGGGCGCCGACAAGGCGGTCGTGATCGCCAAGCAGCTCGTCGCGGCCCAGTCCTACACGATGGTCTACGAGGGCGACTCCTGGAAGCTCGAACCCGCCCGGGAGGGCCTGGCCCTCTACGCCAAGGGCGCCGACCGGGCGATCGCGGCCCAGAAGAAGGCCGGCACCTGCGCCAACGCCTGACCCGCGCCTGGGGCCGGCCCGGCCGGCCGGTCTCAGGCGGCCACCGGCAGGCCGTCGGCGCCGGTCAGCGCCAGCCGGTCGCGCAGGCCGCCGCGCTCGGCGATCTGGTCGTAGTACGCCGCCCGGCGCCGCGCCACGCACCCGTCCTTGGCCGGGCTCTGCGCCGCCAGGGCCGGGTCCAGGTGCGTGTTGAGACCGTCCTTGAGCAGGGCCAGCGCCTCGGCGCGCAGTTGCGACACCCGCGACTCGGTGACCCGCAGCTCCTCGGCGATCTCGGCCATCGGCCGCTCCTCGAAGAAGTAGCCGATGACCACCGCACGCAGCCGGTCCGGCAGCACGTCGACGGCGTGCCGCAGGTAGCCGAGCCGCTCCCGGCGGATCAGCAGCTCCTCCGGGCCCGCGCTGGGCTCGGTCACCATGTCGTCGGCCCCGGCGGTGGCGAAGCCCTGCAGGCTGAACACCACCGCGCGCTGCACGTCGTCGTCGGCGGACTCGATGTCCTCGACCGTGCACCCCAGGTGCGCGGCGACCTCGGCGGCGGTCGGGGTGCGGCCCAGCTCGGCGGTCAGCTCCTGCCGGGCGACGTCCGTACGCCGGGCCCGCTGCCGCACCGAGCGGCTGGCCCAGTCCAGTCCGCGCAGCTCGTCCAGCAGCGCGCCGCGGACCCGGGCCGCGGCGAACCGGGCGAACGGCACCCCGCGCGCCTCGTCGAAGCCACGGGCGGCGGCCACCAGGGCCGCGTACCCGGCCGAGAGCAGGTCGTCGCGGTTCACGTGGGCGGGCACCCGGGCCAGCATCTCGCGGACCAGATGACCGACGAGCGGCATGTGCGCCCGTACGACGTCCTCGCGACGGCGGTCGATGACAGCGGCACCGCTCATGGGGGTCTCTCCTCGGATACCGGCCGGTGGGGGAATCCGGCCCTGAGCAGAAACGGTGAGCGTCAGGGGGTGCAGGCAGGGTCACAGCCGGGTGCGGCGCGGTTGCTACCGATCAGCGCGTACACTTGATCTCGCGGCCCGCCCAGTTCTGCCTCGGGCCGCCTTTGGATCGACCACCACGCGCCGCGACCCGTGAGGTCTGCGCCGGGCAGGACGACCCCTTCAGACTTACGGAGTTCACACCTACATGTCCTCGTTCACCGACCTCGGCGTGCCCACGAAGCTTGCCGCGGCGCTCGCCGACCTCGGCATCACCACCCCCTTCCCGATCCAGGCCGCGACGCTGCCGGACTCGCTCGCCGGGCGCGACGTGCTCGGCCGCGGCCGCACCGGCTCCGGCAAGACGTACGCGTTCGTCCTGCCCGTGCTGGCCCGGCTGGCCGAGAGCAAGTCGCCGCGGCGCCCGACCCGGCCCCGCGCGCTGATCCTGGCCCCGACCCGCGAGCTCGCCACCCAGATCGAGGCGACCATCGCCCCGCTGGCCGCGACGCTCGGCCTGCGCACCCTCACCGTTTTCGGCGGCGTCGGCGCGAACCCGCAGATCAAGGGCCTGAAGGCCGGCGTCGACATCCTCGTCGCCTGCCCGGGCCGGCTGGCCGACCACATCCAGCAGGGCTACGCCAGCCTGGACGCGGTCGAGATCACCGTCCTGGACGAGGCCGACCACATGGCCGACCTGGGCTTCCTGCCGGTGGTCAAGCGCCTCATGGACGGCACCCCGGCCAACGGCCAGCGGATGCTGTTCTCGGCGACCCTCGACAACGGCGTCGACGTGCTGGTCAAGCGGTTCATGCACAAGCCGGTCACGCACCACGTCGACTCGGCGGCGGAAGCCCCGATCGAGATGACCCACCACGTGCTGCACGTCCGCCACGACGACCGCTTCCCGGTGCTGGTCGACCTGACCGCGGCGCCGGGCCGCACGGTGGTGTTCACCCGCACCAAGCGCCGGGCCAAGACGCTGACCCGCCAGCTCGTGCAGGCCGGCGTGCCCGCGGTGGAGCTGCACGGCAACCTCGCGCAGAACGCCCGCAACCGCAACATGGCGGCGTTCTCCGACGGCAGCGCGCAGACGCTGGTGGCCACCGACATCGCGGCCCGCGGCATCCACGTCGACGACGTGGCGATCGTGATCCACGCGGACCCGCCGGTTGAGCACAAGGCGTACCTGCACCGCTCCGGCCGTACGGCCCGGGCCGGCGCGCAGGGCACAGTCATCACGCTGATGACCGACGACCAGCAGAGCGAGGTGCGCGACCTCACCCGCAAGGCCGGCATCAAGCCGACCACCAGCAAGGCCCGCCCTGGCGACGCGCTGCTCGCGCAGCTCGCCCCCGGCGAGCGCACCTACAGCGCGCCGGTGTCCCCGGTGCCCGAGCCGGCCGAGGAGTCCAACGGCGGCGGACAGCCCCGACGCAGCCGGCCGAGCGGTTCCCGCGGCGCGGCCACGGGCGGCACGCGCGGAACGGCGGCGGGCGGTGCTCGCGGCACGTCCACGGGCGGCGGCAGCCGGGCCGGCGGCGGTGGTGGCCGCGGTACGGGCGGGCGCACCGGTGGCGCCACCCGCGGCGGCGAGCAGAGCGGCCGTACGCAGGGCGCGGCGTCCCGTGGTCGGCGCGGCGGCACGGGCTCCACGGCCGTCCACACCAGCCAGTCGTCGACGGGTGGGGCGGCGGCCTTCTCGTCGCGCAGCCGCGCCGGCCGGTAACCAGTCGAGGCAAGGGGCGCCGGGTCTCCCCCGGCGCCCCTTTTCGTCGTCCGTCAGGTGGCCCGCAGCGCCGGGTCACGCCACCCGGTCAGCACGCAGAACTCGTTGCCCTCCGGGTCGGCCAGCACCACGTACGGCTCGTCACCCCGCTGGCCCACGTCGGCGGGCCGGGCGCCCAGCGCGATCAGCCGCTCCACCTCCGCGGCGGGATCGTCGGCGGTCAGGTCCGGGTGGGCGCGATTCTTGCCTGCCTTCGGGGCCGCCGACGCCTGCAGCCACACGTGCTGGGTGCCCAGCGGGGCGTCGTCCGGCGGGAGGAGCATGGCGTTGCCGTCGTCGTCCCGCTCCACGCGGTAGCCCAGCGCGGCCGACCAGAATGCCGTCATCACCTCGATGTCCCGGACATCCAGGGTCAATTGCGCGATTCGCAGCATGGCGGACGACTACCCGGGGCCCGGCGCGCCGTAACGCAGCGCTCGACAATCACGCGCCGGCGGCCCGCTGCAGTGAATCTTGTGCAGGCGAACCGAGTCAGCATGCGGTGGCCGCCCCAAGATCCACCACGTCGGCGCCCCTCGGGGGCGAATCCGAGGCACCGACTACGCCCCCGGCACACGCCCCGCGGCAGATCTTGTGCAGCCGAGCCGAGTCGGCACCGGCGCGCCGCCCCCTCGGCGTCGTGGGGGCGAACATCGGGGCACCGGGCCGGCTTGCAGCACACGCCCGTTGCGGATCTTGTGGAGCCCAAACGAGTTAGCGCCAGCGCGGCGCCCCAAGATCCACGATCCCGGCGTCATGGGGCGAACGTCGGAGCACCGGACCGACCCACGGCACCCGCCAGATGCGGATCTTGTGAAGCCGAACCGAGTCAACACCGGCGCGTCGCCCCAAGATCTACCACCTCGGCGTCCGGGGCTGAAATCCGAGCCGCCGGACCGACTTACGGCACACACCGGCAGCAGATCTTGTGGAGCCGAACCGAGTCACCATCGACGCGCCGCCTCAAGATCCACCGCGTTGGCGGCCCCAGGAGGAATGTGAGGCCACCAGACCGACCCCCGGCCCACGCCCCCGACAGATCTTGAAGAGCCAAACCGAGTCAACGCCGGCGCGCCGCCCCAAGATCCAGCATCTCGGCGTCCAGGCTGAAATCCGAGCCGCCGGACCGACTTACGGCACACACCCACACCAGATCTTGTGGAGCCAAACCGAGTCACCATCGACGCACCACCTCAAGATCCACCGCATTGGCGGCCCCAGGAGGAATGCGAGGCCACCAGACCGACCCCCGGCACACACCCACACCAGATCTTGAAGAGCCAAACCGAGTCAGCACCGGCGCGCCGCCCCAAGATCCAGCATCTCGGCGTCCAGGCTGAAATCCGAGCCGCCGGACCGACTCACGGCACACACCCGCAGCAGATCTTGCGGAGCCGAACCGAGTCACCATCGACGCACCACCTCAAGATCCACCACGTTGGCGGCCCCAGGAGGAATGTGAGGCCGCCAGACCGACCCCCGCCCCACGCCCCCGACAGATCTTGAAGAGCCAAACCGGGTCAACACCGGCGCGCCGCCCCAAGATCCAGCATCTCGGCGCCTCGAGGACGAAGGCGACCGCACCAAAACCGACCCACGCACACGCCCCCGGCAGATCTTGTGAAGCCGAACCGAGTCAGCACCAGCGCGCCGCCCCAAGATCTACCACCTCGGCGTCAGGGGCTGGAGCCCGAGCCCCCGGACCGACTTACGGCACACACCCGCAGCAGATCTTGTGGAGCCAAACCGAGTCGCCATCGGCGCGCCGCCCCAAGATCCAGCACCCCGGCGCGGTCGGCACCTCGGTGCATCGGCGCGGCGGAGCGCCGGCGCGCCGGGACGCCGATGCGCCGGGACGCCGATGCGCCGGGACGCCGATGCGCCGGGACGTCAATGCGCCGCCAGACAAAGCCAGCTCCCGAAACCAACACCACGCCGACCGGCCACCCTCGAATCCACCCACCCCAGGCCGCGAACGAGCGCCAGAAAGCCAACCAAGGCCCAAGAGCCAACAACCGCAACCAACAAGCGGCACCGGCCATACGGCCAAATCTCACCAGAGGGGTAGCGGAACGGAGCCGACAAGGGGGAACGACACCTAATCGGCGGAAGCGACGATCACCACCATGCCTCCACCCACGACCGAAAATCGTACGAAAGGCTCACCCCACCCGAACCGCGATCTCCGGCGCCAACCGGTACCCGTCGCACAGCTCGAGATCGTCCCCGCTCCAGAAGCGCCCCGGGTCGTACCAGCTCGGCTGCCTGCCCCGGGGCAGCAGCCCCATGTCCTCATAGGTCACCGCCACCACCTCCGCGCAGTACGCCGTCTCCAGATCCGCTTCCTCCTCGGCGGCTTCCCGCCACGGCAGCCGGATCTGAGGCACCCGGCCGCGGGCCCAGCGCCAGGCGAGCTGGGCGCTGGACGGGAACGGCGTGCCGTCGAGGCGGGCCACCGTCTTGAGCGCCTTGTCCTCCATGTCGGCGGTCGCCGGCTGTTCGAGCTGGCGCAGCCAGCCGCGTTGGCCGTACCGCTTGGCCCAGACGCTGACCGCGTCGCGCAGGTCGTGCAGCTGCACGCCGCGCTGGAAGGTGCCCGACCACAGGTCCGGCAGCGACTTGCCCAGCTCGGCGTGCCACATCAGCGGGGGCATGTCGTCGATGACCAGCGACATGCCGACGTGGTTGACCGGGCTGTTGGTCAGCGTCTGGATGGCCCGGTCCGGGCCGGAGCGGCCGCGGAAGATCCAGATGTCACCCGTACGCGTCAGATCCATTGCCTCGTCGAGGCTGATGTCGGCGACCACGTGTCTATCCTCAGCAGATGCGTTGGTGGAAGGTAGCGGGACTGGCCGGGCTTGCGGGGATCACAGCCACGGGGGTGGTGCTGGCACGCTCGGAGCGCCGGCGCCGGGCGTACACGCCGGACGAGATCAGGGAACGGTTGCACGCGCGGGTCGCGGAGGGCACGGCCCGCACGGAGCCGGCCGCGGACGGGGACTGATCCTCACACCACATCGGTGTCCCGCAGCAGGGTCCACAGCCCGGCGCCGTCCGGGGCGGCGAACCAGGTCTTGCCGCCGGAGCCGACCACCTCCGGGGTGCCCGAGGGCCCGGGGATCGCACCGGCCAGCACGGCCTGCGTCGGCGACAGCCGGCGGATGGCCACGGCGGCGACGTTCTCCGGGTGTTCGTGCGCGAACTCGGAGTAGATCTCCTGGTCGTGCTGGCCGTCGTCGCCGATCAGCAGCCACTTGATGTCCGGGAACTCGGCGGCCAGCCGGCGCAGCGTGTTGCGCTTGTGCTCCTGGCCGCTGCGGAACCAGCGGTCCGGCGTCGGTCCCCAGTCGGTGAGCAGCAGCGGCCCGGCCGGGTACAGGTGGCGGGACAGGAAGCGGGCCAGCGTGGGCCCGACGTTCCAGGCGCCGGTCGACAGGTAGAACACCGGCGCGCCCGGGTTCGCCGTGACGAGCCGTTCGTAGAGCACCGCCATGCCCGGCACCGCGGCCCGGGCGTGCTCGTCCAGGACGAACGTGTTCCAGGCGGCCAGCAGCGGGCGCGGCAGCGCGGTGACCATCACGGTGTCGTCGATGTCGGAGACGACCCCGAACTTGATGGCCGGGTCCACCACCCGGATCGGCGCCTCGACCGGCTGGGCGCCCTCGGTGCTGAGCCGCACGGTGGCCCAGCCGGGTTCGAGGTCGCCGGTGACCCGGGTGTCGACGTAGCCGCTGCGGTCGGTGCGGGTCTCGTGGATCCGGTCGCCGATCTGGATCTGCACCAGCGCGTTGTTGACCGGGGACGTGGTGAAGCTGCGCCAGCCGCGGACCTTGTCGCGCTTCTTCACCGACCGGGTGCGCCGGGTCAGCACGACCCGGGCCATCACCCGGGCCCAGCCGGGCGCGCCGTATCCGGTGTACGCGGTGATCACCGGCTCCCAGCCGCGCTGGCGCAGCCGCCGCTCGACGATCTCGTGCACGGCGTCCTCGACGCGCGCGGCACGGTGCAGCCGTACGGCAGGCGGGCGGCCCGCCGGGGTCAACGACACTTCGGCCTCCTGCCGTCCGTCATCAGCGCCCCTGACGGTACCTGGCCTGCCCGGTTCGCGCGCCGCAAGCCCGCGCGCCGGCCCTCCCCCGGGTGTCGCAGGTCCACTCTGGACGATCGCCGGGGGTTCAGCGGACGGCCAGTCGGGCCTCGGCCGGGCGCACCGGCGTCCACTGCTGTTCGTAGTGCACGTCCCGGCCGGCCTCCTCCCGGACGGTGAGCACCTCGGCGCGCAGGCTGCGCACCGTGGCCGCGGCCCGCTCGGCCTCCTGCCACGCCTGCCGTTCCTGCTCGGCCGCGGCCCGGTAGGCGGCGTACCGGTGCTCGCGCACGGCGGCGCGCAACGCGGCCTCCTGCGCCACCGGGTGCCGCCGCGGGTTCCACTGACCGCGGTGCGCGAGGGCCTCGTTGAGCTGGGCGATGGACAGCTCCCGCTGCCGGCAGGCCGCGGTGGCCATGCGGTGCAGGTTGCGGGTCCGGTCGGCGATCTCGGCCCGGGTCCGCCGCTGCTTGAGGATCGGGAAAGCGGCCGCGGCGGCGACGCGGCGGGCGTCGCGGTCGGCGGCGTCGAACTCCGCCCAGGCCGCGTCGACCCGCTCCTGGGCGCGCAGCCAGTCGGCCCGCCGGCGGCGGGAGACCTCGGCGGCCCGCTCCGCGGCCAGGGCACGCTCGCCGGCGCGGGGATCGGCGGGCGGCGCGGCGGCGCGGGCGGGCCGCCGGGGCACAGCGAACAGGGCCGTCGCGGCGGCGACGGCGATCAGCAGGACCATCCAGATGGTTGCGGCGGTTTCCACGATGAACTTCCGCTTCTCTCGGGTGTCTCGGCGGCTCTGATCGGGGCATCGTGCTGCGTGGCCGGCCTTCAACCGGATCCTGTACGCGCACAGGAGTCGCTCGTGAAAGCCGAGGGGCCGGCGCCGTCGGGTGACGGCGACGCCGGCGCGGTGCGGGGCAGGTCGCCCGGCTCGCGCACCGCGGGCGGACGGGCGAGCGGGCGTTAGCGCGCGGACGGCGCGCCGGCCCGGGCAAGGACCGAGCACCAGCTCGGCCGCAGACCGAGCACCAGCTCGGCCGCAGACCGAGCACCAGCTCGGCGCACGGACGGCACACCCGGGTCAGGCGCACAGACCGCGCCCGGATCAGGCGCGCGGTGGGCCGCGCTCCCCGTGGGTGCCCGGGAGGACGCCGCCGGCAGCGGCGCGGGAATCGGCGCAGATCCGGCCGCTGTGCCGCACCTGCACCGGCAGCGCGGTCAAGGTCTGCGTGGTGCCCGGTCCGGCCGGGGCGGCGGCCTGGGCCGCGCTCTCAGCCCCCTGGGCAGCGCTCGACGCGCCCTGAGCCGTGCTCTCGTTGCCCCGGGCGACGCGCGTCGCGTCCTCGGCCGCGTTGTCGACGTCCTGGGCCGTGCTTACGGCCTCCTGGGCCGTGCCCTCGGCGCCCTGGGCCGCGCTTCCGGCTTCTCCGGCCGCGCCCTCGACACCCATGGCCGCGCTTCCGGCTTTTTCGGCCGCGCCCTCCGCACCCATGGCCGCGCTTGCGGCCTCCTCGGCCGTGCCCTCGGCGCCCAGAGCAGGCTCAGCGGCCTCGGCCAGGGAGGACCCGGCGGCCGCGGCCGGCGCCGGGCCGGGAACGACGATCACCGGCAGGCCCGGGCGCACCGGGGTGTCGACCGTCGTGAGGATCGTGACCGGGGTCTCGGCGGGCGTGGCGGCCGGGCCGGCGAGCGCCGGGGCGGCGAAGGCGAGCGCGATCAGCGCCAGGCCGGTGAGGAATTGCAGCAGGCGTCGCCCGTCCCAGTGACGGGGCAGCAGGCGCGCGACGGTGGCCACCCGATCAACTTACCGTTCTCGGCCGCTGCGTGCACAGATAGTCGTGAGTGCGTCCTTCGTCCCACTCCGTTGGGTGAGGGACCATGGTGGGGTGACGCAGATCGAACAGCTCGCCGCGTGGGTCGGCGACGGCGGCGTGGTCGTGCTCAGCGGGGCCGGCCTGTCCACCGATTCGGGCATTCCGGACTACCGCGGGCCGTCCGGTGCGGCCCGGCCGAGCACCCCGATGACCTACCAGGCGTTCACCCGGGATCCGGTCGCCCGGCGGCGCTACTGGGCCCGCAGCCACCTCGGCTGGCGCACCATCGGCGACGCGCGGCCCAACGCCGGGCACCGCGCCGTGGCCCGACTGCAGGAGCTGGCCCGCCTGGACGGCATCATCACCCAGAACGTCGACGGGCTGCACCAGGCCGGGGGCGCGCACGGCGTGGTCGAGCTGCACGGCAACCTCGCCCGGATCGTCTGCCTGGGCTGCGGGGAGCTGACCGACCGCCGGGCGCATTCGGCGCGGCTGGACGCGGCCAATCCGGGTTTCGCGGCGGCGGTGACGGCGGTGAACCCGGACGGCGACGTGGACATCGCCGAGGCCGAGCTGGACGGCTTCACGGTCGTCGACTGCGTGTCGTGCGGCGGCATGCTCAAGCCCGATGTCGTGTACTTCGGCGAGACCGTGCCGGCCCCCCGGGTGAGCCGCAGCTTCGAGCTGGTCGCGGGGGCCCGGACGTTGCTGGTGCTGGGCTCCTCGCTGACTGTGATGTCCGGGCGCCGGTTCGTGCTGCGGGCCGCCAAGGACAACATCCGGGTGGCGATCGTCAACCAGGGCGTCACCCGCGGCGAGCCGTACGCGGACCTGGTCGTGGACGCCCCGCTGGGCGAGGTGCTGCCCGAGGTGGTACGCCGGGTCGAGGGTGTCGCCGTACCCGGGTGAGCTGGGTATGCGGGCTCATCCGCCGCGCCGCGGCGCCCGCCTAGGTTCGTCCCATGCCTGCGACGAAGCTGTTCCGCACCCTGGCCGGGTTGTCCGCCCTGGCCGCCGCCACCGTGTTCGCCTGGTGGGTCTGGCTGGGCCGGGACACCACCATGTACCTGGACCCCGAGACCGGCGACTACGCCGGTCCGTACACGACCGCGCAGGTCGCCGGGCTGGTGCTGACGCTCGTCGCGCTGCTCGTGGCGGCCGTGCTGCTGTGGGTGCCGGCGCTGCCGGCCGCCGCGGTGATGACCGTGGCGCTCACCGCCGCGTGGACCGTGAACGCGGCCCGCGAGGACGAGACGGGGCTCTACCTGGTGGGCACGATCATGGTGCTGGTCGGCATGACGGCGGGGACGACGGTCATCGCCCTGCTGACCTCGTGGCTGTGCGGGCGCCGACGGCCGGCCCGCTGACCCTGTCCGGTTCGCCCGGTATCGGGGCCCTTGCCAAGCACGTAAACGAGTAAGGCGCAACGTGGTTACCGTCTCGAAACCTAAATAAAGGCACCGACGCGTTGACGTGACCCGGCTCACCGGAGTTAACTGCCCGGAACCGCTCCCGAAACCGGTTCCGAAACGGCGGATTAACCGCCTGGACACAAGTCGGAGGACACGTGCCAATCACCATCGCCGATGTGGCGGCCCGGGCCAAGGTCAGCAAGACCACGGTCTCCCGGGTGCTCAACGGCAAGGGTGAGCTGGACGAGTCGACCGCCGCCCGGGTCCGCAAGGTCATCGAGGAACTGGGCTACGTGCCCAGTTCCCGGGCCGTCGGCCTGGCCCGGGGCCGCACCCGGGTGGTCGGCATGCTGGTCCCCTCGCTCACCTGGCCCTGGATCGGCGAGGTGCTCCAGGGCGCCGTCGACGTGCTGGAGACCGAGCGCTACGGCCTGCTGCTGTTCACCTGCAACCGCGGCGAGGAGTCGATGCGCCAGTTCGGCGCCCAGGTCTCCGCCAAGAGCTTCGACGGGCTGCTGGTCATCGAGCCCGAGGGCACCCTGGACTACATCGCCATGCTGCACGCCCGCGGCCTGCCGGTGGTGCTCATCGACGACCGCGACACGCAGCCGGTGCAGATCCCCAGCGTGGGGACCACCAACCACACCGGCGCGGGCGCCGCCGCCCGGCACCTGCTGGCCGTCGGCCGGCACAAGCCGCTGGTCATCGCCGGCCCGGAGCGCTTCGGCTGCACCGTGCAACGCCTCGACGGCTTCGCGAGCGTCTACGCCGAGGCCGGCCACCCGATCAGCCCGGAGCGCATCCTGCCCGGCGACTTCACCATCGCCCGCGGCTTCCAGGCCGTCCAGGCGGCGATCGGGTCCGATGTGGAGTTCGACGCGATCTTCGCCCACAACGACCTCTCGGCCACCGGCGCGATGCAGGCCGTGCTGGACAGCGGCCGGCGCATCCCGCAGGACGTCGCGGTGGTCGGCTTCGACGACATCCCGATGGCGGCGCACACCCAGCCGCCGCTGACCACCGTGCACCAACCGCTGCGCGAGATGGGCGAGGCGGCGGCGCGCACGCTGCTCGCCCACTTCGAGGGCTCACCCCTGCCCAATCGTCCCACCGTCATCCCCGCCACCTTCACCGTTCGCGGTTCCACCGGCCCGAGCCCCCATAACGACCACTCGTAAGCCGCAGCTACCCCATAACCCGTCACACGGCCGGCGTTCCGACGTCCGGCGGACTCGCCCTGCCTCGGGGCACCCCCTCTCACCCGATTCGCACCACCTGAGGAGAAATCAGAGATGCAGCGCAGGAAATTGTTCGCGGTCGCCCTGGCGGGCGTGCTGGCCTCGGGCGGCCTCGCCGCCTGCGGCGACTCCCCCAACGAGGGCAACAAGAAGGCCGGCAGCGGGGCCACGTTCCTGACCGTCGGCATGCCCAACGGCCCGCAGACCGAGAACCACAACCCGTTCCTCACCACGTCGGCCGGCGCCTCGCTCGGCTACCGCTGGATGATCTACGAGCCGCTGATGATGTGGAACCCGGTGAAGCCGGCCGAGCCGTCCCGCCCGTGGCTGGCCACCGGCGCCGAGTGGACGCCGGATTTCAAGAAGGCCACCATCACGGTCCGCGACAACGCCAAGTGGTCCGACGGCAAGCCGGTCACCGGTGACGACGTCGCCTACACCTTCGGCCTGATCAAGAAGAACGAGGCGCTGAACCAGGCCGCCACCCCGTACGGCGACATCACCGCGAGCGGCAACACGGTGACGGTCACGTTCACCAGCTCGATGTTCGTCTACAAGGACAAGTGGCTGGGCCAGACCCCGATCGTGCCCAAGCACATCTGGGAAGGCATCAAGGACCCCACCACCGACCCGAACAAGACGCCGGTCGGCTCGGGCCCGTACACGCTGAAGTCCTTCACCCCGCAGACCACCACGCTGACCGTGCGCGCCGACGGTTACTGGCAGGACCTGCCGCAGGTCAAGGAGCTGCGCTACACGTCGTACACCGACAACAACGCGCAGACCACGGCCCTGTCGGACGGCTCCAACGAGTGGTCCTTCGTCTTCATCCCGAACTACAAGACGGTCTTCATCGACAAGGACCCGGCGCACTACAAGGTGTGGGCCCCGCCGGTGCTCGGCATCCACGGCCTCTACATCAACACCACCAAGGCGCCGTTCGACAACGTGGCCCTGCGCAAGGCGATGAGCATGGTCGTCAACCGCGAGGACATCTTCAACCAGGCCGAGGCCGGCTACTTCCACCCGCTGGTGACCAGCGTGACCGGCCTGCCGTCGCCGGCCGGTGACGCCTTCGTCGCGCCGGAGTACAAGGGCAAGACGCAGGCCGTCGACGTCGAGGGCGCCAAGAAGGTGCTCGCCGACGCCGGCTTCAAGCTCGAGGGCACCACGCTGAAGGACCCGAGCGGCAAGCCGGTCAAGATCACCCTGACCGACCCGAGCGGCTGGTCCGACTACCAGACCTCGCTGGAGATCGTGAAGAGCAACTTCGCGCAGATCGGCATCGCCGCCACGGTCGACAAGGCCAACCAGGACGCCTGGTTCCGCAACGTGGAGGAGGGCAAGTTCGACGCCACCTTCCGCTGGACCAACGGTGGCGCGACGCCGTACGACATCTACCAGACCATCATGGACGGCAAGCTGCTGAAGAAGATCGGCGTCGCCTCCCCCGGTGGCAACTTCGGCCGCTTCAACAGCCCCGAGGCGACCGCGGCCCTGGCCGCGTACGCCAACGCCGGCGACGACGCCGCCCGCACCACCGCGCTCAACACGATCCAGAAGATCTTCGTGGAGCAGGTGCCGATGATCCCCGTCGGCGCGGACAACATCGGCATGGCCTACAGCACCAAGAACTGGGTCGGCTGGCCCGACGACACCAACCCCTACAGCGCCGGCCAGCCCACGCAGGCCAACGCCCTGGACGTCGTCCTGCACCTCAAGCCCGCCAACTCCTGACCCGCACCGCCGTGCCCCGGACGGGCTCGACCCCGTCCGGGGCACGGCACCGCGGCAGTTCCGACACCCCTGCGAAGGAACTCGGCATGACGTTGAGCCCAGAGGCCGAGGCGCCGGCCAACGAGGTGGTGCTTGAGGCGATCGGCCTGACCAAGCACTTCCCCGTCCGCCGGAAGCTGCGCGACCTTTTCAACCGCACGCACGACGCCGTCCACGCGGTTGATGACGTACATCTCACGCTGCGACGCGGCCGCGTGACCGCCCTGGTCGGCGAGTCCGGCTCCGGCAAGTCCACTGTGGCCCGCCTGCTCGCGCAGCTCTATCCCCGTACCGCCGGGGACATCAAGCTGCACGGGGAGAGCACGAGGGTGAAGGGCGGACGGCAGTTCCGCCAGTACGCCGCCCGGGTCCAGATGATCTTCCAGGACCCGTTCGCGTCGCTGAACCCGGTGCACACGATCCGGTACCACCTGACCCGGTCGCTGAAGATCCACGGCAACGCCGGCTCCTCCGCCGCGGAGCTCGAGGCCGCGCTGAGCAACCTGCTCACCCGGGTCAGCCTGACGCCGCCGGAGCGCTACCTCGACAAGTTCCCGCACGAGCTCTCCGGGGGCCAGCGCCAGCGCGTCGCCATCGCCCGCGCCCTGGGCGCCGACCCGGAGGCGCTGCTGGCCGACGAACCGGTGTCCATGTTGGACGTGTCCATCCGGCTCGGCGTGCTCAACCTGTTGCGGGACCTCAAGGAACGGCTCAACCTGGCCATCCTCTACATCACCCACGACATCGCCTCGGCCCGCTACTTCGCCGACGACACGATGGTGATGTACGCCGGCCGCATGGTCGAGGGCGGCGACAGCGAATCGGTCACCCAGTCGCCGGCGCACCCGTACACCCGGCTCCTGATCGATTCCGCGCCCGACCCGGACCGGATCGCGGCCATGCTGGCCGACGCCGAGGACCGCGGCAACGGCGAGCCACCCAGCCTGATCAACCCGCCCGGCGGCTGCCGCTTCCACCCGCGCTGCCCGATGGCCATGCCGCGCTGCACCACCGACCTGCCGGTCCGCCTGGAGATCGGGGACCAGCCCGGCCACTGGGCCGCCTGCTGGCTCTACGACGAGGCCACCGTCGCCGCCCAGCCGCCCGGCTCGGCCGCGACCGGCCAATCGCCCGAGGCCGTCACGGTGGCCGCGGACGCGCACCCGGAGGAGGTCCGATGAGGTTCCTGATCCAGCGGATCCTGTTCTATCTCTTCACCGCCTGGGCGGCCATCACCATCAACTTCTTCATCCCCCGGCTGATCCCCGGCGACCCGGTGAAGTCGCTGCTGGCCCGGTTCCAGGGGCAGATGAGCTCCGACGCGATCGACTCGCTCTACGTGCTCTTCGGCCTGGACAAGAACGCCAGCCTGTGGAGCCAGTACGTCGACTACTGGAAGCAGCTCTTCCACGGCGACCTGGGCCTGTCGTTCACCGCGTTCCCGTCGCCGGTCTCCGAGGTCATCTCGGACGCGCTGCCGTGGACCGTGGCGCTGGTCGGCATCACGACCGTCATCAGCTTCCTGATCGGCACCGGCGTCGGCGTGGTCGCCGGCTGGCGGCGCGGCTCGTGGATCGACGGCCTGCTGCCGGCCACCACGTTCCTGTCGTCGATCCCGTACTTCTGGCTCGGCCTGCTGGCCATCTACCTGCTCGCCGGGCCGGACAGCTTCTTCCCGTCCTCGGGCGGCTACGGCACCGACGTGGTGCCGTACCCGGACTGGCCGTTCATCTCCAGCGCGATCCAGCACAGCCTGCTGCCGGCGCTGACCATCCTCATCTCGTCGGTCAGCGGCTGGATCCTGAGCATGCGCAACATGATGGTCACCGTCGCGGCGGAGGACTACATCACGGTCGCGCACGCCAAGGGGCTGTCCGACCGGCGGGTGGCGCTGAGCTACGCGGCCCGCAACGCCCTGCTGCCCAACATCTCCGGCTTCGCGCTGGCCCTGGGCTTCATCGTGGGCGGCACGCTGCTGGTGGAGATCGTCTTCTCCTACCCGGGCCTGGGCTTCCTGCTCTTCCGCGCGGTCGGCGCCAAGGACTACCCGCTCATGCAGGGCATCTTCCTCGTCATCACCATCTCGGTGCTGGTGGCCAACCTGATCGCGGACATCGCCTACCTGATGCTCGACCCGCGTACCCGCAAGGAGGGCTGACAGGTGACCATCCCCACCTCCAGCATCGACCAGGTCATCCCCGGCCAGGGCGCGATGGCGCAGCCCGAGGCGGCGAAGCCGAGCAAGGCGGCCAAGCGCCGCAGGTTCCGGTTCGTCGCCAACGCCAAGGCCATGACCGGCCTGATCGTGCTGGGCATCTACGTGCTCTTCGCGATCATCGGCCCGTGGGTCGCGCCGTACGACCCGGACGCCCGCGGCGACCAGTTCGTGGCCCCGCCCTCGGCCGACCACTGGTTCGGCACCACCCACCTCGGCCAGGACATCTTCAGCCAGATCCTGGTCGGCACCCGGGCCGTCATGCTGGTCGGTTTCGCCGCCGGCGTCATCGCCACCGTGCTGTCCGTCCTGATCGGCGTCACGGCGGGCTACCTCGGCGGCGGCGCCGACGACGGCCTGTCGGCCCTGTCCAACGTGTTCCTGGTGATCCCGGCCCTGCCGCTGATCATCATCGTCACCGCGGCCGTGCCCAGCGGCGGTGACGCCCTGGTCGCCCTGATCATCGGCTTCACCTCGTGGGCCTGGGGGGCCCGGGTGCTCCGGGCCCAGACGCTGTCGTTACGCCGACGCGACTACGTCGAGGCGTCGCGGGCCAACGGCGAGTCCACCTGGCGGATCATCATCTTCGAGATCCTGCCCAACCTGACGGCGATCATCGCCTCCGGCTTCGTCGGCACGGTCATCTTCGCGGTCACCTCGGAGATCACCCTGGCCTTCATCGGCATCGGCTCGGCGACCTCGTGGAACTGGGGCACGATCCTGTTCTGGGCGCAGAGCCAGCAGGCCCTGGCCCAGGGCGCGTGGTGGTGGTTCGTCCCGGCCGGCCTGGCGATCGCGTTCCTGGGCACCGCCCTGTCGCTGATCAACTTCGGCATCGACGAGTTCGTCAGCCCGCGGCTGCGCAGCGCCGGCAAGACGAAGATCAAGACCGCGTCGGGACGGACCGTACGGATGCGGGTCGGCTTCACCCCGGTGCTGGACAACTCCGGCGCGCCGCACACCCACGCCAGCCCGATCCCGGTCATCGGCGGCCGGCCGACCCCGGTGAACCGCAGCACGGAGGCGACCCCATGAACGAGCCGGTGCTCGAGATCAAGAACCTCAACGTGGACTACGGCCTGGGCGACCAGGCGGTGCACGCGGTCCGCGACGTGAACCTCACCCTGCACCGGGGCGAGGTGCTCGGCCTGGCCGGCGAGTCCGGCTCGGGCAAGTCCACCCTGGCCTACGGGCTCACCCGGCTGCTGGCCCCGCCGGGCGTGGTCAGCGGCGGCGAGGTGATCTACCACCCGGAGCAGGGCGAGCCGTACGACGTGCTGGGGCTGACCGACCGGCAGCTGCAGGCGTTCCGCTGGGCCGAGACGGCGATCGTGTTCCAGGGCGCGATGAACTCGCTCAACCCGGTGCACAAGATCTCCACCCAGCTGACCGACGTGCTGGCCGCGCACGAGCCGCAGATGTCGTCGCACAGCCGCAACGCCCGGGCCCGGGAGATGCTCAAGCTGGTCGGCATCTCGGCGGACCGGATGGACGCCTACCCGCACCAGCTCTCGGGCGGCATGCGCCAGCGCGTGATGATCGGCATGGCGCTGATCCTGCAGCCGCAGGTGGTCATCATGGACGAGCCGACCACGGCGCTCGACGTGGTCATGCAACGGCAGATCCTGGGCCAGCTCATCGAGCTGCGCGAACGGCTCGGCTTCTCGGTCATCTTCATCACCCACGACCTGTCGCTGCTGGTGGAGTTCTCGAACCGGATCGCCATCATGTACGGCGGCCGGATCGTCGAGGAGGCACAGGCGGCCACGCTCTACAAGGACTCGCTGCACCCGTACAGCAACGGCCTGCTGTCCTCGTTCCCCGCCCTGCGGGGCCCGCGGCGCGAGCTGGCCGGCATCCCCGGCTCGCCGCCCGACCTCAAGGGCATGCCGAGCGGGTGCTCGTTCCACCCGCGGTGCCCGAAGGCCTTCGACCCCTGCGCCGACAACATTCCCGTGCTCGGCCGCCCGGACACGCCGGACGGGGCCACCCGCACCGTCGCCTGCTGGCTGCACCCGGTCCAGCAGACGGTCGGCTGAACGACGAACGCACAGAACGCCGACGGCCCCGGCTCGCACCAGCCGGGGCCGTCCTCGTACCCATCCCCCACAGGAGAACCATGAACCCCACCGTCACGCCCGCCCCCGGGCTGCTCCTGCCCGCCCTCGACCTGCCGCCGTCGTTCAAGTGGGGCGTCGCCACCTCCTCGTACCAGATCGAGGGCGCCGTCGCCGAGGACGGCCGCACCCCGTCCATCTGGGACACGTTCTGCCGCGTGCCGGGCGCCGTGGTGGGCGGGGACAACGGCGACGTCGCGTGCGACCACTACCACCGGATGCCGCAGGACGTCGCGCTGATCAAGAGCCTGGGCGTGGACACGTACCGGTTCTCGGTGGCCTGGCCGCGGGTGCAGCCCGGCGGCCGCGGCCCGGCCAACCCGGCCGGCCTGGCCTTCTACGACCGGCTGACCGACGAGCTGCTGGCCGCCGGCATCGACCCGTGGGTCACGCTGTACCACTGGGACCTGCCGCAGGAGCTCGAGGACGCGGGCGGCTGGCCGAACCGGGACACCGCGTACCGCTTCGCCGACTACGCGATGCTGGTCTTCGACCGGCTCGGCGACCGGGTGCGGACCTGGACCACGCTGAACGAGCCCTGGTGCTCGGCCTGGCTGGGCTACTACGTGGGCGTGCACGCCCCCGGCCGCAAGAACTTCGGCGACTCCATCGCCGCCGTGCACCACCTGCTGCTCGGCCACGGCCTCGCGACCCAGCGGATGCGGGCCGCGGCGACGCGCGAGACGACGTTCGGCATCACGCTCAACATGGGTACGGCCGACCCGGCCACCGACACGAGCGCGGACCGGGACGCGGCCCGCCGGGCGGACGGCATGGGCCTGCGCATCTACCTGGACCCGCTGCGCAAGGGCGAGTACCCGGCGGACATGGTCGAGGACCTGGCCGCGCGCGGCACGGCGTTCCCGGTCCGCGACGGCGACCTGGCGGTCATCGCCACGCCGTTCGAGGTGCTGGGCGTGAACTTCTACTTCGGACAGGACTTCAGCGGCACCGACGAGCACGGCAACACCACCGACGCCGACGGCCTGCCCGTCGTCCGCGCGGTGCTGCCCGAGGGCCCGCGGACGGCGATGGACTGGCCGATCACCGCGGACCGCTTCACCCGGCTGCTGGTCCGGCTGTCCCGCGACTACCCGGACCTGCCGATGGTCATCACCGAGAACGGCGCCGCGTTCGACGACATCGCCGACGCGGACGGGGCCGTGGCCGACGCGGACCGGACCGCCTACCTGGCGGAGCACATCGCGGCGGTGGTGGCCGCCCGCGAGCAGGGCGCGGACGTCCGGGGCTACTTCGCGTGGTCGCTGATGGACAACTTCGAGTGGGCCGAGGGCTACGCCAAGCGCTTCGGCATCGTCCACGTGGACTACGCCACCCAGGTGCGGACGCCCAAGCAGTCCGCGCTCTGGTACCGCGACACGATCAGCCGGGCCCGCGGGAACTGAGGCGGTCCGGGGCGCGGCCGTTCCGGCGGCCCGCGCCCCGGCGCACGGCCCGTACCGGGATACTGCGGTGATGACCGGTTCCGCCCTGCCGCGGCTGCTCCGGCCCCGCGCCCTCGCGCCGGGCGACCTCGTCGTCATCGCGTCGCTGTCCGGGCCGCTGCACGCCACGTACGAGCCCGACCTCGCCCGGGCCGAGGCCACGCTGGAGCGCATGGGCTTCCGCGTGCGCCGGGCGCCGCTGCTCGAGGCGGGCCGGCGCCACTGGTGGAGCGCGGCCCGGCCGGCCGAGATCGCCGCGGAGCTCAACGGCCTGCTCCGCGCGCCCGAGGTGCGCGCGATCATCGCCCATGACGGGGGCCAGACGGCGCTGGGCTACCTGGACCTGATCGACGTCGCGGCGATCGCCGCCGATCCCAAGCCGATCCTCGGCTACAGCGACATCTCGCTGCTGCATCTGGTCCTCTACGCGCGCACGGGCCTGGTCGGCTTCCACGCCGACCTGGCCACGCCCGGCCTCGGCGGGGCGTGGCCGGCCGTGCCGGCGGCGCGCCGGGCGGAACTCGAGAGGCTCTACTCGGCGCTGCTGAGCAGCCCGGAGCCGATCGGCACGCTGCCCGCCACCCCGTCCCGGGAGTGCTGGCGTCCGGGCCGCGCCGAGGGCCGCCTCATCGGCGGGGTGATCAACCGTATCGTGCTGGCCCAGGCCACCCCGTACGCCCTGCCCCTGGACTGCTTCGACGGGGCGGTGCTGTTCTGGGAGGAGACGGGCGGCCAGGCCGCGTACGTGTGGAGCTATCTGCAGGTGCTGCGGCACAGCGGCATCCTGGACCGGATCTCCGGCATGGTCGTGGGGATCCCGCACGCGATCGACGGGCTGGGCCCGCCCGGCGCGTCGCCGACCCTGGCCGAGATCGTCCTGGACGTGCTGGGCGAGCGCAACATCCCGGTCCTGGGCAACGTCGAGTTCGGACACGCCGGCCCGAATCTGCCGATGCCGGTGGGCATCCGGGTCGCCCTCGACGCCCGGCAGCGGACGTTGTCGCTGCTCGAACCGGCGGTGCGGCCCGCCGTCGAGGACCGCACCGCCGGCTGAGCAACGCGGACCGGCCTCAGCTGCGGCCGCGGCTCAGCGCGCGCCGGTGGGCGGCGCGGGACGGCGGCGACGACGGACCCGGCGTGGCCGGCAGGCCACCGTCGGCCAGCAGCCGGGCGATCGGCAGGGTGGCCGCGCCCATCGCGACGGCGTCCGGCCCGAGCTGACACAGGTCGATCCGGGTACGGGAGTACGGGTGCCGCAGGGCGTTTCGCGAGGCTGCGGCGCGAATGTCGGAAAGAAAGCGCTCTCCCAGCGCCAACCCGGCCGGCCCGCCCAGCACGATGCGCTCCGGCGAGAACAGGTTGACCAGCCCCGCGATGCCCGCGCCGAGGTAGCCGACGGTCTGCGTGATGACCGCCCGGGCCGCCTCGTCCAGCGCGCCGTCCGCCGCGAGCATCCGGGTGAGCAGCTCGGGGTCGGGCCGCCGGCCGGTGGCCGCGGCGAGCCGGGCGATGACCGTCTCCGACCCGATGTACGCCTCCAGGCAGCCCCGCGCCCCGCACCGGCAGACGTCGCCGTCGTACACCAGGGTGGTGTGGCCCCACTCGCCGGCGTTGCTGAACGCGCCGCGGTAGCCGCGCCCGTCCATCACCACGGCCGCGCCGACCCCGGTGCCGACCATGACGATGACCGCGTGCCGCGCGCCCCGCCCGGCGCCGAACCACATCTCGGCCTGGCCCAGCGTCTTCGCGCCGTTCTCGACGAACACCGGCACGTCGGTCCCGGCCCGCAACATCTCGCCCAACGGCACGGCGTCCCAGCCGGTGGTCTGCGAGTGCACCACCGCGGACCCGCCGGAGTGGTCGACGACGCCGGGGACGCCGACGCCGAAGCCGAGCACCTCGCTCCGCGCGACGCCGGCCTCGGCGATGACCGCCTCCAGCCCCTCGAGCAGCCGGGCGGCCGTCACCGCGGGGTCCGGGCCGTCGTCGCCGAGCGAGAACCGGGCCACGGCGAGCCGGGACATGGCCAGGTCGTACAGCTCCACCAGCAGCCGGGTCTCGCCGACGTCGGCGCCGGCGACGTAGCCGTACCCGGGCGCCACCCGCAGCAGCGCGCGGGGCCGGCCGCCGTCGGAACCGACCAGGCCGGCCTCCTCGACCAGGCCCTCGTCGATCATCTCGCCGATCAGGTTGCTCACGCTGGCCTGGCTCAGCGCGGTGGTGTCACCGAGCTCCTGCCGGCTCTGCCGGCCGCCGTGGAACAGGTCCGTGAGCAGGCTGGCCCGGTTCGCGCGGCGGACGTCCCGCACCGTCGTACGCCTGGTCTCCAACCCCTACCGCCTTCGCATTCAGCCCCGTCGACCTGCCGTCTCACGCTATGCCACTGCCATCATGTGGCACCGGCGGCCCGGAAACCACCTCGTGACCTGGCCGGTCGTGGGATACCGTCCGGCCGTGAGCGACTACCGCACCGTGAACCTGGCCAGCTGGGACGAACGCGCGCCGGCCCATGCCGCCTCCGCCGACTACGGCGTGGCGGCGTTCGCCGACGATCCGGCCCACCTCAGCGCCGTGGTCCGCTACGACCTGCCCCTGCTGGGCGACGTCAGCGGCCTGCGCGGCGTGCATCTGCAATGCCACATCGGCACCGACACCGTGTCGCTGGCCCGCCTCGGCGCGACCATGACCGGCGTGGACTTCTCCCCGGCCGCGCTCACCGAGGCCCGCCGCATCGCCGCGCTGGCCGGCGCCGCGGTCGACTACGTCGAGTCCGACGTCTACGCCGCGGCCGACGCCCTCGGCCGCGGCGGCTTCGACCTCGTGTACACCGGCATCGGGGCGCTCTGCTGGCTGCCGGACATCCGCCGCTGGGCGCGGGTCGTGGCCGACCTGCTGCGCCCCGGCGGGCGGCTGTTCCTCCGCGAGGGCCATCCGGTGCTGTGGGCACTGGCCGACCCGCTGCCCGAGGGCGGGGTGCTCGCGCTGGAGCACCCGTACTTCGAGCAGCCGGAGCCGACGGTCTGGACCGAGGGCGGCACGTACGTCGAGACCGAGGCCGAGTTCGTGCACAACACCACCCACGAGTGGAATCACGGCCTGGGTGAGACGGTGACCGCCCTGATCGACGCCGGGATGGCGGTGACCGGGCTGGCCGAGCAGGACAGCGTGCCGTGGGAGGCGCTGCCCGGCCACATGCGCCGGGTCGCTCACGACGAATGGCAGCTCACCGACCGTCCCGAGCGGCTGCCGCACAGCTACACCCTGCAGGCGGTACGCCTGCCCGTTTAAAGATCGAAGCATTCGGGGTATCTCGCGGCCAGTCCCCACGACCAAGGAGCCCCGATGCGCGCAGGATCAATCGGCGGAGTCATTCTCGTCCTCTGGCTCGTCCTCGGCGCCGTCGCCGCGTTCGAGCGCGGATACTTCAAGGACACCGGCGACGCGAGCTGTGCCGAAGCCGGCACGGTCGTCGTCACGGTGGTCGCCGGCCCGCTGAACTGGCTGGGCGTCAACCCGAAGATCACCTGCGACATCCCCGAGCCGTCGAAGTAGGCCGGGCTCGCCGGCTGATCGCCGTCGACCGCGAACGCCGCCATCCCACCGGGGTGGCGGCGTTCTGCCGTCAGCCCCTGCTTCAGCGCACCCAGGGCGGGCTGATCGACGAGCCGTCCGGCAGGGTCGCCTCCAGGCCGACGCTGGTGGTGACCCACGCGGTGGCCGGGGCGTCCGCGGTGTTGTCCAGGGCGAACCGCGCCCCGGCCGGCACGAACGCGACCTCGCCGCGGCGCACCGTCGTGGCGGCGCCGTCGATGGTCGCGGTCAGCTCCCCGGTCAGCACGAGCAGCACCTCCTCGCGGCTGACCCGGTGCGGCACCCCGGTCGTGCCGGGGGCGACCTCGAGCCGCCAGGCACAGAGCTCGGCGCTGCCGGACGACGGCGCGACGAAGGAGTGGAACGTGGAGCCGTGCAGCCGATGGGCGACGGCGTCGCGCTCCCGGACGACCGACATGATGATCCCCTTCCGATAGTCAATCTGCTTGACCAAATAGTCAAGTAGCTTGACGTATCTGTCAAACTCCTTCCGTGGACCGCGATCTTCTCGACCTGCCGGTGCTGCTGCTCAGCGCCGCCCGCGCCCTGGTGGACGGCATCGACGCCGGCGTCCGGGCGCGCGGCTTCGCCGACCTGCGCCCGGCGCACGGCTTCGCGTTCGCCCGCCTCGCGGGCGACGGCGCCACCGTGGGCCAGCTGGCCGAGCACCTCGACGTGACCAAGCAGGCGGCCAGCCAGATGGTGGAGGAGCTCGTGACCAAGGGGTACGTGACCCGCGGCCCGCACCCGCAGGACGCCCGGGCCCGCCTGATCGTGCTGACCCCGAAGGGGTGGGCCTGCACCCGGGCCGCGGACGAGGCCGCCGCGGAGGTCCTGCGGCCCTGGGCCGACACCCTCGGCCCGCAACGCCTGGCCGCGCTGCGGGCGGACCTGTCCCGCCTGGCCACCCCGGGCCGGCTGCGCCCCACCTGGTGAGGCCGCGCCCGATTACTTTCGCCGGCCCGGACCGTACTCCTGCAAAGCCCTTCGACCAGGAGTCATCCCGATGCCGAACCCGCAAGCCGAGGTCCGCGCGGAACGCGCCGACCAGGCCGACCTGCTGGCCACCCTGACCCCCGAGCAGTGGCACGCCCCGACCCTCTGCGCCGGCTGGCGGGTGCGCGAGGTCATCGCCCACACGACCATGCCGTACCGCACCTCGACCGCCCGCGTCCTGCTGGACCTGGCCCGCGCCCGCGGCGACGTCAACCGCATGGCCGACCGCGCGGCCCGCCGCGACGCCGCCCGGATGACGCCCGACCGGCTGATCGCGGCGCTGCGCGACAACATCGACCACCCGTGGACCCCGCCGGGCGGCGGAGCCGAGGGCGCCCTCTCGCACGACCTCATCCACGGACTGGACATCACGGTCGGGCTCGGCCTGGACCGCCGGCCGCCGCCCGAGCGGGTCGGCCTGGTGCTGGCCGGGCTGCGCCCGAGGAACATCGGCTTCTTCGGTACGGACCTGACGGGCGTCAGCCTGCGGGCCACGGACCTGGACTGGACGTACGGGTCGGGCAGCCCCGGACGCGGCGCCGCCCAGGATCTGCTGCTCGTCGTCTGTGGCCGGCGGCTCCCACCAGGCCGGCTGGAGGGACCGGCCGCCCGCCGCTTCACCACCGCCGCCTAGACCAGGAGCGGCACGGTGAGCAGGTAGACGACCAGCAGCAGGCCCGCCTCGGGACGGGTGAGCCGCCGGCGCCGGTGCAGCAGCAGCCAGGCCAGCAGGCTCACCCCGACCAGCGCGCCCGCGGCGGGCCACCCGAGACGGGCCGGCGTACCGCGCCCGGCCAGCCCGACCAGCGCCCCGCCGCCCACGCTGTTGATCAGGTTGCTGCCCAGCAGGTTGCCCACCACCAGGTCCCCCTCCCGCCGGCGCTGGGCCTGCACCGTGGTGACCAGCTCGGGCACGGAGGTGCCGAGGGCGACGACGGTGAACCCGATGACGGCCGGCGACAGGCCGAGCCGTCCGGCCGCCCCGGCGGCGCTGCTGACCAGCACCTGCGCGCCGAGCAGCGTGCCGGCCAGCCCCAGCAGCGCCCGGAGGACGTCCCGGCCGGCCCGCGGAGCCGGGCCGGTGGCGAGGAACTCGGTCACCTCGGCCGCCATCGGGTCGGCCGGGCGTACCCGGGAGAAGCGCAGCAGCAGCACGACCGCGCCCCCGGTGGCCAGGGCCAGCACCGCGCCGCCGGCCCGGCCGAGCCCGACCGCGGCGAGCAGCGCGAACAGGGCGACGGCGGCCGCGGCCAGCGGCGCCTCCCGGCGCGGGACCGAGGACCGCACCGCCAGCGGGCCGACGAGGCCGGCGAGGCCGAGGACGAGCGTCAGGTTGATGATGTCGGACCCGGCGAGGTTGCCCAGCGCCAGCCCGGTCTCGCCGTGGGCGGCGGCCAGCCCGGAGACCACCAGCTCCGGGGCGCTGGTGCCGAACCCGATGACCACGACGCCGACGACCACCGGCGAGACGCCCCAGCGCGCCGCCAGCCGGCCGGACCCGACCACGAGCTGATCGGCGGCGACGGTCATGACGATCAGGCCGGCCAGGCCGAGAACGGCGAACTCCCACACAGCGACCTCCGGGCGCGCGGCGACGACGCCGACCAGGCTTCCCGGCACACCGTGTGGAACCGCTCCGACCGTAGCCGACGACCGCCACCCGGTCCGGCGGCCGATCAGCCGGCGGCGGCCTCGCGCTGGATCTGCTCGAACTGGGCGGCCATCGCGCCGGCCAGGGCCTGCGCGGCCGACAGCGGACGGACCATGACGGTGAACTCGTCGATCAGCCCGCTGTCGTTCAGGTGCAGGAAATCGCAGCCCTCGACGGCCACCTCACCGATCCGCGCCCGGAACACCAGCGCGTGGTCGCGGCCGCCGTCGCCGCTCAGCTCACGGACGTACCGGAAATCCTCGAACACCCGCAGCACGCCGCGCAGGATCGCCGCGGTGAGGGCCTTGCCCGGGTACGGCTTGAACGCCACCGGGCTGCGGAACACCACGTCGTCGGCCAGGGTCGCCGCGATGGCCTCGGGGTCACGGGCTTCCACCGCGGTGCGAAAGTCGATCACCGGGCCAGCGTACGACAGCCGGCCGCCGTGTCGGTACCGATCCGAAGTCCACAGTAGAGCGCCGGGGGCCGGGAGAGCGCGACCCTGGTACCGGTACCCCGGGCGGAGACGGCGCTGAGCACGCCGCCGAGGTTCCGACCGTCGGTGGATGGCGGCGGGTGAGCGCCCGCCGACACTGGGCGGACCTTCACCGAAAGCGGGTCCGTCCGTGTTCGCCACGCTCTCCGATCGCACCGCGTCGATCGTCTTCGTCCTGTTGGTCCTCGGGGTCTCGCTGGGCACCGCCAACGTTGCCGGAGGCCTGATCCTGGCCTTCTCGCCGCTGCTCGTGGTGCTGGCGATGCTCCTGGTCGTCACCCGGGAGGGCTATGCGCGCGACGGCTGGGCCCGGCTCGGGACGGGCCGGCTCGGGCTGCGCTCCTGGCCGCTGACGATCGCCACCACCGCCGGCGTCTGCGTGCTCGCGACCTTGGGCGTCGTGGCGCTGGGCTTCGCCCGGTTCACCGTCCCGCCGCAGCCGTGGCTGACCGACGTGCTGGCGCTGTGCGTCGCCGGCCCGATCCTGGCCTTCGCGGAGGAGATCGGCTGGCGCGGGTACCTTCAGCCGCGGCTCGCCTTCCTGGGCGAACGGGCGGCGATGCTCACGGTCGGGGTCGTCTGGATCGGCTGGCACCTGCCGTACATCCTCCTCACGCCGTACTACCACAGCGAGGGCAACCGGGTCCTGGTGCTCACGCTGTTCGGCGGCTCCGTGCTCGCGTTCTCGTTCCTGTTCGGCTACCTGCGGACGGTGTCGGCCAGCGTCTGGCCGGCGGTGCTGGCCCACTTCGCGCACAACGCCACCTTCGCCGCGCTGACCATCCCGGTCGCCACCGGGCGGCCGGTGCTGGTCAACGAGTACCTCAGCGGTGACACGGGTCTGTTCGTGCTCGCCGGCACCGCCGCGTGCGCCGTCACGATCGGCGTCAGCCGGGCGCGGGCGGCTCGCCGGTCAGCCCCAGTGTCTGGGCGAGGATGACCGCCTGGACCCGGTCGCGCGCCTCCAGCTTGCGCAGCACCGAGCCGACGTGGGTCTTGACGGTCGACTCCACCACGTGCAGCCGGGCGGCGATCTCGCCGTTGGTCAGCCCCAGCCCGATCGCCGCGAGGATCTCCCGCTCGCGCGCCGTGAGCCGGGCCAGGCCGGGCGGCACGCCGTCCGGCCGGCCGGCGGTGGACGCGGTCGGCGCCGCGAGGACGAACGAGTCGATCAGGCGACGGACGAGCCGGGGTGAGACCGGCGACTCGCCGGCCGCCGCGGCCCGGATCGCCGCCAGCAGCTCGGCCGGGCCGGCGTCCTTGACCAGATATCCGGACGCCCCGGCGCGCAGGGCGGCGACCAGCAGGTCGTCGGTGTCGAAGGTCGTCAGCATGACGACCCGCGGCGGATCCGGGGCGGCGAGCAGGCGCCGGGTGGTCTCCACCCCGTCCAGGCCGGGCATCCGGATGTCCATCAGGACGATGTCGGCCCGGTGCCGGGGTTGCCGCAGCGTGTCGAGTGCCGCCTGCCCGTCGCCGGCCGACCCGACCACCCGCAGGTCCGGGGCCGCGTTCAGGATCATCGCGAAACCGGCGCGGACGAGTTCCTGATCGTCGACGAGAAACACCCGGATCGGCTCGGACGGGCTCATGGTCGCCCGCCGCCGGCGGCAACCGGGACGGTGGCCTCGACGCCGAACCCGCCGCCCGGGCGTGGACCGGCCGCCAGAGCACCGTCCAGGGCCCGGAGCCGTTCCCGCATCCCGCCGAGCCCGTGACCCGGCCCGGCCGCGACCACCCCGGGGGCGGGGCCGGCGCCGTCGTCCTCGACGCGCACCCGTACGGCCCCCGGCGTTCGCTCCACGACCACCCGGGCCGTGGCCCCGGCGCCGGCATGCTTCAGCACGTTGGTCAGCGACTCCCGGACCACCCTCAGCACGGCCAGGCGCACCGCGGCGGGCGTCCGCTCGAACACGGCGGGGTCGGCCCGGATCTCGACCCGCAGCCCGGCCGCCCGGACCGCCGCGACGAGCCGGCCCAGGTCGGCCAGGCCCACCGACGGTCCGGCCGGGTCGTCCGCCCCCTCGGGATCGCGGAGCACGTCGATGACGCCGCGGACCTCGGCGAGGGCGGTCCGCGCGGTCCGCCCGATGGTGGCCAGCACCGCCCGAGCATCCGTACGATCCCACGGCTGCGCGTGCTCGGCGGCATACTCGGCCCCGTCGGCCTGCACGACGACCACGGTGAGCGAGTGGGCGACGATGTCGTGGATCTCCCGGGCCGCCTCGACCCGCTCCCGCTGGGCCAGGAACCGCTCGCGTTGCCGCCGGCTCTCCTCCAGCCGCGCGTAGGCCTCGCCCAGCGCCCTCGTATTGGTCTCGCGGCCCCGCACGACGTTCCCGATCAGCCAGATCAACCCGGCGAAGACGGCGAGGAAGGCGGCGATGACGAAGGCGTTGCGGGTGTAATCCGGCGCGGTGCTCCACCGGAAGCCGGCGGCGAGGCTCCCGGCCAGCGCCGCGCCCAGCGCGCCCAGCCGTACCGCCAGCGACGCCACGTGCGCGGCGACCGTGTAGATCATGAGGGCCTGGGCGATGTTGGCCGGCAGGGGAATCGGCAGCACCACCAGCTGGACCACGAAGACCGCGGCCGTCCAGGCCAGCAGCGCGGCCGGCCGCTTGCGCCGCCAGGCGAGCGGAAGGACGGTCGCGGTGGCGACGGCCAGACCGGTCGGCCCGGCGAGCAGGCTGAGCAGCCCGAACACCAGCCAGATGACACCGGCGAGGAGCCCGTCGACCAGCAGCGGACGCCCCCGGGACCAGCGATCGACCCGGGCCGCGAAAACCGTGCTCTGTTCCACCGCTCCCCCGCCGCGTGCCGACCTGGCCGGCCCAGCCTAGTCATGATCCGCCACGCCGTCCGTCGCACGGGCGGGGAGCGCGGCGCCGCTACCCTGCAGCCATGCTGACCGCGGAACGAATGAGCGTGTGGCGGGGCCGCTACCGGTTGGTCGCCGACGGACGACCCGTCGCCGTGTGGGATCCGTCGTGGTGGCGGACCGGCGGCGACTTCGAGGTCGACGGGCGCCACTATCAGGTGCGGGCTAACGGCTGGGGCACCAAGTACCGCATGTTCGACGAGGCGGGCGGCGAGGTCGCCCTGGTCGAGCGGGCCGGCCGCAAGCACTGGACCGTGCGGGCCGGCGGACGCACCTACGAGTTCCGCCGCGCGTCGATGTGGGGCAACCGGCAGGAGCTGTGGGCCGACGGCGTGAAGGTGGGCGAGATGCGCCGTACGAGCGCCTGGTCGGGCGCCATCGAGGCGGACCTGCCCGGGCTGCCGCTGCACGTCCAGATCTGCGTCATCGGCGTCCAGATAGCGATCTGGCAAGCGCAGCAGTCCGCTGCGGCCAGCGGCTGACCCGGTTCCCGTGCGAATGGACGATCGTGCCGAGCCCGGGCTGGTGGTGCGTACCGCCGTCGCGTCCGATCTCCCGGCCTTGCAGCAGATCTACCGCGCGGCGTCGCTGTCCAATGCCGGCGACGCCGCGATGTTGCTGGCCCGGCCCGAATTCCTGGTCTTCACAGGCGAAGGCATTGCCGCCGGCCGCACTCTGGTCGCCCGTACCGACTCACCGGACGCGGAGCGGATCGTCGGGTTCGCCACCGTCGCCCCCGGCCGGGACGACGGTCCCGAAGTCGAGGACCTCTTCGTCGACCCGGGCCGGCGCCGCCGCGGTGCCGCCCGCCTGTTGATCGAGCGGATCGTCGCCGACGCCCGCGAGGCCGGGCACCGGCGCCTGTGGGTCACCGGCAACCCGCACGCGCTGGCCTTCTACCGGGCCGTTGGATTCGTCCCGGTCGATCAGGTCGCCACCGAGCTGGGCGCCGGCCTGCGCCTGTCCCTCGACCTGAGCCGGACCTGACGGGTCCGGCGTTCGGGTCTGCGGGGACTGCGATGCCTCCGTTAGTCTCCGGCAGTTGCCACAGCGCGACTATTGCCGAAAGAAGGAAAGCGCGTGATCAAAGGACTGAACAAGGTAGAGGTCATCACGTTGTTCGTGGAGGATCTGGCCGCCACGCGGGCCTTCTACGAGAAGGTCTTCGGGCTCGAGGTCGTCTACTCCGACGAGGCCTCGGCCGTGGTCCGGCTGGAGAACCTGATGATCAACATCCTGCGGGCCGACCGGGCCGGCACGCTCGTCGAGCCGCGGCCGGTGGCCGGGCCGGAATCCGGCGCGCGCCTGCTTCCCACCATCGCGGTGGAGGACGCCAACGCCGTGTACGAGGAGCTCAAGCAGCACGGGGTCACCATCCTCAACGGCCCCGTCGACCGGCCGTGGGGCCGCCGGACGGTCGCCTTCACCGATCCGGCGGGCAATGTCTGGGAGATCGCGCAGATCCTGTCGCAGGCGTCCTGAGGCTCGGGGGTCAGGTTCGGCCGGGGCCGCCCGCCGGCGGCTCCCGGCCGTTCCGTGCGCTCAGCTGTCCGTCGTGGAGATTGTCGCCTGGTGGTTCGCGCAGGGTGTTGAGTGCTCGCCGGAGCTTGGCCCACGGCTCGGCCGCGGCGGCAACGGCCTGGTTGGCACGACGTAGGCGGCACGGGCCGGACGGTCTGCCGCTCGGTGATCGATGCTGCTTCCGGCGTGACCAACATGGTGATGGTGAACGGCCCGGACGCCGCCCAGCAGGCACGGGCCCACGGGGCGAACGTCTGCGGCCGCATGGTGGTCGCGGCCATGGGTGTGCTCAGCCCTGCGCCGCGTGGGAGACGTGCTCCCAGTCGGCCCAGGTCTGCAGACGCTGGGCGTAGAGGTGCTTGACGAGCTCGGTGGACTGGGAGCCGAACAGCACGCGCAGCGGCGGGTTCTCGGCGTCGACGATCTGCAGCAGGGCCGCGCCGGTGGCGGCCGGATCGCCGAGCGCCGACCCGGCCCTGCGAGCGGCCATGGCGTCGCGCATCGGCTGGTAGGCGGGGTTCGGGTCGGCGTGCACCGCGGACGAACCGGCCCAGTCGGTGCTGAAGCCGCCGGGCTCGACCACGGTGACCTTGATGCCGAAGCCGGCCACCTCCTGCGCCAGCGATTCCGTCAACCCTTCGAGGGCCCACTTGGAGGCGTGGTAACCGCCCAGTGACGGGAAGGCGCCGATGCCGCCGATGGAGGAGATCTGGATGATGTGGCCGCTGCCCTGCTCGCGCAGGATCGGCAGCACCGCCTGGGTGACGAAGAAGACGCCGAACAGGTTGGTCTCCAACTGCTCGCGCAGCTGCTGCTCGCTGATCTCCTCGACCGCACCGAACAGGCCGTAGCCGGCGTTGTTGACCACGACGTCCAGACGGCCGAACTTCTCGTGGGCGGCGGTGACGGCCGCGGTGACGGCGGCCTTGTCGGTGACGTCCAGCGCGAGGGGCAGGACGTTGTCGCCGTACTTGGCGACCAGGTCGTCGAGGGCGCCGGTGGTGCGGGCGGTCGCGGCGACCCGGTCGCCGCGTTCGAGGGCGGACTCGGCGAACTGCCGGCCGAAACCGCGGGACGTGCCGGTGATGAACCAGACCTTGCTCATGGGAGATCCCTTCCTGATGGTCGGCACCTGTCCGACCAGCTGCGCCTCCCAGCGTACACCGAACTTAGACTCCGTCTAATAATGGATGGCGTCCATCATGGATATGATCTACCGGAGGAGGTGACACGATGAGCTTGCGAGAGCAGAAGAAGCTGGCCGCATGGCGAGCGATCCGGAGCGCCGCGCTGCGGCTGTTCGACCAGCGCGGCTACGAAGCCGTCAGCGTCGAGCAGATCGCCGCCGCCGCGAACGTCTCCCGGGCGACGTTCTTCAACTACTTCGCCAGCAAAGAAGCCGTCGTCTTCGACCAGGACCCGCAAGAACGCGACCACTGGCGCGCGCTCATGAACGCCCGCCCCGCCGACGAGCCGCTGTGGGACGCCCTGACCGCGATCATGATCGGCTTCAACGAGCGCCTCGCCGACCGCATGCCCCTGCAGCGCCGGCTCAAGGCTCAATCGCCCGCGCTCGCCCAGTCGACCCAAGACCTCGGCGAGCAGTTCCGCACCGACCTCCGCGACTGGGTCGCCACCCGGACCGACGGCACGGACCCCCTCACGGCCACGCTGCAGTTCAACCTCGCCTTCGCCGCGGTCTCCACGGCCTATCAGACCTGGCCGGCCGACGAGTCCTTCGACCAGTACCTGCAACGGCTCCGGCGCTGCCTCGCTCAAGCCGGCGCAGGCCCCGCGGCCAAGGCGAACTGACACGGCTCGAGCTACCCCGCCCGCCGGCGAAGGCTCTCGATCGCGCAGGACCCGGGGCCCGTGTTCCTCGCCTAGGTCGGCGAAGCCGACCACGACCGACAGGCGCCGGCGGACGGTCGAGGGCTGGTAGCGGCGGACATCCTGCAACCAGCGAACGTAGCGTTCGATCTCGGCTCGGCCCAGGGTCAACGGATCAAGATCCTTCGCTGGACACCAGGTCCGAACCACCTGGAGATCCGAGCCAGTGTGCACTCGGGACTCACCGCGATACCGGCCCAGGTATGCGCCTACTGCACGCGGAACATGCTCGTCGACAGCCACAACAAGCCGATCGGAAACAGAAGTAGTAGCAACTCCCCAATTCATTCCTGCGAAGCACGTCACCGATCATCGAGCGAGTCGGCCACCTTGGACGACGCGTTCCTCGACGTCTAGGATCGATACGATCAAGCGTCACGTGCGACTACCGCGGAGAACTTCCGCACTGCGCTCGCCTGACCGCTTCCAAGAACCGACCATACGGCCAAGCCGCCAGAAGCTGTCGTCGTGCTATTCGTATTCGATTACTTCAGGCGGTAATTTACTCACACCGTCATCTGTATCGCGGTACGGGTACGTTACACGCCCCGCCATTCGCCGCTCAAGATCAATAATTCGATCCGGCGCCACTGGGAGTGGTTCCGCACTGAATCGTTCCAGCATTCCTTCATGATTGCTGAAAGCGGTGGTGACGCGGTCGAGGTAATCACGCCAGATCACTGCCGTGCCCGCCGATATGCCGGTAGACGCCGCGAGGGTGGCCCGCCTCCGTCCGACGTACAGCCATATCTTATCTACTTGACATTCACGTGCAACTCTGGCTACATCCACCATTCCTGTGACGTCGACCCGGAGATAGTTTCTTTCCCGCTCGTCGAGTTCACGAATACGCTCCAAACCTATCGGCAAAATGACTCCATCAATGCTCGCGCCGGTGTGTGACTCCGCGTTCAAGAAGAGCACCTGAAGCTCCGGACGGTCGCCAGTCCTGGGATCAAAGTATGCGACCTCCTGTTCGTGTACCATATTGTCGGTAGCTACTGACCAGGCGCGCCTGTAGTCGTGAAGTTCCGCTCGAAAGATGTTTGGCTCTTGATCGACGCTCGAACTGCATAGGGCTTTTGCGGTCTCAGGATGGACGAGCGACCCGTAGGCAAAGATAGCCTCAGCGGCCCGCGCAGCCCTGTCGACATGGCCTTCCAGCACAGCAGCCTCCAGCTTGGTCCGTTAAGTACTCCGTGACAAGCGCCCGCAAGTCCGATAACATCCGGGCAGTCCCGCTCTGCGAGGTGCCAGGTGCGCATATCCCGAATGAGATTCCCGCGACGGCCCCCTCGACTCTACTCGCCGTTAGCGGTACGACTCAGTCAGTTGTCATTTTTGAAGATCTTCTTGGTCTATCTCGGACTGTCGATCACGTGGTCAATTTTGGCTTCTCTGCTTCTCCACGTGCTTAACAGCGATACCTTCGGTCTTCCGGGTGCAGCACGAACAGCGTTGTGGTCCTTGTGGGGTCCGGACAACTTGTTCACCGTCCAAGGCAGACCCTTTGTTTACTACTTATTCGCGGCGGTTAACGCCGTCATCGCTGTGATGCTCCCACTCCTTACGCTTGGCGCATTCGTCTTCAAGCTTTTTCGTCATGACCCGCTCACCTGGCGGTCAAAGTTAACAATCGAGGCAAGTAGAACCGGGAACTTCACACTGGCTGCGAGGTTCTACAACAGATTCACAGAGGACATCGGCGACTTGAACGCCCGGGCCTGGATTCGGTGGACCCCGGGCGACGGAATTGGCGTCTACCGTAACAAACCACTGGATCTGCTTATACGTAATCAGCTGTCCGAGTTCGCTAGTTGGCCGTTGGCACGTTCCGCAGAGCCGACGACGGTGCGAATACCGATTTGCCCAACGACGCGCATTCCGCCCCTGACGGATGAGGCGGTGCTTGTTCAGGGAGATGTAATCCCACGCGCGTCAGCCACAATCATCTTCATCGTCACCGGCACTGTCGGTGGCCTCAATGAAGATTTTAAAAGCATTCATACGTTCGACCTGGACGGCAACAGGGAAACTATTCAAAGTGAGTGGTTCCAGACTATCTCACTTGATCGCCGAGATCAGAGAGAATGGGCGAACTTTGATGGCACTCAGCTGATTTACGTTTTCCTGCACGACACCATGATGCATAGCGACAGCCTTACCCGCGCGGGCTTGCAACACAACCGGGTCGGGCCAGCGGCAATTTCAGGCTACCGTCGTTTCTGGAGCCCAGTGCCTGCCGAGGCGTCAAATGGTTCGGTGCTCGCTTCCGGCCTTGCGCCGTCATCCGGCAATAACGTACACGGGCTTGTTGTCATCGCAGACTATCTGCAGCTTGCCCATTTGGACAGATCTCGGTTGATTGGGGAGCGGTCCGACGTGACGCGCCGCATTATCTGGCCGCCTGGCGCCGAACCACCGCAGCCCTTCCGCGTATTTTCCTATGTGGTTACCTCGCCGCACACCATAGCTACGGCACGGTACTCCCGAAGAAGAATGGCAGCGGCATTTCGGCGTCGGGAGGCAGAGCTCAGCGAGGCGGCCAGCCAGGTGGGTGACGATTGCGAGCAAGACGTGGCGGCATTTCTTGAGGGCTCGGAGCACCAGATTCGGAGGCTGGCCCGCTAAGCACGCCGTGGCCTTTCAGGTAGGGCTCGGAATGAGCACTCTCTTCGGCATATGAGCGCTGCGCCGAAAGGCGCATTGACGTCTGGACTGCAACTGTCCGTCACCCACTGTTGAGCCGGCCCGGGCGCCTCCGTAGGACCCCCTCAGGCCGTCCGTCAGCATCAGTCGCTGGGTCCGGAATAGGGGGCACCGACGATCCATCCGCCGAGATGGTGCGGGGTGGCGGTGGTTGTGGTGAGGCGGACCGGGTCGCCGACCCGGATGGTGCCCGGGTGTATCACCCAGGCGTTGAGCGCCAGCTCGCCGCCGAAGTCGCGGCGTAGGCGGCGGAAGACGTCGAGGTCTTGTTGTCCGGTGTCGGGATCGATGGTGGTGACGTTGCACCGCATACGCAGGGAGTGCAGCCCGATCACGGCGTCGCCGATGATCAACGCGTGGCCGGGCCAGGTGGCCTCGGCGTCGGCGGGGACACCGCCGAGCAACAGGTTGGGTCGTAGCCGGCGCACGTCGTGTCCGAAACGGGCGACGGCGCCGTCGGTGGCGACGAGGAGGTTGCCGATGTCGAAGCGTTCGGGGCCGGCGTAGGCCCGCAGTTGGGCGGTGTCGCCGGCTCGTTGACGGATGAGTGCGGCGGCGTCCGCGGTGTTCCACGGGTGGCCGGCCACCCGTGGAACACCGTCGGCGCCGGTGCTCGCCGGCAGGGTGAGCAGCCCCGGCCGGGTACGCCCGGTCAGCGGGCCGCGGGGACCCCGGACGTGCACGAGACGGTCACCGTGCAGGCCGTCGGTGGTGACGGCTGCTTGCTCGAGTTGCTCGCCGGCCAGGGACTTGACCGGGTAGCGCCACAGTGCCGCGACGTGCATGAAGACTCCTGCCGCTCAGATGGACTGCTGGGTGGGCCGCCTTGCTCAGCGCAGCGGCAGGTCGGCGTCGCTTTCGGAGGCCGGGCGGGCGCCGTGGATGCGCCGGTCGCCGGCGTTGATGCGGACGTCGTTGATGCTCGCCTCGCGTCGGCTCATGTAACCGGCGGCGTCGAACTCCCAGTTCTCATTGCCGTAACTACGCCACCACTGCCCCGCCTCGTCGCGCCATTCGTACTGGAAGCGGACGGCGATCCGGTCGGCGGTGAAGGCCCACAGGCTCTTACGGAGGGCATAGTCCTGCTCGCCGGCCCATTTACGGGTGAGGAAGGCGACGATCTGCTCGCGGCCGGTGAGGAACTCGTCGCGGTTGCGCCACTGCGAGTCCGCCGTGTAGGCGGCGGCGACGCGTTCGGGGTCGCGGCTGTTCCAGGCGTCCTCGGCGGCTTGGACCTTGGCCCGCGCTCCGGCCTCGTCGAAGGGCGGCAGCGGCGGGCGGACGGTTGCGGCAGCCGATCCGGGGGTGGCCGGCGTCGTGGTCTCGTTCATGCGGTCACGACGGGGAAGTCGATGTCGACGGCGGCGGCCTTGTTGAAGTAGTTGGTCAGCACGTTGAGGGCGACGTGGCCGATGACCTCGGCGATCTCCTCGTCGCTGGCCCCCGCGGCGCGCACCAGGTCCAGGTCGTGGGCAGTGACGCTGCCGCGCGCGGTGTTGACGGCGACCGCGAAGGTGAGCAGCGCGGCGATCTTCGGGTCATCGTTGTCGCCCTTACGGGCGGCGGCGATGTCATCGGCGGACAGCTTGGCGGCGTGCTCGGCGAGGTAGGAGTGCGCCGAGAGGCAGTAGTCGCAGGCGTTGTCCTGAGCCACGGCCAGCGCGAGGCGCTCGCGGGTGGCGGCCTTGAGCGAGCCCTTGGCGAGCGCGCCGGACAGGGCGAGATAGCCGTCGAGCAGCGCGGGGGCGTTGGCCATCGCCCTGGTCATGTTGGGAGTGACGCCGAGGCCGCGCTGGACGGCGGCGAGCAGGTCGGCGGTCTTACCGGTGGCAGTGGCCGGGTCGATCAGGGGCAGGGTGCTCATGGGTGGTGCTCCTCAGCGAAGGCAAACGTCTTCTAACGCCGACGGCGTGTCGTTGCCGTTAGAAGTTGTAGCAGACATGCTCTCACGCTGACAAGCCGGTGTTACCGTTAGAACATGGATGAGGGAAGCCTTGAGGACGTGAGCACGGTGCTCGTGCTGCCGGGCGAACCCCGGCCGGTCCGCTTGATGAACACCGTCTGGGCCGACCGTCACGGCGTCCACGAGGCCCTCGCTGCCCCCGCCGACCTGGCGCGATGGCTGAAAGCAACCGGCCTCACCTACACCGAACCGTCGGTGACAGCCACGGATCTCCACACCGCCATCACCCTGCGCGACGCCCTGCGACGCCTGGCCGCCCTGAAGACGCAGGACCCCCGGCCCCCCGCACGCTCCGCGATGCGCGACGTCGACACCGCCGTCCAGGTGGTCAACACAACGGCAACCGCCGGCCCCTCCCGGGACACTCTGGACGTTGTTGGAGACCGACTACGCCTACGCCCCACCGCGCCCACCGCGGACCCGGCCATCGCCCTGGCCACCGTGGCCGCCGAGGCCATCGCCCTGCTCACCGCGCCCGACCTGATCCTGAACGCCTGCCACGCCCCCGGATGCGTCCTCTACTTCATGAAAGACCATCCCCGACGCGAGTGGTGCTCCACCGCCTGCGGCAACCGCGCCAGAGCCGCCCGGCACTACCGCCGCCACCACTCCACGCCCGAACCCGCCACCGAGGCCCCCTGACACCCGCACGGACAGCGCGTTACTACCCGAGCGGCGTCCCCGGGGGAAGGGGGATGAAGGCATGAGCCGTGCCTCAGTACCGGGGGCGAGTAGCTTCGGTCCTGGTCGACGAGTCTGGCGCGGTCCGACGGTGAGGCCCGTGTCGAGCGCAATTCCAGCGCGGAGTCCGACGCATCGGCTGCGCAAGTGTGGCGGCCCAGCCGGCCCGCCGTGGGCCGTGGCGTCCCGCACGGTGGGCGCAGGTGCCGCCGGCCGAGGCGGGGGTTACCGTGGATCATTGGCAATCGGGGGATGAGGCTGCAGATGATCAATGTGCAGGAGTTCGCGCGGCGGCTGAGCACTCTGGGAGGTGAGGCGTTCACCAGCGACGACGTCGTGGACCTGGCGACCGCCGCCGATGCTCGCATCAGCGCTGACCTCGAGATCGACGCCACTCTGGCGCAGCGCTTGCTCGACCAGATCTCGCCCCCGCTGCCGGTCACCGGAGCGCAGATCGCGGCGTTGCAATGGCCGCCACCCACGTCGTCCCGTCCAGCGGCGCCTTCGGTGTCCTTCTCCAGCCCCGGCGCAGTTGACGGACCGGCTGATCAGCCGACCCGAACCCGCGGTTCCGGGCCTGCGCGCAACGGTCGGCGACCCGGCTCCCGACGAACCGGCAGGTGAAACCGCCGTCCCATCATGCCGTCATTTCGCCTTGCCCGGATGACTCCAAGCCGATATCCCGTTTGATCGCGCGCACCGATTGCATCCGCAGAAACGCCGGGATGACAGGCAGCAGGACGACCGCAGCGAAAGAGGCGAGGACAGCATTCTCGACGTCCTTGCCGAACCCGCCGAGACTCCCCTCGCCACCGACCACTCACCGCCACACCCGCCCA
>NZ_BOMQ01000019.1 GCF_016862275.1 Actinoplanes nipponensis | reverse complement strand
TCCCACCGCGAGAGTCACCCCCGCTCGATCAGATGCCCCACGATCTGCGGCCCCATGAGCACAGCCTCCCCGGACCCGTCCCGGCGACCGTCCGGCCCCGGCAGCTCCACCGGATCCCCGGTAGAACTCGCGCCCACCGGCCGCGGCCCGACCCAGGCCACCGTCAGCTGGGTCTCGCCCTTGAGGAACCGCTGCACCCGGACCCCGCCGGTCGCCCGCCCCTTCGCCGGGTACAGGGCGAACGGCGTCACCTTCACCTGCGTGCCGGTCGAGGTCACCACCATCGGCTCGCCGTGCTGCGGGTCGGTCGTGTCGACCACGTTGAACGAGACCGCCTCGGCGCCCGCCGACAGGTTCATGCCGGCCATGCCGCCGCCCTTGAGCCCCTGCGGCCGGACCAGCTTCGCCGGGAAGCGCAGCAGCGAGGCGTCCGAGGACACGAAGGCCAGCGATTCCGTGCCGTCGGCCAGCCACGTCGCGCCGAGCACCTCGTCGCCGTCCTTGAGGGTGATGACCTCGAACTCGTCCGAGCGGACCGGCCACTCCGGGGCGCACACCTTGACCACGCCCTGGCGGGTGCCCAGGGCGAGCCCGGGTGAGCCCTCCGCGCCGAGCGGGGCCAGGCCGACCACCCGCTCCCCCGGCTCCAGCGGGATCAGCTCGGAGGCCGACATGCCGCCGCGGACCGACACCGTGCCGGACTGCTCCGGCAGCACCGGCAGCGGCAGCACGTCCGTCTTGAACGCCCGGCCGGCGCTGGTCACCAGCAGCACGCGGCCGCGGGCCGTGGAGTGCACGACCGCGCGGACCGCGTCGTGCTTGACCCGGCCGCTGCGCCGGCGGCCCTCGGTCGCCTCCTCGCTCTCCGCCGCGGTGCGGGCGATCAGCCCGGTGGCGGAGAGGATGACCTGACACGGGTCGTCGGCGACCTCGAGCGGGCCGGCCGGCACGGACGCCGCGAGGACCTCCTTGAGGTCGCCGTCGATCAGCGTGGTGCGCCGGGGGCCGCCGAACGCCGACGCCACCTCGGCCAGCTCGTCGGAGACGAGCTGCTTGAGCACGTCGTCGTTGTCCAGGATCCGGCTCAGCTCGGCGATCTCGCCGCGCAGCCGCTCCTGCTCGGTCTCCAGCTCGATCCGGTCGAAGCGGGTGAGCCGGCGCAGCGGGGTGTCCAGGATGTAGGTCGCCTGGATGTCGCTGAGCCCGAACTCGTCCATCAGGCCGGCCTTGGCGGCCGCGGCGTCGTCGCTGCCGCGGATGATCGCAACCACCCGGTCGATGTCGATCAGCGCGATGAGCAGGCCGTCGACCAGGTGCAGGCGGTCCTGCCGCTTGGTCCGCCGGTGTGTCGTGCGCCGGGTGACCACGTCGTAGCGGTGGGCCAGGAACACCTCGAGCAGCGCCTTGAGCCCGAGCGTCCGGGGCTGGCCGTCGACCAGCACCAGGTTGTTGATGCCGAACGACGACTCCAGCGGGGTCAGCCGGTAGAGGTCGGCCAGCAGGGCCTGCGGGTTGACGCCGACCTTGCACTCGATGACCAGGCGGATGCCGTGTTCGCGGTCGGTGAGGTCCTTGACGTCGGCGATGCCCTGCAGCCGGGCCGGCTGGCGCTGGCCCTTGCGCGGGCCGGAGGTGATGAGCTTGCCCTTCACCTCGTCGGTGATCGCCTCGATGATCTTCTCGGTGCCGACGCCGTACGGCAGCTCGACCACGGTGATGGCCTGCCGGCCGCGGCCGCCCTCCAGCGGGCCGGTCTGGGCGCGGGCCCGCATGCGCACGACGCCGCGGCCGGTCTCGTACGCGCGGCGCACCTCGTCCAGGCCCAGCAGCTGGCCGCCGGTGGGCAGGTCGGGGCCGGGCACGAAGCGCATCAGGTCGTCGAGGTCGGCGTCGGGCCGGGTGATCAGGTGCCGGGCGGCCGCCACCACCTCGCCGAGGTTGTGCGGGATCATGTTCGTCGCCATCCCGACGGCGATCCCGGACGTGCCGTTGACCAGCAGGTTGGGGAAGGCCGCGGGCAGCACCCGGGGCTCCAGCTCGGAGCCGTCATAGTTGGGCTTGAAGTCGACGGTGCCCTCGCCGAGCTCGCCGACCAGCAGCATCGCCTCGCGCGACATCCGGGCCTCGGTGTACCGGGAGGCGGCCGGGCCGTCGTCGGGGGAGCCGAAGTTGCCGTGCCCGTCGATGAGCGGCGCGTTGAGCGAGAAATTCTGCGCGAGCCGGACCATCGCGTCGTAGATCGCCAGGTCGCCGTGCGGGTGGTAGCGGCCCATCACGTCACCGACGACGCGGGCGGACTTCACGTACGCCCGGTCGGGGCGGTAGCCCTGCTCCTGCATCGACCACAGGATGCGCCGGTGCACCGGCTTGAGGCCGTCACGGGCGTCCGGCAGGGCGCGGGAGTGGATGACCGAGTAGGCGTACTCCAGGTAGGAGTCCTCGACCTCGGTGGTGAGCGGGTTGTCGATGACCCGGGCGCCGGCCTGGTCGAAGGCCGACAGGTCCACCCGGGACTGCTCGTTCTTGCGGCGTGCCATGTCTGAAAGCCCCTCAGGCGTCGATCGTTTCCTGGTCGATGCGGCCGGCCGCCTCGATCAGCCAGTTCTTCCGCGGCTCCACCCGCTCACCCATCAGCAGTTCGAGCGTGGCCTCGGCGCGCTCGACGTCGTGCAGGGTGATGCGCCGGACCGTCCGGGTGGCCGGGTTCATCGTCGTGTCCCACAGCTCGTCGGCGTCCATCTCGCCGAGGCCCTTGAACCGGCTCACCGGCGCCACCGACTTGCCGGCGCGCTCCAGCCGGGTGAGCGTGGTCTCCATCTCCTGCTGGGTGTAGGTGAAGATGGTCTCGGGGTTGCGCCCCCGCGTGGTGATCTTGTGCAGCGGCGGCATCGCGGCGAACAGCCGGCCCTCCTCGATCACCGGGCGCATGTACTTGGCGAACAGGGTGATCAGCAGGGTGCGGATGTGCGAGCCGTCGACGTCGGCGTCCGCCATGATCATGACGCGGCCGTACCGCATCGTGCTCATGTCGAAGGTGCGCCCCGAGCCGGCGCCGAGCACCTGCACGATGGCCGAGCACTCGACATTGTCCAGGACCTGCTGGAGGCTGGCCTTCTGCACGTTGAGGATCTTGCCGCGGATCGGCAGCAGCGCCTGGTATTCCGAGCTGCGGGCCATCCGGGCGGTGCCCAGCGCGCTGTCGCCCTCGACGATGTAGAGCTCGCTGCGGCCGATGCCGGTGGAGCGGCAGTCGACGAGCTTGGGCGGCATGGACGCGCCCTCCAGGGCGGTCTTGCGGCGCGCCGCGTCCTTCTGCTGCTTCTGGGTCAGCCGGACCCGGGCCGCGTCGACCACCTTCTGCAGGACGGTGCGGGCCTCGCTCTTGGTCCGCCGGTCGTCGATCCAGGCCTTGAGGTGCTGCTCGACCAGGGTCTGCAGCACCCGGGTGAGGCCGGCGGTGGAGAGCTCGTCCTTGGTCTGCGAGGTGAACTGCGGCTCCGGCACCCGCACGTGGATCACCGCGACCATGCCCTCCAGCAGGTCGTCCAGGACCGGCACGTCCTCCTTGGGCTTGAGCAGGCCGCGGGCGTTGCGGATGGCGTCGCTCAGGGCACGGACCAGGGCCCGCTCGAAGCCCTTGCGGTGGGTGCCGCCGTGCACGTTGCGGATCGTGTTGGTGAAGCACTCGACCCGGCGGTCGTAGCCGGTGCCCCAGCGGAACGCGACCTCGACCTGGGCCCGGCGCTCGACGTTGGACTGCATGACGCCGTTGGCGTCGGCGGCGTTCTCCTTGTAGGTGCCCTCGCCGGCGACCATGAGGATGCCGGAGACCGGCTTGTCGCCCGCCGGGGTGAGGAACTCCACCATGTCGGTCAGTCCGTGCGGATAGTGGAACTTCTCCTCCGTCGGCTCCTCGCCGGTCTCGTCGCGCAGCACGTACGCCACGCCGGGGACCAGGAAGGCGGTGTTGCGCAGCTTGGCCCGGACCACCTCGACGTCGAGGCGGGCGCCGGTCTCGAAGTAGCGGGCGTCGTACCAGTACCGGATCGAGGTGCCGGTGCGCTCGCCGCGCTTCATCTTGCGCACCACGCGCAGGCCGGACTGCGGCTCGAAGGGCGCGCCCGGGCCGGCGCCGGCGAACACGCCGGGCACGCCCCGCTGGAAGGACAGCTCGTGCACCTTGCCGTCGCGCTTGACCGTGACGTCGAAGCGCAGCGAGAGCGCGTTGACCGCCGAGGCGCCGACGCCGTGCAGGCCGCCGGAGGTCTTGTAGCCCGAGCCGCCGAACTTGCCGCCGGCGTGCAGGCGGGTGAGCACCAGCTCGACGCCGTTGAGCCCGGACTTGGCGTTGATGTCGGTCGGGATGCCGCGGCCGTCGTCGTCGACCTGGACCGAGCCGTCGGCGTGCAGGGTGACCGCGACGTGCTCGGCGTGCCCGCCGACGCCCTCGTCGGTGGCGTTGTCGAGGATCTCGTTGGCGAGGTGGTTGACGCCGCGGCTGTCGGTGGAGCCGATGTACATGCCCGGCCGCTTGCGGACCGCATCGAGTCCTTCGAGGTGCGTGAGGTCATCAGCCCCGTAGAGGATCTCTGGTTGCGCAGTCACGAGGTATTACTCCCGGCAGTGGCAGCTGTCAACGACGCGGCGAGCCTACCGGGCACCTCCGACGACTTTCGTCAGGCCGACCGTGACCGGCCCCCGATAACACACGACTAAAGGGGCAAATGAGCCGGGTCGTGAGCCACGACACGATTGCGCCCGGCCTGTTTGGCCGCGTAGAGCCCGGCGTCGGCCCGGCCGAGCAGGGTGTCCGGGGTCGGGTCGCCGGGGCGCAGCCGGGCCAGGCCGACGCTGATGGTGACCGGGATCGGCCCGGACCGGGTGTCGACCGGGCTGCCGGCGACGGCGGCCCGCAGCGCCTCGGCGAGCCGCTCGCCCTCGGCGTCGACGCCCGGCAGCAGCACCGCGAACTCCTCGCCGCCGTACCGGGCGACCAGGCCGTTGGCGGGCAGGCCGCCCAGCAGGCGCTGCACCACCGCCTTGATCACGTCGTCGCCGACCTGGTGGCCGTGCGCGTCGTTGATCCGCTTGAAGTGGTCGATGTCGACCATCAGCGCGGTGACCGGGCCGTCCGCCGCCCGGGCGGCCGCCAGCGAACGCTCGGCCAGCTCGAAGAACCGCCGCCGGTTGGCCACGCCGGTGAGGCTGTCCGTGGTGGCCAGCTCGGTGACCCGGCTGAACAGCCGGGCGTTGTCGAAGGCGACCATGCCCTGCCCGACCAGCGCCGCGGCCAGCCCCAGGTCGGCGGCCGCGTACGCCCCCGGCCGGTCCGAGGCCAGCACGAGCACGCCGAGGGCGCCGTCGCGGTCGTCGAGGGTGACGGTGAGCCAGCTCTGCCCGGTGGAGTCGTCGAACGCGCCGGCCCAGGGCGGCGTACCGTTGATCATGTCGGCCTGCCGGTTGTCCAGCAGCGCCCGCAGGTCCGGGTGCTCGGCCAGGACGAGCTGCACCGGGGCCGGCCCGCCGAGCACGGTGATCTCGGTCGAGGCGGAGGTGCCCAGCAGCAGCCAGCCGCGGTTGGCCCCGGGCGTCTGTCGGGCGGTGAGCAGCAGCCGGCGCAGCACCAGCTGCGGGTCCAGGGTGCCGGTGAGCCGGGCCATGGCGCGGCGCAGCGTCTCGGCCAGGTCCCGCTGGCGGTTGGCGGCGGCCACCGCGACCTCGAGCTGGGCCGCCCGGGCCGTCTCCAGCCCGACCGCGATGTGGTGCGTGATGGCGGTCAGCACGTCCGCGTCGTCGACCGTGAAGACGCCCTTGGCGACCCGGCTGTCCAGGTACACCACGCCCAGCAGGCGGTCGTCGAGCTCCAGCGGGGCAACCAGGATGCTGCGCAGGCCGTACCGCACGACGCTCTGCGCGCCCAGCGCCTCGCCCTGTTCGGTGCCGGTGACGACCAGCGGTTCCCGGCTGTGCCGGACCCGGTCGACGACGGTGGCGCTGTAGCCGGTCAGCTCGGCCAGGTCCCGGCCGCCGGAGTCGCGGCCCACGAACGGCGCCAGGACCTGCGTCTCGGCGTCCATCAGGAAGAGGATGGCGCGCTCGGCGCCGAGCAGACGGGTGGTCTCGTCCAGCGCGACCCGGGTCAGCCGGTCCGGGTCGATGACCCGGGACGCGGCCACGCTGAGCTGCTCGAGGGCGGCCCAGCGCTGACCTGACCGGCCGGGGGCGGGCGCCAGGGGAACCCGGTTGCGCCGCCCGGCGTCGAGCCGGAACTCCGCCGCCACCCGGCGGGCGCGGTGCGGCCAGCCGCGGTCCTCGGCGATGCCGGCGGCCATCCGGGCCTGCCGGTCGGCCTCCCCGGCGCTGCCGGTGGCGGCGAGCGCCCGGGCCCGGACCAGCGCGGCCTCGTACGCCGGCAGCGGCGCGTCCACCTTGCGCAGCAGCGGCTCGGTCTCGGCGAGCAGGTCCAGCGCCGCGGTGGCGCCGGCCGGGTCGAGCGCGAGCAGCGCCGCGCGGACGATGCGGTGGTGCGCGGCGACCACGGGCCGCCGGTTGACCCGGCCGAGGGCGGCGACGGCGGCCGCGGCGGCGGCCACCGCGGCGTCGCGGCCGGCGGGCGCGGCGCGGCGGGCCTGCTCCAACCGCCCGTACGCCTGGTAGACGTAGTAGCAGTGCTGCGCGGGCAGCACGTCGAGCGGGCGCAGGCCCAGGGTCCCGAACTCGGCGACGGCGTCGTCGAAGGCGCCGTCGAGGTCGTCGCGTTCCAGGGCGGACAGCATCCGGGCGATGATCGTGTCGACCACCTCGTGGATCTCCTTGGGCCCGTCGCCGGCCCGGGCCAGCGCGGCCAGCGCCTCACCGGCCCGCCCGCGCATGGCCAGCAGGCCCGCGTCGACGGCCACCACGGCGCTGCGGTCGGCGTTGCCGCCCACCTCCAGCCAACGCTGGCGGCCGGGACGGGCGGCCTCGGCCTCGGTGATCTCGCCGCGCAGCATCCAGTCCCAGCCCAGTACGGCGTAGCAGTCCAGGATCAGGCCCACGTCGAGGAAGCGGTCGCGCTCGGCCAGCACCCGGCGGACCCGCTCGCCGGAGTCCGCGCCGCTGCCGTGCACGCCGATCGCGGTCATCCAGTCGATCCGGGCGCGCAGCGTGGGGTCGCCGAACTCGTCCGCCTGGCGCACGGCGGCCGCGGTGATGCGGTCCGAGGCGCGCTGCAACCCGAGCATCCGCAGCGCCATGGTGAGCCCGACGAGGTCGCGGGCCCGTTCCGGGGTCCGGCCCAGCCGGCTCGTCGGGTGCATGAACCGCAGGCCGTAGAGCAGCGACCGCAGCGGGCGCAGGGTCCGCACGCTGCCCGAGCCGCCGTAGTGGTACAGCGTCGTCTGCAGCCGCAGCCGTTCCCGGTAGGCGCCCTTGGCGGTGCCGTAGCCGAGCCGGGTGACGCCGATCAGGCAGCCGACGAAGAACAGCCAGACGCCGGACAGCGCGGCGAGGAAGGCGTTGCGCGGCATCGGCCGGCCCAGCTCGGCCAGGCCCTGCTCGACGGCGCGGATCTGCTCGGCGCCGCCCCAGTTGCTCTCGTGCACGCGGGCCAGGTGCAGGTACAGGTGGGCGCGCGCGATGCGGTCGGTGGTCGCGTCCAGCGCGGCGGTCAGGGCGGCGATCGCCTCGTGGAAGCGGCCGTTCTGGTGGTACGCGATGCCGAGCAGCTGGTGGAACTCGCTGCCGACGGTGAGCCCGCCGGTGGCGGCGGCGTCGGCGGCGTACTCCAGGAAGGTCAGCGCCGTGTCGGGGGCGTGCTCGGCCAGCGCCCGCGCTCCGGCGGCCTGCCCGGCCCGCAGCATCCGGGCTGGCTCGTAGCCGGGGTCGCCGAGGGCGCAGTGCCGGGCGAGGGCGTACTCGTCCGCGCCCTCGCGGTCGAGCACGTCGGCGATGCGCTGGTGCAGACCGCGCACCTCGTCCTCGGGCAGCTCCTCGAGCAGGGCGAGCCGGATGCTGTCGTGCACGAACCGCACGGTGCCCTCGCGCTGCTCGACCAGGCCCCGGCGGCCCGCGTCGGCGAGGACGTCGAGGACCCGGCGGCGGCCGACGCCCGCCACCTCGGCCACCGGCCCGGCCGCGAAGGTGGTGCCGATGACCCCGGCGAGCTGGAGCAACCGGCGGTTCTCGGGCGGCAGGGAGCCCATCCGGCGCAGCAGCAGCTGCGCGGAGTCGGCGGGCAGGGCCAGCTCCTGGACGCCGGCCACGTCGACCCGCCAGCAGCCCCAGTCGGGGGTCAGCAGCCCGGCGTCCATCACCGCCCGGGCGTATCCGAGGGCCACGAACGGGTTGCCGCCGGTCAGCCGGGTGATCACGGCGGCGCTGTGCTCGTCGATGCCGATCCCGCCGGAGAGGGCGGCGATCAGCGCGCCGACCGCGGCGTCGGCCAGCGGCGCCAGCGTGATGTCGGTGTCGGGACCGGGCTGCAGCCGGTTGAGGACGACCGCGGCGGCGGGCGCGCCCTCGTCGTCGTTGCGCGCGGTGGCGACCACGAGCAGCGGCACCCCGGCCAGGCCGGCGGCGAGCTGCTCGAGCACCCGGACGGTGCCGTCGTCGAACCACTGCACGTCGTCGAGGTGCAGCAGCACCGGGCCGGTCGTCCGGGCCAGGCCGGTGAGCAGGTCGGCGACGGCGGCCGAGGGCCGCTCCGAGCCGATCTCGCCGGCCACCCCGGGCACGCCCAACACGCTCGCCAGGGCCGGGGACAGGCTGGTCACCAGGCCGGCGCCCTGCCCGGCGGCGGACCGGAGCAGGTGCGCGGCCGCGGCGGCGCCGCGCCGGCGCAGCAGAGCCCGGACGTACGCGTCGACGGCCGCCCGCAGCGGCGCCATGGGCCGGCGGTCGCTCAGTGAGGCGGCGCCCCGCAGTACGGTGCCCCCCGCCGTCTCGACGAGCTCGCCGAGCTCGGCGGCCAGCCGGGTCTTGCCGCTGCCGGTGATGCCGTGCAGCACCGCGATGCCGCCGCGGCCGGCCGCGGCCGCGGCCCACCGGTCCCGCAGCGCGGTGAACTCGGCGTCCCGGCCGGTCAGCGGCGGGACGGCGAGGGTGGCCGGGCCGTCCTGCTCGCCGAGCGGGAACGCCGCGGCCGGGTCGCCGGCGAGCCGCCGCAGGTCGGCCAGCAGGCCGTGGGCGCTCTGGTACCGGTCGTCGGGGTCCTTGGCGAGCAGCCGCACGATGATCGCGGCGAAGGTCGCGCCCAGGCCGGGCGCCAGCGCCCGCGGGTCCGGCACGGGGGCCGTGGCGTGCAGGTGCAGCAGCTCGCCGAGGTCGGCGGCGGCGAACGGCGGGGCCCCGGTGACGCACTCGAAGAGAACCGCGCCCAGGGCGTACAGGTCCGAGCGGCCGTCCACGGGCCGGTTCAGCATGCCGCTCTGCTCGGGCGGGCTGTAGCTGAGCGTGCCGGCGACCGGCTCGTCGGCGAGCCCGGCCGGGCCGGCCGCGCCGCGGGTGGCCAGCCCGAAGTCGACCAGCGCGGCCGAGCCGCCGGGGCCGACGACGACGTTGTCCGGCTTGACGTCGCGGTGCACCAGGTCGTGGGCGTGCGCGGCGCGCAGGGCGCCGGCGACGTCCGTGGCGATCCGCAGGGCCGCGGCCTCGCGGACCGGCCCCCGGGCCAGCCGGGCGGAGAGCGGCTCGCCCTCGACCAGATCCATGATCACGTACGGGCGGCCGCCGGCCGTGCCCGCCTTGTGCACGCGCGGCAGACCCGGGCTGTCGATCGCGGCCAGCAGCGCGCACTGGCGGCGGAACTCGCGGACGGCTTCCGGGGTGGCTGCGTTGTCGCGCAGCAGCCGGAGGGCGTACTCCCGGCCCCGCTGACGCACCCGGTGCACGACGGCCTGCGCGCCGCGCCCCAGCTCGCCCAGCACTTCGAGCCCGGCGGCATCGCCGGGTTCGAGCTGCGGCACCACCGGCTCGGCCGGCAGCGAAGGCAAGGCACCCACGCTGCCTCTATCGGCCCGGGTCGGTCCCGCTGAAGGATTGGCCCGGGCCCGATCCGCCGGGCGCCCGGCTCAGCCGCAGGTCTGCAGGGCACCGGCCGCGTTGACCTGCGGGTGCAGCGCCCGGGACAGCTCCACGGGCGCCGACTTGCCCGCCACCGAGACCGGCGGCATCTCCTGGTACGCCACCGCGAGGTCGGTGACCGCCCGGGTGGCCGCGCACACCACCACCGTGTCGTGCGGCGCGTACGCCTGCAGCCGCGCCGCCGTGCTCACCACGCTGCCGCTGACCATCCCGTACCCGCCGTCGCGGGTCTGCTCCAGGTCGACGATGGCGTCGCCGGTGGCCAGCCCGACCCGGGTGCGGACCGGGAACCGGCCGGCCAGAAGACGCCCCCGCAGCGCCTCCTGGATCCGCAGGCCCGCCCGCACCGCTCCGGCCGCCGCGCAGCTCACCTCGTCCGGCGCGCCGGCGCCGGGCCCGGCCACCCCGAAGACCGCCATGACCGCGTCCCCGATGAACTTCTCCACCACGCCGCCCGCGGCCCGCACCTGGGCCGACACGACCGCGAAGTAGTCCATCTGGAGGTCCCGCACGTCGGCGCAGTCCAGCTCGTCGACGATGCTGGTGAATCCCACGATGTCGACGAACAGCACGGTCACTGTCTGTCTCCGGCACCGAAGGCCGGCCGTCATTGCGTTCATTGCTCCACACCCCTTCGCCGCATTGGCGAGGAGTACGGTGCCAGCCGCGGTGATACAGCGGATCCGCAGAATGACGTATCTGTGACAGGGGGCGCGGCGTCGAATTTGTGACGCAGAACAGTCCGAACCGACGAGAACGTGCTACCCGGATCGGCACTAGGCTGCCACGCATGGCCAGCGAGGGGGACGACGCGCCTGTTGTCGGACGTACCGGCACTTTGACGGCAGTTCGCACGGACCTGCTGGACGCCGGTCCGGGCGGCACCTCGGCCGTGTTCGTCACCGGCGAGAGCGGGGTGGGCAAGAGTCGCCTGCTCCGGGAGACCGCGCACGCCCTGCGTGACGCGGGTGCCGCCGTGCTGTCCGGCACCTGCCTGGACATCGGCGACGCCTCCCCCCTGCACCCGGTCCTGCAGGCGCTGCGCCGCGCCGGGGTGCAGACCGACACCGGCCCGGTGGACGCCGCCGCCAACCAGGACGGCGCCGGCGTGCTGCTCGAGCGGGTGTCCCAGCAGCTGCGCTCGCTGGCCCAGGGCCGCCGGCTGCTGCTCGTCCTCGACGATCTCCAGTGGGCCGACCGCAGCACCCGGCAACTGCTGCTCTACCTGCTCGCCGGGCTCGGCGAGATCAACCTGTCGGTGCTGGCGGCGGTCCGCTCGGAGTCGCTGCACGGCTCGCACCCGTTACGCCGCGTGCTCGCCGAGTTGCGCCGGTTGCGCTCGGTACGCGTGCTCGACCTGGCCCCGCTCGACCGCGACGCGACCCGCGAGCTGGTCGCCGCGATCGCCGGCCAGGACGTCGCGCCGGAGGACGCGGACCGGGTCTACAAGCGCAGCGGCGGCAACCCGTTCGTGGTCGAGGAGCTCTCCCGCGACCTGCGCGACGGCCGGGTGGAGTTGTCCGACACGCTGCGCGAGATCTTCCTGTCCCGGGTCGACGAGCTGCCGCAGCACGCCCACGACGTGGTGCACGCCGTCGCCGCGGGCGTCGAGCCGGTCGAGCACGCCCTGCTGGCGCGGGTCCTGCCGCTGCCGGAGGCCGAGCTGATCGAGGCGGTCCGGGCCGCGGTCGCACACCGCTTCGTGACCAGCGCCGCCGACGGTTACCGGCTGCGCCACCAGGTCGTCGCCGAGGTGCTCGAGCACGAGGTGCTGCCCGCCGAGCACGCCGCCCGGCACCGCCGGTACGCCGAGGCCCTGGAGGCCGCCCCGTCGGCCGTCGACCACGCGCGGCTGGCCCACCACTGGCGCCAGGCGGGCGAGCCGGCCCGGGCCATGCCGTCGGTCGTCGCCGCCGCCCGGACGGCCGAGCAGCTCTACGGCTTCGCCGAGGCGCACCGCTACTGGAGCATGGCGCTGGAGCTGGGCTGCGACGAGGCGCCCGAGCGCACCGACCTGCTGGCGCACGCCGCGGAGTCGGCGCACCGCTGCGGCGAGCACCAGCGGGCGCTGACCCGGCTGGAGGAGCTGGCCGCCCGCCCGGACGGCCCGGGGGCCTGCGAGATCCACCTGCGCCGGGCCCGGTACCTGGCCGCGGCCGGCCGGTCGGCGACCGCGGAGATCGAGTACGAGCGGGCGCTGGCGTTCGCCGAGTGCACCTCGGCGGAGCAGGCCACCGCCGCCGCGCACCTGGCCGAGCTGCTGGTCCACCTGGGCCGGTACGCCGACGCGGGGGTGCGCGCCCGGGAGGCGCTGGAGCTGGCCGAGAGGGCCGACGGCTCGACCGCCGACCTGGTCCGGGCCAGCGCGGCGCTGGGCTTCAGCCTGGCCTTCCGCGAGGACCCGGACGCGGGGCTGGCGGTCATCCGGCAGGCCGTGGAGATCGCCGAGCGGGCCGGGCACCCGGACGACATCGGCTGCGCCTACCTGCACCTGGCCGAGCTGCTCACCGGGCCGCTGAACAGCGTCGAGGAGGGCGTGCTGGTGGCCCGCCGGGGCGCGGAGAAGCTGGCCTCGATCGGGCTCGGACGCACGTACCAGACTCGGCTGCTGGCGATCGCGGGCAACGGGCTGTTCCGCATCGGCGACTGGGCCGAGGCGGAGAAGGTGCTCGACGCGGCGATGCGGCACCGCCCGTCCGGCGCCGACGCGGTCGAGCTGCTGCTGGCCCGGTGCCGGCTGTGGGTCGGCTTCGGCGACGTGGCGCAGGCCGACCGGGACCTGGACGCGGTGGCCACGATCCTGGCCGGCGGGGGCGCCCGGCACGTGCTGCCGATGCTGACCCTGCGGGCCGGGCTGGCCATGTGGCAGGGCCGGCACGCGGAGGCGCGGGCGGCCGTGCAGCGCGGCCTGACCGAGACCCGCTCCGACGACCTGGTGCTGCTGGGCGTGCTGGCCTGGCACGGGTTGCGGGCCGAGGCCGAGGCGCAGGCCGGGGGCAAGGTGCCGGTGGATCCGGCCGCGGTGCGCCGGCTGCAGGCCGTGGTGGAGCGGATGGCCCGGGGCGCGGGCAACGCCGCCCCGCCGGTCCGCGCCGTGGTCGACGGCTACCTGGACCTGTGCGCGGCCGAGCAGAGCCGCATCGACGAGCGCAACGACCCGGAGCTGTGGGCCCGCGCGGCGGCGGCGTGGGACCGGCGCAAGCAGCCCTACCCGGCGGCGTACTCCCGGCTGCGGCAGGCCGAGGCGTCCTTCGCCCGCCGGCCGGGCCGTTCGCACCGGGGGCGGGCGGCGGCCACGATGGCGCTGCGCGAGGCGTACGCGACCACCCGCACGATGGGCGCCAACCCGCTCGCCGCCGAGATCACCGCGGTGGCGGCCCGGGCCAAGGTGGCCCTCAGCGGCGACGAGGACACGGTGCCGATGCCGATGCCGGGTCACGAGACCGGCGACGAGCTCGGCGCGCTGACCGACCGCGAGCGCGAGGTGCTGGCCGCGGTGGCCGAGGGGCTGACCAACCGGGAGATCGGCCAGGCGCTGTTCATCAGCGAGCGGACCGTCGGCGTGCACGTCGGGCACATCTTCGACAAGCTCCAGGTGCGCACCCGGGTGCAGGCGAGCCGGGTCTTCCTGCGCGCGGCGTGACCTTACCGTTATCTACGTACCCGGAATACGTCGTTCTACCGATCCCCGCACCGGCTCCGGCTGAAAGGCTGACTCTCGTTCGGGGGAGCACCGCCCGGCCGGCCGGCACCACGGGCCGCCGGGCGGTGCTGGAGGACCTCCGCCAGGAGTTTCCGCGTGTGGAGGACCGCAATGATCACCGATTCCGTCTGGGGACCTGTGCAACAGGACATGGCCGACGTGCTGGCCGGTCACCCCGATGACGTACCGGCGGTGGTCGACCAGCTCACCAAGCTCCAGGACGTGCTGGACCGGGTGCCGCCGCTGCTGGACAGCAACCCGCTCGCCGACTTCAACAAGCTCTACCTGACCATCACGACCAGCGTGCTCGAGCGCCTGTACGCGGGCCGGTTCGCCGACCCGGCGTTCCTGTCCCGCCTCGACGTGGAGTTCGCCGCCCGCTACTTCGACGCCCTGCGCCAGTGGTCGGACGCCAGCGCCGGCTGCCCGCGGGCCTGGTCCGTGCTGTTCCACCGGATCCCCGGCCCGGACGCGCGCCCGTTGCCGTCCGCCGCGGCCGGGGTGAACGCCCACATCAACTACGACCTGCCGTTCGCGCTCGTGACGACCTTCGACCACCTGGGCTCGGACCCGGTCGACGACAGCGACCAGCACCACGACTACCTGCAGATCAACGACATCTTCGCGGAGTCCATCCCGGGGCTGCGCCGCGGCTTCCTGGAGAAGTGGCAGCTGATCATCGACACGATGAACGGCGACCTGGACGACTGGTGGCAGGGCGGGCTGATCGAGTACACCCGCAACGTGGCCTGGCGCAACTCGCAGAAGCTCTGGTGCGTACGCCATGACCTGCCGGCCCTCGGCCGGGAGCGGGCGCGCCTGGACGGCACCGCCGAGGCCTTCGGCAAGCTGCTGATGTCGCCGATGGGCGCCCTCCTGCAGTGAGCCGGCACAGACCTTATTGAAGAGGGGGCGGGGACAGGGCCCGCGCTCGGCGACGAGCGCGGGCCCTGGACTCCACGGCCGGGTCAGGGGAGGACGACCAGGCGGGCGACGCTCTTGTCGCCGTCCTTGGCCCCGGCCACGCCGACCTCCGCGCCGGTCCTGATCGCGGTGGTCGCGACGGTCTTCTTGTCCTGCACGACGCGCAGCTTGTCGCCGAAGGTCCAGGTCTGGGCGAAGCCGTCGGCCGACTTGACGCTCACGGTCGTGGCGTCCACGGCGGTGACCGTGCCGCGCTGCACGGCCACCGTCCGTACGCCGTCCTTGCCCTGCACCGTCATCTCCCCGTGCAGGGTGTTCTTGCGGAGGTACCGGCGGACACCGGGATGCTTGCGTCCCTTGGCGCCGGGCTCGGCCGAGGCGGAGGGCGCGGGGTCGGCTTCCAGTCCGGTCGTCAGGCCGACGGCGGTCAGCGCGGAGGCCTCACCCGCGAGATCCACGGGCGCCGCGCCGCCGCCGCAGCCGCTCAGGGCGAGCAGGCCGGCCAGGCTCACGGTGGTCAGGGTCAGCGCGATTCGGGTTCGTGTCATGGCGTCGAGCCTGCCCGCGCCGTGCTCGAACCGGATCAGCGTCATGTTCGGGTTGGGTAAGGCAGGGTGACGGTGAACATCGCGCCGCCCTCCGGGGCGTGCCCGGCCGTGATGGCGCCGCCGAGCCGCCCGACCAGCCGGGCGGCCAGGGCCAGCCCGAGCCCGCTGCCGGTGGGCCGTACGCCCCGGTAGCGGGCCTGCAACGCGCCGCGCTGGAACGCCACCGCCAGGTCCTCGTCGGAGAAGCCCGGCCCGCCGTCGCGGATCTCGAGCACCCCGCCCGTCGGACCGGCCCGCACCGCGAGGATCAGCGGCGCGCCGGGCGGCAGCACCCGCAGGGCGTTCTCGCAGAGCCCGTCGATGACCTGGCGGATCCGGCCGGGATCGGTGGCCACCGGGACGGGCCCGGCGGGCAGCTCGGTGCTCAGCCGGGGGCCGTCCGGCCCGCAGCGCGGCGCCCACGCCTCGGCGGCGGACCCGGCCAGGTCGGCCAGGTCCACCGGCACGACGTCGACCGGCAGGTCGGCCGCCTCCAACCGGGCCAGCACGAGCAGGTCGGAGATCAGCCGGCCGAGCCGGTCCGCCTCGGCGACCATGGTCTGCCCGGCCCGGGCCGCGTCGTCGGCGGCGACCACGCCGTCGGCCAGGGCCTCGGCGTAGCCCCGGATCGTGGCCAGCGGGGTCCGCAGCTCGTGCGACACCGACAGCAGGAAGTCCCGCTCCCGGCCCTCGCTGATCTGCAGCGCCGCGCCCAGCTGGTTGAGGGCCGCCGCCAGCTCGGCGACCTCGGCCGGCGGCCGCACCGCGAGACGCACGGACCGGTCCCCGGCCGACAGCCGGCCCGCCGCCACCGCCGCCTGCCGCAGCGGCCGGGCGATGAAGCGGGCCAGCAGCGCCCCGGCGAGGACGCCACCGAGCAGGCCGGCGAGCAGAGCGACCCACACTCCGCCCAGCAACCGGGCGGCCGTGCCGGACGCGACGTCGCGGGTCAGCACCACCCCGCTGGTGTTGCCGCGCAATGGCCGGCCGACGATCAGCACCGTGCGCCCGCCGACGACGCCCCGGGTGTCGACGCTCGCGCCGCCGGCGACCTGGGTGATCACCCGGTCCGGCAGGCCGGCCCGGTCGACCGTGCCCCGCCGGATCAGGTAGACGTCGACGCCGTCGGCCCGCAGCCGGGCGACGATCCGCTCGCGGGCCACCTGACGTTCCGTGGTGAGCAGCTCCACCGCGAGCGCGGATTTCTCCCGCAGCTCGTCGCGGGCGGCGTTGTTGGTCGAGCGCACGGCGACGGGGAGCGCGACCAGGGCCGTGATGATGACGGCGACGACGGCGGTGGCCGCGGTGACCAGCACGGTCCGGCCGCTGAGGGTGCCGAGGAACCTACGCATCGGCGGTGTAGCCGACCCCGCGGACCGTGCGGATCAGGTGGGCGGCCGGCCCGAGCTTCGCCCGGACCTGGGCCACGTGCACGTCGACGGTACGGGTGCCGGCCGGCGAGGCGTACCCCCAGACGCTGGCCAGCAGCTCCTCGCGGGTGAAGACCCGGCCCGGGCGGCCGAGCAGATGGGCGAGCAGATCGAACTCGGTCGGGGTGAGCGTCAGCGGCGCGCCGTCCACGGTCACCAGGTGCCGGCCGGAGTCGAGCTGGAGCGGCCCCAGCGTCCGGACCCGGCCCCCGTCGGGCGGCCCGGCGGCGCGGCGCAGCAGGGCCCGGACCCGCGCCACCAGCTCCCGCGGGCTGAACGGCTTGGTGAGGTAGTCGTCGCCGCCGAGCTCGAGGCCGAGGATCCGGTCCACCTCGTCGTCGCGGGCGGTGAGGAACACGACGGGCGTCCAGTCCCCCTCGTCGCGCAGGCGGCGGCAGATCTCCGTGCCCTCCATCCCGGGCAGCGCGATGTCCAGCACGCACGCGACCGGCCGCAGCCGCCGGGCCGCCGCGAGCCCGGCCGGGCCGTCGTGCTCGACGTGCACGCCGAACCCGTCCCGGCTCAGGTAGAGCCGGACCAGGTCGGCGATCGGCCGCTCGTCCTCCACCAGCAGGATCAGGCCCTTGCCGCCCGCGTCGCTCACCGCACCATCATGCCCGTCCGGGCGCCGGGTCCATGTTCGGATCAGGTACGGGTTCCCAGCGCCGCCGCGCGCAGCGTGAGGTACCGCTGCTCGGGCAGGCTGGCCGTCATCGCGGCCGCGCGCAGGTAGCCCTCGTGCGCGGCCGCCCGGTCCCCGGCCAGTTCGAGCAGGTGGGCGCGGACCGACTCGAGCCGGTGGTTGTCGGCCATCCGCTCGTCGCCGTCGAGCTCGGCCAGCACTGCCAGCCCGGCCAGCGGCCCACGCGCCCGGGCCACGGCCACCGCCCGGTTCAGCGTGACCACCGGGCCGGGCGAGACCCGCTCGAGCACCTCGTACAGGGCCAGGATCTGCGGCCAGTCGGTCTCCTGCGCGGTGCGGGCCTCGTCGTGCACCGCGGCGATCGCGGCCTGCAACTGGTACGGGCCCAGCGGCCCGCGCCCGAGCGTCCCGGAGATCAGCGCCACCCCCTCGGCGACGGCCGCGCCGTTCCACAGGCTGCGGTCCTGCTCGTCGAGCGGCACCAGGGCGCCGTGCGCGTCGGTCCGCGCGGCCCGGCGGGCGTCGGTGAGCAGCATGAGGGCCAGCAGCCCGGCGGTCTCGCCGTCGCCGGGCAGCAGCCGGTGCAGCATCCGGGTCAGCCGGATCGCCTCGGCGGTGAGGTCGGCGCGGTGCAGCTCGGGCCCCGCGCTGGTGGTGTAGCCCTCGTTGAAGACCAGGTAGAGCACCTGCCGGACCACCCGCAGCCGGTCGGCCCGCTCGGCCTCGGGCGGCGCCTCGAAGCCCAGGCCGCTGCCGCGGATGCGCTGCTTGGCCCGGCTGATCCGCTGGGCCATCGTGGCCTCGGGCACCAGGAAGGCCCGGGCGATCTCGGCGGTGCTCAGGCCACCGACCGCGCGCAGCGTGAGGGCGAGCTGCGAGGGCGCCGACAGCGACGGGTGGCAGCACAGGAACAGCAGCGTGAGCGTGTCGTCGCGGTCCACTGTGGGCCCCGGCTCGGCCGGCTCCAGCAGCGCGACGCGCTCCTCCCGCGCGCGGCGGGCGCTCTCGCTGCGCCACTCGTCGACCAGCCGGCGGCCCGCCACCGTGAGCAGCCAGGAGCGCGGGTTGTCGGGCACGCCCTCGACCGGCCATTGCACAGCGGCCGAGAGCAGGGCCTCCTGCACCGCGTCCTCGGCCGCGTCGAACTGGCCGTGCCGGCGCACGAGGACGCCGAGGACCTGCGGCGCGAGCTCGCGCAGCAGGCCCTCGACCCCGGGCCGGTCCGTGGTCACTGCTCGGGCGGCCCGTCGGGGACCTCGCGGAGCTCGACCCGCTCGGCCCAGACGACGACCTCGCCGGCCCGCTCGATCGCGCGCCGCTCGTCGGGCACCTCGAGCACCCAGTAGCCGGCCAGCGACTCCTTGGCCTCGGCGAACGGCCCGTCGGTGACGACGACCTGGCCGTCGACCAGGGTGACGGTCCGGGCCGTGGTGGGGTCGGCCAACCCGCGGGCCTCGACCAGCTCGCCGGACTTCTCCAGGTCGGCGTTGAACGACTGCATGAACGCGATCATCTCGCCGAACCACTCCTGGCTGCGGCTCTGCATCATGGTGGCGCCGTCGCCGAACATCATCAGCATGTACTTCATGGCTCAGTCTCCCAGCCGTCTGGCGCCCCCGGTGGGGCACTTCCACCGGTGGGTCGGAGTCCCCGCGCCGTTCTCGACACGGCTCCGGACCAATCTTCGGGCCGATGCGGCATGGGAGAGCGCTTTCCAAGAACGGCCCGGCCCGCTTCGGATTTGCGGTCTTTGTAGGTTATTAACCCGGCACCGGCCATCGAACGCTTGACACATCGGAAAGGCGGACGCAACACTGCGGGCTCAGATGGAGAGCGCTCTCCGTCGATCCCTCTCCCCGTGACTCCGTCCCCGAACGTCAGGAGTTCCCGTGCATCCGGCTCATCCCCCGGCGCCACCCCCGCCCGCTCCCCGCCCCCGACGCCGGCGACGGCTGATCCCCGTCACCGTGCTCGCCGTCGTCGCCGCCTCCCTGGGCTTCGTGCAGCTCACCGCGCACGCCGCCGACTCCCTGCTGTCGCAGGGCCGGCCCGCCACCGCCTCGTCGCAGGAGGGCGCGGACGTCGCCGCCGGCTTCGCAGTCGACGGCAACGCCGGCACCCGCTGGTCCAGCCAGTTCAGCGATCCCCAATGGCTGCGCGTCGACCTGGGCGCCACCGCCTCGATCACCCAGGTCGTGCTGCAGTGGGAGGGCGCGTACGCCAAGGCGTACAAGATCCAGACCAGTGGTGACGGCACCACCTGGACCGACATCCACAGCACGACCACCGGCGCCGGCGGCACCGAGACCCTCACCGTGACCGGCACCGGCCGCTACGTCCGCATGTACGGCACCACCCGCGCCAGCGGCTACGGCTACTCCCTCTACGAGTTCAAGGTCTACGGCTCGGCCGGCGGCACCCCCTCCGCCTGCGGCTCGACCAACGCCGCACAGGGCCGGCCTGCCACCGCCTCGTCGCAGGAGGGCGCGGACGTCGCACCCGCCCGGGCCGTCGACGGCGACGCGGGCTCACGCTGGTCCAGCCAGTTCAGCGATCCCCAGTGGCTGCGCGTCGACCTGGGCAGCTCGCAGACGATCTGTCAGGTCGTGCTGCAGTGGGAGGGCGCCTACGCCAAGGCGTACCAGATCCAGACCAGTGCCGACGGCACCACCTGGACCGACATCCACAGCACGACCACCGGCGCGGGCGGCACCGAGACCCTCACCGTGACCGGCACCGGCCGCTACGTCCGCATGTACGGCACCACCCGCGCCAGCGGCTACGGCTACTCCCTCTACGAGTTCAAGGTCTTCACGACCGGCGGGGGCGCCACCACGGAACCGCCCGGCGCCTTCACCACCGTCTGGACCGACGACTTCTCGGGCCCGGCCAACACCTCGCCCGACGCCGCGAACTGGCTGCTGCGCACCGGCACCCAGTACCCGGGCGGCGCCGCCAACTGGGGCACCGGCGAGGTCGAGACCGCCTCGGACTCCACCGCCAACGTCTCCCTCGACGGCGCGGGCAAGCTCACCATCAAGGCGATCCGCGACGGCGCCGGCAAGTGGACCTCCGGGCGGATCGAGACCCAGCGCACCGACTTCGAGCCCCTCGCGGGCCAGCTGACCAGGTTCAGCGCCGTGCTCAAGCAGCCCGACGTGACCAACGGCCTGGGCTACTGGCCCGGTTTCCGCGCCACCGGGGCGGCGTACCGCGGCAACTACACCAACTGGCCCGGCGTCGGCGAGACCGACATCATGACCGACGTCAACGGGCGCAGCCAGCTCGCCCAGACCCTGCACTGCGGCACCGCGCCGGACGGGCCGTGCGCGGAGTACAACGGCCGGCAGAGCGGGCTCGCGAGCTGCGCCGGCTGCCAGACCGGCTTCCACGAGTACAGCCAGGTCGTCGACCGCACGAAGACCGACGAGGAGATCCGCTTCTCCCTCGACGGTCGGCAGACCTGGGTGGTCCGCGAGTCGCAGGTCGGCGTCACGGCGTGGCACGCGGCCGTGCACCACGGCTTCTTCCTGCGCTTCGACCTCGCCGTCGGCGGCTCGCTGCCGAACGCGATCGCCGGCTTCACCACGCCCACCCCGGACACCACCTCGGGCGGCGTGCTCAGCGTCGACTCCGTGACGGTCGCCCGCTCCGCCGGCACCACGCCGGCCGCGATGACCGACCCGGCCACCCCGGCCGGCCCGTCCACCGTCCGGGTCACCGGCACGCAGGGCAACTGGCAGCTCACCGTCAACGGCTCACCGTACGAGCTGAAGGGTCTGACCTACGGCCCGCCGCAGGCCGCGGCCGACGGCTACCTGCGGGACCTGAGGAACATGGGGGTCAACACGATCCGGATCTGGGGCGTGGACGACACCAACACCCCGCTGCTGCTCGACCGCGCCGCCCAGCAGGGCATCAAGGTCGTCGTGGGGCACTGGCTCAACCAGGGCGCCGACTACGTCAACGACACCGCCTACAAGACGAACACCAAGAACGAGATCGTGGCCCGGGTGAACGCGCTGAAGGGCCGCCAGGGCGTGCTGATGTGGGACGTCGGCAACGAGGTCATCCTGACCATGCAGGACCACGGCCTCCCCGCCGCCGAGGTCGAGGCGCGGCGGGTCGCCTACGCCAGGTACGTCAACGAACTGGCGGTCGCCATCCATGCCGCCGACCCGAACCACCCGGTCACCTCGACGGATGCGTACACCGGGGCGTGGAAGTACTACAAGGCCGATTCGCCGGCCCTGGACCTGCTCGCGGTCAACTCCTACGGGGCGATCGGGAACATCAAACAGGACTGGATCAGCGGCGGCTACACCAAGCCGTACATCGTCACCGAGGGCGGCCCGGCCGGCGAGTGGGAGGTGCCCGCCGACGTCAACGGGGTGCCGACCGAGCCGACCGATCTGCAGAAGCGGGCCGGCTACACGGCCAGCTGGAACGCGATCAAATCGCATCCCGGCGTGGCGCTGGGCGCGACCGAGTTCCACTACGGGCTGGAGAACGACTTCGGCGGCGTCTGGCTCAACACCTTCACCGGCGGCTGGCGGCGACTCGGCTATCACGCGCTCAAACAGGCGTACACCGGCCAGCCGTCGGCGAACACCCCGCCGGAGATCACCGCCATGTCCGTGAGCAACCAGACGGCCGTGCCGGCCGGCGGCACGTTCACGGTCAGCGCGACGGCCAACGACCCGAACGGCGACCTGATCCGCTACAACCTGATGTACAGCGACAAGCACATCACCGGCGGCACCGGCCTGACCAACGTGGTCTTCACCGACAACGGCAACGGCACGTTCACCGCCCGCGCGCCCGAGCAGCTCGGCGTCTGGAAGGTCTACGTGTACGCCTTCGACGGCCAGGGCAACGTGGGCATCGAGCAGCGCTCGTTCCGGGTGGTCCCGCCGACCGTCCCCGGCACGAACCTGGCCCGGGGCAGGGCGGCGACCGCGTCGACGTACCAGCCGACCGGCACGAACGGGCCGCAGCTGCCGGCGTACGCGGTGGACGGCGACTACGGCACCCGCTGGGCCAGCGAGTGGGTCGACACCGCGTGGCTGCAGGTCGACCTCGGCTCGGTGCAGTCGTTCGACCGGGTGCTGCTGGCCTGGGAGGCGGCGTACGCCAGGGGCTACACAGTGCAGGTGTCCGACAACGGCACCACCTGGCAGACGATCCACACGACCACCAACGGCAACGGCGGCTTCGACGACCTGGCCGTGGGCGGCACGGGCCGTTATGTCCGGGTCTCCGGCACCGCCCGGGCGACCGACTACGGGTACTCGCTCTGGGAGTTCGGCGTGTACCGCAGCTGATCACGTTTTTTCCGGCGCCCCCCCCTCCGGCGGGGGCGCCCTTTTGTCGGTGGGCGGGTCTACCGTCGACCGCATCACTTCCGCATCCCCTGGAGGAGGGGTCATGGACAGAGTGGTCCACTTCGAGGTCCCGTTCGACGACGCCGACCGGGCGCACACCTTCTACCGCGAGGCCTTCGGCTGGCAGCTGCAGAGCATGCCGGACATGGGCTACACGATGGTGACGACCACGCCGGCCGACGAGTCCGGCGGCCCCGGCGAGCCCGGCGGCATCAACGGCGGCATGCTGGCCAAGCAGGGCCCCATCACCGGCCCGGTGATCACCATCGGCGTCGAGGACCTGGACGACGCGCTGGCCCGCATCGAGAAGCTCGGCGGCTCGGTGGCCATCGGCCGGCAACCGGTCGGGGACATGGGCTTCGCCGCCTACGTCCACGACACCGAGGGCAACCTGATCGGGCTCTGGCAGAACGCCTGATCAGCCGGCCAGCCCGGCCAGCCAGGCCAGGACCCGGTCCACGTCGGGCCGGGTCCAGCCGACCGCCGAGTCGATCGGCACCAGCAGGGTGGGCGCCGCCCGCCCGGCGGCCCAGCGGCGGCCCGCCTCGGTGTGGTTGTCGTCGATCCAGGCAGCCGGCCGGTCGCCCACCGCCGCCGCGATCGCCGGCACCTTCTCCTCCGGCGGGAACGGCAGCGGCGGGAAGGTCACCACCGGCAGCGCGGGGATGCCCAGTTTCGGGCCGAAGAGGGCGTTGGCGTCCTCACCCCAGCCGGTCGCCCAGCGCAGGTCACCGGCGGCGGCCAGCTCGGTGATCCACCCGGCGTGGTCCGGGCAGTAGCGCTCGGGGCCCTCACCGGGATAGAACTCGTGCTCGAGGTATCCGTCGGGGCAGGAGGACGCGGCGAAGGGGTTCAGCACCCCGTCGAGATCCAGCAGCAGAACGGGTCGGCTCACCGTGCCATTCAAACCCGCCGGGCTTAGGTTCGGAGCATGCGGGTCATGACCTGGAACGTGTGGTGGCGTTTCGGCGGCAACTGGCGCGAGCGGGCCGCCGGGATCAGGACCACCCTCGAGACGTACCAACCGGACGTGCTGGGCCTGGTGGAGGCCTGGTCCGCCGACGGCACGACGCAGCCGGACGTGCTGGCCGGCGAGCTCGGCCGGCACGCGTGCTTCGCGCCCACCTCGCTGCCGCCGGCGCCGGACCCGATCGAGGAGCCCGGTCAGGCCGGCGCCACGGTCGGGCTGGGCCTGCTGAGCCGCTGGCCGATCCTGCGCACCGAGGTCCGCGAGCTGCCGCACCCGCAACGCCCGGGTGCTCCCCCGACCGCGCTGGTCGCCGCCCTCGACCACCCCCGGGGCGAGCTGCACGTCATCGTCACCTGCCGGGAATGGGAACCGCACTACGCGCAGGACCGGGCCGCGCAGACCCGGGCGCTCGCCGCGCTCGTGACGGATCCCGCGTTCGACGGCCCGCTGCCGGTGCTGCTGATCGGCGACCTGAACGCGCCACCGGACGAGCCGGAACTCGCGCCGCTGCGGGCCGTCACGGTGGACACCTGGGAGGCCGGGGGCGGCGATCCCACGGCGACCACGTTGGACTCGTTGCTGCCGTACGCGCCGCTGGAGGCCACGACGCTGATCGACCGTCGGATCGACCACGTCCTGGTGCGGCCGGGACGGCCGGGCGCCCCGGTGACCGTCCGCGGCGCGTTCATCGCCGGCGACCGGCCGATCGACGGTCTCTACCCCTCCGACCACTACGCGATCGGCGCCGACCTGGACCCGTGACGCCAGGCGCCCGGGCCGGCGGAGCGGGCCTGGGCACCTGACGCTTGCCGAAGATGCTGGTGATGTGGTTGCCCACGGTCGCCGCGGCGAGGCGCCGCCGTCCCGCGATCGCCGCGTTGCCCAGGACCGCGGCGATCAGGGTGAGCACCTCCCGCTTGCGCGGCGTCAGCTGGGGAAAGGCGTCCCCGGCTGGCGTCGGCTGACCGCACCCGGATGGAAGCCCCTGCGCGCCACAGCCTCGGTGGCACCCTGGCGCGCAGGGGAATTCTGAATAGCCGGGAGAGCGTTTTCCGACTGTGTCGATTGTTGCCGTGGTGTTGCGCCACGTCAATAAGCCGCCGCGGTTCCGGAACCGCGGCGAAATGTTGACAGGCCGGGCCCGGGACGCCGAGACTTCCCGGAATGGAATTGCCGGTGAGCGTCGGAATGCGGGCCGTGACCGGCGGTTGTCTGTTGACGTTGCTGCTTGGCGCGGCCGCGTGCGACCCCGGGCCGGTCGCCACCGCCCCCGCGGCCGTCGCGAGCTCTCCGGTCCCCGGTCGCAGCGGCTTCTTCGGCGGCACGGACCTGGCCTGGGTCGAGATCACCATCGCCATGGACGAGCAACTGCTGCCGCTGCTGGCGCTGGCGCCCGGCCGCGGTGCGGACGCGGGCCTGCGGGCGCTCGCGGCCGACGTCCGGGCCGGTCACGAGCAGGAGCTCACCGTCCTGCGTGCCCTGCACGACCAGGCGGGGCTGCCCGCGGAGAACCCGCACGAGGGCATGCCGATGCCCGGCATGGTCACCCCGGAGCAGGTCACCGAGGCCGCCGCGGCCCGGGGGCCGGCATTCGACGAGCTGCTGGCGCGGCACCTGCGGGCCCACCTCGAACAGGGCGTCCGGCTCGCCGGCAGCGAGCAGCGGGCCGGCGTCGAACCGCAGACCAGGACGCTGGCCGCCCAAGCCGTCGCGAACCGCATCCGATTCCTCGAGAAACTCCCTCCCGGATAATTGTTATTCGTGGGCAGCGAAACGGTCCGGGCGCCCTCAGGTCGGCACCCGGACCATTATTCCGCCGTTACGGCAGGACGTAGTTCGCATTCAGTGCGGCGCCGCGCTCCGGCTTGTACTGGTCGAAGCCGCGGGGGTCGCACTGGAGCCCGCCGTTGATGCAGTGGGTCACCAGCGCGTTCAGCGTCGGGGCGTCCCAGGCGTTGTAGAAGTCGTAGTGGAACGAGTACGCCCGGCCGCTGGCCAGGCGCACGCCGGCCATGTTCCCGCTGACCGGGAAGGCCATCTTGAACTCGATCATCGGCACCGCCACCGGGTGGTCGGCCGGGCAGACGCCGACCGTCGGGTACGCCATGTGGCTCTTGTGGTCGGGCGTGTCCAGGTGGATGCCGTCCCAGCAGCTCGGCGCCTGGTAGCGGATGTTGAGCTGGGTGCCGGCCGGGCAGGACGCCGGGAAGTCCCAGTTGCGGACGCTGTCGCCGCACTCCCAGCCCTCGACCGCGCCCGGCGCGTTGCGGAACTCGTCGAGCGTCGCGGACGGGCTGCCGACCACGTACCGCAGGCCGGGCGGCGACGGGCGCACGCTGCGGTAGTCGAGCACGCCGCTCTTGTAGTAGATGACCTGGCGGCCGACCGGCTGCACGGCGGTGTCGCCGTTGAACAGCGTCGGCATCCAGTAGCCGGTCTTGTCGCCCGGCGTGATGCACGAGGTGCCGCCGGCATTGAGGCCGGCCAGCGTCGTCGCGGCGTTCGTGGTGGTGTTGCCCAGGAAGGTGTGCGAGTGCGAGGCGCCCGGCAGGTTCGGGAACACGATCGGGTCGTCGGGCAGGTTGGACCGGCTCACCGAGCAGTTCGCCTGGAACTCGTGGTGCGTGGTGGGCGGGTTGGTCGCCGGCGGGGTCGCCGTCGACGGGGTCACGCCGGTGACGGGCGGGTCGGCCAGGACGTAGCCGCCGCCGGAGGGGGGCGGGGCGCTGCTGGTGCCGTAGACCTTGAACTCGTACAGCGAGTAGCCGTAGCCGGTGCCGCGCTGGGTGCCGTACATGCGCACGTAGCGGCCGCTGCCGGTGACCGTCAGGGTCTGGGTGCCGCCGGTCGCGGTGGTGGTGCTGTAGACGGTGGTCCAGGCGGCGCCGTCCGGCGAGGTCTGGATCTGGTACGCCTTGGCGTACGCGGCCTCCCACTGGAGCACGACCTGGCTGATCGTGGCGGTGCCGCCGAGGTCGACGCGCAGCCACTGCGGGTCGGCCCACTGGCTGCCCCACCGGGTGTCGGCCCGGCCGTCGACGGCGGCCGCCGCGGGCGACTCACCGTTCTCGAGCGACGAGGCGAGCGCCGGCCGGCCCTGCGACAGCAGGGTGTCGGCGGCCTGGGCCGACTGCACCCCCGCCACCAGCAACGAGGCGGCCACGGCGGCCACGCCCAGCGGCGCGATGAGCCGTCTGAGCCGGCTTTTCCCTGATTTCATGAGTTCTCCCACGGGGGTGAGGACGGATGGCACCGGCGGCCGGAGGCGGAGCGGGGATCGGCCGTCGGGCTTGGAGAGCGCTTTCCGAAGTGTTACGCCGGGCTCGCACGTACGTCAATACGACCGCGTGGTTCCGGAACCCGGCACCCCCTGCGGGGCTCTCCGGACGCTGCCTCGGAGAGCGCTCTCCGAGGTGTGCTATAAAAACTGTTATGCAGAGCGGGAGCACGACCCCATGACCGCCGGCACCCGCCGGGTGCCCGTCGGCGAGCGGCTGCCGACGCTGGAGGACGTGGCCGCGGTGGCCGGCGTCTCGCGGGCCACGGTGTCCCGGGTGATCAACGGCATCCGCAACGTCGACCCCCAGCTGCACGAGCTGGTGTGGAACGCGGTCGGCCAGACCGGGTACGTCCCGAACCGGCTGGCCCGCTCGCTGGTGACCCGCCGCACCGGCACGGTGGCGCTGGTCGTCTCCGACTCCGAGTCGCACGACGACGACCCGTTCATGGGCCGGTTCTTCGCCGACCCGTACTTCGGCCGGGTCGTCGGCGGCCTGATGAGCGTGCTGCGCGCGGCCGGCATCCAGCTCGCGCTGCAGATCGTCGGCACCGAGGAGCAGCGCACCCGGCTGGTCGGCGACCTGCGCCACGGCCAGGCCGACGGTGTCATCGTGTTGTCGCTGCCCGGCCACGACCCGCTGCCGCGCATGCTCACCGACGCCGGCGTGCCGGCCGTGATGATCGGCCGGCCGGCCGACCCGGTGCCGATCAACTACGTCGACCTGGCCAACGACACCGGCGCGGCGCTGGCCGCCGACCACCTCGTCGCCCGCGGCTGCCAACTGGTGGCGATGATCTCCGGCCCGGCGGACGTGCCGGCCAGCAACGACCGGATCGCCGGCTTCCGCCGCTCGATGGCCCGGCACGGGCACGCCTGGGTGCCCCTGGCCTCGGGAAACTTCACCCAGGAGAGCGGCCGGCGGGCGATGCGGACGCTGCTGACCGAGCAACCGGGGCTGGACGGCGTCTTCGTGGCCAACGACCTGATGGCGCTGGGCGCCCTGCTGGCCCTGCGCGACGCGGGCCGCGACGTCCCGGGCGACGTGGCGGTGGTCGGCTTCGACGACAGCAGCGCGGCGATCGCGGCCAGCCCGGCGCTGACGACGGTGCGGCACCCGCTGGAGGACATGGCGGCGGAGAGCGCCCGCCTGCTGATGGCCCGCATCGAGGACCCGACCATGCGTATCTCCTCGGTGATCTACGAACCGACCCTGGTGCCGCGCCAGTCGGCCTGACGGCACTTCCCGGGCCGGCGGGCGTGGCCGCCGCTGCCTACGCTGGTGGCATGGAGCGCCGACCAGCGGGCGAGGCCGCCCAGCAGACCGCCACGTTGCTGAGGCTCTGCCTGCAGCTGCGGGACGCCGCGACGGACGCCGACCGGCAGGACGTCGTCGCCCGGGTCGATGAGGTGATGAGCCTGATCGCCGGCGAGCGCATCGCGGCCGGCCCCGAGGACCGGAAAGCCGGGGCCGGGGTGGCCGAAACGGTGCAACGCATCCTCAACGGGCTCGGCTACTGAGCCACCTACGGGCTGGCCGCCAGGAAGAGGAAGACCGCCAGCAGCCCGACATGGATGCCGCCCTGCAGCACGTTCGCCCGTCCCGGCACCACCGTCAACGTCCCCACCACGACCGTGAGCGCCAGCAGCACGGTCTGCGTCCCGCCCAGCCCCAGCACCAACGGCCCCGGCAGCCAGATCATGGCGATCGCGATCGCCGGGATGGTCAGGCCGATGCTGGCCATCGCCGAGCCCAGCGCCAGGTTCAGGCTCGTCTGCATCCGGTCGCGGGCCGCCGCCCGTACCGCCGCGATCGTCTCCGGCAGCAGGACCAGCAGGGCGATCACCACCCCGACCACCGCCTGCGGCAGCCCGGCCGCCGCCACCGCCGACTCGATCGACGGGGAGACGCCCTTGGCCAGGCCGACCACCGCGACCAGGGCCACCAGCAGCAGGCCCAGGCTGGTCAGGGCCGCCCGCCCGGTCGGCGGGTCGAGGTGCGCCTCCTCCTCGATGACCTCGCCGGCCGTCGTGATCGGCAGGAAGTAGTCGCGGTGCCGGCGGGTCTGGACCAGGACGAACAGCAGGTACAGGGCCAGCGAGGCGACCGCCGCGAAGCCCAGCTGGGCCGGGGAGAACTGCGGGCCCGGGCGGCTGGTGGTGAAGCTGGGCAGGACCAGGCTGAGGGTGGCGATCGTGGCCACCGCGGCCAGCGCGCCGCCGGTGCCCTCGGGGTTGAAGACGGCGATGCGCCGGCGGAGCGCGCCGACCAGCAGGGACAGGCCGAGGATGCCGTTCAGGGTGATCATCACGGCCGCGAACACCGTGTCGCGGGCCAGCGCCTGGGTCTTCTCCCCGCCACTGATCATGAGGGTCACGATCAGGGCGACCTCGATGATGGTCACGGCCACGGCCAGCACCAGCGAGCCGAACGGTTCGCCGACCTTGTGGGCGACGACCTCGGCGTGGTGCACCGCGGCCAGCACGGCGCCGGCCAGCAGCAGGCCGCTGACGATCACCACCGGCGGCGGCAGGTCCCGGCCCCAGGTCAGGATGAGCGCGGCCACGGCGAGGACCGGGACCCACGCCGTCCAGCGGGACAGGTAGCTCGTGATCTTGGCTTTCATCCGTCAACCCTGCCAGAATCCTCGGCACCGGGCACGATAAGCGGTATGACCTACGTCAACCCGTCCGGGGAGTTCTCCCGGGACCAGCGGTACATCGCCACCCGGATCACCGCGGACGGCCGGGACGGCTACCCGGTCGAGCCCGGCCGGTACCGGCTCGTCGTCAGCCGCGCCTGCCCCTGGGCCAACCGGGCGATCATCGTCCGCCGGCTGCTGGGGCTCGAGGACGTGCTCTCCATGGGCGTCGCCGGCCCGACGCACGACGAGCGCAGCTGGACCTTCGACCTCGATCCCGGCGGCCGCGACCCGGTGCTCGGCATCGAACGGCTCCAGGAGGCCTTCCTGGCCCGGTTCCCCGACTACGACAAGGGCATCACCGTGCCGGCGATCGTGGACGTGCCGACCGGCCAGGTGGTCACCAACGACTTCGCGCAGCTCACCATCGACCTGAGCGTGGAGTGGAAGAAGTATCACCGCCCGGGCGCCCCGGAGCTGTATCCCGAGCACCTGCGCGAGCGGATCGACCGGGTCAACGAGGTCGTCTTCGCCGACGTCAACAACGGCGTCTACCGGGCCGGTTTCGCCGGCACCCAGTCGGCCTACGAGAAGGCGTACCACCGGCTCTTCGACCGGCTCGACCAGCTCTCCGAGCTGCTGTCCGGCCAGCGCTACCTGGCCGGGGACACCATCACCGAGGCCGACGTGCGGCTGTTCACCACGCTGGTGCGCTTCGACGCCGTCTACCACGGCCACTTCAAGTGCAACCGGCAGAAGCTCACCGAGCTGCCGGTGCTGTGGGCGTACGCCCGGGACCTGTTCCAGACGCCCGGCTTCGGCGACACGATCGACTTCGTGCACATCAAGCAGCACTACTACGAGGTGCACCGGGACATCAACCCGACCGGGATCGTGCCGGCCGGGCCCGAGCTGGGCAACTGGCTCACCGAGCACGGGCGCGAGGCGCTCGGCGGCCGGCCGTTCGGCGACGGCAGCCCGCCCCCGCCGCCGCGGGAGGCGGAGGTGGTTCCCGCCGGGCATGGCGCCGCCGCCTAGGATGCCCGTGGTGTCCATCCTGGAGGGTCCCGTGAGCGACCAGATCGACAGCACGACCGCGCAGCCCGCCCGCCGGTACAACTACTGGCTCGGCGGCAAGGACAACTTCGCGGTCGACCGCGCGTCCGGCGACGAGATCCTCCGGACCTTCCCGACGGCCCGGCTGGCCGCGCTGGAGAACCGCCGGTTCCTGCAGCGCGCCACCCGTTTCCTGGCCGCGGAGGCGGGCATCCGGCAGTTCCTGGACATCGGCACGGGCCTGCCGACGGCGGACAACACCCATGAGGTCGCGCAGCGCATCGCGCCGGAGACCCGGGTGGTCTACGTGGACAACGACCCGATGGTCATGGCGCACGCGCGGGCGCTGCTGACCAGCACGCCGCAGGGCCGCACCACCTATCTCGAGGCCGACCTGCGGTCGCCCGGCGCCATCCTGGCCCAGCCGCAGCTGCGCGAGACGCTCGACCTGCGCGAGCCGGTCGCGCTGATGCTGGTCGCGGTGCTGCACTTCGTCGCGGGGTACGGCGCGGGCGCGCCGATCGTCCGCACGCTGATGGACGCCCTGCCCAGCGGCAGCTTCCTGGTGGTCACCAACGCCACCAAGGACCCGTTGCCGGCCCGGATGGCGGCCGACTACGACGCCGCGCTGGCCGCCGGCACCACCAACATCTGGCCCCGGGACCGGGCCGAGTTCACCGACCTGTTCGCCGGGCTGGAGCTGATCGAGCCGGGGGTGACGCCGGTCAGCGAGTGGCGCGCGCAGGACGAGCCGGAACCGCGCCCGGATCCGGCCCACATCGCGATGTACGGCGGGGTCGGCCGCAAGCCCTAGGACCCCCCGAGCGCCTGGCGGAGCAGGTCGGCCAGCCGGCGCTGGTCGGCCGCCGGCAGATGCGCGAGCAGGCCCTGCTGCCGGGCCAGGCCGGCGCCGACGGCCCGGTCGACGACCTCGCGCCCGCGGGCCGTCAACCGCACCAGCACGCCCCGGCGGTCGGTGGGTGACGGGCGGCGCTCGGCCAGGCCGGCCTTCTCCAGGCGGTCCAGCCGGGCGGTGGTCCCGCCGGTGCTCAGCATCATCGAGGCGGCCAGGGCGCCCGGCGACAGCTCGTACGGCTCCCCGGCGCGGCGCAGCGTGGCCAGCACATCGAACTCGGGGCGCCCGATGCCGAACTCCGCGTAGGCCCGCTCCACCTCGTCGCCGGCCAGGCGGGCCAGGCGGAAGATCCGGCCGAACACCGCCATCGCGGTCGTGTCCAGGTCGGGGCGCTCGCGACGCCACTGCTCGGTGATCCGGTCGACGCCGTCGGGGTCTGTCACCCCACCATTGTCTCGATGCCAAGCTTCTTGACAAGAAGACAGCTACGGGCAAGTCTCTTGATATCGAGATACTTTGCGTCGAGGAGTTGCCATGCGGCCGCCGATCCTGCTGGTCACCGCCCTGACCCCGGTGGCCTGGGGCACCACGTACGCCGTCACCACCGAATTCCTGCCCCCGGGCCGCCCGCTGCTCGCCGCCACCCTGCGCGCCCTGCCGGCCGGGCTGCTGCTCCTCGCGCTGACCCGCCGGCTGCCGCACGGCGAATGGTGGTGGCGCTCGCTGGTGCTCGGGGCGCTCAACATCGGCGTGTTCTTCGCGCTGCTGTTCGTCTCGGCGTACCGGCTGCCCGGCGGGATGGCGGCCGTGCTCGGCGCCGCCCAGCCGCTGATCGTCGCCGCCCTCACCGTGCTGCTGCTGACCGAACGGGTGGCCCTGCGCACGGTGCTGGCCGCCGTCGCCGGCGCGGGCGGGGTGGCGCTGGCGGTGCTGACGGCCGAGGCACGGCTCGACCCGGTGGGGCTGCTGGCCGGGCTGGCCGGAACCACCTCGATGGCGTTCGGGCTGGTGCTGACCAAGCGCTGGGGGCAGCCGGCCGGGTCGCCGCTGGTCACCACGGGGTGGCAGCTGACCGCCGGTGGCCTGTTGCTGGCGCCGCTGACGCTGGGCGTGGAGGGGCTGCCGGCGGCGGTGACCGGCGTCAACCTCGCCGGGTACGCGTACCTGTCGCTGGTCGGCACCGCGCTGGCGTACACGATCTGGTTCCGCGGGGTGCAGCGCCTCGACGCCGCCCGGGTCTCCCTGCTCGGCCTGCTGTCCCCACTGGTGGCGACCGTCGTCGGATGGGCCGCCCTGGGTCAGAGGCTCACCGCGGCGCAGGTGCTCGGCATGGTGCTCGCCTTCGGCGCGGTGCTGGCCGGGTCGTCAGCGCAGGTCCGCGTTCTCCACGATGGGGGTGCCGAAGCCCGAGGTGGCGCCGTGGGTCGGCTGGACGATACCGGGGCGGAAGCCGTACCCGTTCCTGAAGGTCCTGACGACCTCGGCCTCCGTGCGGGCCTTGACCCGGGCCCACATCTGCCGGCCGTCCGGGTTCGTCCCGGCGCCTGACACGTAGATGAAGGTCATCGCGGGGTTGAGAGGAGAAGCCTGGCCGACCCACCGGCCGGCCGAGTCGTCCGGCGATGTCGTACCCGGCTTCTAGAGTGCTTCCGTGCCCGTTGAACGCTGGTCCGTCGCCCACGTCACCGCCCTGGCCCCCGATCCGGGCTCGCTGCGGGGCGCGCGCGGGGTCGCCAGCGCCTCGAAGTGGCAGGAGGCCGGGCAGCTCGACGAGGCGCTGTGGGGGCTGTGCCGGGGCAGCGGGAAAAATCCGTACCAGGTCTGCGTCGACCTGGCCGGTCCGGCCTACAAGTGCTCGTGCCCGAGCCGGAAGTTCCCCTGCAAGCACGCGCTCGGCCTGCTGCTGCTCTGGGCCGAAGGCGCCGGGGCCAGGCCGGGCGGCGCGCCGCCGGCCTTCGCGACGGAATGGCTGGCCGGCCGGGCGGCACGGGCCGCTCCCCGGCCGGCCGGGCCGGGCGACCCCGAGGCGGCCCGCAAACGCGGGCGTCAGCGGGCCGAGCGGGTCGCGGCGGGCCTGGCCGAGCTGCGGCGGTGGCTGGACGACCAGGTGCAGCAGGGCCTGGCCGCGGCCCAGCAGGCCGGGCATCAGCCGTACGACGTCATGGCCGCCCGCCTCGTGGACGCGCAGGCTCCGACGGTGGCCTCGGCGGTGCGCCGGCTGGGCGGCGTCGCGGGCATCGGGGCGCACTGGGCCGACCGGCTGCTCGGCGGCCTGGCGATGATCCGGCTGCTGGTCGAGGGGCACGAGCGCCTCGACACCCTGCCGCCCGCGCTGGCCGCCACGGTCCGATCCCGGATCGGCTTCCCGGTCGCCCAGGAGGACGTGCTCGCCACCGCCCCGGTCCGCGACCGGTGGCAGATCCTCGGCCAGGTCGACAGCGACGAGGGCGCCATCACCACCCGGCGGACGTGGCTGCTGGGCGCCGCCACCGGACGGTTCGCGCTGGTCCTGTCGTTCGCGGCGCCGGGCCAGTCGCTGGTGGCCGACCTGGTGCCCGGCACCGTCCTCGACGCCGAGCTGTGTTTCTATCCCGGCGCCGCGCCGCTGCGGGCGCTGGTGCGGGAACGGACCGGCCCGCCGCGGCCGTTGACCGCCCCGGCCGGCGCGACCGGGCTGCGGGCGGCGCTGGCCGGATGGTCCGCGACGCTGGCGGGCGAGCCGTGGCGAACGGACGCGCCCGTGCTGCTCGCCGCGGTGGTGCCCACCGCCGACGGCTACCTCACCGACCCCGCCGGCGAGTCGCTGCCCCTGGCGCCCGGGCATCGTGAGCCCTGGTGGCTGCTGGCCGCGGCCGGCGGGGCACCGGCCACCGTGGCGGGCGAATGGTCGCCGTCGGGGCTGCGGCCGCTCGCGGCCTGGGTCGGCGGGCGGCACGTGCCGGCGCCCCCGCCGGTGCCGGACGGCGCTGCGGGCCGGCCGCCCGAGCTGCCGGCCGACCTCCTGGCCGCCGCGCTGGTCGGCACCGCACGCCGGCCGTGGACGGCCGACACCGTCCACATCGGAGATCGCACGCTGAGCACGGCGCCGACGTTGCTGGCGGCGGCCGCGACCGCGCTGACCTATCGTCGCGCCGGGATCACGCCCGCCACCGGACACGCCCCGGTCGAGCCCGCCCCCGCGGAGACCGAGCCGCCGTTGCCGGCGGCCGCCGGGGCCCGGCTGCTGCGGTTGCTCACCGACGGCGCCGCGCCGGGCGGCGCCCAGCAGGCCCAGGAGCTGCTGGCACAGTGGCTGGCGGCGGCCGCGGCGCACGGCGGTCACGTGCCGCCCGAGACGCTGCCCGCCCTGCTGGAGGCCGGCCGGCGCAACGGGGCGATCCGGCCGGCGCTGGGCCGGGTCGCGGGCCTGCGCGGCGTCTGGCTGGCCGGAATGCGGCCCGACTGGCGCTGGCTGCGCGACGAGGCCCCCGCGGCCGCGGCGCCCACCGACCCCGAGGTGTGGGAGACCGGCACGACCGGCGAGCGGCTCGCGTACCTGTCCCGGCTGCGCGGCGCCGACCCGGCCGCCGCGCTCGCGCTGCTGCGCGGCACGTGGGCGACGGAGGCGCCGGAGGACCGGGCCCGCTTCGTGGGCGCGCTCGACACCGGACTGTCCACCGCCGACGACGCCTTCCTGGAGGAGGTGTTGGACGACCGGCGCAAGGAGGTCCGCGAGGCCGCCCTCGACCTGCTGCAACGGCTTCCCGGCGCGGCGCTGGCCCGGCGGATGGCCGCCCGCGCCCACGCGGCGGTGCGCCTGGAGGGCCGACTCGTCGTCGATCCGCCCGCGGAGCTGACCGCGGAGCTGCGGCGCGACGGGGTGGCCGCGCAGCCGGCGCGCGGCACCGGGGTGCAGGCCTGGCTGCTGGAGGAGATCGTCGCCGGAACGCCGCTGGCGAGCTGGACGGCGGCCTTCGACCGGTCCCCCGCCGCGGTGCTCGAGCTGGCCCGTGGCCACGACTGGGAGACGCCGCTGCTGCACGGGTGGGCCAAGGCCGCCATCGTCCAGGGCGATGCCGAGTGGGCCACGGCGCTGGTCCACAACGACACCGGCGACGCCGCGCGGCTGCGCGAGGCGCTGCGGTGGGACCTGCACCTGCTGCTGCCCCCGGCCGATCTGGCCCGGATCGCGGCGGACTTCCTGCGGCGCGAGGACCACCTCGCCCACCGGCTGCTGGCCGTGCACCCGGGCGAGTGGCCGGACGAGCTGGCGGTCGCGGTGGTGGAGACGATCGCGCACCGCGCCCGTACGGACCGGCACAGCTGGCAGCTGGCGGAGCTGTGCCGGGCCGCGGCGCTGGCCATGCCGCCCCGGTACGCGTCGCCCGTGGCGGCCCTGGCGGAGCAGCTGGACCAGCAGCAGGGCGACGTCTCCCGGGTCCGTCCGGTGGCCGATCTCGCCCGCACGCTCGACTTCCGCTACGAGATGCTCCAGGAGCTGCGCTGACGGGCCAATCTTGTCGGAGGTGCTGAGTAACGTTCCCGGCACCGGGATCGCCGGCGATCCGGGCGGAAGGCCGGCCGGTCGTGAAGACAGACAGGGAGTTCGAGTGACCGCACTGCGACCGCACGCCGAGGACGAGTACGCCGAGGAGCTCGCCCTGCTCGCCGCCACGGACGAGCGGCCCCGCCCGCCCGGCTGGCGGCTGTCCCCGCAGGCGGTGGTGACCTACCTGCTCGGCGACGGCGCCAAGATCACTCCGAAGTACGTCGGGCCCCGGCGGCTGATCGAGGTGGCGGTGTCCACGCTGGTCACCGACCGGGCGCTGCTCCTGCTCGGGGTGCCCGGCACGGCCAAGACCTGGGTGTCGGAGCACCTGGCGGCGGCCATCTCCGGCGATTCCACCCTGCTGGTGCAGGGCACGGCCGGCACCGCCGAGGAATCCATCCGGTACGGCTGGAACTACGCCCGCCTGCTCGCCGACGGCCCGTCCGACGCGGCGCTGGTGCCCAGCCCGATCATGCGCGCCATGCGCACCGGCGCGATCGCCCGGATGGAGGAGCTGACCCGCGTCCCGTCCGACGTGCAGGACGCGCTGATCACCGTGCTGTCGGAGAAGACGCTGCCGGTGCCGGAGCTCAACACCGAGGTCCAGGCCCAGCGCGGGTTCAACCTCATCGCCACGGCCAACGACCGCGACCGCGGCGTCAACGAGCTGTCCAGTGCGCTGCGCCGCCGGTTCAACACGGTGGTCCTGCCGGTGCCGGCCTCCGCCGACGAGGAGGTGGAGATCGTCGCCCGCCGGGTGGCGCAGCTCGGCAGGTCCCTGGACCTGCCCGAGGTGCCGACCGCCCTCGAGGAGATCCGCCGGGTCGTCACGATCTTCCGCGAGCTGCGTACCGGCCTGACCGAGGACGGCCGCACCAAGCTCAAGTCGCCCACCGGCACGCTGTCCCCCGCGGAGGCCATCTCGGTGATCACCAGCGGCATGGCGCTGGCGGCCCACTTCGGCGACGGCCTGCTGCACCCCGGCGACGTGGCATCCGGCATCGTCGGCGCGGTGGTCAAGGACCCGGTCACCGACAGCGTGGTCTGGCGCGAATACCTGGAGACCGTCGTCCGCGAACGCACCGACTGGCGCGACTTCTACCGAGCCGCCCGCGATGCCTGAACGGCTCTACGGCATCCGGCACCACGGCCCCGGCTCGGCCCGGGGGGTGGTGCAGGAGCTCGACCGCCAGCGCCCCGACATCGTGCTGATCGAGGGTCCGCCCGAGGCCGACGAGCTGGTCCGCTGGGTGGCGGACGAGGGCCTGCAACCGCCGGTGGCGCTGCTGGGGTACGCGGCGGACAACCCGGCCCGGGCGGCGTTCTGGCCGTTCGCGGTCTTCTCCCCGGAATGGCAGGCGATGCGGTGGGCGGTGCGGCACGGGGTGCCGGTCCGCTTCTTCGACCTGCCGTACGCCTACCGCCTGACCGACGACCGCACCCCGGACACACCCCCGTCGGCGGGGCCGCCAACCGCGGCGCTGCCTTCCGCGGAGACCGCCCCCACCGGGTCACCGTCTGGAACGAACCCGGCCGCTTCGCCAGCCGCACCACCGGTTGTGGCCGGCACGCCGACCGCGGCCACCGCTCCTGCCGGCCTGCCGTCCGTGAGCACGGTGTCTCCCGGCCCATCGCCGTCGGCAACCATCGCGCCTGGCGGCCCGCCCTCCGCAACGACCTCACCTCCCGGCTCATCGTCCGGAAGCTCGCCGACTGTCGGCTCCCCGGCCGCGCATCCTCCGGCCGAGACTCCTGCACGAGCGCTCGGCGGGGAGGGCGCGGAGCACCAAAACGTAGAAGTCGGATATGTTCCGGCGGATGCCTGCTCGGACTCGGCCCCGAAGTCCCTTGTGGACCGGAGTGGCGCCAGATCGGCCACGCCGGCCTCTGCCGACGAGCCGGCCCTTGTCGGCGAACCTCCCCTCGTCGGCGAACCAACTCCCGGCACCGAACCAACCCCCGCCGGCGGGCAAGCCTCTGCCGGCGGACCACCCACACCGCCCGCCGTGGGCCAACCAGCCACGCAACCCACCCGGCCAACCACCACCCCCGAAACCTCTTCCGCCCCGCCCGACGACACCCAGCCGGCGATGCGCCACCGGCCCGTGGATCCCATCGGCGAGCTCGCCGCCGCCGCCGGCTACGACGACCCGGAGCGGTGGTGGGAGGACGTCGTCGAGCACCGCGGGATGCCCGCCTTCGAAGCCATCGCCGAGGCCATGACCGCCATCCGGGAGAACGCCCCGGACGATCCCGACGACCTGGTGCGGGAGGCCTACATGCGCACGGTGCTGCGGGAGGTCCGGCGCACCCACGACAACATCGCCGTGGTCTGCGGGGCCTGGCATGTGCCCGCGCTGGCCCGCAAGGTCACCGCGCGCGAGGACGCCGCCGTGCTCAAGGGGCGCAAGCGGGCCAAGGTCGCTTTCACCTGGGTGCCGTGGACCTACGGGCGACTCGCGTCGTGGTCGGGTTACGGCGCCGGGGTGCGCTCGCCCGGGTGGTACCACCATCTGTTCACCACCGGCGCCGACGTCGTGCCGCGCTGGCTGGTCGACGCCGCTCAGGTGTTGCGGGCCGAGGGGGTGCCGACCTCCTCCGCCCACGTCATCGAGGCCACCCGGCTCGCCGAGGCGCTGGCCGGTGTGCGGGGGCGGCCGCTGGCGGGGCTGGCCGAGGTGACCGAGGCGGCCGAGGCCGTCATGTGCGACGGCGAGCCGTTGCGGGTGGAGCTCATCGGGCGCCGTCTCGTCGTCGGGGAGCGGCTCGGGGCGGTGCCCGACGCCATGCCGGCCGTGCCGTTGGCCCGGGATCTGGCCGCGCAGCAGCGGTCCGTGCGGCTCAAGCCCGAGGCGCTCGAACGCGTCCTCGATCTGGACCTGCGCCGCGACATCGACCTCGGGCGCAGCCGGCTGTTGCACCGGTTGCGGGCGATCGGCGTGCCGTGGGGCGAGGCCGACACGGCCCGGCGGGGCACCGGCACGTTCCGGGAGCAGTGGCGGCTGCGGTGGCAGCCGGACTTCGCCGTCCAGCTGGTCGAGGGCAGCATGTACGGCACCACGGTCGTCGCCGCGGCCACCACGAAGGTGACCGACGCGGCCCGCCAGGCGGCTTCGCTGGGCGCCGTGACCGCGCTGGTCGAGGTGTGCCTGCTGGCCGATCTGGCCGACGCGTACCCGCCGGTGCTCGCGGCGCTCGACACCCGGGCCGCGCTGGATGCCGACATCGGTCATCTGATGGCCGCGATCCCCGCGCTGGCGCACACCCTGCGCTACGGCGACGTACGCCGCACCGACGTCGCCGGGCTGTCCGCCGTCACCGCCAGCCTGCTCACCCGGGTCTGCGCGGGTCTGCCCGCCGCGGGCGGGTCGCTGTCCGACGAGGCCGCCCAGGATCTGCGGGGTCACCTCGACGGTGTGCACGCGGCGGTGAGCCTGCTCGACGACGAGGAGTTGCGGGACCGCTGGCTGACCACGTTGGAGTCGCTGTCGCGGCGCGCGGATCTGCACGGGCTGCTCGCCGGGCGGCTCACCCGGTTGCTGCTCGACGCGGGCCGGCTGGGGATCGCGGAGGTGCAGCGGCGGTTGCGGCTGCCGCTGACCGTCGGCACGCCGCCCGCACACGGCGCGGCCTGGGTGGAGGGTTTCCTGGCCGGCGGGGGCCTGCTGCTCGTGCACGACGACGCCCTGCTGGAGTTGCTGGACGGCTGGCTCGCCGACATCCCGGCGGACGCCTTCGGTGACGTGTTGCCGCTGCTGCGCCGTACCTTCGGGGCTTTCGCCGCCGGTGAGCGGCGCGCAATCGGTGAGCGGGTCGCGGGCCGGGCCGGCGCCGGACGCGCGGCGGCCGGGCCGCTGGTGCTGGACCACGACCGGGCGGCGCTGGTGCTGCCCACGTTGAGTGCGCTGCTGGGCCGGGAGGTCTCATGACGGACACGGACGATCCCGCGCACCGGGAGCGGCTGCGCCGCTGGCGGCTCGTGCTCGGCGGGCCGGCCGACGAGTCGCTGGGGGCGGCGCAGGGCCGCGACGGTGCGATGGACGCCGCGCTGGCCGCGCTGTACGACGGCGGCGGTGACGGTGAGGGCGGCCGGACGGCACGGTCGGCGGGGCTGGGCAGTTCGGCGCCCAGGGTGGCGCGGTGGCTGGGCGACATCCGCGAGTACTTCCCGAGCACCGTCGTGCAGGTGATGCAGGCCGACGCCATCGAGCGGCTCGACCTCACCCGGCTGCTGCTGGAGCCGGAGATGCTGGCGGCGGTCGAGCCGGACGTGCACCTGGTCGGCACGCTGCTCTCCCTCAACCGGGTGATGCCGGAGCGGGCCCGGGACGCGGCCCGGCAGGTGGTGCGCACGGTCGTCACCGAGCTGGAGCGGCGGATCGAGCAGAAGACCCGGGCGGCCGTCAGCGGCGCGCTGAACCGGGCCGCGCGGATCAGCCGGCCGCGGCCCGCCGACATCGACTGGGACAAGACGGTCCGGGCGAACCTGAAGCACTATCAGGTCGAGCACCGCACGGTGGTCCCGGAGCGGCTCATCGGCTACGGCCGGCGGGCCACGGCGGTCCAGCGGGACGTGGTGCTGTGCGTCGACCAGTCCGGTTCGATGGCCGCCTCGGTGGTGTTCGCCGGGGTGTTCGCGGCGGTGCTGGCCTCGATGCGGTCGCTGCGGACGTCGCTGGTGGTCTTCGACACGGCGGTGGTCGACCTGACCGACCAGCTCAGCGATCCGGTGGAGGTGCTGTTCGGCACGCAGCTGGGCGGCGGCACCGACATCAACCGGGCGATCGGCTACAGCCGGCAGCTCATCACCCGGCCCCGGGACAGCATCTTCGTGCTGATCAGCGACCTGTACGAGGGCGGGGTCCGGGAGCAGATGCTGCGCCGGGTGGCGGAGATGACGGCCGCGGGCGTGCAGGTGGTGGTGCTGCTGGCGCTGTCCGACGAGGGTGCGCCGGCCTACGACCACGAGAACGCGGCGGCGCTGGCGGCGCTGGGGGTGCCGGCCTTCGCCTGCACGCCGGACGCGTTCCCGGAGCTGATGGCGGCGGCGATCGAGCGGCGGGACCTGACGGCGTTCGCGCACCGCCTGGCCGCGGAGAACGGCAGCGGCTGAGCCGGCGGCGGGGGCAGCGGCTGAGCCGGCGGCGGGGGCAGCAGCTGAGCCGGCGGAGGAGGGCAGCGGCTGAGCCAGCGGCCGGATGCGCCTCAGGCGCCGGCGAAGAACCCCAGGATCGCGTCGTTCACCGCGGCCGGCTGCTCCAGGTAGCCGTAGTGGCCGGCGTCCGGGATGCGCACGTACCGGGCCTGCGGGATCGCGTCGGCCAGTTCGCGGCCGCGGGCCTCCGGCGCGACCAGGTCGTCGGCGAAGGACAGCACCAGCACCGGCACCCGGATCCCGCGGTACGCCGCTCGCCGGTCGGTGTCCACGACGACGTCGAGGTGGGCCCGCTGGGCCGGGCCGGCCCAGTCGGTGGGCGACATCTCCAGGATGTCCAGCCAGTCCTGCGCCGACTGCGGATCCTCCAGGGTGCGCGGCGACAGGTTCAGCAGCGCCCGGTTGACCGCGTCGTACTCCGGCGGCAGCGTGATCCCGGCGCCCGCCATCACCCGGTCCGCCGCGGCCAGCGCCCGCGACAGCGTGTCCGGCCGGGCCCGGCTCGCCATCAGGACCGCCTGGCTGATCAGCTCGGGGCGGGCCAGCAGCAGCTCCTGGGCCACGTACGCGCCCATCGACGTGCCGACCAGCCGGCACGGTCCGCCGGCGACGCGTTCCAGCACCGCGACCGCGTCGGAGACCAGCCCGGCGACCGTCAGGCCGGGCGCCGCCGGGCCGCTGCGACCGGCGCCGCGGTGGTCCAGCGCGATCGTCCGGTAGCCGGCCTCGACCAGGGCCGGCACCTGGTGCAGGGCCCAGGTGCGGCCGGACGCGGCCGAACCGGGCAGCAGCAGGACGGGTGCGCCCCGGCCGGACTCCTCGTAGTGCAAGGTGATGTCGCCGACACCGATCGCTGGCATGTGCGGAAGGCTAGCCGAGCCGCCGGGGGCGGATAATGGCGCGATGCGACCGGAGATCCGCCGGCTGGCCGCCGGGCTGCCGCGCGCTCCGGGGGTCTACCGGTTCCGCGACGCCCGGGGACGGGTGCTCTACGTCGGCCGCGCCACCGAGCTGCGGGCCCGGGTCGGCTCGTACGGCGGCGACCTGCGCGACCGCCGGCATCTGCGCCGGATGGTGCCCGCGGTCACCCGGGTCGAGGCGGTGGCCTGCGACTCCGTGCACGAGGCGGCCTGGCTGGAACGCAACCTGCTGGAGGAGTCGCTGCCCCGGTGGAACAGGACGGCCGGCGGCGAGGAGGTCCCGGCGTACCTGCGGCTCGATGCCCGGCCGGCGACGGCCGGGCTGCGCCTCACCCACGAGGCCGGGCCGCCGGTCGCGGGGGTGCGGATCTTCGGGCCCTATCTCGGCGGGACGCGGGCCCGGCTGGCGGTCTCCGCGCTGCACCGGGTCCATCCGCTGGCGGCCGCGGGCTCGACGCTGACCGGCGCGGAGCGGGAGCTGGCCGCGCGGCGCGGCGTCAGCGCCGCCGACCGCGCCGAGCTGGCCGAGGGCGTCGCGGCGGTGCTGCGGCGTGACCCGGTCGCGGTCGCGGCCGCCCTGGCCGAGCTGGTCCGGGTACGCGACCGGGCCGCCGCCGCGCTCGCCTTCGAACTGGCCGGCCGGGTGCGGGACGAGATCCGCGCGCTGGCCTGGGTGACCGCCGCGCAGCAGGTCACGGCGCTGGAGCCGGTCGACCTGGCGGTGCAGGGGTGGGCCGAGGGCTGGCTCGTGACCTTCGCCGTCCGCGCCGGCCGGGTCCGCGCGTGGAGTCAGCGCCGGTCCGTCCGGCCCCCGCCGGAGCCGCCGCCGGCGTGGGCGGCCTTCGCCCGGCGCAACGCCGAACTGGCCGCGACACTGGCTAGGCTCGCGGAGTGACCATCACGTACGCGTGGCGGCCGGTTGTCGACAACGCCGCCCTCGACGCGCTGCACGCGGCCGGGTTCGGCTACGCCGCGCAGGGAGCCGACTGGCGGGCCCGGCTGGAGCGGCACAGCGTGGGCTGGGTCTGCGCGCACCGCGACGACGAGCTGGTCGGCTTCGTCAACGTCGCCGGGGACGGCGGCGTGCACGCGTTCCTGGTCGACACCGTGGTGGCCGCGGCGGCCCGCGGGCACGGCGTCGGCACCGCCCTGGTGTCGGCCGCGGTGACCGGCGCCCGCGCCGCGGGCTGCCGCTGGCTGCACGTGGACTACGAGCCGCACCTGGCCGCGTTCTACCTCGAGGCCTGCGGTTTCCGACCGACCGCCGCGGGTCTCGTGGCGCTCTGACCCGTCGTTCCCATCAGGAGGAAAGCCATGCCGTTGACCGGCGAGTACGAACCCAGCCCGTCGGACTGGGCCCGCGAGCAGGCCGAGAAGTTCGAGGCCAGCGGCGGCAAGGAGGCCGCCGACCTGCAGGGCAAGCCGATCATCCTGCTGACCTCGGTCGGCGCCAAGAGCGGCAAGCTGCGCAAGACCCCGCTGATGCGCGTGGAGCACGACGGCGAGTACGCGGTGGTGGCGTCCCGCGGCGGCGCACCGACGCACCCGGTCTGGTACTGGAATCTCGCCAAGAACCCGCACGTCGAGCTCCAGGACGGCGCCGTCAAGCGGGACTACGCCGCCCGGGAGGTGTCCGGCGACGAGCGGGCCGTGTGGTGGGAGCGGGCCGTCGAGGCGTGGCCCGCGTACGCCGACTACCAGACCAAGACCGACCGGCTGATCCCGGTCTTCGTGCTGACCCCCGCCTGACGGGCCGTCAGCGCTCCAGCCGGGCCGCCCGCAGCGCGCGGGCGGCCGGCACCACCAGCGGCGTCCCGGTCTGCGGGTCGGCGATCACCTCGCACCGCAGCCCGTAGACGTCCTCCACCAGCTCCGCCGTGACGGTCTGCCCCGGCTCGCCCTCGGCCACGATCCGGCCGGCCTTCATCACGATCAGGTGGCTCGCGTAGCGGCAGGCCTGGTTGAGGTCGTGCAGCACCGCGACCAACGTGCGGCCCTGCTCGTTCAGGTCGGCGCAGAGGTCCAGCAGGTCGATCTGGTAGGCGATGTCCAGGTACGTGGTCGGCTCGTCGAGCAGCAGGATCCCGGTCTGCTGGGCCAGCGCCATCGCCATCCACACCCGCTGGCGCTGGCCGCCGGAGAGCTCGTCGACCGCCCGGTCGGCCAGCGCGGTGACGCCGGTCGCCGCCATCGCCGCGGCCACCTGGTTCTCGTCCTCGGGCGTCCACTGGCGCAGCAGCCGCTGGTGCGGGTAGCGGCCGCGGGCCACCAGGTCGGCCACCGAGATGCCCTCCGGGGCGGTCGCCGTCTGCGGCAGCAGGCCGAGGCGGCGGGCGACTTCCTTGGCCCGGTACGAGCCGATCGTCGCGCCGTCCAGCACCACCGTGCCGTGCCTGGGGGCCAGCAGCCCAGACAGCGCCCGCAGCAGCGTGGACTTGCCGCACGCGTTCGGTCCGATGATGACGGTGAACGAGCCGTCGGGGACCGTCACGTCCAGGCCGGAGGTGATCACCCGGTCGCCGTAGGCCAGGGTCAGGTCGGACCCGGACAGCCGCGAGGTCATCAGTTCCCCTTCCGCCATTGCCCGGCGAGCAGCCAGGCCAGGTAGACCCCGCCGACCGCGCCGGTCACCACCCCGACCGGGAGCTGGGCGGGGGCCAGCAGCCGTTGCGCGACGAGGTCGCTGAGCACCATCAGCAGCGCCCCGGTGAGGGCGGTGGGCAGCAGTTGCAGCGCCGGTGAGCCGGTGAGCCGGCGGGTGATCTGCGGTGCCGCCAGGGCCACGAACGCCACCGGCCCGGTGGCGGCGGTCGCCACCGCGCAGGCCGCGACGGCGAGCAGCACCAGGACCAGGCGGGAGCGGTGCACGCGTACGCCCAGCGACTGCGCCGCGTCGTCGCCCATCTCCAGCAGGTGCAGGCGGCGGCCGTACCGCAGCAGCGGCGGGGTGAGCACCAGCAGCGCCAGGCCCAGCAGGCGCACGTACTCCCAGGTGCGGCCGTTGAGGGTGCCGACCAGCCAGACCGAGGCGGCCTGCGCTGCTTCGAGCCGGGCCCGGCTGATCAGGTAGCTGTTGACGGCGACCAGCATCGCGCTGATGCCGATCCCGACCAGCACGAGGCGGCTCACCGCGCCGCCGCCGAGCGCCGTCAGCCCGTACACGGTCAGGGCGGTGAGCAGACCACCCCCGATCGCCGCCAGGGCCGCGCCGGCCGGACCGGCGCCGAACACGACGATGGCCAGCACCGCGCCGGTGGCCGAGCCGGTGGTGAAGCCGACGATGTCGGGGCTGCCCAGGGGGTTGCGCGACAGGCTCTGGAAGACCGCGCCGGACATGGCCAGCGCGGCCCCGGCCAGCAGGCCCAGGCTGACCCGGGGCAGCCGCAGGTCGAGCAGGATGAACCGGTCGGCGCGCCGGCCGCCGCCGTCGAGGATCGCCACGATGTCGGCCACGGGCAGCCGCACGCCGGCCGCGACGACGGTCCAGGCCGCCGCCGCGCCCACCGCCAGCAGCAGCGCGCCGCTGACCCCGAGCGTGCGCAGGTCGAGGCGGACGGCGACGCCCGGCGCGCGTACGGTGATCCGGCGCCTCACAGCGGCACGATCCGGCGGCGCAGGATGACGGCCAGGAAGACCGGGGCGCCGATGAACGCGGTGATCAGCCCGGCCGGGATCTCGCCGGGGCGGGCGATCACCCGGCCCGCGACGTCGGCCAGCAGCAGCAACGCCGGCGCGAGCACCAGCGAGTACGGCAGCAGCCAGCGCTGGTCCGGTCCGACCACGGTGCGGGCGATGTGCGGGACGGCGAGCCCGACGAACGCGATCGGCCCGACCGCCGCGGTGGCCGCGCCGCAGAGCAGGGTGACGGCCACCGCGGACAGCACCCGGGTCCGGTTGAGGTTCGCGCCCAGCGCCCGCGCGGTGTCCTCGCCGAGCGCGATGACGTTGAGCGACGGCCCGAGGCCGAGGGCGAGCAGCACGCCGACCAGGAGGAACGGCGCCACCCCCCAGAACACGCCGAGGTCGCGCCCGGCCAGCGTGCCGACCGTCCACAGGCGGTACCGGTCGAAGGTGGTGACGTCGAGCAGCGCGACCGCGTTGGTGACCGCCAGCAGGGCCGCGCCGACCGCGGCGCCGGCCAGGGCCAGGCGTTCCGGTGAGGCCCCCGAGCGGCCGCGGGTGCCGAGCAGGTACACCGCGCCGAAGGCGAGCGCCGCGCCGCCGAAGGCGAACCAGATGTAGCCGGTCAGCGAGCCGACGCCGAGCACCCGGATGGCCAGCACGACGGCGGTGGCCGCGCCCGCGTTGATGCCGAGGATGCCCGGGTCGGCCAGCGGGTTGCGGGTGAGCGCCTGCATGAGCGCGCCGGCCAGGCCGAGCGCGGTCCCGGCGGCCAGGCCCAGGACGGTACGCGGCACCCGCAGGTCCAGGATGATCCGCACGTCCTCCGACTCGGCGCCCCGGGTGAGCAACGCGTCCCAGACCGTGCCCGGCGGGATCGACTTGGTGCCGACCAGAATGCTGAGCACGGTCACCGCCGCCAGCGCGACCACCGCGGCGACCAGCCCGAGGCCGCGGGCGGTCAGCCCCCCGCGGGCCCGGACGCGCGCCTCGAGGGGGGTGTAACCGGCGCGCTCGGCGGCGGTGTGGCTCACGCCAGGGCGGCCTTGACCAGCGGCACGAACTTCTCGATGACGTACGGCGTGCTCAGCACGGAGTTCGTGGAGAAGCCGTTGACCAGGTCGGCGTCGTCGATGATGAGCAGCCGGCCGGCCCGGGCCGACGGGATGCTGCTGAGCACGGCGTCCTTCTTCAGTTCGGCGCCCGCGCCGAGCCCGAAGATCACGGTCAGGTCGGCGTCGAGCAGGCCGACCTTCTCCTTGGACACCGGGGCGTAGAAGTTGGCCGGCTTGAGGTCCTCGATCCGCTGGGAGTTCCGGAAGCCCAGCGCCTCCATGAACTGCACCCGGCCGTCGCCGCGGGTGTAGGCGCCGTACTGCCCGCTGAACGCCGCCGCGACGACCACGCTCCGGCCGGTGAACCCGGGGTTGGCCGCCTTGGCCGCGGCGAGCGCCTCGTCGTTGGCGGCGACCAGCGCCTCACCCTCGGCCCGGCGGCCCAGCGCCTCGGCGATCAGCAGCGTCTGGTCCTTGAGCGTGGTGCCGTACGGGGCCGTGCCGGCCGGGCCGGACAGCGTCGGGGCGAGCTTCTCCAGCTGCTCCCAGGTGGCCTTGACGTTGTCGCTCTTGGTGAAGGTGACCAGGTCGGGGCGCAGGGTGGCGACGCTCTCGAAGTTGATCTCCGGGCCCTTGAGGACGACCGGCCGGGCGCCGTTGAGCCGGTCCTGGGCCCAGGGCCCGACGCCGGTCGGCCACGCCTGGAACCAGTCGAGGATGCCGGCCGGGACCACCCCGAGGGCGAGCAACGCGTCGGCGTCTCCCCAGCCGAGCGAGACGACCGTCTTGGGCGCCTGCTCGACGGTGGTGCTGCCGAACTGGTGGGTCGCCGCGGCCGGGAACGCGCCGCCGGTGGCCGCGGCGGACGAGCCGCTCGCGCCGGGACTGTCGCCGTCGCCGTCGCCGCAGGCCGCGAGCAGTCCGGCGGCCGCCACGCCCGCTGCGCCGAAGAGCAGGTGGCGGCGCGAGATGAGCGGATGGGTCGCCATGTCGAGCTCCGTTCAGGTTAGGTAACCCTCACCTTACCGACGGACAAGGATCTTGGGAAACGGAAGTGAGCCTCCGCATAGCCGGCCCCGATCGGCTGGACCTGGCGGAAAACCGGGTGCTCATCCCCCACCCGGGGCCGATCATGGGGTAATGCGCACCCCCCATCAGTCCGTCGACCGGCTCGGCAGCCGCCCGGTGGAAGCGGCGGCCACCCCGGCCACCGCCACCGCCCTGCCGCTGTCCGGCGCCGTCGACGACGGTGACCGGCTGGTGGATGTGGTCGACCTGCTCGCCCTCGACGCGTTCGTCACCGGGCGGGAGCCGTTCGGCCGCACCACGTACCTGGAGAACGTCCGGGCCGAGGCGCTGCTGACCACCGAGGACGCCCGCATCGTGCGGGACGCGGTGGAGGAGGACGGCCACGGCCGGCTGTCGGTCGGCGAAGGCTGGACCCTGCACGTGACCCGCTGGCGGCAGAGCCGCCGGGCCCGGGTGACGGTCACCGCGACCACCTCCGAACTGGCCGAGTCGGTGCTCGCGGTCGCGATCGAGGACGCCGTCGAGGCGCCCGAGCCGGCCGACGACAGCGTGCCGATCGGCTTCTGGCACTACGGCGCGCACGGGCCGCGCCGGGTGCAACGCGAGATCGACGCGGCGCCGTGGGACAAGATCCGGGCCAACTACGCCGGGCCGGTGGCGCGCACCCTCGAACGGCTGATGGCCATCGACGGCACCGCGGTCAACGGCCGGCTGCTCCTGCTGCACGGCGAGCCGGGCACCGGCAAGACGACCGCGCTGCGCGCGCTGGCCCAGCAGTGGCGCTCGTGGTGCCAGGTCGACTGCGTCCTCGACCCGGAACGGCTGTTCGGCGATCCCGCGTACCTGATGAGCGTGGCGCTGGGCAGCGGCGACGACGACGAGCCGCGCTGGCGGCTGCTCATGCTGGAGGACTGCGACGAGCTGATCAGCGGCGACGCCAAGGCCAGCGCCGGGCAGTCGCTGTCGCGGCTGCTGAACCTGACCGACGGCCTGCTCGGGCAGGGCCGTAACGCGCTGATCGGCATCACCACCAACGAGGACCTGGCCACCCTGCACCCCGCGGTGGTCCGGCCGGGGCGGTGCCTGGCCAGCATCGAGGTCGGCCGCCTGCCGTACGGGGAGGCGGTCGCGTGGCTGGGCACCCCGGCCGGCGTCGGGCCGCACGGGGCGACGCTGGCCGAGCTGTACGCGCTGCGCACGGGCGCCCAGCCGGTGACGGTGCCGGTGACCCCGCCCGCCACCGGCATGTACCTGTAGCCGCTAACCGCTGCACTCCGGGGCGGCGTACCGGCCGTCGGCGGTGGTGGAGCTCAGCACCTTGCCGTCGAGGGTGATGGTGCACGTCACCGGTCCGGCGTCCCCGCCGCCGTTACGCTGGGCGATGAGCACCAGCGGCTTACGCTGGCCGCCGACGGTGAAGGTGGTGCGCCACGGCAACCGGATCCCGTTGCGGCGGATGATGTCGCCGTCCTGGTCGGTGTAGCTCACGCTGCCCACGTTGCGCGACCCGCTCGCCGTGACCTCGTAGACCACCACCGGGCCGCCGGCACCGGGCGCCGCCGCACTGCCGGAGCTGCCGGGCTGGTCACTGACCGTGGCACTGGGCTGCCCGCCCGCCTCCGACGCCGGCGCCGACGTGGTCTTCCGGGCGGCGGGGGTGGTGGTGGCCACTACGGGCACGGCCGCGGGGCTCGCCGCAGTCGACGGGCCAGTCCCCCGGCCGTCGCCGCCTGACCCGAAAACGTCCGTGGCGAGCATTCCGGCGATGAACAGCGCGCCGACCGCGAGCACCGCCACCACCCACCGGGCCGCACGGCGACCGCGCCGGCGCTGCGGGGACGGATCCGCCCAGCCGGACGGCGGGCCGTCGAACGCCGCCGCGCTGCCGAACCGTGCCGTGTCGGCCGGTGGTGTCTGGCCGGCCGGCGCTGCGTGGGCGGTGGGCGGCAGTTGCTCGGTGGGTGGCAGCTGGCCGGGAGGCGGGAGTTGGTCGGTGGGCGGGAGTTGGTCGGGAGCGGACCCGGCATCGCCGAGAACCGAGGTCGGCGCCTCGGTCAGCCAGGGATCCACGGGTGGGGACAGCCGGACCGGATCACTGTCGTCCGGCGTGCCGTCGGCGGGCCGGCGGTCGGCCGGATCGTCACCATCAGGACTGGTCACACCGTCCAAGCTAGAGCCGGCCCGCAACGCTGCCACCGCCCGATCGTCCGACCGCCGCCGGCGCGATCTCCCGCTCAATCGCCAGCCCGACCGACCGCTCAACCAGCCGAGCGCTTACCGACCGACCGCTCAATCGCCCCGCCCGCCCGCTCGACCGCGCGCTCCAACGGCCGCCCCGCCCGACCGACCGCCCCCGCCCGACCGACCGCCCCCGCCCGACCGACCGCCCCCGCCCGACCGACCGCCCCCGCC
>NZ_BOMQ01000018.1 GCF_016862275.1 Actinoplanes nipponensis | reverse complement strand
CCCCCGCCCGACCGACCGCCCCCGCCCGACCGACCGCCCCCGCCCGACCGACCGCCCCCGCCCGACCGACCGCCGCCACCGCGCGCGACCGACCACCGCCCCCGCACGCCCACACGACCGCTCGACCACCCCTCTCCGCCAGATCTTGTGAACAGTGCTCCGGTTCTCGGGCCCCGGCGCTCCAAGATTCACTCGGGAAAGGGGCAAAGGGGACGGTGGCCCAGGGAAGAACGAGCGAGAAGCGCTACCTGCTCGAAAAGCTGAGCGCAGCGGAAGCTGAGAGTGGGGAGCAGGAACGAAGCGCAAGTGGGTGGAACACCAACGAAAGTGGGGACCAAAGCGCAACGGCACGCGAGGACGCGACGAAGGCGGGAGCGACGGTCAGCACCACGCACCCACGCACGACAACAATTGCCTCCGCCCGCAAAGGGCCGCCATCGACAAAGCGATGACGGCCCCACCCCCATGACCCCACTACACCACAGCCGCCTGCCGGAAGAGCTTGTCGCCGGCGCGCGGCCCGTGCGACTCCAGCAGCACCGGGGCCTGCAGCAGTTCGCCGATCCGGTCCGCCCAGTCGTCCGGCCGTTCCAGGTCGCCCGGGCGGGCCCGGTCCAGCAGCGCGGTCAGGGCCGCCTGGTGGCCCAGATCCTCCGCCGGTCCGGGCCGGATCCGCTCCCAGCGGGCCCCGTCCAGCTCGTACGACGTGCAGATCCGCAGGCCGGGGACGCGCGGCGGGGCGTCGAGGTGGGTCACGGCCAGGGCGTCGACGCCGCCGGCCACCTCGGCCGCGTACCGGTGGGCGACCGCGTCGAAGTGGCCGACCCGGAACGCGCCCTGCCATTCCCCCACCCCGTTGTGCGCCTCGGGCAGGTCCAGCGGCGCCTCGGTGACGAACGGCCCGGCGCCGTGCCGGGTCGTGTACGTCCGCACCACCCCCAGCCGCACGAAGGCCGGGCACAGGGCCGCCACGTTGGCGAACGTCGTCGTGGACCACGTCGTGTACGGGTGCCACCCCCGCCACTCGTCCAGCAGCACCCCCTGCGCCCCCTCGAAGACGCACGGACCCTGGCCCAGCAACCGGTCCAGATGCCCGCCGTCCACGATGGACACAGTCCGCCCGAAGGCCAGGAACGCGTCCACGACGTCCTCCAGCGGCGGCACGTCGTCGAGGGGGCCCAGCGCGTCCCGGACCGCCGCGAGGCGGGCGCGGAGGCGGGCCGGTGACGTCACGTCGGCGACCCGGGGAGCGTCGGGGTGGCTGAGGGCGTACTCCATGGTCTCCCCGACGCCCATCCCGCACGAACCGTGCCGGGCCCCGCCGCGCCGCCGCTCGCGGGCCCGGTTGGCCGCCCGGTGCCACGGCGTGGCGAGCAGCGCGTCGCCGTCGATCGTCAGCAGGTGGAACGGGTTGCCCAGGGCGGCCGCCTCGGCCGCCAGCGCGAGCGGGTCGACGACCACGAACCGCGACAGGTGGGTGGGCACGCCGTGGAACGTGCCCGAGCCGAACTGCGCGAACGTGTGGTGCCGGCCGGCCGGCGTGATCACGTTGTGGGCGGCCTGCGCTCCCCCGTTGAACCTGATCACCGCGGTGACCGGGTCCGAAGCGCAGAGCGCGTCCACCACGGTGCCCTTGCCGGCGTCGCCGTAGCCGAGGTCGACCACAGCGAGGTGGTCGTTCACAGCCGTTCGTTCCCGCTGCGGCCCGGCCCGCCGGCGGGCAGCGCCGAGCGGACCACCGTGCCGCGGCCCGCGCCCAGCGGGGCCAGGGCCCGGCCGACCGACGGGCCGGCCGCCGACCCGACGTCGACCAGGTCGGCCAGCCCGGCGTCCAGGTCGATGGACTCCTCGCCGAGCCCGACGGTCAGCGCGATCGTCTCGCAGACCGCGTCGAGGTCGTCCAGCTCGATGACGTGCTGGCCGAGCAGCGTGCGCCAGTAGCCGAGGATCTCGGCGTCGCCGCCCCAGCCGGCCGCGGTCGGCATGATGTAGTAGACGTCGAAGCTGCGCCGCAGCTCGGCCAGCATCGCCTCGGTGGAGATCGGCTCGCCGAGCCGGTCGCCGACGAACCGCCGCACCTCCTTGGGCTTGATCTGCGGGTAGGCCATCTCGTCGCCGATGATGAACAGGTAGCCGCGGCGGCCCCGCTTGACCACCGAGTCCAGGTCGGTGTGCCGGGCCATGAAGTACATCGCCAGCTCGTACGACTCGCGCCGCTGGCCGCCGCCGCCGCCCTCGAGCACGATCCGGGCCAGGTCGTCGTCCATCCGGTTGTCCGACTCGAACTGTCCGATCTGCAGCGGCACCCGGTCGCAGGTGGCGTCGCCGATCGCGCCGAACATGACGTGCGGGTCGGTGGCGTACCCCTTGCGCGTGAGCAGGCCCAGCAGCTGCGGCAGCTTGGTCTGCAGCACCCGCGGGACGGTGCCCATCGAGCCCGTCACGTCGAACAGCACGGCGATCGGCGTGCTGTGCGGGTGCTCGTCGCTGTCGCGGCTCTCCCGCCGGCCGACGTTCAGCGGGTCCAGCGCCGGGTGGGCCTTGCGGGCGCCGCTGTCGCTGTAGGCGAAGGCGCTCGTGCCGGTCGCGGCGCGGTAGCCGGCGGCGGCGGAGTAGACATCGGTGGACCAGCGTCCGCTTCCCATTTCGTGCTCCTTCAGGGTCGGGCCGGCATCGCGAAGGCGCGGAACCGGCGGGGGCCGTACAGGTCGCCGAGAAGCTCGTCGAGCTCCGCGAGCAGGCGCCACGCGTCCTGCGGACGCATGCGGGGCTTGTCGTAGCGACAGCCGCGGGCGAAGCGGCGCAGCGCGTCCGGTGGGTGGCGGATCAGCCGCAGCATCAGGCCGGTCGCCATGAAGATGTCGGTGGCCGCGGTGGCCGGCTGCCGGGCCGGCACCTCGCCCGGGTAGGCGGCGCGGTGCCGGGCGACCAGGGCGGGGACCGCGGCGCCGGCCGGCACCGCGTAGCACCAGTCCACGAGCACCAGGCCGTGCTCGGCCGGGTGGATGAGCACGTGCTCGGGCAGCACCGCGCCGTGCACCAGCCCGGCCCGGTGGGCCCAGCCGAGACCGGTGAGCAGCCGCCGCCACATCCAGGCCACGTCGCGCGGGTCGAGGCCGGCCGGGTAGGCGGCGTGCACCTCGGCCAGCGAGACGAAGCCGCGCTGCCGGGTGGTGACGGTGGCGGTGCGGCGTACCCGATCGGCGTCCTCGTGGGTGAAGCTCTCCAGCAGCCGCGGCGCGTAGGCCCGGAACTTGGGGTCGCCGTCGGCGGCCAGGGTGGTCAGCGCCGCGGCCTCGGCCCGCACCAGGTCGTTGTCCGCGGGCTGCCGCGGCAGCTTGAGCAGCGCGGCGTCGCCGTCGACCGCGTACAGCTCCGCGATGTCGCCGGAGGCGACCAGCCCGCCGACCCGGTAGGTGGCCCGCCCCGTGGTGAGCGGCCGCCCGTCGCGCTCGCCCCAGAGCCGGGAAAGGCGGGCGAAGGCCGCCGTCGCGGCCGGGCCGCGACCCGCGGGTGCGACATCGGGATGCACGACCTTGACCAGATTCCGGTACGTGTGCCCCGCTCCCCCACCCGCACCGCCGGCGCCGGCGCCCCCAGGTAGGGCACAGGCTGCCACGAGATCGGCGAACGAGTGCGCGCCGCCGATGGCCGACACCGCCTCGTCGAACGTCATCGCACACCGTCCTCACGGGTCGGCCGCAGCAGCGCCGGATGCAGCAGCCGCGCGTCCCCGGCCCGGTAGAGGCGCGGCTTGGGCCCGCCACGCTCGCCGCCGCGGGTGCTCGTCTCGCCGGTGCTCTCCACGAAGCCGGGCACCGACAGCACCTTGCGGTGGAAGTTGCCGGCGTGCAGCTCCTCGCCCCACACGGCGGCATAGACCGCGCGCAGCTCCCCGATGGTGAACTCGTCGCCGACGAACGCGGTGGCCAGCGGGGTGTACTCGAGCTTGGCCCGGGCCCGGTCCAGCCCGTCGGCCAGGATGGCGGCGTGGTCGAAGGCCAGCTCGCCCACCTCGTCGACCGGCACCCAGCGGGCCCCGGACGCGTCGCCGCCGGACTGCGGATCGGGCAGGCTCGGCGCGAAAGCCAGGTAGGCCACCGAGACGACCCGCATGCGGGGGTCCCGGCCGGGATCGCCGTAGCTGCGCAGCTGCTCGAGATGCACCCGGTCGAGCAGCCCCTCACCGGAACGCAACCCGGTCTCCTCGGCAAGCTCCCGCCGAGCGGCGGCGTCGAGCGACTCCTGCTGCACGAACCCGCCCGGCAGCGCCCACCACCCGGCGAAGGGATGCGCGCCCCGCTCGACGAGCAGCACATGCAGCCGAGAGTGCCGAATGGTCAGCGCGACGACATCGACGGTGACGGCGACGGGCGTGTAGGCCGCGGGGTCGTAGCTGTCGAGGAAGTCGCGTTCGTCGCTCATCGGGGCCTCGTCATTCTCATGCTGAGTAGAACTCGATCTGAGGTCAACTTAGCTTGTTCTCAACTTGAGGTCAACCCCGCCGTGGGTCGACCCGCCCCCGCTGTCCCCCACCTGTCCCCGCCGACCGACATCCGACCAACCGACCGACCGCCACCCGACCGCCAGACCGCCACCTGTCAACCTGACCGCCTCTTGTCAGCCCGACCGCCGCCCAACCGACCGCCAGCCCGACCGCCGCCCAACCGACCGCCAGCCCGACCGCCGCCCAACCGACCGCCAGCCCGACCGCCCACTCAACCGACCGCCGTAGCTGCCCGACCGACCGCCGACCAACCACCCGACCGTCCGCCGCCCCGCACGACCGCCCGACCAGCCCTCACCGCCAGATCTTGTGGACCGTAGGCGGCTTTTCGGGCCGCAGCGCTCCAAGATTCACTCCGAAAAGGAGCAAAAGGGTGTTTTGGGGCTGGGACAACAAGCGGTATGCGCTGACTTCCGGCGACCTGAGCGTGCGGAAGCCGAGGGCGCGCAGCAGAAGCGAAGGGCAAGTGGAACCGCAGCGGAGACCAAAGAGCGCCGGCACCTGGGGCCGCGACGGAAGCCCGAGCGTCACGCAACTCCAGGCGCGACCGCAACGGAAGCGCTACAGAACCCGAGGCGCGACGGAAGCCGAAGCGGCGAAAACGCGACGGGCCGGCGATCCGCGAAAGCCGAGACCGCACCATCCCGACCCGCACCATGCACCCACCGCGACACGATGGAACAAAGCACGAACCCCGCAATCGGCGGGAGCGACGGTCAGCACCATGCAACCAGGCACGACAACAATTGCCCCGGCCCGCAAAAAGGCCGTCATCGACAAAGCGATGACGGCCCCGAAGAATCCCTCCGACAATTACCGCGCTTCGAAGGTCAGGCAGTCGGCCCGGTCCTGCCCGGCGCCCACCATGATCGACGGCGCGTGGCACTCCAGCTCGGTGTTGTGTACGCATTCGGCCCGCTTGCACGCCCCGACCTGGGCTTCCGCCTGACCCATCCCGCCCTTGTCGGCCGTGTCGATGAACGTGTCGCACTCCGAGCTGGCCCGGCCGATGGTGATCGCGAAGGCCGTGCAGCCGTCGTGGTTGTATCCGCATCCGCTCACCGTGCAGGTCTGCACGCGCGGCATGGCCATCATCTGAGTCATGAGCCGACCATAAACCATTTCCCGCGGCCCCGCCGGGCACCACACAAAGGTATTACCACAATTGTTCGCCGGCGGGCCAGGATTGCCTTACCTAAAGAATGGCCGCGGGTTGATCGACTCCCGCCCGCGCGGACGCCACGCCTGCGAGAATGGGGCAAAACGCTCCGATCGCCGCGGGGGTGCCGCCTGATGGCCGACGAACGACCGCCCCGCCGGCGGCTCTGGCTGGGCGCCGGGGCGGCTCTGATGGCGCTCGCGGCCACCGCCGTGGGCTTCGCGACGGACGACAAAAAGCCGGTGCCGTCCGCCTCCGCCGTACCCTCGGTGACCGCCGCGGCCGGCACCCGCTCGGCGCGGGCCCTGATCGGCCTGCCGCGGGCGGACGGCGTCTGGCCCGGCCCGAACGGCATGTCCGGCGTCAACGGCGACCCGTTGTTCGACACGGCGCACGTCAACGCCTTCTGCACCGCGCGCGGCCGCGCCTGCCGGGTCGCGCAGACCTACACCGACCGGACCTCGTGGGCGGCGATGACCGCGGGGTCGGGCTGGACGTTCGACCTCTTCTCGGACTTCGACGGCATGCTGGTGGTGTCGCAGGGCCTGGTGCCGATCGGCGCGAGCGCCGACCTGGCGGCCTGCGCGGCCGGCGCCCACGACCAGGACTGGCGGAATTTCGGCTCGCTGATGACCCGGTACGGCCGGGGCGACTCCGTGGTGCGGCTGGGCTGGGAGTTCAACGAGAAGACCTCGCCGTGGCGGGCCGACGACCCGGCGACGTGGATCGCCTGCTACCGCCGCGCGGCGACGAACATCCGCGCGACGAACCCGGCCGTCCTGCTGGACTGGACGATCAACGCGCACGGCACGCCGAAGGGCACCTGCGGCGGCGTGAGCACGAACTGCTACCCGGGCGACGAGTACGTGGACATCATCGGCATCGACAACTACGACCACTACCCGTGGTCGCCGACGAAGGCCGCGTTCGACGAGGCGGCGACCGACCCGGAGGGGCTGACCTGGCTGTACGGCTTCGCCCGGGAGCACGGCAAGCCGTTCTCGGTGGGCGAGTGGGCCGTGGTCCCGACCGGCGACGCGGGGCGGGAGAACCCGTCGTTCGTGACGTGGATGCACGAGTGGTTCGCGGCGCATGCCGGGCAGCTGGCCTACGAGGCGTACTTCTCGGACTGCGGGGAGGGTGGGGTGCAGTCGAGCCTTTTCCGCACCGACGCCGCCTGCGTCCGGAATCCCGGGTCGGCAGCGGCCTACCGGGACCTCTTCGGGGCCTAGTGGCACAGCGCCGGTGTTGCCGTTTTCATCGGTTACGTCCGAAACGCGTGGGATTATCGGGGCTCGGGGCCTGTCGCCGCGACTTCTCGGGCGCGGCCGGCCTGCTTGCCAAGACCCGCAAAGGACTGAAGCATGCGCAACGTTCACGATCCCGGCGCCGCCGAAGCGCCGCCCCCGGACGACGATCCGAACGCGACGTACCCGTCGGTGGTGCCGCGCCGCTCCCGGCGCCGCCGGCAGGCCATGATCGGCGCGGCCGGGTTGCTGACGATCCTCGGCGCCGGCGCGCTCGTCGCCGGCCAGGTGCTCGACGACCGCGACACCACCCGCTCCTCACAGGCGGACGGCCTGAACGTGGAACCTCCCCCCGCGCCGGCGCCGGAAGGCTCGGCCACACCGTCGTCGGCGCCGCGGTCCGGGGCCACGCCCACGGCGAGTTCCTCCACCCGCGCCGCCACCACCTCGCCGGCGCCCGCGAGCACCACCGAACGCGTCCAGGCCGCCCGCTCGGCGTCCGCGAAGGCCAAGGCGACCGCCCAGGTGTTCCGGCCGTTGCCGGACGCCGCCGTCGCCGAGGTGGACGAGGACGACGTGACCACCACCACCGTGCGACGCGACGGCGAGACGGTCCGGGTCATGTCCGCCCGCGCGGACCTCACCGGGTACCGCGAGCTGGCGTGGACCGTCGACGACGGCATCAAGTTCGGCGACGTACGGTGCACCTCCAAGGTCAGGCTCAGCAAGGACGTCAAGCCGCGCGAGCGCCCGACGCTGTTGCTGTGCTGGCGCACCAGCTCGACGAGGAGCGTCTACACGGTTGCCGTCAAGCCCGACGGACGCCCGTCGGCGGCGCTGAGCGCCACGACGATCGACCAGGCGTGGGACAAGCTCGGCTGATCCCCCGCCACATACCGCCATCGGCCGGCCGCCACCAGGCGGCCGGCCGATCGTGTCCGCGCCCTCGGCGTCGCCGGGAACGGGCGACGGCCCGGAGCTCATCGCTCCGGGCCGCCGTTGTGTGCGCTGTCAGGTGCTGCCGATCAGTAGTCGGCCACCGTGAAGGTCGAACCGCTCGAGACCACCGTCTTCGTGAAGGTCACGTCGGCGTTGGCGCCGCCGGTCTGCACGTCCATCCGGCCGTCGCTGACCACGGTCATGGTGTACGTGCCGTCGGGCACCGGAGTGGTGACGGCCGCACCGGCCGTGCTCAGGCTGTCCCCGGCGTCCACGGTGCAGATCAGCTCGGTGTCGTTGATGACCAGCACGTTGGTGCACTCCGCGATCGGCGGGGTGGCCTTCTTGCCGGCGGTGTCAGTGGGGTCGTAGGCCCCGGAGACCAGGTACACGTGGCCGTTGGTGTCGGTCGACGTCGTACCGGTGGTGGTGGTGAAGTTGATGCCCGCGAAGCCGACACCCTGGACGTCCACGTAGATCGGGGCGGCCGTGTTGGAGGTGGTGTTCGGGGCGATCACCACACCGTTGGAGTAGGTGTAGGTGCCGGACGAGTAGAACGTGCCCGACGGCGTGACCACCTTGATCGGCAGCGGGCCGGAGGCCTCGTGGGCCGGGACGATGGCGGTGAACTCCGTGGCGCTCACCGGCGTCACCACGAGCGGGTAACCGCCGATGGTCGCGCTGATCGAGCCCGGCGTGGTCGGCAGCCCGGTGCCCGCGATGGAGATCTTGTTGCCACCGAGCGCGGGACCGCCGGCCGGCGAGACGACGCCGATGGTGATGGCGCTGCCGACGGAGTACTTCACGTTGCCGCTGGAGGCGATCAGCGGACCGCTGTTGCTGGAGTAGATGCAGACGTTGTACGCGGGGCCGGGGCTGGCCGACACCACACTGGTCGGGACGGTCACCACGGCCTTGTTGTTGGCGATCTTCGTGGTGGTCGCCGCGTAGGTGCCCGGAGCAGCGATCGAGTACGTCGAAGTGCACGCGGGGGCCGACAGGGTCGCCGCGGCCGCCGAGACGCCGTTGAGGAAGTTGTTGGTCGAGGAGACCGTGATCGGCGTGGACGTGGCGGTGACACCGACGTTGGTGCTCAGCGCAACGGTCGGAACCGTGGCGGTGTACGCCGCGGCGCTGGTGCCGACGAGCGTGCTCACACCGTCGTCGCTGCCGTTGTAGACACACACGTTGTAGGCCGGGCCGGGGCTGGCCGAGACCACGCCGGCCGGCACGACCACCGACGCCACGGTGTCCGAGAGCCGCGTCGCGGTGCCCACCAGGTTGGCCGGGCTCGCCGTGAAGGTGCTGGGGCAGGTGGCGACCGAGAAGGCCACGCCGGGCGAGGAGACCCCGTTGAGGTAGTTCGACGTCGACGTGACGGTGATCGAGTTACCGCCGCCGGTGAGGCCCGAGGTGGGGCTCAGCACGGCTGTGGGCGGCGTCGGCGTGTAGTCGGCCGAGCTGTCGGCGATCAGCGTCGCCGCGGCGGTGTTGCCGGTGTAGATGCAGACGTTGTACGTGTTCGGCATCACGACACCGGCCGGCACGGTCAGCGTGCCGACGGTGACCGACGTCTTCGTGACGGTCGCCGCCAGGTTGCTGGTCGGCGTGCCGTACGTGGTCGGGCAGGCCGCGACCGAGAAGACCGCGGCGGGTGCGGTGGGCACCGTCAGGAAGTTGGTGAGCGTGGCCGTGATCGAGTTGCCACCGCCGGTGATGCCGCCGGTGGTGCTCAGGACGGGCGCCGCGGGCGACACCGTGTACACCGGGGCGGTGTTGGGGCTGTTGACCAGCGCGCTGGAGGCGACGGTCGTGCCGAGGTAGACACACACCTTGTAGGCCACCGGCGCCACGACGGTGGCCGGCACGGTGACGACCAGGTTGCTGGCGTCGGTGTGCACCACGGACGCCGCCACCAGGTTGGTGCCGCTCGTCGTGTAGGTCGCGGGACACGTCGCGCCGCTCGAGAAGGTGACGCCGTTGGTGCCGGTGCCGAACTGGGCCGACGAGGTGACGTTGATGACGTCACCGCCACCGGTGAAGCCGGTGGAGTCGTCGATGGCCACCGGACCCACCGCGAGCGCGGGGGTCGCGGTGGCGGCGAGCATGACGGCCGCGGTGGCCCCCACCGCGAGCGCGGCCGGTATGCGCCGGAACCTGGAACTGGACTGGGACGTACGCATGCGTGGTCCTCCTACGGTTCGTGAACCGCTTCGTTTCGTGTCTTGGGCGGGCCCACGCCGAATCGCACGCGTCGGGCCATCAGGGGAAGACTAACTGAGAGTGTTCATGCAATTGCTGACAGTGATATATATCAGTGGACTTAATTCGGGAAAGGCCGACCACACGGATCAGTGGTAAAGATGTGCATGCTGAAACGTGCTCTCGTCCTGGGCGGTGGCGGCGTCACCGGCGTCGCCTGGGAGATCGGCCTGCTGCACGGCCTGGCGGAGCAGGGCGTCGACCTGAGCGCCGCCGACCTGTTCGTCGGCACCTCCGCCGGCTCGGTCGTCGCGGCCCAGCTCACCGGCGGCAGCACGGTCGAGGACCTCTACGCCCACGAGCTGGCCGACACCTCGGGCGACACCAGTGCCACCATCGGCACCCGGGTGCTGCTCGGCTTCCTGCTGGCCTCGCTGTGGCCGGGCGACCGGGCCCGGGGCCGGGCGCGGCTGGGCCGGGCGGCGCTCAAGGCCCGTACGGCGCCCGAGTCGGCCCGGCGCGCGGCGATCGCCTCCCGGGTCCGCCGCGACGAGTGGCCGGCCGCCCGGCTGCTGGTCACCGCGGTCGAGGCGCGGACCGGCGAGTTCCGGGCGTTCGACAACACCAGCGGGGTGTCGCTGATCGACGCCGTCGCCGCGAGCTGCGCCGTGCCGCTGGTGTGGCCGCCGATGACCGTCGACGGCCGGCGCTATGTCGACGGTGGTGTGCGCTCGGTCGCCAACGTCGACCTGGCCCGCGGGTACGAGCGGGTCGTGGTGGTCGCCCCGCTCACCGCGGCTGCCCGGCGCGCCGACCGGCCGGCCGCGCAGGCCGCCGCTCTGGGACCCGGCGTGCGTACCGTGGTCATCAGTCCCACCGATGCCGCGCTCACCGCGATCGGCCGCAATCCGCTCGATCCGGCCCGCCGCGGGCCCGCCGCGCGGGCCGGGCAAGCCCAGGCCGCCGGCGAGATCGAGCGGGTCCGTGCCGTCTGGGCGTGACCGGCCGGCGGCGCGGGCCGTTGCAACCTTTTGCGAGCCTCGCTCGTCTTGGCCCTCGTGGGACTAGTCCGAAGAGGTGACGAGGAGTTCGTCGAGTTCGCCGGCGCGAACTCGGCCCGGCTGCAGCGCGCCGCGTACCTGCTGACCGGCGACCGGCACCAGGCCGAGGAGGCGGCCCAGGCCGCACTGGTCCGGGTGTACGCGTCCTGGGGCCGGGTGCGCCGCAAGGACCCCTACGCGTACGCCCGCACGGTCCTGGCCAATCTCGTCACCGACCAGTGGCGCCGCCCGATCCGCGAGTACGCGACCGACGAGGTGCCGGAGCGGGCGCTGCCCCGCGACGTGGCCGACGACGTGACCCGGCGCCGCTGGCTCATCGGCGCCCTGCAGACCCTCTCGCCCCGCGAGCGCACCGTGGTCGTGCTGCGCCACTTCTTCGACGCCACCGAGGTGGACGTCGCCCGGGAGCTGAACCTGTCGCTGGGCACGGTCAAGAGCCTCAATTCCCGGGCGCTGGCCAAGCTCCGGGTCTCCATCCCGTCCCCCCGGCGCGCACAGAGCGGAGTACGCCCGTGAACGACCTCGACGACCTGAGAGACGCCATGCACAGCACGCCGGATTTCGAGCCGAAGCCGCTGGACCTCGCCGTGGTCATGGCCGCCGGTGGCCGGTTGCGCCGCCGCCGGCGGGCCGCCGTCGGGGCGGCCTCTTCCGCCGCGGTGCTGGCCCTGCTGGTGGGCGGGGCGCAGCTGATCCCGGCGGGCCCGCCGCAGCCGGCCGGGCTCGCGGCGGCCGCCCAGCCCTCGGCCGGCGACGCGCCGGGCACCGGATCGCCGGCCACTGCCGCCTCAGCCGCCGTGCCGAGCACCGGGCTGAACATCCGGCCCAGCACCGGGGTGCCGGCCAGGCCCGAGCCGGGCGGCGCGTGGGGTGAGGTGGTCGACACCGGATCGACGGCGGGCGGCCTGGACCGGCTGTTGTGGATGCAGCGTCTCGACGAGCCCCGCCTGCCCGACGTCGCCCTCGGCATCGTCGCCGGGCGGCGCACCGCCGAGGGCCGGCTGATCCCCGACGTCGTGAACAACGAGGTGGAGGGCTCCGACCGGGCGCCGGGCTTCCACGCCCTCGAGATGGCCATGGTGGTCGAGGGCGGCGCGACCCCCGCCTTCGGGTACTACGTCGGCGCTGCGGCGAAGATCACCGTGAAGGCGGACGGGCGGACGGTCCGTGCCCGCCAGGCCACCTGGAGCGAGGACCGGTCCGTGGTGCTCTTCTGGTTCGACCTCAAAATGGTCAAACCGGCCGGCGAGGTCGGCCGGCCGCGAGCGTACGACCGCAACGGCCGCGAGCTGCCGGCCGGGAACGCGGCCTTCGCCGTGGGGTGAGCCTGTCCTCGTTCATGATCATCGGGTTTACTGCTGGCATGAGCATCATCTCCCCCGGGTTCGGCGGCCGGCGCCGTTCCTCCCGGCCCGACCTGCCGCCGGGGCAGTACCTCACGCACGACTTCCCGGTGCTCTCGGCCGGCCCGACGCCGCGGATCCCGCTGGAGCGCTGGCAGTTCACCATCACCGACGAGACCGGCGGCAAGCACAGCTGGTCCTGGCCGGAGTTCCAGGACCTGCCGGCCGAGGACGTCACGACCGATATCCACTGCGTCACCAAGTGGTCCAAGCTCGGCACCACCTGGCGCGGGGTCACCCTGGACACCCTCTTCGAGAACGTCGAGACCACCGCCGACTACACGATGGTGCACGGCTACGGCGGCTACACCACGAACGTGCCGCTGGAGGACCTGCTCGATGGCAAGGCCTGGGTGGCGTACCAGTTCGACGGTGAGCCGCTCGCGCCCGAGCACGGCGGCCCGGCCCGGCTGGTGGTCCCGCACCTGTACTTCTGGAAGTCGGCCAAGTGGGTCAACGGCATCGAGATGCTCCAGCAGGACGAGCCGGGCTTCTGGGAGGAAGCCGGCTACCACATGTACGGAGACCCATGGCGCGAACAGCGGTACCAGGGAGACTGAGCTGGCGGGTCGCCACGGTGGAGGCGGCCCGCAGGGAGACGCCGTCCGCGCGCACCCTGGTGCTGCGGGTGCCGCAGTGGCCGGGACACCTGCCCGGCCAGCACGTCGACGTGCGGCTGACCGCCCCCGACGGCTACTCGGCCCAGCGCAGCTACTCGATCGCCTCCGCGTGGCGCGACGACGGCCTGGTCGAGCTGACCGTGCAGCGTGTCGAGGACGGCGAGGTGTCGTCCTACCTGATCGACGACCTCGAGGTCGGCCGGCCGCTGGAGCTGCGCGGCCCGGTCGGCGGCTGGTTCGTGTGGCGGGCGGCGCCCCCGCCGGTGCTGCTGGTGGCCGGCGGCTCGGGCGTCGTACCGCTGATGGCCATGATCCGTGCGCGCGGCGACGTCCGCGGCCGGCAGCCGTTCCGCCTGATCTACTCGGTCCGCACCCCGCAGGACGCCCTCTACGCCGCCGAGCTCGCCCGCCGGGTCCGCGACGACCCGGGCCTGGACGTGCACTTCGTCTACACCCGCAAGACCCCCGACGGCTGGCCCGAGCCGCCGGGACGGCTCACCGTGGCCACGCTGAACACCCACGGCTGGCCGCCGGACTTCGCCCCGGACGTGTTCGTCTGCGGCCCGACCGCGTTCGTCGAGGCGGCGGCGGACATCCTGGTGGCGTTGGGGCACGACCCGGGCAAGGTCCGCACGGAACGGTTCGGAGGGATCTCATGACCGCGGTGGACGGCAACGCGATGGCCGGTGACCTGCGTGAGCTCTTCGCGGTGGACGTGACCACGGCGGTGGCCACCTGCGCCGGCTGCGGCGAGCCGTGCGTGGTCGCCCGGCTGCGGGTCTGGGGACCGGCCCCCGGGCTGGTGGCCCGCTGCCCGTCGTGCGACGGCGTGGTGCTGCGGCTGGTCCGCGGCCCGGAGCGCGCGTGGCTGGACCTGCGCGGCGCGGTCAGCCTGCAGGTGCCGATGCCCCCGCGGGACGCCCCGGCCACCCCGTAGGTCAGTCGCGGAACGTACGGCGCAGGCGCGCGGCCAGCCCGAGCGGCCGCGGCGCCGTGGCGATCCGGTCCGGCCGGCCCGGGCCGGCCGGCGTCGTGGGCCGGGAACGCCCGATCGGCTGGTCGTAGTCGGCGCCGGCGATCGCGTCGATGATCTGGTCGTCGCCGAAGTTCTCCGAGCCGGGGATCGAGGACACGAACCCGACCAGGACGCCGTCGCGCATGACCTGGGCCTCCAGCCCGGCGGTGCCGTCGTTGTCCCAGATGGCCTCGCGCCCGTCGGGCAGCACGACCCGGATGCCGTACTGGGTGATGCCGGCGTGCGGCAGCTTCACGTGGGCGAAGACGTTACGTCCGCGCAGTGTCTCGACGACCCTCCGGGCCCGTTGCTCATCCATGGGCCGACGCTAGACCGGTCAGCTGAGCGCACACTGAAGACCGGCTGTGGCGCCGGTAAAAGCCTGTCGCTCTGCGCACACGTAACATGACCGCCTGACATAGATGCAGGTCACATCGACGCATGTTACTACGAGGTAACAGGAATGTCACTGTGTTTCTTTCCCGGAGACCTTGACTTACTGTTCGGTAACCGGAGCGCTCCGGCCCCCATCCCCAGCGGATCCGGAGGCCACCCGATGAGCAGACGCACCACCGTCCTCGCCTGCCTCGTCTTCTCGACCCTGCTGAGCATCATCGCCGCGACACCCGCTGCGGCAGCCGCCCCCTACACCAACTGGGACTACGTCGCGCTCGGCGACTCGTACTCCTCCGGCGTCGGCGCGCCCGGCCAAACCGGGCTCTGCCTGCGCAGCGCCAACGGCTACCCCGGCCTGTGGAACGCGGCCAACGACCCGAAGTCGTACCGGTCGGTCGCCTGCGGCGGCGCCACCACCGGCTCGCTGCGTTCCACCCAGCTCTGGCCGCTGACCAGCGGCACCGACCTCGTGACGCTGACCATCGGCGGCAACGACGTCGGCTTCGCCTCGACCGTCATCTCCTGCACCCTGTCCAGCGACAGCGCGTGCGCGGCCACCGTCGCGTCCGCCATGGAAGTGCTGCGCACCGAACTGCCCGCCAAACTCGACGCCACCTACGCCGACATCCGCCGCAAGGCCCCGAACGCCCGCGTGGTCGTGCTCGGCTACCCGATCCTGTTCGACGTGACCACGGCGTACTGCGGCGTCGGCGGCATGAGCATCCCGAAACGCAAGGCCATCAACACCGGCGCGGTGGAACTCAACAAACTGACCGCGGCCCGCGCCGGGGCGGCCGGCTTCACCTGGTCGGACGTCACGGACGAGTTCGCCGGGCACGGGATCTGCGGGCCCAGCCCGTGGCTCAACGGCCTGACCGCGATCCCGCCGACCAACTCCTTCCACCCGAACGCCACGGGGTATCGCAGCGGATATCTGGTGGGGTTGAACTCGGCACTGAGCTGATGCTGTCGGCCCGGCAGGGTGTGCGCCTGCCGGGCCGGCCCGTAGCGCTTCCGTCCTTTTCGGAGGGTTTCAGCCGTTGGTCGCCGCGTTCTTGAGGTGCTCTTCTCGTGGGATCTTGGGGCGCTTGAGCCCGAGAAGCCGCGCGATCGCATCAAGATTGCTCAGACCGGCCGGCGGGAGGTGTTTGTGTTGCTGGATTTTGGGGCGCTCGGGCCCGAGAACCCAGCCGACCTCATCAAGATCCGTGCGAGCGGGTTGGCGGGTTGACGGCCGGCTCGCTGGCCATTGCCCGGCTGGCCGGCGGCTGCCGCCGGGCCCGAAGCGGCCGCCAACGCACCCTCCACAGTCGACCGCGGTGGCCATCCAGCGCTTCGTATTGATGCGCTCGCCAACCAGCAACCCGCCCATACGCCTCCCCACCCGGCGCCTGGGTCTCATGCTCCGTCTTCATCGACCACGCGTCGCACCACCCCGACGACGGCACCGGTTGGTGGTAACGGCACCCCACGTGTTAGCCACTTCTCGCCCCGCGTGCCGCGCCGCCTACCTGACCCACTCCATCCAGCTTCGGCCTCGCCCGGCTCCCGACCCAGCGCCCCCATTCAGCGCCCCGACCGGCTCGCCGATGCTGGGCCAGGCCTTCCCGGTCGTTGCTCGCGAGTCCCAACGCCCTGGAGGTCTCCTCCGCGCCGAATCTTGAAGCGCCAGAGCCCAAGAACCCGCCCGCGCTCTTCAAGATCCGCGCAGGCTTCAGCCGCCCGGGCCGAACGCCGCCACCGCCGCAGCTTGGGCAGTCAGGCGGTCAGGCGTCCAGACGACGGCCGACGAAAGAGGGCGAGCGACAGGCGACGCGACGAGCGAGGGCGAGCGACAGGCGAGCGACAGGCGAGCGACGACGGGCCGGCAGCGCCACCCCCGCATCACCCCGAACCCCCGGCGTAACGAGCCTCCACGACAGCCAGATCCCGCACAGCGAACCGATAGTGGTCGCATTCCTCGTCCAGCACCACCGCCAGGCACTCCGCGACCACCCGCGGCCCCGCGGGGTATCCCGGGGCCGGCAGCCGCGCACAGGAACGCCGCAGGCCGGCGTCTGTCAGGTCCGCCAGGATGCCGGCGAGCACGGCCGTCCGGTCCGCCCGGGCGGCCAGGATCTCCGCCCACGCCGGGGTCGCGTCGACCTCGATGCCCAGGGCCGTCGCGTCCGCCCGGGAGTAGGCCGTCTGCGGCAGGCCGATCCGGTGGTACGGCAGCTCCTCGTCCAGCACCGTGCGGCTCGCCCACGAGTCGGTGATGAAGACGAGGTGGCGCAGCGTCTCCGCGAACGACCACTCGCCGTCCACCCGCTCGTGGCGGGCCGCCTCGGGGAGCCGTTCGGCGCGGGCCACGGCGGCCGACCAGAGTGTGGTCATCGTGTCCGCCATGGCGCGGAAGTCGTCGGCATCGCGCATGCCGCGCAGTTGGACCCGTTCCGGGTGGCGACGGTCGAGTTCCGCCGCGACGTAGTCGGTGACGTCGACGCCGTTGACGGAGAGCCGCTCGACGTGGCCGGAGACGTCCATCCCCACCAGCCACGAGTCGACGATCTTCACGCCGGTCAGGTCGCAGTCCACGAAGCGCGCGCCGGTCAGGTCGGCGACGGTGAAGCGCGCGCCGCGGTGCCGTCCGGTGTCCGGGTGGCCGCCAGCCGACCAGCGGTGCGGCCCGAATTGTGCAGCCATCGGGTCATCATGCCGTTTCCGGCGGGATTCTTCAGCCCCCGGTTGGCCGGAAAGGGGTCACGCGGGCGGCGTTCCTCTGCGAGGATCTCTCGCCATGATCCGGCTCTATTCCCTCTTCATGCTGATCGACCTGGCGCTGGTCGTCATCGCGCTCATCGACTGCCTATCGGCCGAGGAGTTCCAGATCCGGGCCCTGCCCCGGGTCGTCTGGGTCTTCCTCATCCTGCTGTTCTCGCCGATCGGGGCGATCGCCTGGTTCGTCGCCGGGCGCCCGGCCCGGGCGGTCAAGCTCAGCAACGGCACCACCTGGCGTCCCGGCAGCGGGTTTCCCGAGCACGAGCGGCCGCGGCGCAGCGCCCCGCTCGCCCCGGACGACAATCCGGAGTTCCTCAGGAGTCTGGGCGAGGACCGGGGGCGGCTCGAGCGCTGGGAGGCCGACCTGCGCCGCCGCGAGGCCGAGCTGCGCAAGCCCGAGACCGACCAGAAATAGCAGGACGGGGCCACCCGCCAGTGGCCCCGTCCCCGGTCAGTCCAGCAGCTCCTTGACCGTGCCGGCGGCGACCGTACGGCCGCCCTCGCGCACCGCGAAGCCCAGGCCGACGTCCATCGCCACCTCCTTGCCGAGGTGCACGGTCAGCTCGGCCGTGTCACCGGGCATGACCATCGGCAGGTCACCGAGGTCGATCGCCCCGGACACGTCCGTGGTGCGGAAGAAGAACTGCGGGCGGTAGTTCGCCACGAACGGCGTGTGCCGGCCACCTTCCTCCTTCGTCAGCGCGTACATGGTCGCCTTGAAGGTCTTGTGCGGGGTGACGCTGCCCGGCAGCGCCACGACCTGCCCGCGCTGCACCTGGTCGCGCTTGATCCCGCGGAGCAGGATCGCCGCGTTGTCGCCGGCCTGCGCGGTCGGCAGCGACTTGCCGAACGTCTCCAGCCCGGTGGCGACCGTGCTGATTGTCTCGCCGAGGCCGACGACCTCGACCGGCTCGCCGACGCGCAGCGTGCCGCGCTCGATCTTGCCGGTGACCACGGTGCCGCGGCCGCTGATGGTGAGCACGTTCTCGATCGGCATCAGGAACGGCTCGCCCAGCTCCCGCTCGGGCACCGGCACGTAGGCGTCCACGGCGTCGAGCAGGGCCACGATGGACTGCGTCCACCGCGGGTCGCCCTCGAGGGCCTTCAGCGCGCTCACGCGCACCAGAGGCACCTCGTCGCCGGGGAAGCCGTACTCGGACAGCAGCTCACGCACCTCCAGCTCGACCAGGTCGAGCAGCTCCTCGTCGGCGACCGCGTCGCTCTTGTTGAGCGCCACGACCAGGTACGGCACCCCGACCCGCCGGGCCAGCAGCACGTGCTCGCGGGTCTGCGGCATGGCGCCGTCCTGCGCCGAGACGACGAGGATCGCGCCGTCCACCTGCGCCGCCCCCGTGATCATGTTCTTCACGTAGTCGGCGTGGCCGGGCATGTCGACGTGGGCGTAGTGCCGGGCCGCGGTCTCGTACTCGACGTGGGAGATGGTGATGGTGATGCCGCGCAGCGCCTCCTCCGGCGCCTTGTCGATGCCCTCGAAGGCGACGAACCGGTTGGCGGCCGGGTCGCGGTCGGCGAGGACCTTCGTGATGGCGGCGGTCAGGGTCGTCTTGCCGTGGTCGACGTGACCCATCGTGCCGATGTTCAGGTGGGGCTTGGTCCGGACGAACTGGCTCTTGGCCATGATGTTCTCAGTGTCCTCACTGGATGCGAGAAACGGTCGGGTCGGAAGGGTGGAACGCGAGCCTTGCCCAGGGACGCGCGCCAGAACCGCGCAGCTACCCTTCCCCGGGTTCTGCCGCTGCTTGGGGAAGGGTCAGATTCGCGTATCGCACGCGGGAGCCACCACGGGGGCGAACCCCGCGGGCAGCTGCAGACCGGGCGCGAACATGCGGATCACGGTAGGCGGTAACGCCGAAACCGGCGACCTTATTTCACACCTTGCCGAGGTCGGCCGTGGGCGCCATGACGATGCGCGGCAGCTGCGCCGGGTCGAGCCACCGCAGCACCTTGATCACGTCGGCGCGGCTCAGCGACACGCAGCCGGCCGTCGAGCCGGAGCCCTTGACGTGCAGGAAGATGGCCGAGCCGCGCTTGACGTTGGCCGGCCGGCCGGTGACGTACTGGCCGTGGGCGGCGTCCCAGGTGATCGAGGCGGGCGCCGGGCGGTTGTAGTCGATGACCGCGGCGAACTCGTACTGCGTGGGGTACGCCGCCAGCCGTTCCGCCTCGCCGGTGCGCCAGGTGCGCTTGCTCGACGCGGACGGCTGGAACATGTTGTACGTCTTCGGATCCTTGTTGTCGCCCACCCAGTAGTCGTTGGCGTCAGCGCGGGTCCACGGCATTTTGGTGCTCGGGCCGTTCTTCAGGCCGAAGGTCTCGGTGATGCGGAACGTGCCCATCGGGGTGGTGCCGGAGTCCTGGATCCGCTGGCCGGCCCAGGCCCAGCCGGCGTAACCGTTGCGCGCGGCCATCGCGGGGAACTTCGCCGTCCAGGTCCGGCCGTCCGCACCCAGCTGGTACGTGTAGACGGTCGAGTACGACGAGCCCCGCGACCGGCCGACCACGACGACCACCTGGCGCGAGTCGGCGACCTTGGCCAGCCGGGTCGGGTGGTACGGGGGCACCGCCGCGGCCTCGGCGGACAACGCGCGCACCACGCCCAGGCCGGCGGCGACGGCGCCGAGCACGATCCCGGCCGCGAGCAGTCTTCGCATGAGCCCGGGACGATACCGCTCACCAGTCGAACTCGCTGCCCCTGACGAGCTTTCCGCCGCCGTACCGGTCGCTGCCGAACCTCCACGACATGACCACCTGGTAGCGGTGGCCGCGGGGCGGGCCGACGGTCATCGGCCCGCACAGCCGGGTCGGGGTGTCCTTGGTGAAGGTGAGGCCGGCGCAGACCTTCGGGGCGCCGACCGTACGCCCGGTGCCGGCGTCGACCAGCGCGACCGTGATCCGCCCCTCGCCGGGGGCCGGGGCGGTGAGCGTGGCCCGGATCCGGACCCGGGCGCCGAGCGACTGGCAGGGGCTGACCACGAGCGGGGTGTAGCCGGCCATCCCGAAACTCCGCCGGCAGGCGTACGGGCCGTACGGCTGGGCCTCCTGGACCCGGGAGCGGGGGCGGCTGGTGCGGTGGGGCGGCCGGACCGGGGTCAGGGCCTGGGCCGCGACCGCCGGGGCGACGGGACGCCGGCGGCCGGCGTCGGGCCCGGCGGACGCGGTGGCCGGCGGGGCCGGCACCGAGCGGGAGGGAAGGACCGGGCCGGAGGGCTGCGCGGCCGGGAGCATCGGCTGCGCCGCGCGGGCCGGGGACTGCGGCCCGGGCGTGCGGACCAGATGCCAGGCCGTGGTGGCCACGCCGGAGGCGAGCATCGCGGCCGAGACCACCGCGATGGTCGCCCAGGGGCGGCCCCAACGCCAGCTCGCCGGCTGGTTGCGCCGGCGGGGCGCGGGCAGCCGCAACCCGGCCAGGGAGGGATGCGCCAGCCGGGGCGCCGCGGGATCCGGCGTCCGCGGCTGCTCCGGCGGCGCGGGCCTCGGCGCGGCGGGTGGCGGCAGCGCGGGCGTGTCCCCCGCGGCCCGGGCGACGGTGTGGAGCTCGGCGATCAGCTCGCCCGCGGTGGGCCGCAGCCGCGGCTTCTGCTCCAGGCAGCCGGTGATGATCTCCCAGAGCGGGTCCGGTACGCCGGGCGGGCGCTCCGGGCCGCCCGCCAGGTGCAGGCCCATCAGGTCGTGCACGGTGTCGCTGTCGTACGGGGGCCGCCCGCAGACCATCTCGTAGAGCAGCACGCCCAACGCGTAGACGTCGGCCGCGGGGCTGACCGTGGAGCTGTGGAAGGACTCGGGCGCCATGTAGTGCGGGGTGCCGACGACGGCGTGGCTGGTGGTGAGGCTGGGCGAGCTCAGCACCCGGGCGATGCCGAAGTCGGTGAGGCGGGTGTCCAGCTCCCCGTCCGTACGGTGCAGCAGGATGTTGTCGGGTTTGAGGTCGCGGTGGACGATGCCCAGCTCGTGCGCCTCGGCCAGCGCCGCCGCGACCTGGCCGGCGAGCCGGGCGGCCGCGGCCGGCGCCAGGGTGCGGTGCTCGCGCAGGTACTCGCGCAGGCTGCCGCCCGGGACCAGGTCCATCACCAGGGCCAGCGCCTCGCCCACGCTGAACAGGTCACGGACCCGGACCACGTTGCGGTGCCGCAGCATCAGCAGGATCGTGCGCTCCTGCACGAAGCGGGTGACCAGCTTGGGCTGCCGCAGCAGGCTCTCGTGCAGCAGCTTGACGGCGACCGGCTCCCCCGAGGTCCGGTCGACGCCGCGCCACACCGTGCCCGTGGCCCCCTGCCCGATGGGCCGCACGAGGATGTACGAACTGCCGACGCACCGCCCGCTCAGATCGAGGGTCGACGCGCCGTCGGAATCCGGGCGTACGTCGCCGCCCGTGCGATCCTGATCCACCTGTGGTCGTGTCCTTCCGCCGCTGCGGTGCTGCCGTCCCGCACATCAACCGCAAAGGGTGCTCGGCCAGCCTTCGTCGAACCGAGCGGAATGATGCTTTTTGTCCGGATCAAAAGGCAAATGCAGGCGTCGGAGTTCGCACCCCACGACGTTGTGCCGCGCCGCCCGTCACCATCGCCGCGCGTCGTCGTTCGACCCGCGGTGAGCCGGGCCGGACTCCTGGGACGGAAGGGAACATCCTCGGCCGGATGGTTGCTTTGCCGGGAAACGCCCACGGCTGCGCGCGCGATTGCAGATAGTGAACGACATGGGTGTCATGGCTTATCCCCTCCGATACGCGCTGGCCGACCTGGCCCTGGCGCTCAGCCGCGCAGCCCAGGATGCGGCGACGGTCTGCGCCACCGCCGCTCAGGCCGCCGCGGACATGCTCGGCGACGGCGCCGGGATCCAACTGCTGCGCGACGACGGCCGGTACGACGCGCTGACCTTCCACCACCCGGACGACGAGCTGCGCGGCCCGTACGCCCGACTGCTCGACCGCGAGGGCGAGCTGCCCGACGACGACTTCTCCACCGGCCTGGCCGCCAGCCGCCGCCCGGTGGTGCTGGCCGGCGAGGGCGCCGAGCCGCTCACCGAGCTGCCCCGGCCGCGGCACCAGGCGTACGTCGACCCGGGCGGCCACCCGCCGGTCGTGCACGCGGCCGTGCTGTGCCCGGTGATCGTGGACAACACGTATGCCGGCTACCTGGTGCTGGTACGGGCCACCCCCGGCGCCGTCTACACCGAGACCGACGTCGAGCTGGCCCGCGACATCGCCGGTGAGCTGTCGCTCGCGCTGTCCTCGGCCCGGGCCATCGAGCGGCTGCGGGCCAGCGAGGAACGCTACCGCCGGGTGCTGGAGACCATCCCCGAGGGCGTGCTCCAGCTGGACACCGACGGCGTGGCCACGTACGCCAACGAGCCGATCGGCGTCGTCCTCGGCCTGCCCCGCGACCAGCTGGTCGGGGTGTCGCTGCGCGGCTTCCTGGACGAGCAGGGCCAGAACGAGCTGATGCGCCGCCTGACCGAGTGCCGGGCCGGGCGCTCCACGGTCGGCGGCGCCCGGCTGATGCGCGCCGACGGCTCGCAGCGCAGCGTCCGGATGAGCATGATGCCGCTGGTCGACGAGCACGCCCAGCACCTCGGCGTACTGTGCATGATCACCGACACCACCGACCACATCGACGCCCGCGGGCTCAAGCGCCAGCTCGACCACCTGCGCCGGCTGGACAGCATGAGCCAGCTCATCGGCGGCATCTCGCACGACTTCAACAACCTGATGACGGTCGTGCAGGGCTCGGCCGACATGATCGCGACGACCACGGCCGAGGGCTCGCCGCAGCACCAGATGGCCAAGGACATCATGGACGCGGTCAGCACCGGGCGCACGCTGACCCACCAGCTGCTCGCGTTCGGGCGTACCGAGGGCAACCGGCCGGAGGTCATCCCGATCCCGGACCTGCTCACCGACGTGCAGAGCCTGTTCAGCCGCACGCTCGGCGAGCGGATCGGGCTGGACCTGGCGTTCGGGCCGGACGTCTGGCCGGTGCGCGCCGAGCGCGGCCCGCTGGAGCAGGCGCTGGTCAACCTGGCGGCCAACGCCCGCGACGCGATGCTGCACGGCGGCATGCTGCGGGTGGCGGCGACCAACGAGGTCATCGAGCCGGGCCAGCTCGCCGAGGGGGCGCCGACCGGCCGGCTGGTGCACATGGTCATCCAGGACACCGGCACCGGCATGAGCGACGAGACCCGCCGCCGCGCGCTGGAGCCGTTCTTCACCACCCGGCCGACCGCGGCCGGGCTGGGGCTGGCCACCGCCGCCGGCGTCGTGCAGGGCATCGGCGGGCACATCACGCTGGAGTCGCAGCCGCGGATGGGCACGACCGTGCACCTGTACCTGCCCGCGGCCGAGGAGCGGACCACCCCGGCGGTGGACCGGCAGAGCACCCCGTCGATCATCGGCCGGGTGCTGATCGTCGAGGACCAGCCGGAGGTGGCCCAGCTCGTGCAGCGGCTGATCGCCCCGGCCGGCTACGAGATCACCGTGGCCACCGACGCGCTCATGGCGGTCACCCAGGTGGCCGCGGGCGCCCAGCCCGACCTGCTGATCACCGACGTGGTGATGCCGGCGATGACCGGGCCGGAGCTGGCCGCGGCGCTGCGCACCCACCACCCGGACCTGCCGGTGCTCTACATGTCCGGGTACACCGCGGCCTCGCTGGGCCCGCAGCTGCACCTGGACGCCAACAGCATGCTGGTGGAGAAGCCGTTCACCCGCTCGACGCTGCTCGGCGCGATCCGCTCGCTCTGCGGCCCGCAGCCGGTGCCTCAGTCCGGGGGCTGAGCCGGCCGCCGGCCGGGCGGCCGGCGGGCCGGTCCACCGCGGCTCACGCCCAGCAGGACCGACGCCAGCACGATCAGGCCCACGCCGAGCCAGACCACGGCGGGTGAGCCCCACCGGTCGCCGGCCAGGTAGCCGGCGGCCAGGCCGAGGCCCAGGCCCAGCACCAGGAGGCCCGCGGCGCGCACTCAGCCTCCCCCGGGCTGGGCCCGGGCGGCGAGCAGGTGGAAGGCCTGCGCCTCCGCGGAGGTGCCCGGGCGGTCGAAGGTGGGCGAGCCGCAGGCGCCGCGGACCAGGCCGTGCCCGTCGACCTCCCGGGTCGCCGCGGCCAGCAGGTCCCGGCCCACCTCGGCGTAGGTGCCGGGCAGCCAGCCGTCGGCCGCGCCGACCGCGGCCGCGTAGGAGAACATCTGCGCGGCGTTGGTCTCCCGGAACGTGCCCGGGTCGTCCAGCACGTCGTGGAACAGCCCGTCGGGCCGGCGCAGGGCCAGGCAGGCGTCCAGCACCTCCCGGGCGTGCGCGGCCCACCCGGCCCGCCACGGCAGCTCCGGCACCAGCCGCAGCGTCCGCGCGATCCCGGCCACCACCCAGCCGTTGCCGCCGCCCCAATGGTCCGCGCGGCGCAGCGTGCCCGTCTCCTCCGACCAGATCGCCGCGTACAGCCCGTCGCGGCACAGCCGCCGCCGGTGCCCCTCCAGCTGCCGGTGGGCCAGGTCGCCCCGGCCCGACAGGGCCAGGAACGGCAGCACCATGTAGACCGTGTCGGCCCACATCTCGCGCGCGCCGATCATGTGGAACAGCGTGCCGTCGGCGGCCCGGGGCGCGCCGGTCTCGAGCCAGGCGAGCTGCCGCCGGGCCGCGGCGGCGAAGACCTCGTCCCCGGTACGGCGGTGAGCGGCCAGCACCGCCTCCCCGCAGGCCGCCCCGTTGACCGCGCCCGGCTCGTCCACGTCCCCCAGCCGGCCGTCCGCCGCCTGCCGGACCACCGCCGCCTCGGCCAGCAGCCGAGCCAGGTCGTCGCGCCCCAGGTCCAGCGCGGCCTGCGCGGCGACGCCCTGCTCCCACGACTGCCGTTGCATCGCCAGCAGCGCGTCGAGGACGCGGCTCATGCGAACAGCGCGCTGACCGACTCGCCGTTGTGGATCCGGCGCATCGCCTCGGCCAGCGCGGGCGCCACGGAGAGCACGGTCAGCTTGTCGGTGTGCTGGTGCGCCGGGATCGGCACAGTGTTGGTGCAGACGATCTCCTCGATGTCCTTCTCGGCGGACAGCCGGGCCACCGCGTCCGCGGAGAACAGCCCGTGCGTGCAGGCCACCCGGACGCTGCGGACGTGCCGCTCGCGCAGCCGGGCCAGCAGCTCGAAGACGGTGCTGCCCTTGGCGATCTCGTCGTCCAGGACGATCACGTCCCGGTCGGCCACCTCCCCGATCACCGAGCTGATCACCACCTTGTCGTCGGCGAAGCGCTGCTTGGCGCCGGCCGCCACCTCGATGCCGAGCAGCCGGGCGAACGCCGCGGCCTCCTTGGCGTTGCCCAGGTCCGGGGAGACCACGACGGCGTTGCTCAGGTCGTAGCCGCGGAAGTGGTGGGCGAGCTCGCGCAGGGCGTGCAGGTGGTCCACGGGCACGCTGAAGAAGCCGTGCACCTGCGGGGAGTGCAGGGTCATGGCCAGGATGCGGTGCGCGCCGGCCGTCTGCAACAGGTCCGCGACCAGCCGGCCGCCGATCGAGATGCGCGGCGCGTCCTTCTTGTCGCTGCGGGCGTACGCGTAGTGCGGCAGCACCACCGTGATGCGCCCGGCCGAGGCCCCGCGCGCGGCGTCGAGCATGAACAGCAGCTCGACCAGGTTCTCCTGCACGGGCGGCACCAGGGGCTGGATCAGGAAGACGTCCCGTTCCCGGCAGTTGCCCTGCAGCTGCACCTCTATGCAGTCGTTGGCGAAGCGGGAGGTCCGGGTGGGAAGCAACGGCACGCCCAGGTGATCACAGATCTCGGCTGCCAGCTCCGGGTGGGCACTCCCGGTGAACACCGCGATGTCACGCACGGGCACCACCCTAGGCGCTGCGCGGCGGCGCCCCTCGGCCGACCTGCGCGCCGCGCGCGGAGGTACCTCGGACGAGCGGATCTCCGCGGACGTCACAGCCACCCGCGGCGCTTGAGGTAGAGGTAGAGCCCGGTGGCCGTGCCGACGATCAGGGCCAGGCTGACCAGGAAGCCCCAGAACTTGCCGTATCCCCAGTACGGCACGTTCTGTCCGAAGAAGCCGGTGAGCGCGGTCGGCACGGCGATGATCGCGGCCCAGGCGGCGAGCTTGCGGGTGACGTCGTTGAGCGCGGTGCTCTGCTCGTTGAGATCGGCCTCGAGCAGGTGGTTGATCCGGTCGCGGGCGCTGTCGATGGTCTCGGTGGCCCGCCGGGCGTGGTCGTCGACATCGCGGTAGTACGGCGCCAGGCGCTCGTCGACCAGCCGGCTGTCGGAGTGCATGACATCGGCGATGAGCCCGGCCATCGGCGCGACCGGCCGGCGCAGCGCCGCCAGCGTCTTGCGCAGGCCGAAGCCGTACAGCCGGACGCTGCGCGGCGCGCCGCCCTCCTCCAGCATGTCGTCCTCGGTCCGGTCCATGGCCTCGTCGAGCCGGCGGGCGGCGGCGAACTGGCCGTCCACGACGACGTCGAGCAGCCCGTAGACGAGGAACCCCACGCCGCCGGCCGGCGCCAGCTCGGCGTCGGCGTCCCAGCGCCGGATGAGGCGGCTCACGTCGCTGGGCGACTTGCGCACGGTGATCAGCGCCCGCTCGGTGATGAACGCGCTGATCTCGGTCTGGCGCATCGCCGGCTGCGGGGCGCCGGCCTCGACGTGCACCTCGTAGACGTTCATGAACAGGTGTCCGGGGTAGCGGTCGAGCTTGGGCCGCTGGAGGTCGTGCACCGCGTCCTCGACGGCCAGCGGGTGCAGCCCGAACTCGTCGGCGACGATCCGCAGGTCGTTCTCGTCGGGGTCGAAGAGGTCCAGCCACAGCACCGCGTCGGGGTGCTCGGCGAGCTGGTCGCCGATCTCGTGCGGGTCGAAGCCCTCGGCCACGACCTTGCCGGCCTCGTACAGCCGGGTGATGGTGGAGCAGTTCGGCGCTGGGGTGTCCGTCACAACGGATCACTATGCCCGGGACCGCCCCCGGCGTAACCGGCGACGTCCCCGCCCTGTCAGGGGTGAAAGCGATTTGACTCCTGACCGACCCGATCCTAGCGTCAGGCTCGTCGAACTCTTTGGCTCATGACCGGGCCGCCCGAGGAGCAGCATGAAGTCGTCGTCGATGTCCGCGGGCCTGCTCGCGGCGCTGATCTCCGCCGTCGCCTTCAGCACCTCCGGCGCCTTCATCAAGCCGCTGCTGGAGGCGGGCTGGTCACCGGTCACCGCCGTCACCGCCCGCGCGCTGACCGCGGGCCTGGTCCTGCTGCCGTTCGTGCTCCTGTCGTTGCGGGGACGCTGGGCGGCCCTGTGGCGGGCCCGGCGGCGGGTGCTCGGCATGGGCCTGGTCGGCGTGGCGTTCACCCAGGTCGCCTACTTCGCCGCCATCCAGCGCATCCCGGTGGCCACCGCGCTGCTGATCGAGTACCTCGCGCCGCTGCTGCTGGTCGCGTACGCCTGGGCGGTCACCCGCCGCGTACCGCGACCGGCCGTGCTGCTCGGCTCGGTGCTCGCGGTCGGCGGCCTGGTGCTGGTCATCGGGCCCGGCGCGGTACGCGCCGTGGACCCGCTGGGACTGGTGATCGCCTTCTGCGCCGCGGTCGGCTGCGCGGCGTACTTCGTGATCGCCGCCCGCCCGGCCGACGGCCTGCCCCCGGTCGCCCTGGCCGGCGCCGGCCTGCTGCTGGCCGGCGGGGTCCTGGCGCTGGCCGGCGCGACCGGGCTGCTGCCGGTCTCCGCGGCGTTCGGCGACCTGTCCCTGTTCGGCCGGGCCGTGCCCTGGTGGTTGCCGCTGCTCATCGTCGCGGTCGTCGGCACGGCCGCGGCCTACGCGACCGGCATCGCCGCCTCGGCCGTCCTGGGCTCGCGGCTGGCGTCGTTCCTCGGCCTGCTCGAGGTGGTCTCCGCGGCCCTGCTCGCCTGGCTGCTGCTGGACGAGCGGCTCACCCCGCTGCAGTTCGTCGGCGGCGGGCTGATCCTCGGCGGCATCGCGGCGGTCCGGACGGCGAGCACGGCGCCGCTGGACGCGCCGGACGACGCCCGGCCGGCCGCGCTGGCCCCCGGCCGGGCCTGAGCGGGCGGCGCCCGGGGGGACACCGACGGCGGCCGATCTCTGGCAAGCTCGCTGACCTCAACTGTAGAAGGGAGCCGCCCGTGCCGACCGCGGTCGCCCACGTCCTGGTGGTGCCCATCATGATCGTGACGGTGCTCGCCTTCGGCGCCGTCATCCGCCGGCTGCTCGGCGTCCGCGTCGGCCTGGTCCGGACCGGCCTGGCCGCGGTGCTGGCGATCTGGGTGGCCGGGCGGATCATGCTGGCGCTGGCCGGGCCCGAGCCGGCCGACACCGGCACGGCCCTGCTGCTGATGCTGCTGGCGGTGTGCTGCGCCAGCCTGCTCTCGATGATCGTGCTGGTGGTCGCGGAGGCCATCGTCCCGGACGGCTCGCTGCCCGGGCCGCTGGAGCTGTGGCGGGGCTGGCGGGCCCAGCGCTCCCGGACCCGGCGCTACTGGCAGATCGTCCGGATCGCCGTACGCCACGGCCTCGGCCGCTTCCTGCGCGGGCAGCGCCACGACGGGCTGGAGTCCGTCGCGGCCCGGCGCCGGCTCGCGGTGTCGGTGCGGCAGGCGCTGGACGACGGCGGGGTGACCTTCGTCAAGCTGGGCCAGCAGCTGTCCACCCGCCGCGACGTGCTGCCCGGCGAGTTCGCCGAGGAGCTGGCCCGGCTGCAGGACCAGGCGGCGCCCGTGTCGTGGGCGCAGATCACGGCCGTGCTGCGCGCCGAGCTGGGCCGCCCGGTCGAGGAGGTGTTCGCGCACGTCGAGGCCGCGCCGCTGGCCGCCGCCTCGGTCGCCCAGGTGCACGCGGCCCGCCTGCTCGACGGCGCCGAGGTGGTGGTCAAGGTGCAGCGGCCCGGGATCGCCGAGGTGGTCGACCGCGACCTGGACATCCTGCACCGGCTGGCCCGTACCCTCGAGGCCCGGACCCGGTGGGGCGCCGCCCTGGGCCTGCGCGACCTGGCCCAGGGTTTCGCCGACGCCCTGCGCGAGGAGCTCGACTTCCGCATCGAGCTGGAGAACCTCGCCGCGGTGGCGACGACCCAGCCCGCCGGCATCCGGGTGCCGGCCGCCCACGCGCCGCTGTGCGGCCCCCGGCTGCTGGTGATGGAGAAGCTGACCGGCACGCCGCTCAGCGCCGCCGGGCCGGCGCTGGGCGCGCTGCCGGACGGCCGGCGCCGGGAGATCGCCGCGACGCTGCTCGAGGCCATGATGAGCCAGGTGCTGCAGTACGGGCTGTTCCACGTCGACCTGCACCCCGGCAACATCCTGCTCACCGCGTCCGGCGACCTGGGCCTGCTGGACTTCGGCTCGGTGGGCCGGCTGGACGCCACCACCCGGCTCGCGCTCGGCCGGCTGCTGGCCGCGCTCGGCGGCTCCGACTCGGTGACCGCCACCGACGCGCTGCTGGAGCTGGTCGACCGCCCGGCCGAGGTCGACGAGCGCGAGCTGGAACGCGGCCTGGGCGCGCTGATGGTGCGCTACACCGCGCCGGGCCCGACGGCCGGGCTGGCCGCCTTCCCGGCCGTGCTGAAGCTGGTCATCGCCCACCGGCTGGCGATCCCGCCCCAGGTCGCCGCGGCGTTCCGGGCGTTCGCGACGCTGGAGGGCACGCTCACCCTGATCGCCCCCGACTTCGACCTGATCGCCGAGGCCCGGGCGGCCGGCGGCCGGCGGCTGGCCGAGGCGGCGACCCCCGAGCGGCTGCGCCGGACCGCCGAACACGAGCTGATCAGCCTGCTCCCGCTGCTGCGCCGGCTCCCCCGCCGGGTGGACCGCGCCCTGGCCGCGGCCGAGCACGGGCGGCTGTCGGTCAACGTGCGGCTGCTGGCCGACCACGGCGACCGCCGCTACGTCACCGGCCTGCTGCACCAGGTGCTGCTCGCGGTGATCGGCTCGGCGTCGGGCCTGATGGCGGTGCTGCTGCTGGGCCTGCCCGGCGGCCCGCGCCTGACACCGTCGATCGAGTTGTACGCGGTGCTGGGCTACGCGCTGCTCATCGTGGCGGTGATCCTGGTGCTGCGGGTCCTGGTGGTCATCTTCCGCCACGACCGCGCCGGATGACCGCCGCGCCCACCGCTCACCGGCCGGCGCCGGCGAGTAGCCGCCGCAGGGCCGCCCCGGTGACCGCGGCCATCGCGGCGGCCATGAGCAGTCCCCCCGCGACGCCGATCGCGAGCACCAGGGCCAGCGGCTGACCCGGTTGCCACAGCGGCATCGCGAAGCCGAGGAACACGGCCAGTCCGGCCAGCCAGGCCAGCCCGGTGGCCACGATCCACCGGTACGCGTGCGGCACGTGCCGGCGCAACACCCACCACTGGGCCACCCCGATGGTGGCCAGCAGCGCCAGCCCAAGCCCGGCGCCGAGCGTCGCGAGCAGCAGCGGCGGCCAGCCGGAGATCGCGTCCGCCGCCGTCGACGGGGTCAGGCCGATCGCGTACGCCACCACGGCCCCGCCGGCGGTGGCCAGCACCCAGCGGCGGCGGCTCAATCCGGGCACGGCCCGGCTCAGCACGGCCGCCTGCCCGGCACCCAGCACCGCGCCCTCCACCGCGCCGGCCAGCAACAGCGCCGGTACGGACACCCACGCCCGGGACGCGGCGGTCAGCGCACCGACCAGGGCCGGCACGGCGAAGCCCAGCATCTCGGCCGCCGTCACCACCGGGAACCACGCACGGAACAGCGCCCGCCCGCGCAACGGCTCCGGGCCGAGCGCGTCGCCGAGGGCCGGCAGTCCGCGCGTACCAGTTGTCATGCCCTCACGGTGAACCCTCCCGCCCGCCCCCGGCAGGGCAGGAGGGAACGCCTCGCGGGGACTTTCGCACCGTCCGCCCGGTGGCCCCGGGCCGTTGGTCCCGTCCCGGGCCGACCCCAGGCCCTGGCGGGTGGGTCCCTGGTCGCGGTTCGCTCGTACGGTCCCTGCTCATGGACAGCCGCTCGCCTGATCACCCGGGAGGGACCGTGTTCACCACCGTCGAGATGCTCGCCGAACAGCCGTTCCTGGCCGGCCTGACCGAACACCAGCTCGGCCTGCTGGCCCCGCTGACCAGCCGGTCGATGTTCCACGCCGGCAACCGGATCTTCGCGCAGGGCACGCCGGCCGAACAGTTCTGGCTGATCACCGACGGCCGGGTGTACCTCGACGCCGAGGTGCCCGGCTACGACAACTTCGTGCTGGAGACCCTCAAGCCGGGCGCGGTCCTGGGCTGGTCGTGGCTGTTCCCGCCGTACCGCTGGCATTTCGGCGCCGTGGCGACCAGCACGACCCACACCCTGACGTTCAACGGCCCGCTCGTGCGGGCCCTCTGCCAGCGCGACCCGGCCCTGGGCTTCGAGCTGACCAGCCGCTTCCTGCGGGTCATGGGCGAGCGGCTGCAGTCCGCCCGCCAGCGGCTCCAGGAGTGCCAGCGCGCCGCCGGCCACCACAGCGACCTGTGACCGCCGCCGCCGTCGGCGGCCGGTGGGCGGGCGGGCGGGCGACTACCGTCACCGGCGTGTCCCCGGCCACCAGGGCCGGCGACCGACACCGAGGTGGGTACATGGCAACGGAGTTCGCGCTCGAGGACGAGATAATGGTGCTGGACGGCCGGGTGCTGGAGATCTTCCACAGCGGCGTCGAGGAGAGCCTGCGGTACCACGTGTCGTACCTGCGGATCAGCGCGACGCCGCACGGGGACGGCTTCAAGGTCCGGCTCGGGCGGGCGTACGGCGAGAACGACATCACCGGCGGGCGCCGCTGGAAGATGACCGCGGACCAGTTCGCCGGGTTCCGCGCCTTCATCGCCGACGCCATCGCCGCCCGCGACCGCGGTCCCGGGGCGTAGCGGCGGCGCGGCGGTTCTCAGCCCGGGCACAGGGAGCGCCGTCCAGCATGGACGGGCAACCGGACGGCTCACCGGGCTACGGAGGAACCCTCATGCGCATAGTCATCATGGCGGTCGGCAGTCGCGGTGACGTGGCCCCGTACACCGGGCTGGGCGTCCGGCTGCTCCAGGAGGGGCATCAGGTCACCCTGGCCACGCACGCCCTCTTCGAGCCCCTGGTGCGCAGCCGGGGCCTGGACTTCCACCGGCTGCCCCTGGACACCCGGGAGGAGTTGACGGCACGGCTGGCCGCGCGCGGCCCGCGCAGCCCGCTCCGGGTGACGCTCGCGGTCAACCAGGTGGTCGCCGACCACGCCCGCCCGCTGGCGGACGCCATGCTGGCGGCGGCGCGCGAGGCCGACGCGCTGCTGCTGACCCCGGCCGGCTGGATCGGCGGCCACGTGGCGGAGGGCCTGGGCCGGCCCAGCATGGGCGTCTACCTGCAACCGATGACCCCGACCCGGGCGTTCCCGCCGGCCACGGTGACCACCCGGTCGCTGGGCGGATGGGCCAATCGCCGGGCGGCCGTGGCGCTGCGCACCCTGGGACAGCAACCGTTCCGCCAGGCCGTCGACGGACTCCGCCACGACCTGGGCCTGCCGCCGGTCCGGCCGGGCGCCTGGCTCGCCCGGCTCGACGCCGGCCGCTGGCCGATCTGCTACGGCTACAGCCCGGCCGTGGTGCCGCCACCCGCGGACTGGCCGCGCTGGCACCGCACCGTCGGCTACTGGTGGCCGGCGCCCGACCCGGCCTACACCCCGGCGCCGGAGCTGGCCGACTTCCTGGCCGCCGGCCCGCCCCCGGTCTACCTCGGGTTCGGCAGCCTGCCGATGGCCGACCGGGACGCGCTGTCCGCCCTGATCCGGGCCGCGCTGCGCACGAGCGGCCACCGGGCCGTCGTGAACACCGGCTGGGCCGGGCTGCACCCGATGGGCGACGACATCCTGACCGTGTCTGAGGTGCCCCACGACTGGCTCTTCCCCCGGACGGCCGCGGTGGTCCACCACGCCGGGGCGGGCACCACGGCGGCCGGCCTCCGCGCCGGGGTACCGGCCGTCCCCGTGCCGTGCATGGTGGACCAGCCGTTCTGGGCCCGGCGGCTCGAACGGCTGGGCGTCACCCCGGGAGCGATCCCGTTCCGGCGGCTGAGCGCCGACCGTCTGGCCGCGGCCCTCACCGAGGCCACGGCCAACCCCGGGTACCGCGAGCGGGCCGCGGGCGTCGCCGCCCGGCTCGCCCACGAGGACGGCGCGGCCGGCGTGCTCCCGGTCCTGGCGGAACTCACCCGCGGCTGACCTCCCGCGCGTCCGGACCGAGATAGGCCCGGGTCGCCACGACGATGGCCTCGGTGCCGGCGTCCAGCGTCGGGCGGAGGGCCGGCGCGAAGTGGGGCGAGTGATTCGGGTACGTCGGCTGCCCGGGCGCGGAGCCGCCGACCCCCCAGTAGCAGTAGGGCGTCCCGAAGGCGGCCGGGATCCGGCTGAAGTCCTCGCTGGCGGTGATCCGGTCGAGCGGGACGACCCGGGCGTCGCCGAAGTGCGCCCGGAAGGCCGCCGTGACCTCGGCGGTGACCTCGGGGTCGTTGTCCGTCAGGGGGAACTGGTCGTAGTAGTCGAACGTCGGCGGCTCGGGCGAGCCGGAGGCAGCGCACTCGGCGCGCACGATCCGCTCGATGCTGTCGAGGACCCGCCGGCGGACCTCCGTGTCGTAGGTGCGCACATTGACCAGCAGCACCGCGCGGTCGGGAATGATGTTGCTCTTCGTGCCGGCGACGCTGCTGCCCACCGTGACCACGGCGAACTCACCGGGCGCGGTCTCCCGGGCCACGATGGTCTGCAGTCGCAGCACGACGGCCGCGGCGAGCACCACGGGGTCGACCCCCAGGTGCGGCATCGCGCCGTGCGAGCCCTGGCCGAACACGGTGATCCTGATGCTGTCCCCGGCCGACAGGACCGGGCCCGGCCGGCAGCCGAGGACCCCCGCCTCATGGGTGAGCACGTGCTGGGCGAAGGCGACGTCCGGGCGGGGTATCCGGCTCGTGAGCCCGTCGTCCAGCATGGCCTGCGCACCGGCGGCGGTCTCCTCCGCGGGCTGGAAGAGCGCGATGAACGTCCCGCGCCAGGCCGCCCGGTCGCCGCTGAGCAGCGCGGCCGCGCCGAGCAGGCAGGTGATGTGGACGTCGTGCCCGCAGGCGTGCGAGACGCCGACCGTCGCGCCGGACTCGTCCACCGCCGTGACCTTCGACGCGTACGGCAGCGCGGTCAGCTCGGTCACCGGAAGGGCGTCGATGTCGGCGCGCACCAGCACGGTCCGGCCGCCGCCGTTGGTGAGGACCCCCACGACGCCGCCGCCGATGTGCTGCACGTCGTAGCCGAACTCCTCGAGGCGCCGGGCGATCTCGGCCGCGGTCCCCACCTCGTGCGAGCTCAGCTCCGGATGGGCGTGGAGGTGGCGGTAGAGCTCCTCCCGCCACGCTCGGGTGTCGTCGATCCCGGTCACCGCGCTCATCTTCTGCTCCTGCCGTCGAGGTGGCGTCGCTCGCACGGTAGCGCCGACAGCCCCCCGGCGTACCCTGGTCGGCATTCCGGCTGGGGAGGTGCGATGGCGCGACACGGATGGCGGGTGGTACGGGCCCTGACCGCCACGGCGGCCGTCCTGGTGACGCTGGCCTGCGGGTCGGCGGACAGCCCGGGCCCCTCGCCCAGTGCCCCGCCTTCGCTGCCGGCGAGCGGCACCGGCACGGTGGAGGTCGGCGGCCGGCCGGTCACCGTGCACGTCCCGCGCTCGTACGATCCGGCCCGGCCCGCGCCGCTGGTCCTCGCGCTGCACGGCTACACGTCCCACGGGGCCGAACTGGAGTCGTACCTGCGGCTGACCCCCGAGTCGGAGCGGCGCGGATTCGTCTACGCCTACCCGGACGGAACGACCGACGACCGCGGCAACCGCTTCTGGAACGCCACCGACGCGTGCTGCGCCTTCTCCGGTACGCCACCCGACGACTCGCGGTACCTCAGCGAGCTCATCGCCACGATCCAGGGCTCGTACCGGATCGACCCCGCCCGGGTGTACCTGATCGGCCACTCGAACGGCGGCTTCATGGCGTTCCGGATGGCCTGCGACCACGCCGCCCAGGTCACCGCGATCGTCTCCCTCAACGGGGCGAGCTGGAACGACGCCGCCCGGTGCCGGCCCTCCGAACCGGTGAGCGTGCTGGCCGTCCACAGCAGCACCGACGAGACGATCGCGTTCACCGGCGGCCTCAACGGCAACGCCGCCTACCCGTCGGCCGCCACCACCGTCACCCAGTGGCTGGGCTACGACCGGTGCGCCGGGGCCGGCCGCGACGCGCCCGCGCTCGACCTGGTCACCGACCTGCCGGCCGCCGAGACGTCGGTACGCGCCTACGAGCAGGGTTGCGCGGGCGGGTCGACCGTGCAGGCGTGGACGATCAACGGCGGCGCGCACGTGCCCACGCTGGGGCCCGCCTTCGCCCCGGCGGTGACCGACTTCCTGCTCTCCCGGGTCAAGCCGGCCCGGTAGCCGGCCGGCAACGGCCTATCGGCGCGCGCGCCGGCGCCGCCACCGGCGGATGCGGCGGGCCAGCAACGAAGCGGTGACGACGAACCCGGCCACCGCGGTGCCGAACCGCACCACGATGGTGAGCTCAGGCAGCCAGTCCCGGACGACGGCGGTGATGAACGTGATCCACATCGGTGACCTCCAGGGGAGACGGAACAGCGATGGGGAAACGATGCGGCCGCGCGCGTCCGGCCCCGTCCGGAACCGGACGCCGGACGCCGGACGCCCCTCGGTAGGCTCACGTCCCTGATGCGGGACCAGTTACGTCACCTCCACCAGTCGGCCGGTTCGCCGACCAAGACCGAGCTCAAGAGGTACGCCGACATCGCCGGGCACAGCGTCGGGCGATCCGCGCTCGCGGCGGTGACCGCCGAGGGCGCCGGCATGCCCCGGTGGGCCACGGTGGCGGCGTTCGTCGATGCGTGTGCTCGTCATGCCGAGAAGCGGCGACGCCCCCTTCCGGACGCCGAGGTCGACCTGGCGGTCTGGCGGATCCGTCACGACCAGGCAACATCCTCGGGGCAGCGCGAGTCCGGGGCCCCGCGGGCCGTGGTGGTCGGGGTGGTGCCCGCGTTGGCGGACTGCTTTCAGCTCCGCGCCCTGGCCGACGACCTCGCCCGGGCCACCGACGCCGGCGGCGCGACGCCGGGCCCGCCGGCCTCCACCTGGCTGCTGTCCGGCCTGGGCGGGGTCGGCAAGACCCAGCTGGCGGCCGATCTCGCCGGCCGCCGGCGCCGTGCCGGCGACCTGGACCTCCTGGTGTGGATCTCCGGCACCTCCCGGCCGGCCATCACCGCCGGCTACGCCCAGGCCGCGGCCGACCTGGCCCTGCCCGGCGCCGACGGCTCCGACAGCGACCGCGACGCCGCGCGCTTCCACGCCTGGCTGTCCACCACCGACCGGCGGTGGTTGATCGTCCTCGACGACCTGGGCACCGCCGCGGACCTGAAGGGGTTCTGGCCCCCGATCCGGCCCACGGGTCGCACGGTCGTCACCACCCGGCTGCGCGGTTCGGCACTGCGGGGACCCGGCCGTCACCTGGTGCCGGTCGACGGGTTCAGCCCGGACGAGACCGTGGCCTACCTGCGGTCCCGGCTCGAAGGACATCCGGAGCTGGCCGACGACGTCCGCGGGCTCGCCGGCGCGCTGCACCACCTCCCCCTGGCTCTGGCTCACGCCACCGCGTACCTGCTCGACGAGGACATCCCGTGCTCGGAGTACCGACTGCGGCTCGCCGAACGGGGCCGCCGGCTCGACGAGCTCGCCCCGTGCGCCGATGAGCTGCCCGACGACCACACCCGTACCGTCGCCGCGACGGTGTCCCTGTCCGTCCGGGCCGCCGGCCGGGCCCGCCCCGCCGGCCTGGCCATCCCGCTGCTGCGCCTGGCCAGCGTGCTGAGTCCGGCCGGGATCCCGCTGCCGGTGTTCTCCACCACGGCCGCCCGTAACTGGCTCGCCCACGCCGCCGACGCCCCGGCCCTGGACGCTGCCACCATCCGCTCCGGCCTGCGCTGTCTGCACCGGTTCAACCTGATCACCGTCGCCGGCGCCACGGTCACGGCGCACGGCATGGTCCAACGCGTCACCCGCGACGAGCTCGCGGCCGGCGCCGCCCCCGACGACCACCTGGCCGACCTGGCCTGGGCCGCGGCCGACGCCCTCAGCGAGGCCTGGCCCCCCGTCGACCGGGACCCGGCCCTCGGCCAGATGCTGCGCGACAACGCCGCGGCAGTCCACGAACACGACCGCGACGCCCTGCTGCTGCCGGCGAGCCATCCGGTGCTCACCCGGGCCGTCAACAGCCTGGGCGAGTCCGGCGCCCCGGCCGCCGCGGTGGCCGGCCTCGAGGATCTGCTGACCGCGATGCTGCGGGTGCTCGACGCCGACAGCCCCTGCGTCCTGCGTACCCGCAACAACCTCGCGCACTGGCGGGGCGAGGCCGGCGACCCGGCCGGCGCCGCCGCCGCCACCGAACAGGTGCTCGCCGAGCAGCTGCGGGTCCGCGGACCCGGCCACCGGGACACCCTGATCGCCCGCAGCAACGTCGCCCGCTGGCTGGGGCTGGCCGGGGACCCGGCCGCCGCCGCGGCGGCCACCAGGGCGGTGCTCGCCGACCAGACACGCATCCTCGGGCCCGGCCATGCCGACACCCTCACCAGTTGCCACAACCTCATCGACTGGACCGGGCAGACCGGGGACGCCGCGGGCGCCGCCTCCGCCGCCCGGGACCTGCTCGGCGACCAGCTGCGCATCCTCGGAGCCGACGATCCCGTCACGCTCGCCACCCGGGGCGCCCTCGCGCACTGGACGGGCACGGCCGGGGACCCGGCCGGCGCCGCCGTCATCGCGGAGCGGGTTCTCGCCGACCGGGTCCGCGTCTGCGGACCCGACCATCCGGACACGCTCAGCAGCCGCCAGAGCCTGGCCCACTGGACGGGCCGGGCCGGGAACCCCGGCGCCGCGGCGGCCGCCCTGCGCGAGCTGCTCGCCGACCGGCTCCGGGTCCTCGGACCCGACCACCCGGACGTCGCGACCACCCGGTACAACCTCGCCCACTGGCTGGGGGCGGCCGCGGATCCCGCGGACGCCGGGACGGTGCTGGCCGAGCAACTCCGGGTCCTCGGGCCGGACCGTCCGAGGATCTTCACCATCCTGGCCAACGTCGCGACGTCCCGGGCCGACGCCGGCGACCTCACCGGCGCCATCACCGCGCTGGCGGAGCTGCTCCCCCGGATGACGGAGGTTCTCGGCGCAGGGCACGCCGACACCGTCACCACCGGCCACAACCTCGCCTACCTGCGACGCAAGGCCGGCGCCGCCGCGGCCGGCGAGCAGCAGTGAAGAGGCGCCCACCTCGCGGTGAGCGCCTCTTCCGGACGGGCCGGGGCCCTACTTGTAGGTGATGTCGCTCTTGTTGACCTTGCAGTTGCTGTCGTTCCAGCCCTCGCCGAGGTAGGTCGGCTCGCTGCCCTTGGCCACGCCCTTGTACTTGCCGCAGACCACGGCGCTGGAGCTGTTGCTGAGGGTGACCCGGGTGATCGTCGCGGTGTCGCCCCAGTTGCTGTTGATGCCGGCGACCATGTCGATGTCGTTCAGCAGCACGTTGTCGATCTTGACGTGCCGCTGGTACGAGCTGGAGCAGTTGCCGCAGGCCCGGTACAGCTTGCCCGCGCCGCTGAGGTAGAAGCCGGAGATGCTGACGGTGCCGTTGCCGTTGTGCTGGAACGTCTTGTCGCTGCCGGACCTCGCACCGCCACCGATGACGTAGCTGGTGCCGTTGCCGGTGCCCTTGAAGGTCGCGGCGTCCTCGCCGATGTCGTTCCACCAGACGTTCCTGATGGTGCAGGTGCCCTCGCAGTGCACGCCGTCGCCGGCCGGGGAGCCGATGATGACGTTCTGCAGGGTGCCACCGTTGGCGATGGAGAACATCGGGTCCTGGGACTCGCTCTGCGAGCCGTCGCCGATGCAGCAGTAGGTCTTCATCCCGCCGTCGAAGGTGCCGGAGACGGAGATGGTGCCGGTGATCTTCACCGAGCCGGCCGAGGACGGCCACGCGCCGGTCGGGGCGCCGGGGGCGCCGGTCGGGGTCGGCCCGGCGGTGGGACTGGTCGTCGGGGTGGGACCGGTGGTCGGGGTGCTGCCGCCGGTGGCGTACGTCTCGAACTCGGCGATCCGGGGCGCGGCGGAGGCGCTGGTGATCTCGAAGGTGAGCTTCTTCAGCGAGGTCGCGGAGAAGGAGATGGTGCTCGGGCTCCCGCTGCCGCTGGCCAGCACGGCGCCCTGATCGGCGTTGAGCAGTCGCCAGGCGCCGATCGAGCCGCCGCCCGAGGCCTGCCGGATGACGGCCGAGGACACCGTCATGGCGCTGCCCCACTTGACCGAGACGTAGCCGGTCGAGCCGACCGGCGACCAGTAGGTGCCGGTGTTGCCGTCCTTGACGTTGCCGTAGCTGGTGCCGCTGGCCTTGCTGGAGCCGTCGGCGCCGCCGCCGAGGCTCAGGTTGTCGGCGGCCAGGGCCTGGGGCAGCGGCATCGTCAGCATGATCGCCGCGCTCGCGGCCGCGGTGGCCCCGGCGGCCATCCACCGTAGTACGACTGGTCGTCTCATCGTGTCTCACCTTCGTAGGGAACAGGTCGTCGCGCCGCCGCCACCCCTGCAGGTAAGCGCTTTCCTGGTGACAATAGACACAGGTCTATGAGATGGCAAGACGTGGTACGGGTCGACGTCGAATGCCCGTCCCCCGCCGCCGGCCCCGCGCGAGGGTGTCGGTCAATGAACAGAACGGGGTCAACCGGCCGTACGTCGCCGACACTGACCCGATGCTCGCCGTTCGGGTGCTCGGCCCGTTGTCCGTGACGATCGACGACCGGGAGGTGACGCCGGCGAGTGTCCGTCAGCGCCGCCTGCTGGCCGCGTTGGTCCTGCGGGTCGGTCGCCCGGTCTCGATGGACGCGCTGGTCGACGCCGTGTGGGGCGAGCGGCCGCCCCGCTCGGCGGTCAACAGTGCCCAGTCGTACGTGTCGAGGCTGCGCGGGCTGCTCGGGCCGGCCGTGCTGGCGTGGACCGGGAGCGGCTACGAACTGGGCGTCGACCCGGCAGCGGTCGACGCGTACCGGTTCGAGGCGCTCGTCGATCAAGCCCGCTCGGCCGCCGATCCGCGGGCCGCGCTCGGCCTGCTGGACGCGGCGCTGGCGCTGTGGAACGACCGTCCCTACCCGGAACTGGCGCACTACGAGCCGGCCCTGGCCCAGGCCGCGCGGCTGACCGAGGTGTACCTGACCGGCCGCGAGCTGCGGTCCGGCGCGATGCTCGCGGCGGGACAACTCCCCGAGGCGATCGCGTCGCTGTACGAGCTCACGGTTCAGTACCCGCTGCGCGAGCAGCCCTGGCACCAGTTGATGTCCGCGTTGCACCGCAACGGCCAGCAGGCCGACGCGCTGGCCGCGTTCCGGCGCTACGACGAGTTCCTCGCCGAGCAGGGGCTGGAACCCCAGGGGCCGATCCGTGACCTGCGTACCGCGATCCTGGCCGCTCCCGGCTCGGTCCGGACCGGACCGGCCCCGACGACGGCAGCCGACCGGCCGGCCGTGGGCGTGCCGGCGCAACTGCCGGCGCCGGCCGCGGCCTTCGTCGGCCGGCACGAGCAGCTGCGGAGCCTGGACGACCTGTTGGCCCGTGGCCCGGGGCCGGCCCTGGCCATCGCCGCGGTGGCCGGCTCGGCCGGCGTGGGCAAGACCGCCGTCGCCGTACGGTGGGCCCACCGGGTCCGCGACCGTTTCCCGGACGGGCAGCTGTTCGTCGATCTGCGGGGCTTCGCGACCGGTGAGCCGGTGCGGCCGATCGACGCGCTGACCGGCTTCCTGGCCGGGCTCGGGGTCGCCCCGGAGCGCTGCCCGGTCGAGCTCGACCAGGCCCGGGCGCTCTACCGGTCGCTGCTGGCCGGGCGCCGGCTGCTGGTGGTCCTCGACAACGCCGCCGGTGTCGAGCAGGTCCGTCCGCTGCTGCCCGGCGAGCCCGGCTGTTTCGTGCTGATCACCAGCCGGGACCGGCTCGGTGGCCTGATCGCCCGGGACGGCGCGCAGCCGTTCCGGCTGCATCCCCTGAGCCCGGACGAGGCCGGCGAACTGCTCAGCCGGCTGCTCGGCGAGTCACGGGTGGCCGAGGACCGGGAGTCGACCGTGGACCTGGCCGCCACCTGCGCGTACCTGCCGCTCGCGCTGCGCGTCGCGGCGGCCGCGCTGACCGCCGAGCCGGACTGGCCGGTGCACGACTACGTGAAGCGGCTGCACGACGACCGGCTGAACACGCTCGTCGTCGAGGGCGACCCGGAGTCGACCGTCGGCGTGGCCTTCGACGCGTCGTACCGGGCGCTGCCGGTCGCGGCGCAGCGGCTGTTCCGCCTCCTCGGCCTCGTGCCCGGCCCGGACATCAGCGTCGCCGCGGCGGCCGCCCTGGCCGGGCTGCCCGGGCCCGAGGCCGAGCGGCTCCTGGACCGGCTCGCCGCGGCCCACCTGCTGGACCGCCCGGCGCACGGGCGGTACAGCTGTCACGACCTGCTGCGCGCGTACGCGCACGAGAGCTGCCGGAGGATCGACCCGCCGGCCGACCGGGAGGCCGCGACCACCCGGCTGTACGAGTGGTACGAATCCGGCGTCGACGCCGCCGCCGACCTGCTGTACCCGCACATGCTGCGACTGCCTCGCCCCGCGCGGAACCCGATCTCCGACGCCGGCGCCGGCACCCACGCCGCCGCGCTGGCCTGGCTGGACGCCGAGCGCCGCAACCTGGTCGCGCTGGTCCGGCACGCCGGGCCGGGCGCCCACCGCTGTCGCCTGGCCGACGGTATGCGCGGCTACTTCCACCTCGGGCGGCACACCGCCGAGTGGATCGCCGTGGCCGAGGCCGCCCTGACCGCGGCCGAGGGCATCGGGGACCGGTTGGCGCAGGAAGCGGCCCGGCACAGCCTGGGCACGGCCTACCGCAGCATCGGCGATCGGTCCGGCGCCCTGCACCAGTACGCGCGGGCGTTGTGGCTGGCCCGGCGCTGCGGCTGGCGCGACGCCGAGGCCACCACCCTGGGCAACCTCGGGATGATCCACCACGCCCAGGGCCGGCTCGACGCCGCCGTGGCCCGGCTCACCCGGGCCATCGCGATCGACCGGTCCACCGGCCGGCGGGCCGGGGTGGCCAACAATCTGGGCCTGCTGGGCGACGTCCACCTCGACCAGGGCCGGTTCGCCGAGGCCCGGGCGGCGTACGGCGAGGCGCTGGAGCTGAACCGGGTCGCCGGCAACGTGCACGGTCAGGCGCTGGCCCGGACCGGCCTGAGACAGATCAGTCTCGCGTCCGGCCGTCCGGCCGAGGCCTTCGGCTGGTTCGCCGATGCGCTGGCCGGCTACACGAAAGTCGGCGACCGCGACGGGCAGGCGGTCATCCACCATCGGATGTCCGTGGTGGAGGGCGATCGCGGGCGCGTCCGGGCCGCCCGGGCCCACGCGGTGCGGGCGCTGGACCTGGCCCGGGCGGCCGGTGACCCGCGGACCGAGGCCGACTCGCTCGCCGCGCTGGGCGCCGTGCTCGGCCGGGAGGGCCGGCACCGGGCCGCCTCGGAGCGGTACCAGCAGGCCTACGCGCTGGCCCCGCACTCGTCGCCCCGGCACGAGATCGAGGCCCTGACCGGGCTGGCCCGCTCGGCCTGGGAACTCGGCGACCTGGCCGAGGCCGACCGATACGCCCGGGCCGCCGCCGACCACGCCGCGCGGTGCGGATACCGCCCCGCCGAGGCACGCGCGCGCACCACGCTCGACCTCGTGCAACGGTCCGGCTCAGGCCGGATGCACGCCAGCTGCACGCGCCCGGGGCTGTGCTGACTCCACCTACTTAGCCAAGGAGTCGCAGTGGAGCTTCACTCACCCCCGACCGGCGCCCGGCGGCGCCGAGTCACCATGGCCGCGGCGATGACCGCCGCCCTGTTCGCCGCGCTGACCGGAGCCTCGGTCGGCTCGGCCACCCCGGCCCTGGCCTCGACCGTGCCGGTCGCCACGGTCGTCGGGCCGAATTCGGCGTTCGATTCCACACCGGAGAAGACCACCATCGCGCCGTGCCCGGCCGGCCAGCGGGTCCTGGGCGGCGGGGTACGCGTCAACCAGGGCAACGACCACATCATCATCACCCGGCAGGAACCGGTGCACGCCCTGGACACCGGACTGGACAGTTTCGTGGTGACCGCCGTCGAGGACTCGGTGGGCACGACCAACACCTGGGCCCTGCAGGCGTACGCCGTCTGCAGTCCCCCGGTCGCCGGCATGGTGCTGGTGGCCAAGGTGGGGCCGACCGATTCGCAGGGCTTCCAAGGGGTGTCCGCGAGTTGCCCGGCCAACACGTTCGTGCTCGGCGCGGGCGGCCGGATCCTCGACGGGCAGGGGCACGTCGGCCTGGTCACCCAGGTCAACGGCTCGGCCACGTTCCCGAACGGCGTCAACGCCGGCGGCATCGAGGAACTCGGCACCCCCGACGCCAACGGCCGCTTCCCCGGCTTCAAGGGGAACTGGAGCGTCATCGCGTTCGCCGTCTGCGCCCCGAAGGTGCTGTCGACGGACGTCGAGGTGGTCCGGGTGCAGCCGGCCGGCGACGAGACCAATCCGAAGATCATCGCGGCGCCCTGCCCGGCCGGTAAGCACGTGACCGGCGGCACCGGCTGGGCGGACCTGCCGGCCGTGGTCAACTCGGTCAACATCGACGCCAACCGGACCCGGGTCCAGGTCATCGACCGCAAGCACGAACAGCTCGCCGGGAACTGGGGCGGGTTCGCGATGGCGATCTGCTGGGCGTGAGATTCCGTGTCGACCCCGGCCCCGGTGCACGCGCCGGGGCCGGGGGACGACCCGACAGATCAGGCGAGGGTGCAGGCCGCACCGTTCAGCGCGGCAGTGGTGGCCGGCGTGTTGCTCTTCGTATACGTGCCGACCAGGCCGACGGTGATGGCGGCCCCGGGCTGGATCGTCGCGTTCCAGGTCTCGTTGGTCACCGTCACCGTCGAGCCGGACTGGACCCATTTCGCCGCCCACGACGACGTGACCCGCTGGTCGCCGCCCAGCGACACGGCGAGGGACCAGCCGTCGACCACGGTGGCCGCGGTGTTCGTCAGCGTCACCTCGGCGACGAAACCGCCCGGCCAGTCACTGGTCGTCTTGTAGGCGACCTTGCACCGGGTAGCCGGTGTGGTCGGTGGCGTGGTCGTGGACACCTGGTTGGACGCGATCGACAGGTTGCCGGCCGCGTCATGTGCGCGCACGTAGTAGCGGACCATACCGGTCTGGGTGTTCAGGATCGGCGCGGTGAAGGAGGTACCGGTCGAGGTGCCGAGATACCGGGACACGTACCAGCCGTCGAAGAGGTAGACGTAGTAGCCGGTCAGCTCCACGTCGTCGGTGGACGCCGCCCAGGTCAGGTGGGCGCCGGCCGGGTCGACACCGGTCAGGGTCAGGTTGCCGGGGGCGGTCGGCGCGGTCATGTCGCCCGAGGTGTTCGCCGGAGTGACCACGACGAGCGGATTGCTCGCCGGTGAGGAGTTGCCGTCGGCGTCGATGGCCTGGACGGTGAATTGGATCTGACCGTTCGGGCTGATGCCGGACGTGACGGTGGCGGTGGTGACGTTGCCGACGTGCTGGCCGTAGCCGACGTCGCCGAAGGCGGGCCAGTAGGTGAGCGAGTAGTCGACGGGATCGCCGGTGGAAGCGGTCCAGGCGACGGTCACCGAGGTCGGGCTGACGGAGGTGACGTGCAGGTTCGCGGGCGCGGAGGGCGGCGCCGCCGCGGCGGCCGGGCCGGCGACCAGGAACAGCACTCCGGTGGAGAGCAGAACCGTCAGGAAGACGCGGAAGCGGTGTGTGCGCATCCTGAGACCGTCCGGCATTCCATAGACGACTGTCAACTCGTTGAGGCGCGGTGCTCGACGGCCCGAACGCAACGAACCTGTCAGCCATATCGCCTCGGGCGGGCCAAGAGACCATGACGGCTCTCGCGTCCTCCATGAGCTCGGACGTCCGCGTGGTCTGGTTGTTCGGGCGACGACGCACCGGCCTGTCGCCTACCTGACACATCGGGCCACGGCTATGGTCTGCCGGCCTTTCGATAAGCTGCTTTCAGCAGCGCCGGGTTCACAGGAGGTGCGGCTCGATGCGACGAGATCTTGTGGTGGCCGCGACACCGGTCGGCGACAGCCGTACAAGGCTGTCGTTCACACCGTGGCGGACGAGCATCCGAGATGAGAAGACAACGTTCAACGGGGGACGCACATAACGCCGAGCCGATGACGGAGGCGATGTTCCGTGACCACCCCGAACGCCAAAGAAGTCGAAATCGACCGCCGGTCCCGGAGGCGGACCCGGACGCTGATGCCGGCCCTGGTGGCGATGGCGGTGATGGTGGCGACGGCGTTCCCGTTCGTCGCCTCCCCGGCCGCCGCCGCTTCGATTCCGGCCGCGTACGACCAGACGTATCGACCGCAGTTCCACTTCAGTCCGGCCAAGAACTGGATGAACGACCCGAACGGGCTGCTGTATTACCAGGGCAGGTACCACCTGTTCTACCAGTACAACCCCTTTGGTAACCAGTGGGGCAACATGTCGTGGGGACACGCGGTGAGCACCGATCTGGTGCACTGGGACGAGCTACCGGTCGCGATTCCGGCCGATGACAACGAACTCGTCTTCTCCGGCAGCGCCGTGGTCGACACGAACAACACCAGCGGGTTCGGCACGAGGAACAACCCCGCCATCGTCGCGATCTACACCAGCGCCTTCAAGAACAAGCCGATCCAGGCGCAGTCGCTCGCCTACAGCACCGACGGCGGCACCACCTTCACCAAGTACGCCGGAAACCCGGTGCTGGACATCGGGTCCGGCGAGTTCCGCGACCCGAAGGTGTTCTGGTACGCCCCCGCCAAGCAATGGCGGATGGTGGTCGTCAAGGCAACCGAGCACAAGGTCAGCATCTACGGCTCACCGAACCTCAAAGACTGGACGCATCTCAGTGACTTCGGACCGGCCGGCGCGGTCGGTGGCGTCTGGGAATGCCCCGACCTGTTCCCGATGGCCGTGAACGGCAACCCCCGCACCATCAAGTGGGTGATGGTCGTCAACCTCAACCCCGGCGGTATCGCCGGCGGCTCCGGCGGCCAGTATTTCGTCGGCAGCTTCGACGGCACCACGTTCACCTCCGACGATCCCCCGACCTACACCCCGCCATCGGGCACCGTTCTCGAGGACTTCGAATCGACCACCTTCACACCGTGGACGACCACCGGCACGGCCTTCGGCGATGGCCCCACCGCTGGTGACCTCCCCGGCCAAGCCGGGGTGAGCGGCTACCTGGGTGAGCGGCTCGCCAACAGCTTCCACGGCGGCGACGCCAGCACCGGCGTCCTCACCTCACCTGAGTTCACCATCAGGCAGAACTACCTGAACTTCCTCGTCGGCGGGGGCAACCATCCCCACGTCCCGGGCACCGTGCTGAACGGCGCCCCACCGCCCGGACCGGTCTTCGCCGACTTCGAGGGAACGACGTGGGGCGCCGGGTGGACCGCCACCGGCGACTTCGTCAACGCCGGCCCGGTGCCCGGAGCGATCGGCGACCAACAGGCCGTCAGCGGCTACCTCGGGCAGCGGCTGGTGAACACCTTCCTGGATCATGACCTGTCCACCGGGACGATCACTTCGCCCACCTTCACCATCACCAGCAGCTACATCGACCTGCTGGTCGGTGGCGGAAGCCATCCGTGGAGCGCCGACCCCGCCGCGGCCACCGCGGTCAACCTTCTGGTCAACGGTCAGGTCGTGGCCACCGCCACCGGCCAGGACAACGAGGCATTGAACTGGATCGCGTGGAACACCACCAGCTGGCAGGGCCAGCAGGCGCAGATCCAAATCGTCGACAACAACACCGGCGGCTGGGGCCACATCAACGTCGACAACATCGTCTTCTCGCCCCAGGCCGCCATCCCCGTATCGACAGAAACCGCGGTCAACCTGCGGGTCGGCGGCACCGTGGTCAGGACCACGACCGGTAACAACAGCGAACAGCTGGACTGGGCCAACTGGGACCTGCGTGACCTCGTGGGCAGGACAGCCACCATCGAGGTCATCGACAACAACACCGGCGGCTGGGGCCACATCCTGGCCGACCAGTTCACCTTCGCCGACGCCCCCGCTCTATCGTCCACGGAGCGCGCCCACTGGCTGGACCACGGCCGCGACTTCTACGCCGGGGTCACGTTCAACAACGTCCCCGACGGCCGGCGGATCATGATCGCCTGGATGAACAACTGGCAGTACGGCGGCAACATCCCCACCGACCCGTGGCGCAGCGCGATGAGCATCCCGCGTGTCCTGCACCTGCAGACCGTAGCCGGCACACCCCGGCTGACGTTCTCGCCCGTCAACTCGCTGAAGTCTCTGCGCAAGCCGCACCCGTTCACCGCAACACGAAATCACCTATCCGGCACCGTCACACTGCACGGACGCGGCGCCTCGGGTGACACCCTTGACATCGTGGCCACATTCAAGGCCCGCGACGCCGACAAGTTCGGGCTCAACGTCCGGGTGGGCAACGGGCAGCACACCAGCATCGGCTACGACGTGCACCGCGGTGGCGTCTACGTCGACCGAACCCAGTCCGGCAACGTCGCGTTCAGCCCGCAGTTCCCGAGCGTGGAGTTCGCCCCGCTGAAACTACAAGCAGGCACCGTGACCCTGCGCGTACTCGTCGACCGGTCCTCGGTAGAGGTCTTCGCCGACAACGGCCGGGTGACCATCACCGACCAGATATTCCCTCACCGCAACAGCCAAGCCGTCCAGGCGTTCACCGAAGGCGGACACGCCCAGCTGCAGAAGATCACCATCTGGAAGCTGAGGTCGATCTGGCAGTAACGGCAGGCCAGGCAGTGGAGCTGGGCCACCAACCTGGTGGCCGGCTCCACTTCAGCCCACTCGAATGGGTGGGGTGACCCCGCCCCCTTGTCGTCTGGAGACGACAGGCAGGTGGACGGTGGCTGTACCTGATGACCGCTTCTTCACCTGCATGCTCGCGGAACTCCGGGAGCCGCGGGCGTGCCCTCGACCGCGTCAGGTTCGACCTTTGCCAAGACACCACCGCAACAGCAGAGGCCCGTTGTGTCGATCCACAACGAGCCTCGGTTCGCGCCTTCGCGCACTGCCAATTATGTGGGCGATACTGGGATCGAACCAGTGACCTCTCCGGTGTGAACGGACGCTCGGCGAGCTCTTGACCTGCCACTTCGCGGTTGACCTGCATGACTGCGATCGCCGTTCAGGCAGTTCACGCCCGTTTAGCGCCGTTCTGTGCCGTTGGGATCGGGGCGCTGCTCCCAATTTGCTCCCCCCGATACACCGACGTTCGGCTCGATGGCGCCCGGGGCGGGTACACCCACCGGCGATGGAGGGGTGCGCGCCTTCTCCGCGGCAGATCCGTGCGTCAGATCTGTCCGATCGGCTTCACCTGGCCTCCTGCCTGCCGGGTTCCGCCGGCCCGCGCAGTCGGGCCAGGGCTAACGTCCCGTCAAGCCGATCGTGGTCGCGTGGCTTGGCGACAGGATGACAGGTCCAGGCCAACCCCGCACGATTGCCGCGATCTGAGCGCGAAGCGGCTGGGCGGGGTGCAGGTCGTGACCGCGCGACCAGCTCTTCAGCAGGCCACGGGTGGTGTCCAGGGCGGTCGTGACCATCGTGTGGGCGCGAGCCTTGTCGTCCCAGGTGTACCAGAGCGCCCATCCCTCTGCTCTGGCCTCGACGCCGAGACGAGAGCAGCCGGCGGCATAGCTTGCCTGCGCTGCCGGATCGTCACTCGGCGAGATCACCGCAGCGCCGCCAAGGTGCTGAAGCGGCCGGTCGTCCTCGATGCATCCGTCCCCCGCGAAATGCTCCCGCCGCAGGTGGCAAGCAAGTTGGTTCACCGCACGCTGCAAGGTCGTGGCATTGCGGGGACCGGACCCGTACGTCAGCGATCCTTCGTTCTGGGCCGCATGGACGACCTCGCGGGCAACCAGCTCGATCTGTCGCAGATAGTCCTGGTCACTCGGCTCCACTTCCAGCACCCGGCAAGTGTGACCAGCACATCGGATTCTGTCGCGCCAATTGAAGCCGCGTCGCTGACGTGCTCGCGGCCCGGCCCTCCGCGCTTCTGCAGTGCCCTTCGGCAGGAGCGAGCGCGAACTACCGGGCTGGCGGTCACAATCGGTAGCGAGCGACTCGCGGCATGTCCGGACGTTTTCCGCCCGGGGATGCGCTCGCGGGGCAGGACCCGCGTGCTTTCAGGGGAGGTCCGTGTGAGTCGGTTCCCGAACTGCCGGTACAGCCACGGAACCTGGTGGGACCCAAAGGGCTCCGGTAACACGTCTAAGTAGTGACGGCCGGATTCGACTGGGGGACGGGTGAAGCGAGACGAGGAATTTTCCACGTATGCGAGCGCGCGGTGGCCTGCTCTCGTTCGTTCCGCTGTGCTCCTGGGATGCACCGTGCAGGACGCCGAAGATCTGGCCCAGACGGTACTCATGCGCTGCTACGTGGCGTGGGCCAAGGTCACGAGGGCGGATGATCGGGACGCTTATGTGTACCGAATCCTGGTGAACGCCTATCACGACAGTCGTCGAAGAAGGTGGTGGGGGGAGAAGCCCGCCGCTGTCTTGCCCGAACAGGTCGAGGCAGATGCCACCACCAAGGTGGACGCAGCGGACGCGGTGGGTCGTGCGCTCGCGTGCCTGAGCCAAGCCAACCGTGAGGTTGTCGTCCTCCGGTACTACGCACATCTCAACGATCAGCAGATCGCCGAAGCGCTCAACATCGCCCCCGGCACCGTGAAGAGCCGGTTGTCCCGCGCCCTGACGCAATTATCCACCGACGCCAACCTTTCCGACCTACGCGGGGGGAGCCACGCATGAATGACGAGGAAACCGGCCGGATGCTCGAACGGCTCGCAGACCGTGTACCCGTCGGTCCCGCGCCTGTAGACGATCTGGTCCGCGCGGGCAAGTCCGCACAGCGCAGGAAGCGCCACATGCGCGTCTTCGGTGCTGCCGCAGCGATGACCCTGGTGCTTAGTGGGAGCGTTGTTGCCCAAGCGTTCATAGGCGAGGGCACCCCTTCTGTGAACGACTCTGCTAAAGGGCCGTTCGTGACACCTTCATCGCCAGCCCCCGAGACGGACCTGGACAACCCGACAAGTGAACTGTCCGGGCCACTGCCGGATGGTGGTCGAGCAAGCTGCGTGGAGGGCTACACGCCAGAGGCCATTGCCAATCGCGCGTTCGCGTTCGATGGTGTCGTGGTCGACATCGGCCCCGCTCACTCCAACCGTTCCGGCAAGGGCTACCTGGACCTGGTGGGAGTCACATTCGCGGTTCGCGAGTGGTTCTCCGGCGGTACGGGACCAAACATCACGGTAGACATGGGTTCGCCCACGGCCGGGACGCAAGACGTCACTGCAGAGGTCTTCCATTCGTATGCAATTGGATCGCGGTTGCTTGTCAGTGGTGAGCCTCGTTGGGGAGGATCCCCTCTCGATGCCCCCATCGCCTGGGGTTGCGGCTTCACCCGCTACTACGACCAACAAACGGCTGGGTCCTGGCGGCGGGCCGCTACGACGGAGAAGTCCTCGGAACCTACGTCCAGGCCGACTCGTAGCAACGCGTTGTCGCGTTGAAGGCCACTCCCGGCAACAGCGTCTATGGCTCGCGAGGGAGACGCCGAGCGTAAGGATCTCACTCCGCCGCCCGGTGCCGGCATGGTCGATCACCGGCATGACGAGGATGCGCGTTTACCGGATCTCGGCAGATCCGGACGTTTGAGTCAGCCAGACACAAGATCGTGGCCTGTGTTCGGCTATGACACCTGACCGGTGCTTGCTGAGGGTCGGGCAGCAGCGCGGACGCTGTGTCGGACGTCGAGGGCGAGGACGCCCAGTAATTCTGACAGCCCATCGGGTTCTCGGGAACGCCTGCCTCGACCTCGACAGGCAATCCGCCTCCTCCTCCGCCAGGAAGGCCCAACGTGGGCCAGGACCAACTCGAGCGCCGGAGGACGCCGGAACCTGTTGCGGTTCGACATCCCCCAGGCTCCTTCGCCGAGAGCAGAACGCTCCCCTTCCAGCGACACCGCAGCGCACAATCATCCTCGGCCAGTCCCCCGGTCAGGCTCAGAGTTCGCCGTCGGGAGGCAATCATGGCCTGGGTGGAAGATCGCGGAGGCTGCTACCGGGTCCGATATCGCCGTTCCGGTCACATCGTCACCGACAGCACTCATGCCGATCGAGACGACGCGTCTGCGCAGGCGACGCTTTTGAACAACGCCACCCGCGCCGCCCGGCAGCGGTACATGCCGCTGCCGGCACCCCTACTTAGCGGATGGGCCGAGGTGTGGTTGTCCTCGCATCTGGCCGCCGACTCGACGATGGCCCGGTACCGCAGCATGCTGCGTAGCCACATCCTGCCCGTTTTCGGCGAGCACAGGGTCGATGCCATCAGCAGGCAGGACGTCAAAGCCTTCGCCCGTGAGTTGTCCGCCCGCCTGTCCGACACCACCGTGCGCCACATCGTCACCCTGCTCGGCCAGCTGCTGCGCGAGGCCATCGACGAGCACCTCATGTTCTTCGACCCGACCGCCCGGCTCCGCCTGCGCACCCGCCCACGGGAGCCGCGGCTCTTCGCCACCGCTGGCCAAGTCCAGCAGATCGTGGCCCGCATGCCTGACACCGTCACCCGCACGCTCGTGACCACCGCCGCCTACACCGGCATGCGCATCAGCGAACTGCTTGCCCTCACCCGGGCTAACGTCCACCTCCCCAAGGCCACGTTGCACGTGTCGGCGACGGTCGGGGCGCTGCATGAGGTTGCCGGCCATCGCACGCTGGGAGCGCCGAAGACGCCGGCCGCGGTCCGTGACGTCGCGCTGCCATCGTTCCTGGTCGACGGCCTTGAGCGACTTCTGCGTACTCACCCGTACGACACCGTCTTCTGCGCGCCCACCGGCCGATGGCTCTGGCGCACCGATTTCAACAACCGCCACTGGCGCCCAGCCTGCGACGGCCACCCCGAAAGGAACTGGCAGCCCATCGTGGCCGGTATGCACTTCCACGACCTACGCCACACCCACCGCACCTGGCTCGACGAGGACAACATCGCTGAAGCAGCCAAAGCCAACCGGCTCGGCCACGCCATCCCCGGCATCCGCGGCGTCTACGCCCACACCACACCAACCATGACCGCCCGACTGGTCGCACATCTGCACACCCGATGGCTCGACCACGGCGGCCACTGGTGACCTCTCCAGGCGCCAAAACGGCGGTCGGTCAACCGGTCCGGCGCCGCGCCGGCCCCACCGGAAGGAGACCGAGGCCTGTCAGCGCAGGTCGCAGGGCCTGCGAACAGACAAAACTCTGCCCGCGATCCACTCAGATGACCTGCCCGAAACCCCCGACGTAACGACGTACGCGCCCCACGATCCTTACCGTGGGAGCAGAAAAGCTCCCAAATATCGGGAGCCTTCTACGGCCTGGTCGGCGAACAGTCGCCTGACCTGCGGAAACATGTGGGCGATACTGGGATCGAACCAGTGACCTCTCCGGTGTGAACGGAGCGCTCTCCCGCTGAGCTAATCGCCCTCAACGGAGTCAGACTGTACCGGACCTCCGCCCCGCGGCGCGAACTGGGGTCCCGGCGCGTCAGCCTCCGGTGACGAACTTGCCGATCACCGCGGCCAGGTCGACCCCGGTGGAGAGCCGGACCGACAGCCAGACCACCGCGGAGATGAACGCGAAGCCGACCAGGCCGATCAGCGCGCGCATCGGCAGCGACTGCCGCAGCACCCAGTGGGTCCAGCTCTGGACGTGCTTCTTGGTGAAGTGCAGCAGCCGCCGGGCCCAGTGGAACTCGACCGCCCAGATGGCCAGGCCGAGAATCACGATCGCCCAGCCGGGGCCGGGGAACGGGATCAGCACGATGCCCACCGCCACCACGACGGCGCCCAGCGCGCCGACGCCGATCTTGAGCGCGAGCCGGCCGGACGGGTTGGCGCGGATGCGGTCCAGCACCCCCCGACGTGAGTGTTCCTCGGCCAGGGGCTCGGATTGGGACATCTGGTTCACTTTCGCGGCAAAGATCGCGGGCTCCCGGTCATTTCATCCCCCAGTGTTCCCCGCCCCCGTCACTACCCGGGAGGAATGGACGTTACCGGAGTGAGTCAACTGCTGGACCACCCGTCGCCGGGCGGTACCGAGTACATGGGCAGAACAGGACAAGATACCGTTTAACGCCTCGTTCGGAGTGCTTATCGGAACCGTCTTCCCACTACTGGGTGAGATCAGCGTATGGCGGAGCGTAATGACAGGGATCACCTGAGTATGGGAAACGCGGGGTTCACCAGCCTCGCAGCGGTGCCGGGGGGAGTTCGTCCATGAGTACCATTCGTCCAACGACCGTCGAGGTCGAAACCTCGCTGCGGCTCGTAGCGCCAGATGCCACGGCTCTGCCCGTGCGCGCCAGTCTGCGGTACGACCCAGCCGACCCGTACGCGGTGCACGTGTTGTTCCACGCGGAATCAGCCGGTGGGGAAGCCGTTAGCTGGTCCTTCGCGCGGGAACTGCTCGTCACCGGGCTCGATGAGCCGGCGGGAATCGGGGACGTCCGGGTGTGGCCGTGGGCCACACCGCGGGGCGACTTCGTGGCCCTCGCGCTGTCGTCGCCAGACGGCAACGCACTGTTCGAAGTACCGCGCAGTGTCCTGGTCCGGTTCCTGCGGCGCACCTACGTGGTGGTGCCGCGCGGCCGGGAGTCCGAGCATCTGGACGTGGATGCTGCGGTCAACCGGCTGCTGGCCGGTCGATAGCGACAGGAAATACCGGGGCGACCCGCGCGGACACTGCCGGTCCGCGCGGGTCGCCTTTTCCCTGCCCCGAGGAAACGGACAGACGATCACTTAAAGCCGAATCTCGGGCGTAAAGCGAATGGCGCCGACCGACACCTTTATGTCTGATTTGACCCATGTTTTCGCAGTCGTCACGGCGATATCGACCGGCGCCGCGTCCCTCGCGTGCATCGCTGGTCACGGCCCGCTACGGTCGGCTCGATGGTCACCTCCGCCGCGCGCCTAAGCCGCTCCGCACCCGCCCCGAACTGGGCGGGCGTGGGCACCTGCACGCTGCCCGAGACCGACCTGGCGACGCCGCAGCCGGCGCCGCGCCGGCTGCCGTACCACCTGCTGGCGCTCACCACGGCCGGGCACGGCACCGTCGAGATCGACTTCAGCCTGCACCGGTGCCGCCCCGGCACCCTGCTGTGGATCCGGCCCGGGCAGGCGGTGCGCTTCGGTATCGAGCCGGGGCTGGACGCCACCCTGGTCTTCTGGGACCGGGAGCTGCTCTCGGCCGCCGACGTCTCCGGCGTACCGGTCGACGACCTGCCCGGGCCGCACCGCTGGCAGCTGGCCGGCGAGGACGAGGACGCGGTGATCACCGAGGTGGCCCAGCTCGGGGTCGACTGCTCCCGGCACACCTCGGGCGCGGTGGCCGCCGCGCTGCTGCGCCACCAGCTCGCCGTCCTGCTGCTGCGGATCGCCCTGCTCGGCGCCGGCGGCGACCGGCGCACCGCCACTACCAGCGCCGAGAGCCGCACCTTCGCCCGGTTCCGCCGCGACCTGGAGGCCGGCCACCCGCACAGCCGGCGGGTCGAGGACTACGCCGCCCGGCTCGGCTGCTCGGTGCGCACCCTGACCCGGGCCTGCCTCGCGGTCACCGGCCGCACCGCCAAACAGGTCGTGGACGACCGGGTGGCCCTGGAGGCGCGCCGGCTGCTGGCCTGCACCAACCTGTCAGTGGCGGAGATCGGCCGCCGGCTCGGCTTCGGCGAGCCGACGAACTTCGGGCGCTTCTTCCACCGCGAGGCCGGGATGAGCCCGGGCGCGTTCCGGGCCGGCACGGCAACCGCGATGCCCGCCCAGGTCGCCGACGACGTGGCCGACATCGGCGCCCGGGTGCCGGTTCAGCGACTGGCCGCTGACTGATTGTGATGCCCGAATACCCATAATTCCCGGGGTGCGCGAGGGTCTCGGGCGCGGACGCGGCATGATGGAGGAGTGCAGATCTCCGCGCGCGGCGACTACGCGGTACGGGCGGCGCTGAGCTTGGCCAACGCCTACCCGGCCCTGATGTCCGCCCAGGCCATTGCCCAGGACCAGAACATGCCTCGGAAGTTCCTCGAGGCCGTGCTGGCCGACCTGCGCCGCGCCGGGGTGGTCCGAGCCCAACGCGGTGCCGAAGGCGGCTACACGCTGTCACAGAGTCCCCGGGACGTGACGATCGGCCAGGTCCTGCGGGCCGTCGACGGTCCGCTGGCCGGGGTCCGCGGCCTGCGCCCGGAGGAGACCCAGTATTCCGGCGCGGCGGAGAACCTGCCCAATCTCTGGGTCGCCGTGCGCTCGGCGGTGCGCGAGGTGGTCGACGAGGTCAGCCTGGCCGAGCTGATCAGCGGCCGCATGCCGGCCCACGTCCGCAAGCTCACCACCCGGCCGGACGCCTGGCAGCCGCGGTAGAAGTTTGCGGAAATCCACCATCGGGAATCTTGCGGCCACCTGGCTCCGCAATGGAAGGACTCCCCCGATGGGCATTCAGTACCGCAGTCGCAAGAAGTTCGGACCGCTGATCCTGAACTTCACGCAGCGCGGATTCTCGTCCTGGTCCATCAAGATCGGGCGCTGGTCCTGGAACTCCAAGGCCAAGGCCCACCGCGTGGACCTGCCCGGCCCGCTGTCGTGGAAGCAGGACAAGTCCTGACTCAGGCCGCGGCGATCACCACGTCGCCGCCGAGCCGCCCGTGCTCCGGCCGCCGGGTCACCGATCCGGCGGTCAGCAGGGCCTGCAACACCCGGGTCGCGTCGGCGGCCCGGTAGACCGTCTCGGTCAGCGCGAAGGTCCGCAGCTCGGTCACCGTCGCCTCGCCCACCTCGGCGAGGTGCGCCAGCAGTTCCCGGCGCAACGGTCCGGGGTGCGGGCTCAGCGAGATGTCGATGAGGTGCCGCTCCGGGTCGCCCGGATCGCGATAACGCACCCCCGCGTACTCGTCGACCGCCCACAGCGCGTCCTTGAAGCCCTCCAGGTTCCGGCCCGACTGCGTGGCGAAGAGCAGCACCTCCCCCGGCTCCTCGCCGACGGCCAGCTCCACCGCGGCGACCAGCGGAAAGCCGGCCACCCGGAGCTCGGCGCGATAGTCGTCGGCCGCGAAGCCCACGGCCGGGACCACGATCACCGCCTCCGCGGGCTTGCCCGCGGTCAGCGCCGCGACGGTCTCGGGCCGCGGCGCGACGCCGGCAGCGGTCGCGTCCAGAAAAGCCAGCAGCGGTACGCGCCCCGCCCCGACCGCCTTGAGCGCCACCGCGACCCGCGCGTCGGTGCCCCCCGGTACGGCGTGGACGGTCAGCCCCGCCCCGGCGCCGGCCTCCCGCTGCACGTCGTCCAGCCGGGCCGCCACCGCGGCGACGTCCTCGCCCAGCGCGACCATGGTCAACTCCCGCCCCCGGACCAGGTCGGACTGCTCGACGAACACCCGCAGCGCGGCCTGCGCGAGCTCGGGCCCGGCATCGGCGTAGCCGTGCACATAGGTGGCGCGGCGGGCCCGGTGCAGCGCGGCGGGCGCCCACGCCTCCAGGTGGCGGACGAGGATCTCGCGCTTGACGTCGGCGACGCTGTCGGCGGTCATACCCTCGAGTTATACGGCGTCCCGGCCGCGCCGCGGGGAGCGGGTCACCGCAAGCCGGGTCTTGTACCGAGGGTGTCCGAGCAGACACTATGAGGCACGTGGCCCCTCCGCTCGCCGAACTCACCGCCCACGCCCAGACGCTCACCTCCGCGGGCGACCTCGCCGGGGCCCGGGACGTGCTCGCCGACGCGCTGGACCCGGCCGACGCCGATCCGCAGCGCGCCTCGGCCGACCTCGCCCTGGCCGCGGCGCTGCAGGCCCGCATCCTGATCGCGCTCGGCGACCCGCACGGCGCCCGCACCTGGGCCGGCTTCGCCCACGCCGCGGAGGAACGCCTGCACGGCCCGCACGACGAGCGCACCATCGCGGCGGCCGCGACCCACGCCGCCGTGCTGCAGCGGGTCGGCAACCACGGCCGGGCGGCCCAGCTCTACCACGACCTGGTCGGCGAGCTGGCCGCTCAGGACGGTCCGCTGTCCGCGCGGGTGCTGGCCGCCGAGGCCGACCTGGCCACGGCCGAGCACGCAGCCGGGCAGTGCACGGCCGCCCGGAACCGGCTGGCCGACGCCTGGACGCGACACCGGCACGCGCACGGTGAGGACTCTCCGGCGGGCATCAAGATGCTGGCCCGGCTGGCCGCGATGGAACGCGAGTGCGGCCACACCGGCGACGCGCTGCGCCACTTCCGCCAGGTCCAGGAGCTGTGCGCCCGCCACCTGCCGCCCGACCACCCCCTGGGCCGGCAGGTCGCCCGGCTGGCCGGGGCGGAGGCGTCGGGCCGGCACGTGTGCGGGCGGGTGCAGCGCTCGACGGGCCCCGCCCCGGACACCCCGGCAGCGGACACCCCGGCAGCGGACGTCCCGGCGGGAAGCGCCCCGGCACCGAACGACCCGGCGGCAGGCGGGCCGGCGGTGGCCGCCGTCCGGGTGCCGGAAACGGCGCCCGGGGTCTATCCGGTACGGCCCGGGTCCCCGGCCCCGGACGAACCGACCGGCCGGCACGCCCGCCCCGAGCCCTTCGTTGCCCTGCCGCTGGACTCCCCCGAGCCCGCGCAGCCGCCGCCCGGGCCGGTCGACATGCCCCTCCCCCCGGCGGCCGAGGCGCCACCGGCCGCCGCGGTCGCGACGCGCGATACCCCGGCTCCCCACGCCTGGACAGCGTCCCCCTCCGGCCAGCCGGTGGACTACCACGAGAACCAGCCGCAGTCCCCCGTCGCGTACCCCGAGGCGCCGGCCGAACCGGCCCCGGGCGCCTGGTCCGGCCCGCCCCCGCCGGTGCCGGTCCAGCAGCCCTGGCCGGAGCCCGCCCCGCTCCCGGCGATGGCGGCCCCGGCCCGGCCGGCCTACCAGCCGGCCGTGGAGCCACCCCGGGAACGGGCCGGGGAGTCGCCGCCCGGACCCTGGCCCCCCGAGTCGTTCCCGCCGGTCGCGCACCCGCCGGGCACCTATCCGCCCGGCCCGCGGCTGCCGGTGGACGAGCTCGCCGCGCCCGCCGCCGACCGTCGTCTGCCCGTACCGGTGGACCAGCCGGAGCGGCACTCCACCCGGCACCCGCTCGCGCTGGCCGCCGTGCTCGTGGCCGGGATCGCCGCGGCCGCCGCGGTGGTGGTCGTGACGTGGCCGCGCGACGATCCGGCAGCGTCCCCGGCGGCCGACGCCACCGCCGCGCCCTCCGCGGCGGCCTCCGCCGCGCCGCCCGCCGCCTCCCCGTCCGCCCGGCCCACCAGCACCGCCGTCGCCCCGGCCGGCGTCACCCTGCGGGACAACCGGGACAGCGTGTTGCTGACCTGGAAGTATCCGAAGGGCTCGGAGGGCCCGGTGCTGATCTCCGGCGGTCGGGCCGGACAGGAGCAGCGGGCGTTCCAGCAGCTGCCCGCCGGCACCACCGACTACGTGGTCTACGGGCTCAACCGGCAGAACAACTACTGCTTCTCGGTGGCGGTCGTCTACACCGTCGACCGGGTCGCGGCCTCCGACGCCGTGTGCACCAAGCGGTAGCAACCCATTCGCAACCCGGTGATACCTCAGCAATCACCGCGCGCGCCCGATCGCAACGGTTGCCGAGGACCCACCGGGGCCCCACCGGGAAAACGGGAGCGCGAGTGACGACGGAGGCGGCAGAGACGGCCGGCGCCGTGGTCGTCGACGAGCGGACGGCGCTCGAGGCGGCCCTGGTGGAGCTCGACAGTCGCCCACAGACCCAGTTCCGGTTCGTGGCGACGCGCGCGGCGACGATCGAGGAGCGCGCCGAGCGGCTGGGCGCGGAAGACCTCGTCATGCGGGCGCGGCTGCTGCGGGCCACCGCGCTGGTTCGCGAGGGCCGCTCCGAGCAGGGCGGCCAGCGGGTGCACCAGGTGCTGGCCTGGGCCCAGGAGCACGACCACCCGTTCCTGCTGGCCCGCGCGCACCGGATGCTGTCCATCTTCTACCGGCAGATCGGCGACCTCTCCGAGGGGCTCAGCCACGCCGTGCAGGGCTTCGCCAACCTGAGCGACGACGAGCCGCAGACCATCCGGGCCCGGCACCTGATGACGCTGGCCGTGGCGCTGGACGAGAGCGGCTCGACCGAGGAGGGCGACCGCCGCTTCCGGGAGGCGCTCACCATCGCGGCCGCCATCGGCGACCACGAGCTGGCCATGAACATCCTGAACAACATGGCCTACACGGCCTTCGAGCGCGACGACGAGGACGGCGCCCGGGAGCTGGTGCGGCACCTGCGCGTGGTCCAGGCCCGCTGCGGGCGCCCGTTCGGCTCGCTGGAGCTGGACACGATCGCCCGGATCGAGATGATGAGCGGCAACTACGCCGCCGTCGAGGAGACGCTGCACGTCATCCTCGACGACTCGGCCTCGGCCGTGCTCAACCACGAGGGCGACGCCCCGGCCGTCTGCCTGCTCACGCTCGCGGAGGCGCGCCGGCTCGATCGTCGCTACGCGGCCGCGCAGGAGGCCCTGGACGCCGCGGCGGCGCTGGCCGAGGAGCGCGGGCTGGACCGGGTACGGGCACAGGCCCGCGAGGAGCAGGCGGCCCTGTTCGCCGCCACGGGTCGCTACCAGGAGGCGTACCAGGAGCACCGGGCCTTCTACGCCGCGGCGAACGCCCTGCACTCGATGCAACGCGAGGCGCAGGCGCGGGCGCTGCAGGCCGTCTTCGAGGCGACCGAGGCGCGCCGGGCCAGCGAGCACTTCCGGGAGATGGCCCACCGCGACGCGCTGACCGGCCTGTGGAACCGGCGTTACGTCAACGAGCGCCTGCCCGCCCTGCTCAGCGAGGCGGTCGCCCAGCGCACCCCGCTGTCGCTGGCGATCCTGGACCTGGACCACTTCAAGCGGATCAACGACACGCTGTCGCACAGCACCGGCGACACCGTGCTGCAGGAGGTCTCCCGGCTGCTGACCGACGCGGTGAGCGGGCCGATGATCGCCGCGCGGATCGGCGGCGAGGAGTTCCTGCTGGTGATGCCCGGCCTGGCCGCCGAGGAGGCGGCCGAGCGCTGCGAGCGGCTGCGGCTGCGGATCCGGGCGCACACCTGGGAGCCGCTGACCGGCACGCTGCCGGTCACCACCAGCATCGGCGTGACGACCGCGGCGCAGGGCCGGGCCACCCCGTCGTCGCTGATGTCGCTGGCCGACCGCAACCTGTACGTGGCCAAGCGCGAGGGCCGCGACCGCGTGGTGGCCGACCTATAGGTCGAGCTCCACCGCGAGCGGGTAGTGGTCGGAGGCGTACTCGGCCTCGGCGCCCCGCACCACCCGGGCGCGGCTGGCCCGGGCGGCCACCGGCGGGCTGGCCAGCAGGTAGTCGAGCCGCATCCCGGCCGGCGAGAACTCGGGGCCGCCGCCGCGGGTGGTCGGCACCGTGTGGCTGTCGCCCGTGCCGGCCGCCGGCCACACGTCCACGAAACCGGCCGCGGTGAACGCCGCGATCGCGCGGGTGTCGACCGTGCCGTCCGCGGCCAGGTGCCGCCGCCGGTACGGCCCGCCGAGCGCGGCCAGCCGTGCGGTGTGGTCGGTGCCCGGGTCCAGCGAGTTGAGATCGCCGGCGAGCAGCACGGGCCCCTTGGCGGGCCGGTGGCGCGCGGCGAGGAAGCGCGCCTCCCGCAGCCGCCGGTACGGCGACAGCGCGTTGAGGTGGGTGCTGACCACGGTGAGCTGCCCGGCGGTGGTGGGCACCCGGACGGCCGCGGCGGCGTGGTGCAGCCGCCACCGCACCCCGGACCAGCCGACGATGCGCAGCGGCGGGCGCACCAGCACCGCGACGCTCTGCCCGAACACCGAGCGGGCCAGGAACGGCGTCATGCCCAGCGCCCCGGCCACCTGGGCCATCCGCCGGCCGGGGAACCCGCGTAGCTCCTGCAGCGCGAGCAGGTCCGGCTGCTCGCGGCGCAGCAGCGTGACTGCGGCGTCCAGCCGACCCCCGCTGCCCCCGGTGCGGATGTTCCAGGTCAGGAACCGGACCGTCACCGCACCGCCTCGGCCGGGCCCGCGGGTCCGGCGGCCACGGGCGCGGTCTCGCGGGGCCGCGTCGTCTCGGTCAGGTCGCGGTGGGCGTCGCTCTCGCCGAGCTCGCCGGCGTCGGCCCGGTTGCCCTCGCCCACGTCGGCGTTGGGCCGCAGCACGTACCAGAGCAGGGTCAGCCAGCAGGCGGCCAGCACGGCCGAGCCGAGGAAGTCGGTCGGGTGGTGCATGCCGCGGTACATCCGGGACAGGGCCACGCCGGCCGGCATGATCACCGCGAGGGCCACGAAGACCCACCGCCACCAGGCCCGGATCCGCGGCACGAGCAGGATCGCGATGGCGGCGTAGAGGCACATGGTCGCGGCGATGTGCCCGGACGGGAAGGACGAGGTGGGCATCTGGCCGTCGAGCTGCTCGACCGGCGGGCGGGGCCGGCCCACCGCCGCGGCGGCGGTGAGGAACAGGCTCAGCTCGCCGAACATGGCCAGCACCACGAACAGCACCGGGCGCCAGCGCCGCCACAGGGCCAGCACCAGCGGGCAGAAGATCAGCGAGACCAGCAGGATCATGTGGGTGTCGCCGGCCTTGCTCCAGCCGTAGCTGAGGTCGTCCAGCGCCGGGGTGCGGAAGGTCTGCAGCCACCGGTCGAAACCCACGTCGGCGGAGTGGATCCAGGTGCCCTCGGTGTGGTTGGTGACGGCCCAGCCCAGCACGTACAGCACGCCGAAGATGAAGACCCAGCCGACGATCAGCTCGGCCGCGCCGGCCCACGGGTGCGGCAGCAGCTTCTCCTCGTCCGGGGCCGGGGTGACGTCGCGCGCCGCCTCCGGCTCGAGGCCCTCCTCCAGCGCGGGCACGGGCTGGCCCACCTCGCGGCGCCAGACCCGGAACGCGTACGCGGTCACGCCGAGCCAGGCGGCGCCGAGCAGCCAGCCGGCCAGCACGTCGGAGAGGAAGTGCACGCCCAGCGCCATCCGGGTGACGCCGACGACCGCGACGATCGCGGCGACCAGGGCGATCACCGGCTTGCGCCAGCGCGGCGCCACGGCCGGCAGGAACACCAGCAGCAGCGCCCCGTACGCGACGAACGACCCCAGCGCGTGCCCGCTCGGGAAGCTGTTGCCCGGCGCGGCCGCCACCGGCACGTCGACCACCGGGCGCAGCCGGCCGACCAGCGTCTTGAGCGACGGGTCGAGCAGCAGCGCGCCGACGCCGGTGACGACCAGGTAGACGGCCAGGCGGGTGCGCCGGCGGATCAGCAGCAGCAGGACGGCGACGGAGATGAGCCACATCAGCACCGGCCGGCCGCCGGCGTCGGTCACCGCCTCCAGCACCTTGACGACCGGCGGGTGCGGCGCGACCAGCCCGTTCAGCCACTCGGCGACGCCCCGGTCGAGGCTCTGCAGCGGGCCCCAGCGCAGCCGGACCAGCAGCAGGAGCAGGCCGAAGCCGAGCCCGACCGCGATGACCGCCAGCAGGCCGAGGACGCTGCGCTCGGTGAAGTGCCGCAACGGCGCCCAGCCGACCCTCTTGTGGATCCTGCCTTCGTCGGTGGACATCGTCGGCTCCTGCTCGATCGGGGTTCAGCGCGGTGGTGCGCGGGACTTACCCGTTCGTCTCGGCGCTCACACCGGCGTCGCGCGGGTGGGGCAGCTCGCCGTCGGCGGTCCCGGCCTCCGCCGGCGGATCGAAGTCCTTCAGGTCCGCGCCCGGGCCCGGTTCCCAGTGATCGTGCTGGGCGGGACGGACCACCCCCACGCGCTGCGCCTCCAACTGCGCCGCGAAGGACAGCCCGAAGAACAGCGAGATGCCGGTGAGGTTGGCCCACAGCAGCAGCGCCATGATCGCGGTGAGCGGGCCGTAGGTGGCGCCGAAGCCGTCGCTGACCCGGACGTAGCCGGCCAGCAGCAGGCTGGCGGCCCACCACAGGACCGTGGACAGCGCCGCGCCGACCAGCAGCCAGCTCAGGGCGGGCTGGTTGCGCCGCGGCGAGTGCCGGAACAGCAGGCCCACCGCGAAGACGATCAGCAGCAGGCTCAGCGGCCAGCGGACCAGGTTCCACGTCGTCATCGCGCCCTCACCCCAGTCGAACTGGCGGCCCAGCGACTTGCCCGCCTTGTCCCCGGCGACCAGCAGCAGGAAGCCGAACAGGGCGGGCAGGCCGGCGATCACCGCCAGCACCACCGCGCGCAGGTACTTGGCCAGGGCCGGGCGGTCGCGCTCGACGCCGTAGATGCGGTTGGCGCCGCGCTCGATCTGCGCCATGCCGGTGGTGAGCGCGAACAAGCCGGTGATCAGGCCCAGCGCCAGGGCCAGCTCACCGGCGTCCTCGGTGCGCTCGTCGTCCTCGAGCAGCTCCGTGACCAGCGGCTCGCTGGCCCCCGGGGTCAGGGCGATGACGGTGTCGGCTACGACCTGCCCGCCCTCCTCGACCCCGAGGTCGGTGGCCAGGCCGGACAGCGCGATCAGGAACGGCACGATGGCCAGGCAGAGCTGCAGCGCCAGGGCCCGCGAGTGACTGAAGCCGTCGCCGTAGCGGAATCGGACGAACGCGTCCCGCACCAGCGGCCACCGTCCGTAGTGGCGCAGGGCCAGGAAGGCGTCGTCGGCCGACAGCTCGTCGCCGGACATCATCCTGGTCTCGGGGACCGGTTCCGTGCTGCTCATGCCTTCTTCTCGGCCGCGGCGCGCACCTCCTCCGCGGCCCGCCGCGCCGCGCTGCTGTCGTACGCCAGGTCGGGGTCGCCGGCGGGCTGCGGCACGCACAGCAGCAGCGCCTTGCGCCGGATCTGGATCTTCATGGTCTTGCCCGGGTCGATCAGGTCGCCGTCGAGCTGCCGCGGCTGCGCGCGGCTGCTGTAGATCTCCACCCGCTCGGCGGCGTAGGTCTCCATCAGCGGCACGCTCTTGCGCCGCCGCACCACGGCCCAGCCCAGCTCGGCCCAGTGCCGCAGGCTCCGCGGGCTGAGCACGGCGACGTCGAGCTTGCCGTCGTCCGGCTGGGCCTCGGTGAGCAGCCGGACACCGCCCTGCAGCCGGCCCACGTTGCCGACGATGACCGAGCGGGGGCGCCGGGGCATGGGCGCGCCGCCGTCGATGACGATGCGCACCCGCATCGGGCGGTCCCGCAGGTGCTTGGCGGCGCCGCCGACGTACGCCAGCCAGCCGATGTGCTTCTTCGCCTTCTCCGAGGTGCCCTCGAGCATCTGCGCGTCGAAGCCCATGCCGGCCATCACCGCGAAGCACTGGTCGCCGACCGCACCGACGTCGATGCGCTTGCGGCCGCCCTCGATGGCGACCTGCACGCCGGTGGCGGCGTCCGTGCCGAGGCCGAGGTTCGCGGCGAGCAGGTTGCCGGTGCCGGCGGGCAGCACTGCCAGGGCGACGTCCGTGCCGGCGAGGGCGGTCACCACGGCCATCACCGTGCCGTCGCCGCCGCAGACGAACACCAGCTCGGCGCCGTCCCGGACGGCCCGGGCGGCCTGGCCGCGGCCGGCGTCCTCCTCGGTGGTCTCCAGCCAGGTGGGCTCGGGCCAGCCGACACTCGCGACACCTTCGCCGACGATGCGGCGCAGCAGGTCGAGGTCGTCGACCTTGACGGGGTTGTAGATCACGGCGGAGCGGGGTCCAGTCACGGCGCCAGTGTGCAGGAGACACATCACAACGGCGACCCGGGTGCGGGTGCGTTAGAGTGAAATCGTTACTTGAACACGTTCAATTACCGGGATCGGGGTGAGGATCGTGCGGGTGCTCGTCAATCTGCTCGTCACCGTCGGCATGCTGGTGGTCGTGCCGGCCGGGCTGCGGCTGATCGGCGACCCGGCGGTGGCGCTCGCCCGGCGCTGCTGGCCGGTCGGCGCGGTCGCCGGCGCGGTGAGCCTGTGGCTGCCCCGGGGGACGGCGGCCACCGGACTGGCCACGGTCTATGCGTGCGCGGCGGCCGTGCTGTGCGCGTACGCGGTCAGCCGTCCCGTCCGTCCCCGCCGCGAGTGGCCCGTCGAGGCCGCCGTGCTGACCGCCCTGATCAGCCCGGCCGTCGCGGCGAGCGCGCTGGTCGCCGAGCGCGCCGGCTACCAGCTGTTCGGCTTCGAGCTGGGCATCCTGGCCCTGACCGTGGCCCACTTCCACTTCGCCGGGTTCGCCGCCGCGCTCATCGCCGGCCTGCAGGGGCGCCTCGCCGGCCACCTGCCCGCCGGCCGGGTCGCGGCCGACGCCGCCGCGCTCACCGTGCCCGCCGGCACGCTGCTGGTGCTGCTCGGCTACTTCACCGCCGAGGCGGTCGAGCTGGCCGGGGCCCTGGTGCTCACCGCGGGCATGTGGACCGTGGGCTGGCTCACCTGGCGGTACGCCCGCACCGCCCCGGACCGCCTCACCGCGCTGCTGCTGGGCTGCTCGGCGGCCGTGCTCGCGGCGTCCATGGTGCTGGCGGTGAGCTGGGCGCTGGGCGAGGCCACCGGGCTGCCGCACCCGTCGCTGGCCTGGATGGCCGCGACGCACGGGGTGGCCAACGCGCTCGGATTCGCGGTCTGCGCCATGGTGGGCTGGCGCCGCGCCGGGGCATATCTGTGATCGAGGGAAGGGACGTCATGAGTGACTTCAGCTACGCCGAGGTCGGCGCGACCCGGCACGAGCCGCTGCCCCCGGGCTACCGGCACCTGCACTACCGCACGGAGCTGGGCCGGGACGACTTCGCCGCCGCGGCGGACGCCATCCTCACCTTCGGCATGCACCGCGGGACCGGGGCCCGGATCCGTGCGACGGCCGACCGGGCCGCGCCCGGCGTCCGCGTCACCGTCGGGCTGGGCCCGCTGACCGTGCCCTGCGAGGTGGTGTGGACCGCGGAGGACGACGACCGGGCCGGCTTCGGCTACGGCACACTGCCCGGCCACCAGGCGCGCGGCGAGGAGGCCTTCACCGTCGAACGCGACGAGCGGGGGCGGGTCTGGTTCGCGGTGACCGCGTTCAGCGTCCCGGCCCGGCTGCCGATGCGGCTGGGCGGCCCGGTCGCGGTGCTGGCCCAGCACGCGTACGCCCGGCTGTGCGGTCGTGCCCTCCGCCGGGCCTGTGCCCGGTCCCGTACGGTTGGCTCGTGAGCGACACGAGCGTCACCTGGTGGGGGCACAGCACCATGTGGCTGACCGACTCGGGCGTCTCGCTGCTCACCGACCCGCTGCTCACCGACCGGCTCATCCACCTGCGCCGGATGGCCGGGCGCCGCCCCGAGCTGCCCGGGCCGCCGGACGCGGTGCTGCTGTCGCACCTGCACGCCGACCATTTCCACCTGCCGTCGCTGCGCGCCGTGCCCGGCGAGCCGCTGCTGATCCTGCCGCGCGGCGCGGCCGACTTCGTGGTCAAGAGCCTGGGCCGCGGGTGGGGCCGGCGCTGTGTCGAGCTGGAGCCGGGCGACGAGACCACGGTCGGCCCGGTCAGCGTGCGCGCCGTGCCGGCGGCCCACGACGGCGGCCGCGGGCCCTGGTCCCGGCTGCGCTCGGTGGCGATGGGCTTCGTGGTCGAGGGCGCGGCCCGCACCTGGTACAGCGGCGACACCGGCCTCTTCGACGGCATGTCGTCGCTGGGCCCGCTGGACCTGGCGCTGGTGCCGGTCGGCGGCTGGGGCCCCACCCTCGCGCCGCACGGCCACCTGGACCCGGCCGACGGCGCCGAGGCCCTGCGCCGGGTGAAGGCGGCATGGGCGGTGCCGGTGCACTACGGCACGTTCTGGCCGACCGGGCTGGGCCGGTACCGGGCGCACATGTTCCACGACCCGGGCACCGAGTTCGCCCGGCGGGCCGCCGTCGCCGCCCCGGACACCCTGGTCCGGGTGCTGGCCCAGGGCGAGACGCTCAGTTTCGAGCCGGCCACGTGATGTCCGAGCTGGGAGCCGTGGGCTGGCTGGCGCTGGTGGTCGCCTTCGGCGCCATCGTGCCGGTCGTGCCCACCGGCGCGGCGGTCAGCGGCGCGGCGGCGCTGGCCTTCCACACCCATCCCCTGCTCATCGTGCTGACGATCGCCGCCGGCGCGGCCGGGGCCTACGGGGGCGACCTGGTCATGTACGCGATGTGCCGGGCCGGCGGCGAGCAGCTGGCCCGCCGGCTGCGCTGGCTGCGCGACGGCGAGCACCTGGGCGCGGTGAAGGACCGCCTGCAGCGCAGCCAGGTGCCGGTGCTGCTGGTCTCCCGGCTGCTGCCCGGCGGCCGGGTGCCGGTGCTGCTCGCCGCGGCGTTCGTGGGGCTGAGCTGGCGCACCTTCGTGGTGGCCAACCTGCCGGCCTGCGTGCTGTGGTCGGTGGTCTACGCCGGCATCGGGGTGGTGGGCGGTTCGATCTTCCCGCGGCCCTGGGAGGGCGTGGTCGCGGCGGTCCTGCTGGTGCTGGTCATCAGCCAGGTGGTCAGCCTGGTCAGCAAGCGCCGGGCGGCCCGCCAGGCCGACCCGGAGGCCGAGACCGCCTAGAGCCCTCAGCCGTAGGTGACGACCGCGGCGCCGGGCAGCTCGGCCGGCCGCCGCACGAGGACCTTGCCCGCGACCACCACCCGGCCGGCGCGGTAGGCGGGCGCGATCAGCTCGGCGCTCGGCGGCCGGCCCAGCACTTTCCACCGCTCGCCGTCCGGCGACGTCCACGCCATGCCGACGAGGCCGCCCGCCGGGCCGGCGCGGCCGACGGCCAGGAAGCCGTGGCCGGCCGGACCGACCGCCTCCACCCGCGGATCGACCAGACCGTTGCCGAGCTCGAAGCCGGTGGACGCCTGCCAGTGCTCGCCGTCCCCGGTGCGCCAGGCCCCGGGGACCCCGGTCCGGCCCGAGGCGGAACGCGCCTCGCCGACCACGACCGTGCGCCCGTCCACGGTGACCGCGCCGCGCGCGTGCCGCACGCCCCGCAGCCGGGCCGAGATGTCGGTCACGCCGTCCGGCCGGACCTTGTAGACCACGCCGCGCGCGTCCGGCTCGGAACCGAAGACCAGGACACCGAGTTTCGTCGGCGCTCCGGCCGAGCCCGTGCCGAGGGGGCTCGGCCCCGGCTGCCAGCGGGCCCCGTCGCTGGACTGCCACCACTGGGTCGGCGCCCGATACCGGTACGAGAGCAGGAGCAGCCGACCCTGGACCTCGCCGACGGTGAGGCTGCCGGGATGCTGCACGTCCGGCACCCGGGCGGCGCGGGCCCAGCGTTCCCCGTCCACCGACCTCCACACCGTGACGGTCGCGTCCTCGCTGCCCCGTTCGGTGCCGAAGGCCCAGTAGGCCTTGCGGAACCAGACGAGCGCGGTCACCGCGGTGGCGTACGACCCGGGCGCCGTCTCGAAGGCCTCGCGGGTCGGACGCCGCCACGTGTGCCCGTCCGGCGAGAACGCCACCGCGGCCGAGTAGGGCTCGCCGGGGAACGGCTCCTCGGGACCGACGGAGGCCGCGTGCGTGACGCCGGCCAGGACGAAACCCGGCGTACCGGCCACCAGCGCCGCGGGATCCAGCGGCGCGCTGCCGTTGATCTCGGCCGTGGGCACCGGGTGGACGCGCGCCCAGTCGACCTCCGGGCCGGACCGGCAGGCGGCCGACCCCACGGTGAGCAGGGCCGCCGCCGCGATGCCGGCGAGCCGCCTCATCGGTTGCGCTCCGCGCATGCGCCCATCGTAGGACGCGGCCCGCGCCCGGGCGTCGGTGACGACCGTCGCCGGGCGGCCGGTCAGTACCTGAGGTGCTGGCGGGTCAGCTTGGCGACCTTCTGCACCAGCGTGATGCCGCCGTCCATGCTCTTGTTGTTGTGCGACAGCACGGCCACCGACACGTTCACGTCGTCGCCGGCGGTGACTCGGCCGACCGTGTTGACGGCCCACAGGCCGCCGTCGGCCGAGCGGGTGTCCCAGCCGTTCTTCACCGTCGTGGTCTCGCCCGCCTTGGCGATCGCCGGCACGCCCCAGTCCTGGGCGTCGTCGACCGTGTTCATCAGCGTGAACGCCAGCTTGCGCGAGCCCGCGTCCAGCGGACCCCTGGTGTCGACCAGCTCGGCCAGCAGCTTGACCTGGTCGTCGACCGTGGTCCTGGTCAGGCCCCAGGAGTTGCTGACCTTGGTCTGGGTGAGGCCCAGCCGCTTGTTGCACTTGGTGACCGCGGCGACCTTGCCGATCCGGGTGAACAGGGCCGTGGTGGCGTTGTTGTCGCTGAGCCGGATCATCGGCTTGGCCAGCGACAGCTCGGTCGCCGTCAGGTCCCGCCCGGCGTCCTGCGCGCGCAGGAGCGCGCAGGCGAGCACCTGGACCTTGACGATGCTGGCGGTGTCGTACTTCTCCGTGCCCCGGTACGAGTAGCGCTGGCCGGTCTTCTTGTCGAGCACGGCGACGGAGAACTCCGGGGAGGTGGCGTCGAGCTTCTTCAGGGCCGCGTCGAGCGCCTTGACGCGCTTGGCCCGCTCCCGGGCGGCGAGCTCCTCGGGGCTGGGGCCGGTGGGCGTGGGCGCGGCCGACGGCGCCGGGTCGACGCCGAACGTCAGCGCCCGCGGCAGCACACCGCCGCCGGCGCCGCCGCTGTCGGCCTGCATGCCCAGGCCGATCAGGGACGCGCCGCCGAGGATCACCACTGTCGCGATCGCGAAGATCAAGAGCCGGGTTCGTCGCACCCATGCATAGTGCCGTGCCCGGCGCGGGATGCCAAAACGTACTACCGGGCGCTCGCCGTCCCTCACGGTTTGTCACTGGTCACGGCGGGCACAATGGGCGCATGCCGCTGCTCCCGTCACCCGCCGCGTTCGTCGAGATCACCCGTTACGCGGTCGGTCAGGTGGTGGAGACGGCGGCCACGCTCGCGACCGTCCCCTTCCGCGTGCTCGGCCTGCTGGGCCAGACGGAGCTGCTCGTCAGCCGCATGACGATGCTCGCCGAGAGCGCCGAGGCCCTGGTCGGCCGCGTGGACGGCGTGGTCGACGGCATCGAGAGCACGCTCCGGGAGACAAAGGTGATCATGGCGGCGGCCGCCCTGGCCGTGGACGAGGTCACCGCCACGGCGGCCCGGGCCGCGCTGGTCGTGGACGGCGCCTCGGCGACCGTGAAGGGCGCCGCCGCCGCCGTGACCGGCGCGTCGGCGATCGTCGCGGACGCCGGGCAGATCACCGGCGCGGCGTCCGGGGTGGTCCGGCAGGCGTCGGCGACCTCGGCCGAGGCCCGCGAGCTGCTCGACGGGTACGCGCCCGCCCTGCGCCGCGCGGCGCCGCTCGCCGTCCGCTTCATCGAGGAGCTGACGCCGGAGGAGGTCACCGCGGCCATCCGGATGATCGACGAGCTGCCCCGGCTGCGCCGGCACCTGACCGAGGACGTGATGCCGTTGCTGGGCAAGCTCGACCAGGTCGGGCCGGACCTGCACTCGCTGCTGGAGGTCACCAACGACCTGCACCTGGCCATCATCGGGCTGCCCGGCCTGAAGATGCTGCGCCGCCGCGGCGAGGAGCGGGTCGCCGAGGACGACGCCACCAACGGCCGCTAGGTGGCCGGCGCGGCGTCCGCCTGTTCGACCTGCTGGATGAGCTGCTTGAGGTGGGCCACCTCGGCGCGCAGGGCGTCCTGGCCGGCGGCGGTCAGGACCACCCAGGTGCGCGGGCGCCGGCCCTCGTAGCCCTTGTCGATCCGGATCAGCCCGGCCTTCTCCAGCACGGCCAGGTGCTGCCCGAGGTTGCCGGCGGTCAGCTGCAGGGTGGTCCGCAGGAAGCCGAACTCGACCTGGCGGGCCTGGTGCGCGATGGCCATGATGCCGAGCCGGACGCGCTGGTGCACGACGTCGTCGAGGCCGTTGGCCGGGTGCTCGGCCGTCACCGCCGTACCTCGCCGGCCGGGCGGGCCGGCGCGAAGGCCGCGGCGCCCAGCAGCAGCACCGCCGCCGGGACGAGCAGGTCGGGCAGGAACCACCACAGGGAGGGCGAGTCGATCCACCGGCTGCCCAGCACCGCCACCGTCGCCAGGAAGCCCAGGCTGTAGGCCAGCAGCGCCCAGTGCCGTTCCACCCAGGCGAGCACCAGCAGGGCCAGGCCGATGACTGTCAGGGGGCTGGCGAGCCCGTGCACCAGCTGGACGAGCGGCCCGACCCGGACCTCGGCCGGGTCGCCGAAGGGATCGGCGGGCGCGGGCAGGAGCGGGTGGAACACCAGCCAGATCGACAGGGCCGCCATGAGCACGGCCAGCACGACACCGGCGACGACGTACGGCCGGACGGGGGTGCCCACGCCGCGCCGACGGGACCGGCTGACGGAGAAGACCGCGATCACCGCGTACGCGAGCACCAGCGCGACCGTCCAGTAGCCCAGCACGACCGGGTTCTCGCCCGAGCAGACGTGCTGGTCGCCGCGGGTTCTGCAGGTGTCGAACAGGTCGACGTAGGGCGCGTACCGGTAGACGGGGACCGCGGCCAGGGTGATCGCCGCGAAGACCAGCAGCGGGAACCAGGTGGCCCGCTGGGCGAGACGGACCTGGCGGGTCAGGTCGTGCACGGCCGCCAACAGTTCGCGGGGCGACTCCCCCTGCGAGGCAGATTCGTGTGTCATGCCGATAGCTTTGCATTACAGACCAGTCTTGGCAAGAGTGGGTTGACGGCCCGGCCGGACCCGCCTACGGTTCTTTAAACCAGCTAGTTGAAAGGCGGGGCAGACCATGGCGGCCGACGGGCTCACCCCGGTGTTCTCCGCGCTGGCGGATCCGACCCGGCGCGACATGGTGGCCCGGCTGGCGGACGGCGACGCCACCGTGAGTCAGCTCGCCGAGCCGTACCGGATGACCCTGCAGGCCGTCTACAAGCATCTGCGGGTGCTCGAGGACGCCGGGCTGGTCAGCCGGCCGCCCGGCCCGCAGCCGCGGTCCGTGCGCCTCGAGGTCGCGACCTTCGACCTGATGGACGCCTGGACAGAGCGCTACCGCCGCCGGGCCGAGCAGCGCCACCGCCGGCTGGACGCGGTGCTGGCGCAGATGGAGGGAGACGAGCATGGACAGGATCACCGGGACGACCATCGAGGCCGATCCGCGACTACCGGTCATCCGGACGACGCGTGACTTCGCCGCGCCGCCCGGGCGACTCTTCCGCGCCCACACCGATCCGGCCTGGTTCGCCCGGTGGATCGGCCCCGACGCCCTGTCCACCCGGATCGAGCACTGGGACGCGACCACCGGGGGCAGCTGGCGGTACGTCTCGTCGGGCGAGGGCCGGGAGTACGCGTTCCGCGGCTGCTTCCACGAGGTGCGTGAGGAGCGGATCGTGCAGACGTTCTCCTACGCCGGCAATCCCGACGCGGTTCTGCTGGTGACCACGTGGTTCGACGATCTCGGCGGCGGGCGGAGCCGGCTGCGGACGCAGTCGCTGGTGGACAGCTTCGAGGCCCGCGACGCGTGGCTGCGCTCCGGCATGGAGGTCGGCCTCGACCAGGGTTACGCGAAGCTGGAAAGGATGGCCACCGATGACGCTGCCTGAGCTCCCGGCCGACCGTCACCGCCAGATCGCCGCAGTGTTCACCGACCGGGTCCGCGGCACCCGGTCCTGGGACGCGCCGTCCCCGGTCGCCGGCTGGGCCGCCCGGGACGTCGTCGGGCACCTGACCGACTGGTGCCACGACTTCCTCGCCGAGGGCGCCGGCCTCGACCTGCCCCGCGGACCGTCCGCGGACCGGGATCCGGTGCTGGCCTGGACGGTGCACTGCGACGGCGTGCAGGCCGTGCTGGACGATCCCCGGACCGCGACCCGGGAATTCACCCACGAGCACATCGGCCGCCTGCCGCTCGCGACGGCGATCGACCAGTTCTACGTCACCGACGTCTTCCTGCACACCTGGGACCTGGCCCGGGCCTCCGGCCAGGACGACCGGCTGGACCCCGAGTTCTGCGCCCTGCTCCTGGCCGGGATGGAACAGATGGAGGAGGTTCTCCGCTCGTCCGGCCAGTACGGTCCCCGGGTCGACGTGCCCGCCGGCGCGGACGCCCAGACCGGGCTGCTGGGCTTCATCGGCCGCGACCCCTTCTGGTCGCCGCGCTAGCCGCCCCCGGATCCACCCGGCTGACTCACCCTGCGTTCACCGATGGCACGGCCGGGTGGACCGCGGCGGCGACCCGGCCGGCCGAGCGCAGCTCCCGGGCCGGGTACGGGACCGTCGGCGAGGACGTTGCCGGGGTGCGCGTCGAAGTGGACCACGGACCCGGGGCGCCGCTCCCGGTCGGTCAGCCGCATCCGCTTGACGAACACCGGCGCCCCGCCCACCTCGAGCCGGGCGGTGCGGCCGCCGATCCCCACGCCCAGCAGGGTGGCGGCGGCCAGCCGGGCGGCCAGCTCGTCGTCGCCGAGCGCGGCCAGGTCGGCCGCGACCACCCGGTGCCGGTCGGGGCGGGCGTCCTGCCGCGCTGCTGCCACCCCGCGATCCTTCGGGTACGGCGGGAGCCGGTCAACCGGGAAGCACCGCTCAGCGCGCGTAGCCGGAGAGGGCGCCCCGCTTCAGGGCGTAGACCCAGCCGCCGGTCACGACCACGTTCCCGCCCGGGACGGCGCCGATCCGGGTGCCCGCCGAGGCCCGGGTCCCGGTCGCGGCGTTGAGGATGCCGAGCGGCCGGCCGCCGTCCACGGTGGTGTAGAGCAGGCCGCCGGCGCGTACCGGCTGGCCGGCGTGGCCCGGCAGGGACGCCGTCCACCGGCGCGCGCCGGTCCGCGCGTCCAGGGCCTCGACGGCCGGGCCCATGGCCCGGTAGACCCGCCGGCCGTCGGCGGCGATCAGCGCGCTGCCCTTGCGGGCGGCCGACCACACCACCGCGCCGGTGGCGGCGTCGAGGCAGAGCATCGCGTTGCGGGCGTCGGAGGCGTAGAAGCGGTCCCCGGCCGGGTCCGCGGCCCGGCCGGTCCAGGCGGCCGCCCTGGTCCACAGCATCCGGCCGCTGGTCACGGACAGCGCGGACGTGCCCGCGGCGCCCACCCGGCCGACCAGCACCCGGCCGCCGGCCGACACCCCGGCGGACGAGTGGCCGGCCAGCTGCCAGCGCCGCGTGCCGTCGGCGACGCTCAGGCCGACCACCGCCGGGCTGTCGGAGGCCGACTCGCCGGAGACCACCGCGATCCCCCGGTCGACGACCAGCGACTCGACCGGGGCCGGCAGCGACACCGTCCACACCAGCCGGCCCGAGACGGCGCTGAGGGCGCGGACCGTGCCGTCCGGGTCGCTCTGCGACTGGCAGCCGGAGTTGGCCACGATCAGCAGGTCCCCGGCCACCGCCAGGTGCGGGGTGGTCTCGTCCTCGGGGTACGGCCAGTCGAACCGCCACGACGGTCGGCCGGTCCCGGCCTGGTACGCCACGATGCCGGTCTCGGTGGGCGCGAAGACCCGGCCGCCGGCGACGACGGGCTCGGCGGCCCGGGCGCACCGCTGCGGCGCCTCGGGCAGGGCGACGGTCCACCGCCGCCGCACGGCGTCGACAGTGCCGGCGTTGATCACCGACTCGGCCGGGTTGTAGTAGGTGTCGCCGGGGCCGTAGCCGGGCTGCGCCCACCCGGGCGCCGGGGCGGCCCGGGCGGGCGCGGGGGCGGCGAGCAGGGCGGCAGCCAGCAGGGCCGTCCCGGCCAGCAGACGTGCAGGGGACACGGGTCCTCCCGAGGTAGGCGGTGAACGCCCGTACCGTAAACCCGGTCAACCCGGCAAAAGCCTCGAATCAGCCGACTGTCACGCCACCTCCGGTGCGATCGCCACCGTCAGGCCGGTGAGCTCATAGGACGCGATCTCCTTGCGGATGCCCACCCGCGGCGGCCGTACCATGCGCAGCCCCGGCATCGCGAACAGCTTGCGCAGGAAGATGTCGGTCTCCTGGATGGCGATGTAGGCGCCCGGGCACCGGTGCGGCCCGTCGCCGAACGACAGCCCGGCATCGCCCACGCCGTCGGCCAGCGGCCGGCCGGGACAGACGGCGCCCGGGTCGGCGCCCACCGCCGCGGGGTCCAGGTTCGCCGCCGCCACCCCGATGTCGACGCGCGCCCCGGCCGGGATGGTCACGTCCCCGGTGCGGATCTCCGCCGTCGTCCAGCGGGCCAGGTTGGCCACCACCGGCTCCAGCCGCAGGATCTCGTGCAGGATGGCCACCCGCTGCTTCTCGTCACCTTCCGTGTACGCCGCCCGCAGACTGTCGTCGGTGAACAGGTGCCAGGCGACCAGGGTGATGAACTCCCGGGTGGTGACCATGCCCGCCGCCGCGAACGTCACGCACTCGCCGAGGATCTCGCTGCTGCTGCAGCCCTCGCCGAGCAGGTGGCTGATCAGGTCGTCCCGGCCGCCGGCCCGCCGGGCCCGGATCGCCGGGCGGACGTCGCGCCAGAAGAACAGGGCCATGTTCGCGTTGGAGCGGACCTCCTTCCAGGCCCGGACCAGGCGGTGCGGGCTGCCCTTCTCCTCGAAGAAGCGGTCCAGCCGGCGGGCCATCCCGGGGCCGCTCTCGGTCAGGCCGATCACCTCGGCGGCCACGGCCACGGCCAGGCGGAAGGACAGCTGCGAGAGGTCGGCCGTGCCCCGCCGGCGCAGCGTCGCGCACTGCTCGTCGGCGAGGCGGTCCATCAGGGACGCGTACGCCGTCTCGACGCGTCTCGGGGTGAAGTACTTGGCGGTCTGCCGGCGGTGCTCGCGGTGCTCCGGGCCGTCGCGGTACAGCACGGGCATGCGCATCTTGCCCTCGAGCTTGGCCGCGTTCTCCACCCCGAAGCCGGCCTGCCGGGTCTCGGTGCCGCGCAGCAGCGAGCGGGCGCCGGCGAAGTCCTGGACGTGCCAGACCCCGTCCGCGCCGGCGTGGACGGGGCAGCCGGGGGCCAGGTCCCCTCGTGCGATCTTGCGTTCGGACTCGACCGGGGTCTCAGCTGACATGACATCGATTCTCGTCTTTTCGCCGCCCGCTGTCATCCGGACGGCGAACGGCCCCACCCGGGCCGGGTGGGGCCGTTCGCGAGCGAGCGACGGATCAGTAGACCGAGACGCCGTACACGCTCAGCGGCTCGGTGACCGGCTGGAAGTAGGTGACGCCGCCGGAGGAGCAGTTGCCGCTGCCACCGGAGGTCAGGCCCAGCGCGGTGGTGCCCGAGTAGAGCGAGCCGCCGCTGTCGCCCGGCTCGGCGCAGACGGAGGTCCGGATCAGGCCGGAGACGGAACCCTCGGCGTAGTTGACCGTGCTGTTCAGCGCGGTGACCCGGCCGGAGTGGATGCCGGTGGTGCTGCCGCGGCGGTAGACCGTGGCGCCGACGGCCGGGGTGCCGGCGGAGGTGATGTCCTGCGAGCCGACCGCGCCGGGCTTGGCGATCGTCGTGTTGGTGTAGCGCACGATGCCGTAGTCGTTGCCCGGGAAGCTGGTGCCGGCCCGGGTGCCCAGCGTGGTGGACCCGTTCGTCCAGGTCGAGCCGATGTTGGTGCAGTGGCCGGCGGTCAGGAAGTAGCTGGTGCCGGCGCTGTTGCGGACGTTGAAGCCCAGCGAGCAGCGGCCGCCACCGGCGTAGATCGCGTCACCGCCGGAGATGGTGGTGCGCAGCGTGCCGGGCACCGACTCGAAGGTGGCCTTGTCGCCCAGCTTGGCCACGATGGCCTTGACCGCGGCGAGCTTGGCGCCAGTGACCGTCTCGTCCGCGGTCACCACGATCTTGTTGCTGACCGGGTCCACGCCGAACGAGGTGCCGGGCGTCTTGAGCTGGGACTTCAGCGTCGAGTCGGCGGCGGCCAGGGCGGCGCCGCTGTGGGCGACGTAGCGGGGAGTCGCGCCGGCGGCGGTCACCGACTTGGCGGTGGCGGCGTCGGTCACGTTGACCACGAGCTTGCCCGCGGCGTCCACGAAGGAGCCGGCGGCAGCGGTGCCGAACTGGGTGTCCAGCTTGCTGGCGAGGGCGGAGGGGGCGAAGGACGGGTCGGCGGCGGGGCCGGTCGGGGCGGCGGACGCGGGTGACGCGAACGCACTGCCCACCAGCAACACGGCGGCCAGACCGACGATCGGTCGGCCGAGCTTCGAGCCGGGGTTACGCACAGGTTCCTCCCAGGGGGACGGGGGGTACGCCGGATCTCCGGCGTACCGGTGCCTTCCTGAGTATTGAGTTCTTTCGATGTCGACTCAAGCCCGGGCAATGTTTCCAAATCATGAAGCAACTGACCCCGAAAACGTTCCTGAGCTGCGGAAACATCTTCGTCATATCACGGGGCTATGCCCGTTTCGGGATGCCGGGACGGCCCCGGCACACGGGCCGGACGCCCGGCCGGTTGCGCCCATGTCCCGACAGCGCCGCCCCCCTGGCGCCGCACGGTGCTGCCGCGGTTGACGCCGGAGTCCGCCCTCGCCCTGATGCTCAGCCCGCCGGAGGGCTACGCGTTCGACTTCACCACCCCGCTGTCGGCACCGACCGGGCGGGGACCCCGGCACTCGCCCGCCATCTCGGCATGAGCGCCGCGACGGTCTCCGAGCACCTGGGCGCCCTCCGGCGCGCCGGGCTGGTCACCACGCGCCGGGGCCGGGACGGGGCCGCGCACGCCCTGACGCCGGTGGGCGGCGTCCTGCTCAACACCGGCGCCGCGGCGCACTACCGCACCCACATCGTCATCGCCGTCCGCGACCCGACGTCGTGGGACCAGCAGTTCCGCTTCCGTTCCGGCTATCCCACCCCGCAGGTGTCCTACCGGCTCGAACCCCGTAACGCCCCGGGCTCGTGCCTCGACGTCAGCGCTTCTCCATCGACTACGTCGACCCCCGCCAACGGCATGTACGTCTTCCGGGCCGTGCACTCCGGGCACTGCCTGACCGCGAGCTCGTGGCGGCCCCAGGTGGAGCAGTACGTCAACTCCTGCGGCTCCAACGCCCGCATGAGCATCGAGACCCTTCCCTCGCTAGGCGACGGCCGCGAGGCGCGTACCGGCGCGCAGATCGGTGACCAGCCGCCGGGCCTGGGCGCGCAGCTCGGGCACGGCGGTGGTCTCCCACTGCGCGCCCCGGCGCAGCGCCCCGATCACCCAGAGCCGGTCGTGCGCGCGGCCGCCGGCCCCGACCAGCCGTCCGGCGTCATCCACGTCGAGGCCGAGCCCGTGCGGGCCGACCCGGGCCAGCCCCGCCGCCAGCAGCCCGCCGGCCAGCGGGCCGGCCGCGCCGGGCAGCCGCCCGGGGCCGGCGCAGTTGACCACCGCGGCGAAGTCCGCCAGCCCGGGCCAGGCCGCGACACCACCGGCGCGGATCTCCAGCCGCCCGGCCCTGCGCAGCTGTGCCACCCGGGCGGCGACCACGGGGGCCATCCGGTGCCGGTGGCACTCCCACGGCCGGGCCAGGTGGCGCAGGAAGGACTCCTGCTCGCCCGGCGTGAGGGCGGTCCAGAGCTGGTCCAGCAGCGGTCGCAGCCCGTCCACCACGGGTCGCCAGTCCCCCGCCTCGCCGGCGGCGGCGCGTACGGCCCGCACCACGTCGCGCAGGGTGGCGCAGTCGTCGAGCGACGGCACGGCCGGCGGGGTCGCGTCCGCGGTGTGGGTCAGCGGCAGCAGCCCGCGCCGGCTCACCGCGACCACGGGAGCGCTGCGGCGCCCGCCGGCGGTCAGGGTCAGCGCCACGTCGACCGCCGTGAGGCCGGTGCCGATCAGCAGCACCGGGCGGTCGGCCGGCAGCTCCTCCAGCACCCCCGGACGCCACGGGTCGGCGACGTAGCGGGGATGCTCGATCGGCTGGTGCGCGGCGGCCGGTCCGCCGGTGGCCAGCACCACGTGGTCGGCGCGCACCGCACCGCCGTCGTCCAGCAGCACCGTGCCGTCCGGGCCGAGCGCGGTCACCCGGGACCGGTGCACCCGCAACCGTCCGGTGTGGGCCCGGTCCGCCTCGGCGAGCACGGACCGCAGGTAGCGGCCGTACTCGGCGCGGGGGCGGAAGGCTTGCGGGGCGGCGCCGGCCCAGCGGGCGAAGTGGCCGGGGTCGTCCGGGTCGGCGCTCATCGCGCCGGCGCGCGAGTTCAGCAGGTGCCAGGGTTGCGCGTGGCCGTATGCGACCCCGCCCCCGGGCTCGCCGGGCTCGATCAGCACCACGTCGTCGTCCCCGCCGTGCAGGAGCTCCCGGGTCACCAGGACCCCCGAGCACCCGCCGCCGACCACCGCCACCACACGCCCCATCAGGCCCCCTATCTCCTATCAACACGATAGGCATGACGGGTATTGGGCGCCAGTGGCACGCCGAGGAGGCCGGGGAATCAGTCGTCGAGCAGGATGACCCGCGCGTCGTCGGACAGGCGGTAGCCCACGCCGTAGACCGTGGTCACCACGTCCGGGTCGCCGACCTTGGTCCGCAGGCGGCTCACGTGCACGTCCACCGTACGAACGGTGGTGTGCGCGTGCCCCCAGACGTGACCGAGGAGCTGGCTGCGGCTGAACACCTGGCGCGGGTGGCGGGAGAGGAAGAGCAGCAGCTCGTACTCGAGGCGGCTCAGGTCGAGCAGCCGGCCGTCACGGGACACCGTGCGGGCCCGGGTGTCGACGTGCAGGCCGGGCGCCTCCCGCGGCGGGTCCACCGGCGGCGCGGCCGGGGCCAGGTCGACGTCCGCGCCGGAACCGGCCGCCGCGACCAGGTCGCGCAGGGCAGCCAGGACCCGTTCACTCTCCTCCGAGCCGGGCGCGCCCAGGGTGATCGTGACGGTGACCGCGGAGTCCACGGCGGTGAGCGCGCGCAGCCGGGCGGCGCGGGGCCGGACGGCGCCGCGGCGCACCGGCGCGGAGCGGGCATGGGACAGATCGGCGACGGCAAGAACGGACATGTCTTCTCCTCGAGGAGAGTGCGGCCGCCGACCGGGTCCCGGGCGGCGCCTGAACAATACTTTTCCCATGTGTGGGATAGGTTTATGGGCGCGGATACGCGCCGTGGGTCATTCCTTCGGGCTGTTCCGGCCCGCACACCGCGGTCGCGGCGGGGCCCGGGATCACCGGCCGATCAGAAGCCGCGACAGCGCGCGCTCGCGCACCGGAGGAGATCGATGGCGAGACGGGACGTGAGCCGTACGTCGCGCAATCGCATGTCGCCATCCTTCCCATTGGCCGGGCGGGGGTCAAAGCAAGTCCATGATGCGGGAGCCGGCAACGGGTGACGATCGGCACAACGGCGTTCGGGCGACCACCGGCTGGGCGGGGTATCCAAGTCCCCATGCTAGCCCAACCCCATAGGTTTACTAGGATATGGGATCGCCATTGACATCCTCCCAGGATGAGGGGCACGGTTGGGCCCATGACCACCCCCATCACCGACGCCCCCGCGTGGCCGGCACTACGCCCTTCCCACCTGATGGCACAGACGGCCACGCCGACCGGCGCGGCGTTCACTGTGGACCGCCGCTCCCTCGTCTCCGCCTAAAGGGATCACCATGACCGTCACCCCTCTCCACCAGGACCGCGCCGTGGACGCCGACCTCTTCCGGGCGCTGCTGCGCCGCCACGCGGCCGCCGTGGTCGTGATCACCGCGCCGGGCGCGCCGCCGGCCGGCTTCACCGCCACCTCGTTCACCTCCGTGTCGCTGGACCCGCCGCTGGTCTCGTTCTGCCTGGCCCGGACGGCGTCCGCGTGGCCGGCCGTGGAGTCGGCGGCCACCATCGCCGTGCACGTGCTGACCCAGGAGCAGGAGCAGGTGGCCCGGACGTTCGCCACCCGCGGCATCGACCGGTTCGCGGCCCACGGCGCGTGGCGGCCCGGGCCGGGCGGGGTGCCGCTGCTCGACGGCGCGCTGGCCACCATCGTCTGCCGGGTGACCCGGCGGGTGGAGGCCGGCGACCACACCATCGTGCTGGCTGCCCCGGAGCGGGGCGAGCACCACGCCGACACGACCGTCGCGCCGCTGGTCTACCACGACGGCACGTACGCCCACCTGAGGCGGTCGGCGTAGATGTGGCCACGCCCGAAGAAGGCCCACCGCCTCGGCGAGGGCGTCCTCCCCCTGCCGCCAGGAGTGAACGCATGAGCGGAATCGTCGTCGTGTCCGGCAATCCGCGGCCCGGGTCGCGGACCTCCGGGCTGGCCACCGCCGTGGGCGGGGCGCTGGGCGGGGCCCTGGGCGGGGCCGTCGCCGTGGTCGAGGTGGGCGAGCTGGGCCCGGGCCTGCTGACCCCGGGCGACGCCGCCACCGCCGCCGCCGTCACCGCGATCCGCGAGGCGGACCTGCTGGTGGTGGCCACGCCCACCTACAAAGGCAGCTACACCGGGGTGCTCAAGGTGCTGCTCGACCAGTTGCCCGCCAACGCGCTGGCCGGCAAGCGGGCCGTACCGGTGGTGACGGCCGGCGTCGCCCCGCAGGCCGCGGCCGCCGCGGCGCTGCTGGCGCAGCTGCTGGGCGAGCTCGGCGCGGACGTCGCCCCCGCGCTGCCGGTGGTGGAGGGCGACCTGCCCGACTCGGCGGCCCTCGCGGAGAAGTACGCGGCGGCCCTCGGCCGGTGATTGGCGGCCGGTTGGCACGATGCCCCCATGGAGATCCTCGTGACCGTCGCCCTCGTGGTGCTGCTGGCCGGCCTCATCCTGCTGGGCCTGGCGTCCTCGGCGAACACCCGCCGGGAACAACTGCGGACGGCGGCGCGGCTCAGCGCGATCGAGCGGAAGATGGACGCGGTGGTCGCCCACCTCGGCGTCACCGTCCGCGAACGGGAGCTGCCCGAGGTGCTCCGGCTGATCTTCGCCGACCAGCGGATCGCGGCGATCAAGGCGTACCGCGACGAGACCGGGGCGAGCCTGCTGGAGGCCAAGAACGCGGTCGACGCGCTCGCCGCCCAGCACGGGCGCTGACCCCTCGGCAGGCTCGCCACCCCCGCCGGCGCGGCCGGTTGGTCGTCATCAATCGCAAGAACCCCCGCTGGAACGGCCGCCAGGGCTGAGTCCGCGATATCGTGTCAGGCAGCAAGGCCGGGAACCCGCCGCCACGGGTTCCCGGCCTTTCCTGTCGGGTGGGCCACATCACAGGTCACGCCCGGCCGCCGGCGTCGAGACTGGCCCGATGGAATTCCGCGTGCACCCGGTGCCCTCCACCGACGGCGTCACCCTGACCGTCGAGGAGTACGGCGCTGCCGGCCGCGCCGCCTCCGTGGTCTTCCTGCCCGCGCTGGGCGTGCCGGTGGCCTACTACCGGCCGCTGTTCCGGGCCTGGGCGGCGGCCGGCCGGCACGTCGTCGGGGTCGAGCTGCGCGGCATGCCGCAGAGCCCGGTCGCCGATTTGCGCCGCGACTCGTTCGGCTACGCCCACCTGGTCCGCGACGACCTGCCCGCGGTCTTCACCGGTTCCGCCGTGGCCGGCGCGGAGCGGATCGCGCTGGTGGGCCACAGCCTGGGCGGTCAGCTCGCGCTGCTGTCGGGGGCCGCCGGCACGGTACGCCCCGACGCCGTCGTCACCCTCGGCACCGGCACGAGTTCCCCGTGGGCGCGCCGGGGCCGGCTGGCCCGGGCCCAGCGCGCCGCCGGGGTGCGCTTCGTCGGCGCGGTGACCTGCTCGCTGGGCTACTGGCCGGGGCACCGGCTGGGCTTCGCGGGCCGCCAGCCCCGCACGCTGATGGCCGACTGGGGGTACGAGGCCCGGCACGGCCGGTACCGGCTGCGCGGCGACCGCACGGACTACGAGGCGGCGCTGGCCGCTCTCGCCGTGCCCACCCTGCTCGTCGCCATCGCGGGTGACCGGATGATCCCGCCGGCCGCCGTCGACCACCTGGCCGGCCGGCTCCCGTCCGGGGTCGACCGCGCCACCGTCGACGCGGTCCCCGACCACTTCCTCTGGGCCCGCCGCTCCCCGGGGAAGGTCGTCGACCTCGTCGACGGATGGCTCACCGCCCGCGGCCTCTGACCGGGCCGCCGGTCAGCCCCCGCGGGCGAACAGGGCCAGCCGCACCCGGTTCGGGCTCCCCGTCTTGGTCATCAGGCTGGTGATGTGCGTCTTCACCGTCGTCACCCCGATGTGGAGGCGGTCGGCGATCTCGGTGTTGGACAGGCCCTCGGCGACCAGTTCCAGCACGTCGCGTTCGCGCGCGGTCAGCCCGGTCACCTCGCGCGGCGGCTCGGCCCGGGCCGACACCGCCCGCCGGACCAGCCGTTGCAGCACCTCCTGGCTGAACGGGCTGTCGCCGGCCGCGGCCCGCCGGATCCCGTCCAGCAGCTCGACCGGCGGCGCGTCCTTGAGCAGGAAGCCGCAGGCCCCGGCGGTGAGCGCCGGGTAGAGGTGGTCGTCGTCGCCGAAGGTGGTCAGCACGACCACCCGCGCGGCCGGGCGCTCGGCGAGGATGCGGCCGGTCGCGGTGATGCCGTCGACCCCGGGCATGCGCAGGTCCATGACGATCACGTCCGGCGCGAGCCGGGCGGCCAGCGCGATCGCGTCCCGCCCGTTCTCCGCCTCACCGACCACGGTCAGGTCCGCCTCCGCGTCGCACAGCATCCGCAGCCCGGCCCGGATCAACGGCTGGTCGTCCACCAGCAGCACCCGGATCACGCGGCCGCCCCGCCGATCGGCCGCGGCGGGCCGCCGGCCGGGCACGCGCCGGTCACGCGGCCTCCCCCGCCGGCAGGGGCTGGGTCGCGGGCAGCACCGTCCCGACGCGCCAGCCGCCGGCCGCCGGGCCGGCCGTGAGCCGGCCGCCCAGCACCTCCACGCGCTCCCGCATGCCGGTCAGCCCGTGGCCGCCGCCGGAGGGCAGCCCGGGCGCCACGCCGCCGCCGTCGTCCGCCACCGACCACACCACGTCGCCGTCGCGGACCTCCACCCGCAGGCTCGCGTGGGCCGCCGGTCCCGCGTGCTTGGCCACGTTGGTCAGGGCCTCCTGGGTCAGGCGGAGCACGGCCAGACCGCGGACCACGTCCAGCGAGCCGGTCTCCGCGGCGATCGACGCGTCCACCGTCAGCCCCGCCCGCCGGGCCGTCTCCACCGCCGCTTCCAGGGCCGCGGGCAGCGCGCCGGGCTCGATCGCGGTGAGCGCCGCATCCGTACGCCGGGACGGGTCCCGCAGCACCGCGACCAGTCGCCGCAGGTCGGCCAGCGCGGCCGTGCCCGTGCCGTGCACGTCGTCGAAGACCTCGGCCACCCGCGGATCCACGTCCGGCAGCACGTGCCGGGCCACGCCGACCCGCAGCACCATCGACGCCACGTGGTGCGCGACCACGTCGTGCAGCTCGCGGGCGATGGCGGCGCGCTCGTCGGCCCGGGCCGCCCGGCTCTCCGACTCCGCCTGCCGCCGCGCCTGCACGCTCAGCTCGCGGGTGGTCCGGATGACCAGCCCGAGCAGCACCGGCACACCCACCACGACGAACAGCCCGTAGATCGGCACCGCGAGCGACGACGGCCGGTTGCCCAGCGTGAAGACCAGGTAGACCGTCGCCAGCAGGCCGGCGGCGGCCCACAGCACGCGCCGCCCGGCCGGCGACATGGCCACCTCCAGCAGCAGCCAGCTGGCGCCCACCTGGTTGATCGTCGTGTCGTCGAGGACCCGGAACGCCACCACCAGCAGCGCGATCTGGACCAGCAGGCTGACCACCGGACGGCGGTGCAGGACCAGCGCGCAGCCGAACGCCGTCCCGGCCAGCAGCCACTGCGTCCCGGTCGGCGTCCGGCCCGCCTCGTGGCCGAAGAGCAGGTAGCCCAGGCCGCTGAGATCGAGCAGCAGGATGCGCACGAGGGTGTCCCGCGCGTCGAAGAGCCGCCCCACCCATCCCACGAGGGCCACCCTAGGCGTTTCCGGCCGCGGTGTAACGCGTCCGGACCAGCAGGTACACGGCCAGGCCGAGCGGCCCGAGCATGATCGTCAGCAGCAGCACCGGCGACATCACCAGCGCGGGCACCCCGCGTTCCCGGCTGTCCAGCCATGACCACCGGCCCACGAAGAGGTCGAACGCGATCATGTGGGCCCAGGCCGCCGCGGCCCCGTCGGCCGTGCCGAGCAGCTCCCGGACGCCCCCGAGGGTGGGCGCGGCCACCGCCGGCAGCACCTCGCCGAAGGCCGGGATCACCAGCAGCGCGTAGATCACCACCACCGGCAGCACGATCAGCGGCGAGGCGATCACCCGCCGGGTCCACGACCAGCGGGGCAGCAGGATCATCAGGGCCCAGAACGGCGCGGCGACCGCGAACGTGAGACCGAACAGCGCACCGGTCATGCCCGCACCTCCCCCCGCTCGACCCGTCCGGCGGTCACGCCGCCAGCTCCAGCTCGCCGACGGGCCGGCGGCGGGCCACCACGGTGACGGTAGCGGCAGCGGTCGCGGCGGCGAGGGCGGCCCAGGCGGTCAGCGTGGCGGCGTCCGGCTGCAGCAGCGGCTGGCCGCGCAGGGCCTGCCAGGTCAGCAGCGCGGTGAGGATCCCGTACGCGACGCCGCCGACCAGCAGCAGCCGCAGCCGGGTGACCTCGTCGAGCCGCCGGCCCAGAAGCAGCGCCAGCAACGGCAGCGCCTGCAGGGCGTGCAACCCGACGAAGTGGCCGATGCGCAGGTCGCCCCCGGTGGTGCTCCAGCCGACCACCGGCAGGCCCGGGCCGCCGTCGCCCACGCCGACGCTGTGGCCCATCTGCCCCGGCTGCACCATCGGCACGGCCGCCGCCAGGCCGAGCAGGGACAGCCCGAGGCCCCAGCGGACGGCTTGCGCGGCCACCCGGTCGGCGATCCGCTGCCGCAGCACCACGACGCCGATCACGAAGTGCGCGACGAACAGCACCATGATCGCGGTGCCCATGACCTGCCACAGGGCCGCGTTCAGCGCCGACGTCTCGTTGTAGTGGCTGGTCTGGCCGCGCAGCACCTGCGTCACGATCACGGCCATCTCGGCGGCGGACATGACCACCAGCACCGTGGCCGACCGCTCGGCCAGCCGGCTGCGGCGCGGCAGCAGCGAGAGCATCCAGGCCAGCGTGGCGGTGTAGAGCGTGAACGACACGGCGAACTTGAACGGCTTGAGCCAGATCGGCGCGCCGGTGAGCACGCGCGGGTCGGCGAGCACGCCGACCGCCGCGACGAGGGCGACGACGGCCATCGCGGCAGAGAAGATCATCAGTGGGCGGTGCCAGCGCAGCACGGTTGTCATGCCCCCGATGCTTCCGGCCCCGGCGTCCGTTCTCGCCCGTCCGCGGGCCGGTCCCGTGGCCGGTGGTCGGAGCCTGTCTCCTCCCCCGGTAGGAGGTGGCCATACTGTCCGCGTGAACGAGGTCGTGTTTCCCCGGGACGAGGACGGCCGGCGCAGCGGTTCGGCGCTGGGCCGGGCGGTGGTCGCGGACGCGCTGCGGGTGACGGATCCGGCGGCGGCCGCCGCGGCGGAACGCGAGAGCGACTGGCGTACCGGCTACCTGCGGCATTTCCGGGCCCTGGTCGAGGCCGGGCTGGACGGCGGCTACGACATCGCGCGGGCCGGGCTCGCGTCGGTGCACAGCCGGATGCGGGTCACCCGCGACGCGGAGGACATCCCGCTCGGCGAGGTGTTCACCGCCCCGGCCGAGCCGCTGGGCACCGTCACGGTCCACGGCGAGGGCAAGCCCGAACGGGAGCTCGTCCTGCCGTACCGCGGGGAGCTGCTGCGCGGGGACGGCCTGCGGCGCCAGCTCGACCGCTGGGTCGAGCAGGGCACGATCGAGGCGTCCTGCGCCGAGGCGGTCCGGGAGGTGGCGGCCGAGCCGGACTGGCTGGACCTGTCCGACCAGCGGCTGGTGGTGCTGGGCGCGGGCGCCGAGATGGGACCGCTGCCGGCCGTCCTGGCGTGGGGCGGCACGGTCGCCGGCATCGACCTGCCCCGGCCGGAGGTCTGGGCCCGGGTGGCGGCCACCGCCCGGCGCAGCGCGGGCACGCTGATCGCGCCCGGCGCCACGGTCGAGGGCGCGGGCGTGGACCTGCTGACCGGACTGCCGGCGGCCGCGCGATGGCTGCTGGGCATCGAGGGCCGGCTGGTGCTGGGCAACTACGTGTACGCGCCCGGGGCGGCGTACCCCCGGCTCTCCGCCGCGGTCGACGCCCTGGCCGGGCACGTGCAGCGGGAGCGGCCCGGCACCGCCCTGGCCTTCCTCGCCACCCCGACGGACGCCTTCGCGGTGCCGGCCGACGCGGTGGAGCAGGCCACGGCCCGGTACCGGGAGCGGCCCGCCGCCGCCCGGATGCTCGCCACGGTGTCCGGCGGCCGGTTGCTCCGGCCGAACTACCCGCCCGGCGCCGACCCCGGGCTGGCGGACAGCCTCGTGCCCCAGCAGGGTCCGAACTACGCGCTGGCCAAGCGGATCCAGCGCTGGCGGGCGTCGGTGGCCCGGCAGGAGGGCACGACCGTGAGCTTCGCGGTCGCGCCGCCCACCCGGACCCGCTCGGTGACCAGCAACCGGCTGCTCGCCGCGGCCTACGCGGGCGCGCACCTGTTCGGCGCGGAGATCTTCGCGCCGGAGACGAGCAACCGGCTGATGGCGGTGCTGCTGGTGCACCAGCTCCGCAAGCCGCGCCCGGCGGCGCCGGTCGTCTGGACGGACGAGGCCATCGGCGCGGCCCACGGCGGGTTGTGGCGGGTCGCCTACCAGCCGCGGACGGCGCTCGGGCTGGCCGCCGTCCGCGGGCTGCCGGCCGCCCTGCGCCGCTCCTAGCGCAGCGCGCCGGCGACCACCGACACCAGCTCCTCGCGGGCCGGCCCGGGCGGGACCGGCGGCCGCCAGCCGGACGCGAAGATCTCCCGGGCCCGCGGCTCCACCTCGGCCAGCGCGTCCGGCAGGATCTCCATGGCCACGTACGGCCCGACGACCCGCATCAGCGTCGGGTCCGCCTGCGTCGCGTCGACGATGTGGAACGAGGTGAGCGGCCCGGACAGGTCGACGTCCTCGCCGGCCCACTGCCGCAGCTGCTCGGCGTCCCAGACCAGGTGGTCGTCGAACCAGGGCTTGATCCACTCGGCGCACCAGCAGTCGAACTCCAGGGTCACCGCCTCGAGGTCGGCCGGGGACGCGGCGTCGCCGATGAGCGCGATCAGCCGCTGGGCCTGCAGCAGCGAGGTGGCGATGCCGCGGCCGGCGGTCGGATTGGTGACGCAGACGGCGTCGCCGGCGTGCAGCAGGCCCGGCAGCCCGACCCGGCCGCGGTCGTCCAGCTGCCCCCGGTAGTAGTTGCGCAGGTTGCCGCCGGGCAGCACGGCGGTGATCGGCCGGCTGCGATCCGGCGCCGTCCACTCGGCCAGCCCCGGCAGCGCCCGCAGCGCCGCCTCGAACGCCGGGGCCTCGCGCAGGCCGGCCAGCTCCCGGTCGGTCTCGCGCCGGGCGATCATGACGTTGACGGTCCGGTTGTCCTGGACGAAGGCAGCGTAGAGGTATCCGGGCATCCGGACCGTCAGCCCGATCGGCGCGTTGATCGGGCCCGGCTCGGCGCCGGGCAGCAGGGCGTACTGGCGGGACACGTAGGACAGGCCGCACGAGGTGCCGGTGCCGGGCGCGCGGCTGTCGTCGCCGAGCTGCCCCGACCGGCCCGTCGCGTCGAGCACCAGCTCGGCCGGCAGCTCGGCGCCGTCCACCCGCAGGCCCGTCGCCCGTCCCCCGGCCGCGAGCACGCCGTCGACGTGCCCGTACCGGAAGGTGACGCCCGGCTGCGCCTCGGCCGCGGCCCGGACCACCCGCTCGAAGGTCTCCCGCCGGCAGTGCATGCCGACCAGCAGCTCGGGGCGGGGGCCGTCGGCCGGCAGGATGTTCAGCTCCGCGCCGGCGGCCAGCAGCTTCTCGAGCACGTCGGGCAGGTCGGCCTCCAGGACGGAGATGACCTGCCGGCGCAGCCCGTGCGGATGGTGGAACTGCATGACGCCCCGGCGCGGCCAGTCCCCGCCGGGCGTCGGGCCCGTGTCGCGATCCACGATCGTCACCGCGTGTCCGCGGCGGGCCAGCACGAGCGCGGAGTACAGGCCGGTGGGCCCCGCACCGGCGATGGCTACCCTCATGGGTGTCAAGGTAGGCGTATCGGTGGATTTCCGCGTGTCCTCAGTTGGCCACCGGCGGGGGCCCGGGCCGGAAAGGTGAACAGCGTGCGTGAGGTCCTGGACGACCTGCTGCGGTGGTGGCGCGCGGCGGAGCCCGCCGGGCTGGCGACCGTCACCGCGACCTGGTCCAGCGCGCCCCGGCAGCCCGGCGCGGCGATGCTGGTGAGCGCCGGCGGCACCGCGGTCGGCAGCGTGTCGGGCGGCTGCGTGGAGAACGACGTCTACGAGCTGTGCCGCGAGGTCGCCGGGTCCGGCCGGCCGCGAACGGTGCGGTACGGCGTGAGCGACGCCGACGCGTTCGAGGCCGGACTGCCCTGCGGTGGCACCGTCGAGCTGTTCGTGGAGCGCGCCGGCTTCCCCGAGCTGCCCGCGCTCGCCGAGGCGGTCGCCGCGGACCGCCCGGTGGCGCTGCTGACCTGCGTGGCGGGCCCGCCGGAGCGGCTGGGCCGGCACCTGGTCGTCACGCCCGGCGCCCGGCACGGCTCGCTGGGCGCGGACCGGCTGGACACCGTGGCCGGCGACGACGCGCTGGAACTGCTCGCCGCCGGGCACACCGCGCTGCGGCACTACGGACCGGCCGGCGAGCGCGACGGCGCCGGGACCAGCCTGCTGGTCACCTCGTTCGCGCCGGCCGCCCGGATGATCGTGTTCGATGCGACCGACCATGCCGCCGCGGTGGCCCGGATGGGCGCGTTCCTCGGCTACCGGGTGACGGTCTGCGACGCCCGGGAGGTCTTCGCCACCGCCCGGCGCTTCCCCGGCGCCGACGAGGTCGTGGTCGACTGGCCGCACCGCTACCTCGCCGCCGAGGCCGCGGCCGGGCGGGTCGGCCCGCGCACGGTGGTGTGCGTGCTGACCCACGACCCGAAGTTCGACGTGCCGGTGCTGGAGGTGGCGCTCGGGCTGCCGGTGGCGTACGTGGGCGCGATGGGCTCCCGGCGGGCCCACGACGACCGGCTCCGGCGGCTGCGCGGCGCCGGCCTGGACCCGGCCGCGCTGGCCCGGCTGGCCTCGCCGATCGGCCTGGACCTGGGGGCGCGCACCCCGGAGGAGACCGCGGTCAGCATCGCCGCCGAGATCGTCGCGCTGCGGGGCCGGGGCACCGGCGCGCGACTCACCGGCGCCGCGGGGCCGATCCACTCCTGAGCGGTGGTTGGATGACCGCGTGCTGCACTTGAGGATCATCGTTCCGCCCGACCGTACGGCGGCTGTGCGGGAGCTGCTGACCGGCCGCGAGGCGGTGACCCACGTCGTGGTGCTGCCCGGGGCGGCGGTCGAGCCCGTGGGCGACCTGGTCTTCTGCGACGTCGTCCGGGAGGGCGCCAGCGCGATCATCGAGCGGCTGCGCGAGCTGGGCGTCGAGCGGGACGGCTCGATCATGCTGGAGAAGGTCGACACCACGCTGTCGGCGGCCGCCGACCGGGCCGAGCGGCGGGTGCCCGGCCTCGGCGTGGACGCCGTGGTGTGGGAGGAGGTGGAGCACGCCACCGCGGCCGAATCGGAGCTGTCCGGCGCGTTCCTGACCTTCATGATCGTGGCGACGGTGATCGCGGGCATCGGCGTGCTGCTGGACCTGCCCATCCTCATCGTCGGCGCGATGGTCGTCGGCCCGGAGTTCGGCCCGCTGGCCGGGCTCTGCGTGGGGCTGGTGCGGCGCCGCCGGGCGCTGGTCCGCCGGGCCCTGCTGGCCCTGGGCGTCGGCTTCCCGGTCGGCATGGTGGTCACCGTCGCCACCACCTGGGTGCTGACCGCGCTCGGCCTGGTGAACAAGGCCATGCTGCTGGACCACCGCCCGCTCACCGAGTTCATCTGGCAGCCGGACGCGCTCAGCTGGGTGGTCGGCTTCCTCGCCGGGGTCGCCGGGATGCTGTCGCTGACCTCGGCCAAAGCGGGCACGCTGGTCGGGGTGCTGATCTCCGTGACCACCGTGCCCGCCGCCGCGAACGTGGCCGTGGCGCTGGCCTACGGCGTCATGAACGAGGCGGCCGGCTCGGCGCTGCAGCTGGTGATCAACATCGCGGCGATCGTCGCGGCCGGCGTCCTGACGCTGTCGGTGCAGCGCTTCGCCGGGCGCCGGCGGTGACCGCCGGCGAACGAGCACTGTGGACGGACACACGGTCGGCCCGCCGACCGGTATGGTGGCGCTTCCGCCGGTGACCTCGGTCGTGGTCGCCGCAACGACACGGGGGCATCGGGCGTGCAGGTCAGCAGGTCGCGCAGGCTGGCGGTGACCGCCGCGGCGGTCACCGCCACGGCACTCACGGTCACCGCAATGGTGCTGACCCGGTCGCCCGGCGGCCCCGCGGCGACGCCGGCCGCCGCGCCGGCCGAGGCCGCCGCGGCCCCGCTGCCCTCCGGGCCGCCGCCACCCCCGGTCACCACCCGGTCACTCGAGCTGGACGGCCCGCCCACCGTCGAGGACGGGCGGGAGACCGTACGCCTGGCCCGGCGCGCCGTTGCCCGCTTCAGCCTGCTCGGCGTGACCTGGGACGACGCCCTGCTGTCGTTCCACGGCGACGCCTCCGTGCGGACCCGGTCGGCGGCCTCGGGCGACTGGTCCGCCTGGCAGCGCCTGGATCTGGAGCCCGCGGTGGCCGCCGGCGACCCCGACCTGGTCGCCGGCCGCACCCGGGGCGGCAGCCACGGGTTGTGGGTCGGCGCGTCGAACGGCATCGAGGTCAAGGTGGTCTCGGCCGCCGGGCGCGCGTCCCGCCGGCTGCCCGAGGGCCTGCGGCTCACCCTCGTCGACCCCGGCCCCAGCGCCGGCGGCGGGCAGGGCGGCGGGATGCCGCTGGCCGAGCCGGAGGCGTCCGAGCCGGCCGACCCGCCGCCCACCGACCCGGGCGCCGGCACCGACCCGGAGCCCGAGCAGCCGCCGGTGGTCGAGCCCGTACCGACGACGGGCACGCCGAGCAGCGCGGTCCCGCCGGCGCCGACCACGGCGCCGGTCACGCCGACGCCGACCAAGCCGGCCGCGACGCCACTGCCCACGGTGCCGGCCCAGAGCGCCATGCCGGCGTACGTCAACCGCCGGGGCTGGAGCGCCGACGAGACGCTCGTCAAGGACGCGCCGGTCTACGGCAGCACCATCAATGCCCTCTTCGTGCATCACACCGCCCAGAGCGGGAGCACATCCAACGACTACGCGTGCGCGGACGCCGCCAAGGTCATCCGCAGCATCTACACGTACGCGGTGACGGGCAAGGGCCTCAACGACATGGAGTACAACTTCCTCGTCGACAAGTGCGGCACGCTCTACGAGGGCCGCAAGGGTGGCGTGGACAAACCGGTGGTCGGCGCGCACACCCCGCCGTTCAACACCAACTACGCCGCCGTCGCGGTCCTCGGCGACTACGGCCGGACGGCCGTGCCCGCCGCCGTGGCGACCAAGCTGGCCCAGCTGGCGGCGTTCAAGCTCGGCCGGTACGGCCACGACCCGCGCGAGACGTTCACCACCACCGCCCAGGGCGGCAACGACAAGGTCAGCGCCGGCGACCAGGTCACCATGGGCCGGATCGCCGGGCACCGCGACGTGCAGGCCACGGACTGCCCCGGCGCCGCCCTCTACGGCCAGCTGCCCGCGCTGCGCACCGAGGCCGCCGGCGTGCTCTCCGGCCTGCGGATCACCGCGCTCAGCGGCCGGCGGGGGGTGGTCCGCGACAGCGTCACGGTCTCCTGGTCGGTCAGCACCCCGGGCGGTGAGATCGGCGGCTTCGACGTCCTGGTCGACGGTCGTACGGCCGGCACGGCCGCGGCCACCGCCCGGTCCGCCACCGTGAAGGTGGCCCCCGGCCGGCACACCGTGCAGGTCCGGCTCAACCGCGTGGGCGGGCCGACGTCGGTCAGCGACACCCGCACGGTGGTCGCCGACACCACCGCGCCGACCTTCCCGGGCCGGCCCAACGTGACCCTGCGGACCGGGACGCTGAGCCCGACCACCGCGCCGGTGGTGCTGACGTGGCAGGCCGCCGACGCCGTCGCCCTGTCCTCGGTGCAGCTCACCGCGCCCAGCCGGACCACCTTCGCGACGAGCACGCGCAGCTGGAACACCACCGGCAGGCTGGGCGCGACGACGACCTGGCGGGTGCAGGGCACCGACCTCGCCGGCAACGTGGCCACCGCCCCGGTGACCCGCACCCCGGTGCTGGTCGCCGAGACCAAGGGCAGGCGCACCGGCAAGTGGGCCACGGCCGCCGGCTCGGCCCACCTCGGCCGGGCCGCGCTCGCGAGCTCGACCAGGAACTCCTCGGTGAGCTGGACGTTCACCGGCCGGTCGGCGGCGGTGCTGGCGATGAAGGGCAAGACCTCGGGCCAGGTCGCCGTCTACCTCGACGGCAGGAAGGTCGCCACGGTCGACCTGCGGGCCGGCACGAACACGTACCGGCAGGCCGTCTGGACGAAGTCGTGGACCAGCGCGAAGAAGCACACCGTGAAGATCGTCGTGGTCGGCACCAAGGGCCGTCCCAAGGTCACCAGCGACGGCCTCGTCTACCTCAGGTGAGGCGGGCGGCGCCGAGCAACGGCGGCAGGTCGCGCAGTGAGGCGATCCGGTGCGGCTCGTCGGCCGGGCCGCGGCCGTACCGGTCCAGGTGCACGGCGGACAGCCCGGCGGCGCGCGCGCCGAGCACGTCCAGCGCGTGGTTGTCGCCGACGCTGAGCACCGCCGCGGGCGGGTGACCCCAGCGCTCGCAGGCCCGGTGGAACGCCGCCGCGTGCGGCTTGGCGGCGCCGAGATCGTCGACCGTGAAGACCGGGCCGGCCCGGTCGGCCAGGCCGGTCCGGCTCAGCTTGCGCAGCTGCTGGCCGCGGGTGCCGTTGGTCAGCACGGCGGTGGCCACCCCGGCGGCGGCCAGCGCAGCCAGGGCGCCGGCCGCGTCGTCGAAGGCCCGCCAGGCGCTCTCGTAGTGGGTCACGTAGCCGGCGAAGAGCTCGTCCAGTTCCGCGTCGGCGCCGTCGGCGCCCAGGTAGTCGCGCAGCCGGCGGCGGCGCTGCTCGGCGAAGGTGATCCGCCCGTCGCGCCAGGCGGCCAGGTGCGGCTCCTGCACGGCGGCCCAACGGGCGATCGCCTCGTCCGTCGCCACCAGGCCCAGGGCCGGCAGCCAGCCGCGCAGGCCCGCCGCGGCGGCGCCGTCGTGGTCGACGAGCGTGCCGTCGAGGTCGAGCAGGACAGCACGCGGTTTCACGCGGGGGATCCTAGACTCAGCGGGTGGACATCACGCCGATCGCCCTGGGCACGTGGCCGACGCCGCTGGAACCGGCGCCCCGGCTCGGCACCGCGCTGGGACTGGACGAGCTGTGGATCAAACGCGACGACCTGACCGGCCTGGGCGGCGGCGGCAACAAGGTGCGCAAGCTGCAGTACACCTGCGCGCAGGCGCTGCAGGCGGGCGCCACCACGCTGGTCACCACCGGCGCGCCGCAGTCCAACCACGCCCGGCTGACGGCCGCCGCGGCGGCCCGGCTCGGGCTGGAGTGCGTGCTGGTGCTGCGCGGGAACGAGCCGCCGACCGTACGCGGCAACCTGATCCTGGACGCGCTGGCCGGCGCGCGGATCGTGTGGGCCGGTGACGCCCCGCTCGACGAGGTGGCGGCCGCGCAGCCGGGGTTCGTCATCCCGTTCGGCGGCACGTCGGCGTACTCGGCGCTGGCCTATGTGGACTGTGCGCGCGAGCTGACCGCGCAGCTGCCCGACCTGAGCACGGTGGTGGTGGCGGTCGGCTCGGGCGGCACGATGGCCGGGCTGGTGGCCGCGCTGGGCCCGGGCCGGGTCTTCGGCGTGGACACCGGGGCGCTGCCGGACGCGCGGTCCACGGTCGCCGGGCTGCTCGACGCCATGGGCGTGCCGGTGAAGCCGGACGAGCTGCAGATCGACGGCTCGCACGTGGGCGGGGGCTACGCGGAGCTGACCCGTCCGGTGCGGGACGCGCTGAGCCTGGCCGCGCGCACGGAGGGCCTCTTCCTCGACCCGACGTACACCGGGCGGGCGCTGGCCGGGCTGCGGGCCAGCCCGCCCGACGGCAAGGTGGTGTTCCTGCACAGCGGCGGCCTGCCGGGGCTCTTCGGGCACCCGTCGATCTGACGGCTCAGCCCGCGCGGGCCCGCAGCCGGCGCAGCATCCGGGCGTCCGCGAAGCCGACGGCGTGGGCCGCCGCCTCCGCGGTGGCGCCGTGCCCGATCAGGTGTTCGGCCCGTTCCACCCGCAGCAGCTGCTGGTAGCGCAGCGGCGTGCGGCCGGTGGCGGCCTCGAACCGGCGGGTCAGCGTGCGCTCGCTGACCCCGGCCGCCCGGGCCAGCTCGGCCAGGGGCAGCGGCTCGGCGAAGCTCGCGTCGATCCGGTCCTGCACCCGGTGCACCGCGTCGCTGAGATGCGCGCGGTGCCGCAGCATCGCGCTCTCCTGCCGCTGGTCGCCGTTGCGCCGGGCGTAGACCACCATCTGCCGGGCCACCTGGGCGGCCACCGCGGGGCCGTGCCGGACCGCGATCAGGTGCAGCGCCAGGTCGATGCCGCTGGCGATGCCGGCCGACGTCACCACCCGGTCGTCCTGCACGAAGAGCACGTCCCGGACCACCGTGGCGGCCGGATAGCGGCGGGCCAGCTCGTCCTGCACGTCGTGATGGGTCGTGCAGCGACGGCCGTCCAGCAGCCCGGCCCGGCCCAGCGCGTCGGCCCCCGCGCAGACGCTGGCCACCGTGCCGCCGGCCGCGTGGTGGGCGGCGATCCGGCCCAGCGTCCGCGGTCCGAGGTGGCCGGTGCCGGCCAGCTCCGCCGCGCGCCAGCCGGGCACCAGCACCAGGTCGCCGGCAGCGAGCTTCGGCCAGGTCAGCTCCGCCCGCAGGGTGACGCCCTGATGGGTCGGCACCTCGGGCTGCTCGGCGACGTAGGCCAGCCGGTACGGGTGCCCGTGGTCGCCCGCGGTCGAGAAGACCTGGGCCGCGCCGGCCAGGTCCAGCAGGTGCAGCTGGGGCACCAGGACGAACACCACCTGGCTCACGATCCGGTCAGGCTCCCGGTCAGCTCGGCGACGGTACGGACGGTGGCGAAGCGGCCGGCGAGCGCGTACTCGGTGCGGGTCACCACGTCCTCGGCGGACAGCGTACGCGGGTCGGCCAGCAGCTCGGCGACCGTCTGGGCGGCCGGGGCGTCGCGGTGCGGGATGGGGAACGTCGCCGTGGCGTCGGTGACGAAGGTGACGGCGTAGCCGAGGTCGGAGCCGACCCGGGCGGTGGTCTCGACGCACTGCTCGGTCCGGATGCCGCAGACCGTCAGCGCGCGGATCCCGCGCTCGGTGAGCAGCTGGTGCAGGTTGGTCGTGGTGAAGGCGTTGTGCGAGGTCTTCGTGATGACCGGCTCGCCGGCGGCGGGCGTCAGCTCCGCCACGACGCGCACGTGGCCGCGGGCCGGGTCGAAATCGCCGCCGCTGCCCGGCTCGGCGTGCAGCACCCAGACGACGAGATCGCCGGCCGCCCGGGCGGCGCCGACGAGGGCGCCGACCCGGTCGATCACGGCGGGGTTGTTCACGGCGGCCCAGAGCGGCCGGACGCGGAAGGACTCCTGGACGTCGATGACGACGAGGGCGGTGGTCATGACCCCCATCCTGGCCGCCCGGGCCGGGCCAGGCCAGGCACCGACCCGCCCCGTACCGGAACGATCCGGTCAACGGCGCAGGGCCTCGGTCCACTCCGGCCGGTAACGTCACCGGCTATGAGTGGGCCGCTGACGGGCAGGACGGCTGTGGTGACGGGCGGATCGCGGGGCATCGGCCGGGCGATCGTCGAGCGGCTGGCGCGCGACGGCGCCACGGTGGTCTTCGGCTACCGCAGCCGGGACGAGGAGGCCAAGGCGGTCGAGGCGGCGGTGCCCCGGGCCCGGGGCTTCCGGGCCGACCTGGCCGAGCCGGGCGCGATGCGCGAGCTGCTGGAGCGCGCCGACCGGCTGGACATCCTGGTCGCCAACGCGGCGGCGGCGTTCGTCCCGACGCCCATCGCGGAGGTCACCGACGAGGAGTACGACCGGGTCTTCGCGGTCAACGCCAGGTCCACGTTCCAGGCCGTCCGCCACGCCGCCCGGCACATGCGCGACCACGGCCGGATCATCGCGATCTCCACCCTGAACACCACGTCCCCGGCTCCCGGCGGCAGCCTCTACGTGGGCAGCAAGGGCGCGGTGGAGCAGTTCGTCGCGGTGGCGGCGCGGGAGCTGGGCGCCCGCGGCATCACCGTGAACGCCGTCTCGCCCGGCGCGACGGACACCGAGCTGCTGCGCTCGACGAACTCCGCGGAGGCGCTGGCGCGCATGCCGGAGCTGACCCCGCTGGGCCGGCTCGGCCGGCCCGAGGACATCGCCGACGTGGTGGCGTTCCTGGCCGGCCCGGACGGCCGCTGGATCACCGGGCAGAACATCCACGCCGGCGGCGGCCTGGCCTGAGCTACCCGGCGGTGAGCAGCTTCACCAGGGCCGGCGAGGCCCGCCGGAGGGTCGGGCCGCCGCCGGCCGCGGTGGCCAGCAGCCGGCGGCAGCCGTCCAGCTCGACGTGGATCTGCCCGGCCCCGACGTGCAGGACGGCGAAACCGGCGGCCGGGACGGCGCAGGGCGCGGCCGGGCCGGCGGCCTCGATCTCGCGCCGGACGCCGGCCCACTGCCCGTCGCCGAGCACGCGGCCGGAGACGAACTCACCGGCCGGCTTGTCGGTGCGCTGCTGGTCCGCCGGCACCCGATAGACGCAGAGCCGCACCGGCACCGGGCCGTCGAAGCCCGGCGGGACCACCGCGGGCTCGCCGTTCGTCCGGCCGAGGCCGGCGACCCGGACCATGTCGGCCCACTGCTGGCGGCAACCGGCGGCGGCCGCCGCGGAGGACTCGATCTCCCGGACCGGACGGCTCGCCACCGTGGTCGTCCGCAGCGCCTGGAGGGCGTCGCGGACCTCGACGCGGACCTTGCCGCACGCGTCCCGGGGCGGCCGGACCCGGGTCCAGCGGCCCTGCGCGTCCAGCAGCGCGATCCACGGCATCAGGTACGCCTCCGTGGTGCAGATGCCACCGTTGAGCGGCTCGTCGGGCCGGCGCAGCGCGGCGACCAGCGCGGCCACGTCGTCCGCGCGGCGTTCCGTGGCCGCCAGATCCTCCCCGCCGTCGGGCCGGCGCGCCGGGCCGACGGTGCACAGGACGGCGGCCACCGGCTGGAAGCTGTCGTCCAGGCGGGGCAGGGTGCCGCTGTCGCCGGCCCCGAGCAGCGCCGGCCCGGACGGCGCGGGCGCCGCGGCGCGGCAGGACGTCCAGGCCGGCTCGATCCGCAAAGGCCCGTCCGGTGCGTCCGGGGCCGCGGCCGGGCCCGCACAGCCCGCGATCGTGACCAGGGCCGCTGCCGCGACCACGATTCCCGTACCGATCCGGCCCATCGCGCACCTCCGTCACCCGCCGGGCCGAGCGGCCCGGACCCTCTGCTGGGACGACGCGCGGCGGCACGCCGGTTCCTCCCGCCCGGGGCAGCGACACTTTCCGCGGACCCAGCAGTTGATCACCACATGCGAATGTTGTCAGTATTCACGGCACTGGTCTGCGCGCTGACCGGCGGCCTCGTCGCGGCGCCCGCACCGGCGGCCGCCGTCCGCCCCCGCACGCAGGCGACACCCTCGTTCAACGGCACGGTGTGGGCGATCGCGTTCCGCGGTGACGTCGTCTACGTCGGCGGGTCGTTCACCGCGGTCACCTTCCGGGGCCGCAGCTTCCCGCGCCGGCGGTTGGCCGCGCTCGACGCCCGTACCGGCGCGGTCCTGCGCTGGCAGCCGGCCGCCGACGGCACCGTCCGGGCCCTCGCGGTGGCCGGCTCGGCGGTCTACGCCGCCGGCGACTTCGACACCATCTCCGGGCAGCGCCGCGGCGCGATCGCCCGGATCGACGCCTCGTCCGGCCGTCCGGCCGGGTTCGCCCACCGGATCGCGGGCCGGGCCACCACGCTCGCCATCGGCAACGGGCGGGTGTACGTGGGCGGCCGGTTCGCCACCGTGGACGGCACCGCCCGGCGCAACCTCGCCGCCTTCTCGCACACCACCGGCGCCCTGGACCGCTCGTGGCGGCCGAGCGCCGGCGGCCAGGTCAACGCGCTGGCCGCCACCCGCGGGCGGGTCTACCTCGGCGGCGAGTTCCGCCGGGTCAACGGCGCCCGCTCGGCCGACCGGCTGGCCGCGGTCGGCGCGTCGACCGGCGCGCTGGTCCGCGGCTTCCGGGCGCAGGCCCCGGCGACCGTGCTGGACGTGGCGGTGGACGCGCGCGGCGTCTACACGGCGACGGGCGGGATGGGCGGCCGGGCCGTCGGGTACACCGCGTCCGGCGCGGTGCGCTGGACCCACCTGTTCGACGGGGACGTGCACACGATCGCGGTCATGGGCGGGATCGCGTACGTCGGTGGCCACTTCGACCGGGCCTGCCGCCGGACCAGCACCGTACGCCAGCTCGGCTGTCCCGCCGGGTACGCGTCGCGGGTGAAGCTCGCCGCGCTGGACGGCCGGGGCCGGCTCACCGGCTGGAACCCGCGGGCCAACGGCACGGTCGGCACCCACGTCCTGACGACCCACCCGGCGCGGCACCGCATCGCCGCGGGTGGCGCCTTCACCCGGATCGGCGGGGCCGGCCGGGAGCGCTTCGCGCTGTTCGGCTGACCGGGGCGCAGGTCACCGGCATGAAACCGGCGGGACCGGGAAGGCGGCCGGCAACGCTGGGAGCGGGTGACGCCATGACCGTGGAACGGCTCGAGGCCGGAACCATCTACTTCTTCTACCGCCCGCGGGTGGTCGACGAACACGTCGGGTCGCTGGACGACGTGCGGCGCCTGCAGATCGTGCTCCACCCGTGGGCGGGGCAGTCGTTGCGCCTGCTGGTGCTGGGGAACAAGCGGCTGCCGGACAGCACGGCCCAGGAACGGGCGTGGTGCTTCGTCGACCGGGTCGCCCCGGGGCCGGAGGACCTGGACGAGTCGCTGGGCGAACGGACGTACCGGACGCGGACGCGCGGCCTGCGGGTGCAGCCCGCCGCGCGCCCGGTCGGCGAGGGGGCGTACCTCATCGGGCGGCACGGCGACCACACCCACCTGGCCTTCGAGCTGGAGGCGCCGCGGCGCCCCGGCGCCGCCCAGCGCGAGCTCGGCATCGCGGCCGAGGCGGGCTACCTCGTCGCGGTCCGCAATCCGGCGGCGCCGCCGTCGCCCGAGGAGGGGCGGCGCCGTCCTCACGGGCCGCTCGCGGTGGGGGTGCCGGCCGCGCACTTCGGCGACCGGCGTTTCATCCCGCTCGATCCGCCCGAGCTGCTCGACCACCGCGGGATCGACCTCGTCCTGCTGAGTGCCGGACCGCAGGCCGCCCGGGAGCTCGGGCTCCGGCCGGAACCCGGCGCGGAGTCGGTGGCGCACCGCACCCTGATCGAGGACCTGCGCATCGGGCGCCGCCACCGGCTCCTCGAGCCCCTCTCCGCCGGCGAGTGACGGCCGGCCGGCGAGTGACGGCCCGCGCCCGGGTCTGCTCCCCCGGCCGGGAGCGAGGCCGCCCGATCCCGCCGGGCCGGGGGACGCGGTTGTGCTCGAGCAGCGGGAGCATCATCCGGTATCGGCGGTTTGGCCGGGATGTGAGGAATTCTAGCGGGACACGTCGTCGGTCGTCGACAGCGCCGCGAGGTCCGCCCGCGACGGCAGCCCCTCGCAGTCGCCCGGCACCGTCACCGCGAAGGTCCCCGTCGCCACCGCCGTCGCCAGCCGCTCGCCCGGCGCCGCGTCGGCCAGCCGGTCCGCCAGGTAGCCCGCCACGAAGGCGTCCCCCGCCCCCACCGGGTCGACGACGGTCACCGCCGGGGCCGGCACCGCGTAGCGCTCGCCGTGGATCAGTGCGGTGCAGCCGCGGGACCCGTCCGTGATCACGACCTCGGCGGGACCGAGCGCGGCCAGCCCCTCGGCCATCGCGTCGCCCGCGCCGAGCACCAGCGCCGCCTCGTCCGGGCCCGCGAACACCAGGTCGGCCCGCGACACCAGGTCGCGCAGCACCGGCGCGGCGTCGTACCGCGACCACAGCTTGCCGCGGTAGTTGACGTCGACCGAGACCGGCACCCGGGCCGCGCGGGCCGTCTCGACCGCGTGGAAGACCGCCGCCCGGGCCGAGTCGCTCAGCGCCGGGGTGATGCCGGTGACGTGCAGGATCCGGGCGGACTGTACGAGGGCGACCGGCACGTCGGTGGGGGCGAGCCGGGAGCCGGCGCTGCCGGCGCGGTGATAGTCGACCTGGGTGAGGGTCCCGGTACGGCGGTGCCGGACCGTCAGCGCGGTGAAGGACTGGTCCCGGACGGCCAGAGTGTGCACGCCCTCGGCCCGCAGCCGGCGCCCGATCATCTCGCCGGTGGCGTCCGCGCCGACCCGGCCCAGCCAGGTGGCCCGGCCGCCGAGGCGGGCCACCCCGATCGCCACGGTGCTCTCCGCGCCGGCGATGCCGACGTGGAACCCGCGGGCGTGCTCCAGAGGTCCGATGCCGTCCGCGGCGATGAGCCCCATGGTCTCACCGAGAGTGAGCAGTCCCGCGTCCATGGGCCCATTCTGTCCCGGGCCGCCGAAGATCACCTCGGGACGGAGGAGTCCCCGGTCGGCGCCGGCGCCACCGGCCGCCGGATGTACGACCGCAGCCCCCCGCGCGCCGGCGGCTCCACCGGCGGCGGGCTCGCCTCGATGCCCAGCTCCTCCCGGACCGCCGCCTCGAACTGCTGCATCACCAGCGGCACGTGGCCGAGCATCTCGCGCACCGACTTCTCCGGGTCGACGCCCGGCGGCGGGGTGGGCCGTTCGCCGTAGAGCCGCTCGATCAGCAGGTGCACCGCCAGCGCCGCGCTGCGGACCGGCCCGGACGACAGCAGCCGCACCTGCATGAGCGCGGGGCCGACGGCGTCGATGTAGGTGTACGGCCCCGGCGGGTTCTGACCGCTGTCGTACGCGGCGCGCAGCCGGTAGGTGGCCCGTTCGAACTCCGTCATCAGGGCGATGTAGGCCTCCTTGCGCTCGGCGTACCACCGTTTGGTGCGCTTGGCGCGGCTGCGGGCGTACTCGTCGCGGGCCGAGACGAGCAGCGTCACACCGGCTCCGGCCAGGGCGAACACGACGGCGACCAGGGGCAACGCCCACCAGGGGATCTCAGACACCCGCCAACGGTAGCGATGCCGGCGCGCCCGGTCCCGGTCGAGGGCCGGATCGTGACCTGGCGCCCCGGGGCGGTCCGGTTGACCTCAACCGGGCTTGAACTTGCAGAGTGGCCGGCATGAGAGCAGCGGTGTTCGACCGGTACGGCCCGCCCGAGGTGTTGCGGATCGCCGAGCTGCCCGACCCGGCGCCGGGCCCGGGTGAGGCGCGGATCCGGGTACGCGCGGCCGGTGTGCAGCCGTTCGACGTGGCCGTGCGCGCCGGCCGGATGAGGCGGGGGCCGGGGCACTTTCCGCACCGGGTCGGCCAGGAGTTCTCGGGGGTGGTCGACCTGCTGGGCGACGGTGTTCCCGGCCCCGTCCCGGGCACGGCGGTGCTGGGCTCCACGATGCTCGACGGCCAGGCGTCGCACCTGGTGGCGCCGGTCGCCGACCTGGTGGTCAAGCCGCCGGAGCTGTCCTTCCCCGCGGCCGCCGCGCTGGTGGCGGCCGGGCAGACCGCGTCGGGGGCGCTGGCCCAGCTGGGCGTCACCGCGGGTGACGTGCTGCTGGTGCACGCGGCGGCGGGCGCGGTCGGCACGCTCGCCGTGCAGCTCGCCCGGCTCGCCGGCGCGACCGTGATCGGCACCGCGAGTCCCGCCAACCACGGTTATCTGCGCGGGCTCGGGGCCGTTCCGGTGCCGTACGGCGACGGCCTGGTCGAGGCGGTCCGGGCGGTCGCGCCCGGCCCGGTGACGGTGGCCCTGGACGCGGCCGGGCGCGGGGCGGTCGCGGCCTCGGTGGCCCTGGGCGTGCCGCGGGAGCGGATCGGCACGATCGTGGACGACCGGGAGGCGGCCACGTTCGGCGCCCCGGTGGTCCGGGCGCCCCGCTCGCCCGTGCGGCTCGCCGAGGTGGTGGCCCTGGCCGCCCGCGGGCTGCTGACCATGCCGGTACGGGCGTACCCGCTCGCCCAGGTCGCCCGGGCGCACGCCGCGGTGGAGTCCGGGCACGGCCGGGGCAAGGTGGTGCTGATCGTCGAGCCGTAGGCGTCAGGCGGCGGTGCGGCGGTGGATCCAGTCCCCGAGGTCGGCGGGCAGCGCGGCCTTGCCGTAGAGCCAGCCCTGGGCCAGGTCGCAGCCCTGCTCGCGCAGCCAGTCGCGCTGCACCGCGGTCTCCACCCCCTCGGCCACGACCCGCAGGCTCATGGCCCGGGTCATCGCGAGCACGGCGCGCACGATGGGCTCGTTGGCGCCGTCCTGGCCGACCTGGCCGACGAACGACCGGTCGATCTTGACGATGCCGACGGGCAGCCGGTTCAGGTAGCTCAGCGACGAGTAGCCGGTGCCGAAATCGTCGATGCACAGCGTGACGCCCAGGTCGCGGAGCTGGTTGAGGGTGGTCAGCGCGGTGTCGATGTCCTCCATCACGCCGGACTCGGTGATCTCCAGCCACAGCTGCTCCGGGTTCAGCGCGCTGCCGGCGAGGACGTCGCGGACCACCCCGACCAGCGCGCAGTCGCGCAGCTGGCGGACTGAGACGTTGACCGAGACGTGCAGCCGCCGGGCGTCCGGGCCGCGCTCGGCGGTCCAGGCGGCGAGCTGGGCCGCGGACTCGCGCAGCAGCCAGGCGCCGCTCTCCACGATCAGCCCGGTCTCCTCGGCCACCGGGATGAAGTCGGCCGGCGAGACGTTGCCCAGCGTCGGGTGCTGCCAGCGCATCAGCGCCTCGAAGCCGTCCAGCTCGTCGGTGGCCAGGTCGACGATGGGCTGGTAGTGCACCGCGAGCTCGCCGCGCGGCAGGGCCCGGCGCAGCGCCTGCTCGAGGTTCATCCGGTCCCGGACCTCGTCGCGCAGGGACGTGTCGAACAGCGCGTACGCGTTGCGCCCGCTGCCCTTGGCCTTGTACATGGCGGTGTCGGCGTCGCGGATCAGCTCCAGGGCCTGCGCCCCGCCGAGCGACTTGGCCACCCCGATGGACGCGGAGATCACCACGTTGCCGACGGAGAGCTCGAACGGGCGGGCGAACTCGGCGAGCACCCGGCCGGCCAGCGACTCGGCCAGCGCGGAGTGCGACGGGCTGGCCAGCGCGATCACGAACTCGTCGCCGCCGATCCGGCAGACCAGGTCCTCGCCGCGGATCTGCGCGCCGAGCCGGCCGGCCACCGCGCAGAGCAGCTCGTCGCCGACCTGGTGGCCCCAGTGGTCGTTGACCATCTTGAACCGGTCCAGGTCGATGAAGAGCAGGCTGATCTCCTGCTGCTCGGCGGCCGCCCGGTCGCCCCAGCGCGTGATCGTCTCGGCCAGCAGCTCGCGGTTGGGCAGGTCGGTGAGGGCGTCGTGGGTGGCCCGGCGCCGGGTGGCCTGTTCGGCCCGGGCGCGGGAGTTGTTGGAGCGCACCACGCGGGCCAGGACGGCCAGGATCAGCAGCACGCACAGTGTGGAGCGGACCACGCCGTTGAGCGTGGAGCCGGCGGGCAGGCTGGTCGTGATGACCGTCGGCACGACCACCATCAGGGCGATCAACCCGGTCCGGACCCGGCTGAGGTCGGTGACCACGACCTCCTGCGGCTCGGTCAGGGTCCGCATGGACGGGTGCAGCCCGGCCGCGCCGAGCAGCAGGAACGTCGCCATGAAGAGCACGTCGACGGCGTGCTGGGGCACGGCGGCCAGCTCGCCGTCGCGCAGCATGAACAGGAAGTCCCCGACGAACATGGTGCTCGACGACGAGATGAGCAGCCACAGCGACGGCTGCCGGGCGCCGCCGGAGATGGCCAGCTGCGCGACCAGCACCAGCAGCACGACGTCGATGACCGGGAAGAACGAGTTGGCGATCCGCAGCGGGGTCAGGTCGGTCTGGGCCATCGAGGGCACGATCAGGTACGTCCAGCACAGGAACGCCGCGGCCAGCCCGACCAGCAGCGCGTCCACCCGGGCGGGGTCGTCGTCGGCCGCCCGGCGCCGGCGCAGCATGCCGGCGAAGCCGTAGCCCAGCAGCAGGTAGCCGGGCAGCACGAAGGCGTCCGGGATCAGCGCCATCGAGGTCGGCGGGGAGGCGCCCGCGCCGGGCACCACGACGCGCAGGACGATGCCGGCGAAGAACATCCAGGCGGAGGCCAGCAGCAGGCGCCACGGGCCGCGGTGCGCGGGGACGGCCATCCGGCGGACCGCGTACGTCGTCGCCCACAGCCCGCCGATGATCGCGGTCAGCATCAGCGGCGTCCGCAGCCACTCCGGCCCGGCCGCGAACAGCGCGATGACGATCGCCGACACGCCCACGTACGACCAGGCCAGCGCGGTGCTCCGCCGGGGCAGCACGGGCGGCACGACGACCGGCGGGGCGGATTCGCCGCCGGTTCGGGTCGGCGCCAGCACAGAGGTCACGTCTTACCTTCGGCAGAACCGCGTGATGCATTAACCAACCTCGCGCCCATGACCCCGAACAGAGTGACCGGTGTCACGGAAATCGGCAACCCCACACATGAAAACCACATACGTTTCATCCTGATCCGGCTCGGTCCGATGCCTTTCGCGGGGGGAAACGCGTGGAGAAGACCCAGAGACGAGCGGTGGCCGCGGTGCTCGGCACGGCGGTCGCGCTGAGCGGCACGACCGCCCTGCCGGTCGCCGCCGGCCCGGCCGCAGCGCACGGCAAGACCGTCGCCGCCCCCGCCGCGGGGACCGCGGCGGAACCCGTACTGCAGACGATCGACCTGCTCCCGGCACCGGCCGGCCGCGGCTTCTCGGCATCCGGCCGCGCCGCGGCGGCGACCGTCTCGCCCCGGACCACCGGGCGGTTCAGCCTGGTCGGCGCGACCTGGGACGACCCGCGCCGGGCGCTCGGCGCCGCCGTCGAGGTCCGCACCCGGCGGGCCGGCGGCGAGGCCTGGAGCGGGTGGCGGCGCCTGGAGTCCGACGGCCCGTCACCGGCCGAGCCCGGCTCGGGCGACGCGGCGGCGGCCCGGGGCAGCACCGATCCGGTCTGGGTGGGCGAGTCCGACGGCGTGCAGGCCCGGATCGCGGCCGGCGCGCGGGGGAACCGGCCGCTGCCCGCGGGGCTGCGGCTGGACCTGATCGAGACGGGCGCCCCGGCCCCGGCGCCCCGCGGCTCGCCGGCCGCCGCCGGCCGGCGAGCCGTCGCCGGGCCCGCCCGCGCCGAGGCCGTCGTGCCGCCGCGACCCGCGCCGACCGTGGTGACCCGGTCGGGCTGGGGCGCCGACGAGACCATCGTCCGGGGCGCCCCCGAATACTCCACCGACGTGCAGGTGCTGTTCGTGCACCACACGGCGGGCACCAACGACTACAGCTGCGCGCAGTCCGCGGCCATCGTCCGCAGCATCCAGGCGTACCACGTCAAGAGCAAGCACTGGGACGACATCGGCTACAACTTCCTGGTCGACAAGTGCGGGACGCTCTTCGAGGGCCGCGCGGGCGGGATCACCCGGCCGGTGCTGGGGGCGCACACGCTCGGTTTCAACGGGCGCAGCAGCGCCATCGCCGTGCTCGGCAACTACGCCACCGGCGGGGTCCCGGCGCGGGTCAGGAAGGTGATCGCGCAGGTGGCGGCGTACAAGATCGGGGCGTACGGCAACCGGCCGACCGGAAGGGTCGCGATGACCTCCAGCGGCAGCGACCGCTTCGCCCGGGGCAGCACCGCCGTGCTCGACCGCATCGCCGGGCACCGCGACACCGGCCGGACCGAGTGCCCCGGCGACGCCCTGTACGGCCAGCTCGGCGCCATCCGCCGGAGCGCCGGCGCGGCGCCGGCCGGCCTGGCGCTGACCAAGGTCAACGGCGCCGCCCGGGTGGGCGACACCTACTACACGCGCGGCACCATCCGCCCGTTCTGGCAGGTCAGCACGCCGACCACGATGCTGCACCGGTTCGACGTGCTGGTCGACGACGTGCTGACGGCGTCGGCGCCCCGCGCGGGCCGCGAGCAGTTGCTCACGCTCGAGCCGGGCCGGCACACCGTGCAGGTCCGGGCGGTCGCCCTCAACGGCAGCACGTCGGTCACCAGTGCGGACGTGCAGGTGGACCAGACGCCACCGGAATTCACCAGCGGGCCGAGCGTGTCGCTGCGGACCGGCTCGCTCAACGGCATCGTGCCGGTACGGGTGCGCTGGGCCGTCGCGGACGAGGGTGGGCTCGGCGGCCTGGCCCTGACCGCCCCGGCCCCGGCCACCCTGGCCACCACCGCGCGGACCTGGGCCGTCAGCGTGCAGCCGGGGGCCGAGACCACGTACGCGGTGCGCGCCACCGACCGGGCCGGCAACACCAGCTCGGTGACGGCGCAGCGCACGGCCTCGCTGATCGCCGAGACCGCCGCCGAGCGGACCGGGACCTGGAGCACGGTGACCGGACCGGCGTACCTGGGCGGCGGCGCCCTGCGCAGCACGGCCGCGAAGGCCGCGCTGTCCTGGAGCTTCACCGGGCGCTCGGCGGCCCTGGCCGTGTCCCGCACGGCCGTGTCGGGCCGGGTACGGATCTTCGTCGACGACCTGCCGGCCGAGGTCGTCGACCTGCGCGCGCCGCAGACCCTGCACCGGCGCGCGGTGTGGACGCGGTCCTGGACCGACAGCGCAGCGCACACCGTCCGGATCGAGGCCGAGGGCACCGCGGGCCGTCCCGGCGTGATCGCCGACGGCCTGGTCTACCTGCGGTGACCGCCCCGCGGGCCGGGCCGGTCGGCGAGCTGCTGATCGAGCACGACCCGCAGGGACCGCATGGCGAAGTAGAGCCTCGACTTGAGCGTCTCCACCGGCAGGCCGCGCTCGGCGGCCGCGTCCTCCAGCGAGACGCCCTGGTAGAAGAGCTCGACGAGGAGATCCCGGTGCGCCGCCGCGAGGTCGTCCATGGCCCGGACGATCGTCGTGGCGGCGCTCGGGGGCGGCGGCTGGTCCGGGGCCGGCGGCCGGTCGTCGTGGCCGGCCGTGCGGGCCGCGTCGCGCTGGATGGTCCGGGCGGTCAGCACCAGCCACGGCCGGACGGCGGACGCCCGTTGCGGGTAGCGCGCCGGGTCCTGGGCGGCGCGGTAGAGCGTCTCCTTGAGCAGGCTCTCCGCGGCCGCCTCGTCACCGCCGGTGAGCCGCAGCACGTACGTCCCGAGCGCCTCCCGGTGCGGCGCCACCAGGTTGTCGAAGACCGCGGCGGCGCGCTGGTGCGCGGCCCGCGCGGCGGCACTGCCCGGCGTCGGCACGAACAGGTCCGCGTGCAGCGGAGGCTGGCGAGGCCGGTCGGCCGCGTGGCGGCCCATGGGTGCCCCTCTCTGGTGCGGTGATCGGCTTCCATGCTGGGCCGCCGGACCGCCCGCGGACACGGGAGAAGTACCCGCGAACCGGCTTTCGGGTACCGGCCGGGTAGTTCTCCCGTGTCCGCGGCCCGGGCCGGACGGGCATGTCGTCGCCGCCCGCGGGTGGGCCGGGCTCGCCCTGGCGGCGCGACCCGGGGTGTCCCTGGGCCGGCGAGCGGGCGCCACCGGAGGTCACACCCACTAACGTGCTCCTATGAGCACCGCCACGACCGCGCGTGGTACCCCCGGCAACCTGCCCGCCGAGGTGACCAGTTTCGTCGGGCGGCGGCACGAGCTGGCCGGGGTCCGGCGGATGCTGGCCACCAGCCGGCTGGTGACCCTGACCGGCGCCGGCGGCGTCGGCAAGACCCGGCTGGCCCAGCGGGCCGGGCTGGACCTGCGGCGGGCCTTCCCCGACGGGGTGTGGCTGGTCGAACTGGCCGAGCTGCGCGATCCGGATCTGGTCGCGGTCACGGTGGCCGAGGCCCTCGGGGTACGCGAGGAGTCGGTCAGCCCGGGGGCGCCGGGGCTGGCCGCGTTCCTGGCCGGCCAGCAGGTGCTGCTGATCTTCGACAACTGCGAGCACCTGGTCGGCGCGTGCGCGGATCTCGCCGAGACCCTGCTGCGCAGCTGTCCCGCCCTGCGGATCCTGGTGACCAGCCGGCAGGCGCTGCGGATCGCCGGTGAGGCCACGCTGACCGTGCAGCCGCTCTCGGTGCCCGGCCCGGACGCGGCCTGCACCCCGGCCGGCCTGGCCCGCTACGAGTCGGCCAGCCTGCTGGTCGAGCGGGCGACCGCGGTGCTGCCCGGCTTCCGCGTCACGGAGGCGAACTGCGCGACGATCAGCGCCCTGTGCCAGGCCCTGGAGGGCATGCCGCTGGCCATCGAGCTCGCGGTGGCCCGGCTGCGGGTGCTCACCCTGGACGAGATCCTGGAGCGGCTGACCGACCGGTACAAGCTGCTCACCGCCGGGGCCCGCAACGCGCCGGCCCGGCAGCAGACGCTGCGCGCCCTGATCGACTGGAGCTGGGACCTCTGCTCCGAAGCGGAACGCCGGCTCTGGTCGCGCTTGTCGGTCTTCTCCGGCGGGCTGGAGCTGGACGCGGCCGAGGACGTCGGCGCCGACGCCACGCTGCCGGCCGACACGATCCTGGACCTGGTCGCCTCGCTGGTGGAGAAGTCGGTCATCGCCCGGACCGGGGACGGCCCGCGCGCCCGCTACAAGATGCTCGAGGTGGTGCGCGAGTACGGCGCCGCCCGGCTGGCCGACGCCGGCGAACAGGACGAGGTGGCGCGCCGGCACTGCGGGTGGTTCGCCCGGCTGGCCGCGTACAGCGACGCCCACTGGGTGAGCCCCGAGCAGGCCGCGCTGACCCGGCGGCTGCGCGACGAGCAGGCCAACCTGCGGGTGGCCCTGGAGTACGCGGTCACCTCGGCCGCCCCCGAGACCGCCCTGCGGTTCGCCGCCGACCTGCAGAACCACTGGTTCGTCCGCGGTTTCCTGTCGGAGGGGCGGCACTGGCTGGACCGGGCGCTGGCCATGCCGGCCCCGCGGCACTGGACCCGGGTCAAGGCGCTGCGGGTGGCGGCGTGGATCGCCTGCGTCCAGAGCGACCGGGACCGGGCCCAGGCGCTGCTGGCCGACGCCCGGGCGCTGGCCCTGATCCTGCCCCCCTCGCCCGAGCTGGCGTTCATTCCGCTGATCGAGGGCAACATCGCCATGTTCGGCGGGGAGCACGCCCGCGCGCTGCCGCTGTTCGAGCAGGCGCTGGCCCGGTTCCGGGAGCTCGGCTCGCTCACCGGGGAGATGTGGACCCTGTCGGTGCTGGGCCTGGCCCGCGGGCTGGGCGGCGACGACCCGGCCGCCGGGTATCCGGCGCTGCTGGCCTGCCGGGACCTGGCCGCGGCCCACGGCGAGGTGTGGTGGCGCTCGTTCGCGACGTGGGCCCTGAGCGTGCTGCGCTGGCGGGCGGGCGACGACCCGGGCGCGGCCGAGGCGGCGAAGGAGAGCCTGGAGGTCGGCAAGCTGGTCGAGGACGAGCAGTTCAGCGTCGGGCTGGCGCTGGAGAGCCTGGCCTGGGTGTGCGCCACCGAGCGGCGGGACCAGCGGGCGGCCGTGCTGCTGGGCGCGGCCGAACGGGTGTGGCAGGCGATGCACGCCTCGCTGGCCTCGTTCCGCAGCCTGCGGGGCTTCCACGAGCAGGCGGTCACGGCGCTGCGGGTGCGGCTGGGCGACCGGGCGTTCGACGCCGCGTTCCGGCGGGGGACCGAGCTGACCACGGCCGAGGCGGTGGCGACGGCCCTGGACCGGCCCGCGCCCGCCGGGGTCCCGGCCCCGCGCCCGGGGTCGGGCGGCGCCCGGCCGGTGGAGGCCCGGCTGGCCGAGGCCGGCCTGACCCGGCGGGAACGCGAGGTCGTCTCGCTGATCGCCCAGGGCCTGAGCAACCGGGAGATCGCCGGCCGGCTGGTGGTGGCGCAGCGGACGGCGGAGGGTCACGTGGAGAACATCCTCAGCAAGCTGGGCTTCACGTCGCGCGCCCAGGTGGCGGGTTGGCTGGCGACCCACCGGGATACCTGACAACAGGTGTCAGCCTCTGCGGGCAGGATCGGTGTCGTCGGCGACGATCAGCGCCGCCCCTACCCGAAAGGCACAGCGATGCCCGGTTTCGCCACCCTCGCCATGATCAATCTGGACGCCGCCGACCCCGCCGCCCTGGCCGCGTTCTACTCGCAGGTGCTGGGCTGGGAGGTCCTGCACAGCGCCGAGGAGTACGCCATGATCGGCGACGGCTCCACCAGCATCGGTTTCGGCCGGCTGCCCGGCTACTCGGCGCCCGGCTGGCCCCAGGAGACCGCCCCGAAGCGTTTCCACCTCGATTTCTACGTCGACGACCTGGACAAGGCCGAGGAACAGGCGCTGGCCCTGGGCGCGAGCAAGCCGGCCGAGCAGCCGAACCCGGAGCGCTGGCGCGTGCTGCTCGACCCGGGCGGCCACCCGTTCGACATCTGCCTGCGCTCCTGATCGGGGGCCGGTGTGTCGCGCGCGGCGCGGCACACCGGCACGGCGGCCTGGCATCATCGCGCGATGCGCACCGAGCTGTACGACCTCGTCGCCGCCCTGACCCCCGGCGACGAGCTCGAGGCCACCCACCGGGCGGGCGTGCTGGCCTGGCTGGCGTCCACCGACGACGTGTACCGCCGGGTCAAACCGGCGACACCGCCCCGGCACCTGGTCTCGTACGTGGTCCCGGCCGACCCCGGCACCGGCGACGTGCTGCTGGTCGACCACCGCAACGCCCGGCTCTGGCTGCCGCCCGGCGGCCACGTGGAGCCGGGCGAGCACCCGGCGCACACCGCCGCCCGCGAGCTGATGGAGGAACTCGGCGTGTCCGGCGCGGCGGCCGTGCCGATCTTCCTGACCGTGACGGAGACGGTCGGCGTGGACGCCGGGCACACGGACGTGAGCCTGTGGTTCCCGGCCGAGGTACGCCGCGAGCAGCCCCTGCGGGCCGACGAGGGCGAGTTCGCCGGGGTGCGCTGGTGGTCGCGGGCGGAGCTGGCGGCGGCCGACCCGGCCCGCTTCGACCCGCATCTGGGCCGCTATCTGCGCGGCTGTCCTCAGCCGCCGCACAGCAACGGCCCGCGATCATGTCCGGCGTGGCGTTAGTTGGCGGACCAGATGGCGGCGTTCAGGGCGGTCGCGAACGTGACCCAGCCCCAGTACGGCACCAGCAGCCAGGCCGCGGTCCGGGAGATCGGCCGGAACAGCAGGACGGTCGCGCCGATCAGGAGCCACAGCACCACGATGTCGGCCAGCGCGAGCCCGTAACGGCCGGCGCCGAAGAAGATCGGCGTCCAGACGGCGTTCAGTCCGAGCTGCACGGCGTAGACGGTGAGGGCGCGGTTCCAGCCGGTGCGGCGCCAGACCAGCCAGCCGGCGACCGCGATCATCGCGTACAGGACCGTCCAGACCGGACCGAACAGCCACGAGGGCGGCGCCCAGGACGGCTGGTCCAGGCTCTGGTACTCGGCCGACGTGCCGGTGACACCCAGCACGCCGATCAGGGCGGCGGCGGTGACCGCGAGGGCGAAGGGGATCAGGCCGAGCCAGGACGGGCGGTGCACGGCGGGCGCAGACGTCATGGCCCGCAGATACCCGGGATGTCCGGGCCGCTAACCCGGGGCGCCCGCGTACTCCTTGAGCGTGATCCGGTCGGCCTTCGCGAACTGCCGGGCCATCACGGCGCGCAGCGGGGCCCGGGTCATCATCCTCGTCGAGGCGGCCCGCAGCGCGATCATCGCCGCCGAGTGCGGGGCGAACCCGCGGACGCCGCCCGGCGGCAGCCGGGTCCCCGCCGCCACGTAGGCGGCGAGTTCCCGCTGGTACGCCGCGAACGCCGCCGGCGGGTCCCCCCGCCCGGCGGCCAGCTCACCGGCCAGCACGTACGCGCCGACCAGGGCCAGGCTGGTGCCCTGCCCGGCCAGCGGCGACCCGCAGTAGCCGGCGTCGCCGAGCAGCACGACCCGGCCCCGGGCCCAGCGCCGCACCCGGACCCGGCTGACCGCGTCCAGGTAGCAGTCGCCGGCCTCGCGCAGCCCGGCCAGCAGCGCGGGCACCCGCCAGCCGACCCCAGCCATGCGCTCGGCCAGCAGCTCGCGGGTCACCGGCCGCGGCGGCGAGGTGAAGGTCAGCGAGGCCATCGCGGCGCCGTCGCGGGCGGGCCGCAGGCCGGCGACCCGGCCGCCGGGGGCGTTGTGCATCAGGAACCAGTGGTCGAGGTCGCCCGGATCCGGCACGCTGAACCAGCCGGTGTACGCCCCGAGGTGCCGGACGAACTCCCGCTCCGGCCCGAAGGCCAGCTCCCGCACTCCGCTGTGGACGCCATCGGCCCCCACCACCACGTCGAACCGTTCGGTGCGGCCGGACGCGAACCGCACGTCGACCCCGTGCGGATCCTGGGCCAGCGCCACCAGCCGGTCGCCGTACCGGTGCTCGACGCCGGGCCCCGCGTGAGCGCGCAGCACGTCCGCCAGGTCGCCGCGCAGGATCTCGGTCTCCGCGACGATGCCGTCGCCGCCGAACAGGTCGGCGGGGAGTTCGGCGAGCCGGCGGCCGGCGCCGTCGACCAGGGCCACGCCCCGCTCGTCGACCTGCCGTGCCCGGATGGCCTCGCGCAGGCCCATCCGGTCGACGACGGTGCGCGCGGCGCCGCGGATGTCGACGGTCTGGCCGCCGGGCCGGGGCGCCGGCGCGCGTTCCACGATGGTCGCGCCGATGCCGTGGCGGGCGAGCCAGAACGCCAGGGCCGGCCCGGCGATCCCGCCGCCCGAGATGAGCACCCGCATGGTTGTCCCCCGATCATTGCGTACGTCGTACGCGCAGCTTGCTGGGAGCGCTGTGGAAGAGCAAACTGCCCTAGTACAGTCGGGCCCGCAGCGGCCGGTGTCCTAGTCCCCGGGAGGGGTTGTGCAGCAGGAGGCGCCGCCGTACCGGCGGATCGCCGACGAGGTGCGCCGGCAAGTAGTGGCCGGCGAGTTGACGCCGGGCGACCGGGTGCCGTCGACCCGGCGGCTCGCCCGGGACTTCGGGGTGGCGATCGCGACGGCGACCAAGGCCCTCGCGGTGCTGCGGCAGGAGGGCATCACGGTCGCGAGGCCCGGGGTGGGGACGGTGGTCGCGCCCCGGGCGACGGCGGCCCGGACCCGCGCACCGGACGGGGAGCTGAGCCGGCAGCGCATCGTCCGGGCGGCGATCACCCTGGCCGACGGGCACGGCCTGGGCGAGCTGTCGATGCGCCGGGTCGCCGCCGAGCTGGGCGTGGCCACGATGTCGCTCTACCGGCACGTGCCGGGCAAGGACGAGCTGGTGCTGCTGATGATCGACGCCGCGCTGGGCGAGGAGCGGCTGCCGGCGGTACGCCCGGCGGGCTGGCGCGCGGGACTGACCGTCTCGACCACCCTGCTGTGGCGGCTGTTCCGGCGGCACCCGTGGCTGGCCCCGGCGATGTCGCTGACCCGGCCACAGCCGGCCCCGAACGGGCTGCTGCTGGTGGAGTGGGTGCTGGAGACCCTGGCGCCCACCCGGCTCGACCGCCGGCAGCGGCTGTACGTCCACATCCTGCTGTTCAGCTACGCCCGGGGGATCGCGACCGCGCTGGAGCCCGAGGCGGAGGCGCGGCGCGAGACCGGCGTGAGCAGCGACGAGTGGATGGGCTCGCTCGCCCCGCCGGCCGGGCTGACCCCGGAGCACCTGCCGCACCTGGCCGAGCTGGTCGCCCGCGACGACTTCGACCTGGATCTGGACCTGCTCTTCCGGTTCGGCCTGGCCCGGCTGCTGGACGGCCTCGACGGCTGGCTGGCGGGGCGCGGCTAGCCGGCCAGCAGTCCGTTGATCATGCGCTGGGCGATGGCGTCGAAGCTCGGCGGCGCGGCCGGCGCGGCCTCGGCCAGCACCCGTGCGAGCTCGGGGTAGGCGCCGCCGGCCACCGCGGCCCGGAGCTGGGCCACGTGCGCCGCGATCCGCTCCGGGTCGGTGATCCCGGCCCGGGCCTGGGCCAGCTCGTGGCCGGCGTAGCTCGCCACGAAGCCGGTGAGCAGCGCGAGGATCTCCATCTTGGTCCCGCCGGGCAGCCCGGTCGGGGCCAGCGCGGCCAGCCCGTGCTCCAGGAAGCGCAGCGTGTTCTCGCCGGTGAGCCGGCGGTTGGGCAGCGCCTCGGGCAGCCACGGGTGGCGCAGCATGAGCGCGCGCTGCCAGCGGAGCAGGTCCAGCAGGCCGGGCGGCCGCTCGGCCGGCGGGAAGGCGCTGACGTGGTCGACCATCTGGTCCACCAGGTCGTCCTTGTCGCGCACGTACGTGTAGAGCGACATGACCCCGGCGTCCAGCTCGGTGGCCAGCCGCCGCATGGTCAGCGCGGCCAGGCCCTCGGCGTCGGCGACGGCGATCGCGGCCGCGACGACCTGGGCGCGGGTCCGGCGGGGCGGTCGGCCTCGGGGCACGTCATCCTCCGGGATGCTATTTTCAGTACAACGTACGGGAAAGGGGCCGAGCCATGGAACGCCTGCCATTTTTCCTCCGCCTGCTGCGCCGCCGCGCCCGGGAGGCCGCGCCGTACGAGGTGCGGTGGGAACCCGGCCTGACCGTGCCCGCGGCCGACGGCAGCCCGCTGATCACCGACCACTACGCGCCGGTCACCGACGAGCAGTGCCCGCTCCTGCTGATCCGCAGCGCGTACGGGCGCGGCTTCCCGTGGAACTCGCTGTTCGGCGCCGCCTTCGCCGCCCAGGGCTACCGGGTGCTGCTGCAGAGCACCCGTGGCACGGGCGGCTCCGGCGGCGACTTCCACGTCTGGCGCAACGACGCCGCCGACGGCCAGGCCACGGTGGAGTGGATGCGCCGCCAGGAGTGGTTCCCCGGGGCGTTCGCGACGATCGGCCCGAGCCACTTCAGCTACGTGCAGTGGGCGCTCGGGCTGGACCCGCCCCCGGAGTGGCGGGCCGCGGTGCTGCAGGTGGCGGCGCACGACTTCTACGACAGCTTCCACCCCGGCCAGCACTGCACGTTCCGGCTGGAGATGGCGCTGGTCGCCGGGACGGCGTTCTTCCACCAGTCGGCCGGCCCGGTCCCGTACCTGCGGGCCCTGCTGCGGCTCATGCGGCAGCTGCGCCGGGCCACGCACGGGGTGCCGGTCCTCGACTCCTACCGTCGCGCGCTCGGGGGGCGGCGGCAGGAGTTCGAGGACTGGCTCACCCACCCGTACCAGGACGACCTGTTCTGGGCCGGCGCCGACGCCGGCGCGGCGGCGGACCGGATGGCCATGCCGGTCAGCCTGGTCTCCGGCTGGCACGACCTCACCCTGGACCAGACCCTGCGGCAGTACGCCCGGCTGCGCCGCGCCGGCCGGGAACCGACGCTGATGATCGGGCCGTGGACCCACACCTCGGCCTTCGACCGGGGCTGGCCCGAGGTCTTCGCCGACGCGCTGGAGCACCTGCGGGTGCACCTGCGCGGCGAGGGCGAGCGCACGACCCGCATCAAGGTGCACATCAACGACCGGTGGCGGGAGCTGCCCGCGTGGCCACCGCCGAGCACCCCGGTGCGCTACCACCTGCGGCCCGACGGTGGGCTGGGCGAGCCGGCGAGCGGCGCCACCGCCTTCGACTACGACCCGGCCGATCCGACGCCCTCGTTCGCCGGTCAGCTGCAGTCGCGCACGGCCGGGGCGCGCGACAACCGGGCCCTGGAGGCGCGGTCCGACGTGCGGACCTTCACCACGGGACCGCTGGCCACGGCCCTGGAGATCATCGGTACGCCGGCCGCGGAGCTGCACGCGACCGGCAGCACGGGCCACTTCGACCTGTTCGTGCGGCTGTGCGACGTGCATCCGGACGGCGGCTCGGTGAACGTGTGCGACGGCTTCGCCCGCCTCACCCCGGACCACGGCGACGGCGACCCGGTCCGCGTGCCGTTGGGCGCCGCCGGCCACCGTTTCGAGCCGGGCCACCGCATCCGGCTCCAGGTGAGCGGGGGCGCGCACCCCCGCTACGCCCGCAACTACGGCACCGGCGAGCCGCTGGCCACGGCGACCCGGCTGGTCGCCACCCGCACGACGCTGCACCACGGCCCGGAACACGCGTCCGCGCTGGTCCTGCCGGTGCACCAGGCGGGCTGACTCAGGGCACGAAGTCCTCGAAGGGCGGCTCGGTCACGGCAGCAGGCAGCCGGTACGCCCGGCACCGGCCCGCCGTGCCGCCCGCGAAGGCGTCCGGGATCTCGGTCCAGCCCAGGTTCCGCTCGTAGTAGCGCACGGCCGCGCCCACCGACGGCGCGTCCGTGTCGTCCAGGACGACCAGCCCGCCGGGCCGGACCAGCTTGCGCAGGAAGTACAGGTCGACGAAGACCTCGTGGAACCGGTGGCTGCCGTCCACGAAGGCCGCGTCCGCGACCAGGCCGCCGGCGAGCAGCCGGGGCAGCGCGGTCGACGACCACTCCGTGAGCAGCTCGCTGATCGCCGCCAGGCCCGCGGCGCACAGCACGTCCCAGCCCGCGTCCGAGAAGATGCTGCGCTGGAAGGGATCGATGACCACGTGCCGGGGGCGCGGCCGGCCGGCGGCCACCAGCGCCTCGCCGATCGCCAGCGCCGAGCTGCCGTAGGCCAGACCGACCTCGACGACCGTCTCCGCCCGCTCCGCCAGCAGCAGGTCACGGAGCCGGTCGCAGTCGGCCTCCGGCAGGCTGATCGTCTCGAAGTCGCGTTCGACGGGCCGGGTGCGGACCGGCCCCTCGCGCGCGAGCCGCCGGCGGGTCTCGCGGATCCGGGTCGTCATGATCCCAGTATCCCGGCGTGCGTCAGGATGGTCACGGTGGTTTGGCGCGGCGCGACCCGGGGGTACATGCCGCGCCGCATCCCCCACACGAATTGAGGAACACCAATGAGCATCCAGGGTCTGTTCTACATCATCGCCGTCATCCTGCTCGTGCTCGCGGCGCTGCCGATCGGCACCCGCGGCGTCTCGCTGGCCCTGCTGGGCGCGGCCTTCGCGCTGCTGGCCTTCTCCTGGGACACCATCACGGCCTGACCCGGCGGTAGACGACGGCCTGCCACGGCTCCAGCACCAGGCCCCGCGGCGCCGCGGCGTTGGTGAGCAGCAGTTCCGCTGACTCCCAGGCCGCGGCGTCGTCGATCTCGGCCCGTACCGTCTCGCCCGAGAAGTTGCCGATGACCAGCAGGGTCGTGGCCTCGTGGGTCCGGGTGAAGGCGTACAGCCGCTCGTCGTGCGGCAGCAGCATCCGGAAGTCGCCGTAGACCACCGCCGGCTCCTCGTGCCGCAGCTCGATCAGCCTGCGGTAGAAGTGGTAGACCGAGTCCTCGTCCTTGACCGCGGCCACCGCGTTGATCTGCGGATAGTTCGGGTTCACGGCCAGCCACGGCGTGCCGGTCGTGAAGCCGGCGTGCGGCGACGCGTCCCACTGCATCGGGGTGCGGGCGTTGTCCCGCCCGCGGGCCCGCAGCACGGTCAGCACGTCCTCCGGCGAGCGGCCCTCCTGCTCCACGGCCTGCGCGTACTGGCCCAGCGCCTCGATGTCGCGGAAGTCGGCGATCGACGCGAAGGGCGCGTTGGTCATGCCGAGCTCCTCGCCCTGGTAGACGTACGGCGTCCCGCGGTGCAGGTGGAGCACCGCGCCGAGCATCTTCGCCGAGCGCTCCCGGTAGCGCGGCGAGTCGTCGCCGAAGCGGGACACCACCCGGGGCTGGTCGTGGTTGTTCCAGTAGAGGCTGTTCCAGCCGGATCCGGCGAGCCCGGTCTGCCAGCGGCCCAGGATGGCCTTGAGCTTGGTCAGCTGCAGCGGCTGCAGCAGCCACGGGTCCGCGCCCCGGTCCACCCAGACGTGGTCGAACTGGAAGACCATGTCGACCTCGGCCCGCGCCGGGTCGGTGAACAGCGTCGCCTCGTCGATCGTCACGCCGGGCATCTCGCCGACGGTCAGCAGTTGCCCGCGGCCGGCGAAGACCCGCGTGTGCATCTCGTGCAGGAACTCGTGGATCCGCGGACCGTTCATGTAGGACGCCGAGCCGTCGCCGTACGCGACGCCGGGCCGCACCGGGCCGTCGGGCAGCGCCGTGTCCTTGGAGATGTAGTTGATGACGTCCATCCGGAAGCCGTCCACCCCACGGTCCAGCCACCAGTTCATCATCGCGTGGACCGCCGCCCGGACCTGCGGGTTCTCCCAGTTGAGGTCGGGCTGCTTGCGGCTGAACAGGTGCAGGTAGTACTCGCCGGTGGCCGGGTCGTACTCCCAGGCCGGCCCGCCGAACGCCGCCCCCCAGTTGGTCGGTTCCGCGCCGGGCGCGCCGGGCTGCATGCCCTCGCGGGCCGGCCGCCACCAGTACCAGTCGCGCTTGGGGTTGTCCTTCGACGAGCGGCTCTCGGCGAACCACGGGTGCTCGTCGGAGCTGTGGTTCACCACCAGGTCCATGATCAGCTTCATGCCGCGCGCGTGCACGCCGGCCAGCAGCTCGTCGAAGTCGGCCAGGTCGCCGAAGACCGGGTCGATGCCCTGGTAGTCGCTGATGTCGTAGCCGTTGTCGTCCTGCGGCGACGGGTAGACCGGGGACAGCCAGATCACGTCGACGCCCAGGCCCGCTATGTGGTCCAGGTGGTCGATGACGCCGCGCAGGTCGCCCATGCCGTCGCCGTCGGCGTCGGCGAAGCTGCGCGGATAGATCTGGTAAACGACGGCGCTGTGCCACCAGGGGTTCTGCATAGTCACTCTTTAACACGGGAACCCCGCCCGAAACACCGGATCCGCTCCCATACTGGGGCCCATGAGGGTGGCCCTGCTCGGACCGATCGCCTGGCGCACGCCGCCGGTTCACTACGGACCCTGGGAGCTGATCACCGGTCTGCTCGCCGAGGGGCTGACCGCCCGCGGGGTGGACGTGACGCTGTTCGCCACGCTCGACTCGGTCACCAAGGCCACACTCGACGGCGTCTGCCCGAGCGGCTACGAGGACACCCCCGAGATCGACGGCCGGGTCTGGGAGGCGCTGCACGTCTCGTACGCGCTGGAGCGCTCGGGCGACTTCGACCTGGTGCACAACCACCTCGACTGGCTGCCGCTGGCGTTCTCCGCGCACTGCCGGGCGCCGATGCTGACCACGGTGCACGGCTTCTCCGGCCCGAACATCCTGCCGGCGTACCGCCGCGGCCGCTCGCACTTCGTCTCCATCTCGGACGCCGACCGCTCCCCCGACCTCGATTACCTGGCCACCGTCCATCACGGCGTGGACCTCACCGGCCTGCCCTTCGACCCCGACGGCGGGGACGGCCTGGTGGCGTTCGGGCGGATCCACCCGGACAAGGGCACCCACACCGCCATCGAGATCGCCCGCCGCGCCGGCCGCCGGCTGACGCTGTGCGGCATCGTGCAGGACCAGCGCTACTTCGCCGAGCAGGTGGCCCCGCACATCGACGGCGACCGGGTGGTCTACCTCGGCTCGGTGGGGCCGGACGAGCGCGCGGCGGTGCTCGGCGGCAGCGCGGCGCTGCTGCACCCGATCCTGTTCGCCGAGCCGTTCGGGCTCTCCGTGGTGGAGTCGATGATCTGCGGCACGCCCGTGGTGGCGTACCGCAAGGGTTCGATGCCGGAGGTCGTGGACGAGGGCGTCACCGGGCGCCTGGTCGACGACGTGGACCAGGCGGTGGCCGCCGTGGCGGGCCTGGCCGGGCTGGACCGGGCGGCCTGCCGGGCGCGGGCCCGCTCGCGTTTCGGCGCGGACCGGATGGTCGACGACTACCTGGCGATTTACCGGGAATTGGTCGGCTGAACAGTCCTTCTTGTTAATGTCTTATTACCGAATTGCGGCATTTTCTCGTCAGTCGCCGCCGAAAGAGGAAGCGTGCGCTCACGCTCCACGCCCGCGCGCGCCGGTCCGTGCTGCGGGGAGGCAGCCTCCTGATCAGAAAGGCCCGTCAATGCCCGCCACCTACGGTTTCCTGAGCACCTATCCCCCGACCCAGTGCGGTCTGGCGACGTTCAGCGCGGCCCTCGCCAGTCATCTGACCGGCGGGGCGCCGGGCAGCGGAGTGGTCCGGCTGCTCTCCGCCGACGCCGTCGGGGGCGGGCTGGCGGTCGACCGTACGGCGCCCCGCGTGGCCCACACCTGGCACACCGACGACCCGGGCGGCTGGGTGGCCGCGGCCAACGTCCTGAACCGCTTCGACGTCGCGATCGTGCAGCACGAGTACGGCATCTACCCCGGCGACGACGGCGACGAGATCCTCCCGCTGCTGCGCACGCTCAAGGTCCCTACGATCGTGGTGCTGCACACCGTGCTGAGCACGCCCTCGCCGCACCAGCGCACGGTGCTGGAGCGCATCGTGGCGGCCGCCGACGCGGTCGTCACCATGACCGACACGGCCCGGCAGCGCCTGACCGCCGGCTACCGCGTCGACGCCGGCAAGGTGACGGTCATCCCGCACGGCGCGGGCAGCCACTCCAGCGCCCCGCGCGAGACCCACGACGTCCCGCACCTGCTCACCTGGGGCCTGCTCGGACCGGGCAAGGGCATCGAGTGGGCGCTGCGGGCGCTGGCCCTGCTGCGCGACCTCGACCCGGCGCCCACCTACACCGTCGCCGGGCGGACCCACCCGAAGGTGCTGGAGCACCACGGGGACGTCTACCGGGAGTCGCTGAAGGCGCTGGCGGCCGAGCTGGGCGTCGCCGAGCTCGTGCGGTGGGACGACGTCTACCACGACCAGGCGACGCTGAGCCGGCTGATCCGCTCGGCCGACGTGGTGGTGCTGCCGTACGACTCCACCGAGCAGGTCACCTCCGGTGTGCTCATCGAGGCGGTCGGCGCGGGCGTGCCCGTGGTCGCCACCGAGTTCCCGCACGCCGTGGAGCTGCTCGCCGACGGCCCCGGCCTGCTCGTGCCGCACCAGGACCCGGCGGCCATGGCGACGGCGATCCGGCGCCTGCTGGCCAGCCCGGACCCGGCCCACCAGCTGGGCGGGCTGGCCGGCGGACCGACGCTGCGCTGGCCCGCCGTGGCCGCCCGCTACCAGGCGCTCGCCGCCCGCCTGGTGCGCAGCCGCACGCCCGTCACCGCCCGCGTACCCGCGTGAGCGTCTCCCTGCGGCTGGTGCCGCCGCCGATCCGGCTCGTCGACGCTCCCGAACCCAACTGGTCCCAGATCGCCCGCCTCTCCGACGACACCGGGCTGCTGGAACACGCCCGCAACGCGATACCGCGGCGCGAGCACGGCTACTGCGTGGACGACGTAGCCCGCGGGCTGCTGGTCGCCGCGCGCGAACCGCAGCCGACCGCGCTGGTGACCGGCCTGGCCGAGCGCTACCTGGCCTTCCTCACCCACGCGCTGGCCACCGACGGCCGGTGCCGCAACCGGCTCGGCTACGACCGGCGCTGGCTGGACGAGCCCGCGCTGGGCGACTGGTGGGGGCGCGCGGTGTGGGCGCTGGGCACGGCCGCCGGCCGCTGCGCGGTGCCGTGGATCAGGGCCGAGGCGCGCACCGCCTTCGCGGTCGCCGCCCGGCAGCGCTCACCCTGGCCCCGGGCGATGGCCTTCGCCGGGCTGGGCGCGGCCGAGGTGCTGCGCGACGACCCGCGTGCCGGGCTGGCGGCCGAGCTGCTCGGCGACGCGGCCACAGTGATCGGGCTGCCCGACTCCGACCCGGAATGGGTGTGGCCGGAACGCGAGCTGACCTACGCCAACCCGGCCCTGGCCGAGGTGCTCATCCAGGCCGGCGACCTGCTCGGCGACGAGCCGCTGCTCACCGACGGGTTGCGGATGCTCGGCTGGCTCTGCCGCATGCAGGAGCACCACGGCCATCTGTCCACCGTGCCGGTCGGCGGGTGGCGGCCCGGCGTGCCCCGGCACCGCTACGACCAGCAGGCCATCGAGGCGGCCGCCACCGCCGACGCCTGCGCCACCGCGGCCGCGGTCACCGGCGACGAACGCTGGGACGCGCCGTTGTTCCAGGCCATCGCCTGGTTCCTGGGCGACAACGACGCCGGCGCCGTCATGTACGACCCCCGCACCGGTGGCGGATTCGACGGATTGACGCCGGATGGCCCTAATCTGAACCAAGGCGCCGAATCCACCCTCGCGCTCGTCTCGACCCTCCAGCACGCTCGCGCGCTGGCCGGGCGGCGCGCGACCCGACCGTCAGGCGGACCTTCATGACCGCGACCCTGGATCCCCGCGACGTCCGGACCACCACTCTCGTCCTCCGGCACGCCCTCACGATGCAGCCCGACGACCGCCGGGTCGTGATCAAACTGTTCGTGCCGGGCGAGGATGCCCAGCTCGGCCAGAACCGCGCGTCGCTGATCATCGAGCGGATCCTGCAGCTCGACGAGGACGAGATCAGCCGGCTGCTGGACGACGTGCTGGCCCGGTTCTCCGGCCGCCACCACGACATCTGCGCCACCTTCCAGCACCACTACGACCTGGTGCACCACCGGGTGCCGCCGGACATCGAGCTGTCACCGAGCGCCCGGGCGCTGATCGGGGCGTACTTCAGTCACGAGTTCGCCGTCGAGGCGGCGGCGCTGTGCAACCCGTCGATGGTCCCGCACCCCGACCAGAGCGATCTCGCGCCGGGCGAGCTGCGCACGGCCATCAGCCTGCGGCAGATCGGTGAGGGGCACATCTCCTCGGTGGGCTTCTGCTCGGCCGTGCTCGGCCCGGACGACACCATCCGGCTCGAGGACCGCGACGGCCCGCTGATGATCGGCCAGCGGGTCGGGGCCAAGCACCAGCGCGACCTGCTCGCCGCCGGCCTGGCCGAGGAGGACCTGGACAACGAGATCACCGCCACGGTGCTGTCCTCGCTGCCCGAGCGCTACGACGACGAGGAGTTCGAGGACGTCCTCGGCCACCTGCCCGGCGAGCTGCTGGCCCGGCCCACCGCGAACGAGACGCTGGAGGCCATCCGGCGCATCGTGGCCAGCGACTACGCGATGACCTTCCCGGCGGCCGTGCCGCTGCACGAGCGGGTGCTGTGGCCGGCCACCCCGGCGGAGAGCAACGGCATGGAGGACGCGCGCTTCGTGCAGGTCCAGGACCCCGACGGGCGCACGGCCTACCACGCCACCTACACCGCGTACGACGGGCGGCACATCGCCGGCCGGATGATGCAGACCCGCGACCTGCGGCACTTCGAGGTCACCGCGCTGCGCGGCCCGGCGGCCCGCAACAAGGGCATGGCGCTGTTCCCGCGGGCGGTCGACGGGCGGCAGCTCGCGCTGTGCCGCTCCGACGGCGAGACCCTCGGGCTGAGCACCCGCGACGCGCAGAACCGCTGGCAGGAGGCGGTGCCGCTGCTGGCGCCGCACCGCGGCTGGGACCTGATCCAGGTCGGCAACTGCGGGTCCCCGGTGGAGACCCCGGCGGGCTGGCTGGTGCTGACCCACGGCGTGGGCCCGATGCGGCGGTACGTGATCGGCGCGATGCTGCTCGACCTCGACAACCCGGAGCGGGTGCTGGCCGACCTGCCGCACGGGCTGCTGGAGCCGGACGAGACCGAGCGGGAGGGGTACGTGCCCAACGTCGTCTACTCCTGCGGCGGGCTGGTGCACGGGGGCCGGTTCTGGCTGCCGTACGGGGCCAGCGACGTCCGGGTCGGCTTCGCCAGCATCCCGCTCGACGACCTGCTGGCCGCGATGGTCCCGGTGGTCTAACGCGCGTCGTGCACCAGCAGGGCGACCTGCACGCGGTTGGTCAGGTCGAGCTTGGTGAGGATGCGCGACACGTACGCCTTCACCGTGGCCGTGCTCATCCGCAGGGCCGTACCGATCTCCTGATTGGTACGGCCCTGCGCCACGAGCAGCGCGACGTCGTGCTCGCCCGGGCTCAGCAGCCGCAGCGCCGCGCGGGCCCGGTCGCGTCCCGGATCCCGCTCGGCGGCGGCCAGGCGGTCCATCATCCGGCGCAGCACCTCCGGCGACAGCATCGGCTCACCGGCCGCCACCCGCCTGACCGCGCCGGCGATCTCCGCCGGCGGGGTGTGCTTGAGCAGGAAGCCGCTGGCCCCGGCGCGCAGCGCCCGCAGCACGTGCGCGTCGGTGTCGAAGGTGGTCAGCACGATCACCTCGGGCGGTTCCCGGCGCCGGCGCAGCGCCTCGGTGGCGCTGAGCCCGTCCAGGCCGGGCATCCGGATGTCCATCAGCACCACGTCCGGGCGATGGGCGCCGACGGCGGCGGCGACCTCGGTGCCGTCGGCGACCGCGCCCGCCACCTCGATGCCGTCGAACGCCTCCAGCATCATCGTCAGCCCGGCCCGGACCAGCGCGTCGTCGTCCACCAGCAGCACCCGGACCGGGCCGTCACGGTCCGGCGCGACACGGCTCACGGGTGCCACGGCAGCCAGGCCCGGAGCCGGAACTCGCCGGCCGGCGTCGGGCCGTGCTCCAGGCGCCCGCCGGCCAGCTGCACCCGTTCGCGCAACCCCACCAGGCCGGTGCCGGAGCCCGGCAGGACGGCCCGGCCGGCCCGCAGCGGGTTGCCGACCTCCACCACCAGCCCCTGCTCGGCCCGCCCGGCCACGGCCACCCGCACCCGCGTACCGGGCGCGTGCTTGCGCGCGTTGGTCAGCGCCTCCTGCACGATCCGGTACGCGTGCCGGCCGACCGCCGCCGGCACCTGCGCCGCGCTCAGCTCCAGCTCCACCCGCTCGCCGGCCGCCCGCGACTGCGCGACCAGGGCCGGCACGTCGGCGAGGGTCGGCTGCGGCCGGTCCTCGGCCGGCTCGCGCAGCAGGCCGATCACCTGCCGCAGCTCCTCCAGCGCGTCGTGGGCGCTCTGCCGGATCACCCCGGCGGCCTGCCGCTCGCCCGCCGGCGCGTCGCGGCGCACCTCCAGCGCCCCGGCGTGCACGGCGAGCAGCGAGATGCGGTGGGCCAGCACGTCGTGCATCTCCCGGGCGATCCGCTCGCGCTCGGCCAGCCGGGCCTGCTCGACCCGCAGCTCGTCACCCCGCTCGGCCACGCGCGCCCGCTCGGCCCAGGACCGCACCAGCCGCCGCTGGGCGCGGACCAGCATCCCGACCGCGACCAGGATGACGTGCAGCAGGATCAGCGAGATCGTCGCCTCCCAGTAGGTCCGGGTGGGCCCGAGCGCGATCAGGTAGACGGTCGCCAGGGACACGGCGTGCACCGCCGCGACCGCGACCGTCACCCCGGCCGGTCGGTACAGGGCCACGGCGAACAGGGCGACCGGGGTGGCCCCCATCGGCAGGCCGAAGAGCAGGCCGAGCGCGATCAGCGCGAGCGCGAGCGCGACGGGACGGCTGCGCCTGTACCGGACCAGGGCGGCGACCGCCACCGCGCCGGCGGCCAGCTCGGCGCCGATCGGCCAGCCACCGCCCTCGTTGAGCGTGGTCGCCAGGAAGAAGCTGCCCAGGGCGACAGCGACGACGGCCAGGGCCGCCTCGACGAGCCAGCGCCTCATGACTGGGACCGTACTGCGCGGGGGCCGGTGCGCGCAGGGGCCGGTGGTCGCTCACCGCGTCGACTTTGGTCGACGCGGGGGAAGACCGCTGCCGGTAGCGGCGGTCCGGCGCCGGCCCGGAGACTCTGCGGTCGTGGACGACGAGACGATCGTGGCGACCCCGGTGTGGGCCCGCGCGGCGGTGTGGACGGGCGGCCCGGCGGCCGGGGCCGGGGTGGGCTGGGCGCTGCACGAGCTGCCGGGGTGGCTGCTGCGCGTGCCGTGGCTGCCCCTGCGGGGACCGTTGCGGCTGGTCGACCGGCTGGACGAGCCCGCGGCGACGTTCGGCGCGCTGCTGCTGGGCGCGGTCGCCGGGCTGGTCCTGGCCGGGCTGATCGACCGGGAGTCGCTGACCGTGCGGCTCTCCCGGACCGAGGTGACCCTCACCCGCCCCGGAACGTCCCGGACGGTGCCGCGCGACGCGGTGGCCGTGGCGTACCCCGAACGGGACCAGCTGGTGCTGCTCGGCCGGACCGGCCGCGAGCTGGCCCGGGAACCGTCGCACCTGGACGCGGGGCGGCTGGCGGCGGCGTTCGGCCCGGCCTGGTCGGCACGGGACCCGTACGCCGGCTCCTACCACCGCTGGGTGCCGGACCGGCCGGACGTGCCCGGGGAGGCGGCGGCGCTCTTCGCCGCCCGGCAGCGCGCCCTGGACCGCGGCGACGGCGACGACGCCCGGGAGCTGCGCGACGAGCTGGCCCGGCTCGGCTTCGTGCTGCGCGACGAGAAGAAGCGCCAGCACTTCCGCCGCACCGACCCGGTTCTTTGACGGTGCCGGCCCGGATCGCGGGGCGGTTCACCCGGTCGGAGCCGCGGCGGCGGGCCCGGCATACAAACGCCGAGGTTAAGCTCGCCGACCGGATCCCCGGATCCCTCGCCCGCCACTGCACACGCGTCGACGACTCAAGACGCCCGGCGCGGACCGTCCACCGGTTCAGCCCGGCGGTCCCGCAACGGCCCGGCGTGGCACCCGGGTCGGGTGGTGTCACGGGACACCGGATGTGCGCGTACCGGTTCATCGCGCTGATCCGCCGGCTCCCGCGCTCGTTGCTCGCCAGCCCGGACCTGTCGCCTGGATCTCGGATCCGGCCGGCGCGCCGGCGCGATCCGGTCGCGGGCGTGCCGTTCACACCGTCGCGGCGACCACCCAGATGGTCAGGACCGCCAGGAACTCCCCGCTCGCCCCGGCCCGGTCCACCTGGTCGAACCAGCGCTCGCGCAGGCCGGCCGGGGTCATCCAGGCTTCCTGGGGCACCTCCGGGTTGACCATCGGCAGCACCACCGCGGCCGACGCCGGCTCGGGGAAGTAGCAGGTCACCGGCGTCGCGGCGATGTCGTGCAGGCCGTAGCCGACCAGCCGGCGGCGCAGCGTGCGGCCCATGTCGAGCTGGCGGGGGGTGAGCCGGCCGTGCATGTGCCCGACGATCGTCTGGGCCAGGCCCGCGTCCACGCCGTCGAAGGCCAGCGAGCCCCAGTCGGTGTCGAGCAGGCAGACCCGGCCGCCCGGGCGGGTCACCCGGATCAGCTCGCCGATCGCCACGTCGGCGTCCTGCACGTGCTGCAGCACCCGCTCGCACCAGACCCCGTCGAAGGTGTCGTCGTCGAGGTCGAGGTTGGAGACGTCGCCGGTCACGTACCGGATGTCGCCGCCGTCGTGGCGTTCCCGGGCCGCGGCCAGGGTGGCCGCGGAGTAGTCCAGCGCGACCACCTCGCCGCCCGGCGCGACCGCGGCGGCCAGGGCGCGGGCGACGTCGCCCGCGCCGCAGCCGGCGTCGAGCAGCCGCTGCCCGGGCGCCGGGCGCAGCGCCTGCCAGGCGGTGTGCCGGACCCGGCGGATCTCGGGGTGGCGGGACATGCCCTCGAGGGCCGCCACCAGCATGGCGAACATGTCCGGGGGCATGGCGTCGAGGTCCGCGAACGGGGTGCGGTCCAGCTGTGCGGGCTCCATGGCTCCGATCGTTGCGCGGCGCGCGCCCCGGCACAGGCGGCCGTCAACCTTCCGACAACCCCGGAGCGTATTTCCGCCGCTACTGCCCCCGATCGGGTGACGGCGGCCCCGCCGGTGCCCGGCGGCGGAGAAGATCGCGGGCCGTAGGATCCGGTCCATGACGGCGACACGGATCGGACTGGTGGGGTACGGCTCGGGCGGGCGGATCTTCCACGCGCCCCTGCTCGCGGCGGCGGACGGTGTCGCGTTCGCGGGCGTGGTGACGCGCTCGCCGCAACGGCGCGCCGAGCTGGCCCGCATCCACCCGGACGTGCCGGCCTTCGACTCGCTGGCCGACCTCGCCGCGGCGGGCGCCGAGGCGGTCACCATCTCGACCCCGGCGGCGACGCACGCCGCGCTGGCCCGCGAGGCGATCGCGCTGGGCCTGGCCGTGGTCGTGGACAAGCCGTTCGCCCTGGACGCCGAGGCGGCCCGCGAGGTCACCACCCTGGCGGCCGAGGCGGGCGTGCCGCTCAGCGTCTACCAGAACCGCCGCTGGGATTCCGACCTGCTCACCCTGCAGCGGCTGATCGGCGAGGGCGCGCTGGGCGAGGTCCGCCGGTTCGAGTCCCGCTTCGAGCGCTGGGCGCCGGACCGGGAGCCGCCCGCGGCCGGCGGCGGCACGCTGCTCGACTTCGGCGCGCACCTGGTCGACCAGGCCCATCTGCTCTTCGGCCCGGCCACCCGGGTGTACGCGGAGGTGCGCGGCGACGGCGACCTGGACGACGACGTGTTCGTGGCGCTGCACCACGCCTCGGGCGTCGAGTCGCACCTGTGGGGCAGCTGGCGGCAGGCCGCCCCGGGGCCACGCCTGCGGGTCAGCGGCACCACCGGCACGTACATCATCGACGGCATCGACGGCCAGGAGGCGGCGCTCAAGGCCGGCCGTTCCCCCGCCGGCCTCGGCGACCGGTGGGGCGCCGAGCCGGAGCACGCCTGGGGCCGGCTCTACCGGGGCGCGACGGGCGCGCCGGTCCGCAGCGAGCGTGGCCGGTGGGACTCCTACTACCCGGCGTTCGCGGCGGCGGTCCGCCGGGAGGCGCCGGCGCCGGTCGACCCGTGGGACGCGGTCCGCAACCTGGACGTGCTGGACGCCGCCCGGATCAGCGCGGCCACCGGCGAGACCGTCGGGATCTAGCGCGGGCGCACCGCCGCGGTGAGGACGCGGGCGGTGGCGAGCGAGTCGGCGAAGGTGGCCGGCGCCAGGTCCAGCCCGGCCGGCAGCCACGCCGGGTCGCCCTGGTCGGGCTCGGTCATGGCGGCCAGGACGTCGGCCGGGGCCAGCCCCGCGCGCTGCAACGCCCGCAGCTCCCGCGGGTTGATCCCCGCCGGCAGCGGGCCGTTGCCGAGGTCGGTGCCGTAGCGGACCTTTCCGCCGTGGCCGAGGAAACGCCGCAGGTTGCCGACGGCCAGCTCCTGCTCCGGCGTGGCCCGGCCCCAGCCGTGGATGTCCAGCGTGCTGATCCAGGTCATCCGGGCCGCGCTCGCCCGGACGAGGCCGTCGTCGAGGGCCTCGGTCCAGGGCGTGTGGGCCAGGATGTCGGCGCCGGCGTCCAGCGCCGCGGCGACCGTGCCCGGGCCCTCGGCGTGCACGACCACCGGCAGGCCCGCCGCGTGCGCCGCCCGCACCACGGCGGCCAGCGTCGCGGCGTCGAGCATCGGGCCGCCGGCGTGCGCGGTCACCTTGATCAGCGTGGCCCCCGCGGCGTGCGCCTCGCCGACCGCCGCGTCGGCGTCCGCCACCGACACCACCTCGCGGCAGCTCCCGGCCGGCGCCCACGCCCGGTCGCTCGGATAACCGCCGGGAGCGAGCAAGAACGGCCCGGCGAAGCGCACGGCGGGTGCGCCGCGCGCGGCCAGGGCGGCCACCTTCGCCGGTACGCCGCCCAGGTCCCACACCGACGAGATCCCGCCGGCCGCGACCGTGGGCAGATCCACCAGCGCCGAGTGCACGTGCGCGTCGCACAGTCCCGGCAGCACCGTCCCGGGCACCCGCCGCCGCGCCGCGCCCGCCGGCACCGCGGCGACCGGCACCACCTGCCGGTCCGGGCCGAGCGCCACCCCGTCGCGCAGCCGGCCGTCCCACCACAGCGACTCCGGCAGCACCCAGTCCCCCGGCGAACTCACAGGTGCTTCTCCAGCACGGTGCGCAGCACGCTCAACCCCCGGTGCACCTCGGCGAAGCTGGTGCTCAGCGGGGCCGGCCCGATCCGGATGCCGTCCGGGCGCCGGTAGTCGGGCAGCACGCCGTTCTCCCACAGGCTCTCCAGCAGGTCGGCGAACCCGGGCCGGCGCAGCGTCACGTGTCCGCCGCGCTGCTCCGGATCGCGCGGGCTGACCACCTCGACCCCCAGCGGCGCCAGCCAGCGGTCGGCCAGCTCCAGCGCGTAGCCGGTGAGCAGCACCGACTTGGCGCGGACGGCCTCGATGCCGGCCTCGGCCAGCATGTCCAGGTTGGCGTGCAGCGGGACCATGGCCAGGATCGGCGGGGTGCCGCTGAGCAGGGCCCGTACCCCCTCGGCCGGCTCGTGGCCCGGGCCCATCTCGAACGCCGCCCGGTGCCCCATCCAGCCCTGGATCGGCTGGCGCAGCTCGCCCTGCAGCTCCCGGCGCAGGTAGCCGAACGCGGGCGCGCCCGGGCCGCCGTTGAGGTACTTGTAGGTGCAGCCCACGGCCAGGTCCACGCCCCAGTCGTCGAGCCGCACCGGGACCGAGCCGACCGAGTGGCTCAGGTCCCACAGGGTCAGCGCCCCGGCGGCGTGCGCGATCCGGTTGATCTCCGCGGCGTCGGCCAGCCAGCCCGACCGGTACGCGACGTGGCTGAACAGCACCAACGCGGTCTCGTCGTCGACCGTCGCGGCGACCTGCTCGGGCGTGATGCCGGTCAGCGGGTCCGTCTCGACCCAGACCAGGGTGAGTCCCCGCTCGGCGGCGATGCCCTCCAGCACGTACCGGTCGGTCGGGAAGTTGTCGGTGTCGAGCACCACCTTGCGGCGGCCGGGCCGGGCGTCCACGGCGGCCCGGGACAGCTTGTACAGCAGCACCGTCGTGGAGTCGGCCACCACCACCTGGCCGGCGGCGGCGCCGAGCGCGACCGCGCCGAGCCGGTCGCCGAGCCGCAGCGGCCAGTCCAGCCAGCCGTCGGTCCAGCCCCGGATGAGCCGGCCCGCCCACTGCTCCCGGACGAACTCGTCGAGCAGCCGCGCGGTGGCCCGCAACGGCCGGCCCAGCGAGTTGCCGTCCAGGTACGAGACGACGTCGAAGCCGTCCGGGGCCAGGAACTGGTCCCGCAGGTGGCCGAGGGGGTCGGCGGCGTCCAGGGCCTCCGCGCGGCTGAGCAGCTCGTCGGTCACGCGTCCACTACTCCGATCTCGGTCCGGACGGCGTACAGCTCCGGGAAGAAGGTGAGGTCGAGGGCCTTGCGCAGGAACGCGACGCCGCTGGAGCCGCCGGTGCCGGCCTTGAACCCGATCGTGCGCTCCACCGTCTTGAGGTGGCGGAAGCGCCAGAGCTGGAAGTTCTCCTCCAGGTCGACGAGCTCCTCGCAGGCCTCGTACGCCTCCCAGTGGGCGTCCGCGTTCTCGTAGATCTTGGTGAACACCGCGACCAGGTCGGGGTGGTAGCGGTGCGGCAGCGTGACGTCCCGCTGCAGCAGCTCGACCGGCACGTCGTGACCGGCCCGGGCGAGATAGCGCAGGAACTCGTCGTAGACGGTCGGCGCCTCGAGCGCGGCCTGCAGCAGCGCCTGCGCCGCCGGGTCGTCGTCGAAGACGGCCAGCATCCGGCGGTCCTTGTTGCCGAGCATGAACTCGACCGCCCGGTACTGGTACGACTGGAAGCCCGACGACGTGCCGAGGAAGCTGCGGAACTCGGCGTACTCCGACGGGGTCAGCGTGGCCAGCACCGACCACTGCTCGGTGAGGCAGCGCTGGATGTGCTTGACCCGGGCCAGGCCCTTGAGCGCCGGCCGCAGGTCGTCGGCGGCGAGCTTGCGCTGCACGGCGCGCAGCTCGTGCAGCACCAGCTTGAGCCACAGCTCGGAGGTCTGGTGCTGCAGGATGAACAGCAGCTCGTCATGGTGCTCGGGCACGCTGACCGGGTGCTGCGCCGACAGCACCTGATCGAGCTGCAGATACCGCCCGTACGACATGTTGACCTTGAAGTCCCGGACGATGCCGGGCTCCAGAGGCCGCTGGTTCGACGACACGCGCCTGCCCTCCTCAGATGATCCACCTGAAGGAGATCACACCCGTCAGACGTTGGCGAGGTCTCCATCGGTAAGGATCGGACCCCAGTACACCCACTGACCGTCGTGGCGCACGAAGCGGCTGCGCTCGTACATCTCCCCGGGCCGGCCGGCGTCCCGGTAACGGGCCCGGAACTCCACCACCCCCTCGGCGTCGAACAGGCCGCCGCCGCTGGAGCTCAGCACGTCCAGGCCGGTCCAGCGCATGCCCGGGTCGGGCTCGACCCCGGCCGGCCGGGTGTCCGGGTGCCAGGACCGCAGCACGAACGCCGCGTCGTCGAGGGCGAAGGCGGCGTACCGCGCACGCATCAGCGCCTCGGCGGTGGCCGGCGGCCGGCCGCGGTGGGCGGGACCGCAGCACTCACCGTACGGCTGGCCGAGCCCGCACGGGCACGCCTTCGCGTCGTCGAAGCCGGTCAGCGTCGTGGTGCGGCGGGATGAGCGTCGGGCCATGCCCTCAGTCTCCCTCACCCGAGGTGTCCAACGACCGGTAGTAGCGGATCTTCCCGCGGATGTGCTCCCGCTGCGCGGCCAACTCGGCCAGCCGCCGCCCGATCTCCCGATCATGCTCCTCGAGCAACTCGACCCGCTCCCGAACGGTCCGCTCGTCCCGGGTGAGGTCGGCGTACCGCCGCATCTGCGCGATCGGCATGCCGGTGTCCCGCAGGCAGCGCAGAATCCCCAGCCAGGCGATGTCGTCATCATCGAAGATCCGGCGGCCGCCGGGGGTGCGGGCGATGTCGTCCAGCAGGCCGATCCGCTCGTAGTAGCGGAGGGTGTCGAGGCTGAAGCCGGTCTTGTCGGCGATCTCACCGGGGGAATAGGTCGGCATGGTGGGGATTCTGCCTTTGATGGGGTGGAGGCTCCAGGGGGAGCGGGAGCGGGAGCGGGAGCGGGAGCGGGAGCGGGAGCGGGAGCGGGAGCGGGAGCGGGAGCGGGAGCGGG
>NZ_BOMQ01000017.1 GCF_016862275.1 Actinoplanes nipponensis | reverse complement strand
GGCCAGCGGCAAGGGGCAGGGCAGCAGCTTGCTGCAGCGGGAAGCAGCTTGCGGCAGCGGGCAGCGGGGGCGGGCAGCGGGGGCGGCCAGCGGCAAGGGGCAGGGCAGCAGCTTGCTGCAGCGGGAAGCAGCTTGCGGCAGCAGACTGCCAGCTGCGCGCCGCGGACAGCGGCTTGCGGCAGCCGTAAGCGAGCAGCGGGCAGATGCTTGTCGCAGCGGACGGTGGCTGAGGGCAGAGGCAGCGGGCGGCAGCGGGCGGCAGCGGGCCGATGGCTGCGAGCGGCGGGCAGTGGCTTGCGGCAACCGGCTGCAGCTTGCGGTAACGAGCTGCAGGCAGCGGACAACGGCTTTGGGCAGCGGGGGTTCGGTCAGCCCGCAACGACTTGCGGAGCGAGATGCAGCCAGCGGCAACCGGTGACGATGTGCGGGCAGCGGCAGCGAGCAGCGCCTTTCGACAGTGAAGGGCATCTTGCGTCAGCGCGGTGCGGACATCGGACTGCGGCTTTCGGCCGTGGTCCGCCAGAGCTGCGGCTGCGGTTTAGCCGGCGCGCTGGTCGAGCACGATCTCGCTGATCACCTGCTGGCAGCGGTCCAGCTCCTCGATCAACCCGCGCATCTCCTCGATCGCCGACACGGCGTTCTGGGTGTCGCCACGAATGCCGCCGACCTGCCCGCCGATCTCGCTGGTGGCCACGGCGGTCTCGTTCGCCAGATCCTTGACCTCGCTGGCCACCACGGCGAAGCCCCGCCCCGCCTCACCGGCCCGGGCCGCCTCGATGGTCGCGTTCAACGCGAGCAGGTTGGTCTGCTGGGCAATGGTGGCAATCAGCTCAACCACCTTGCCGATCTCCGCACTGCTGGCCTCGAGCCGCTGAATGACCTCGACGGCAGTCTGCGCGGCCCGCACGGCCGACCGCGTCGCAGTCGCCATGTCACTACTGACGTCGGCAAGCCGATGCGCCGACCGCCGCGCCGCGGTCCCCGACTGATCGTCCTCGCTGGCCCAGCCCGTCATCCCGGTCCACCCCTCGCCGCCGGCTCGGACCTCCAACATCCCACCCGACCCCACCACTTCGCCGAGATTCCCCGATCGAAGCCCGGAACCTCCCACCCGCCGAGGCCGCCTCGCATGGCCCCACCGATGGCAAGCACGCCCCAGCCAGAGGCATCCCTCAGCCGCGCCGCCTTGGCCGCTGTCCCAACTCAGGACGCCCCGAAGGCAGGCCCGGCCGGCGACACCGCTGAAGCAGTTCCAGCCAGGAACGCCTCGGAGGCAGGCCGGGCGGGCACGCCTGAGAGGCCCGGACGGGCACGCCCTGGAGGCAGGCCCAGGTGGGCACGCCCGGGAAGCGAACCCAGGCGGGCACGCCTCGGCAGGTCCAGTCCGGGACCCCGGGACCCCGGGACCCCGGGACCAGACTTACCCGCGAGCAAGCACCGCCCGGGAGTAGATCCATGACTGGGACACCGCGGCAAGGGCGGCTCGTAGACAGCTCCCGCGTGGCACTCCCGCCCGTGAAAGTCCCGCCGATGAAGGCCCGCTCACCACACGACACCACCGCGCAACCGAGCCGCGCGAGCACGGCCCCGTCGGCTAAACAGCACCGCATGATGCCGATGTTCTAGGCCATTCCGGTCCGCAATGGCAGCCGTTCCAGGCACCACCTCACGTGGTATGAATGATCCATAACCGAAGACCGGCGATGCGCGAATGACTGGCCCCACTCGCCAGGGCGTCGAGAGAATATTTACGAAATTGGCGGCGAGCGTCCGCGCATTCGTAATAGACCTTGGCTGGCGACGGAAAGAAATCTGCTCTTCGTCGCGGCGAAATGTTCGGTGGGGCGGCGGTGTCGGGAAGGTGATTCGGGCAGCAACCGCGGGCCGCAGGCGACCGTAGTCACCCGACTCCGCCATCCTGGGCTCACCGGCCGTGAACTCCGCGATCTTGGACCCCCCGACCGCAAGAGCCTTGGCCGCAAGCTCGCCGGCCTCGGATTCCCGGGCCGCGCACTCACCGTCTTTGGGCTACCCGCCTCTGCGCTCGCCGGCCGCAGGCTCTCCGCCATCGGGCTCCCCGATATCGTGTTCCCCCGCATCAGGCTTTCCGGCGTCGGGCTTCCCGGCGTCGGACTCCCCTGCCCCGAGGCTGACCGCACCGAGGACTCGCGATGACCATCAGTCACCGGCCCAAGCGCGGTGGGCACGGACGTTGAACACTGCACGCCGGGAGAGTGCGTCGGCTCAGGCCGGCGACCGTGCGGCTGCTGCAGATCCTCGCCGGTCACGACGGGGTGGTCCAGTCCCGGGTCGGTGGCGCGCGCCGCCGGGCGGGTGTCGAAAGTCGGGGGTGGGGGCGGGCAAGGCGGAGCCGAGCGGGACGGAGCGGGGCGGGACGGAGCAGGGCGGGACGGAGCAGGGCGGGACGGAGCAGGGCGGGGCAGAGCCGCGCAGGGCAGAGCAGGGCGGGGCGAAGCTGGGCGGGGCGAAGCTGGGCGGGGTGGCGGGGTCGCCTCCGCGCCGGCTGGGTGGGTGGCAAGTGCTCTTTCGCGCGAATGACGCAGGCGCTCGGCGTGACGTCGCTTCAGACCCCACGCACGATGGCGCTCGTGGGTGCGGCGGAATTGCTCCTTCTCGGGCGAGTACTTACGCGACGCGGTTCGGTCGCGCATCGTAGCCACTTCGGCCGCGGTGAAGAGTTGTAGCTGCCGCATGGGTCAATCATCTCGTATCCCTACGACAGTTTTGGGTCCCGATCGACGGTCGATGGTGCCGATATCCGATTGATCTTTTGGGCTACGGCGATGCGCCATGGACGATGCATTAAATAGCGCTCGGGACGCCAGGAAAAGCACGTGATGATGGCGGCCGGCGGAGGAGACGGTGGAGGAGGAGGGGTGGCAAAGGTGGTGGTGGCAAAGGTGGCGGTGGTCGTGATCGCGGAGGTGGCAATAGGCCGGAGGTGGCGCCGTGGCGGTGGCATCGGCGAAGCGGCAACGGCGACGGCCGCGGTCGAGGCGGTGACGGTCGAGGCGGTGGCAGTTGAGGAAGCGACGGCCACGGTCGTGACGGTGGCGGTCGTGGCGAAGGAAGTGGGCCAGGCACGGTGCAGGCGCGGATCAGCCCGGCCAGTTCAGCGGCAGTCCGAACGCCGAGAACAGGCTTTCGTCCTGGAAGACCACGGTCCGGGCGATCGCCTCCCCCGCGACCTCGAAGACCTGGACCGTATGGGCCCGTCCCCCGGCGTACGCCGCCACCGCCGGCTGGCAGTTGGCCTCCATCGGCAGCATGTGCCAGTCCGTGCCGCGCATCGTCCACACCCGCGCGATGAAGCTCGCGTACGCCTCCGCGCCCACATACCAGTTCAGCACCGGCGGCATTTCCAGCACCACGTCCGCCACCAGCAGCCGGCGTAGCGCGTCCAGGTCGGCGCTTTCGAACGCCGCCACGTACCGGTCGATCACCGCCGGGTCGGCCGGTGGGCGCAGGTCTTCCTCGCGCGTCTCGCCCATGCGGGCCCGGGCCCGCTGCAAGCCGCTGTTCACCGCTGCCGTGCTCGTGCCCAGCGTTGCGGCCACCTCCGCCGCCGGGAATTCCAGCACGTCGCGCAGCAGCAGGATGGCTCGCTGGCGGGGTGGCAGGAATTGCAGCGCGGCGACGAACGCCAGCCGCAGGCGGCTGCGGGCGGCGACGACGTCGGCCGGGTCGGTGCGCCACGGCTGCAACCACGGCACCTCGCGGGCGGGCGTCATCGGCGCGTCCGGGTCTTCCAGGGCGGCGACCAGGCCGGAGGGCAGCGGGCGGCGGGCCCGGCCCCGGAGGGCGGTCAGGCAGGCGTTGGTCGCGATCCGGTAGAGCCAGGTGCGCAGCGAGGCGCGGCTCTCGTCGTACGTGCCGAAAGCGCGCCAGGCGCGCAGCAGCGTCTCCTGCACCAGGTCCTCGGCGTCATGCGCCGATCCGGACATGCGGTAGCAGTGCGCGAGCAGTTCCCGGCGGTACGGCGCGGTCAGGGCCTCGAACTCCACGCCCATGAGTACCGCCGGCGGGCCCGGAAGTCACCGGTCCGGCGGCGATGAATTCGCGGCGTGTCGGCGGTAGGTACCGGCGACAGCCCACTGGAGCAGGAGAGGACGAGCCATGGACGACGAGCAGGAGGTCCGCGCGGTGCTGCGGTCGATCACCGCGGCCTGGGACGCCAACGACGCCGACGCCTTCGCCGCGCACTACACCCCGGACGCGACGGTGGTGCTGCCCGGCGGGATCTTCCACCGGGACGCCGGCGAGATCCGGGCCTGGATGGCCGCCGGCTTCGACGGGCCACTGAAGGGCACCCGGGGCGTCGACGAGCCGGAGCTGGTCCGCGTGGGCGGCGACGGCGCGGTGGTGATCAGCCGGACCGGGTTCCTGCTGCCGGGCGAGACGGCCCTGCCGGCGGCCCGGGAGCGGCGGGCGACCTGGACCCTGCGGCGGACGCCGGCGGGGTGGCGGGTCGCCGCGTACGCCAACGTTGCAACGGCGAACTGACCGGATCCGCAAGACCGGGCAGCCGTTCGTCCGCCGCTGCAAGGACCCGTTCAAGATTTGCAGCGCTCTGACGTAGGATTCCGGCGTGACCAAACGTCTCGCCGAGGTGGCGAAGAAGGCCGGCGTCAGTGAGGCGACCGTCAGCCGGGTGCTCAATGGCCGCAGCGGCGTGTCCGAGGCGACCCGGGCGTCCGTGCTGACGGCCCTCGACGTGCTCGGGTACGAGCGGCCCACCAAGCTGCGCGGTGAGCGCGGCCGGCTGGTCGGCCTCGTGCTGCCCGAGCTGCAGAACCCGATCTTCCCCGCGCTGGCCGAGGTGGTGACCGCGTCGCTCGCGCAGCGTGGTTTCACCCCGGCGCTGTGCGCCCGCACGATCGGCGGCGTGCCCGAGCGCGACTACATCGAGATGCTGCTGGACCACCAGGTGTCCGGCGTGGTCTTCGCCGGCGGCTCGTACGCGCTGGCCGGGGCCGAGCACGGGCATTACCGGCAGCTGCTGGACCGCCGGATGCCGGTGGTGATGGTCAACGGCGGCGTGGACGGCCTGGGCTTCCCCCGCATCTCCACCGACGACGCGGTGGCGGTGGAGCAGGCGTTCGGGCACCTGCGCTCGCTCGGGCACGAGCGGATCGGCATGGTGATGGGTCCGGAGGACCACGTGCCGTCGCGCCGCAAGCTGGCCGCGGTCAAGGAGGCCGCGGGCTGGTCCGGCCCGGCGGCCGACTGGCCCGTCGAGCGCACCAACTTCTCGATGGAGAGCGCCCGGCTGGCCGCCACCCGGCTGATCCAGCGCGGCAGCACGGCGCTGATCTGCGCCAGCGACGTGCTGGCCCTGGGGTCGATCCGGGCCGCCCGCCGGCTCGGCCTGGACGTGCCCCGCGACGTGTCCGTGGTCGGCTACGACGACAGCGTGCTGATGACCTGCACCGATCCGCCGCTGACGACCGTGCGGCAGCCGATCGAGCTGATGGGGCAGGCCGCGGTCGACGTGCTGGTGAACCAGATCGAGGGCGCCGCGGCCACCACGGACGAGCTGCTCTTCGAGCCGGAGCTGGTGGTGCGCGGGTCCACCGGTCCGGTGCCGGCCGCGGGCGGCTGATCAGGACATTCATCTCCATCAAGAGGGGCGGACCGGGAGGTCCGCCCTTCTTCGTGTGCCCTGGGCCACAGCCGTCGCGTTTTTTCTGCTGCCGGTTCACTTCTTGCGGGAGTCGGTTGGACTTTGTATCGTCACTGCCACGAAACATCGCACCGATGAGCGAACTCCCCCAAGGCGCGCACCCACCCCAGGAAGGGGTCTCTTTCCCATGTTCACAATCAGGCTGCGCAGCGCCCTCGGGCTGCTGCTCGTCGCCGGGGTCGCGCTGTCCGCCGCCGCGTGCGGCGACAGCGACGACACCCCCGCGGCGACCAAGGACGGCAAGGTCACGCTGGTGGTCAACGGCCTCCCACCGGCCACCGAGAAGGCCACCCACGACCGGTTCCTGGCCAACGTGGCCGAGTTCGAGAAGGCCAACCCGACCATCAAGATCGACGCCCGCGAGGGCAAGATGGACCCGCAGACGTTCCCCGCCAAGCTCGCCGGCGGCCAGCTCGAGGACGTCTTCTACGTCTACTTCACCGACCCGGCCAGCCTCATCGCCAAGCGCCAGGTGTCGGACATCAGCAAGTACCTCAAGGACTATCCGATCACCTCGCAGCTCAAGCCCGAGGTGCTGCGGGTGTTCCAGGACGACAAGGGCGCCACGTACGGCCTGCCGTACAAGAACTACTCGATGGGCCTGCTCTACAACCGCGAGCTGTTCACCAAGGCCGGCCTGGACCCGAACAGCCCGCCGAAGACCTGGGCCGAGGTGCGCACCGCGGCCAAGAAGATCGCCGGCCTGGGCAACGGCACGGTCGGCTACGGCGACTACAGCAAGAACAACACCGGCGGCTGGCACTTCACCACCGAGCTGTACTCGCTCGGCGGCGAAGTGGCGGTCAACAACGGCGGCACCTGGAAGGCGGCGTTCAACGGCCCGCAGGGCAAGCAGGTCCTGCAGCAGCTGAAGGACATGCGCTGGACCGACAACTCGATGGGCCAGAAGCAGCTGCTGGAGTGGGCCGACCTGCTCCAGCAGATGGGCTCGGGCAAGCTCGGCATGTACCTGGCGACCGCGGACAACATCCCGACGATCGTCAACCAGTACAAGGGCAAGTACGCGACCTACGGCCTCGGCCCCATCCCGGACGGCAAGGGCACGCTCGGCGGTGGCGAGGGCTACATGTTCAAGGCCGGGCTGAGCCCCGAGAAGATCAACGCCGGCCTCAAGTGGCTGACCTTCTGGTTCACCTCGGCGGACCGGTACGAGGCCGAGAACAAGTGGTCGAGCGAGACCGACCAGCCGGTCGGCCTGCCCGAGCCGGCCATCTTCACCGGCGCGGCGGCGCAGACCCAGGCCGCGGCCGACAAGAAGTACGCCAACGTCCCGCAGGAGAACTACGCCCCGTTCGTGGCCGGCATGGCGAGCATCCCGGTGAAGCTGGAGCCGCCGAACGCCCAGCAGATCTACGCCGCCCTCGACGTGGCGATGCAGAAGGTCCTGACCGACCGGAACGCGGACGTCGACAAGCTGCTGGCCGACGCGGAGACCCAGGCCAACTCCATCCTGGCCGGCGTCAAGTAACCGGCCGGGCCGCCGGCGGACGACCCCGCCGGCGGCCCGGCGCAGACAAGGAGTGACGATGGCGGTTCTGACGGCCCGGGTGCGCCGGAAGATCCAGGACAACCTGCTGGCGTACGCGTTCATGGCGGCCGGGCTGCTGTGTTTCGCCTTCTTCTCCTGGTATCCGCTGGTCCGCGGCGTGATCCTCAGCTTCCAGCAGAACAACTTCGTGGCCCCGCCGTACTGGGTGGGCCTGGACAACTACCGGGCGCTCTTCGACGATCCGCTGTTCTACACGGCGTGGAGGAACACGCTGCTGTTCACCGGGCTGGCCCTGGTCCTCGGTTTCGTGCTGCCGTTCTTCATCGCGGTGCTGCTCAACGAGTTCCGCCACTTCAGCGGCTTCTTCCGGGTGCTGGTCTACCTGCCGGTGATGCTGCCGCCGATCGTGGCGGTGCTGCTCTGGCGCTACTTCTACGACCCGGGCAACGGCCTGTTCAACTCGGTGCTGCGCGGCGTCGGGCTGCCGGAGTCGCAGTGGACGCAGTCGTCCGGCACGGCGATGATCTCGCTGGTCCTGGTGTCGACCTGGGCCAACCTCGGCGGGGCCACGCTGATGTACCTGGCCGCCCTGCAGGGCATCCAGGGCGAGCTGTACGAGGCCGCCGAGCTGGACGGCGCGAGCGTCTGGCAGCGGCTGCGGCACGTCACGCTCCCGCAGATGCGCTTCATCATGCTGGTCCTGCTGCTGTTGCAGATCATCGCGACGATGCAGGTGTTCATCGAGCCGTTCGCGCTGACCGGCACCTCCAATCCGGACACGATCACCGTGCTGGTGCTCGTCTACCGCTACGCCTTCACGGTCAACCAGGACTTCGGCCTCGCCGCCGCGATGAGCATGCTGCTGTTCGTGGTGCTGGGCGCCTTCTCGGCGCTCTACCTGCGGCTGACCCGGACCGCGGACTGAGGGGAACCGCCATGACTCTGACCGCCCCGCCGCAGACCCCGATCAGCGGCGCGACGCCCGCCCCCGTACCGCCGCGCCGCCGGCCGCGGGCCGGCGCCGGACCGGCCACCCGCACCCTGATCTCCACCGTCGACCTGCGGCGCCACCGCGGGCTGTACTTCACCGTGCTCGGCCTGACCATCGCCGTCTTCGTGCTGGTCTTCCTGGTCCCGCTCTACTGGATGTTCGCCAGCGCGGTGAAGTCGCCCGCCGAGTACGCCCTGAGCACCCCCACCTTCATCCCGCACTCCTGGCACCCGGAGAACTACGCGACCGCGTGGAGCAGCATGCGGATCGCCCGGTACTTCCTCAACACGGTGTTGTACGCCGTCGGCGGGTGGCTGATCGCGCTGATCTTCGACGTCGGTGTCGCGTACGCCCTCAGCAAGCTCAAGCCGGTCCTCGGCAAGATCCTGCTCGGCGCGGTCCTGGCCAGCCTGATGCTGCCCGCCTCGGCGCTGCTGGTGCCGGCGTACCTGACCGTGGTGGACGTGCCGCTGGTGCACGTCAACCTGCTCAACACGCCGTGGGCGCTGTGGCTGCCGGCCGCCGCGAACGCGTTCAACGTCTACGTGCTCAAGCGGTTCTTCGACCAGATCCCCGACGACCTGCTGGACGCCGCGTCGATCGACGGCGCGGGCAAGCTGCGCCAGCTGTGGTCGATCATCCTGCCGCTGTCCCGTCCGGTCCTCGGCGTGGTCTCGATCTTCATCATCATCGCGCTCTGGAAGGACTTCCTCTGGCCGCTGCTGGTGCTGCCGGAGCCGGAGGCGCAGACCCTCAGCGTGGCGCTGAGCCGGCTGGCCAACACCAGCCAGGTGCCGCCGACGGAGTTCATGGCCGGGCTGGCCATCGCGAGCGTACCGATGATCGTCGTCTTCCTGATCTTCCAGCGCAGCATCATCGGCGGGCTCTCCGCGGGCTCGATGAAGGGCTGACACCGGCCGGTCCCCTCGGCGGTCAGTGCCGACCGCCGGGACCCGTGCGCCCGAAACCCCCCATCGAGACACACAGAAAGCAGGTCACAGTGGCTATTTCCGACCAGGGCCCCTGGTGGCGCGACGCCGTCATCTACCAGGTGTACCCGCGCAGCTTCGCCGACAGCGACGGCGACGGCATCGGGGACATCGGCGGCATCCGCGCGCGCCTGGGCCACCTGTCGGACCTCGGCGTCGACGCGATCTGGATGAGCCCGTGGTATCCCTCCCCGATGGCCGACGCCGGCTACGACGTGGCCGACTTCCGCGACATCGACCCGGTCTTCGGCTCGCTCGCCGAGGCGGAGGCGCTGATCACCGAGGCCCACGCGGCCGGGATCAGGATGATCGTCGACATCGTGCCCAACCACGTCTCCAGCCGGCACGAGTGGTTCCAGCGGGCGCTGGCCGACCCGGAGGCCGAGGAGCGGGAGCTGTTCTGGTTCCGCCCCGGGCGCGGCCCGGACGGCGGCCGGATGCCGACCGACTGGGTGGGCGAGTTCGGCGGCACCACCTGGACCCGCACCACGAACCCGGACGGCACCCCGGGCGACTGGTACCTGCACCTGTTCACCCCGGAGCAGCCCGACCTCAACTGGGACCACCCGCGGGTGCGGGCCGAGTTCGCGGACATCCTGCGCTTCTGGTTCGAGCGGGGCGTGGACGGCATCCGGATCGACTCGGCCGCTCTGCTGATCAAGGACCCGGAGCTGCCGCCCGTGGTCGATGGCCGGCCGCACCCCTTTCACGACCTGGACGCGGTGCACGACGTCTACCGCGCCTGGCGCCGGATCGCCGACGGCTATCCGGACCGGGCCCTGATCGGCGAGGTGTGGCTGCCGGAGGCCGACCGGTTCGCCAACTACCTGCGCCCGGACGAGCTGCACGCCGCGTTCAACTTCGACTTCCTCGGCTGCGCCTGGGAGCCCGCGCTGATGCGCGAGTGCATCGACCGCACCCTGGACGCGCACCGGGCGATCGGCGCGCCGGCCACCTGGGTGCTGTCCAACCACGACGTCACCCGGCACGTCACCCGGTACGGCCGCGAGAAGACCACGTTCAGCTTCGCCAACAACCTCGACGGCAGCCCGGTCGACCTGGAGCTGGGCACCCGGCGGGCCCGCGCCGCCGCGCTGCTCTCGCTCTCCCTGCCCGGCGCCACCTACGTCTACCAGGGCGAGGAGCTGGGACTCTGGGAGAACGAGAACATCCCCGTGGAGCAGTTGCAGGATCCGATGTGGGCCCGCCGCGGACACAGCCGGGACGGCTGCCGGGTGCCGTTGCCGTGGGACGGCGACGAGCCGCCGTTCGGCTTCTCCACCGCGACGCCCTGGCTGCCGCAGCCGCCGGAGTGGAAGGACCGCACGGTCCACGCCCAGACCGGCGACCCCAGCTCGATGCTGGAGCTCTACCGGGCCGCCATCGCCGCCCGGCGCGCCGAGCCGGGGCTGCACACCTCCGCCATGGCGTGGCTGCCCGCCTCCCCCGGGGTGCTGGCCTACCGCCGGGGGCCCGGCTTCGCCTGTGTGCTCAACATGTCCGAGGTCGCGGTCGCCCTGCCGGACCACGACCAGTGCCTGCTCACCAGCAGTCCGCTCGACGGTGACCTGATCCCCCCGGACACCGCCGTCTGGCTGCGCCTGGCCACCTGACGAAAGGGATCCCCATGGCCAACCGAACCGTCCACCTGTCCCTGGCGCTACTCACCGCGGCTTCCTTCGCCGCCGTCATCACCGCGACGGCGGCCCCGGCCGCCGCGGCGGGACTCTCCCCCTTCGACGTCCCCGGCCGCGGCGCCACCGTGCCGTTCACCGAGACCGAGGCGGAGAACGCCGCCTTCACCGGCACGAGGACCGGCACCAGCCGCTACTACGGCCAGTTGTCGTCCGAGGCGTCCGGTCGCGAGGCCGTCACCCTGGACGCCACGGGCGAGTACGTCGAGTTCACCCTGACCAAGCCGGCGAACGCGATGACGTTCCGCTACAGCCTCCCCGACGGCAACAACGGCGCCGGCCGGGACGCCACGATCGACGTGCGGGTGAACAACGCCGTGGTCCGTACCGTGCCGGTGACCTCGAAATACAGCTGGTACTACGGCGGCTACCCGTTCAACAACAACCCGGGCGACAGCAACCCGCACCACTTCTACGACGAGGCCCGGACCATGTTCGGGACCACGTACGCGGCCGGCACCAAGGTGCGGCTGCAGGTCAGCTCGACCGCCCAGTCGCCCACCTTCACCATCGACCTGGCCGACTTCGAGAACGTGCCGGACCCGATCGGGAAGCCGGCCGGCGCGGTGGACGCGGTCGCGCAGTTCGGCGCCGACCCGACCGGCGCCACCGACTCCACGGCGAAGATCCAGGCCGCCGTCAACGCCGGGGGCACGGTCTACCTCCCGCCGGGCACGTACACGCTCTACGGCCACGTCATCGTCGACCGGGTCAGCCTGGTGGGCGCCGGGCCCTGGTACACCGTGCTCGGCGGGCGCCACCCCACCCAGCGCAACCTGGCCGCCGGCATCTACGGCAAGTACGCCAACCAGGGCGGCCCCAGCCAGAACGTCACGGTCCGGGACCTGGCCGTCATCGGCGACATCCGCGAACGGGTCGACGAGGACCAGGTCAACGCGTTCGGCGGGGCCATGTCCAACTCGGTGATCGACAACGTGTGGATGCAGCACACCAAGGTCGGCGCGTGGATGGACGGGCCGATGGACCGGTTCACCATCCGCAACAGCCGGATCCTGGACCAGACCGCGGACGGCGTGAACTTCCACATCGGCGTCACCAACTCCACGGTCACCAACACCTTCGTCCGCAACACCGGCGACGACGGGCTGGCCATGTGGGCGGAGAGCGTCCCGAACGTGGCCAACTCGTTCACGCACAACACCGTGGTCGCCCCGATCCTGGCCAACAACCTGGTCAGCTACGGCGGCCGGGACATCGTGATGACCGACAACGTGGTGTCCGACACGGTCACCAACGGCGGCGGCATCCACGTCGCCAACCGCTACCCGGGGGTCAACGGCGCGAGCGGCGTGCAGGGCACCTGGACGCTGGCCCGCAACACCCTGATCCGGGCCGGCAACTCCGACTACAACTGGAACTTCGGCGTGGGGGCGATCTGGTTCTCCGCCCTCAACGAGGCGTTCCAGAACCCGACGATCACCATCACCGACACCGACATCCTGGACAGCTCGTACGCGGCCCTCATGTGGATCGAGGGCCAGACCACCGGGATCCACCTGAGCAACGTGAACATCCAGGGTGCGGGCACGTACGCGCTCCAGGTCCAGGCGCCCAGCCAGGTGAGCTTCGACAACGTGCGGGCGAGCGGCATCGCCCAGCCCAAGCCGATCCACAACTGCGTGGGCCCGTCGTTCCAGATCACCCGGACCGGCACCAACACCGGCTGGTACACCGACACCCCGGACTGCGGCCCCTGGCCGGCGCCGCAGTGGGGCAACACCACCACACCCCCGACCACCACGCCCCCGACCACCACGCCCCCGACCACCACGCCCCCGACCACCACGCCTCCCGCCAGTGGAAACCTCGCGCTGGGCAAGTCCGTCATCACCTCCAGCACGTCGGGGCCCTACACCGGGGCCAACGCGGTCGACGGCAACCCGGCCACCTACTGGGAAAGCACCAACGGGAGCTTCCCGCAGACGTTCACGGTGGACCTCGGGTCCGCGCAGGCCGTGGGCCGGCTGGTGCTCAGGCTGCCGCCCGGCTGGGAGGCCCGCAGCCAGACCATCGCGGTCTCCGGCTCGGCCGACGGGTCGTCCTACTCGTCGCTGGTCGGCGCGGCCGGCTACTCCTTCGACCCGACCGCGACGATCAACCTGCCCGCGGGCAACCGTCGCTACCTGCGGCTGACCTTCTCCGCCAACACGGGCTGGCCGGCGGCTCAGCTGTCGGAGCTGGAGGCCTACGGGAGCGGGGGGACGACACCGACGACTCCGCCGACGACGACGCCGCCGCCACCGACCGGCAACCTCGCCGCCGGCCGGCCGGTCTCCGCGACCAGCCAGGCGGACGTCTACACCCCCGCCAACACCGTCGACGGCAACGCGAACACCTACTGGGAAAGCAGCAGCAACGCCTTCCCGCAGTCCCTGACGGTCGATCTCGGCCAGGCCCGCTCGGTCTCCCGGATCGTGCTCAAGCTGCCGCCGGCGGCCGCCTGGGCCACCCGTACCCAGACGCTGTCCGTGCTGGGCTCGGCCGACGGCTCGTCCTTCGGCACCGTCAAGGCGTCCGCCGGCTACACGTTCAACCCGTCCTCCGGCAACACCGCGACCGTCTCGTTCCCCGCGACCTCGCAGCGCTACCTGCGGCTGAGCATCACCGGCAACACCGGCTGGCCCGCGGGCCAGATCTCCGAGTTCGAGGCCTACACCTCGTAGCGAGCCCGGGGAGGGCGGGACCCACCGAGCCCGCCCTCCCCGGATCCCCCACCCCGAGAAGGGCGCGCTCCCACCATGTCCAGATTCAGCAGAAAGCTCCTCGCCGCCGCCATAGCCACCGCACTGGTCCAGCTCGTGCTCCCCTCCGCCCCGGCCGCGGCCGCCGGCCCCAACCTGGCCGCCGGCAAGGCGTTCAGCGCCAGCAGCTTCGCCGACGTGTACGGCGCGGGCAACGCCGGCGACGGCAACGCCACGACGTACTGGGAGAGCCAGAACAACGCCTTCCCCCAGTGGCTGCAGGTCGACCTCGGCGCCGCCGTCAGCGTCAACCAGGTCGTCCTCAAGCTGCCGCCGGCCACCGCCTGGCAGACCCGCACCGAGACCCTGACCGTGCAGGGCAGCACCACCGGCTCGGCTTTCACCGAGCTGAAGGCGAGTGCGGGCTACACCTTCAACCCGGCCACCGGCAACGCCGTGACGATCGACTTCGGCGCGGCCACCGCCCGCTACCTGCGGCTGAGCATCACCGGCAACACCGGCTGGCCGGCCGGCCAGATCTCCGAGCTGGAGGTGTACGGCCCGGCCACGGGCGACACCCAGGCGCCCTCGGCGCCGACCGGGCTGGCGTACACCCAGCCGGCGAGCGGGCAGATCCGGCTCACCTGGAACGCGTCGAGCGACAACGTCGGCGTCACCGGCTACGAGATCTACGCCAACGGCAGCCTGCGGACCACGGTCGCCGGCGGCGTGCTGACCTATCTGGACAGTCAGCCGGACAACGCGACGGTGGCGTACTACGTGCGGGCCAGAGACGCCGCCGGCAACGCCTCCGGCAACAGCAACACCGTCACCCGTACCGGGCAGGGCGGTGACACCAGCGCGCCGACCACGCCGGGCACGCTGTCGTACACCCAGCCGGCGGCCGGGCAGATCCGCCTGGCCTGGGGCGCGTCGACCGACAACGTCGCGGTGACCGGCTACAACGTGTACGCCAACGGCACGCTGAAGACGACCGTGACCGGGCTGACGTACACCGACAGCCAGCCCGAGAGCGCGACGGTCTCGTACTACGTCAAGGCCCGCGACGCGGCCGGCAACGAGTCGGCGGCGAGCAACACGGTGACCCGGACCGGCTCGGTGACCAACGGGACGAACCTGGCCGTGGGCAAGCCGATCGAGGCCTCGTCGACGGTGTTCACCTTCGTGGCCGCCAACGCCAACGACAACGACACCGCCACCTACTGGGAGGGCAGCGCGTACCCGGCGAACCTGACGGTCAAGCTGGGCGCCAACGCCACCACCCAGTCCGTGGTGGTCAAGCTCAACCCGGACACCGCGTGGGGCACCCGGCAGCAGACCTTCTCGATCCAGGGGCGCGAGCAGAGTGCCTCCGGCTTCACCACGCTGGTCGGCTCCGCGACGTACACCTTCAACCCGGCCACCGGCAACACGGTGACCGTGCCGGTGAGCGCGACCGCCGCGGACATCCGGCTCAGCTTCACCGCCAACACCGGCGCGCCCAGCGGTCAGGTCGCGGAACTCCAGGTCATCGGCAACCCGGCGCCGAACCCGGACCTCACCGTCACCGGCCTGTCGGCCGCGCCGGCCGCGCCGGTCGAGACCGACACGGTGACCCTGTCGGCCACCGTGCGCAACGCGGGCAACGCGGGCAGCCCGGCCAGCAACGTCAACTTCTACCTGGGTACGGCCAAGGTCGGCGCCGCGAACGTCGGCGCCCTCGCGGCCGGCGCGTCCGCCACGGTCACGGCGAGCATCGGCGCCCGGGACGCGGGCAGCTACGTCGTCAGCGCCAAGGTCGACGAGGCCGGCACGGTCGTCGAGCAGAACGACGCGAACAACTCCTACACCAGCCCCACCAACCTGGTGGTGTCCCCGGTCAGCAGCTCGGACCTGGTCGCCTCCGTGGTGAGCTGGTCGCCGGGCAACCCGTCGGCCGGCCATACCGTCACGTTCTCGGTGACCATCCGCAACCAGGGCACCAGCGCCTCGGTGGCCGGCGCGCACGGCGTCACCGTGACGCTCCTGTCCGACTCGGGCGCCACCGTCAAGACGCTGACCGGCTCGTACTCGGGCACCCTGGCGGCCGGCGCATCCGCGCCGGCGATCAACCTGGGCACCTGGACCGCGGTCAACGGCAAGTACACCGTCCGGACGGTGCTGGCCGACGACGGCAACGAGTTGCCGGTCAAGCGGGCCAACAACACCAGCGAGAAGCCGTTCTTCGTGGGCCGCGGCGCGAACATGCCGTACGACATGTACGAGGCCGAGGACGGCCAGACCGGCGGCGGCGCGACGGTGGTCGGCCCGAACCGTACCGTCGGCGACCTCGCGGGCGAGGCGTCCGGCCGCCGGGCCGTCACGCTGAACTCGACCGGCAGCTACGTGCAGTGGACCACCCGGGCCGGCACCAACACGCTGGTCGCCCGGTTCTCCATCCCGGACACCACCACCAGCTCGATCAACGTCTACGTCAACGGCACCCTGAACAGGACGCTGCCGCTGAACTCGAAGTACGCGTGGCTCTACGGCAACGAGACGGCGCCGCAGAACTCGGGCTCGGACCCGCGCCACATCTACGACGAGGCGAACATCCTGCTCAACGGCACGGTGGCGGCGGGCAGCGTGATCAAGCTGCAGAAGGACGCGGGCAACGGCGGCCCCATCGCGATCGACTTCATCAACACCGAGCAGGTCGCGCCGGTCGCCAACCCGAACCCGGCCACGTACGTGGTGCCGGCCGGCTTCGACCAGCAGTCGGTGCAGGCCGCGTTCGACGCGGCCCGGCAGGACAGCAGCAAGGTCGGCGTCTACCTGCCGGCCGGTGACTACTCGACCGCCAACAAGTTCCAGGTGTACGGCAAGGCGATCCAGGTCGTCGGGGCCGGCCCCTGGTACACGAGGTTCTTCACGCCGCAGAACCAGTCGGAAACCGACGCCGGCTTCCGGGCCGACGCCACCGCCAACGGCAGCACGTTCAGGAACTTCGCCTTCTTCGGCAACTACACGATCCGCATCGACGGCCCCGGCAAGGTGTTCGACCTGGCCAACGTCTCGAACATCACGATCGACAACATCTGGGCCGAGCACACGGTGTGCCTCTACTGGGGCGCCAACACCGACCACATGACGATCCGGAACTCCCGGATCCGCAACCTGTTCGCCGACGGCGTCAACATGACCAACGGCAGCACCGACAACCTGGTCGACAACAACGATGCCCGGGCCACCGGCGACGACAGCTTCGCGCTGTTCTCGGCGATCGACGCGGGCGGCTCCGACGAGATCAACAACGTCTACTCGAACCTGTCCACCACGCTCACCTGGCGCGCCGCGGGCATCGCGGTCTACGGCGGGTACGCCAACACGTTCAAGAACATCTACATCGCCGACACCCTGGTCTACTCGGGCATCACGATCAGCTCGCTGGACTTCGGCTACCCGATGAACGGCTTCGGCGCCAGCCCGCCGACCGTGTTCGACAACATCTCGATCGTCCGGGCCGGCGGCCACTTCTGGGGCGGCCAGGTGTTCCCGGCGATCTGGGTGTTCTCCGCGTCGAAGGTCTTCCAGGGCATCCGGGTCAGCAACGTCGACATCGTCGACCCTACCTACTCGGGCATCATGTTCCAGACCAACTACACGTGCCCGACGTGCCCGCAGAACCCGGTCAAGGACACGGTCTTCACCAACGTCACGATCACCGGGGCGCGTAAGAGCGGCGACGCGTACGACGCGAAGTCGGGCTACGGCGTCTGGGCCAACCCGATGCCGGAGGCGGGCCAGGGCCCGGCGGTCGGCTCGGCGACCTTCACGAATCTGGTGCTGAGCAACAACTTCAAGGACATCGAGAACCCGACCAGCACGTTCACCATCATCCGCAACTGAGCACCGCCGTCCTGCGGCCCGTACCGGTGTGCCGGTACGGGCCGCTTGTGTTCGTCCACGACCGCAGCCCGGCCGGGCTCGGTCGGGGTGACCGGTGGTGCTGCCGGGATACTGGTCGCTGTGACGATCAAGGCGCTGATCTTTGACTTCGACGGTCTGCTGATGGACACGGAGACCACGCTGCTGGAGAGCTGGCGTTGGGAGTGGCTGCGGCACGGTCTCGAGCTCGACCCGGCCGGCTTCTTCGCCGACCACGGCGGTGACGCGAACGAGCCGCGTTACGCGGCGCTGGCCGCGGCGGTCGGGCCGGCCTACGACCGCGGCTCCAGCCACGCGCTACGGATGGCCTACCGGGCGGAGCTGAATGCGGCGCTGGAACCCGCGCCGGGCATCGTTGACTGGCTGGACCGGGCCGCGGAGCTGGGACTTCGGCTGGCGGTGTCGAGCAGCTCCCCCCATTCCCACGTGGGCGCGATGCTGGATCAGGCCGGGCTGCGGACGCGGTTCGAGGTGCTGGCGACCGGCGAGGAGGTGGCGGCGCACAAGCCCGATCCGGCCGTATACCTGCTGTCCCTGGACCGGCTCGGACTCCAGGCGCAGGACGCTGTCGCGTTCGAGGACACCGCACACGGCGTGACCGCGGCCCACGCGGCCGGCCTGCGCTGCGTGGCCGTGCCGAACCCGCATGCCGACCACGCCCGCTTCACGGCCGCCGATCTCCTCCTGCCGACCGCCACCGACCTGTCCCTGGACGAGGTCCTGGCCGCACTCGACCGACGCGCCGATCTTCCTCGGTGAGGCGGGCGCCGATCCAGCCCCGGGGGTCGCCCGTCACGCCGCGATCGTGGCGGTCTCAGGACCTGCTCAACCGGGCCCGCAGCCGGACCGCCGGCGCCGCCGCCGCGATCAGCAGGGCCATCCGCCGCGGGTACGAGACGACCGCCGGGCGGCGGTCGATGCAGCGCATCAGCACGTCGACCGCCCGGTCCACGCTGATCATCAGGGGTCGCACCGGGCCCCGGGCCAGCTTCGTGTCGACGTACCCGAAGCGGACCGTGCTCACCGCCACCCCGCGCCGGGCCAGCACCGGGCGCAGCGAGAGCAGGTAGGTCGACATGCCGGCCTTCGACGCCGCGTAGCCCGGGGCGTCCGGCGAGATCAGCGCGTCGGCCAGGCTGGACAGGCCGATCAGGTGCCCCGCGCCGGCCGCCAGCAGGTGCGGCCCGACGACCTCGACCGTACGCGCGGCCCCGACCAGGTTGACCTCGACGGCCCGGGTCTGCGCGGCCAGGTCGTCGAGGTCCAGCAGCTCCCCGACGCCGGCGGCGTAGACGCAGAGATCAACCCGGCCGGCCGCGGTCAGCGCCCGGGCCAGGTCCGCCCGGTACGGGGCCGCGGTGACGTCCGACGCCACGTGCACGTACCGGTCGTGCTCGAGGGTGGCCTCCCGCCGGGACAGGCCGGTCACCGCCCAGCCCTCGGCGAGCAGCCGCCGGGTCAGGGCCAGGCCGATGCCGTCGGTGTTGCCGATGACGATCGCTTGTCGCACGGCCCGGGAGCCTACCCGTCAGCGGCTGTCGGAGTCCCCGGCCGTGAGCACCGCCCGCCCCGCCTCCAGCCGCGCGACCGGCACCCGGAACGGCGAGCAGGAGACGTAGTCGAGGCCGACCTCGTGGAAGAAGTGCACGGACTCCGGGTCGCCGCCGTGCTCGCCGCAGACGCCGAGCTTGAGATCGGGGCGGACGGCCCGGCCCTCCTCGGCCGCGATCCGGATGAGCCGGCCCACGCCGTCGCGGTCGATCGACTCGAACGGCGAGATGCCGAAGATGCCGAGCTCCAGGTAGCGCCAGAAGAACGCGCCCTCGACGTCGTCGCGGGAGAACCCCCAGCCCATCTGGGTCAGGTCGTTGGTGCCGAAGGAGAAGAAGTCGGCCGCCTCGGCGATCTGCCCGGCCGTCAGCGCGGCCCGGGGCACCTCGATCATCGTGCCGATCAGCACCGGCACCCCGCTGTCGGCGACGACCTCGGCCACGATCTGCTCGCACTCCCGGCGGACCGTCTCCAGCTCCTGCACCGCGCCGACCAGCGGCACCATGATCTCCGGGTGCGGGTCCAGGCCCTCGCCGGCCAGCTGCACGGCGGCCTCGGTGATCGCCCGGACCTGCATCGCGAACAACCCGGGGATGACCAGGCCGAGGCGTACGCCGCGCAGGCCGAGCATCGGGTTCTGCTCGTGCATCCGGCGTACGGCGTCCAGCAGCTCGGCGTCCTCGGCGTGGTCCTCGCCGCGCTCGCGGGCCACCGCCACGTTGACCGCGAGCTCCTCCAGCGACGGCAGGAACTCGTGCAGCGGCGGGTCGATGAGGCGCACGGTCACCGGCAGCCCGTCCATGGCCCGGAACAGGTCGACGAAGTCGGCCCGCTGCAGCGGCAGCAGCGCCGCCAGCGCGTCCGAGCGCTCGGTCGGCGTACCCGCCAGGATCAGGCGTTCGACCAGCTCGCGGCGGTCACCGAGGAACATGTGCTCGGTGCGGCACAGGCCGATGCCCTCGGCGCCGAAGCGCCGCGCCCGGGCCGCGTCGTCGGCGGTGTCGGCGTTGGTGCGTACGGCCAGCACCCGGGTGGTGTCGGCGTGCGACATGATCTTGTGTACGGCCTCGACCAGCGGGTCCTCGGCCTCCTCGGGCGACAGCGTGCCCTCGAAGTACTGCACCACCTCGGACGGGCGGACCGGTACGGAACCCAGGTAGACGCAGCCGGTGGTGCCGTCCACCGAGATCACGTCCCCCTCGGCGACCGTACGGCCGGCCACGGTGAACCGGTCCGCCGCGATCTCCAGCGAGTCCGCGCCGCAGACACAGGTGCGGCCCATGCCCCGGGCCACCACGGCCGCGTGGCTGGTCTTGCCGCCGCGGGCGGTCAGGATGCCCTGGGCGGCGATCATGCCGGACAGGTCCTCCGGGTTGGTCTCCCGGCGCACCAGGATGACCTGCTCGCCGGCGGCGGCCAGCTCGACGGCCCGCTGGGCGCTGAACACGGCCCGGCCGACCGCCGCGCCGGGCGACGCGCCGACGCCCCTGGTCAGCGCGACCGGGTCGGCCTCCAGGTCGAAGCGCGGGAACATGAGCTGGGCGAGCTGGGCCCCGGAGACCCGGCGCAGCGCCTCGTCGAGGTCGATCACACCCTCGTTGACCAGCTGGGCGGCGATCCGGAAGGCGGCGCCGGCGGTGCGCTTGCCGACCCGGGTCTGCAGCATCCACAGCTTGCCGCGCTCGATGGTGAACTCGATGTCGCACAGGTCCCGGTAGTGGCCCTCGAGCTTGGCCATGATGGCCAGCAGCTCCTCGTAGGAGCGCGGGTCCAGCGTCGCCAGCTCCTGCAGCGGGACGGTGTTGCGGATGCCGGCCACGACGTCCTCGCCCTGGGCGTTGGCCAGGTAGTCGCCGTAGATGCCCTGGGCGCCGCTGGCCGGGTCCCGGGTGAACGCCACGCCGGTCCCGGAGTCGGCGCCGAGGTTGCCGAAGACCATCGCGACCACGTTGACCGCGGTGCCCAGGTCGGCCGGAATACGTTCCTGCCGGCGGTAGAGAACCGCGCGCTCGGCATTCCACGAACGGAAGACGGCGGTCATCGCCAATTCCATCTGCTCGCGCGGATCCTGGGGGAAGTCGTAGCCGGTGTGCTTGGCGAAAATGTATTTGTAGCGATCCACCAGGGCCCGCAGATCATCGGCGTCCAGGTGCAGATCGTCGGTGGCCCCGCGGGCGTTCTTGGCATCGTCCAGGGCCGCGGAGAATTCCTCGCCGGGCACGTCGCAGACGGTTTTGCCGAACATCTGGATCAGCCGGCGGTACGAGTCCCAGGCGAACCGGTCGTTGCCGCCGGCCTGCGCCGCGAGGCCCACCACGCTGGCGTCGTTGAGCCCGACGTTGAGCACCGTCTCCATCATGCCGGGCATCGAGAAGGCGGCGCCGGAACGCACGGAGACCAGCAGCGGGTCCGCCGGGTCGCCGAGCCGGCGGCCCATCGTGGCCTCGAGCGCGGCCAGATGGGAGTCGATCTCCTCGGCCAGCCCGGCGGGGCTGCTGCCGGTGGCCAGGTACGCCTGGCAGGCCCGCGTCGTGATGGTGAAACCGGCCGGCACGGGCAGGCCCAGGCGGGTCATCTCCGCCAGGTTCGCGCCCTTGCCACCGAGCAGCTCCTTGAGCTCCCGGTGACCTTCCGAGAAATCGTAGACGTACTTCTCGCCGGCCATTGTCACGACTGCCTCCCCATAGGTGATGCGTCATCGAACGCCTGCGCTCGAACGTTCGTTAATGGTGTCCGGAGAGTAGGGGCCGCGCCACCGGGGGCCATAGCACAGGTGAGTAATTGCACAACCGAGGGCGTGTTCGGGCTCGGTGAACCGGTTTTGTGCGCAGCCGCGAGCACGCTGCGCGCACGCCGGCCCGGCCGCCGGGGCCCGGGTGTCAGGATCGTCATGCTTGGTGCCCGCCGGAAATGGGCACGTCACAGGTTCGGCACATGAGCTGGTCAGGCTCCGGACAACGGACGAGGACATAGGCGGTCGCAGGTATGACGGAGTCACTCAGGGTCTCGGAGGATGACGGAGCGCGGGAGGTGAGCGGCGCCATCGGCACCGGGCTCACCCTCGGCGTCGAGGAGGAGCTGCACGTCGTCGATCTCAAGACCAGGGAGCTCGTGCCCCGCGCCCCGGAGGTGCTGGACCAGCTCGACCAGGCCCACTTCTCGGCGGAGCTGCACCGCTCGGTGGTGGAGACGAACACCCCGGTCGCGGCCACGCTCGACGACCTGCGGGAGGGCATCGTCTCGCTGCGCCGCCGGGCCGTGGGCGTCGCCGAGTCGCTCGGACTCGGCCTGGTCGCCGCCGGCACGGTGCCGCTGGTCGACCTCGACTCCCTGCCGGTCACGCCCACCTCGCGGTACCGGCGGATGCTCGACGAGTACCAGATGCTCGCCCGGGAACAGTTGATCTGCGGGGCCCAGGTGCACGTCGGCATCCCCGACCGGGACGAGGCCGTGTCGATCGCGCAGCGGGTGGCCCCGGCGCTGCCCGTGCTGCTCGGCATCTCGGCGAGCTCGCCGTACTGGATGGGTGAGGACAGCGGCTACGCCAGCGTCCGCTCGCTGGTCTGGATGCGCTGGCCGACCGCCGGCGACAGCGGCGCGGTGACCTCGGCCGCCGACCACGACGCGCTGGTCGCCGACCTGATCGCCTCGGGCACCATCACCGACCCCAAGATGGTCTATTTCGACGTCCGACCGTCGGCCCACGTGCCCACCGTCGAGCTGCGGGTCACCGACTCCAGCCCGGACGCCGACACCGTGGTGCTGCTGGCCGGCCTGTTCCGCGGGCTCGTGTTGCGCGCCCGGCAGGACTACCGCGCGGGCCGGCCGATCGTGGCGACCCGGCCGCCGCTGCACCGGGCCGCGATGTGGCGGGCCGCCCGCTCCGGCCTGGAGGGCGACCTGCTCGACCTGCCGCGCTCGCCGGTGCCGGTGCCCGCCGCGGTCGCCGTCGAGCGGCTGGTCGGCGACCTGCGGCCGCAGCTGGAGGAGCTCGGCGACTGGGAGCAGGTCTTCGACCTGTCGGTGCAGGCGCTCAGCCGGGGCAGCTCGGCGTCCCGCCAGCGCCGCGCGATGACCCGCCGCGGGCGCATCTCCGACGTGGTCGACCTGCTCGTCGCCGACACCCGGGGCGGCGCGACCGGCCTCGGCCCGAGCGGGCAGACCGTGCCGGCCGGGCTCACCCCGTACGCGGCGGCCGGCGACGAGGCCTTCCCGGACGGGGACGTCGTGCCGGCGTACCAGGGGATCGTCACCGTGCTCAGCGCGCTCGGCCCGGCCGGGCTGCGCCGCCGCGAGGACGCCCGCGACGACGAGCAGCGCGCCCGCGGGATCACCTTCAGCGTGGCCGGCGAGGCCGCGACCCGGCTCTTCCCGTTCGACCTGGTGCCCCGCCTGGTGCCGGCGGCCGACTGGCGGGAGCTGCGCGGCGGCCTGGTCCAGCGGGTCCGCGCCCTGGACGCCTTCGTCAACGACGTCTACGGCGAACGGGCCGTGGTCGCCGACGGCGTCGTGCCGGAGTGGGTCATCGACGGCTCCCCGGAGCTGCGCCCCAGCGGCGCCCTGGTCAGCCGGCCGGGCGTGCGCGCCCAGGTGGCCGGGGTCGACCTGGTCCGCGACGGCGAGGGCAACTGGTGCGTGCTGGAGGACAACCTGCGGGTGCCCTCCGGCATCGGGTACGCGATGCAGAACCGCCGGCTCACCGAGGCCGTGCTGCCGGAGCTGCCCCGCCCCGACGACCTGTTGAGCATCGAGGAGACCCCGCAGTTGCTGCTGCGCGCGCTGCGCGACGCGGCCGGCCCGGCGGCCGGCGACGACCCGGCGGTGGTCGTGCTCAGCCAGGGCCCGGACGACTCGGCCTGGTTCGAGCACCGGATGCTGGCCGAGGAGATGGGTGTGCCGCTGGTCCGCAGCACCGAGCTGCTGGTCGACGAGGGCCGGGTGCACCGGGTCCGCAACGGCCGCAAGCACCCGGTGGACGTGATCTACCTGCGGATGGGCGAGGACAGCCTGGTGCACTCGCCCGGCGCGGACGGGATGCCGCTGGGACCGAGCCTGGTCACCGCCCTGCACGCGGACACCGTCGTGCTGGCCAATGCGCTGGGCAACGGCATCGGCGACGACAAGGCCGTGTACGCGTACGTGCCCAAGCTGATCGAGTACTACCTGGGCGAGAAGCCGCTGCTGGCCGACGTGCCGACGTACCTGTGCGGCCTCCCGGAGCAGCGCGAGCACGTGCTCGGCCGGCTCGAGGAGCTGGTCTGCAAGCCGGTCGACGGCTACGGCGGCGACCGGATCGTGATCGGCCCGCACGCCTCGGCCGAGGACCTGGCCGCGGTCCGCCGGCAGATCCGCACGGCGCCGCACCGCTGGGTGGCGCAGGAGGTCGTGAACCTCTCCACCCACCCGGTGTTCGACGGCCACCAGCTCGCGCCGCGCCACGTCGACCTGCGCGCCTTCGTCTTCACCGGCAGCACGTCGGTGGTCGCGCCGGCCGCGCTGACCCGGGTCGCCCCCGCCGGCAGCATGATCGTCAACTCCTCGCGCGGCGGCGGCTCGAAGGACACCTGGCTGCTCGGCTGAACCTTCACACCCGCGACACATCCCCGAAACGGCAACAGCAGACCCTGAACGACTTGGAGGATCAGGCATGTGTGGAATCGGCGGCGAACTCCGGTACGACGCCCAGGCAGCGGACGGTGACGCCGTCCGGCGGATGATGCCGTGCCTGCAGTCCCGCGGGCCTGACGGCGAGGGTCTCTGGCAGCGCGGCCCGATCGCGTTCGGCCACCGCCGGCTCAAGATCATCGACTTGTCGGACGCCGGCTCCCAGCCGATGACCGACGAACAGCTCGGGCTGACCCTGGTCTTCAACGGCTGCATCTACAACTACCAGCAGCTGCGCGACGAGCTGCGCGGCTACGGCTACACCTTCGCCTCCACGTCCGACACCGAGGTGATCATCAAGGCGTACCACCGCTGGGGCGCCGACTGCGTCAAGCACTTCCTCGGCATGTTCGCCTTCGCCGTCGCCGAGCACGCCACCGGCCGGGTCATGCTGGCCCGCGACCGGCTCGGCATCAAGCCGATGTACCTGGCCGAGACCCCGGGCCGGCTGCGCTTCGCGTCCACCCTGCCGGCCCTGCTCGCCGCCGGCGACGTCGACACCTCGATCGACAAGGTGGCGCTGCAGCACTACATGACGTTCCACTCGGTGGTGCCGGCGCCGCGCACGATGGTCAGCGGCATCCGCAAGCTGCCCCCGGCCACGGTCCGGATCATCGAGCCGGACGGCACCTCGACCGAACGCGTCTACTGGGAGGCCGACCACACCCGCACCTCGGTCCGGTCGGCCGCCGAGTGGGCCGAGGCGGTGCACGAGTCGCTGCGCACCGCGGTCGAGCGGCGGATGGTCGCCGACGTGCCGGTCGGCGTGCTGCTCTCCGGCGGGCTGGACTCCAGCTACATCGTGGCGCTGCTGGCCGAGCAGGGCCAGCGCGGGCTGACCACGTTCAGCATCGGCTTCGAATCGGCGGCCGGCGAGAGCGGCGACGAGTTCGCCTACTCCGACATCATCGCCAAGCAGTTCGACACCACCCACCACCAGATCCGGATCGGCCGCGACCGGTTCCTGCCGGCGGTGGCGCGCACCGTCGCGGCGATGAGCGAGCCGATGGTCAGCCACGACTGCATCGCCTTCAACCTGCTCAGCGAGGACGTCTCCAAGACCATCAAGGTGGTGCAGTCCGGGCAGGGCGCGGACGAGATCCTGGCCGGCTACAGCTGGTACCCGCCGCTGGCCGACGTGCCGCGCGAGCAGGCCGTGGACGCGTACGCCCGGGAGTTCTTCGACCGCCCGTACGCCGAGCTGGCCCGCCAGCTCGCGCCGGAGTGGCTGCTCGACACCGACGTCAGCCGCGAGTTCGTCGCGGCCGGCTTCGCCCGGCCGGGCGCCACCACCAGCGTCGACGCGGCGTTGCGGCTGGACTCGCAGGTCATGCTCATCGACGATCCGGTCAAGCGGGTCGACAACATGACCATGGCGTGGGGGCTGGAGGCGCGGGTGCCGTTCCTCGATCACGAGCTGGTGGAGCTGGCCGCCGCCTGCCCGCCCGAGCTCAAGCTGGCCCACGGCGGCAAGGGCGTGCTCAAGGACGCGGCCCGCGGCGTGGTGCCGGACGAGGTGATCGACCGGACCAAGGGCTACTTCCCCGTTCCCGGGATCCGGCACCTGGAAGGCCCGATGCTGGAGCTGGTGCGCGACGCGCTGCACGCGCCGGCGGCCCGGGCGCGCGGGCTGTTCCGGCCGGAGTACGTTGACGCGCTACTGGCCGACCCGAACACTGCTCGTACCACGCTCGGGGCGAACCAGTTGTGGCAGCTGGCGCTGCTCGAGATGTGGCTGCAGGACAAGGGGATCTAGGAAGCCGAGGGAGGACCCGTATGACCGGTCAGCTCAACCGTGTCGACGTCACCGTGCTGCCCGTGGGGTGGATTTCCCTCCCCTCCGAGGTCGCCGGCAGCTGGTCGGCGACCCCGTCACCCGATGGCCGGCACGTGGCGTACGTCTCCGACCGCAGCGGCTCACCCAAGGTGTGGGTGCAACCGGTCGGCAGCGAGCTGACCTTCCTGGTCGACACCGGCGAGCACCCCGTCGTCTCGGTGCACTGGTCCACCGGCGGCGGCTGGCTCGCCTGCGTGCTGGCCCCCGGCGGCGCCCCCCGCACCGAGGTGTGGCTGGTCCGCCCGGACGGCTCGGCGCTGCACCAGGTGGCGGGCTTCGGCGCGGACAGCGCGGACAACGTGCGCTGGCTGCCCGGCCGGCCGCTGCTGGCGGTGACCGAGAACCTGGAGACCACGCTGCTGGTGGACGCCGAGCACGGCACCCGGGAGACGATCACCACTGCGGAACTGGTCGCCCTCTTCGACGTCGCGCCGGACCGCAGCCGGGCGCTGCTGCGCCTCGGCCCGCGCGGCGGTCGCCACATCGCGGTGCGCGATCTCACGACCGGCGTCGACGAGTACGTGACCAGCGGCGAGCAGGCCTGTTTCGGCCCGGACGGCGCGGTGTACGCCCGCAGCGACGCCGGCGAGCTGCCGGTGCTGATCCGGGTGGCCGACGGCCGGGCCGAGGTGCTGGCCTCGTCGGAGACCGCCGAGGTGGAATCCTTCGCGCTGACCGCCGACGGCCGGTCGATCGCGGTGCTCTGGAACGTGCGCGGCGGCGAGTCCGAACTGACCGTCCTGACGCCGACCTCAGCCACCACGGTCGACCTGCCCGGCCCGGTGGTCTCCGGCGTGTCCTGGTGCCACGACGGCAGCACCCTCACGTTCACCGCGGAGGGCCCGGGCCAGCCACACGGCGTGTGGACGTACGACGGCGACCTGCACCCGGTCTCGGTCGAGGAGCCGGCGCCGAACGCGGTCCGGCCGGTGCTGCACCGCTTCCCGTCGCACGACGGCCTGGAGATCAGCGGCTGGCTGTTCCGGCCGGCCGGCGAGGGCCCGCACCCGACGGTGCTGTGGCTGCACGGCGGCCCGGAGGCCCAGGAACGGCCGGGCCACGGGCCGCTGTTCCAGTCGCTGGTGGACCGGGGCATCGCGGTCTTCGCCCCCAACGTGCGCGGCTCGTCGGGCTTCGGGCGCAGCTTCGTCAACGCGGACAACGGCGCCCTGCGGTACGCGGCCATCGGCGACGTGGCAGCCTGCGTGTCGTACCTGGTGTCCACGGGCGTCGCCGACGAGGCCCGGGTGGGCTGCATGGGCCGCTCGTACGGCGGCTACCTGACGCTGGCCGCGCTGACCACGTACCCGTCGATGTTCGCGGTCGGCATCGACGTGTGCGGCATGTCGAACTTCGCGACCTTCTACGAGCACACGGAGCCGTGGATCGCGGCGGCGGCGGTCTCCAAGTACGGCGACCCGGTGGCGGACGCGGAGCTGCTGCGCGACCTGTCCCCGATCACCCGCATCGACAACCTGAAGACGCCGCTGATGGTGGTGCACGGCGAGAACGACAGCAACGTCCCGGTGATCGAGGCGGAGCAGGTGGTGGCGGCGCTGGCGGAGCGTGGGGTGCCGCACAAGTACCTGCTCTTCCCGGACGAGGGGCACGAGCTGCAGCACCGGACGTCGCGGGCCGAGTATCTGCGGGAGACGGTGAGCTGGCTCACCACGCATCTTGCGCCGGGGCCTGCGCTGCTCGGCTGATCTTTCTTCGCGGTGCGGGGGTACGCTCCCGCACCGCGATTTTTCTGTTCGCCACTCCTTCTCTGCGCCACTCCGCCACCCGGCTCTCCCTTCTCCCTTCCCCGCCTCCGTCTTCCTCCTCTGGATCTTGTGACGGCAAGCCACTTTCCGCGGCTGGCGCGCCACAAGATCGGAGCTCAATACCACCGCTCCCCGCCCCATTTCCGCCAACCAACACCGATCTTGTGGCGCCGAGGCTCGTTCCCCGGCCAGCCCGCCACAAGGTCCGGCTCCCACCCCAGCGAGCGACCTACGCGACCCGCAGTCCGCCACCGAAGCGCGCCACGTGCAGCCCCGGCCCCGCGTCAGTCGCCGGCCCGCCGCTCCCACACCGGTGACATGCGCCGCCTGCCCCGAGCCCTCGCGAACAAGGCCGCCTGCTGCTCGCCGCCTGCTGCCCGCCGCCCGCCGCCCGCCACCCGCCACCCGCCACCCGCCACCCGCCACCCGCCACCCGCCGCCCGCCACCCGCCGCCCGCCGCCGATCTTGTGGCGGCCAACCCCGTTCCACGGCCAGCGCGCCACAAGATCCGAGCTCAACACCACCGCTTCCCGCCGGCGCCACCGCCCACCAACACCGATCTTGTGGCGACAAGCCCCATTCCACGGCCAGCCCGCCACAAGATCCGAGCTCAACATCACCAAGCGACCAACGCCACGAAGCCGACCAGCACCACTCACCGCTCACCGCCCGCTGCCCACCGCGAATCTTGTGACGGCGAACCCCATTCCACGATCAGCCCGCCACAAGATCGGCTCCAACCGCCGCCAAGCCGACCGCACCAGGAGTCAAGGTGAGACCGCCGGCTGGGGTTCAGGACGATCGGTAGGGAGCTGGGTCATGTCGACGCTGGCCGAGCTGGGCAGCCGGAGCGGGCGAGGGGCAGGGGCGAGGGGCGGGCGAAGGCGTAGGCGAGGGGCGAGGCGAGGACGAAAGGCGAGGACGAAGGGCGGCGCTGAGACGAGCCGAGTCCCGGACGCCCAGCGCACCCGCTACCCCACCTGCAGCGCCTCCCGGATCTGCCCCGCCACCACCGCGGGATCACTCCGCAGCAACCACCCGGGAAACCGAAGAATCCGATCACCGGCAAGCCAGATCCTGTTCTGCCGAATCATGTCCCCGGCCCACTCCGCCACGTTCATGTGATACCCACCGTCCACCTCCACCAGCACCCGCCACTCCCGCCAGTACGCGTCCAGGTACCGCTGCCGCCCATCGGCATCCCGGCGGCGCTGCTGGGTGTCGGGCAGCGGCAGCCTGTACCGGCGGCACAGCGCCAGCAGGTCGAGCTCCGACAGCGCCGACGCCCCGCCCTCGATATCCCTCAGCGTTCTCCGCAGCAGCCCCCGCCGCCGCACCCGCGTCATCACCTTGAGCACGGTCAGGATCTCCTCCGGACGCACCAGCCGCTGTTGACAAGCGGCGGCGGCCATCAGGATCGCCTCCCGGTCCGACCGGGCCCACGCCGCCGCGTCGACCACCGACCGGGCCACTGTGGTTCGCGGGATCCCGACGGCCGGCTGACGGTGCTCCACCGGTAGCACGCTGCTGCGGTACACCCGTACGGTGCGCATGTCCGGCGGTAGCCGGGGCACGCGCCGGCTGGCGTTCCGCTCGGCCGGGATGAGCACCGGGATCTGCCTGACCGGCAGGCCGCGGGCGCCGCTCGCCGTCAGGGCCGCCGCTCCGGCCAGCAGGGCGCCCTTCCCGGCGGTCAGCACCGCGACCCAGTGCTGCTGTTCCGGGCTCAGCGCACCGTTGTTGGTCAGCAGGATCCCTGAGCAGATCCGGCGCCACCGGCCCTGACGCACGTGCCCGCGGACAGCGGGCGGCCCGGCCAGCTCGACGGCCTGGTCGCGGGTCAGGACGCCGTGTTGAAGGGCCGGGAGCTGCATCACCCCAACCTGGCAGATCCACCTCGCCCCCGGGACGGGCCTGTGGACAGCCCCAGCCTGTGGACAGCCCAGGCCCGTCCGCCAGCCCAGGCCTGTGGACAGCCCAGGCCCGTGGACAGCCCAGGCCTTGAGGACAAGCCCTGGACAGCCCTGCGAACAACCCAAGTCCCCCGGCGTGACGGGTCACACGTCCCATTTGTGACCCGGATCGTTGTCGCTCCCGGCCCGCCCGGGAAAGGGTGGGTGCACGCGATCGGATGGAGTTGACGTCATGCTGGGCGGTGCCCGGGCCTGGGCTGTGTGGGCCGTGGGGCTGACGGCCTACGTGGTCGCGGTTCTGCATCGCACCTCCCTCGGCGTCGCCGGGCTGGACGCACAGGTCCGCTTCGACATCGGGGCCGGCGCGCTGGCCTCCTTCGCCGTGCTGCAGCTGCTGGTCTACGCCGGCCTGCAGGTTCCCGTCGGGCTGCTGCTGGACCGGTTCGGTTCGGTGCGCCTGGTTGTCGGCGGCGCCGTCGTCATGGCGGCCGGGCAGGCGTTGATGGCGTTCTCCGACGGGGTCACCGGGGCCGTGCTGGCCCGGGTCCTGGTCGGGGCCGGCGATGCCATGACGTTCATCAGCGTGTTGCGTCTGGTGCCGCAGTGGTTCCCCGCGCGGCGGGTGCCGGTGGTGACCCAGTTGACCGGGCTGTCCGGGCAGCTGGGGCAGGTGCTCAGCGCCGTACCGCTGGCCGCGCTGCTGGCCGGTCCGGGCTGGACCACCGCGTTCGTCTCGGCGGCCGGCGCCGGGGTGTTCGTCGCCGTCGTCGCGCTGGTCGCCCTGCACGACACCCCGCAGCGGCGGGTCAACTCCGGCGCGGCCCTGACCCTGGGTCAGCTGGGGAGCGACCTGGCGAGCGCGTGGCGGCATCCGGGCACCCGGCTCGGGCTGTGGACGCATTTCACCACCCAGTTTCCCGGTACGGTGTTCGCCCTGATCTGGGGCTATCCGTTCCTGGTGGCCGGGGAGGGCCTGTCGCGGGGTACGGCGAGCGCGCTGCTCACCCTGTTCGTGCTGACCGGCATGGCCGCCGGTCCGGTGGTCGGCGTGCTGGTGCAGCGGCATCCGTTGCGCCGCTCCTGGCTGGTGCTCGGCGTGATCGGCGCCAACGCCCTGGGCTGGGGGCTGGTCATCGCCTGGCCGGGGCGGGCGCCGCTGGCGGTGCTGGTGGTGCTCGTGCTGGCGCTCGGGCTCGGCGGACCGGGCTCGATGATCGGGTTCGAGTTCGCCCGGACGTTCAACCCGCCGAACCGGCTGGGCACGGCCACGGGCATCGTCAACGTGGGGGGCTTCGTCGCCTCGCTCGTGTCGATCCTGCTCGTCGGCCTGATCCTGGACGCCCGCACGGGCGGCCGGGCCGCGTACGACATCGTGGATTTCAAGGTCGCGATGTCGGTGCAGTTCGCGATCGGCGTGATCGGCCTGATCGGCATCCTGCGGACCCGCAAGCTGGTCCGACGGCGCCTCGCCGACGAGCAGGGCGTGATCGTCCGGCCGCTGCGGGAGGTGCTCGCCGAGAAGGGTTGGTTTAGCGGCGAGCGCATCGGTAAAAGTTGAGGTTTTGCCCGCTCACGACAGTTCGATGCGAGGAGGACATGAGCGAGCGCACACCGGACCGCATCTGGTCCGGCATCGAGATCACCAAGGTCATCGCGGGCACACTCGCGGCAGTCACCGCGGCGGTGATCGGTTCCTTCCTGGGAGTGGCCGGCACGCTGGCCGGCGCGGCTGTCGCCAGCGTCGTCGGCTCGGTCGGGACGGAGCTCTACCAGCGGTCGCTGCACCGGGGGGCCAAACGGCTCAGCACCATCGCCCCCACGTTCGTGAAGGTGCCGGCCGCCGTGGGCACGCCCCCGGTCGCCGCGGCGGCCGAGGAGGAGAGCCCGTCGCACACGGTCGTGCCCGGCCGGAGCCTGCGCTGGGGTCACGTGGCCATCGCCGCGACGGCGCTGTTCGTGCTGGCGATCGGCTCGCTGACGGTGTTCGAGCTCATCGCGGGCAAGTCGGTGGCCTCGGCCGTGGGCAACGCGTCCACGGGCCGCAGCACCGTCAGCAGCGTCTTCGGCGACGACTCGGCGCGGAAGCCGGCGGTCACCCCGTCGCCGGACAGCACGCCGGCCCCCTCCGGGGAGCCGACCGAGCCGTCCGGCGGGCAGACGGAGCCGTCCGGGGCGCCCACCACCGCGCCGACCACGGAACCGGCCACCGAACCGACCACGGAACCGGCCGGCGAGCCGACCACCGGCGCGCCGGAGCAGACGCCGCCGCCCGACACCCAGGATCAGGAGCAGCCGAACCAGGACGTCGCCCCGGACCAGGGCACGACCAAGTAGCGGCGTTTCCCACCGAGCGAAGGAGCACGTCACCGTGGACCCCAGCGAACTGCTCACCGAGGCCTTCGGCCGGCTGCCCGCCCTGGTGCGGTCGGCGGTCGAGGGGCTGAGCCCGGAGCGGCTGCGTACGCCGCCGGCCGGGGGCGCCAACACCATCGCCTGGCTGGTCTGGCACCTGGCCCGGATCCAGGACGGCTATCTGGCCGAGCTGACCGGCCGGGAGCAGGTGTGGGTGGGCGGCGACCGGGCCCAGCGGTTCGGCCTGAAGCCGGACCCGGACGACAACGGCTACGGCCACACGGCGGCGCAGGTGCTGGCCGTCCGGCCGGAGAGCGCGACGGTGCTGGTGGACTACTACGAGGCGGTCCACCAGCGCACCCTGTCCTATCTGGCCGGCCGCACCGCGGACGACCTGGATCGGGTGGTGGACGAGTCCTGGGATCCGCCGGTCACGCTGGGCGTGCGCCTGGTGAGCATCCTGAACGACGACCTCCAGCACGTGGGCCAGGCGGCCTACGTGCGGGGCCTGCTCGAGAACTGACGTACGCCGGCCGCCGGCGCTCCCGCACGCAGCGGGGGCGCCGGCGGCTGCTATTCCGCCACGCCGAGCAGGCCCAGCGCCTCGGCCGCGGGTAGGCGCGTCCACGGCTCCCCCGGATCGCCGGTGACCGTGAGCGCCACCGAGCCCGCCGCCACGCCGTCGGGCACGAGCCGGTCCAGCGTCTCGCCGTCGACGGTGGCGGCCAGCACCGTCCGGCCGCGCGTCCCGTCCACGGCCGGGAGCACCCCGGTGTCGGCGGCCGCGGCCGCCCGGATAGCCGGGACCGCCGGCTCCACCTCGGTGCACGTGCCGTCGGCGTGGGCCACCAGCACCCGGTCCGCGCGGCCGGCCGCCTGCCAGGCCAGCAGGTCCAGCAGGGTCGCCCGGTGGCCGCCCGCGAAGTGCTCCCACTGGTCGGCCGCGGCCCGGGCCAGCTGGTCGCCGTGCCGGGTCACGCTGTGCCCGTAGCCGCGTCCGGGCAGAGCCAGGTCGGTCCAGAGCAGCTGCCGCCCGGTGAGGTCGACGACCATCGACAGCAGCATCCGGGTGTCGCCGCGCAGGTCGAAGCGCTGCTCGACCCGGGCCGCGTCGAACTGGGCGCCGCCGGCCAGCGGCCGCATCAGCCCGGCGAACGCCTCGGTGAGCAGCTCGAACGGCACGGCGTTGTAGCTGATCACCACCGGGAGCACGTAGCGCACCCCGGCCTCGGCGAGGCGGGCCGGCCGCAGATCCAGGAACTCCGTGGCCCCCAGCGGCGCCGGCGCGGAGGTGAGGTCCCCGGAGTGCACGGCGCCGTCGCCGGCGAACCGCAGCCGGGTGTAGTCGCAGTGCCCGACCCGCTGCCAGTTCGCGTCGTAGAACCCGCAGGACAGGTCGAGGTCGACCCGGTGGTCCTCGGTGTCCTCCCAGTGCAGGAACAGCCGCAGCACCGGCCCGCCGGGCAGGGCCCGGATGCTGCCGCGCGGCCAGCCGGCGAGCTGGCCGGAGGCGGCCCGCTCCCGCATCGGCATGGGCACCCGCGCGAGCGCGGCGTCGATCACGGCCAGGTCGAAGCGGCCGAGGCCCGCAGCCCGGCGGACCAGCTCGTCGTCGACGACGGTACGCACGGCGGCGACGGCCGCGGTGGGCAGCGGGGCACGGCGCTCGGGCTCGGTCCACGTCGTCACGGTGCTGCCCCGGGGGAAGAAGACCCGCCGCGGCATGCCGGGTCCCGGCCGCCCGCCGACGATCCCCGCCGCCGCACCGGCCTCCGCGCCGGCCCCGGCAACCGCACCCGCGGCACCCGGCACCCCCACATCCGCGCCCGGCACAGCGCCCGCGCTCGGCCCAGCCCCGCCCGCAGCAGCGCCCGCGCTCGGCCCAGCCGCACCCGGCACAGCGCCCGCGCCCGGCCCAGCCGCACCCGGCACAGCGCCCGCGCCCGGCCCAGCGAACCGGCGGCTCAGCGTCTCGAAGGCCGCCCGGAACGCCCGCCCGATGCTGGTCCCGGCCGGGTCAACGCTCACCGGGCCACCGGCCGGCCGGCCGGCACCCTGCGCCCGGACCATCGCCGCCGCCCGGGCGGCAGCCACCGCGGCGAGCTGCTCCTCGGTCGCCGCCACCGTCTCGTCCCGGCCCGCCAGCTCGGCGGCCGCCGCGGCCAGCACGCCCGGCGCGACCCGGCCCGCGCTGTCCCGCAGCACACCCGTCAGCCCCTCGTGGCCGTCCGGTCCCGTCGTCCGCAGCAGCTGGTCGACCCGCCGCCACAGCTCGCCGGGGCGCTCGGCGAGCAGCCGCGCGGCCCGGCCGGCGTCACCGTCGGCGAAGGCCCGCTCGACCAACGCCGCGTGGGTGCGGAGCCGGACGGTGACCGTACCGTCGGGGTGGTCGGTCAGCACCAGCCGGCGCGGATCCTCGGCGCCGGCCGCGACCATGGCCGCGCCGAGCGCGGAATCCCGCGCGGTGCGGGTGCCACGCAACGCCGCGAACGCGACCGCCGCGCCCGGGTGCGCCGGGACCCGCTCGTACGGGTGCAGCCGCTCCCCCAGCCGCTTCCACACCGCCGGATGCCGCCGCAGGTCCTCGGCCGCGGCGCCCGCACCGCACGCGTCCAGGCGCCCGAGGGCGGCCCGGCGCAGCGCCCGCGGCAACGCCCGCACCCGGGTCACCGGCACCGGCGTCGCCGGCTCGTCCACCGGCCGCCACGCCTCCCCCGGTGCGGACGGCCCGTCGGCCCGCGCCGGCAGGTTCAGTCCCGCGTCCCCGCCGGAGTACGCCCACAGCGTCCGCGCCACGTCCGTCGCCGTCTGCCACCGCCGCCGCGTCTCGGCGAGCACCTCCGGATACGCCTCGGTCAGCGCCGTCGCGTGCAGCGCCCACGCCAGCACCAGCGCGAGTGTCTCGCGGGCCGGCACGGTGGCGGGCAGCCAGCCGAGTTCGGCCGGCGCGGTGGCCTTGATCAGCACCGCCAGGTCCGCCCGGTCGGCCTCGCCCAGCGCGCCGGGCCGGGCGACCAGTTCGTCGCGCAGCTTGGTGGCGGCGGCGGCCGGATCGTGCTCCAGGCGCAGCAGCCGTACCCGTACCGGGGGCCCGGCCGCCGGCGGCCCGGCCGGCGCGACCATCGGCAGGTAGGGCGTCCCGGCCGCGGGCCGGCGCCCGCAGATCGGGCAGGCGCTGAACTCCTCGGGCGCGAAGCAGGACCGGCACACCGGGTGACCGCACGGGTCCAGCGGCTCGCCGTCCTGCTCGCGGCCGCACAGCACGCACGGCGCCCCCGGCACGGCCAGCAGGTGGGTCAGCAGCCGCCGGACGAAGACCGCCTCGGGGTTGCGCGGGGTGTCCGGGAAGGACCGGTACAGCGGGACCATGGTGCGGTCGGCGCCGGTCAGCTCGTCGACCGTCGCGAGCAGCCAGTCGGCCCACTGCACGCGCAGCGGCGGCGTCAGCTGGGCGGCGGCGGACCACAGCTCACGGTGCAGCAGCCAGCCCCGCTCGGCCAGGTCGGCCTCGAGCGCGCCGGCCCAGGCCGCGCCGTCGGCCGGTCCCGGCCCGGCCGCGGCGACCGCGACCCTGGCGGTACGGCGCAGCAGCACGACTGCGAAAGCATCCATCGTCCGACCTCCCCCGAGACATGCGGAAGCGGTGGGCGGAGAGTCGCGACGCTAGTTGGCGATTAGGAGTCGTGGAGAAGGAAGCACCGCGGGGAGCCGCCCACCGCTGAGTCGATCATAGGAGGCGCGGGCCGGTGGATCACCCGATTAACGCGACGCCTGCTCGGCCAGCGGCAGGCTGACCAGGAAGCGGGTGTCGCCCGGCTGGGACCGCAGCACGATGTCGCCGCCGTGGCCGTTGACCACGATCCGGTACGAGATGTCCAGGCCCAGCCCCGTGCCCTCGCCCACCGCCTTGGTGGTGAAGAACGGCTCGAAGACCCGCTTGCGCAGCTCCTCCGGCACGCCCGGGCCGGTGTCGCCGATCGACACCACGACGTGGTCGTCCTCGCGGTAGGTCCGGATGGTCAGCGTGCCGGCGCCGTGCATGGCCTGGACCGCGTTGTCGATGATGTTGGTCCACACCTGGTTGAGCTCGGCCGGGTGGGCGGGCACCTGGGGCAGGCCGCGGTCGTACTCCTTGACCACCTTGACGCCGTCGCCGATCTTGTGACCCAGCATGACCAGCGTGCTGTCCAGGCCGGTGTGCACGTCGATCCACTGGTGCGCGGCCCGGTCCAGCTGCGAGTACTGCTTGGCCGAGGCGACCAGCGAGGAGACCCGGCCGGTGGCGTCCTCGATGTCGCTCATCAGCTGCTCGGTCTCGAGCGCGTACCCGATCCAGTGGATGGCCTGGTCGAGCAGGCCGGGCTCGACCACCTTGGCCTTGATCAGCTCCAGGCACTCGATGTCGAGGCCGCCCTGGGCGAACACCGGCGCCAGGTCCCAGCCGCCGGTGACCTGGTGCTCCTCCATCCAGTCGCCGAGCTCGTCCTCGCGGTCGGCGGCCTGCAGGGCGGTCAGCGCGGGCGCCTTGGCGGCCCGCTCGATGACGTCCTCCTGGAGTTCGACCAGCGCGTCCAGCCGCTCCGGGGCGACCTTGCCCGCGGCCAGCATGCCCAGCTTGTGCCGCATGCCGGCGACCCGCTGGCGCAGCGCGCCGGTGGCCCGCGACGCCGCGGCGGCCGGGTTGTTCAGCTCGTGCATCAGGCCGGCCGACAGGGCGCCCAGCGCGACCAGCCGCTGCCGCTCCGAGATGGCCGCCTGGGTGCTGCGCATGCCCAGGGTCAGGCCCTCCAGCAGGTGGATGGCCATCGGGAACCATTCGCGCATCATCCAGCCGAAGTCCGCCGCCGACAGCACGAAGAAGTCCGAGTCGTCGAGGGCGCGCATGGACGCCATGTACTTGCGCTCGACCCCCTCGTCCCGGATGTACGCCTGGGTGGCGCCCATGTACACGCCGCGCTGCTCGGTGCGGGTGGTCTGCACGTCGTCCTGGCCGACCCGGCGGCTGAGCGCGATGGTGCCGCTGAGCAGCAGGAAGAACTTGTCGGCGGGCGCGCCCTCCTCGATCACCAGCTCACCGGCGGCCACGTGCTCGACGCAGCCGTGCTCGGCGATCCAGGCGAGCTGGTCGTCGGTGAGCTTCTCGAACAGGAACAGGGTCCTGAGCTCGTCAGGCGTGAGCTTGGGCGCGGACATCTACTGTGCCTCCAGGTAACGATGGACCAGCGTGACGGCCATCGCCCCCTCGCCGACCGCCGAGGCCACCCGTTTCACCGAGTTGGCCCGGACGTCGCCGGCGGCGAAGATGCCGGGAACACTGCACTCCAGGTAGAACGGATCCCGGTCCCGATCCCATCCCGCCGGACGGGTGCCATTTGTGAGCAGATCCGGGCCCGTGTAGACGAAGCCCTTCTCGTCGCGGGCCACGGCGCCGCCCAGCCAGTCGGTGCGCGGCTCGGCGCCGATGAAGACGAACAGGTAGCCGCACTCGACGCTGGTCACCGTGTTGTTCTTGCTGTCACAGATGGTGATCGCCTGCAGGTGCCCGTTGCCCTGGGCGCCGACCACCTCGCACCGGGTCCGGACGTGCACGTTGTCGATCTTGTTGAGCTGCTGGATCAGGTAGTACGACATCGACGCCTCGAGGGAGTCGCCCCGCACCAGCAGGGTGACGCTGCGGGCGTACCGGGCGAAGAACAGCGCCGCCTGACCGGCGGAATTCGCCCCGCCGATGATGTAGACGTCGCTGCCCGCGCAGGACGGGCCCTCGGTCGCGGCCGAGCCGTAGTAGACGCCCGAGCCGGTCAGCTCGGCGACGCCGGCGGCGGCCAGCGGCCGGTACGCCACGCCGGTGGCCAGCACGATCGAGTGCGCCGAGATCTCCCCGCCGTCGGCGAAGCGCAGGGTGCGGGCCGAGCCGTCGGCGCGCAGCCCGACCACCTCGCGGGTGTTGAGCACCTCGGCGGAGAACTTGCCGGCCTGCCGGCGGGCCCGGTCGGTGAGCTGCGCGCCGGAGATGCCGTCGGGGAAGCCGAGGTAGTTCTCGATCCGCGAGCTTTGCCCGGCCTGCCCACCCACCGCCTGCCGCTCCACCAGCAGCGTCTTGAGGCCCTCGGAGGCGCCGTAGACGGCCGCGCCGAGCCCGGCCGGCCCGCCGCCCACGATGATCAGGTCGTAGAAGTCGCGCTCCGGCGCGGTCGACAGCCCGGCCGCCTCGGCGACCTCGGACGGCGTCGGCTGCGCCATCGCCCGGCCGTCGGCGGTGACCACCAGCGGGATCGATTCCGGGCCGACCCCGGCCGCCTCCAGCAGGCGGCGGCCCTCCGGGTCGTCGGCGGCGAGCCACTTGTACGGCACCAGGTTGCGCGCCAGGAAGTCCCGGATCTGGTACGACGGCTCGCTCCACCGGTGCCCGACCACCCGGATGTCGGTGACCTCGCGGTCCCCGGTGGCCTGCCAGGCGTCCAGCAGCGCGTCGATGACCGGGTAGAGCTTCTCCTCCGGCGGGTCCCAGGGCTTGAGCAGGTAGTGGTCCACGTCGACCACGTTGATCGCCTGGATCGCGGCGTCCGTGTCCGCGTACGCGGTCAGCAGCGCGCGGCGCGCGTGGGGGAACAGGTCCATCGCCTGCTCGAGGAACTCGATGCCGTTCATCTGCGGCATCCGGTAGTCGGCCAGGATGACGGCCACCCGGCCGCCGCGCAGCTTGAGCTCCTTGAGCGCCTCGAGGGCCTCGGCGGCGGAGGCGGCCCGGATGATCCGGTACGCCTCGCCGTAGCGGCGGCGCAGGTCCCGGGCGATCGCCCGGGACACCGAGGCATCGTCGTCGACGGTCAGGATGGCGGGATGGCCCATGGGTCAGTCCTCAGGGGTGCGTGAACGAGGGGGCGTCGGCGACCTCGAAGGCCACGTTGTCCTGGTAGCACCACCACCATCGCTCGCCCGGCTCGTACGACTGCACGATCGGGTGGCCGATGCCGTGGAAGTGCGCGGTGGCGTGCTTGCCGGGCGACGAGTCGCAGCAGCCGACGTGCCCGCAGGTCATGCAGACCCGCAGGTGCACCCAGCGGCCGCCCTCGGCCAGGCATTCCACGCAGCCGTCACCCGACGGCTCGACGTCCTGGACCTGGTCGACGTGGGTGCAGACGGGGTTGGTCATCCGGGATTTCCTCTCGTGGCGAGCAGATCCTTGAACTCGGGGTGCCGTTCGACGTAGCCGGCGACGTACGGGCAGCTCACCACCACCGGGGTGGCGCGCCCGCGGGCGTCGGCGAGCGCGGCCGCGGCGAGCCGGCCGGCCAGCCCGCGACCCTCGAAGGCCTGGTCGATCTCGGTGTGCGCGAGCTCGACCGCGCCGCCGTGGCGGCGGTAGTGCAGGACCCCGGCGAGCTCGCCGCCGAGCAGGATCTCGTAGCGGGACTGCTCGAAGCTGTCGACCACGGTCGCGTCCGACACGTCGCCGGAACCGACCTGGGCGCTGCCCTCGACCCGCAGCTTGCGCCGGGCCCGCTCGTAGAACGACGTGCGGCCGAAGCGGATGACCTGGGCGGCGCCGGGCACCGGGGTGATGTCGAGCTGCTGGCCGGCCTCGGCGTAGCCGGAGATGATGCCGTCGACCTCGATGGCCAGCCGGCCGCTGGTGGCCAGCACGTCCAGCCGCAACCGCTCGTCCGGCGAGAGCACCAGCGAGCGGTTGAACGACGAGTGCGCGGCGGCCGCGCTGACCAGCAGGCCCTCGACGTTGGGCGACACGATCGGGCCGCCGGCCGAGAAGCTGTACGCGGTCGAGCCGGTCGGGGTGGCGACGATCACGGCGTCGGCCGCGTACCGGACGAAGTTGCTGCCCTCGACGGTGATGCCGACGTGGGCCAGCCCGTCGCCGGGCACCCGGACCAGCGCGACGTCGTTGAAGGCAGAGACCTCCTGGCCGCCGGGCAGCACCGTGCGCACCGCGGTGCGGGACTCGATGGTGAACCGGTGCTCGTCGATCGAGGAGAGCGCGCCCGCCAGGTCCGGCAGGTCCACCTCGGCGAGGAAGCCGAGGCGCCCGACGTTGACCCCCAGCACGGGCGTCTTGCGGCCCTCGACCAGGCGCATCGTGCGCAACATGGTGCCGTCGCCGCCCAGGCTGACCAGCAGGCCGGCCCGCTCGACCATCTCCTCGGCGTCGACCGCGACGGCGTCGCAGTCGATCCGGCTGATCTCGTCGTGCAGGCCCAGCACCGTGACGTCGCGCGCGGCGGCCCAGGCGACGATGGCCTGGATGGCGGCGCCGCAGTCCCGCCGGGGATGCAGGACCAGCCCGACCACCTTGATCATGCCCACGACTGATACCCCACGATCATCCCGCTTCCCCCGGCCGCACGCGTCAGCGTTCAGCCTTGCACGTCCGACCGGGTGACTGCGAGAGGGATCTAGCTCGTGAGGGCGACGGCCACCGGGGTCAGCACGCTGGTCTGGTCGCGCTGGCCGTCCTCGCCGGAGACCAGCGGGGCCGACTCGTACGTGGTCAGCGTGCGCAGCAGGCCGGGCGGCGCGTACCCCCGGCCGGGGTCGCCGAGCAGCACCGTCGCGCCGCGCTGCATCGCGCGGCCGATGAACGGCAGCATCTTGGCGGCGACCTCGGCGGTGTAGAGGCAGTCACCGGCCAGGATGACCTCGTAGTCCTCGCCGTCACCGTCGGTGAGGTCGTCCGCGACGGTGGCGATCAGCACGCCGTTGGCGTTGGCGTTGGCCTGGATCGCCGCGATGGCGTAACCGTCCGTGTCGTTGGCGGTCACCTCGGCGGCGCCGGCGAGCGCGGCGGCGATGGCGACCAGGCCGGAGCCCGACGCGAGGTCCAGCACCCGCCGGCCGGCGACCAGCTCGGGGTTGTCCAGGACGTAGCGGGCCAGGGCCTGGCCACCGGGCCACGGCGTCGCCCAGTACGGCGCGGACAGCGGCCCGTCCTCGGTCTCGAGCCGGGCCCAGAGCAGCACGGAGTCCTCGGCGAGGAAGAGGTGGACCTCCGGGACCATCGGCACGGCGCTCATCTTGAGCGCGTCCTGCTGCGCGGTGCGCGGCGGGAACGAGGCGTTGCGCAGCAGTCGTCGCTGCAGCGCGCTGTGGGTGGCGGCCGCGTAGGGGGCTCCGGAGTACGTCTTCACAGAACTCGTTTCGTCGCAGTAAGAGATCGGGACGGGGGTAAACGACCGAGGGCCGTGCCCTCCGCGGCTACGCGGAAGGCACGGCCCTCGCCGACGTTCGTCAGATGGGACGGATGTTCGCCGCCTGCAGGCCCTTCTGGCCCTGCTCGATGTCGAACTCCACCCGCTGGTTCTCCTCGAGGGTGCGGTACCCGTCAGAGGCGATGGCGGAGAAGTGAGCGAACACGTCCGGCGCACCGCCGTCCTGGGTGATGAAGCCGAAGCCCTTGTCCGCGTTGAACCACTTCACTGTGCCGACAGCCATGCTGAACCCTTTCGAAACCACAGGGAGCTCGCACCTCGCGAACTCCGTCGCCGCCCCTCAGGAACAGGAAACCGGACTCATACGACAAAAGCCCGGCGGGTTCGGATACCCACCAGGCTCTGGCAAATATGAGAAGCTCCGGCAAATATGAGAAATCGGAACGGCAACCCGCCCAAGCTAGCACGTCCGGCGGCCCGGTGCCGGGCGATGACGCGCTGACATCGATGGACAACGATCAGCAAAGTTTCTTGACAGCTCGTTAACAAATCGACACACTCCGATTCAGAGAGCGCTCTCCCATCCCCGGAGATCCCCGGCTCAGCGGAAGGACCCCCCATGTCCCGTGCTGCTCGTTCCCTGGGCGTCGCCACCGCGGCGCTCACCCTCCTCGGCGTGCTGCCGGCGGCCGGCTTCGCTGCCGAGTCGCCCGTACCCCCCGCGCCCACCGCCGCCGCCCGCTTCGACATGGCGCCCGGCATGGTCGCGGCGATGCGGCGCGACCTGCGGCTGACCGACGACCAGATCGCGGCCCGGCTCGCCACCGAGGCCGCCGCCCCGGTGGTCGAGAAGCGGCTGCGCAATCAGCTCGGCGCGGCCTACGCCGGCGCCTGGATCCCGGCCGGCGCCGCCCGGCTCACCGTGGCGGTCACCGATCCCGCCGCCGCCGCGACGGTCCGTGCCGCGGGCGCCATCGCCGCGGTGGTCGCGCACAGCGCCGCGGACCTCGCTGCCGCGCGCGGCAAGCTCGACCGGAACGCCGCGAAGGTGGCGAACACCACCGTCCACGGCTGGTACGTCGACGTCGCGGCCAACCGCGTGGTGGTCACCGCCGCGCCCGGCCGGTCGGCCGCCGCCCGCGCCTTCGCCGCGGCCAGCGGCGCCGGGGCGGTCACGGTCGTCGAGGCGGCCGAGGCGCCCCGGCCGATGTACGACATCCGCGGCGGCGACCAGTACGTGATCAACGGCAACACGCTCTGCTCGGTGGGCTTCGCGGTCGCCGGCGGGTTCGTCAGCGCCGGGCACTGCGGCGGCGTGAACAGCCCGACGCTGGGCTACAACAACGTCGCCCAGGGCACCTTCGCCGGCTCGTCCTTCCCGGGCAACGACTACTCGTGGATCCGGACCAACGGCAACTGGACGCCTCAGCCCTGGGTCAACAACTACGCCGGCGGCAACGTGCTGGTCGCCGGCTCCCAGGACGCCGCCGTCGGCAGCTCTGTCTGCCGGTCCGGGCGCACCACGGGCTGGCGCTGCGGCACCATCCTGGGCCGCGACGAGACGATCGTGTACGCCCAGGGCGCCGTCTCCGGCCTGGTCCGCAGCAACGCCTGCGCCGAGCCGGGCGACTCCGGCGGCTCCTGGATCTCCGGCAACCAGGCCCAGGGCGTGACCTCCGGCGGCAGCGGCAACTGCTCGTCCGGCGGCACCATGTGGTTCCAGCCGGTCAACGAGATCCTCGGCGTCTACGGCCTGTCGCTGACCACCAGCGGCAGCGGCAGCGGGGGCAACTCGCTGGTCAGCAACCTGAACGGCAAGTGCATCGACGTGCCGAACGCCAACTTCGCCGACGGCGTGCCCCTGCAGATGTGGGGTTGCAACAACACCGCCGCGCAGAAGTGGACCTTCGTCAACGGCACGCTGCAGACCTCGAACAACAAGTGCATGGACGTGGCCTGGGGCTCGACGGCGAACGGCGCGGTGATCCAGATCGCCAACTGCAGCGGCAACCCGGCCCAGCAGTTCGTCCTCTCGGCGGCCGGCGACCTGGTCAACCCGCAGGCGAACAAGTGCGTCGACATCGACGCCTGGAACGCCAACGACGGCGCCCGGCTCATCCTCTGGGACTGCACCGGCGGCGCCAACCAGAAGTGGCGGCGCGCATAGGCAAGAAACTGTTATCGCCCGCCGATCGCGCTGTCCGCGATCGGCGGGCAACTCTTTGTGTGCGCCGTTCCTGAGCAGAACTTTAATGATGGTCTTAATTAACGAATCTGCAGTTAGGACTCCTAATAATTAGGGGATCCCCGCTCATCCCCCTCCGGAGGCACACCCCCATGCGCCGCAAGCGAACACTCATCCTCTCCGCGGCCGCCGTCCTGGCGGCCGCGGGGACCACCTGGATCGCCCTGCCGGCGTCCGCCGCCGCGGCGACCGCGGCCTTCACCAAGACCTCCGACTGGGGCTCCGGCTGGCAGGGCGACGTCACCATCAGCAACGGTGGCTCCGCCGCGCTGACGTCCTGGAAGGTGGAGTTCGACCTGCCCGCCGGCGGCACCGTGGGCAGCTACTGGGAGGCCGACATGGTCGCGGCCGGCAACCACCGGACCTTCACCAACCGGTCCTGGAACGGGGCCGTCCCGGCCGGCGGCAAGGTCTCCTTCGGCCTGGTCGGCGCGGGCGGCACGCCGGTCAACTGCCTGCTCAACGGCCAGCCCTGCGGAGGCGGCCCGACCGCGCCCACGGTCGCGCCGACGACCCGGCCGACCGTCGGGCCGACCACGCCGGCCACCACCGCGCCCACCACCGCGCCCACCACCCGGCCACCGGCGACCACGCCCACCACGGCCCCGGCCACCGACCCGGCCCCGCCGCCGGCGTCGAACCTGCTGCCGGTCACCGTCACCAACCACACCGGCCGCTCCGACGCGGTGTACCTCTACCTGCTCGGCGTCAACCTGACCACCGGCAAGCTGGGCTACGTCAACTCCGCCGGCGCGTTCACCAACTGGACCGGCGGCCAGCCCACCCCGGTGCCCGCGCCGGACGTGTCGATCCCCGGGCCGGGCAACGGCGCCAGCACCACCATCAGGATGCCGAAGAACCTCTCCGGCCGGCTCTACATGTCGTTCGGCCGCAAGCTCGACTTCCGGCTCAGCACCGACGGGCTGGTCCAGCCCGCGCCGTGGGCCGGGGCCGACCCCAACAAGGACATCCTGTTCGACTGGAGCGAGTTCACGCTCAACGACTCCGGGCTCTGGCTCAACAGCTCACAGGTCGACATGTTCGCCGTGCCGCACATCGTGTCGGTGCAGGGCGGCAACGGCGCGACCAGCCGGACCGGCGAGCTCAAGGCCGGCGGGCGGCAGCGGGTCATCGACCAGATCAAGGCCCAGCCGGGCTTTGAGAAGACCGTCTACACCCGCGCGGACGGGACCGTGCTGCGGGTGCTGGCGCCGGGCAAGGCCGCCGACAGCGGACAGTTCAGCGCCACGTACCTGGACCCGTACATCACCTCGGCGTGGAACGCGTACGCCGGCCGGACGCTGACCGTGGTGCCGTTCGGCGACCAGCCGAACGTCAAGTTCTTCGGCCGGACCAGCGGCGCCGTCATGAACTTCACCGACACCACCGGCCGGACGGTGGCCTCCTTCACCAAGCCCTCCACCGCCAACGTGTGGGGCTGTGACGGGGCCCTGGGCGCCCCCAACGACCAGGTCGTCGGGCCGATCGCCCGGACGCTCTGCGCCGCCCTGCACCGCAGCACGCTGGGCACGCTGGACACCCAGCCCAGCGGGACCGCGGCCGACTTCTACCGGGGGACGCTGACCAACCACTACTCGCGGATCATCCACGAGCAGATGGTCGACGGGAAGGCGTACGGCTTCGCCTTCGACGACGTGCAGAACCAGGAGTCGCTGGTGCACTCCGGCGACCCGCGGCAGGCCGGCATCGTGCTGACGCCGTTCTGACCGTCGGCCGGGGGCCCGGCGCGTCAACCGGATTACCATTCTTCGGTCGGCGCGCCGGGCCATTTCCGCGAATTCCCGGCCACTGTGACGGGCGGCACGAAATTGCTTTCCGGGGAATCCCCGGAGCGGGCCCGAACTTGTCGTACCTGTGTCGGACGCTGGACAGCGACCGACCGGACGACGAGATGGGATCCACCTCATGACCCAGGCGCCCGAACGCCTCGCAGCACCGCCGGTGGCGCTGACGCCCGGGGAGCGCATGTCTGCCCGCGAGCGGCTTCAGCTCGTGCTGGTGCTCGGCTTCCTGATCGCCCTCGGCCCGCTCACCATCGACATGTACCTGCCGTCGCTGCCGACGATCACCGACGACCTGCAGACCACCACCGCGGCGGTGCAGCTCACCCTCACCGGCACCCTGGCCGGCCTGGCGCTCGGCCAGCTGCTGATCGGCCCGGTGTCCGACGCCGTCGGGCGCCGCGCGCCGCTGCTGGCCGGCGTCGCCGTGCACATCCTGGCGTCGGTCCTCTGCGTGATCGCGCCCAACCTGGCCCTGCTCGGCACGCTGCGCGTGCTCCAGGGGCTCGGCGCCGCGGCCGCCGCGGTCGTGGCGATGGCCATCGTGCGGGACCTGTTCACCGGTCTCGCCGCCGCCAAGCTGCTCTCCCGCCTCATGCTGGTGATGGGCGCCGCGCCGATCCTGGCCCCGACGCTCGGCGGCATCACGCTGAACTGGACGTCCTGGCGCGGCGTCTTCGTCGTGCTGGCTCTGTTCGGCGTCGCGATGCTCACCGTGACGGCGCTGGCCCTGCCCGAGACCCTGCCGGTCGAGCGCCGGCGCAACGGCGGCGTGCTCGGCACCCTGCGCGACTACGGCCGGCTCTTCGGCGACCGTCCCTACCTCGGGCTGATCCTGGTGGCCGGGCTGGCGATGGCGGCGCTGTTCGCGTACGTGTCGGGCTCCTCCTTCGTCTTCCAGGAGCAGTACGGCCTGAACGAGCAGGAGTTCGGCTTCGTCTTCGGCGCCGGCGCGGTCGGCCTGATCACCGCCACCCAGCTCAACGTCCGGCTGCTGCGCCGCTGGACCCCCGCCCAGATCCTGGTCTCGTCGCTGGCCGCGGGCGCGGTGGCCGGCCTGGTGCTGCTGCTGTTCGCGGCCACCGGCTTCGGCGGCCTGGTCGGCGTGCTGATCCCGCTGTGGGTGGTGCTGGCCTCGGCCGGCCTGGCCTTCCCGAACGCGCCGGCGCTGGCCCTGTCCCGCCACGGCGAGGCAGCGGGCACGGCGGCCGCGCTGCTGGGCGCGGTGCAGTTCGGCGTGGGCGCGCTGGCCGCGCCGCTGGTCGGCGTGCTCGGCACGGGGGCGGTGGGGATGGCTCTGGTGATCGCGGGGGGCATGGTCGCGGCCAACCTGGTGCTGCTGCTGGTGGTGCGGCCCTGGCTGCTGCCGGTCGAGGACGCGAACCCCGCGGTCGTCACCGGACACTGAGTCTCCGAGCAAGGCCCCGGGGCACGGCGTGCCGGGGAGCCCGGCCCGCGGACGTGCCGGTGATGCCCGCCGCGCCGGGCTTGCCCGTCGAGAACCGGCCCGGCGGCGGCGTTCATTGCAGGAGGCGGCGTACCAGCCGGATCCGGCGGATCAGGGCGCGCGCGAGCACACCCGAGACGACGAGCGCGACCAGGGCCACCACCCAGTTCCCGCTGTCCGCGACCGCATTGGGCAGCAGCAGCGCCGTCACCGCGGCGGACAGGGCCAGCAGCAGCGCGAGCCGGGTGACGCCCGCGTCCTTCCAGACCCGGAGGCGGCTGCCCGCCCGCGGTCCGGCCGTGCCCCGGTGGCGCTTCGGGTCCGGCCGGGGGATCGCCCACGGCTCACGTGCGGGCATCTCGATCCGGAGGTGGGCCGGGACGGCGGCGTCGATGGCGGACGGGATCGCCGCCGCGCCGGCGTACAGGGTCGGTTCGACCGTCACCGAGACCGCGTCGGCGCCGATCAGCAACCGGCGGCCGTCCGGCCACGCCAGCAGGGCCACACACTCCGCGAAGCGGACGGACTCGCGCTGGTGGGCGCCGATGAGGCCGACCCCCTCGGGACCGGCCACCAACTGCACGTCCACGCCGTCGAGGCACCGGTGGGTCCGGCCGGTCATCGCCTCGCCGGAACCCGTGGGCGCCTCGGTGAACCCCGCCCAGTCGGCGTGCCGTCCGTCGGGGACCATCAGCAGCGCCGCGTCGAGCGCCTCGACCGCGACCTCGTGCACGTCCGCGATCGTCACCTGCCCGAGCTCGGCGGTCAGTTCCTCGGCCGACGGCCGCGGCTCCCCGGTGAGCACGGAGAACGCGACGGACGGCAGCCGGGCGGCCGACCCCTCGGCGTCGGTGAGCGCGTGGGTCCGCTCGGCCACCACCGCGTCCACGTCGGCCGGCCGGATCCGGCCGACCCGCAGCGCGGCCAGGATGTCGACGAAACCGCCGAGCATCGCGTCCTGCTTCTCCGGCAGCGCGTCGGCCGACGCCGTGATCACGGCGTACCCGTCACCGCGGGGTTCGTAGTCGGCGGCCGCGGCGGAGGCGTAGTCGCCTTCCTGGCGCAGGCCGCGGAACAGCTCGCGCTCCAGCACCCCGGTGAACACCGCGGCCGCAGTCCGTCGCCGGACGACGGCGTCGAGCGCCACGGCGTGGGCGCCGTCGGAGAAGTAGGCCGGCGTGACGGGCAGCGCCGACGACGCGGCGGGCACCGGGCGGCGCTCACCGCCGGGCAGATCCAGGGTCAGGCCCGCGGGCACGTCGCGTCCGCCGATCCAGAGCACCGCGTTGTCCCGGGTGAAGTACCGGGCCGCCCAGGCGCGCAGGTCATCCGCGGTGATCATGGAGAGTCCCCACTCGGGGTAGGCGGCCAGTCCGTGGTCGCGGGCGCCGTGGCGCCACAGGGCCAGCGACCCGGCGGGGTGCGCCGGGCGGCTGCCGTACTCCGTCCGCAGGATCTCCTTCTCGGTCTCCAGCCGGCGCGTCGGCAGGTCCCGGAGCGCGGCGCACACGCCGGTGAGGAAGGCGGCGACGTCCTGGTCCGGGCCCTGGCTGTGGAAGGACGTCCGGACCGGGGAGGTCGTGCCGTCGTCGTGGCAGCCGGCCCGGCCGGGCGGAGCCAGCGCGAGGTGGGCGAGCAGGTGGGTGATGCCCGCGCGGGGCAGCGTCTCGTCGGCCCGGCCGACCCGGAACATCAGCCCGGCCCGCAGCGGCCCGGGGGTGGGCGCGATCAGCGTGGGCACGCCGTCGACCTCGGTGTACCGGATCATCAGAGGCCCGCCTTCGCGTAGGCCTGCGCCCGCCGGGTGACGAACACCTCGGCGGGATCACCGAGGAAGTGCCACGGGTGCTCGCTGGCGCAGCGGCCGAGCTCGGTGAACTGGCCGGCGGCGGCCCGGTGATCACCGAGCAGGCTGAACGCCATCGCGAACGTGTTGCGCACCCCGGCCCAGCCGTGGTCGTTGCCGAAACCCGGGTCCCACACCGACCGGGCGGCCGCCTCGTAGATCTCGGTGCGGACCTCCGGGCTGGCCAGGTGGGCATCGTCGGCGAGCCACCGCTCCAGATGACCGGTCACGACCAGCACGGCGTTGGGTGCGCCCGGCGGCGCCGCCAGCATGCACTCGTGGGCGAAGGCGTGCATCTGCTGCCAGGTGCCGCCCCACTTGGGACACAGCGACTGCAGCAGGTGCCCCTGCGCCGGCAGATGGTGCGGGTCGTGCTCGGCCAGCCGGTCGTACCGCCGGCGCACCTCGGCGAGGCCGAACCCCAGCCCACGGGCGCTCAGCAGCCGCTGGGACCAGAGCGCCGGGTCCGCCGGGTGGCGGGCGGTCGCATCGATGAGCACCCGTTCGGCCCGGACCAGGAAGTCGCGGAAAGTCCGGAACTGTTCCTGGCTCACGTAGGCGGCCGGCGCCGAGGAGCGGACCGCCCACCCCATGGTGATCAAGCGGCCACCCAGCACGGCCGCGGCGACGGCGTCGTCCGCGTCGCGGGCCAGCACGTCCGGCAGGAACAGCTCGGCGCCCGGGACGGTGGCCGCGTACTGGGTCAGCATGGTGCGGGCGACGGGTCCCGGCGCCGCCGCCACCAGCGCGCGGACCTCGGGCCAGTCCGGCGCCGTCAGCGCGGCCCGCAGCCGCCCCATCTCGGGGTACGCGGCGGCCGGGTCGAAGTCGGGTGGCGGGGCGGACGCGGCGGGCATGGCGCGGATCTTAAGTGATCTTCCGCGCCCCCGGAGTCCCCGTGCCGGACGTCTGGCGCGGCCTGCGGGCGTACGCGAAGATCACAGCATGCGTGGTCTCTCGCGGCGGTGGGCGTGGCTGGGTGTTCTCGTCATCGGCCTGGTGCTCTACGTCATCGTGCTGCGCACCCTGGTGCGGACGCAGAACCCGAACTTCATCCCGTCCCTGCTGCTGCTCGGCGCGACCGTCGTGCCGCTGGCCTTCCTGACGTTCGCCCAGGCCCGTACCGGCCGCTGGCAGGTGCCCGCCTCGGCGCTGGTGGTCGCGGCGTTCTTCGGCGGGGTCATCGGGGTCGTGGTGGCCGGCACCCTGGAGTACGACGCGCTGCGCGGGCTGGGCGCGCTGCCGATGGTGTTCGTCGCGCTCATCGAGGAATCCGCCAAGATGATCGTCCCGGTCGTGCTGCTGTTCACGCTGCTGGCCCGGCGGGGTCGCCGGCTGCCGTCGGACGGGCTGGTCATCGGGGTGGCGTCCGGCATGGGTTTCGCCGCGCTGGAGACGATGGGTTACGGCTTCACCGCGCTGCTGTCCTCGCAGGGCAACATCGGCGCGGTGCAGGAGACGCTGTTCGTCCGCGGGCTCACCGCGCCGGCCGGGCACACCGCGTGGACCGGGCTCACCTGCGGCGCGCTGTGGGCGCTGGTGGCCACGCCGTCCGGCAAGAAGCTGCTGGCGTTCCTGGCCACGTTCGTCGGCGCGGTCGCGATGCACACCGCCTGGGACTCCTTCGGCGGGGCGGTCGCGTTCGTCGTGCTGGCGATCCTCAGCCTGGGCTGGCTGTTCCTGGCCCTGCACCGGTACCGGGCGTTCGCCGAGCACAGCGCCTGGGCGCCGCGGGAACCGCTGCCCGCGTAGGGCGCCCGGGCGTCACCTCGGGTTGCGGCCGGCGAAGAGGTCGCGGGCCCGGGCGGTCAGGGCCGGCGAGCCGCACTGCTGGGCCAGTTCCAGCCCGTCGCGCAACACCCGGCGGGCCTGCGGCCGGCGGCGGGCGGCGTGCAGCAGGGTGCCGTAGTCGACCAGGGCCGTCGCCAGTTCGAAGCGCCGCGGGGTGCCCTGCAGCACCCGGATCGCCTCCTCGGCGGCTGCCATGCCCGCTTCGCCGGGCCGTACCTGTCCCTGGATGCGCAGCGCGCGGCCCAGCGCCGAGGCCAGCCCGTGCCGCCGGGTCAGGGCGACCTCCTCGGCGACGAGCCGCTCGGCCGCCTCCCGCGCGCCGAGTCCGGCCAGGACGGACGCGGCCGCCGACCGCCACGGCAGCACCGCCGGGTGGTCCGAGCGGCGCACCGCGAGGCGCTCGCCGCAGCGGTACAGGTCCGCCAGCCCCTCGCCGGGCCGCGCCGCCTGGGTGTGCAGGCGGCCGCGGACGTAGCGCAGCAGCAGGAACTCGGGCTCGTCGGGCAGCTCGCCGTCCAGCCCGGTCGCGGCCAGCAGGTTGTCGGCCAGCGCGGTGTCGCCGACGTCGAGCAGCACGGCCAGCCGCCGCGACAGCACCAGCGCGGCCGTGGGGCCGGCGGGGTCGATGCCGGACACGGCCAGCAGCTCCGCCGAGGCGTCGGCGTCGCGGGCGGCGTCGGCCAGCCGGCCCAGCCGCCGGGCCACCGAGCTGCGCTGCGAGTACGCCATGGCGAGCCCGCCCGCCGAGCCGTCGCGGCCGGCCACGTCGATGGCCAGCGTGCAGCCGGAGTGGGCCGCCGCGAGGTCGTCGGCGTCGGCCAGCCGGCGCAGGGCATGCAGGTATCGCGGGAGGTCGTCCACGCCGGCCGGCGGCGCCAGCGGCACCGGGCGGGTTGCCGGGGGGACGGCGTTGTCACCTGAGGTGATGTCCCGGCCGAGGTCCGCCAACCCCGGCCGTTCGTCACTGACGGTCATGCAAGCGTGTGTACCCTTCCGGGCGGGCGAGCCACCATCGATCTGGCTCCGATCCTTCGTGGACCCCAAGGTTTTCCCAACCGCGCGAGATGCACAATGCGGCATGCGCAGTCCGACCCAACGCAATCTCGACTTTTCCACGATCGAGGCGCTGCTCAGCAAGGCTTTCGCGGTGGATGTCCGCAGTGCGGCGGAATTGTCCGGCGGCGGTTTCGCCGCCGTCTGGCGGGCCGGCCTCGCCGACGGGCGCGAGGTGGTGGTCAAGGTCGGGCCGCCGCCCGGGGCCGGGCTGCTGCGGTACGAGCGTGGCCTCATCGCCGCCGAGGCGGCGTACTTCCGCATCGTCCGGGCCGGCGCGCCGGGCGTGCCCGTCCCGGAGGTGTTGCACCTCGGCGACGACTGGATCGTCACGACGCTGCTGCCCGGGGAGAGCCTGACCGGCCGGCCGGAGGGCGCCGGGCCGGCGGACGACGCGGCGGTCCGCGAGCAGCTCGGCGCCGCGATCGCCGGGCTGCACCGGATCACCGGCCCGCACTTCGGGTACACCGGCGACCGGCCGGCCGGCGCCGACTGGCCGGCGGCGTACGGCGCGATCATCGCCGCCCTGCTGGCCGACGCGGCCGACTGGGCGGTGCCGCTGCCGCCGGGCATCGGCGCGCTGGCCACCCGGCACCACGCCGCCCTCGCCACGGCCACCCGGCCCGCGCTGCTGCACTTCGACCTCTGGGACGGCAACGTGCTGGCCGCCGGCGACCGGCTGACCGGGCTGGTCGACGGCGAGCGCTTCCTGTGGGGCGACCCGCTGCTCGACCTGGTCTCCCCCGCGCTGTTCCGCCGCATCGAGGACGAGCCGGAGCATCCGTTCCTGCGGGGCTACACCGCCGCCACCGGCCTGGTGCTCGACGACACCGCGCGGATCCGGCTGGCGCTGTGCCGGGTCCACCTCTACGTGCTGATGCTGGCCGAGGGCCCGAGCCGGGGCATCCCGGTCGGCGGCGACCGGCACGACCGTCTCACCGGCCTGCTGGCGGCCGAGCTGCGCGACCTGAAGTAGCGCAGATACCAGGCGGAACGGGTGGACTGCCTCGCAACTGCGACCCTATGCTGGCCCTCGTGGCGACATACCGGATCGGTGAGGCGGCCGAGCTGCTCGGGGTCAGTGCGGACACCGTGCGCCGGTGGATCGACGCCGGACGGCTGGCCGCCGAGCGCGACGGTCACGGGCACCGGACGGTGGCCGGCGCCGATCTCGCCGCCTTCGCCCGGTCGCTGGCCGACGAGCCCGACACCGGGGCGCACCGCTCCTCGGCGCGCAACCGGCTGCGCGGCATCGTCACGGCGATCACCCGCGACGCGGTGATGGCCCAGGTGGACATCCAGGCCGGGCCGTACCGGCTGGTGTCGCTGATGAGCCGGGAGGCCGTCGACGACCTCGGCCTGGCGGTCGGCTCGCCCGCGACAGCGGTGATCAAATCGACGACCGTGGTCGTGGAGCGGGGGGACGGCGCGTGACGGCACGACGATGGGCGGCGGTTGCGGCGGCCGCCCTGCTGGCCACCGCGGGATGCGCCGGCGGCGAGAACGACGCCGCGGGCGGCGGCGCGTCGCCGGGGTCGGGGGGCGCCCGCGGCAGCGGCCCGGTGACGGTCCTGGCGGCCGCGTCGCTCACCGAGTCGTTCACCGCCATCGGCACGAGGTTCGAGCAGCTCAACCCGGCGCTGGACGTGACGTTCTCGTTCGGCGGGAGCTCGGGGCTGGCCCAGCAGATCGTCTCCGGCGCGCCGGCCGACGTGTTCGCCGCCGCCAGCCCGGCCACCATGCGGACGGTCACCGATGCGGGCGACGCCGTCGGCGCCCCGGTCACCTTCGCGCGCAACCAGCTCGTCATCGCGGTGGCCAAGGGCAACCCCCGCGGCCTGACCTCGCTGAGCGCGCTGGCCGGGCCCGGCGTCAAGGTGGCGCTCTGCGCCGAGCCGGTGCCCTGCGGCGCGGCGGCGAGCAAGGCCCTGGACGCGGCCGGCGTACGGCTCACCCCGGTGACCCTGGAGCAGGACGTGCGGGCCGCGCTGGCCAAGGTCAAGCTCGGCGAGGTGGACGCGGCGCTGGTCTACCGCACCGACGCCGGGGCCGCCGCGGCCGACGTGGACGGCGTCGAGTTCCCCGAGTCGGCCGGGGCCGTCAACGACTACCCGATCGTGGCGCTCCGGGACGCGCCGAACCCCGCGGGCGCGGCGGCGTTCGTCGCCTTCGTGCGGACACCCGAGGCCCAGCAGATCCTCGCCGACGCAGGGTTCCGGCAGCCCTGAGCCGGTCACCGTCGCGCGCGCCGCTGGCCCTGGCGATCCCCGCGATCGCCGGGCTGGCGTTCCTGGCGCTGCCCCTGGCCGGGCTGCTGATCCGGGCGCCCTGGGCCACCCTGCCGCAGCGGCTCACCGAGCCGGGGGTGCTGGCGGCGCTGCGGCTGTCGCTGCTCACCGCCACCCTGGCCACCGCGGCGTGCCTGCTGCTCGGCGTGCCGCTGGCCTGGATGCTGGCCCGGGTGCCGTTCCGGGGCCGCCGGCTGGTCCGGGCGCTGGTCACCGTGCCGCTGGTGCTGCCGCCGGTGGTCGGCGGGGTGGCGCTGCTGCTGGTGTTCGGCCGCCGCGGGCTGGTCGGCGGCTGGCTCGACGCCACGTTCGGGTTCAGCCTGCCGTTCACCACCGCCGGGGTGGTCGTGGCCGAGGCGTTCGTGGCGATGCCGTTCCTGGTGATCAGCGTGGAGGGGGCGCTGCGCGGCGCGGACGCCCGCTACGAGGAGGCCGCGGCGACGCTGGGGGCGAGCCGGTGGACGGCGTTCCGGCGGGTCACGCTGCCGCTGATCGGGCCGGGGGTGGCCGCCGGGGCGGTGCTGTGCTGGGCCCGGGCGCTGGGTGAGTTCGGCGCCACGATCACCTTCGCGGGCAACTTTCCGGGGCGTACCCAGACCATGCCGCTGGCCGTGTACCTGGCCCTGGAACAGGACCTGGACGCGGCGATCGTGCTCAGCCTGCTGCTGCTGGTGGTGTCGGTGGCGATCCTGGCCGGCCTCCGGGACCGCTGGCTGGGGGCGACGTGAGCGCGCTGGACGCGCACCTCGTGGTGCGGCGGGACGGGTTCACGCTCGACGCCGAGCTGCGGGCGGCGGCCGGCGAGGTGGTCGCGCTGCTCGGGCCGAACGGCGCCGGCAAGACCACGGCGCTGCGGGCCCTGGCCGGGCTCGTCGCGCTGGACGACGGGCACATCGAGCTGGGCGGTGAGCGCATCGACGGGATCGCGCCGGAGCACCGGCACATCGGCGTGGTCTTCCAGGACTACCTGCTCTTCCCGCACCTGTCGGCGCTGGAGAACGTGGCGTTCGGGCCGCGCTGCCGGGGCGTGCCGCGGTCCCGGGCCCGGGCCCAGGCGGCGGAGCTGCTGGCCCGGGTCGGGCTGGCCGGGCAGGCCGGCCGGAAGCCGCGGCAGCTCTCCGGCGGGCAGGCCCAGCGGGTCGCCCTGGTCCGGGCGCTGGCGACCGGGCCGCGCCTGCTGCTGCTGGACGAGCCGCTGGCCGCGCTGGACGCCCGTACCCGGCTGGACACGCGGGCGCACCTGCGCGGCCACCTCGCCGGGCACGCCGGGCCGACCGTGCTGGTCACCCACGACCCGCTGGACGCGATGATGCTCGCCGACCGGCTGGTCATCCTCGAGCACGGCCGGGTGGTGCAGACCGGCGACGCGGCCACGATCACCTCGCGGCCGCGCACCGACTACGTGGCCCGGCTGGTCGGCCTGAACCTGTACCGGGGCCGGGCCGACGGCGACCTGGTCCGGGTGGCCGGCGACTTCACGCTGACCACGGCCGGCCCGCAGCACGGCGACGTCTTCGTGGCCTTCCCGCCGGCGGCCGTGGCTCTCTACGCCGCCCGCCCCGAGGGCAGCCCCCGCAACACCTGGCCGGCGACGGTGGCGGCCGTCTTGCGGCACGGCGACGCCCTGCGGATCGAGCTGACCGGGCCGATCACGGTGGCCGCCGACGTGACGCCGGCGGCCGCCGTGCAGCTGGGGCTCGAGCCCGGTCGCCCGGTGTGGGCCAGCCTCAAGGCGACCGAGGCGACGAGCTACCCCGCCTGAGCCGTGAAGGTGTAACTGCCGGACGGCAGGCTGTACGAGGCCGATCCCCCGCCGTAGCCCTGCGGGACGGCCTCCGCCGGGGCGGTGACGGCCGCCGCGGACGGCGCCGGCACCTGGACCGTGGCCGTGGCGTTGGGCGGGATCACCACCTTCAGCGTCAGCGTGGCGCCGCTGCGGCTCCACTCCGAGCGCGTCGGGCCGTACCTCGTCTGCAGGGCCGCGGTCGCGGAGGTGACCGTACCGCCGGGTTTCGGGGCGATGAGCACCTGCCGGTAGCCCGGCGCGGCGGGTGCGACCCCGCCCACCGTGCGGTAGAGCCAGTCCCCCACCGAGCCCAGGCCGTAGTGGTTGAACGAGTTCATCCCGGCGTCCTGCAGCGAGCCGTCCGGCCGGATGCCGTCCCAGCGCTCCCAGATGGTGGTCGCGCCGCGCGCGGCCATGTAACCCCAGCCGGGATAGCCCGGCTGCTGCAGGATCCGGTACGCGGTGGCGAGGTGCCCGTGCTCGGCCAGCACCGGCAGCAGGTTCTCCACGCCCATGAAGCCGACGGAGAGGTGCCCGTCGCGCGCGGCCACCTTGGCGGCGAGCCGGTCCGCGACCGCCTGCTGCCGGTCCGGCGGCACCAGCCCGAAGGCCAGGGCCAGCACGTAGCCGGTCTGGCTGTCGCTGCCGACCGTCCCGTCCGCCGCGACGAAACGGCCGGTGAACGCGGCCGCGACCTGGTCGGCCAACGTGCCGTAGGCGGCCGCCGCGGCCGTCCGCCCGGTGGCCGCGGCCATCCGCGACAGCAACCGGGCCGACCAGCCGAAGAACGCCGTGCTGGACACGTCGTTGGGGGTGTTGTCGTCGACGTTGAGCCAGTCGCCGTAGGTCTCGTGGTCGCGGATCAGGTCCGCGCCCGCGGTCGACCGCAGGTAATCGACGTACTTGGCCATGGCCGCGAAGTGCTCGTCCACGACGGACAGGTCGCCGTAGCGCTGCCACACCGTGTACGGCACGATCACGCCGGCATCCGCCCAGCCGGCCTTGCCCGCCCCGTCGATGACGGCCGGCGCCACGTCGGTGAAGGCCCCGTCGGCCCGCTGGGCGTCCACCAGGTCGTCGGCGAACTTGCTCAGCAGCCCGTGGGTGTCGAAGCCGAACGTGGACGTGGCCCCGAACGCGGCGATGTCGCCGGTCCAGCCGAGCCGCTCGTCGCGCTGCGGACAGTCGGTCGGGATCGACAGCAGGTTGGACCGCGCGCCCCACAGGATGTTGTGCTGCACCTGGTTCACCAGCGGGTCGCCGGTGGTGAACGTGCCCGTCCCGGCCCCGTCCGTCCAGGCCGCCAGCCCGGTCAGGCTGTCCGGGGTGGGCGTGAACCCGGTGATCTCCACGTACCGGTAGCCGTGCACGGTGAAGTGCGGCTCGAAGACCTCCGGCGCGCCCGTCCCGGCGAGCGTGAAGGTGTCGGTGGCCTGGGCGGCCCGCAGGTTCGCGGTGTAGAGCGTGCCGTCGGCGTTGAGGATCTCGCCGTGCCGCAGCGTCACCCGGGTGCCCGCCGGGCCCGCGGCGGTGAGCCGGTTCCAGCCGGCGAAGTTCTGCCCGAGGTCGGCGATCCACACGCCCGGCTTCGGCTGGGTGAGACTCCTCGGCCGGAGCTGCTGCTGCACGGTGACGCCGGGGTCGACCTGGGCGACCAGCCGGGGCCGGGCGTCGGTCCGGACGGTCACGGTGGCGCCGGCCCCGGGCCGGATCCGGGCGTCCTGATCCTCGCCGTGGTACAGGTCGTCGGCGACGATCACGCTGGCCGTCGCCGACCAGGAGCCATCGGTACGGACCTCGGCCCGCGTGCCGTCGGCGTACTCGATGGACAGTTGCGCGGAGTACCACGGCGAGGTGCCGTACCGCCGGCTGCCGGCGAAGCCGAGGGAGCCCGAGTACCAGCCGTTGCCGACCAGCGCCCCGAGCGTGTTGCCGCCCGGCACGAGGCTCGCCGTCACGTCGTAGGCGCGGTACTGGAGGCGCTTGCGGTAGTCGGTCCAGCCCGGCGCGAGCCGCTCGGCGCCGACCTTCTCCCCGTTGAGGTAGGTGTCGTGCAGGCCGAGCGCGGTCACGAAGAGCCGGGCGCGGGCGACCGGCCGGGCGACGCTGAAACCCTTGCTCAGGTACGGCGCGGGGTTCGGCACCGTGACCTGTGCGCCCCACGGCCCGGCGCCGTACGCGGCCGTCACCCGGGCGGCGGGCCAGCCGGAGTCGGCGAAACCGGGTTGCTCCCACCCGGCGGGGCCGCTCTGCGACGCCTTCCACGTACCGCCGGTCGCGACGGTGGTGGCGCCGCTGGTCAGCCCGGCGATGATGCTCGCCGGGCCCGCCGTGCTGTTGGTCGCGGCGATCGCGATGGTGTTCGGACCGGCCCGCAGCTGCGCCGTCACGTCCACAGTGGTGGCTCGCTGCCACGAGTCGGTGACCCGCCGGGAGGTGCTGACCGGCGAGCCGTTGACCCACACGTCGGCCGTGTCGTCGCCGGTGACCACCAGGGTCGACGCGGTGACGGCGGGAAGGTCGAAGGTGCGGCGGAAGAACCGCTGCGCGGCGGGGGCGGTCACCGCCGGGTCGCCCTCGGGGTACCAGATCCACTCGGCGCCGGCGAGGCCGGGCGCGGCCGGGCCGCCGATGAAGTCGGCCCGCCACTCGGTCGCCGGGTCGAACAGCCCGGTGTCGAAGCGCGCCGGCGCGCTCCACGGACCGGGCCGGCCCTGCGCGTCCCACACCCGGACCCGCCAGTGGTAGGTGCGGTTGCTGGTCAGCGCGGGGCCGCCGTACGCGACGTCCACGCTCTGCCCGGACGCCACCTGGCCGCTGTCCCAGACGTCCGCGCCGCCCGGGCTGGTGCCGACGGTGACCTGGTAGCGGCCCTGGAGCTGGCCGTTGGCGGCGGAGACCAGCCGCCAGCCGAAGCGCGGCCGGGCCGCGTCGAGGCCGACCGGATCGGTGCGGCGCTCGGTGGTCAGGCCGGCGGCCGTGACCGGGGAGCCGGCCCCGGGGTCGGGCGCCACCACGTCGCCCCGCCACGGGCCGGTCCCGTAGGCGCCGAGGTCCCGGGCCGCGACCCAGGTCTGCGGTACGGAGTTCGCCGCCTGCCAGGCGCCGTCGGTGACCAGCTCCACGGCGCCCTGGGCGGAGGCGACGCGGACCCGGCCGAGGACGCCGGCCGGGCCGGCGCTGGTGTTGCGGGCGGCGATGGTCAGGGTGTTGGCGCCGGGGCGCAGGGCGGCGGCCAGGTCGACGTAGATCGCTTGCCGCCAGGAGTCGGCGGTGCGGGGCGAGCCGGCCAGATAGGTGTCGTTGAGCCAGACGTCGACCGTGTCGTCACCGGTGACGACCAGTTGGGCGTCGGTGTAGGGGCCGGCCGGGGCGGTGAAGGTGCGGCGCAGCTGGCGGGGTCCGGCGGGTGCGGTCGTCGCGGGGTCGCCCTCGGCGAACCAGATCCAGTGCGCGCCGGTCAGGCTCACCGGGGTGGTGACCAGGGCGGCGGCCGGCCCGGCGGGCTGCTCCGCCGCGGCTCGGCCGGCCGCTGGGGAGGCGGCGGGGGCGGCGAGAACCGTGGCCAGCGCGGTGACGACGGCGGTGATCAGGACGGTGGGTCGGGGGCGTTTCCGGGCAGCGGGGGGTAGGGACTCGGCCATGCGGTTCTCCTCGGTGGGGGGAGGTGCGCGGGGCGGGCGGATCAACGTATTTAAACGTTTCAATACGCTGGTCTTTCGAGCGTAGGACCAACCGCAAGATCCATACAAGGGGGCGGGATACGGTGGTCGGCGTGCAGGCACTCGAACTCGCCGACTACCGCGCGGCGGTGGCCCGGATCTACCTGACCGCGACCGATCTCCGGGACTTCCGCGCCCGGCGCGACGAGCTGTTCGCGTACCACCCGCAGTCGCCCATCCCCAGCCCGGGCGACTTCGACGGCCTGTCCTACTTCCCGCCCAGCGACGAGTTCCGCGCCGAGGTGGAGCTGCGGCCGGCGCCGGGCGGGATCGAGATCGACACCGGCGGCCCGGACGGCGTCTGCCGCTACGACCGGGTGGGGATCCTGGACACCCCGTGGGGCGAGCTGTCGCTGTGGTGGCTGGCCGCGTACGGCGGCGGCCTGTTCCTGCCGGTCCGCGACGCCACCTGCGGCCAGCAGTCCTACGGGGGCGGCCGCTACCTGACCGACACGGTGAAGGGCACGCACGGGCGCGGGGTGGAGATGGTCTCCCCCAGCCGGGTGCTGCTGGACCTCAACTACCTCTACAACCCGAGCTGCGCGTACGACGACCAGTGGCTCTGCCCCCTGGCGCCGCCGGAGAACAGGCTCACCGTCCCGATCACCGCGGGCGAGCTGCGGTACCACTGAAGCGGCGTCCGATTCGTACAAGACGCGGCGCGGCCGGGTTCCTACGATCGGGCCATGGACGACGTCTTCGCCGCCGCCGAGCGGTTCCTGCGGGCCGAGGCCCGGCTGCTGGAGCAGCGCCTGTTCGACACGCTCTTCCACGGCGCCCCGGCCGGCGGCGTGGTCGACGCGCTGCGCGGCTACCAGAACGAGGACGGCGGCTTCGGCCACGGGCTCGAGCCGGACAAGTGCTGCCCGGCCAGCCTGCCGCTGGACGTCGAGATCGCCCTGCGGCACCTGGTCGCGGCCGGCGCGAGCGACCCGCGGATGGTGCGCCGGGCGGCCGACTTCCTGGGGGCCGTGGCGGTCGACGGGGCGGTCCCGCTGACCACGCCCGTCATCGAGGCGTACCCACGGGCCGAGCACATGACGGACTGGACCTACGTGCCCGGGCTGAACCCGACCGCCGGCCTCGCCGCCCTGTTGTACCAGCTGGACGTCGCGCACCCGTGGCGCGACGCGGCCACCGGCTACTGCTGGCGGGCGCTGGAGGACGGCCCGCCGCCCGAGGACGTGCACGCCGTCCTGGAGGTGCTCGCCTTCCTGGCCCACGTGCCCGACCGGGAACGGGCGGACCGGCACGCCGCCGCCGTGGCCGAACGGCTGCGGACCGCAAAGATGTTCCACCTCGACCCGCACGCCGAGGGGTACGGCCTGACCCCGCTGCACTTCGCCCCGGCGGCCGACTCCCGCTGGCGCCCGCTGTTCACCGACGCGCAGCTCGACGGGCACCTCGACCACCTGCTGGCCGACCAGCAACCGGACGGCGGCTGGCCGCTGACCTGGGAGCCGCCCAGCGCGGCCGCCCGGCTGGCCTGGCGCGGCATGGTGACCCTGGAGGCGCTCCGGACGCTGGACTCGTACGGCCGGCTGCGACGATGAGCGCATGCGTGCGGTGATCTACGACCGATTCGGTGAGCTGCCGGAGCTTCGCGACGTGCCCGACCCGGCCCCACCGGACGGCGGTGTCGTGGTCGCGGTGCGGGCCACCGGGCTGTGCCGCAGCGACTGGCACGGCTGGCGGGGACACGACACCGACATCCGGCTGCCGCACGTGCCCGGGCACGAGTTCGCCGGGGAGATCGCCGCCGTCGGCGCCGGCGTACGGGACTGGCGGGTGGGCGACCGGGTCACCGCGCCGTTCGTGTGCGCGTGCGGGAGCTGCCCGGCCTGCCTCGCCGGGGACCAGCAGGTCTGCCATCGCCAGGAGCAGCCCGGCTTCACCTACTGGGGCTCGTTCGCCGATCTCGTGGTCGTGCCGCACGCGCAGACCAACCTGGTGCGGCTGGACGACCGGGTGGGCTACGCCGCGGCGGCCACGCTGGGGTGCCGGTTCGCCACGGCGTTCCGGGCGGTGGTGGCGCAGGGCCGGGCCCGCCCCGGCGAGTGGGTCGCGGTGCACGGGTGCGGCGGCGTCGGCCTGTCCGCGGTGATGATCGCCGTCGCGGCCGGCGCGCGGGTGGTCGCGGTGGACGTCTCGGCCGAGGCCCTCGCCCTGGCCCGCCGCTTCGGCGCCGAGGCCACCGTCGACGCCGCGACGCCGCCCGCGCCCGCGATCCGCGAGCTCACCGGCGGCGGCGCGCACCTCTCCCTCGACGCGCTGGGCAGCCAGGCCACGCTCACCGCCTCGGTCGAGGGGCTGCGCCGGCGCGGCCGGCACGTCCAGGTGGGCCTGCTGCCGGCGGCGACCGGCCGGCCCACCGTGCCGATGGAGTTGGTCGTCGCCCACGAGCTGGAGATCCTCGGCAGCCACGGGATGGCCGCGCACGCGTACCGGCAGCTGCTGCCGCTGGTGGGGACCGGCGCGCTGCGCCCCGCCGAGCTGATCACCGGGGAGCTCGCGCTGGCCGGCGCCCCGGCGGCGCTGGCCGCGATGGACCGGCCCGGCCCGGCGGGCATCCAGGTCATCGTGCCCTGACCGGCTCGTACTTTGGGACGATCTGGCGGCCGTACCCCTTCCGTACGATCAGCGGGTGCCCGACTTCCTGCGTTCCCTCTGGGCCGAACCCCGCTCCCCGCACCCGCCCGCGCGGGTGTGGCGGGACTGGGCGCTGGTCGCCGTCCTGGTGCCGCTCGCCGTGCTCGAGGGCCTGCTGCGCCCGGAGCTGTCCTGGCGCGTCGTTTCGGTGGCCGTGGTCGTCGCGCTGGTGCCGACGCTGCTGTGGCGGCGGACCCGGCCGCTGCTGATGCTCGCGATCGGTTTCGGGGTCAGCGGGGTGCTGCCGGTGTTGCTGCCCGGGGCGGCGCTGGAGACGTACACGATCGCCTTTCTCCTGATCCTGCCCTACGCCCTGGTGCGCTGGGGTTCCGGCCGCGAGGCCGTGCTGGGCGCGGCCGTGGTACTCGGCAAGGTCGGGCTGACCGCGGCGTCGGGGCAGCTCCGCGCGGCCGACCTGGTGGCCGGGTTCGCCGTGCTGTGCGCGACGGCCGCCCTCGGCCTGGCCCTGCGCTACCGCGCCCGGGCCCGGCAGCGCGAGCTGGCACAGGTCAAGCTGCTGGAACGCGAACGGCTGGCCCGGGACCTGCACGACACCGTCGCGCACCACGTGTCGGCGATGGCGATCCGGGCCCAGGCCGGCCTGGCCCTGGCGCCGACCGACCCGGCCGCCGCCACGGACGCGCTGCGCGTCATCGAGGCCGAGGCGTCCCGGGCGCTGGCCGAGATGCGCGGCATGGTCCGGGTGCTGCGGCACGACCGGCCGGCCGAGCCCGCCCCGGCGCCGCGGCTGGCCGACCTGGCCACGCTGGCCGAGCCGGCCCGCTCGGGACCGCCGGTCGAGGTGGGCGTCAGCGGCGACCTCGGCGACGTCCCGGCCCCGGTGGGCGCCGCGATCTTCCGGCTGGCCCAGGAATCGGTGACCAACGCCCGGCGGCACGCCCGGCACGCGACCCGCATCGAGGTGCGGGTCAGCGCCGATCCCACGGCGGTGCGGCTGCGGGTCACCGACGACGGCGAGGGCGGCGGGCGGCCGGCCGGCGCTCCCGGGTACGGGCTGCTGGGCATGGCCGAGCGCGCCGGGCTGCTCGGCGGCACGTGCGAGGCCGGCCCCGACCCGGTCCGCGGCTGGACCGTGACCGCCGTGCTGCCCCGTAGCGGCGCGCCGGCGTGAGCGTCCGGGTGCTCGTCGCCGACGACCAGGAGATCGTCCGGACCGGGCTCACCATGATCCTCAACTCCCAGCCGGGCATCGAGGTGATCGCCGAGGCCGCCAACGGCCGGCGGGCGGTCGAGCTGGCCCGGCGCCTGCGCCCGGACGTGTGCCTCTTCGACATCCGGATGCCCGGCGTCGACGGCATCGCGGCCACCCGCGCGCTGGCCGGCCCGGACGTCGCCGACCCGCTCGCGGTGGTCGTCATCACGACCTTCGACCTGGACGAGTACGTCTACGCCGCCCTGCGCGCCGGCGCCCGCGGCTTCCTGCTCAAGGACGCGGGAACGGCGATGCTGGCCCAGGCCGTGCACGCCGCGGCCGACGGCGAGGCGCTGATCGCGCCCAGCATCACCGCCCGGCTGCTGGAGTCCTTCGCCAGCAGCGGCCCGGCGGCGGCGGTGCAGCTGGTCGACCCGCTCACCGACCGCGAGGAACAGGTGCTGACCGCGGTGGCGCGCGGGCACACCAACGCCGAGATCGCGGCCGGCCTGCACATCACCCTCAGCACGGTGAAGACCCACGTCACCAGCCTGATGAACAAACTCGGCGCCCGGAACCGGGTGGAGATCGCGATCTGGGCGTACGAGACGCACCGGGTGCGCCGGCGCTGACGCCGAAAGTACGGCCGGGTCACCGGACCGGGGACGGATGAGCCGGCCCGCGCCGGAGGCCACGATCGGTGCCATGACGAACACCTCCTCCCGGGCCGAGTGGCGGGCGACCGCGGGCCTGCTGGCGCTCAGTGCCGTACCCGTGATCGCCGGGTCCGCCCGGCTGACCGAGCTGGCCACCGGCGCCGAGGTCACGCCGGCCAACGCCCGGTTCCTCGCGGTGCCGCTGCCCGTCGTGGCGCACATCATCGGCGCCACCCTGTTCTGCGTGCTGGGGGCGTTCCAGTTCCATCGCGGCCTGCGCCGGCGGCGGCCCCGCTGGCACCGGATCACCGGCCGGCTGCTGGTGCCGTGCGGCCTCGCCGCGGCGGGCTCCGGCATCTGGATGACGCTGTACTACCCGCTGCCGGCCGTCGACGGCGCGCGCTTCGGCGTCCTCGGCGTGTCCCGGCTGGCCTTCGGCGCAGTCATGGCGGCAGGGATCGGGTGGAGCGTCGTGGCGATCCGCCGGAAGGACATCGTCTCGCACCGCGCCTGGATGATCCGGGCGTACGCCATCGGGCAGGGCGCCGGCACCCAGGTCCTGACCCACCTGCCGTGGGTGCTGGTCGCCGGCCAGCCCGGCGTCGGCGCCCGGGCGGTGCTGATGAACGCGGGCTGGGTGATCAACGTGGTGGTGGCCGAGTGGCTCATCCGGCGGCGTCCCGCGCGGCCGGCCAGGCCGGTCTCACGAGGTTCTTACGGTGACCCCGCACGCGTCGCGGCGGACCGGCCCGCCCTGCGCGGCTGAGCACGGTCCGCGTGCGGGGTTCAGGCGGTGATGCGCTCCAGCCACTCCGCCAGCAGTGCCTTCTCCCCCGCGCTGAGGCTCTCCACCTCCGGCAGCGCCGCCCGCAGGGCCACCGCCGCCGTCACCGGCCCCGGCTCCCGGCCCACGGGCTGGTCGGTGCTGATCGCCGCGATCACCGCCTCCCGGGCCGTGGCCGACAGGTGGGGCTCGCGCTGCTCCCGCGGGGTCGCGATCAGGGCCAGGGTGGTGCCGGAGCCGGCCGCGTGCACGAGCGCCACGGCCAGCGACTCGGTGACGCGCAGGCGCCCCGCCGCGGCGATGCGGCGGATGTGCCCGGCGAGGACGTCGGCCGCCGCGCGGGTGGCCGCCGAGACGGCGCCGTCGGTGCGGGGGCGGCCGTACATGAGCGTGTAGAGGGCCGGGTTCGCCAGGCCGAGTTCCACGTGCAGGTCCCAGCCGCGGCGCAGGTCGGCCACCGGGTCGTCGGACTGCGCCGCCGTGGCCTTGGTGGCGAGGTATCCCCGGAGCCCGTGCACCGCGATGGCGTCGAGCAGTCCCTGCTTGTCGCCGAAGAACCGGTAGATGGTCGGCGGTTGCACCCCGGCGGCGGCGCTCACCGCGCGGGTGGAGACGGCTTCCTCGCCGCCCCGGGTCAGCAGGTCGAGAGCCGCCGCGATGATCCGCTCACGCGTGCCGTCAGTCACAGCACCGATGATAGCGCAAAGCTGTTTCCATTGGTATTTCCAGTGGTACGGTCTCACTGATATCAACGGAAAGGACCAGACATGATCATCGTTACCGGAGCGGGCGGCCAGCTCGGCGGCGCCGTCCTCGCCGAGCTGCTCGGGCACCTGCCGGCCGAGCAGATCGGCGTCAGCGCGCGCGAGCCGGGCAAGCTCGCCGGCCTCCAGCAGCGGGGCGTGCGGGTACGCCCCGGCGACTTCGGCGACCCCGCCGGCCTGGAGCACGCCTTCGCCGGCGCCGCCACCGTGCTGATCGTCTCGGCCAACAGCACGGGCGCGGATGCCGTACGCCTGCACAGCAACGCCATCGCCGCCGCCGCAGCAGCCGGCGCGAAGCGGATCGTCTACACCAGCCACATGGGCGCCGGCCCGTCGTCGCCGTTCCCGCCGATGCCCGACCACGCCGCCACCGAGGAGGTCCTGCGCCGCTCCGGGGTGGCGTACACGTCGCTGCGCAACGGCTTCTACGCCAGCACGGTCCCGCTGCTGCTCAGGGCCGCCCTGGCCACCGGCGAGCTGCGGGTGCCCGAGGACGGGGCCATCGCCTGGACCACCCACGCCGACCTCGCCGCGGCCGCCGCGCGCATCCTCGTCGACGAGCCGTTCGACGGACCCACCCCGCCGCTCACCGGCCCGGAGGCGGTCGACATGACCCGGGTCGCCGAGATCGCCGCGCGGATCACCGGGCGGCCGGTCCGGCGGGTGGTCGTCCCGGACGAGGAGTACCGGCAGGGGCTGCTCGCCGCCGGGCTGGAAGTACCGGCCGCCGACATGCTCGTCGGGCTGTTCGCCGCCAGCCGGCGCGGCGACTTCGGCCCGGCCGGTCCGGCGCTGGCCGGCCTGCTCGGCCGGCCCGCCACCACGATCGAGGACTACCTGCTCAGCGCGCTGGCGGCCGGTCCGGGGCGATGAGCGACCACACCTCGGTGTCGTGCCGGACGCCGCGGTAGAGGAACTCGCCGCGCAGCACGCCGTCGCGGCGCATGCCCAGGCGGCGGGCGACGTTCGAGCTTGCCGTGTTGTCCGGACGGCAGCGCCACTCGACGCGGTGGATGCCGCGGACCTCGATCGCCCAGTCGATGATGAGCCGCATCGACCGGGTGATCAGGCCGCGGCCGGAGCCGGCCGGCTCCAGCCAGCAGCCGGCCTCACAGGTGCCCGCCGCCGCGTCGAAACGCACGAACATCACGCCGCCGACCAGCGTCCCGTCGAGCCAGATGCCGTACAGGCGGCCGGCGTCGGCCGCCGCCTTGTCCGCGTACCGCTGCAGGGTCGCCGTGGCCGACGCGAGGTCGGTGCTGATCCCGGCCCACGGGATCCACGGGTCCACTGTCGCGCGAGCCCGGTCCATGTGAGCGAGGAATTCGGGCGCCTGCCACGGTTCCAGCGGCCGCAGCTGCGCGCCGTCGCCAAGATCGATCGCGTACATCCGGGCAGCCTACCCAGCCGCGACAACCAGCCCGGGCGTCGCGACACCGATCGGGCCGCCGTACTCGGTCGCCGCCTCCGCCACCGCGGCCGCGTGGTCGGCGCCCGGCCACAGGTGGGTGAGCAGCAGGTGGCGTACGCCGGCCGCGCGGGCCTGCCGGCCCGCATCCCGCGGGCCGCTGAGCAGACCCCGGGCTTCCTCCGGTACGGCGCCCGGATGCGTCGCGTCGGCGATCAGCAGGTCCGCGTCCCGGGCCAGCGCCACCACCTCCGGGCTGGGCCCGCAGTCCCCGGTGTACGCGAGCACCCGCCCGCCCGCGGCCAGCCTGATCCCCGCGTTCGGCACCCAGTGCGGCAGCAGCCGGGTCGACGCCACGAACGGACCGACCCGGAACGACTCCCCCGCCGCGATCTCGTGCAGCTCGTACGCGTGGTCCAGCATCCCCGGCCGGTCCAGCGCCAGGACCGCGTCCAGGGCGCCCGGCGGGGCGTACACCGGCAGCGGCGGCAGCGGTTCCGGACTCATCGCCCGGGCCCGCAGCAGCGGGTTCAGGTCGGCGCAGTGGTCGGGGTGGCCGTGGCTGATGAAGACCGCGTCGACCGGGCCGGGCAGCCGGGGCATCGTGGCGTAGCCCAGGTCCAGCACCAGCCGGAACCCGTCCCGCTCGACGACGTAGCCGCTGCAGGCCGAGCCCGCCTCGGGCCACGCGCCGCAGCCGCCGAGCACGGTCACGCGCATCACCGGCCACCGCTCAGCGGATTCACAACAAAAGGCCGCATAGTGGAGAGCGCCCCCGTCCGGCCTTGGAGGTCCCCATGGGTCTTGTGCTCGCGCTCGTGAGCCTGGTGTTGCTGCTGGTGCAGGTGCTGCTGATCGTGCGGGCGGTGCTCGACTGGACGGTGACGCTGGCCGGGCCCTCGGCATACGGCTCGGTCCGCTCCCGGCTCACCGCCGGGGTGTACGCGGTGACCGAGCCGATCCTCGCGCCGGTCCGCCGGGTCGTGCCGCCGCTGCGGCTCGGCGGGGTGTCGCTGGACCTGGCGTTCATCCTCGTCTTCCTGGCCATCGTGATCATCCGCTCGCTGATCGGCTGATCCCCGGCCGGTCCGGACACGGCGGGTCGGCGCGACCAGAGCCCGGTCGGCCCGGCCAAAGCCGCGGCGGGTCCGCGCGGCCATTAACACGACCGACCGGCGCGGCCCGGGGCTCAGGCGGGCTCGGGCACGTTCCCCGGGTCGCCGTTGGGCACGTTGCCCGGGTCGTCCGGACCCGGCATCGGCTCGACCGGCGCCGGCGGCAGCGTCTCCGGCGTGTCCGGGGACAGCTCGCCCGGGTCGTCCGGGACGGGCTCACTCGGGTCGATGGGCGGGTAGTTGTCCGGGTCAGGACCTGGCTGCACCATGGCCACCAGTGTGCCCGACCGGCCGCCCGAGCCGAAGTCCCGCCGGTCCCGGGCGCGGCGGCAGCGCGACGAGGGCCAGCGCGAGCAGCGCGGCGCCGCCCACCGCGAGGCTCACCGACGGGAACACGGTCAGCAGGAACTCGGCCAGCTGGACGCCCGGCCGCCGCGGATCGTGCGCTGTCATCAGCACGGCCATCGCGGCGTAGCCCAGGGTGAGGGCGGTGACCACCACCGCCGGAGCACCGGCGACCAGGCTCACCGCGGGCCCGTGCCGGCGGAACCGCCGGTGGGCGAGCCGCACCAGCAACCCACCGAGCGCCGCCCCGAGCAGGAACCCGGCCACGGCGAGCACGCCGGCCAACGGCGACGTGAGTTTCGACGCCACCACGGTTGCCCGGACCCCGCCGCCCGCGTCCGCGATCTGCAGGCCGACGGCCAGACCGTCGCGGGTGAGGTCGCCGTCCCGGTCCGCGCGCCATCCGGCCGCCGCGAGCCGGTCGCGCGCCCGCGCCTCGACCGCCGGCGCGGACGTGCCGGACAGCTCGTAGGTCACCGTGACCACGTCCGTGCGGTCCGGCGCGGAGTCGTAGGACACCACGCCGTCGCCGTCGTCCTCGGGGCAGAAGAAGTCGCAGACCACGACCGGTCCGGGCCGGTCCAGCGGGCGCTGCCCGATCGCCGTGACCGCGGCGGCGACCGCGTCGGCCTCGGCCGGCGGTCCGGGAAAACCGCTCAGCCGTACGGCGGCCGCCGACCCGAGGGCGCCGGCGAGCAGGGCGCCCGCCACGCCGACCGTCCGGGCCCACGTCACCACGCGTCGCATGGCCTCAGCCTGGCACACCGGCACCCGTCCGGACAGCGCCGGCGGCTCGGTTCAGGCGCCGACCTCGCCGTCGATGCCCTCGCGCAGGAAGTCCGCGTGGCCGTTGTGCCGGGCGTACTCGTGGATCATGTGGAGCATGACCAGGCGCAGCGAGACCTTCTCGTCCCACCGCGCCTGGTAGCCCGTCACGTCGAGCGACTCGGCCGCCCGTTCGATGCGGCGCGCGTGCTCGACCTCCTCCTGCCACGCGCCGAACGCCTCGGCCCGGCTGGACGCCGACGCGTCGTACGCGGCCTGGAAGTCGCCCTCGGCCGACCAGCGCAGCGGGACGTCCTGAGCGTCGATCACCCGGCGGAACCAGGTGCGCTCGACCTCGGCCATGTGCCGGACCAGGCCCAGCAGGCTCAGCGTGGACGGCGGCATCGACCGCTGCCGCAGCTGCTCGTCGGTCAGGCCCCGGCACTTCATCTCCAGCGTGGCCCGGTGGTAGTCCAGGAACGCGCGCAGGGTCTCGCGTTCCCCGCCGAGCAGCGGCGGTCCGATCCGGTCGTCGGGCACGGGAACCTCATTCGTTGCGGGCCGCCTCCGGTCCGGTGATCCGGCGCAGCAGCGGCATGGTGGAGGCGATCACGGCGAGCGACGCCGCGAGCCCGCCGACCACGATGGCATAGAACGACACCCCGGGCGGGCTCAACGACAGCTCCATCTGGCCGGTCAGGAACAGCTGCGCCGCCAGCAGTCCGGCGCCGAGCGCGACCAGGCAGGCCAGCACCAGCGGGGTGACGCTCTCCAGCGCGACCACCCGGCGCAGCGTGCCCAGCGGGACGCCGGTGAGCCGCAGCATGCTGAACGGGCGCTTGCGCTCGCTGAGGCCGCCCGCGACGCTCACCGCCAGGCTGCATCCGGCGATGGCCAGGCTGACCAGGATGACGACGTCGGCCAGCCGCCGCCAGCCCTGGAAGACCTTGGTCGCCTCGGCCTGCCACTCCCTTTCGGAGTAGGGCGAGTACAGCATCGGGTGGGCGAGCTGCAGGACCGTGCGGGCCCGTTCCAGCGCGGCGACCGAGCCGTCCGTCACGGTGACGATCGACTGGGCCCGGAAGGTGCTCAGCCGGGCCGGGTCGACGTCCGCGGCCGGCCACGGCCCGGTCCATTCGTCGGGGCCGGACAGGTCGGGCCAGACCCAGGCGGTCCGCGCCCCGGCGGCGCACCGGGTGACGCCCGGCAGCCGGGCGATCTCGTCGCACGACGCCAGCACGTACGGCCCGCCGAACGAGTCCGAGGGGGACTCGGGCACCGGCACGCCGGCCGGCGGGAGGCGGGTCACGACGCTGGCCCGCACGCCCGGCTGCGCGGCCAGGCCGGCCGGCACCGGGTCGCCGGCCGGGGCCGTCTCCTCGTCCCGGAACAGCGTGTACAGGGTCGCGACGTCCGGGTCCGCCCGCGGGCCGCGGTCGGCGGAGATCGACCCGATGACGCCGACCGCCACGCTGGTGACGAACAGCGCGAGCACCAGGCCGCTGACCGACCGGAACCCGGCCCGCGGGTCGTCGGCCAGCCGGCGGGCGGCGATCAGCGCCGCGGGCCGGCGCGCCCGGCGGGCGACCAGCCGGGAGCCGGCCATCGTCAGCCAGGGGCCGGCCGTGACCAGGCCGATCAGGATGGTGAAGATGCCGGACAGGTAGGCGGCGATCTGCCCGTTGGTGGTGTCCGGCCGGCGGCCCACGAAGTACGCCATCTCGGCCAGGCCGGCGGCCAGCGGCACCAGCCGCCACGCCCGCGGCGGCCGGGGCGTGACCCGGCGGCTGACGCCCAGCGGGGAGATCCGCACCCGGCGCAGCGCGAGCCGGGCGGCCAGCGCGGCGATCAGCGGCACGCCCAGCCCGACGCCGAGGACGGTGACCGGGTCGAGCGCCAGGTCCGCGGGGAACATCGGGGCGCCGGTGAACGGGATCCCCGCGACGGCGTCCCGGAACAGCAGGAACAGTGCGAAGCCGAGGACCGTGCCGGCCAGCGCGGAGACCGTCGACTCGACGGCCGACACCACCGACACCTGCGCGGGGGTCGCGCCGACCAGCCGCATAGCCGCGAACCGCTGCTCGCGCCGGGTGGCGGCGAGCCGGGTGGCCGTGCTGATGAGGATGAACAGCGGGAAGATCAGCGCGGCCGCGACCACCGACAGGATGAGCTGCAGCCCCGAGGACGGGATGCCGGACCAGCACCCGCGCGGGCACCGGGTCGGCGCGGTCGTGGCGATGGTCCCGACCCGGGAGACACCGGCGCGTCGCGACAGCTCGGCCGGCGCATAGCCGACCACGGCGACCAGCGAGTCCGGCGCGGGCAGGGCGCGGGGCCCGATCGTGCCGGCCAGGCGCCGGCCCGGGAAGCGGTCGGCCAGCTCCGCGGCCGGGGTCGCCGCGATGAGCCGGGCCAGCTCCGGCGAGGCGAAGTACTCCCCCGGCCCGGGCAGGCGGGGCAGGCCCGGGGGCACCGGCGAGCGCGGGCCGGTCGCGGCCAGGTCGACCCGCCCGATGGTACGGCGATCGAAGCCGTCCACCCGCAGCTGCCACCAGAGCGGATCCACGCCCCGTTCGGCGCCCGGCGCGTCCGCCGAGTTGGCCCACCCGTACCGGTCGTTCTGGCTGGTCACGCCGTGCAGCCCGGTGAGCGCGACCAGCAGCAGGCCCACCCCGAGGGCCACCGACAGGGCGATCACGGCCAGGCGTACCGCCGCCTCCCGGCCGCCGGCCAGGGTGAGCCGCAGGCCGAAGCGGATCATGCGATCGCCTCGGCGGTCAGCGTGTGCACCTTGCCGTCGCGGACGATGACCTCCCGGCCGGCGTACGCGGCCACCCGCGGCTCGTGGGTGACCAGCACGACGGTGGTGCCCTGCTCGCGGGCCGCGCCGACCAGCAGGTCCATGACGTGCTCGCCGGTGAGCGAGTCGAGCGCGCCGGTCGGCTCGTCGGCGAACAGCACCCGGGGCCGGGCCACCAGCCCCCGGGCGAGGGCGACGCGCTGGGCCTGGCCGCCGGAGAGCTCGCCGGAACGCCGCTCCTCGAGCCCGTCGAGCCCGAGCCGGGCGAACCAGGTGCGGGCCTCGGACACCGCGGCGGCCCGGCGTACGCCGCTGAGCAGCAGCGGCAACGCCACGTTCTCCTGCGCGCTGAGCTCGGGGACGAGCTGGCCGAACTGGAAGACGAAGCCGAACTCGTCGCGCCGCAGGGCGCTGCGCCCGGTCTCGCCCAACCGGTCGATCCGCCGGCCGGCGAAGCGGACCTCGCCGGCGTCGGGCACCAGGATGCCGGCCAGGCAGTGCAGCAGGGTGGACTTGCCGGAGCCGCTCGGTCCCATGATCGCCAGCAGCTCGCCCTCGGCGACGGCGAGGTCGGCGCCGCGCAGCGCCGGCGTCTCGCCGAAGGACAGCACGACCCCCCGAGCCTCGAGAATGCTCATGAGTGGACCTGCTCGGCCAGGGCGCCCAGCCGGGCGGTGGTCAGCTCGATCCAGCGCAGGTCCGCCTCCAGGTGGAACAGGCCGTGGTCGGCGAGCAGGGAGTCGACCAGGCTGCCGCCGCGCTTGATCTCGGTGAGCTCGCGCATCCGCCGCAGGTGGGCGGCGCGCTGGGCGTCGAGGTAGGTCTCGGCGTCGCGGCCGAGCATGAGCGCGAGGGTCACCTTGGCGAACAGCACGGTCTGCAGGTGCGGCTCCGGGGCGACCGGCTGGGCCAGCCAGGAGTCGACCTCGGTCGCGCCGAGCTCGGTGATGACGTAGCGCTTGCGGTCGGGGCCCTCGCCGGGCTCCGGGTCGCTGATGACGACCTTGCCGTCGCGGGCGAGCCGGGACAGCGTCGAGTAGACCTGGCCGAACGACAGCGGCTTGCCCCGCCCGAAGTAGGCGTCGTAGTCGCGCTTGAGGTCGTAGCCGTGGCTGGGTTCGCGTTCGAGGAGCCCGAGGAGGGTCAGCGGCACTGTCATGCCGCCACTATACGCCGAGAGTATACGCCGAGGGAATAGTCAGTCGGCCGCGCCGGAAGCCGCACCACGGCATGCGTCAGTTGGCTAGCGTCCGAACCCATGGCCGAGCAGACGACGCGATTCGTCGGGGCCTGCTGCTCTACGGGCCGCCGGGCACCGGCAAGACCCACACCGTCCGCTACCTGCTCGGCGCGCTGCCCGAGCTGACGGTCATCCTGCTGGCCGGACCGTCCATCCAGTACGTCTCGGAGGCCGCCCAGATGGCCCGCGCCCTGCAACCGGCGCTCGTGGTGCTGGAGGACTGCGACCTGGTGGCGGAGAGCCGCGACCACTTCGCGGGCGAACAGCCCTTGCTGTTCGCCGTGCTGGAGGCCCTCGACGGGCTGAGCGACGACGCCGACGTGGCGTTCCTGCTCACCACCAACCGGGTGGACGTGCTGGAGCCGGCGCTGGCCCAGCGGCCCGGGCGGGTGGACCTCGCGGTAGAGGTGCCGCTGCCCGGCCGGCCGGCGCGCCGGCTGCTGATCGCCCGGTACGCCCACCGGCTGCCGTTCAGCGCGGGGATCCTCGACGAGGTCGCCGACCGCACCGAGGGCACCACCGCCTCGTTCGCCAAGGAGCTGGTGCGCCGGGCCGTGCTCATCGCCGCCGAGGCGGGCCGGGAGCCGGGCGACGCCGACCTGCGCCAGGCGGTGGACGAGATGCTGGACGAGGCGCAGAACGTCACCCGGGCCCTGCTGGGTGGCGGCGACGCGGAGCCGGCCCGCGAGGCATGACAAATATCAGTGGCTGAGTGAGTGCTCGCTCATTAGGCTCCACCGGGTGAGTTCCACCGCGGGGAGTCCGCGCCGCCGACGGGTGCCTGCCATGGCCCCCGAGGATCGGCGCGCCGCCCTCATCGCCGCCACCATCCCGCTGCTGCACGAGCACGGGCTGGACGTCAGCACCAAGCAGATCGCGCAGGCCGCCGGGGTGGCCGAGGGCACCATCTTCGGCGTCTTCCCCGACAAGCGGTCGCTGCTCGTCGCGGCCATCACGCAGGCCTTCGACCCCGCCCCCACGCTGGACGCCATCGCGGCCATCGATCCGGGGCTGGACCTGCGCGCGCGGCTCAGCGCCGCGGCCACGCTGATCACCGGCCGGTTCACCGGCAACGTCCGGCTGATGAACGCCGCCCGGCTGGCCCACCACTCCGCCGACCCCGAGGCTGCCGTGCGGATGAACCAGGCCCGGGAGCGGCTGCTGGCCGTGCTCACCAAGCTGATCGAGCCGGACGCCGAGCTGTTGCGGCGCCCGCCGGCCACGGTGGCCCGGCTGGTCCTGCTGTTCTGCGGAGCCAACACCTACGGCCCGTTCGGCGACCGCACCTACGGCGGCGACGACCTGGTGTCCCTCCTGCTCGACGGGCTGCTCGCCGGCTCCGGCCCCGCTTCCACCCATCCAGACCAGACCACGGGGGTGTCCGAGTTTTGCTAGTCCAACTTCTGCGCGCGCGGCTGCGGCCGTACGGAAGAGCGATCTTCCTGGTCGTGCTCTTCCAGTTCGTCGCCACGCTCGCCACGCTGTACCTGCCCACCCTGAACGCGGACATCATCGACAACGGCGTGGTGCCCGGCGACACCGGATACGTCATGCGGGTCGGCCTGGAGATGCTCGGCATCACCCTGGTGCAGATCACCGCCCAGGTCGCCGCCGTCTACTTCGGCGCCCGCACCGCCATGGCCGTCGGCCGCGACATCCGGGCCGCGATCTTCTCGCAGGTGCTGGACTTCTCGGCCCGCGAGGTGGGCCAGTTCGGCGCGCCGTCGCTGATCACCCGGACCACCAACGACGTGCAGCAGGTCCAGATGCTGGTCCTGATGACGTTCTTGTTGATGGTGTCGGCGCCGATCATGTGCGTCGGCGGCATCCTGCTGGCGCTGCGCCAGGACGTGCCGCTGTCCTCGCTGCTGCTGGTCGTCGTGCCCGTGCTGATCGGCGTGGTGGCGCTGCTCATCTCCCGCATGCGGCCGCTGTTCCGCACCATGCAGGTACGCATCGACAAGGTCAACCGGGTGATGCGCGAGCAGATCACCGGCATCCGGGTGATCCGCGCGTTCGTCCGCGACGACCGGGAGCGGGACCGCTTCGGCGTCGCCAACGCCGAGCTGACCGACGTCTCGCTGCGGGTCGGCCGGCTGATGGCGCTGATGTTCCCCACCGTGATGCTGCTGGTCAACGCCTCCAGCGTGGCGGTGCTGTGGTTCGGCGGGCACCGCATCGACGACGGCTCGATGCAGATCGGCGCGCTGACCGCGTTCCTCAGCTACCTCATGCAGATCCTGATGGCGATCATGATGGCCACCTTCATGTTCGTGATGATCCCGCGTGCCGAGGTCTGCGCCGAGCGCATCGAGGAGGTGCTCGGCCTGCCGACGAGCGTGGTCATCGCGCCGCGTCCGGTCACCGAGCTGCGCCGGCACGGGTTCCTGGAGCTGCGCGGGGTCGACTTCCACTACCCCGGCGCCGAGGCCCCGGTGCTGAGCGGGATCGACCTGACGGCCCGGCCCCGGGAGATCACGGCGGTCATCGGCAGTACGGGCAGCGGCAAGACCACGCTGCTCAACCTGATCCCTCGCCTGTTCGACGCGACCGGCGGCACCGTGCTGGTCGACGGCGTCGACGTCCGCGAGCTGGAGCCGGGGCTGCTGTCCCGCACGGTCGGGCTGGTACCGCAGAAGCCGTACCTGTTCAGCGGCACGGTCGCCTCGAACCTGCGCTACGGCAACCCGGACGCCACCGACGAGCAGCTGTGGACCGCGCTCGAGGTGGCCCAGGCCCGCGAGTTCGTGGAGCGGATGGAGGGCGGGCTGGACGCGCCGATCGCCCAGGGCGGCACGAACGTCTCGGGCGGGCAGCGGCAGCGGCTGGCGATCGCCCGGGTGCTGGTGCACCGGCCGGAGATCTACCTGTTCGACGACTCGTTCTCGGCGCTGGACTACGCCACGGACGCGGCGCTGCGGGCGGCCCTGACCGCGCACATCGCCGACGCCACCGTGGTGATCGTGGCGCAGCGGGTCAGCACCATCCGCGACGCCGACCGGATCGTGGTGCTCGACGACGGCCTGGTGGTCGGGACGGGAACCCACAGCGAACTGATGGACGGCAATCCCACGTACCGCGAGATCGTTCTTTCTCAGCTGACGGAGCAGGAGGCTGCGGCATGACCGAGCGAAGCGAGCGTCATGATCGCATTCGGGTCCATCTTGGTCGTTCGGGAGGCACAGCATGACCGAGCGAAGCGAGCGTCATGATCGCATTCGGGTTCTTCTCGGCCGTTCGGGAGGCACAGCATGACCGCGCCCACTCGCCGGCCGGGTGGGCCGCCCATGGGCGGGCCCGCGGCCCGCATGATGGCCGGCCAGATGCCCGTCGAGAAGCTCCAGGATTTCAAGGGTTCCAGCAAGCGGCTGCTGCGGATGCTGTATCCGCACCGGGTCCTGGTCGCCCTGGTGCTGCTGCTCGGCATCGCCAGCGTGACCCTGTCGGTGACCGCGCCGCGGCTGCTCGGCCACGCCACCGACATCATCTTCGACGGCATCGTCGGCAAGGACCTGCCGGCCGGGGTCAGCAAGGAGGTGATCGTCGAACGGCTGCGCGCCGAGGGCGCGACCAACCGGGCCGACATGCTGGCCTCCATGGACATCGTCCCCGGCCAGGGCGTGGACTTCACCCGGCTCGGTCACGTGCTGCTCTGGGTGCTGCTGATCTACGTGGCGGCCTGGGTCTTCGGGGTGTTCCAGGGCCGGCTGACCGCGACGGTGGTGCAGGCCACCGTCTCCCGGCTGCGCGAGCAGGTGGAGGAGAAGCTGGCCCGGCTGCCGCTGTCCTACTTCGACCAGCAGCCGCGCGGTGAGGTGCTGAGCCGGGCCACCAACGACACCGACAACATCGCGCAGACCCTGCAGCAGACCTTCAGCCAGCTCGTCACCAGCCTGCTGACCATCATCGGGGTGCTGGCGGTGATGTTCTGGATCTCCCCCCTGCTGGCGCTGATCGCGCTGATCACCGTGCCGGTGTCGGTGTTCGTCACGACCCGGATCGGCAAGCGTTCGCAGCCGCAGTTCGTCGCCCAGTGGGCGACGACCGGCCGGCTCAACGGCCACATCGAGGAGATGTTCACCGGCCACTCGCTGGTCAAGGTCTTCGGCCGGGAGCGGGAGGCGGCCGAGACGTTCCGGGAGCACAACGACAAGCTGTACGCCTCCAGCTTCCGCGCGCAGTTCATCTCGGGCCTGATCCAGCCGGCCATGATGTTCATCAGCAACGTGAACTACGTGCTGGTGGCGGTCGTCGGCGGGCTGCGGGTGGCCTCGGGCTCGCTGTCGCTGGGCGACGTGCAGGCCTTCATCCAGTACTCGCGGCAGTTCAGCCAGCCGCTGACCCAGGTGGCCAGCATGGCGAACCTGGTGCAGTCCGGGGTGGCCTCGGCCGAGCGGGTCTTCGCCCTGCTGGACGCGCCGGAGCAGTCCCCCGAGCCGCCCGGCCCGGTGCTCGGCGACCGGGTCCGGGGCCGGATCGCCTTCGAGCACGTGTCGTTCCGCTACCTGCCGGACAAGCCGCTGATCGACGACCTGTCGCTGACCGTCGAGCCGGGCCAGACGGTGGCCATCGTCGGCCCCACCGGCGCGGGCAAGACCACGCTGGTCAACCTGCTGATGCGCTTCTACGACGTGACCGGCGGCCGGATCACCCTCGACGGGGTCGACATCGCGTCGATGCCGCGGGAGGAGCTGCGCGAGCACATGGGCATGGTGCTGCAGGACACCTGGCTGTTCGGCGGCACCATCGCGGACAACATCGCGTACGGGGCCGACCATCCCACGCCGGAGTCGGTGGCCGAGGCCGCCGAGGCCGCGCACGTCGACCGGTTCGTCCGGTCGCTGCCGGACGGCATGGAGACGGTGCTCGACGAGGAGGGCTCGAACGTGTCGGCGGGCGAGAAGCAGCTGATCACGATCGCCCGGGCGTTCCTGGCCGAGCCGAGCATCCTCATTCTGGACGAGGCGACCAGCTCGGTCGACACCCGCACCGAGGTGCTGATCCAGCGCGCGATGAACACCCTGCGCACCGGCCGGACGTCGTTCGTGATCGCGCACCGCCTGTCGACCATCCGGGACGCGGACGTGATCCTGGTGATGGAGAACGGGGCGATCGTCGAGCACGGCACGCACGACGCCCTGATCGCGGCCGACGGGGCGTACGCGCGGCTGTACTCGGCCCAGTTCGCCCAGGCGGCGGTGGAGGTGGACTGAGTTGCGGTCGGGTTGTGGGCCCGGTCGCGGTGCCGGCATCCCTCAACCACGGGCGGGGGCGCCCGAAGGTTCCGGCGACGCCGCCCGGCCCCGCGCGGCGTGACGCTGAGCCGGAGGTCGTCACGGTGCGGAACAGTCTCAGGTCCGCCGCGCTGGCGATGACGGTGCCGGGCCTGCTGGGGAGCGTCGCCGCCCCCGCGAGCCCGGCGGCGGCTTCCCCGGCCGTGTGTTGGCAGCCGGCCGGCGGCTGCGGCTTCGCCGTCACCGCCGGCCGGGCCTACACGATCAGCTCCGCCTACCGGGCGACCGCGACGGTCCGGGCGGTCGCCTACACGTACAGCGCCGCGGCGGGCTGGCGCCAGTGGTTCACCGGCTCGCCCTACGGCGGGTCGGCGTCGTGGGCGCCCCTGGCGACGACCACACCGGTCGTGCCGGCCGGCGTCGAGCGCCTGGGCCTGGCCTTCACCCCGGCCGCGGCGATCCGCGACGTGGCGGTGACGGCTGCCCCGGCGCCGCGGCGTCCGCAGGAGGTCTACCGCCCGGGGCTCGGCCGCGGGTCCGGGCTGGTGACCGACGGGTTCGCCTACCACAACCCGAGGAGCGCCAAGGCGGTCCGCTCGGCGGTCTGGCACGTGACCACCGGCTCGCTGTTCGCCGTGCGCGGCAGCGGCGACACCGGCTCGCCGGTGTTCCGGATGCACACGGTACGCGCGGACTTCACCGACGTCCGGGTGGCGTTCCGCCTGGACATCGCGTACCAGAAGGCGACGTCGTACACCCCGGAGAGCAGCTACGACGGTGTGCACATCTGGTTGCGCCACAGGTCGCAGTACGAGCTGTACGCGGCCAGCGTGGCCCGCCGCGACGGCAAGGTGCTGATCAAGAAGAAGTGCCCGGGCGGCCCGGTGAACGGCGGCACGTACTACACCCTGGGGGCCGAGCTCCCGGGGCGGCCGATCGTGCGGAACAAGTGGCGCGAGGTGTCGGCGACGGTGCGCAACAACCCGGGTGGCTCGGTGACCGTCGTGCTGTCCGTCGACGGCGAGGCGCTCGTCAGCGCGGTGGACGCCGGGGTGGGCTGCGCGCCGATCCGGGCGGCGGCCCCGGTCGGGATCCGCGGGGACAACACGCGGTTCCGCTTCACCGACGTGACGGTGACGACGCTGTAGCGGGAAACGGAACAGGGGCGGCCCGGTGGGCCGCCCCTGCCTCAGATCCCGTCGGGAGTTACTTGACCCGGACGTTCTTGCTGTAGGACGAGTAGTTCGTGGCGATGCCCCGCTCGGTGTTGCCGAGGACCTGCGCCTTGAAGGTGTAGGACTTGCCGGACGTGAGACCGGTGATGGTCCTGGTGTACGTGCCCGCCGAGGAGAGCTTGCCGCTGGCGGCCGTCATCCAGCCACCGCCGGTCTTGGCCTGCAGCACCTTGGCCGTGAGGCCGGCCACCTTCGGGTCGCCGGTGACGGTGATCGTCACCGAGCCCTTGGCGTTGGACGCGACCGTGATGTCGGGGTCCTCCCGCACCAGCACCCGGACCGGGTCGGACTCCATGTCGCCGATGGCGGCCTTGAAGTCCATGCCGAAGGTGTTGAGGCCGCGGAGGAAGGAGAACATGCCGTTGGACGCGACGGTCGTCGAGCCCAGCTTCATGTACTCGGCCGCGTTCACGTTCTTGCCCCACAGGTCGACGGTCTGACCGGCCGCCGCCATGCCGCTGAGGGTGACGCTGCCCCGGCCGAGGCGCACCGCGGAGGACGACTTCAGCGTGGGCGCCTCGACCTCGGGTCCGGGCGGCGGCGTGGTGCTGCCGCCGTCGCTGGCCAGGATGGTCAGCACGCCGTCCTTGACCGAGCCGGTGTTGCCGAAGCCGCTGCCCGAGACGACGATCGTCTCGGCCGGCTCGCCCGCGGTGTCATCGGTGATCACCACGTTGCCGACCGGCACGACGGTGCCGGAAGCCGTGCCCCAGGGCACCGTGACCTGGAAGCCGGCCGGGCTGAAGTCGCTCGCCGACGCGGCCTGCTTGCCACCCATCGACTTGCCGGCCAGGGTGACGTTGAGCAGGGTCTGCTCCTGCGCGACCCCGGTGACCACACCGGTCAGGGCGACGGTCTGGCCCTCGGTGACGTCGTCGGAGACGATCTCCAGCTCCGGGGCGTCGTCGTCGTTGGTGATCGTCAGGGTGGCCGTCAGCGGGCCGCCGGTGGCGTCGTCCTCGCCGTTGTCCCGCGCGACGGTGTAGCGCACGGTCTCGTCGGCCTCGTAGACCTCGTCGCCGTTGACGATGAACAGCACGTAGGCCGAGGTCTGTCCGGCGGTGAAGGTGCCGCTGCCCGCCAGCACGTCGTAGTCGTCCCCACCGGGGTAGTTGCCCGTCGGGTCGGCCGTGCCGGCCTGGGTCGCCGGCGCCGCCGTGAAGTCGATGTCCTCGGCGCTGGCGTTGGACAGCTTCACCTCGAACAGCGCGGCGGCCGGGCCGTCGGTCTCCGGCATGGTGATGGCGGTGCGGGCCAGGCTGATGACCGGCTTGTCGTCGTCGTCCTTGATCGTCACCTGGTTGGTGGTGAGGCTCAGGCCGCCGGCCAGGCCGCCGTTGACGTCGCCGAGGATGATGGCGATGTTCTCGCCGTTGGCCTCGTCGATGTTGTCGCCGACGATGTCGACGGTGAAGGTCTTCTCCGTCTCGCCGGGCGCGAAGGTGAGGTTGACCGGGCCCTGCGTCGGGACGTAGTCGTCGTACGCGGTGGCGACACCGATGCCCGCGCCCGCGTCCGCGGTGCCCGCGATGACGCTGTAGGAGACCTTCTGCTCACGACCCGAGGGCTTGGAGAGCTTGACCGTGAAGGTACGGCTGCGGGTCGCGCTGGTGCCACCCTCGACGACCTCGGTCGGGGTCAGCGTGACCTGCGGGCCGGGGGTGGTGCCGCTGTCGATGATGCTGCCCGTCGCGGCCGACGGCGAGTCCACCGTCGCGTTGCTGGGCTGCGACAGCTTGACCGACAGGTCCTCGGTCAGCTCGTCCACGTCGTCGAACGCGGTCTTCACCGTGATCGGGGTGGTGGGCTGCTGGGAGAGCGCCGGGAAGGTCACCGTGCCGCTGGTGGTGGCGGTGTAGTCGTCACCGGCCTTGGCGGTGCCGTGGGTCGGGTCGACTGTGACCGCCCCGTCGGCGGTGTCCCACCGCGCGGTGATGACGTTCTCCGACTGCCGGTCCAGCGTGGCGTTGAAGGTGAGCGTGCCGCCCTCGGCGACGGTGCCGCCGCTGGCGATCGAGATCACCGGGGCCGCGTCGTCGTCGGCGATGTTGACCGTGACGGTCTGGGTGCCCGCGACGTTCGTGCCCGCGCCCGCCTCGACGGTGAAGCTCTGGATCGCCGGCTCGTCGATGCTGTCGTTGTCGACCTCGACCGGGATCGAGTTCTGGGTGTCGCCGGCCTCGATGACGATCGCGTCGTCGACGGCGGTGTAGTCCTGCCCCGCCTTGGCCGTGCCGTCCTTGGTGGAGAGCGGGATGGTCACGTCGTACGGCGAGGTCTTGCTCAGCGTCGCCGTGATCGTCGCGTGCCGCAGGTTGGCGGTCGTCGACTCGTTGACGGTGGTGGGTGACGACACCAGCGTGTAGGTCGGGTTGTCGTCGTCGACGATGGTGCCCGCCGCGACGTCGCCGTTCTGGGTGAAGGTGGTGTTCGGCGAGCCCTGCGACGAGGTGAGCGTGACGTTGAAGGTCTCGGCGTCCAGCTCGTCGACCGTGTCCTGCAGGGTGGTGACCGTGATGGTGCGGGTCTGCGGGACCGACGTGTTCGAGTACGCCGGGAAGCTGACCGTTCCGGCGACGGAGCCGGCCGTGACCGCGGTGTAGTCCACTCCGGCGGTGGCACTGTCGTCGCTGGTCGCCCAGTTGACCGTTTCGGCCGGCAGGGTGTCGCCGACGCCGGGCGGCTGCCGGGTGATGGTGAAGGTGACGGGGCTGCCCTCGTTCGCCGACGCCGCGGCGATCGAGTAGACACCGTCGGTCACAGCGGCCTGGGCGGGCGACGCGATCAGGACGGTCGGCACGAGGCCGACGACTCCCGCGACCGCGGCGGTCATAGCCGTCCGCAGCGACTTGGGGCCACGCAGCATGAACGGAACCGAGCCGCTCTTGGCCGCATGGGCTGGTGAATAGCGCATGTGTTTCTGTCTCCTTCGGCGGCTGGGCCGCCTCCCGCTCGGGAGGTCCCTGGCTTTGCGTCCCCGCCTCTCGACGGGTTTGCCTTTCTCGGTGCCGCACGCGACGGCTGATGGTGCGCCGGCTGAGCCGGGTGGCGCGGCTCCGTACGTGGACATAGCTCGCACTTCGGAACTGCGCCGTCCGTACTGTAACCAGCGAATTGCGGGCTCGTAGGGGAATTGGACTTTTAGGCCGGATGGCCCCGTGCACACGTTCTTGTGCCTTTTTCGGCATCACTTGATCATGGCGATGCAGGCCTCCTACCAGGGCAAAGGCATTCAGCGGGGGCGACGGGCGACCGACATCCGACCCAGGAGCACGGCGAGCGCCAGCACCGCGAGCAGTGGCAACCGCCACGTCCGGCCCAGCGCCGGCGACAGCGGGCGCGGGCTCGGCGCCGACCCACGGCCGCGCGGTCTTCGACCCGGCCAGGAAGGCGTCACCGAGCGGCAGCGGGCCCCAGTCCACGCCGGCCGGCCCGTCCGTGCCCGCCGGATACTCCCGCACGGCGGGCCGCACCACGAACAGAGCGCGGAACCACAGGTACCGGGAGCGGGCGAACGCCGGTTCAAGCGCTGGATGATGCCCTGCGACGTGCCCCGGGCCCCGGCGCCGGGCGGCCCGAGGCCGGGTCGACCGTGTGCGGCGGCAGACCGGTGGCGGGGCCGAGGCGCTGCCGGACGGGGACGGCAGGAAGCGCCGGGCCCGGGCGGGCCCGCCACCGGTACCGTCGAGCCCATGGCCTATGACGAGATCCTGGCCGGCCGGGTCCGCGACCGCCTCGCCGGCCTGCCCGGGATCAGCGACAAGCGCATGTTCGGCTCGCTGGCCTTCCTCCTGGACGGCCGCCTCGCCGTCGGGGTCACCGGCGACGATCTGATGGTCCGGGTCGGCCCGGACGGCGCCGACGACGCGTTGACCCGACCGGGCGCCCGGCTGATGGAGATGGGCGGGCGGCGGATGCGTGGCTGGGTCCGGGTGGACGGCGCCGAGCTCGACGACGATGTGCTCACCGAATGGCTCGGCCGCGCCCGCGATTTCCTGGAAACGCTGCCGCCGCGGTAGGTATCCGCAGGTTGACCGGCATTCATGCCAATCCTTCGCCGGCGACGTCCGCGCAGGTGGGAGCGTGGGGACATGTGCGGACACGACCGATTTGGACACCGGGACAATGGCGGCCCGCGGATTAGCGGAGTCTTAAGCCGGCATTAGGCGCTGTTTTGCCGGGATGTGATCTTCCGAGGATTCCCGTTACGCTCGGCCGGCGAACCACCACAAGGGAATTCTCCGAGGAAAGTAGACAGTTGATGTTGCGCAGGGCGCACGTGCCGGCCCATGCACCGGCACCGCGGCGGGGGATTCGCAGCACCCGATCGCTCACCATCATCGGCACCGCGGCGCTGGCCGTGACGGCGGCGACACTCGTGCCCGTCTTCGCCGACGACGACAACGGCCTGACGCTGCGGCCGGTGGCCGACACCACCGTCACCCAGGTGCCGCAGGACGGCGACACGAACGTCAAGACCACCCTGGCCAGCTGCCCGGCGCTGTGCGACGGCAACCCCCGGGGGCGGCGCGACGCGACGCTGCAGTTCGCGGTCGACAAGCTTCCGGCCAACGCCACGCGGGTGAAGGCGAAGCTGCGGGTGTACGCCTGGCACGACTTCGCCGCCCGCATCCTGGCCCGTACGGTCCCCGGCGACCTGGCCGCGGCCGGCAGCCCGGCCCAGCTGGCCGCGGTCGGCAGCGTGCAGGCGCTGGACAAGGTGACGAAGGGCTACAACGAGTTCGACGTCTCCGGCTCGGTGCAGGGCAACGGCACCTACACGTTCGCGCTCTCCCAGGAGACCTACAACACCCGGGTCTACTGGGCGTCGCGGGAGAACTCGAAGGACAACCTGCACCCCGAGCTCGTGCTGTCGTACGAGACGCAGGCCAAGCCCGCCCCGACCAAGAGCACACCGAGCACCGCCCTGCCGCCGCCGCCGGCCACCAAGCCGACCACGGCCGCGCCGGCCACCACCGCGCCGAGCCCGACCAAGCCGGCCACCACCGCGCCGGCCACCAAGCCGCCGGCGACGCCCACCACCGCCGCGCCCGCGCCCGCGGGCTGGCGCCTGGTCTTCAGCGACGACTTCACCTCGGGCTCGATCGACCGGTCCAAGTGGAACCTGCGCGACGGCGAGGGCCGGTCGATCGACATCGGCTGCAACGTCGACGACCCGAAGAACACCTTCGTCAGCGGCGGCAACCTCACCCTGCGGGCGCTGAAGCAGAGCTCCACCTGCAGCTCGCAGAGCCGCCAGTACACCCAGTCCTACCTGGACACGATGGGCAAGGCGTCGTTCAAGTACGGCCGCTTCGAGATCCGGGCCAAGTCGCCCAACAAGCCGGAGAGCTCCAAGGGCCTGTGGCCGGCGTTCTGGCTGCGTCCGGACGACGGCGGCAACGGCGAGATCGACGTGACCGAGCTGCCCGGCGGCCCGGGGTGGCACGACAAGTCCACCGCGGCCATCTTCTGGGACTACACGCCGGTCAAGCAGGACACCCGGATCGCCATCCCCGGCGGCGGCCACCCGGCCGACGGCTTCCACACGTACACCACCGAGTGGGACGCCAAGTCGCTGAAGTGGTACATCGACGGCAAGCTGGTGTGGACCCGGGACAGCACCACGACGCCCTGGTTCGACAAGGCGTTCAACAAGCCGTACAACCTGCGGCTGAACTTCCAGGTCGGCGGCTGGCTGGGCAACCCGGACGCCAGCACGCGGTTCCCGGCGGACTTCGTGGTCGACTACGTGAAGGTCTACCAGCACTGAGCCCCGCCCGCAGCTGACCGGACAGGGCCCCGAATGTGACCTCGGGGCCCTGTCCGCTGTGCACCGCGGTCACTATCGTCGAGGCCGTGCTGAACGAGTCGACGCGGACCTCCTCCGTCCCGGGTCAGCGGACCCCGTCCGATCCGCTGGTGGGCGCGGACACCGATCCCCGCAGCCGGCAGGACGGGCTGGGCTGGGTCACCCGGGCGATCTTCGGCGACCCCCGGGTGCGGGTCACCGTCGGCGACGACCCGGACGCCACCGTGCGGTACGCGGTCATCCCGTCCCTGGAGCACGCCCGCTTCCTGCTCCCGCTGGCCTCGCGCAAGGTCACCGCGGCGTCCCTGTTGGCGTACAACGCCCTGCGGCCGCCCAAGGTCCGGGCCGGGCGCGCCGCCGTCGGCCTGCTCGCCCGGGTCGGCGCCCTCGGTCTCACCCGGGCGCCGATCCTGTCCGTGCACGTCCCCGAGCGCGAGTTGCTGCTGTCGGCGTTCCTGGCCGACCGGCTCGGCCGGCCGGAGCTGCACGCGGCGATCGGCATCCGGCCGCCCGACCCGCACCACAAGCCCACCCTCCAGCTCTTCGACGCCCACGGCCGCCCGCGCGGCTACGCGAAGATCGGCTGGAACGACGGCACCCGCGCGATGGTGCGCGCGGAGGCGGCCACCCTCGCGGAGCTGCCCACCGGCGGCGGCTTCCCGCCCGCGCCGCGGCTAATGCTGCACACGCAGTGGCACGGCCGGGAGATCGCGGTCATCGAGCCGATGCCGCGCCGGGTGCGCCGGATCAGCCGGCCGGACTCCCCGCGGGTGGCGGCGATGCTGGCGGTGGCCCGGTGGGGCGCGAGCGCCACCACCGCCCAGCCGGCGACCGCGCTGCTGGCCGGCTGGCGGGCGCGCGCCGCGGGCGCCGACCCGCGCATCCACACCGTCATCGACAAGCTGGACGGCGGGCTGACGCTGGAGTTCGGCAACTGGCACGGCGACTGGGTGCCGTGGAACATGGCCCGGCATCGGGGCGGGTTGCTCGTCTGGGACTGGGAGAACCGGGCGCCCGGCGTGCCCGTCGGCTTCGACCTGGCGCATCAGGCGTTCCAGACGGCGCTCTCGACGCGCGGGCGGCCGGCGGCCGAGTGCGCGACGGCCGTGGACGAGGCGCTGCGGCGGCACGGTCCGGCGCTGGGTCTCGGCGACCCGGTGCGGCAGCGGTTCGTCGCGGACGCCTATCTGGTGGAGCTGTGGCTGCGGACGTACGAGTTGTCGGGCGGGGGCGCGGGCTGGAACCCGAAGCTGCACCCCGCGCTGCTCGACGTCCTGGAAGAACGCCTGCCCTGACGGCCCGCGCCCGGCGCCGCGAAAATTGCCCGTTGCGTGTTTGTAACGGCCGCGTTATGTTACCGGTCACATCCTGGATGCATGGACGTACTTCGATCAACTCACCCCCGAAGAGGTCGACATGGCATCACGGTTCCGAAACGCGGCCGCGCTCGCGGTCGCCGCCGCGGGCATGCTGGTCACGGGCATGCTCGCGAACGCCGGCCCGGCCCGGGCGGCGGTCTCGCAGTCCTGCGACATCTACGCCTCCGGCGGCACTCCCTGCGTCGCCGCCCACAGCACCACCCGGGCCCTGTACGGCGCGTACAACGGCTCGCTCTACCAGGTCCGGCGCTCGTCGGACAACGCCACCCGCGACATCGGCGTCCTGGCCGCGGGCGGCGTCGCCAACGCCGCCGCGCAGGACTCCTTCTGCGCCGGCACGAGCTGCGTCATCACCGTCATCTACGACCAGTCCGGCCGCGGGAACCACCTCACCCAGGCGCCCCCCGGCGGCTTCTCCGGCCCCGCGGCGGGCGGATACGACAACCTGGCCAACGCGACCGCGGCGCCGGTCACCGTGGGCGGCAGCAAGGCGTACGGCGTCTTCGTGTCCCCCGGCACCGGATACCGCGACAACAGCACCAACGGCATCGCCCGGGGCGACCAGCCCGAGGGCATGTACGCCATCCTCGACGGCACGCACTACAACGGCGGCTGCTGCTTCGACTACGGCAACGCCGAGACCAACAGCCGCGACAACGGCAACGGCACCATGGAGGCCATCTACTTCGGCAACATCAAGGTCTGGGGCTACGGCGCCGGCAACGGTCCGTGGATCATGGCGGACCTCGAGAACGGGCTGTTCTCCGGGGTCAACCAGCGCTACAACGCGGGCGACCCGAGCATCAGCCACCGGTTCCTGCACGCCGTGATCAAGGGCGAGCCCAACCACTGGGCCATCCGCGGCGGCAACGCCCAGTCCGGCGGTCTGTCCACCTTCTACAACGGGGTACGGCCCAACGTCGCCGGCTACAACCCGATGAAGAAGGAGGGCGCCATCATCCTCGGCATCGGCGGCGACAACAGCATCGGCGCGGCCGGCACCTTCTACGAGGGCGTGATGACCTCCGGCTACCCGTCCGACGCCACCGAGAACGCGGTCCAGGCGAGCGTCGTGGCGGCCGGCTACCGCACCTCCGGATCGTCCACCGGCGGCACGCTGACGCCCGGATCGACGGTCTCCCTGCGCGCCACCACGGCCTGCTGCACCACCCGGTATATCAGCCACTCGGGCAGCAGCGTGGTGACCTCGGTGGTCAGCTCGGCCAGCGCCGCCGCCGACAAGGCCAACGCCTCCTGGATCGTGCGCAACGGCTTGGCCAACAGCTCCTGCGTGTCGTTCGAGTCCCGCAACACCTCCGGCAGCTTCCTGCGGCACCAGAACTACCGGCTCTACCTGCACGCCAACGACGGCAGCGCGCTGTTCGCCTCCGACGCGACGTTCTGCCCGCAGGCCGGCCAGAACGGCCAGGGCACCTCGCTCGCCTCGGCCAACTACCCCAGCCGCTACATCCGGCACTACGCCAACGAGGTCTACATCGCCAGCAACGGCGGCGCCAACACCTTCGACGCCGCGGCCTCCTGGGCCGACGACGTGAGCTGGGTGGTCAGCACCCCCTGGACGCCGTAACGGTCACTTCCAGTCGAAGGTCATCCCGAGACGGTCGGCGAGGGCCGCGTTGTGCGGGCGGTAGTACTCCGTCAGCTCGGCGCGGACCTCGTCGTCCATGCCCTTGCTGGGCCGGTCGTTGAACACGTCGTAGGCGCCCAGCTCGTACGGCGGCAGCCCGATGAAGTCGAGGATCCGCGCGTACGTGGCCGCCGGCTCCCGGTACAGCGTCTCGCTGGCCAGGAACAGCAACTGCTCCCGGTCGAAGTGGTCCAGCCAGGGCGTCAGGTGCTGCAGATAGCGACCCCGCGCCCGGTACGAGTACCAGTCGTAGGCCTCGCTGAAGTAGTTCGGGTCGGCGAGCAGCTTGTCCCGCTCCCCCGCCGTCCGGGACTCCTCGGCCGCCAGCGCCGCCGCGAAGTCGAGCGGCTCCACCCCCTCGGTGCGCCGCTCCTTCCAGTGCGAGTACGCCCGTTCCACCGGGTCGCGCAGCAGCACGATCATCCGGGCCCGGGGCATCAGCTCCGCGACCCGCGAGGCCACCAGCGGATGGAACATGTAGAGCGGCGCGGCCTCGCCCACCTTCGGCGGCGCGCCGTGCTTGCGTTCCAGCGCCGCCCGCTGCCGTACCGTCGGGAAGTGCGAGCGGTACCACGCCTCGCCCCGCGGCCAGTTCTCCTCGAAGTAGTGCGAGGTCTTGGTGTTCCACGCCGGGAACAGCCGCGGCACCAGCGGATGCTGGATCAGGTAGCGCCACAGCGACGTGGTCCCGCCCCGCTTGGTGCCGATCACCAGGAAGTCGGGCAGCGGCCGCTGGTCGCTGGTGCGTTCGCCGTAGCGGACCAGCAGCTCCCGCATCTGCTCCTTGGCGCCGCGCGGCGCGACGTTCTTGATCCGGTCCTTCACGGTCACGAGGGGACCTCCTGAGTCGGTGCCGGCCGGAGCTGCGTCCGGATGGTCTTCAGCGCCGCACGGACGCGGCGGTCGGCCAGGGCGGCCAGGCCGGCGGCGGCCAGCAGGCCGAGCGTGACGGCCAGGCCGGGCAGGCCCCGGCCGGCGAGCAGGACCCCGGTCCCGGCGGCGGCGCCGGTCGCGGCCACGGCCGCCCCGGCCGAGAGCACGAGGGTACGGCCGAACAGCCGCTCGCCCAGCGCCCGCCGGGCCAGGACCGCGGCCAGCACGTTCTCGCAGACGATGCCCAGCGACCAGGCGACGGCCGCGCCCAGGGCGCCGTGCCGCGGGATCAGCACCAGGCACGCCACCACGTTGAGCAGCAGCCCGGCGACGGTGGCGAGCAGATGCCCCCGGCTGTTGCCGCTCATCAGCAGCACGGTCTGCACCAGGCCGACGCCGACGTTCACCAGCATCGCGACGGCCAGCACGGCCATCGGGGTGGCCCCGGAGCGGAACTCGCGGCCGAACAGCTCCAGGAAGGCCGGCGCGAACACGGCCAGGATCAGGTACGCGGGCCAGGACAGCAGGACGATCCACAGGGTGGTCCGCCGGTAGACCCGCGCCGCGTCGGCGCGCCGGTCCGCCCCGAGCAGGCGGGACAGTTGCGGGGCCACGGCCACCCGCAGGCCCTGCATGATGAGCAGGCCGGCCAGGGCGTACCGGCCGACGGCGGCGAAGACCCCGGCCTCGGCCTGGGTGGCCAGGGCGCCGGTGAGCAGGACACCGACCCACATGCTGCTGGCGTCGATGGCCACCGAGGCGGCCCGGGGCAGCGCGAAGCCCCAGAACGTGCGCCAGTCGGCCCGGCCGGACCGCAGGCTCGCCCCCGAGCCCAGGCCCAGCGGACGCACCACCAGCAGCAGGGCCAGCACCAGGGCGGCGGCCAGCGGCAGCAGCCAGCCGCCGAAGCCGAGCAGCACCCCACCCCCGGCCAGCACCGCGGCGATCATCAGCACCGGCCGGGCGATCGGCACGAGCAGGAACTGCACGCCCACGTACGCGGACACCGACCGGGTCGCCCGCACCGCCGCGAGCAGCACGGTCGTGGCCACCACCAGCGGGACGCCGGCGGCGGCGAGGCGGATCAGCGCCGCGCCGTCCGGATCGTCCAGCAGCGCCCGCGCGATCGGGCCGGCCGCCAGCAGCCCGGCCCCGGCGACCAGCAGCGCGAGGCCGAACGTGGGCAGCACCGCGAGCGGCAGCAGCCGGGCCGCGTCGCCGCCCGGGCCGAGCCGGCGCCGCGGTATCGCCCACATCAGGCCGGTGTCCGCGCCGAAGCAGCAGACCGCCCCGGCGATGGTGACCAGCCCGATGACGCTGAACAGCGCACCCGAGCCGTCCGCGCCGAACGCGCGGACGATGACGGTGGTGAGCACGAAACCGAACGCGCCGTTGACCGCCGCGCCGACCAGGCCGATGGCTCCGCTGCGCGTGCTGCGGCGTACCTCGGTGTCGGCCGGGCCCGGCGCGGCGACCGCCGTCATGTCAGCTCTTCCTTCCGGCTGCGGTTGACCGGGCCGTCCACGGCCGCCAGCCCGAGGCCGAGGGCGAAGAACAGCACCGACATGTTGGGGTCGATGTAGGAGTAGAACGGCGTGACGATCGCCGCGATCACCGGCAGCGCGCTGAACCACAGCCCGGCGGGGGTCACGGCCGCCGCCAGCCGCCGCGCGATCACCAGCAGCAGCAGGTAGAAGCAGATCGTGGCCGGGATGCCGTGGCTGTAGAGCAGCTGCCAGATCATTCCCTGGGTGCCCAGCGGCTCGGACGCGTGCGTGGTGTCGACCGAGTTGGGCTGGCCGAAGCCGAGCAGCGGCGAGCGCACCACCGCCGCCCAGGTCTGCACGTACAGGTCGAACCGGTCCGAGGTGGTGTCGGTGCTGGACGTCCGGTGGGTGATCAGGTCGAAGACCGGGATGAACAGGGTGACGATCCAGCCCAGCAGCATGAACCCGACGACCGGCAGCAACAACCGCACCCGGCCGCGGAGCACCTCCCGGAAGAGCAGGTAAGCGACCCCCGCGCCCAGGCCGATGAACATGCCGCGGTTCAGCGTCAGGAACGCCGGGACCAGCGACAGCGGCAGCGACACCAGCAGGACGACCCGCATCGGGCCGCGGCGCACCGACATCAGGTACGCGAGCACGAACGGCACCAGGAAGCTGTAGGCCGTGCCCCAGTTGTTGGTGTAGGGGTACGGCGCCGCCGGCCGGTAGATCGGGTTGCGGCTGAACTTGTTGAACTCGGTGGAGTCCAGGTGGGTCACGTCGATGATGTAGCGCTCCGCCTGCACCCCGTGCGGCAGGATCAGCTCGAAGGGGCTCGGGAAGCTGAACGTGGGCGCCAGCACGCCGAGCCAGCCCAGCGCCACCATGGCGAGCCAGAAGACCGCCAGCGGGTTGGCCACCCTGGTCCACGGCACGCCGTCGCGGATCAGGTTGTACACGTAGATCCCGACCAGCAGGCCGGTCAGCAGGTGACCCAGCCGCAGGCCGAAGACGAACAGGGCGGTGACCCGGTCGAGCCGGGTGGCGCTGACCGTGACGATGCCCAGGAAAATCAGCCACAGCACGGTGCCGGTGGGCAGCCGCACGTTGCCGCGCAGGGTCAGCAGGGCCAGCAGCACCACGCCGAAGATCGGCCAGGCCAGGTAGAAGACCCCGAGCCCCCACCAGATCGGCAGCAGCCCGAACATGCCCACGATCGGCCACACCGGCAGCTGGGCCTGGCGCACCGCCCACACCCCGGGCTCGAGCACGCCCGGCTCGACCAGGGCGACCGCGCGGGCCCGGGCGGGCGCGGTCGCGCGCGCCCCCCGCCGGCCACGCACGGTCGTCCGGACCACGCTCAGATCCCCTTGCCGCGCTTCTGCGCCATGCGCAGCACCCGCTCACCGGTCATCAGCCCGAGGATCACTGGCACGGTGACCAGCACCCGCTTCTCCCGCGGGTTCAGCCGGACCACGGCGGCGAGCTCCTTGACCGCCTCGGTGCGCCGGTGGCCCGAGGCCAGGGCGAACGCGATCTGACCCCGCAGCCGGGCCATCCCGGCGCGGCTGCGGGCCAGCTCGGGATGCTTGTCGATCAGGTAGCGCTGGGCCTCGACGATGGTGGCCCAGCGGCCGAAGTAGAACGAGCCGCCGTGCCAGTCCACGACGACCAGGGCCTCCCGGACCACCGCGATCGGCGTGTGCGCCGACACCCGCAGCAGCCACTCGTAGTCCTCGCTGTAGCCGCCCGGGATGTCCTCGTCCACCTCGCCGGCCGCCGCCCACGTCGAGCGGCGCACGAGCATCGTGCTGGAGTGCACCTCCATCACCCGGTCGGCGAGCAGCTCGTCCAGCACGACCAGGTCGCGGTCCAGCACCCGTTCCTTGTCGATGCCGGGGCCGCGCAGCCGCAGCCCGCAGCTCACCGCCCCGATCGCCGGGTCGGCCAGCCGCTCGGCCTGGCGGCTGAGCTTGGTCGGCAGCCAGATGTCGTCGTCGTCGCAGAACGCCAGCAGCTCGCCGGTGGCCGCCTCCACGCCGCTGTTGCGCCCGCCGGGCAGGCCCTGCCGGTGGGTGTTGGCGATCAGCTTGAGGGAGCGGTCGGGGCCGGCCGGCACGTCCAGCTCGCGCACGTCGACGTGGTCGTAGACCACGATGCACTCGATCCGGCCCGGGTAGTCCTGGCCGAGGATGCTCGCGACGGCGCGTTCCAGCAACCCGGGCCGGTCCCGGGTGGCGACCACGACGCTGATCTCCGGGTACGTCTGCGGCACGGTGTCTCCCCCTGCGGTGTCGGGCACGGTGGTGTCAGGCACTGCGGCCTCCGGTGAGCACGAAGCCGACCGTCTGCGCGCCGGCCGAGCGCAGCCGGTCGACCAGCCGGGACAGCTCGGCGTTGCGGGTCCGGTCGCGGGCCACGACCAGCACCGCGACGCCGGACTGGGCGGCCCGCACGCCGCGCTCGTCGGTGTCGGAGGGCGGGGCGTCGACGACGACCACGCCGGTGTCGGGCTCCTCGCCCAGCGCGCAGAGCCGGACCACGCCGCCGCCGACCAGCACGTTCAGCAGGCGGCTGTCCGCCTCGGCCGGGTGCCCGGCCGCGGGGGCCGGGGTGATGACGGGCGCCTGGCGCACCGGCGTCTCCATGATCACGGTGGCCTCCGGGTCGGCCGCGGTCGTCACGACCTGCGTCGGCGCGTCGGCGACGCGGACGGTCGGGCCGGCGACGCGGGTGACACCGGGGACGGACGAGCCGGCGCCACCGCGCCCGAGCCGCTCCGCGGAGGCCGCGCCGTTCAGCCCGGGCGACGGCAGCGTGCGGGGACGCGGCGGCGTGCGCTTCTGGGCGGCGAACAGCACGCGCTTGAGCTCCTCGTGGCTCTCCGCCGGGCCGGCCAGGGTCACGTCGTGCCCGGCCTCGGCCAGGGCGACGGCCAGGTTCCCGGTCACCGTCGTGCGGCCCTCGTCGTCGCGGCCGGACAGCACGACCAGCGCGCGGTCCGGGTGCCGGTCGATCCACTTGAGCACGGCGAGCGAGACGTACCGGGCGTCGGCGGCCGCGGCCTCGTCGTGGTGCCGGCCGGCCGCCCGGACGACGCCCAGCGCGGGCATCCCGACCAGGTCGGCGGCCTGCTCGATGGAGCGGACCCGCCGGTCCAGCGCCTCCCGCGCGTGCGCGGTGACCATGCCGAGCAGCAACCCGCCCAGCACCGCGCCGAGCAGGTAGAGCGGGCCGGCGTCGTGGCTGGACGGGATGGGCGCCCGGGCCGCGGCGGTGACCGAGCCCGGGCTCAGGTCGGCCGACGCCACCTTGGCCCGGGCGTTGGCCAGCTGGGCGATCTGATCGTTGAGCGCGCTGACCTGGTCCAGGGTCGCCTGGGTGCGCGGCGAGGCGGTGTCCGAACTGGACTTCTGGTTGGGCAGGTCCTTCTGCACCGCGATCCGCTGGTTGGTCACCTGCTTGATGGTGTTGTCGTAGGACAGGATCAGCGCGGCCCGCTGCTGCTTGTAGATGTCCTCGCGGACCCGCAGGTAGGTCTCGGCGGCGGTGTTCGCGCCGGTGATCGCGCTGCGCTCGCTGTCGCCGGCGTACTGGAACCGCAGCACCTGCCCGCCGGTGGGCACCTCGGTGGTCAGCGACTCGCGGACCGCCTCCGGGTCGCGGTCGAGGATCCGGGCGGTCGAGTCGATGACGTCGTTGCCCAGGGCGATGCCGTTCTCGGCGGTCATGTTGATGGCCCGGTCCGCGCCGCTGGACGGCAGCGTGAACGGATCGGTGACCACGGGACGCAGCACGACGACCGTGGTCGCCCGGTACGTCGCCGGGAAGAAAAAGAGGTACGCGAGCACGGCGAGCGTGACAGCCGCGGTGGCGGTCAGCACGATGCGCCACCGGCGCAGCGGAATCCGTACGACGTCCGCGAAGCCGACGACCCGCTGCCGGCTCGCGGCGACGGAATCAGTCACATCCATGAGTCGTCTCTCCCCGACAGTTTGTGCAGTTGTGTAGCGATACATCCGAGCGTCACCGAACCCTCCCCGGCCGGCATCCTTGCGCGGCCGAGGAGGGTACGCAACACAGAGTCGTCACTCCGACGACAATCCGTGTTACGAAGTGGCGAAGAACAGCGTCGGATCGGACCAGGTGGCCTCGGCGGTCGGCGCCGCGACCACGGTGGCCGTGGAGCCGTCGACGGCGGTCGACGCGGCCGGGTCGAAGCCGACCGTCCGCAGCGACCCGTCGGTGGAGCCGTAGACGATCTTGCCAGCCACCCAGGTCATACCCCGAACCGTACGCCAGTCGATGCCCGTGGTGGGCAGCGTGAAGGCGGTGCAGCCGATGGCGTAGCCGTCCGGCGTCAGGTAACGGTAGAACAGCGCGTTGCTGCCCGACGTCGTGTAGTACATCCGGCCCTGCAGGTAGAACGCGCCCGTCATGGAGGCGGCCGCGAACCACGAGTTGAAGCCGTTGCCGACCCACGGCGCGCCGATCGAGCCCGATCCACTGAGGATCGAGATGTCGAGCAGGCTGCCGCTGGGCGCGCTGCTGTCCGTCTTGGCCCAGTAGAGCTTGTTCGACACCACGAACGCCGCCTTGGCCGAGGTGAACTGCGGCTGGCTGACCGTGGCCGGTGTGCCCAGCCCGGACACGCCGTACGACACCTTGGTCACCTGGCCGTTACCGGCGCCCAGGTAGAGGTAGCCGGAGGCGGCCTGCGGGGCGTCCTGGATCCCGATGGTGCGACCGCCGGCGTCCGGGAAGTAGCCCTCCCGGCCGTGGTACTCGTTGCCGAGGCCGTCGGCGTCGAAGCCGGCGAACAGCCCGTTCGGGCCCTTCCACAGCTCCCACATGATCGGGCCCCAGTTGGTGCCGCCGGACGGCAGCTGACTGCCCGGCGAGCGGCTCGGGTTCCAGTTCAGCGGCACGCCGTTCTGCTGGTCCAGGGCCGCGATGCCGTACCGGTCGATGCCGCCCGGGCCGCGCGAGTCGTTGCCGTTGGCGTTGTTCTGCCAGCGGAAGTGACCGCCGACGTACACCACGCCGTCGGCGACCTCCAGGGAGGTGACCGAGTCGGTGCCGGTGAAGTCGACCCAGGTCGCCTTGACGTTGCTGCCCCGGTCCGCGGTCTCCCAGCGGGCGGTGGCGTCGCAGTACGCGTCGCCGCGGCCGCCGTCGGCGATGATGACGAAGTAGCTGCCGTCGTCGTTGAAGTCGACGTCGCGGGCGTAGAACGGGAACGAGCTGCTGTAGCAGCTGGCCACGTACCGGTCGGTGTTCCAGTCCGCGACGGTGGGCGTGGCCGCGGTGTCGATCATGACGACCTGGTTCCGGGCCTGGCCGTTGACCGAGAGGAAGTTGCCGACCGCCACGACCGTGTCGCCGTCGGGCGCGACCGCGAGACCCCAGACCAGCTCGGTGCTGTTCGCGTACGGGCGCGCGCCGCTCGCGTCGACCTGGAAGCTGTTGTCGATCGCGCCGGTGGTGGCGTTGAGCCGGGCCAGCAGGCCGTGCTCGGTGCCGTTGATCCAGTGGAACGCGCCCGCGATGTACAGGTAGTTGTCGTGCACGATGGCGCGGCGCACCACACCGCCGTCGGCGCGGCCGACCCAGCTCGCCACCGTGGCTCCGGTGGCCGGGTCGAGCTCGACGAGGTTCTTGCGCGACACCCCGTTCACGGTGCCGAAGCTGCCGCCGACGATGAGCTTGCCGTCGGGGCTGACCGCGAGGGTCTGCACGGCGCCGTCGAGCACCGGCGCGAAGCCGGTCCGCAGAGCGCCGGTGCCGGCGTCGTAGGCCACCAGGTTGTTCGCCGGCGAGAAGCTGGCGGCGCCGGCGGCCTTGATGCCGCTGAAGGATCCGCCGGCGTAGACCGTGTTGCCGATCTGCGCGAAGGCGCGGATGCTCCCGTTCTGGGCGTGCGGCGTGTAGTCGACCGGGTTGGCCGAGACCAGGGTCGCGGGGTCGTTCGGCGGCACGTACACGGCGGAGGCCGGTATGGCGGTCAGGGCGACCGTCAGACTCAGCACCGCGGCGGACGCCAGGATTCTGGTGACCTGCCGCGGCCGGAGTCGACGCTGTAGGGACACGGGCCCTCCTAATGAGAACTTAAAGATTGACGCAGCCTGCTGGGAGGAGCGTCAGTACGCTATCGACCGTCCGGATGGAGACGCTGCCTGTTCGGCACGGCGGCGGGCACAGAGGACGATCAAGGTCTGTGCGATCACGACGAAGCCAGCCGGAAAGGCGCCACCCCGGGGCTCGCCCGGACGGACCACGCGGCGGCCGCCGCCAGATCCTCCAGGCCCACCTCCTCGGCCTCGCGGGCCACGACCAGCTTCCTGCCCTCCAGTTCGCGGGCCATCTCGACCTGGTGGTCGTCGACGTGCTCACCGAAGGCCCGGCGCCGCGGCACGTAGAGCGCACGCTTGCCGGCCTGCATCGCCGCCAGCGCGGAACCCACGCCGGCGTGCGAGATGACCACGTCGGCCTCCGTGAGCGCCTGCCGCATCTCGGTGATGGGCACCTGTTGCCGGGCGCCGGGCGGCATCCTATCGATAACGGTCGAACCCACTTGCCACAGGACATCCCATTCCGGCGGCAACAGGGTCACGAGATGGTTGAGCAGGCGCGGGAACGTGTAGCGCTCGTGCGTGCCCAGGGTGACCACGACCTTGCGCACCGGGCGCGGCTCGGCCACCGGCTCCGCCTCGAAGGCGTCGAAGATGGACCCGCCGTACCGCCAGGTGTCGTCCGCCCACGCCGGATACTGCGTGTACAGCCGGGTGCGCGGCACCCGGGCGGCGAGCCGGCCGGTCAGCGACGGGCCCTGGGTGCGGGTCGCGCTCTCGATGTAGGTGCACGGCACCCCCGCCTGCGTGGCGGGCAGGAAGAACGCCAGCGCGACGCTGGCCCCGGTGCTGATCACCCGCTCGTAGCGCTCGGCCCGGAACATCTTCCGCGCGGCGACCAGGTCCTTGACCGCGCCGACCAGGTCCCGGCTGGTGGCCGGGGGCACGAAGACGACGTCCTCGTCGGCCAGCAGCGACCGGCTCTGCGGGCTGTCGAAGGTCACCCAGCGGCGCTCGCCCACCCCCAGGCGCGGGGTCAGGTCGTGCAGTTCGGCGAGGTGCCCTCCGGTCGAGGCGACGAGCAGCGTGGTCACGACGCGGACGCCGGGACGGCCGGGCCGGTCGCCGGGGCGGCTCCGGCGGCGGGTTCCGGTTCGGCGCCGGGCAACCGGCCCGGGGCGGCGGCGCCCGCGGGCGCCGAGGTTCCGGCCGCCGGGCTCCCGGCGGCCGGCGGCGCGGGGCGCGGATAGCGGCCCGCCAGCACGCCGACCGCGAGCGCGTAGCCGAGGAACAGAGCGGGCCCGAAGAGCAGCCCGCTGATCACGTCGGTGAGCCAGTGCTTCTGGGTGTAGATCCGCGAGTAGCCCTCGTACGTGGCCAGGATCAGCACGACGGTGCCCAGCAGCACGTGCCAGCGCCGCCGCATCCGCCAGGTCAGGGCGGTGAACAGGGCGATCGCGCCGAACGTCATGACGACCCGGGCGATGCCGCCCGACGGGTACGAGCCCAGCCCGGTCGGCGGGTGCCCGCGGTTGACCATGGCCGCGAGGATCGCCTGCACGTACTGCTCCAGCGGGAAGCTGACCAGGATCGCCACCAGCGGGATCCAGAACCGCCGGCGCCAGCAGGCGGCGAAGAACACCGCCGCCACGACCACCACGATCTTGAGCGGATCGCGGTCGCCGAGCGTGGTGTACCACCAGTTGAAGTCCTCGAAGCCGGGGCTGCGCCGGTCGGTCACCCAGAGCAGCACCGGCCAGTCGACCACGTTCTCCAGGCGGTGGGCCAGGAGGCCGACCGGCCAGAACACCGCGACGGTCGCGGCCGCCCAGAAGAGCAGGAAGACCAGCGCGGTCACCGGCCGCCCGAGGATCGCCACCAGCGCGGCGACGGACTCGCGGGTCCTGGTCGCGAGCCGGCCGTGCGCCAGCCGCCGGCCCGGCCCGGACGCGAGCAGCGGCCCGGCCACCGCGGGCACGACGACCGCGAACGCCGCGATGAAATACAGCAGTACCACCGAGTTGTCCCCATCCTGCGGCGTCCCGGCCGCATGCCTGCATCACCTTCGAACGGCGCCCCACACGCCGCTCAGTAGGCCCCCGAGCCCCGCATGACCGCCGTCGCGGTCCGCATGAGGATCACCAGGTCGACGGTGAGCGACCAGTTCTCCACATACCGCAGGTCCAGCCGGATCGAGTCCTCCCAGGACAGGTCGGACCGCCCGCTCACCTGCCACAGGCCCGTCATGCCGGGCTTGACCACCAGCCGGCGCCGCATGTCCTGCGGGTACTGCTCGACCTCGCTGGGCAGCGGCGGGCGCGGCCCCACGAGCGACATCTCGCCGAGCAGCACGTTGATCAGCTGCGGCAGCTCGTCGAGCGAGTACCGGCGCAGGATGCGCCCCGAGCGGGTCACCCGCGGATCCGCGCGGATCTTGAACAGCACCCCGGCGTGCTCGTTCTGCTGGCGCATGGCCTCGAAGCGCGCCTCGGCGTCGGTGTGCATCGTCCGGAACTTGTACATCCGGAACGGCTCACCGCCGCGGCCCACCCGCACCTGCCGGAAGAACACCGGGCCGCCGGTGTCCAGCCGGATGATCAGCGCGATCAGCAGGAACAGCGGCGCCATCAGCACCAGCAGCAGCGCGGCCACCGACACGTCGAACATGGACTTGATCAGGCGCCGGCCGCCGGAGAGCCGGGGATGCTCGATGTGCATCATCGGCAGCCCGTCGACCGGGCGCACGGTGATCCGGTCCCCGGCGGTGTCCACCAGCGAGGACGAGACGATCAGGTCGATGTCGTCGCGCTCGAGCTCCCAGGCGAGCCGGCGCAGCATCGGGCCGTCCAGCTCGGGGCAGGACAGCACCATCACGGTGTCGGCGCCGGCGGCGGCCGCGGAGTTCGCCGCCGCGCCCAGGGCGCCGAACACCGGCACGTCCAGCGTGCGGGCCGCGCCGGTGAGCTGCCCGGCGGGCAGGCAGGCGCCGATGACGTGGAACCCGTGGTGCGAGCGGCGGTGCAGCTGCCTGGTCATCTGCGCGACGGCCGAGGCGTGCCCGATCGCCAGCACGCGGTGCATGCAGGCCCCCCGGCGGCGCGAGCGGTGCAGCACCTTGCGCAGCACGAAGCGGCCGGCCAGGGAGAGCACCGTGGTCAGCACCAGGGCTATCAGCAGGTAGCCCCGGGCGATGTCGGCGTTGGCCACATAGGAGGCCAACGCCATGCCCATGGTCAGCCGCACCCCGGCCCGCAGCACCCGCTGATACTCCTCGCCGCCGACGAACAGCACCCGCCGTTCGTAGGCGTGCGTCAGCGCCAGCAGTCCCACCCAGACGGGCGGGACGAGCGCGGAGAACAGCAAGTACCAGTCCGCGTACGGCGCGCCCCGGAACCGCAGCACGAAGGCGGCCAGCGTGGCCAGCAGCGTCGCGCCGAAGTCGATGACCAGCAGCAGCTTGACGTAGCGCGCCTCCCACACCCAGCGGTCGGCGTGGCCACGCCCGTCGGAGGCACCGAGATCCCGTTCGGTGACTCCGGTGTACGACGTTGTCGGAATCGGTCCTGTCGCGGCGTTGTCCGCCGTTGTTTCCGTCGTTGTCACGACGCCCCTGCCTCCAGTGAGACCCCACGCCCACTCGGCAATTTCCCCCACACCACTTGCGACGCCCCCCACCCCTTGGCCCCATAACAACAAAGCGCAAGGACGCTCAGGCGGTGAACGCTAGACGACCGACAGGAAAATACCGACCCCCGGGTCGCAATCTTTACGGTGGCGCGACCAACTTTTTCGGATGCCGGAGCGGTGCCGACATCGTGCATTGCCGGTTAAGTCAGCTCTACATCGGACAAAATAACAGGCGTACGCACCGTGACGGAACGGGACGGCACACCGCCGCCCATTGTCCGATTTTCACGCATTGGCGCTCGTAATTTGTCCGGTACGCGCCATCGCGGCATCGCACCGTAACACAGTGGACGCGCAGAGCGTACAAGCGGCAGTCGTGGTCATCGATATCCGCCGGAAGCGGCTCGATCGTCCGGGCCGGACAGAAGTAGCCGAATGTGAGACACGCCCGTCGATCGGCCCACTTGACAGCGACGATCCACCGAGCATGGACAGAAATGATCATCTCTCGACCATTCTGTGAACGTTCCCAGCGGCGCCGCCCGGGCGATGAGTCAGAGCAGGCCGTGGCTCATCGCCCGGGTGACGGCGGCGGTGCGGTCGGCCACGTCCAGCTTCGCGAAGGCGCGCAGCAGATGCGTCTTGACGGTGGCCTCGGTGATGAACAGTTCGCGGCCGATGTCGGCGTTGGTCAGCCCCCGCGCCACCAGGCGCAGCACCTGCGCCTCCCGGGCCGACAGCGCCGGCGGGGCGGGGCTGCGCACCTGCCGGATCAGGGTGGAGGCGACGCTGGGCGCGAGCACGGTCTCCCCGCGGGCCGCGGCCCGGACGCCCTCCGCCAGCTCGGCCGGCGAGGCGTCCTTGAGCAGATAGCCGCCCGCGCCGGCCTCGATCGCCCGCAGGATGTCGCGGTCCGACTCGTACGTCGTCAGCACCATCACCCGCACACCGGGCACAGTGGACACGATGCCGGCGGTCGCCTCGACGCCGTCCCCGCCGGGCATCCGCAGATCCATCAGCACGATGTCGGGTCGCAGCTCGGCGGCGAGCGCCACCCCCTCGGGGCCGGACGACGCCTCGCCGACCACGCACAGATCCGGCTCGGCCTCCAGCATGCCGCGCAGCCCGTGGCGCACCACGGGATGGTCGTCGACCAGGATCAACCGGATCACGCCGGCACCTCCACCTCGATGAGCGTGCCCGTGTCCGGGTCACTGCGTACGGTCAGCGTGCCGTTCACCTGAGCGGCGCGGGCCCGCATCCCGGGCAGCCCGAAACCGGCAGCGCTCGTGGCGTCGAACCCCCGCCCGTCGTCCCGTACCACCAGCCGCACGCTGTCCGCCGCGTACGCGAGCAGCACCGCGACCTCGTGCGCGCCCGCGTGCCGCCGGACGTTGGCCAGCGCCTCCTGCGCCGCCCGCAGCAGCACGACCTCCACCGCGGTCGGCAGCGCCCGGGTGTCCCCGCTGAGCCGGTACGCCGCCGCGAGGCCGGTCTCCTCGGCGAAACGGTTCACCTGCCGGCGTACCGCGTCGGGCAGCGAGCCGGACGCCAGCGCGGCCGGCGCCAGCGCCGCGACCAGGGCCCGCGACTCGGCCAGGTTCTCCCGGGCGGTCCGCACGGCCAGCGCGAGCCGCTCGTCGGCCAGCTCCGGATCGGCCGCCTGGAGCAGGGTGACGATGCTGGTGAAGCCCTGGGCGAGGGTGTCGTGGATCTCGCCGGCCAGCCGGGCCCGCTCGGCGGCGACCCCGGCCTCGTGGGAGAGCCGGGCCACCTCGGCCCGGCTGCTCTCCAGCTCGGCGATGAGCGCCGCGCGTTCCTTGCTCTGCTCGACGATCCGGTCGATCCAGACCCCGAGCCAGACGCCGGCGGCCGCGGTGACGCCGGAGACCGGGGCCTGATGGGCCAGGAAGGACCAGTCGACGCCGTCGCGGTGGAGGCCGCCGGCCAGCGGCAGGAGGTTGGCCGCGACGACCGCGACGATCGCCGCGCGGATCTCGAGGATCAGGAAGATCATCGGGCAGAGAGCGAAGAGCAGGTAGCCGGTCACCGGAACCGCGGCCGCGCCCACCCCGAAGATCAGCAGGATGCCGGCGACGAACGGCGACCCGGCCTGCGGCCGGCGGCCGCGCAGACCGTAGGCCACGGCGATCAGGGCGATGGCCGTGACGGCCACGCCGCGGTTCCCGGCCGGGACCGCGGTCTGGCCCAGCACCGCCACGGCCACCGCGACCACGACGACGGCGAAGTAGACCGTCCAGGCCGCGGAGTGGCGCGCGACGGCGTTCCCGCCCCGGTCCCCCGCCGGCTCCCGCTCGCGACCGGCCACGGCCGTGTCCGCCCCGTCGGCCGGCGCGGTCATGAGTCGCTGGTGTTCGTCCAGCGGAACGTCCTCGGGCACAGCCCTGATCCGATCACACACCGGGCCGGCAGCACCAAGGCGATCCGGCCGGACCCCGGAACCCGGCGGCGAACCCTCGATCGCTGTCATGGCGCAAGCGTGCCGGGGACCGGGGCCCGCCCGGGACGACCGCGCGACTGTCACCCGGTGTCCACCGACCGACGGACACGCGGTCCCCCACCCTCACGAGCCGGCCCGGTGGGCTACTCCCAGCGGAACTTGCGGGCCGCCGCGGTCAGCGCGACGGCCGCCCACAGGGTCAGGCTGAGCCAGATGCTGGCCGGCACGGCGGCGCCGTTCGTCAGGGTGTCGCGCAGCGCCTCGGCGTGCGCCGCGAGCGGCAGCAGGAAGTGCCCGGCCGTACCGAGATCGGGCGCGGCGAACATGATGCCGCCCGCCGCGAGCATGAGCACGTAGATCAGGGTGGCGGCGGCGGTCGTGGTCTCGGGGCGCAGCACGCTGGCGATCAGCAGGGCCAGGCCGCAGTACGCCGCGGTCGCGAGCACGGTGACCCCGATGGCCGGCAGCAGCTCCGACAGCTCGGGCCGCCAGCCGACCGCGACGCCGACCAGGGCCAGCACCAGCACCTGCACCGCGACCAGGCAGAGGATCGCCGCCGTCTTGGAGAACAACAGGCCCGGGCGGGTCAGCGGGGACGCGCCCAGGCGCTTCAGCACGCCGTAGCCGCGCTCGTAGCCGGTGGTGATGGCCTGGCCGGTGAAGGCCGTGGACATCACCGTCAGGGCCAGCACCCCGGGAACCACGAAGCCCAGGCGGTCGTCGCCGGGGACGTTGGTGGCCCGGGTCAGGCCGGCGCCCAGCAGCACCAGCAGCGGTACGCCCATCGCGAGCACCACGGCCTCGCCCCGGCGGGCGGTCAGGAGCAGTTCCATGCGGATCTGGCTGCGCAGGATCGCCCGCATGGGCGCGCGGCCGGGCGCGGGCGTGAACGTGCCGGCGTCGGTGCTCATCGCGGGGCTCCTGGGGTGGCGCGGGCCGGCAACGGTCTCATCGGGCGGCCCCGGCGGTCAGGGCCAGGTAGACGTCCTCGAGGGTGCGGCGGCGGGTGTTGACCGCGGTGACCTGGGCGCCGGCCGCGGCGAACCAGCCGAGCACCGCGGCGATGGCCTCGGTGTCGAGCGAGCCGGCGATCGCGTACTCGCCCGGGGTGTCCTCGGTGACCTTGACGTCCAGGCGGGCGGCCAGGCCGGCGACCGGGAGGGCGGGCTCGGCGCGTACCTGAAGCAGGTCGATCCCCGCCGCGGCCGTGAGCTCCGCCGGCGTGCCGGTCGCGGCGACCACGCCGTTGTCCATGATCACCACGTGGTCGGCCAGGCTCTCGGCCTCGTCGAGCAGATGGGTGGTGAGCAGCACGGAGACGCCGTCGGCGCGCAGGCTCTCGACGAGCTCCCAGGTGGTCTGCCGGGCGCCGACGTCCATGCCGGCGGTGGGCTCGTCGAGGAAGACCAGCTCGGGCCGGCCGACCAGCGCGACGGCGAGCGACAGGCGCTGCTGCTCGCCGCCGGACAGCCGGCGGAACGTGGTCTTGGCGAACTTCCGCAGCCCGAGCCGGTCGAGCAGCATGTCGGTGTCGAGCGGGCGGGCGGCGAAGGAGGCGAACAGGCGCAGGATGTCGCCCGCGGTGGCCCAGGGGTAGACGCCCCCGGACTGGAGCATGATGCCCAGCCGCGGCATCAGATCGTCGTGGTCGGCGACCGGATCGCGGCCCAGCACGCGGGCGGAGCCGGCGTCGGGACGCCGGAAGCCCTCACAAACCTGCAGCAAACTGGTCTTACCGGCGCCGTTGTTGCCGAGCAGGGCCAGGATGCCGCCGCGGGGCACGGTCAGCGACACGCCGTCGACGGCAACGACGTCGCCGTACCGGACGACGACGTCGCGCACCTCGACGGCTGCCTCACGCATGCCCAAACTGTACTGGCCGGCCGGCTCGCGACTTCGGCCCGTCCACAGCGGTGTGGCCCACGCCGCGCCGGGGCGGGGGCCGGCCCCGGGGGCGATCGGCCGGGCGCCGCACCCGGATGGTGGAATGTGAGTGTTTCCGAACGGTTTTGCGCCGCACCCGTGGTTCGCTAAGCTACGAGGTGGGAGCGCTCCCACCGCTCTCGGGCACTGCGGGGGCAGGCCGCCGGTTCGGTACCGGTTCCCCCCGGCATGCCTGCGGCGTCACGCAGGCACCGGATCGGCGGCCTGACGCTCACTCGGGGCGGTGGGAGACTCCTGCTTCTCGACCCGGCTCTGACCATTGTCGGGCCCGGGTGCGACGAATCCCGGCATCGACACCCCGGCCGCCGGGCCGCGAGCGCTGCGGCGCCGCGAGGCGCGGTCGGTAGGGTGCACCGCATGACTGGCTCGGCCACACCGGTGGAGATCTACACCGACGGCGCTTGTATCCCCAACCCCGGCCCCGGCGGCTGGGGCGCCGTGCTGCGCTGGGGCACCAGCGAGAAGGATCTCTGCGGCGGCGAGGCGTCCTCGACGACCAACAACCGGATGGAGCTCATGGCCCCCATCCAGGCGCTGGAGAGCCTGACCCGGGCGCCGCTGCCGGTGCTGCTCTACACCGACAGCATCTACGTGCGGGACGGCATCACGAAGTGGATCCCGCGCTGGAAGGCCAACGGCTGGCAGACGTCGGCCAAGCAGCCGGTCAAGAACGTCGATCTGTGGCAGCGCCTGGAAGCGGCGGTGGCCCGGCACGACGTGCAGTGGCACTGGGTCAAGGGCCACGCCGGGCACCCCGAGAACGAACGCGCCGACCGGCTCGCCGCCCGGGGGCTGCAGGAGGCCCTCGCCGCCCGCTGACCGACGGCCGGGGAATCAGTCCGCACCGGCGCTGAGCCGCTGGAGCACCCGCAGGAAGACCCGCCTGTCCGCCGAGGTCAGGTCGCCGAGCAACTCCTCCTCGGCGGCGCGGATGCCGGCTCGCACGGAGGCGTACAGCTGCCGCCCGGCCGGCGTGAGCCGCAGCAGCCGTACCCGTCGGTCCTCGGGGTCCGGCTCGCGCTCGATCAGGGCGCGTTCCTGCAGGTCGTCGAGGGTCCCGATGATCCGGGTCTTGTCCGCGCCGATGGCGCGGGCCAGCGCGGCCTGCGTGCGCATCGGCTCGTCGGCCAGCGCGCTCAGCACGATGTAACCCCACATGGACACGCCGTGAGCGGCCAGCACCGGCCGCTCGGCGGCGACCAGCGCGCGGCCGAGCCGCATGACCATCGCGCCGAGGTCGGGTCGGTCGCGGTCCGGATCGGGCACGGCGGGAAACATACACCTTGACATATCGTGTACGCGCGCAGATCGTAAGCACATGCATACTATCGACCTCCGTTCCGCCCACGCCCGGGCCGTCCGGGCCACCGTGCCCGTCGTCGCGCGGATCCGCCCACCCGACCTGTCCCGGCCGACACCCTGCACGGACTGGGACCTCGGCCGGCTCCTCGCCCACATGACCGCCCAGCACCGGGGTTTCGCGGCGGCGGCCGCCGGCCGCGGCGGCGACCCGGACGTCTGGCCGCCCCGGCCGCTGGCCGACGACCCGGTGCGGGAGTACGCGCAGGCCGCCGAATCCGTCATCGCCGCCTTCGCCGAACCCGGTGTCCTCGACCGCGACCTGCTGCTGCCCGAGATCACGCCGCGGCCCCTGCCCGCCCGGCTGGCGCTCGGCTTCCACCTCGTCGACTACGTGGTGCACGGCTGGGACGTGGCCCGCACGCTCGGCCTCGCCTACACCCTGCCCCCGGACGTGCTGGCCGCCGCCCTGCCCGTCGCGGAGGCGGTGCCCACGGGCGAGGCCCGGCTGGCGCCGGGAGCGGCCTTCGCGCCGCCCGTCCCCGACCCCGGCGACGATCCGCTGCACCGCATCCTCGCCCTGCTCGGGCGGGATCCCGCGGAAAGTGTCGTACCGCGGGGCTAGCGTCCAGGACCATGAATCAGCGCAGTGCGAGGAACGGCGGTGTCAGACCCGCCGCGGCCCGGTCGGCGCCACCGGGTCCCCGCTGATGCGGTACGGCGTGATCCTGCCCGGTGGCACCGCCCCGCAGCAGCTCGACCAGGCCGTCCTCGCCGAGCAGGCGGGCTGGGACGGGGTCTTCGTCTGGGAGGCCGCGGCCGGCGTCGACGCCTGGAGCCTGCTCGCCGCGATGGCCCCCGCCACGACCCGGGTGCGGCTCGGCACGATGCTGACCCCGCTGCCCTGGCGGCGGCCGTGGAAGGTGGCCAGCCAGGTCGCCACGGTCGACCAGCTCTCCGGCGGCCGGGCCGTGCTCGGCATCGGGGTGGGCGCGCTGACGCCCGACCTGCCGGTCACCGGAGAGGTCACCGACCTGCGGGAACGCGCGGCCATGATGGACGACGGCATCGACCTGATGCGGGCCCTGTGGGCGGGCGCCACGAGCTACCACGGCCCGCACTACGACTACGAGGTGGCCCGCGACGACCTGGCCCGGGTGGGCCGCCCGGTGCAGGACAGGGTGCCCGTCTGGGTGGTGGCGGTGTGGCCGCGGCCGAAATCCCTGCGCCGGGCGCTGCGGTGCGACGGGGTGATCCCCGGCCACCGGAGCGGCCCGGACGAGCTCCGCGCGCTGCGGGCGTGGCTGAGCGACCGCGGCGCCCCGCCCGAGCTCGACATCCTGGCCGAGGGCGAGACACCCGCCGACGACGCCGCAGCCGGCTGGGCGACGGTCGCCCCGTGGGCCGACGCGGGGTGCACCTGGTGGCTGGAGACCCGCTGGGAACTGCCGCACCACAGCGAGGAGCGGATGCGGGAGATCCGGGCCCGGATAGCGGCCGGACCACCACGGCGGCCGGCATGATCACGCCGTTCCAGATCCGGGTGGCCGACGACATGCTGGACGATCTGCGCGAACGGCTGAGGCGGACGCGCTGGCCCGAGCCGGCCACCGTCGGCGGCTGGACGCAGGGGGTGCCGCTGCGGGAGCTGCAGGAGCTGTGCGAATACTGGACGGACGGGTACGACTGGCGGGCCGCCGAGGCGCGGCTCAACCGGATGCCGCAGTTCCGGACCGACATCGACGGTCTCGGCATCCACTTCGTGCACGCCCGGTCACCGCATCCCGAGGCGACGCCGCTGGTGCTCACCCACGGCTGGCCCGGCTCCATCGTGGAGTTCGCCAAGGTGATCGGGCCGCTCACCGACCCGGTCACGAACGGCGGCGAGCCGTCCGATGCCTTCCACGTCGTGTGTCCCTCGCTGCCCGGGTACGGCTTCAGCGACCGCCCCGCCGAGCACGGCTGGACGGTCGAGCGGACAGCCGCGTCATGGGTGCAGCTGATGGCCCGACTGGGGTACCCGCGCTTCGTGGCGGCCGGTCACGACTGGGGCACCAGCATCAGCACGAGCATCGCTCAGCGGCACCCCGACCGGGTCATCGGCATCCATCTGATGCCGCCCCTGGTGGCGCCGGACCCGGCCACGTTCGGCGCGCTCACCCCGGCCGAGCAGGCCGCACTGGACGATCTCGCCGCCTCGGGCGAGAGCGGGGACGGCTACTCGCTGGAGCAGTCGACGAGGCCACAGACCATCGGTTACGCGCTGGTCGACTCGCCCGCCGCGCTGGCCGCCTGGATCATCGAGAAGTTCCAGGCCTGGACGGACTGCGGCGGCGACCTGTCCACCGTGCTGACCCGTGACGAACTGCTCGACAACCTGATGCTCTACTGGCTGCCGGGCACGGGCGCCTCGGCCGCCCGGCTCTACTGGGAGAGCTTCCGGGCGGTCCAGGCCCGGTTCCGCACCGGCACGACGGACGTGGTGGCGGCCCCGACGGCCTGTTCGATCTTCCCGCGGGAGAACCCGAGACCGTCGCGGCGGTGGGCGCAGCGGCGATTCACCGACATCCGGTACTGGGGCGAGCCGGCCCGTGGCGGGCACTTCGCGGCATTCGAGCAGCCGGATTTGTTCGTTGCTGAGCTGCGGGCGGGGTTGCGGGCGCTCCGGGGTTGAGGGACGGGTGGCGATCCGGGGCTGCTGTGCGGGGCGTGGCCGGGCGGCGCTCGAAGACCGGCCAGGCGTCGACGATCGGTCCGACCCGGACCGCGCTGCCGGCTCGAACCGGGCGTGTGCTGGACATGGCCGCCGCCGCACAGCACGATGAGCGCGTGCCGCACATCAACCTGCCCGACCTGCCCGGCATCGTCGGGCTCCTGGTCCAGTACCCGCACACGGCCGGCCCCCTCAACGGCCTGGCGGACGCGTTGCTGCGCGGACCGTCGTCCCTGACCCCCGGCGAGCGGGAGACCATCGCGGCCACCGTGTCGAGCCGCAACGAGTGCGGCTACTGCAGCGGCGTTCACGGCGCGGTCGCCGACCACCTGCTGCATCAGGAGGGCAAGCCCGCCGAGCACGCGCGGACCGATCCCAAGATGCAGGCGCTGCTGTCGATCGCCGAGAAGGTACGGGTGGACGGCCGCAGCGTCAGCGGCGCGGACATCGACCTGGCCCGCACCCACGGCGCCGACGACAAGGCGATCCACGACACGGTTCTCATCGCGGCGGCGTTCTCGATGTTCAACCGGTACGTCGACGGACTCGCCACCCTCACCCCGCCCGAGCCCGAGATGTACGCCCAGCACGCCCGGACCATCGCCGAGGGCGGCTACCTGCGTCAGCCCTGAGCCAGCCATTCCGCCCGGGTCAGGGCGTACTCGACGTCGCCGTGCTCGTCGCCGGGGATCCGCTCGGGCCAGTCCTGGTGGAAGGTACGGATGTAGCGCAGGCCGGCCTTCTCCATGACCCGCCGCGAGCCCGTGTTGACGGCCATCGTCTCCGCGTAGACCCGCTCGACGCCCAGTTCGGTGAAGCCCTTGCGCAGCAACGCCCGGCTGCCCTCGGTCGCGTACCCCCGGCCCCAGGCGTCGCGGCGCAAGCGGTAACCCAGCTCCACGCCGGCGCTCGGGCCGTCCGGGCGCGGCCGGAAGTGGAACCAGCCCACGAACCGGCCGGTCGTCTTCTCGACGGCGGCCCAGAAGCCCAACTCCTCACCGCGCTCGTAGTACGCCAGCCAGAACGGGAGCACCACGTCCCGGATCTCCTCCAGCGGCGTCGGCCGGCCGCCCGTCAGGTAGCGCATCACCACGGGATCGCTGTCCAGCTCGACCAGCTCGCCGAGGTCCCGCTCGGTGAACCGGCGCAGCACCAGCCGTTCCGTCTCCAGATAGCTGCCCATGGGCCCATCCTGATCCGGAACTGGAGCGGCGCAACGGATTTAGCCGCGCCACCCGCGGGGCGAGACGACTATCGGACACCCGGCTCGGCGTCGGGCAGACCCGCGACGTAGGCCGCCGCCACCCGCTTCGGCACCACCATGCGCCAGGCATCGATCACGAGCTCCTCCATCTCGCGACGGTCGAGCGCCGCGAGCCAGGCCTGCACCCAGTGGAAGCGCATGTTCGTCGCGTTGGGCAGGTGGAACACCAGGGGCCGGGCCGCGACCAGGGCCGCCCGCTCCTCCTTGGGAAAGCCGAAACCCATGATCGTCTCGTCCCGGGAGAACGCCACGTAGACGATCTTGCCGACCCGGAACTTCACGCGGTCGTGGATCAGATGCTCGATGGTCCGCGGCAGCCGCAGGGCGACCTCGCGCACCTCTTCGACGGTGACCATGGCGCACCCTAACCCCGGCCTGTGACATCCCCGCCGACAGCGACCGCACCGCCACCCGATGACTTACCACGGACCGGCGACACCACCCGCCAGCCGGGACATCACCGCCGACTCGGGCGCGAGCTGGACATCTTCGACGCCGACCCGCTGACCCGCTGACCCGCTGACCCGCTGACCCGCTGACCCTGTGACACCATCCGCCGCCCGGCGACTCAACCGGCCGCCCGGCGACATCACCCGCCGTCAGGACGAGCGAGGCCGCGGCACCGCCCGCAACCGGGTCGTCTCCTCGGAACCGTCGTCGGCGGGAATCGCCTCCCGAACCTTGGCCCGCGCGACCCGGTCCGGCGTCAGGCGGTACGTCGGCGCCCGCACCAGCTCGTCGGGCACGAGATGACGCCCGCCGCCGGCACTCTCCGCGTCCCCGCCGGTCGCCGAACCCGGCCCCGAACCCGGCCCCGAACCAGCCGGCCCCGACCCCGACCCAATCGAACCCCGCCCCGACCCAACCGAACCCTCACCCGCAGCACTCGCACCCGATCCGACGTCAGTCGAACCGTCGCCCGCAGACGAATCCGACCCGACGCGAGCCGACCCCGACCCAGCAGACGAAACCCCGGACGAAACGGACGAACGGGAAACCAGGGAGGAGGCGGAACCCGCGGAGGAGGCAGCTGGGACAGGAGACGTCGAGACGGAGGAGGTCGTCGAGGCCACAGCGGGCGACGAAGAGGATCGCGAAGACGAGGGAACCACCGCCGGACGAAGATCAGCGGGCGGCGGCGTCACCGCGGCCGAAGCCGGCAACAAGATCGCCGAAGGAACCGGGCCGGCAACCGAGCCGGGAAGTGACCCGGCACCAGACGCAGCCCGGCCGGCCGAGGAACCATGCCCGGACCGACCCCCCGAGGTGACCGCGGCAGTCCCCCGAGCCGACCGGCGCGGACCGATCAGCCGCGCCGCCAACGTGAAGACACTCCGGGTGGCCGTGTCGTACCCGTCACGGAAGGCCTCGTCCCGGTCCAGGACGGTGCGGTACCACTGGTGCAGGCGGCCGGCGGCGTATCCCACACAGGCCACGAAGGCGGCCAGCAGTGTGATGAGGAGGGCGTCGTTCCCGGGCGCGGTCATGGTCCGATTGTCGCCAGTGCATAGACCACTAGCTATAGCCCGTTCGAGGTACCCCGATCGGTCGGAATCTTCAGCGATGTGTCGCGGCCCACGTGGCGATCTGTGCCCGCCGGGCGGCCCCGAGCTTGGTCAGGATGTGTTCGACGTGCGCGGACACCGTTTTCGGGGAGATCGCCAACGCCGCCGCTATCTCGCGGTTGGTGGCGCCCTCCCGGATCAGGCCGGCGACCTCGGCCTCCCGCGCGGTGAGCCGGGCCCGCGCCCCGCCGGACGGCGGCGCCGCAGCGGTCGTCCGGGTGGATGCCGGGGCCGTGGCGGGCCGCAGCACGGTGGCGCCGGCCGCCTCCGCCGCCCCGGCTGCCAGCTCGGACAGCCGGCCGGCCTCCCCGGGCCGCCGGGACCGGTGCGCACACCGCGCCTGGTCCGACACTGCCTGCGTACCCTCCCAGAAGCGCCCGCGCTCCCGCCAGAACGCGGCGGCCCGCTCCAGCCCGGCCCGCGCCTTGCCGGTCTGCCCCTCGTGCAGGTGGATCAGGCCGGCGCCGTGGTCGAGCGCCCCCAGCGTTCCCGGGATCTCCCGGTCGCGCAGCAGCGCCCCGCTGCGCGCCAGCCAGTCCCGGGCGCCGGTCAGGTCCTGGGTGGTCAGGTACGCCCGCACCCCGGTCACCACGTACGGGAACAGGTACGCCGCGTCCCGCACCCGCGCCGACGCCGCGTACCCCCGCTCGCACCACCGGATGGCCTCCGCCGCGTCCCCGCGCAGCAGCGCCATCGAGGCCAGGCCCCACCACGCCGGGGAGATCCGCTGCAGCTCGCCCATCGCCTCCCCGAGCCCCGCCGCCTCCCGCAGGCTGCGCGTCGCGGCGTCCCACCGGCCGCGTCCCAGCGCCACGTAGCCGAGCACGTGCAGCGCCGTGATCCGCGTGGTGATGCCCTGCCCGTCGGCCAGCGCTCGGGTGGCGCCGGCCTCGGCCGCCGCCCAGTCGCCCCGCGCCCAGTCCACGTGGGCCAGGTGCGCCGCCATGTAGTGCCGGTCGTTGAACCGTTCGACCGAGTCCGCGTACCCGATGCCCTCGGCCAGCCACCGCCGGGCCCGGTCGTATTCGACCAGCACCGACGCGGACGAGCCGAGCATCCGGTAGCCGCGCGCCGCCTCCGCCTCCAGGCCGCCGCGGCGGGCGCGCCCGATCGCGTTCTCCAGCATCTGCCAGCCCTCGTGCATCCGGCCCCCGAACACCAGGATCGAGCCCAGCGTCCCGCCGAGGTGGCAGCGCAGCGGGTGGTCGCAGTCCGCCACCGAGAACGCCTCGGCCAGCACGCCCACCTCGGTGGCCTCCTCGAGCCGCCGGTCCAGCATGTAGGCCGCGGCCAGGGCGGCGTGCAGCCCGGCGCGGATCTCCCCGGCCCGCTCACCGGCGCGGTGCGCGATCAGGTCGAGGCCGTCGCGCAGCAGGCCGGTCCGCTCGGCCAGGCCCGCGCCGAGCAGGTGCCGGACCGCGACGAGCTCCGGCACGAGAGCGGCCGCGCCGGGCGCGTCCCCCAGCTCCAGGCGCATCCGGTACGCCCGCAGCACCGTCTCCGCCGCCTCCTCGTTGTCGTCGACCGCCGCCAGCTCCGCCCCGAGCGCGGCCAGCAACGTCGCGTGCGCCTCCACCGCGAGCCCGGCCGGAGCAGTCCGCAGCGCCCGCCGGTACAGCTCGACGGCCTCGCGGTGCGCGGACATGCGCACGGCCCCGGCCGCCGCGGCCAGCGCATGCCGGTGCGCCTCGGCCGGGCGGTGCGCCCGCTCGTACTGGTCGCTGACGAAAGCCTCGGACAGACCCGCCGCGAGCGCCGCCTCGGCCGTGCGGGCGTGCAGGTCGCGCCGGCGCAGCGGGGGCAGGTCGGCGTGCAGCGCCTCGCGGATCAGGGCATGCCGGAAGTCGTACGTGAAACCGTCGGCGTGCGGCCGGACGAAGAATCGTTCGGCCAGCTCGCGCAGCCCGGCGTCGATGGCGTCCGGGCGCTCTCCGGTGATCGCGGTGAGCAGGTCCACGTCGAAGGACCGGCCGATCACCGAGGCCGCACCGGCCAGCGACCGGGCCGGCGCGCTCAACGAGGCGGCCCGGGCCAGCACCGCCTCGGCCAGGGTGTCCGGCGGACCCGCCGCCCCGACCGTGGCCAGGAACTCCTCGACGTGCAGCGGGATGCCGTCGCTGCGGGCGAAGACCGCACGGGTCACCGCGGCGGGCAGCACCGTGTCGGAGATCGCGGCGGCGAGCGCGGCCGTGTCCGCCGGGCCGAGGCGCGACAGCCGGGCCTCCTCGGCGTGCCGCTGGTTGAGCAGCCGGACCCGCCACTCGCGCATCGGCACCCGCGGGTACAGCTCGTCGCTGCGGTACGTGCCGACGACCAGCATCGGCAGCCCGGGCAGCCGGTGCGCCAGCCGGGCCAGGACCTGCAGGGTCAGGTCGTCCGCCCAGTGCAGGTCCTCCAGCGTCATCAGCACCGGACGCGGTCCGGCCCCGGCCTCGGCGAGCGCGTCGGCCAGGCCGGTGACGAGCAGCCGGAGCCGGCGGTGGCTGTCGCCGTCAGGGGACCCGCGGAGGAGGGCCTCGGTGCCCGTACCGAAGGCGGAGAGCGCGTCGGTGATCAAGCCGCCGGCGACGTCGGCGTCGCCGGGGAACGCGGCCGCACCAACCACCGTGAACCCGCGCGCCGCGGCCCGGGCCGCCATCTCGGTCAGCAGGCGGGTCTTGCCGATGCCGGCCTCGCCGGCGAGGAAGAGCAGCTCGCCGTGGCCGTCGGCGGCCGCCGCGAGCCGGCGGTCCGCCAGGGCCAGCAGGTCCCCGCGGCCGACCAGCACGGGGCTCGGGGCACGCATGGCGTGACTCTAGGCCGCTCCCCCGGGCCTTCCTAGGTGCAATGACCGATGTCCGACGCCGCGCGTCCCCGCAGGCTGGGCCGGTAACCGACCAGAGGGGACGAGGGCGATGGCGAAGTTCATGGACGTGCACAGCGGGTTCCACGGGGTGACCCCGGAGGAGCTGGACGCGGCGCACGCCGCCGACCTGAAGATCGAGGGCGAGGAGGGGGTCCACTTCGAACGGGCCTGGCTGGACCCGGAGCAGGGCAAGGTCTTCTGCCTGTCGAGCGGGCCGAGCAAGGAGGCGGTGCTGCGGATCCACGAACGGACGGGGCACCCCACCACGGAGATCTACGAGCTGACCGCCGAGGTCTGACGGCGTTCCCGCCCGGGCCGGATGCGGCCCGGGCGGCGCGCGCTCAGGAGGACGCCGGGCGCGGCGCCCCGGACGGTGGGGCGCCGCCCGGTCCGCCGCCACCGGCGGGGGCGTCGCCGCCGCCGGTCTCCTCGCCGGACGGGTCGATCGCGATCGCGAGCCGGGCCACGTAGCCGGCGGCGACGCTGCCGGTGACGGTGGCCAGTTCGGTGGCGGCCGAGTCGTCGCCGAAGACGTTGTCGGTGGCCAGGGTGACCTGGCTGAGGTTCGTCACGCTGCGGCTGTAGCCGTCGGTGGCGTAGACGACCTCGGCCACGTCCTCGGGGATGGCGATCTGCGAGGTCTTGACGATCGGGCCGGCGCCGCTGGTGGCGTCGGCCAGCGACGCGTACACCTCGAAGTGGATGTGCGGCCAGCGGCCCGAGTAGCAGGCCGGGAAGATGCTGGTGAAGGTGGCGGCGCCGGTCGCGTCGGTCTCCTGGATGCCGCGCAGGTAGTTCCGGTCGGTGACCCCGTCGGAGTACAGCGAGTAGTTGCCGTCACGGTCGCAGTGCCAGGCGTAGACCGCGGCCCCGGCGACGGCCCGGCCGTCGAGGTCGGTCACGGCCAGCGAGAATTCCAGCGGTACGCCCTCGGCGGTCCCGCTCGCGCCGCCGAACGAGGTCCGGATGTCCTTGCGCACGATGCCGGACTCGGTGCGCACGTCCGGCCCGTTCGAGCCGTCCGCCGGGTACGGCCCGGCCGTCTCGGACGCGACCTCGGTCCCGGCGGCGGTGGCCGCGGCGCTGGTGGCGGCCGCCGTACCGGTCGCGTCGCCGGTCGCCGTGCCGGTCGTGCCGCCGCAGGCCGCGGTGCCGCCGACCAGCGCGAGAGCGCCCGCCCCGCCGAAGGCGGCGAGCAGCCGGCGCCGCGACATGGTCCGCAGGTCGAACCGCAGCCCCTTGTCGTGCACCCGGCGCACGTAGGCGGCGTTGTCCTGATCCCCTTGCTCCTGCACGGTCGTGGCCTTTCGTCGGGAACGTCTGGCCACCAGCCAACCAAGCGTCACTGTGCGTCATCTGTGTCCCGGCTGTGGCGGTCTTCTTCATGTGGGGTCATGGCTCAGATCAAGGACGCCGCCGTGCTCAAGGCGGTCGCGCACCCCGTCCGCCGCCGCCTGATGGACGTCCTGCGGGTGGACGGACCCTCCATGCCCAGCGTGCTGGCCCGTACGACCGGCCAGGCGGTCGCCAACGTGAGTCACCACCTGCGGGTGCTGGCCGAGGCCGGGCTCATCGAGCAGGCGCCGGAGCTCGCGCGCAACCGCAAGGAGCACTGGTGGCGCATGATCGACCGGCAGATCAGCTGGAGCCTGGCCGACTTCACCGCCGACGCCGCCGACCTCGCGGCCGCCGACGCCGCCATGGCGATCGGGCTCCAGCGGCAGGTCGACCTCGTCTCCACCTGGCTGGGCAGCCCGGCCTCCCGGGCGGCGCCGTGGACCGACGCCGCCTTCTCCACCGACGGCTTCCTGCTGCTCAGCCCGGCCGAGCTGGCCGAGCTGGGCGCGGAGGTCCAGGCCGTCATGGACCGCTTCGCGGGGCGCCCCGAGGCGCCGGACCGGGAGCCGGTCTTCGTGATCGGCCGGGGCTTCCCGGCCCGGCCGTGACCGCCGGGACCGTCGCCGAGCCCCGCGGGGTGCTGCGCGACGCCGACTTCCGCCGGCTGTGGGCGGGCATGACCGTCAGCCGGCTGGGCAGCTCGGTGGCCGGCGTGACCACGCCGCTGATCGCCGTCCAGGTGCTCGACGCCGGCGCCTTCGCGGTCAGCCTGCTCACCGCCGCCGCCTGGCTGCCCTGGCTGGTGATCGGGCTGCCGGCCGGCGCGTGGATCGACCGGGTCGCCCGCCGGCCGGTGATGCTGGTCAGCGACCTGGTCTCGGCCCTGCTGGTGCTCAGCGTGCCGGTCGCCGCCTGGGCCGGCGCGCTCACGATGGCCCACCTGCTCACGGTCACCCTGGTGCTGGGCGCGGCGACGGTGTTCTTCAGCGTCGCCTGGGCGGCGTACCTGCCGGCGATGTTCGACAGCCGGCAGCTGGTCGGGGCGAACTCCGCGTTGCAGGGCACCGAGTCGGCGGCGCAGGTGGCCGGCCCGGCGGTGGGCGGCCTGCTGATCGCCGCGGTCAGCGCCGTCGCCGGCCTGGTGCTCGACGCGGCCAGCTTCCTGGTCTCCGCCTTCGCCCTGTGGCGCATCCGGCGGGCCGAGCGGCGGCCGGCGCCGGCCGCGCGGGCCGGCATCCGCGCCGACATCGGCACCGGCGCGCGCTGGCTGCTGCGCGACAAGTACCTGCTCAACCAGACGCTCTACGGCGCGGCCGCGAACCTGTGGCTCACCGGCATCAACGCGATCAGCGTGGTCTTCCTGGTCCGCGAGGTCGGCGTCGGCACCGCCACGGTCGGCCTGCTGTTCGCGGCGGTGAGCCTGGGCGGCGTCGGCGCGGCCACCCTGACGCCGTACCTGGTCCGCCGGCTCGGCGGGGCCCGGGCGCTCGTCGCGTGCAAGACCTTCGGCGGGGTGGCGTCGGTGCTCGTGCCGTTCACCCGGCCCGGCCCCGGCCTGCTGGTCTTCGTCGCCGGGATGCTCGGCGTCGCGGCGGGCGCCATCGCCGGCAACGTGATCAGCGCCAGCTTCCGGCAGGCGTACTGCCCGTCCGGGCTGCTCGGGCGGGTGCTGACCAGCATGCAGTTCGTCAACTACGGCGCGATCCCGGTCGGAGCCGTGCTGGGTGGCGTGCTGGCGGGCCCGCTGACCGCGCGCGGCGCGATCATGCTGATGGCCGCCGGGTACGCCGCCAGCGGCCTGATCCTCGTGCTGGGCCCGCTCCGGGGCCGTCGCGAGCTGCCGGTGGCCGGGGCCGCAGCGGGGTGAGCGGGCTCCCCGCCGGTCGGCGCGGAGCGCGCCCCGGTCAGCGGTAGACGGCCGCGGGCGCTGGGGCCGGCGCCGGGGCCGGCGCCGGCTGACGACGGGGCCGCCGGGCGAACGGCGAGAGGCGCGGCGGCCGGCGGGCCGCGACGTCCTCGACCCAGCCGAGGGCGAGCACGACCACGGCCAGCGCCGTCAGCGCGATGGTGAAGTCGACGGCGTTCTCCAGGGCCTGGGTGGGGATCCGCCACAGCTTCAGCGGGTCGAAGAGCCACACCGCGACGGTGATCGCCACGTTGTGCCAGAGGTAGATCGTCACCGCCCGGTTGTTCACCATCGACACGAAGCCGTCCAGCGGCCGGGCCCGGGCCAGCCAGCCCATCCGCGGCGCCCAGCGCAGCAAAGCCAGCACGAACCCCATGGAGAAGACGGCGTACGCGACCGGGCGCCCGGTCAGGTCCATCCCGTTCTCGCCCGGGTGCAGGTAGGCCCAGCCCAGGCCGCCGCCCACACAGGCCGCGGCCAGCGCGAGGACCAGGGACGGCCGCAGCCGGGCCAGGTCACCCTCGCGGTGGGCGAAGCCGAGGATCCAGCACGACCCGAACGCGAGCACGTTCTGCACGACCCAGCCGGCGGTGGTGCCGAAGGTGTCCGGGTAGGCGGTCAGCAGCATCAGCCCGAACAGCGGCAGCAGCACGGTCGGCAGGTTCCACCGGCGGTAGAGGGCGAGCAGCACCGGCGAGAGCAACACCAGCCACAGGTAGGTGACCAGGTACCAGAGCACGCCCGCGGCCGGGTAGCCGAACTCGCTCGCCGGCGGGTCGGCGATCGGCAGCACCCAGAGCAGCAGGTGCGGCCAGGACGGCCGGTCCGGCCAGCCGCGCTGGATCATCAGCGGTACGAGGATCAGCGCCATCACCCACAGCGCGGGCAGCAGCCGGCGCACCCGGTTGCGCACCGCCCGCGACGCGGACCGGTCCAGCGACTTGACCATGAGCGAGCCGCCGAGCGCGAACATGACCCCCATGGACGGGAAGATCAGCTCCAGCGCGGCGAACGGGAACGCGTGGAACAGCACCACCCGCACGATGGCTACAGCACGCAGCGTATCGAAATACCGATCCCGTCCCGTGGTGGCGATGTCCGACACGGCCTCTCCCTGCCCATACGTGATCCGGCCGCCAAGGCCAATGACTACAGACAGTAGTGTCTTCCGCGATCTCCGCAGCGGTCCGAACGGGTGATCCGGGCCGCCGTTCCGCCCGGCCGGGCGGGGCCGGTCGGACCGCGCCGGGCGTCCGCACCACCGGTGCGTCGATGTCATAATTGCTGCCTGCGCCCTCGTCGACAGTTCGGAGCACCATGCCCGCATCCCGGTCCGCCGCCGGCGCCGTCGACGAATCGGCCGCCCGCCGGCCGACCCTCACCGAGGTGGCCGCCCTGGCCGGGGTGAGCCTGAAGACGGCCTCCCGGGCGCTCAACAGTGAGCCGAACGTCGCCGAGGACACCGGTCGCCGGGTCCGCGACGCGGCGGACCAGCTCGGCTACCGCCTCAACGGCATCGCCCGGGAGCTGCGCCGGGGCGCCACCTCGGCGCTGGTCGCCCTGATCAGCGGCGATCTGACCAACCCGTTCTACTCGGCCGTGGCCAGCGGGATCGAGCGCGAGCTGCGCCAGCACGGCCTGCAACTCGTGACCGCCAACAACGACGAGGACCCGGAGCTCGAGCGCGCCCTGATCGACACGTTCCTCGAGCGGCGGGTCCGCGCGCTGCTGATCGTGCCCAGCGGCGACCGGCACGGCTACCTGGCCATCGAGGGCAGCCGCGGCGTGCCGTTCGTCTTCCTGGACCGCCCGCCGGACGGCATCGACGCCGACGTGGTGGTCATCGACAACGCGGGCGGCGCCCGGGCCGGCGCCGAGCACCTGCTCCGGGGCGGCCACCGGCGGATCGCCCTGATCGCCGACCTGGCCCGCACGGTGCCGCAGCGCGGGCGCATCGCGGGTTTCCAGGCGGCGATGCGGGCGGCCGGCAACCGGCAGTGGGAGCCGTACCTGCGCACCGACGTGCACGACGTCCGGCGGGCCGAGGAGACGGTCCGCGAGCTGCTGGCCCTGGATCCGCCGCCCACCGCGCTGTTCACGACGAACAACCGGCTCACCACCGGGGCGCTGCGGGTGCTCAAGGACCGGCCGGAGCCGCCCGCGCTGATCGGCTTCGACGACTTCGACCTGGCCGAGGTCATCGGCACGACCGTGGTGGCGCACGACGCGGTGGCGATGGGCCGGGAGGCGGCCCGGCTGGCCCACGAACGGATCAGCGGCCACTCCGGCCCGGCCCGGTCGATCGTCATCTCGACCTCGGTGATCGCGCGCGGCAGCGGCGAGCGCCCACCCGCCTGACCCCCGCACCACCCTGTCTGTCTGCTCGCTCACCATAGTTGAACACGTTCAAGTCGAGCTGTCATGCTGTCGGCATGAAACGGCTGCTCGACTTCACCACGCTGGCCGGCCTGCTCGTCGGGGCCGCGACGGGCGCGGTCCTCACCCCGTTCGGCATTCCCTTCGGGGCGGCCGCCGGGGCGGTGCTCGGCCTGCTGTCCGGCCTCTGTACGGCGGGACTTCTGCACGCCGAGGGACCCGACTTCACGATCTCCGCCGCCCGCGTCCTGCTGGCGGCGCCGCCGCTGATCCTGCTCGTGCTGGCCGGCACGGTGACCGCCCTGATCGGCGGCGCCGGCGGCGTGTTCCTGGCCGTGGTCAGTCTCGTGGTCGCGACGCCGCTGACCGCCGCCGTGACCCACGCCGCGACACCGTGGGCGGTGGCGAAGCTGCGGCCGGGGCCGGCCGACGGAACCGCCCGGCGGGCGATGATCCGGGCAATCCTCATCCCGCTCTGGTTCCTGGTGTTCGCCGTGGTGGCGTGGGTCGTCACGTTCGGGTTCCTCACGCTGCAGTGACCCCCGGACCTCGCCTAGAGTGCTGCGTGTGACGTTGGAGATCGAGCGGGCGCCGCTGTCGCGCGTCGACGTCGGGCTCAGGTCGGCCGAGGAGATCCGCGCCGACCGCCGGGCCGCCGCGCTGCGCACCGAGGTGGCCCTCAAGGTCACCCTGGTCACGCTGATCTGGCTGGTCTCCGTGTCGCTGCTGGTCGGCTGGGGCGTCACCGGGCCGCAGCGCCAGCCCGGCACCCTGCTGCTGGCCGCGCTGGCCGCGATCGTGCTGCCGTTCGTCGGCGCCGTCATCGCCACCCGGCACGGCCAGTTCCGGCTCGGCGGCGTGTACGTGGTGATCACGCTGGCGATGGTGTTGCCCGCGCTGAGCCTGATCCGGGCAGGATGAGGCCATGGCCGACAAAGAGGAACGGGCCGGCGTACCGCTGACCAACCTGGACCAGGAGCTCTTCCCCGGCGCCGAGGCGACCAAGCGGGACCTGGTCGACTACCTGGACGCGGTCCACGACCCGATGCTCGCGGTCCTGCGCGACCGGCCGCTGTCGGTGATCCGGGTGCTGCGCGGCCAGGACAAGTTCATGCAGAAGAACCTGCCGAAGTACACGCCGGAGTGGGTGCCGCGGACGGCCGTGTGGGCCGAGGCGTCCCACCGCGAGGTCCAGTACGCGCTCTGCAACGACCGCCGCACGCTGCTCTGGTTCGCCAACCAGCGCGCCGTCGAATACCACCCCACGCTGATGACCAGCACCGACCGCGACCACCCGACCCACCTGATCATGGATCTGGACCCGCCCGAGGGCGCCGGCTTCGACGTGGTGGTCCGGGCCGCCCACCTGGTGCGGCGGGCGCTGGCCGAGGCCGGCCTGGCCGGCGCGGTGAAGACCAGCGGCGCCAAGGGCGTGCACATCTTCGTCCCCCTCGACGGCACCGCCGGCACCTGGGACGTGGCCGCCGCCACCCGGGCCGTCGCGGCGCGCGCCGAGCGCCTCGACCCGGAGCTGGCCACCACCGCGTTCATCGTGCAGGACAGGCAGGGCAAGGTGTTCCTGGACGCGACCCGCTCCGGCGGCGCGAGCGTGGTGGCGGCGTACAGCCCGCGGGCGCGGCCCGGCCTGCCGGTGTCGTTCCCGGTCGGCTGGGACGTGCTCGACGACGTGACCCCGGCCGACTTCACCGTGCACACGGCGCCCGAGCTGCTCAACGGCAGCGACCCGTGGGCGGCGCACATGCCGCCGCCGCAGCCGCTCGACGCGGGGCTGGTCGCGGAGGGGCACACCATCCCGGTGGCCCGGGTGGCGGCGATGCACGAGGGCAAGCGCCGGGCCCGCGCCAAGCGCGACGCCGGCTGACGCGTACTCACCCGGGGACCGGCCGGCCGCCCATGCGAGCTAACCCGCGAGGTCCCGCCAGAAGGCCACGGTGGGGCGGCCCGGCGTCAGCGGCTCGCCGCCGAACTCGTGCCGCACATAGGACCGCAGGTCGGCGCCGTAACTGATGATGTCGGTCTGCATCACCGACAGCACCGGGTGCCCGGACGTGCCGCGGCCCGCCGGCAGGTAGCGGTGCGCGTAGACGGGCACCAGCCGCGGCACGGTCATGAGCAGCCGCCGGGCCACCGTCACGGCGTCGGCGGTCTCGGCCGGTTGCGGGCCCCAGCCCTCGTACCAGAAGCCGTTCTCCGCCACGTCGAACAGCACGCCCTCGACCGGCATGGCCAGCTTCTCGCGGAGCTGGGCGCGGTCGCCGTCGCGCCAGTCCGGCCAGCCCCGGCCGAACGGCAGGCCGACGGCCAGGAAGGCGCGGTGGTCGTCGGCGAAGGAGAACCCGAACTCCTGCTCCACGGCGGCGAACTCGGCCTCGGTCAGCCCGGGCCGGATGGGGAAGCGGCCGGCGGCGGCGAGCAGGTCGGCGGCGGCGGTGCCCTCGTCGATCACCGGGTCAGCGTAGAGCGACCTACGCCGATCGGTGTAGCCCCGTACGCGAAGGGAGTCGGCCCGGGAGCCGCCGCCGGGACGACGCGCCAGGCCCGCGCCGAACCTAGTTTGCTGGCATGACCGACACCTTGAGACACCATCCGGGCCTGCTCATCGGCGGGGCCGGGGCCCTGGCCGCGCTCGTCGCGCTGGGCGTCGTGGCGGGACCGCGACTGGGGATCGACTGCCATGAGACGCTCATCTCGCTGACCCGGCGGCTCGCCCTGTGGGTCATCGCAGCCGGCCTCAGCTTCGTGACGCTGCGACCGCTGCGGCCGGCCACGGGCACGGGTACGGGAAGGTGACCACCATGCCACGCTCACTGCCCTGGGTCGCCGCGCTGCTGACCCTGATCGGCGTCCCGGCCGGCCTCGCCGTCACCGGCGGGAACCTGGATCCCGCGCTGACCGGCGCCGTCGCTGTCTGCCTGGCCCTCCTGACGCTGCTGGTCGGCCGGTGGCCGCTGACCGTGCTGATCGTCGGCGTGCTCAGCACCGTCGCCCTGCACACCGCGCACCTGATCGGCAGCGGCTGGGCCTGGCCCTCCACCGCGGCGTTCGTGGCGCTGGCGCTCGCCGGGCGGGTGCGGACCGCGATCGTGGCCGGGGTGCTCACCCTCTGGTACGGCGTCGTCTGGGACAGCTTCGTCGAACCGCTCCCGGCTGACCGGGTGCTCGGTCAGTTCGGGGGTGAGGTGCTCTGGCTGGCCGCGGCGCTCGCGACGGCCCTCGCGTACCGCAGCACCCGGCGCTGGCAGCAGGAGGCCGCGGCCCGGCTGGCGCAGTCGCTGCACGAGCGGGAGCTGGACGCTCGGCGGCGGCGCGCCGAGGAGCGCGTCGGCATCGCCCGGGACCTGCACGACGTCGTGTCGCACACGCTCGCCGTGGTGGGCGTGCACCTCAACGTCGCGCTGGACATCTTCGACGAGGAGCCGGCCGAGGCCCGCGAGGCCCTGCGGCTGGCCCAGGAGGTCCGCGGCCGGGCGATGGGTGACCTGAGGTCGCTGGTGGACGTGCTCCGCGAGGGCGACCGGATCGAGACGCCGGCCGCCGGGTTGGAGGGCCTGGCCGGACTGATCGACCGGGTCCGCTCCGCCGGGGTGACCGTGACCGTGACCGAGCTCGGCGAGCGGGACGCGGTGCCGGCGCCCGTCGCCACGGCGGTCCACCGGGTGGTGCAGGAGTCGCTGACCAACACCGTCCGGCACGCGCCGGCCGCCCGGGCGACCGTGATGCTGCACTACACCCCGGCGAGCGTCACAGTGGAGGTCGCCGACGACGGCGCCGGCGCGGCGCCCGGCACGGAGGGACACGGGATCATGGGGATGCGCGAGCGGGTCGCGGCGCTGGGTGGCGCGCTGACCGCCGGACCGGTGCCGGGCCGGGGTTTCGTCGTCCGCGCGCTGATCCCGGTCGCGGCCTGAGATGACCGTCTCCGTGCTGCTCGCCGACGACCAGCATCTGGTCCGGGCCGGCTTCCGCAGCCTGCTCAAGCGCGACCGGGGGATCGTGGTGGCCGGCGAGGCGGCCACCGGCGACGAGGCGGTGCGGGCCACCCGCGCGCTGCGCCCGGACGTCGTGCTGATGGACATCCGGATGCCCGGGCTGGACGGGATCGCGGCGACCCGGCTCATCATGGCCGACCCCGGGCTGCGGGGCTGCCGGGTGATCATCCTGACCACCTTCGAGACCGACGAGTACGTCTTCGCGGCGCTGGCGGCGGGGGCGAGCGGGTTTCTCACCAAGGAGGTCGACCCGGAGGGCCTGCGGCACGCCGTCCGGGTGGTGGCGGCCGGCGAGGCGCTGCTCTCCCCCAGCGTCACGCGCCGGGTGATCGGGCAGTTCGCGTACCGGCCCGCCCCGGCGCCGGCCGGCGGCGCGCGGTTGGCGGCGCTGACCGGCCGCGAACGCGAGGTGGTGGGCCTGGTCGCCACCGGACTGTCCAACGAGGAGATCGCTCGGGAGCTGGTGATCAGCCCGCTCACCGCGAAGACTCACATCACCCGGGCGATCGCCAAGCTCGGCATCCGCGACCGGGTGCAGTTGGTGATCATCGCCTACGAGGAGGGCCTGGTCGGCCGCTGACCGCTCAGGTCCGGGCGGTCAGCTCCGGGGCCGGGTACGTCTGCCGGAACGTGAACGCCTCCGGCGACGGACCGGCGGCGACCCGGGCGAGGCGTTCGCATCCCTGCTCGACGGTGGGGAGCCGGCCGGCCGGGATCCACCACAGCACCAGCGACGCCGGGGCGATCGGCCGGAACCACTCGCGGCGGCGGCGCAGGTAGTCCAGGTGGGTGCTCTGGTACGAGAACGCGCGCAGCGCCTCGATCGACTCCCACACCGACATCGTGACGATCACGTCCGGGTCCAGCGGGCGGACCGTGGTGGCGTCGCCGTCCGGACCCTCGGCGAGGCGCCAGACGAAGCCGGGTGACGCGTCGGCCAGCGCGTTGATCGTGTCCAGGCCGGCGACGAACCCGGCCATCGTCGGGTCGGTCAGCGGCGCGCGGAGGCGGGCGGCGTTGAACTGAGCCAGGTGGAATGCGGTCGTCATGGGCTCAGCACAGCAGACCCCGCTCTGTAGTGTCAACCGCCATTGTTTTTAGACAGCACTACGCAGCAGCGCCCGGGGGCCGCGTCCATCCGGGCCCGCCACCGCGCGGACGCGCCGGCGCCGTCCAGCAGTCCGGTGATCATCGCCAGGTTCATCCCGCAGATCAGCGGCGGGAACTGCTCGGCCAGCCGGTGGAACGGGCAGTTGCGCAGCTCGATCCCGGCCGGGGTCTCCGCCGGGGCGTAACCGTGCGCGGCCAGCAGATCGGGCACGTCCGCGCCGGGCGATGTGCGACGGCCGTGCTCGCGGGCCACCTCGAAGAGCGCCGCGTCGGCGCCGCTGCGCTCCACGGACTCGGCCAGCAGCTCGGCGGCCGTCCGGTAGGCGCGCGGCGGCACGCTGACCGCGTGCTCGGCGGCGGACGCGCGGTAGAGCTTGGCCGGGCGGCCCGCGCCCGGACCGGTGCGACCCGAGCGCCGGGCGTAGGAGACCTCCAGCAGCCCGGCGTCGACCAGCTTGTCCAGGTGGAACGCCGCCAGCGTGCGGCCCACCCCGAGCGCCGCGGCGACCTCGTCGCGGCCGACCGGGCCGGCGCCGGCGGCCAGCACCGCCCGGTAGGCGGCACGCCGCACACCGTCGGCGAGCGCGGCCACCGCCGCCAGGCCGGAATCGAGGTCATCGGGGGCCGTCATCCGCCCAGCGTATAACCAAGCGGCGTTGGCTCTAGAGAAGCGGCTCCATGCTGACATCGATGTCAACCGGACGGCGCGCAACCCTTGCGGATCGACAGACTTACACATGACGATGTCTCGCGGAGGTTTCCTTACAACTTCCAGGAGGAGACGGCATGCACCGGCCACGATGGGGCGTCGCCCTGTTATCCGTCACACTGATCGCGGCAGCGGCGGCGGTAGCCACGGGCGGTGCGGCCGCGGCGGCCGCCGCCGGCTCGTTCCGCTCGTCCTTCGAGACCGGCGATCCGCAACCCGACTGGACCGACACGGTCGACCCGGAGGCCGGCAGCGGTGGCGTCGACGGCACCGTCGTCGTCGGCATGCCGGGCAGCCTGCGCGGCCACGTCACCGCCATCGCGGTCAACGCCGAGCCGAACGGCAACGAGGGCCGGGCCAACCTCAACGACGGCGACTCGGCCACCAAGTGGCTGGTCGACACCCCGACGAGCTGGGCGCAGTACACCCTGGACGCCCCCGCCGAGGTCGTCGGATACGCGCTGACCTCGGCCAACGACGCCCCCGAACGCGACCCCCGGGACTGGACCCTGCAGGGTTCCGCCGACGGCAGCACCTGGACCACGGTCGACACGCGGACCGGGCAGACCTTCGCCGAGCGCTTCCAGACCCGCACCTACACCGTCGCCGACCCGGGCTCGTTCCCGATCTACCGGCTGAGCATCACCGGGCACCCGTCCGGCGACCTCACCCAGCTCGCCGAGCTCGAGCTGGCCGGCGCCGACGTGACGCCGCCGCCGGCCGGGCCGATGCAGAGCCGGACCGGTCCCGGGCCGGCCAGCTCCCCCACCGCCAAGGCGGGCGTGGGCTTCACCGGGCTCCAGGCGTTCCAGATCGCCGGGCGGCACACCGCCGAGGGCCGGGGGCACTCGACCAACCAGGTCTTCGACGTGGACGTGGCGGTCACCGCCGACACCGAGCTGTCGTACCTGGTGCTGCCGGAACTCAACCGGGAGGACCTGAGCAACCCGGCCACGTACACCGCGGTCGACCTGGCGTTCACCGACGGCACGTACCTGTCGGATCTCCGGGCCGTCGACCAGCACGGCGTGGTGGTCAGCGCCGCCGCGCAGGGCGCGTCGCAGACGCTGTACACCGCCCAGTGGAACAAGCGGACCGCGCGGATCGGCGAGGTCGCGGCGGGCAGGACCGTCGACCGCATCCTGATCGCGTACGACAAGCCGAGCGGACCCACCACCTTCCGGGCCTGGTACGACGACATCGCGCTCGCCGAGGTCCCGGCGTCCCGGCCCCGGGAGCACCTCGCCGAGTACGCCGAGACGCGCCGCGGCACCATGTCCTCGGGCGACTTCTCCCGCGGCAACAACTTCCCGGCGACCGCGGTCCCGCACGGCTTCAACTTCTGGACCCCGGTCACCAACGCCGGCACCACGAGCTGGCTGTACGAGTACCACCGCCAGAACAACGCGGCCAACCGGCCCACCCTGCAGGCGTTCTCGGCCAGCCACGAGCCCAGCCCGTGGATGGGCGACCGGCAGACGTTCCAGGTGATGCCGAGCGGGGCGACCGGCGTGCCGGACGCCAACCGGGCCAACCGGGCGCTGGCCTTCGGGCACGAGAACGAGGTGGCCAAGCCGTACCACTACGGCGTGACCTTCGACAACGGGCTCCGGACCGAGATCGCGCCGGCCGACCACGCCGCGCTGCTCCAGTTCACCTTCACCGGCGACAGCGGCAACCTGATCCTCGACAACGTGGACAGCCGGTCCGGGCTGACCATCGACGCCGCCGGCCAGGCGGTCTCGGGCTGGTCGGACGTCAACAGCGGCGGCCTCTCCGCCGGCTTCACCCGGATGTTCATGTACGCCACCGTCGACGCCCCGGTCACGGCGAGCGGCATGCTGCCCACCGGCAACCGCCCGTCCACCGGCTACCTGAAGTTCGACACCACCGCGGACAAGACCGTGCGGATGCGCATCGCCACCTCGCTGATCAGCGTCGAGCAGGCCCGGCACAACCTGGACCTGGAGATCGCCGCCGACGCGACGCTCGCCTCGGTCCGGGACCGGGCCCGCGAGCTGTGGGACGCCAAGATGCACACCGTCGAGGTCGAGGGCGCGTCGGAGGATCAGCTCGTCACGCTCTACTCGAACCTGTACCGGCTGTTCCTCTATCCCAACTCGGGCTACGAGAACACCGGCAGCAACGACGAGCCGGTCTACCGGCACACCGTGCAGTCCGCGGTGACCAGCCCGGCCAGCACCCCCACGCGGACCGGCGCGCCCGTCGTGGACGGCAAGGTCTACGTCAACAACGGGTTCTGGGACACGTACCGCACCACGTGGCCGGCGTACTCGCTGCTGACGCCGCGGCAGGCGGGCGAGATGGTGGACGGGTTCGTGCAGCAGTTCCGCGACGGCGGCTGGATCTCCCGCTGGTCGTCGCCGGGCTACGCCAACCTGATGGTCGGGACCAGCTCGGACGTGGCCTTCGCGGACGCGTACCTCAAGGGGGTGCCGGGCATCGACGCGGAGACGGCGTACCGGGCCGCGGTGAAGAACGCGACGGTCACGCCGCCGAATGCCAACGTCGGCCGCAAGGGTCTGGCCGGCGCGATCTTCAAGGGCTACACGCCCAGGGACGTCACCGGCGAGGCGATGAGCTGGGCCATGGACGGCTACATCAACGACTTCGGCATCGCGAACATGGCCGAGGCGCTGGCGGCCGAGGGCGGCCCGCGGGCGCGGCAGTACGCCGAGGAGGCCGAGTACTTCCGCAACCGGGCGCTGAACTACGTGCACATGTTCGACCCGTCGGTGGACTTCTTCCAGGGCAAGAGCTCGGCCGGCGGGTGGCGCAACCCGCCGGAGACCTACGACCCGCGGGTCTGGGGCTACGACTACACCGAGACCGACGGCTGGAACATGGCGTTCCACGTGCCGCAGGACGGCCAGGGCCTGGCCAACCTGTACGGCGGCCGCGACGGCCTGGCCCGGAAGCTGGACAAGTTCTTCGCCACCCCGGAGACGGCCACCTTCCACGGCTCGTACGGCGGCCCGATCCACGAGATGTACGAGGCCCGCGACGTCCGGATGGGCCAGTGGGGCTTCAGCAACCAGCCGTCGCACCACATCCCCTACATGTACGACTACGCGGGCCGGCCGGACCAGGCGCAGCGGCTGGTCCGCGAGGCCACCGCCCGGCTGTACCTGGGCAGCGAGATCGGCCAGGGCTACCCGGGCGACGAGGACAACGGCGAGATGAGCGCCTGGCAGGTGTTCAGCGCGCTGGGCTTCTACCCGTTGCAGATGGGCCGCCCCGCGTACGCGATCGGCTCGCCGCTGTTCACCAGGGCCACGGTCAACCTGGAGAACGGCCGGAAGATCGTCGTCAACGCGCCCGGCAACAGCCGCCGGAACGTCTACGTGCAGTCGCTGAAGGTCAACGGAAAGGCGTACGGCTCCACGTCGCTGCCGCACGCGCTGCTGGCCGACGGCGCGACGCTGGACTTCACCATGGGCCCGTCGCCGTCGACCTGGGGCACCGGCCGGGACGCCGCCCCGCCGTCGCTCACCACCGGCGACGCGGTGGCGAATCCGCTGCGCGACCTGACCGGCCCGGGCCGCGGCACGGCCTCGGCGCCGGCGCTGGTCGACGACACGTCCACCACCCAGGCCACGTTCGCCGACGGGTGGCAGTACACCTTCGCCTCCGCGGGCGAGCAGGCCAGCTACTACACCCTGACGTCGGGCCCGGCGGCGGCCGGTGACCCGTCGTCGTGGACGCTGAAGGGCTCCTACGACGGCACCACCTGGACGACCATCGACCAGCGCAGCGACCAGAAGTTCGACTGGCGCCTGCAGACCCGGCCCTTCAAGATCGCTTCACCCGGGCGGTACCGGCACTACCGGCTGGAGGCCGGCCCGGCCGGCACGCTGGCCGAGATCGAACTGCTGGGCATCCCGGCCCCGGCCTGCACCACCACCATCTCCGACCAGGTCGTCGGCGCGGTCTCGGTGCGCTCCGGGGTCACCTGCGTCAAGGCCGGCGCCCAGATCACCGGCCTGGTCTCGGTGTCGCGGGGCGCCTCGCTCTACGCCACCGGGGCGACCCTGCGCGCGGCGGTCACCGCGACCGGCGCGGGCACGGTCGCGCTGCTGGACACCACGGTCAGCGGTCCGGTGACGGTCACCGGCTCGGGCCCGGTCAGCCTGGAGCACTCCACCCTCAAGAGCGCGGTGACGCTGCTCGGCAACAAGACCGCCACGGTGGTCGCCGGCAACACCGTCGGCGGCCCGCTCACCTGCTCCGGCAACCAGCCGGCGCCGGTGGACAACGGCCTGCCCGACGACGGCGGAGGGCCCCGCCTCGGGCAGTGCGCGAAACTCTGACGCCCGGCGCAGCCGCCTCCCCGCCGGGGAGGCGGCTGCGTCTAGCCTGGCCTGTATGTCCGATCCTCTGTGGGCCGCGATCGCCGCGGCCGATCTCGGCACCCTCGCCACCATCAAGCGCGACGGCCGCCCGCAACTGTCCGATGTGAACTACACCGCCGACGACACGACCCGGGTGTTGCGCGCCTCCACCCGCAGCTCCCTGGCCAAGGTGCACAACCTGCGCCGCGACCCGCGCGCCAGCCTGCGCGTGGCCGGGCCCGGCGGCGCCGGCTACGCGGTCGCCGAGGCCACCGCGTCCTTCTCCCCGCCGTCGGCCGACGAGCACGACGCCACGGTCGAGGAGCTCATCGAGATCTACCGGCTGATCCGCGGCGAGGAACACCCGGACTGGGACGACTACCGCCGGGCCATGGTCGCCGACGGCCGGCTGGTGCTGAGCCTGCGCGTGGAACGGCTCTACGGCTGGGTGATGTAGCCGTGGCCCGCCTCATGGACATCGTCGTCGACTGCGCGTCCGCGCCGGCCCTGGCCCGCTGGTGGGTACGGGTGCTCGACGACCACCGCATCGCACCGTACGGTCCCGGCGACCCGGATCCCGACGAGGACCCGACCGTGCTGGTGCTGCCCGGTCCGGGAGGCGGGCCGCGGATCTGGTTCACCCAGGTGCCCGAGCCCAAGACCGTGAAGAACCGCGTCCACCTGGACCTGAACGCCGAGGACCCGGTCGCCGAGCTGGCCCGGCTGACCGGGCTCGGCGCCCGGGTGCTCGGGGAGACCGACGGGCTGACCGTGCTGGCCGACCCCGAGGGCAACGAGTTCTGCCTCGACAAGGATCAGGCCAGCGTCACCGCGTAGAGGAGCAGCCGGGCGTCGTTCGGCAGGGTGATCGAGCGGACCTGCTTCCCCGCCGCCACCGGCAGGCTCACCCCGAACAGGCTGACCGGCGGTCCGTCCACACCCTGACCGGCCTTGATCCGGTGCGGCAGCGCCAGCGCTGTCGTCGTGCCGGTGGCCGCCGGGCCGCACCAGTCCGCCACGGTCACCGTGGCCGGGGCGGATGTGCCGTCGGCGTACCCGATCGTCAGCGCGGCCGTGACCGGCCCGTTGTGGGTCGTGGCGACCAGCTTCACCGCCGCGTGGTCGCCGGCCGGCAGCAGCAGCGACTGGCCGCGGGCCGGCACGAAGTTCTTCGCCGGGCCGGCCGGGTCGGGCGCCTGGTAGGGCACGCCGTCCCAGGTCACCGGGCCGGCGGCCGGCAGCAGCGCGGCGTCGTAGCTCCAGCCGCCGCCGTCGAAGTCGCCCTCCGCCGGGGCGGCGACGGTGGCCGTGCCGTCGACGGTGCGTTCGGCGGCGAGGTCGACCGGGCAGGCCGGGCCGGGCGGCCCGGCGCAGGCCAGCGGCTCCCGCACGGTGACCGAGGCGGTCCGCTGGACCGGCGTGGCGCCGGGCGCGGTCACCGAGACCTCGACCGGGTACGCGCCCACGGTCGTCCCGGCCGGCGCGCGGACCGTGACCGTGGCGGTGGCCCCGATCGGCAGGTGCCGGGTCACCAGCGGCTTCGGCCCGCGCGGGGTGACCGTCGCCGTCCAGCCCGCCGGCACCGACGCGGTGACCCGGGGGGCGATCGTCAGCGGGGCCTGGGCGACCACGTCGACCTGGAAGGCCGCCTGCTGCACGGTTGCCGAGCCCGCGGGCAGCGCCGCGCTCGCCGGGCGCAGCGTCGCGTCCACGTGGGTGCGGTCGTCCGCCGGCGCGTGGTTGACCGACGGCGGCTCGGCGGCGGCCGACCGGCCCCAGGCGGACGGCTCGCTGCCCAGGGTGTGGGCGAGGGTGCCGCCGCGGGCGACGGCCGACCAGGCGAGCCAGTTCCTCGCCACGGGGGCGCCGTTCAGCGTGACCCGCTGGATGTAGCGGTTGGCGTCCGAGACGCCGGGCGCGGTGATGGTCAGCGTGCCGCCGCCGGTGCGCACGGTCGCCGACGGGAACTGCGGGCTGGACAGCGCCAGGAAGTCGGCGCCGCTCATGGTCGGGTAGAGGCCCAGCGACGAGAACACGTACCAGGCGCTCATCGTGCCGAGGTCGTCGTTGCCGGTCATGCCGTCGGGCCCGGTGGTGAACAGGGTCATCGCGGCCCGCACGACGGTGGCGGTCCTGGCCGGGTCGCCCACCCAGTGGTACAGGTACGGCGCCAGCAGGTCCGGCTCGTTGTTCGGGTTGTACGTGGGCTTGGCGTAGTAGTCGTACGGCCGGGCGATCCAGTCGTTGCGGGCGGTGCCGGCCGGGTCGGTGAGCAGCTTGTCGTGAACGAAGAAGGCGTCCAGCCGCCGCTCGGCCGCCGCCCGGCCGCCCATCAGTCGCACCAGCCCGGCCGGGTCCTGCGGCACCAGCCACTGGTACTGGTACGCCCCGCCCTCGTGGAACTGCTCGTCCGCGGCCACCGGGTCGTACGGCGTCAGCCAGGTGCCCTCGACGGTGCGGGGACGGAACTGGCCGATCGAGGAGTCCCAGAGGTTGCGGTACCACTGCCCCCGCCGCGCGAACAGCGCCGCGTCCGCCGACTCGCCCAGCCCCTCGGCCATCAGGGCCAGGGCGGCGTCGGCGGCCGCGTACTCCAGCGTCGCCGACGCCGGGTGGTCGCAGTCGTTGTCCCCGCCCCGGTCGGCGCAGTCCTGGCCACGCGCCAGCCCGGACGGGACGTACCCGCGGTCGGCGTAGAAGTCCTGCCCGGTGCGACCGTTGGACGGCGAGCCCGCCGGCGGCCGCGCGGTGGCGTTGCGCCGCAGCAGCGCGTACGCCTCCCGTTCGTGCCCGGCCAGCAGCCCCTTCGACCACGCCTCGACCAGGAACGGGGTGACCGGGTCGCCGGTCATGATGTTGGTCTCGCTCGCGGCCAGCGCCCAGCGCGGCAGCCACCCGCCGTCGCGCCCGATCGCCACCACCGACAGCGCCACGTCCCGGGCCACCGCGGGCACCAGCAGTTCGAGCAGCTGGTTCTGCGGCCGGTAGGTGTCCCAGAGCGAGAAGTTCTGGTACGGCGTGTACCCCTCGGCGGTGTGCACCGCGCGGTCGAAGCCCAGGTACCGGCCGTCGACGTCGCCGGCCAGGTTCGGGTGCAGCAGGGAGTGGTAGAGCGCGGTGGCGAAGACGCCGCGGCGCTCGGCCGGGCCGCCGCGGACGGTGATCCGGTCCAGCTCGGCGGCCCAGGTGGCGCGCAGGGCGGCCCGGGTGGCGGCGAAGTCGTACGAGCCCGCGGTCTCCGCGGCCAGGTTCTGCCGGGCGCCGGGCAGCCCGGTGTACGACAGCCCGACCTTGACCACCACGTCGCGGTCCTCGGTGGCGTCGAAGGTGACCCAGGCGCCGTTGCCGCCGGACCCGGCCGCGTCCCGCCCGCCAGGGGTGAGCGCCGAGCCGCGCCAGGTGCCGGTGGCGGTGAACGGGCGGTCGAAGGCGGCCGTGAAATAGACGGTGTGGTCGTCCCGGCCGGCGCAGAAGTTGCCGGCCCGGACGCGGCCCTCGACCGTGCGGTCGCCGACGACGTGGATCTCCGAGTCGAACACCGGCTGGTTGGCCCGGCCGGTGTTGAACAGCACGTTGGCCGCGCCGGTGGCCGGGAACGTGTACTTCTGCCAGCCGGTGCGGGCGGTCGCGGTCAGCTCGGCGGTGGTCTGGTAGCGCGTCAGGCCGACCCGGTAGTAGCCCGGCTCGGCCTGCTCGTCGGCGTGCGAGAACGGCGAGCGGTACTGGTCCGGGTCCCCGGTGCCGACCGGGCCGGTGGTGGGCAGCATCGGCAGTTCGCCGGCGACGCCGCAGCCGACGCCGGACAGGTGCGTCTGGCTGAAGCCGTAGATACTGCTCTGTGCGTAGTCGTAGCCGCCCTGTCCGCCGGTGTCCGGGCTGACCTGCACCATGCCGAAGGGCGCGCTCGCGCCCGGGAAGGTGTTGCCGAAGTTCCGCGTGCCGACGAACGGGTGCACCAGGGCGACGGGGTCCTCCGCGGCGGCCGCCGCCCGGGCGGGGCTCACGGCGCCCGCGGAGACGACCAGCAGCAGGGCCGCCAGGAGCCGACGGGTCATCGGGGCACCTCCGGTCAACGACGTCAACAATTCCTGACAACGTTGTCACAAGCCAGCGAAGTCTGTCAATGAATGCGGGCCGCCGGGCACCCCGATTGCACCCGCGGGCCCGGCGAAACCCCTCAAGTCGGTATCCGGGAATCCGATCTCGGCGGGTACGACCACCCTGCCCGGGGTGGCCGAGCGCCGGGAGATGACCGTGACAGCAGCCAGCACAGCACCGCCGACGCCCCGTGGCGTCCACCGCTGGGCCCGGCTCTGCATCGCCGTCGGTGTCGTCGTCGCCGCGTTCGGCCTCGTGCTGGTCACCGGCCTCGGCGGGCCGGACGCCTCGCCGGCCATCTCCAACCTGGGCCTCTGCGCCGCCGCCGGCTCGGCGGCGCTGGCCTGCCTGCTGCGCGCCGCGGCCTTCCGCGGCCGCCGGCGGGCCGGCTGGGCCCTGCTCGGCCTCGGCGTGCTCTGCTGGGGCGCCGGCCAGGCCTGCGCCATCTGGCTCGAGACGTTCACCGGCACGGTGCCGCTGCCGTCGCAGGCCGACATCGGCTACCTGGGCATGATCCTGCTGTCCTCGGCCGGCCTGCTGGTGCTGCCGGTGGCCACCCAGTCGCTGGCCAACCGGGTCCGCAGCGTGCTGGACGGCCTCATGGTCGCCGCCTCGCTGGTGCTGATCGCCTGGTTCCTGGTGATCGAACCGCTGCTCGCGTCGGGCGGCGACAGCACGCTCACCCTCTACGTGAGCCTCGCCTACCCGCTCGGCGACGTCGTCATGGTGACGATCGTGGTCTACATGCTGGCGATGCAGGGCCGCCGCGGCCGCACCTTCAGCCACCTCGCCCTGGTCGGCGCCGGCATCGTGGCCTTCGCGGCCTCCGACATCGCGTACGCCTACCTCAACCTGACCGGCGCGTACACCTCCGGCCGGGGCACCGACGTCGGCTGGTTCGCGGGCTTCTCGCTGATCATGCTGGCCGCCACCAAGCCGGTCCCGGCCCGCGGCGCCACCGAGCGCCCGGCGCCGAGCGTGGACGGCGACGGCGGTCAGCCGTTCGGGGTGCTGCTGCCGTACGTGGCCGTGCTCGCCTCGCTGGTCACCAGCGTCGTCTGGTTCGCCCGCACCGGGCTCTCCTCCGACCTGGTCGCCTACACCCGCTCGGCCCTGATCCTGCTGATCGTCGGCCGTCAGCTGCTCACCCTGCTGGAGAACCGCAACCTGACCCGCAACCTGGAGGCCCGCGTCGCCGACCGCACCGCCGAGCTGTACGCCAGCGAGCAGCGCTTCCACGCGCTGGTCCAGCACAGCTCCGACGTGGTGACCGTGGTGGGCGTCGACGCCGTGGTGATCTACCAGAGCGAGTCGGTGCAGCGGGTCTTCGGCTACACCCCGGCCATGCTCACCGGGCGGACCGTCACGCAGTGGTTCACCTCCGACTCGGCCACGCGGTTGCTGGACGCGCTGCGTTCGGTGAGCGGCCGGCCGTACGCCACCACCGTGCTGGAGCTCACCCTGCCCCACCTCGACGGGCGGGCGCGCCAGGCCGAGATCACCGTGACCAACCTGCTCGACGACCCCAACGTCGGCGGCCTGGTGCTCAACACCCGCGACATCAGCGAGCGCAAGGAGCTGCAGGAGCAGCTGGTGCACGAGGCGTACCACGACGCCCTGACCCAGCTGGCCAACCGGGCCCTGTTCCGCGAGAAGGTGGCCGAGGCGCTGGAGGCGCGCGGCGCGGACGACGACGTGGCCGTGCTCTTCCTCGACCTGGACGGCTTCAAGGAGGTCAACGACAGCCTCGGACACCTGGCCGGCGACCAGCTGCTGGTCCGGGTGGCCGACCGGCTGACCGCCTCGGTGCGCGAGGGCGACATGGTGGCGCGGTTCGGCGGCGACGAGTTCGCCGTGCTGATCCGCTCGGCGCTGGGCGCGGGCGAGGCCGAGCTGGTGGCCCAGCGCATCGTCGACGGGCTGCACGAGCCGTTCCGGATCGACACCCGCGACCTGCACGTGCGGGGCAGCGTCGGGCTGGCCACGTACGCCGCGCTCGACGCCGGCGACACCGACGCCGACGACGCCGAGCAGCTCATGCGCAACGCCGACCTGGCCATGTACCGGGCCAAGGGCGCCGGCGGCAGCGGCTTCGCCAGCTACGACCCGCAGATGCTGGCCGGCCTGGTGGAGCGCCTGGAGCTCGAGGCCGACCTGCGCCTGGCGCTGGACCGCGGCGAGCTGCGGCTGCACTACCAGCCCACCATCGACATGACCGACAGCCGGGTCGTCGGCTTCGAGGCCCTGGTGCGCTGGCAGCACCCGGTCCGCGGGCTGATCAGCCCGCTCGACTTCATCCCGATCGCCGAGGCCACCGGCCTGATCGTGCCGCTGGGCCGCTGGGTGCTGGAGGAGGCCTGCCGGCAGGCCATGGAGTGGGCGGCGCGCGACGGCCGGCGGCCGGTCAAGATGGCCGTCAACGTCTCGGTCCGCCAGTTCGACCGCAGCGACCTGCCGACCGTCGTCCGCGAGGTGCTGACCCGCACCGGCATGCCGGCCGACCAGCTCTGCCTCGAGATGACCGAGAGCGTGCTGATGACCGACACCGAGGAGAACCTGGCCCAGCTGGTCCGGCTCAAGGCCCTCGGCGTGACGCTGGCCATCGACGACTTCGGCACCGGCTACTCCTCGCTGGCCTACCTGCGCCGGTTCCCGGTGGACACCCTCAAGATCGACCGCTCGTTCGTGGAGCGGCTCGGCGAGCAGACCGACGACACCGCGCTGGCCAACACCATCGTCCAGCTCGGGCAGAGCCTCGGGATGTCCACGGTCGCCGAGGGCATCGAGGAGTACGGCCAACTCGCCGCGTTGCGGGCGATGGGCTGCACGTTCGCCCAGGGCTTCTACTTCTCCCGCCCGGTGCCCGCCGGCGAGGCCGGCCGCCTGCTGCTCGAAGGCGCCGGGGCGCAGCAGTCCACCGCCTGAGTTCCCCTCCCCCGACAGTTGCAGGAGTCCGCATGACCGCCGCCCTCACCGGCGCCCGCCCGGCGTTGCCCGCCCCGTGGCCCGCCGCGCTGGCCCCGGACTGCCTCGAGGTCATCGACCTGCCCACCCCGTACCTGGTCACCGACCTGGACACGGTCGTCGACCGGCTGGCCGGGTTCACCGCGGCGCTGCCGGGCGTGCGGCCGTTCTACGCCATGAAGTGCAACCCGGCGCCGGAGATCCTGGCGACCCTGCGCGACCACGGCGCCGGCTTCGAGGTCGCCTCCCTGGGTGAGCTGCGGATGCTCGAACGCCTCGGCGTGGACCCGGCCGCGGTGCTCTACAGCAACCCGGTCAAGCCGCCGGCGCACATCGCCGCCGCGCACGCCGCCGGGCTGTGGCGGTTCAGCTTCGACTCCGCCAACGAGCTGCGCAAGATCGCCGCGAACGCCCCGGGCAGCGCGGTCTACCTGCGGCTGCTGGTCGACGACACCGCCAGCTCCTTCCCGCTGTCGCGCAAGTTCGGGGCCGAGGCCGCCGAGGCGCACGACCTGCTGACGCTGGCCCGGCGGCTGGGGCTGCGGCCGTACGGGATCACCTTCCACGTGGGCTCGCAGTGCGCCACCGCGGGCGCGTGGCGGCACGCCATCGGCACGGCCGGGTCGATCATGGCCGGGCTGTTGGCCGAAGGCATCCGGCTCGAGCTGCTCGACCTGGGCGGCGGCTTCCCGGCCCGGTACCTGGCGGACGTGCCGTCGATCGCGGAGATCGGCGCGATGGTGCTGCCGGCGCTGGCCGAGCTGCTGCCGTACCGGCCGGGCCTGATCGCCGCCGAGCCGGGCCGGTACCTGGTCGCCGAGGCCGCGGTCATGGCCGTCGCGGTGATCGGCCGGGAGGTCCGCGCCGGCGAGCACTGGCTGTTCGTCGAGGTCGGCGCCTACAACGGCATGATGGAGACGATCCAGGTGCCGACCGGCTGGGACTATCCGCTGTGGTCGTCGGTGCCCGGGCACGGCGAGGTCGCCACGCTGCCGTTCACCGTCACCGGGCCCAGCTGCGACAGCTCCGACACGATGTTCTCCGGCGTCGCGCTGCCGGCCGGCATCGACGTGGGCGACGTCGTCTACATCGGCTCGGCGGGCGCCTACACCCTCAGCTACGCGTCCGCCTTCAACGGCTTCGCCCCGCCCACGCCGCTCTTCGTCGGCGGCCGGGCGGGCGGCGCGGACGCCCGGGACCTGACGCAGGAGCTGGTCCGGGCCGGATCCCGCGGTGGTCGCTGACCGGCCGCGGCGGGCGCCGAGGGGCGGCGGGCACCGCGGCGTCGGACCGGTCGGCCTGCGCCGCGCCGGCCGGCTGCGCGAGCTCGTGGTCGCGGGGGTGGCCGACTCGTTCGGCATGGCCCTGGGCTGGACGATCCTCGTGCTGCTGGCCGTCGCCCACGGCGGGCTGGCCGAGGCCGCCCTCTACAACGCGGCGATGCTGCTCGGCGTCGTGCTGTCCGCGCCGGTCACCGGCCGGCTCTCCCGCCGCTACGCCGGCCGTACGCTGCTGCGCGGCGCCGCCGGCACGGAGATCCTGCTGCGCGTCGGCGCGCTCGCCGGGCTCATCGCCGGGCTGCCGCCCTGGCTGATCGCGCTGACCGTCACGGCGATGCATGTGGCGGCCTGGGTGGGCTTCGCGGCGATGCGGGCCGAGGTGGCGGCGGTCGACGCCCGGCCGCGGTCGATGACGCGGTACGCCCTGGCCATCGCGGCGATCGAGGCCGCCGGGACCGGGCTGGCCGCGCTGCTGCCCGTGGGCCCGGCGGGCCACCCGACCGGCTGGGTGCTGGGGGCCGTCTTCGTCGCGTACGCGGGCGCGCTGATCCCCACGATCATCAGCTCCCGCCGGGCCCGGATGACCCCGCTGGGCGCGGCCCGCGGGACCATGCCGGCCCGGATCCTGGGGTACGCCGTCGGCCACCCGGCGGCCCGGCGGGTGCGCGCCGGACACCGCCGCGATCCCGGCCGCCGAACGGCCCGGCGCCCGCTGGTGTCCCCCCGGCTGCTGGTCGCGGGCGGCGGCATCATGCTGCTCGCGTCGGGCCCGACCCTGCTCGCGGTGCCCCTCACCGACGAGCTGCACGGCCGCGCCTGGGTGGCCGGCGTCGCCGTGGCGTTCAGCCTGGGCTGCCTGCTGGCCACGGTGGCGGTCGAGGCGATCGGCACCATGCGGCTGCCCGCCGTGCTGCGCTGGTCGCTGTGGGGACTGGCCATGCTGGTCGGCTGGATCGGCGCGCCGCTGCACGCGGTCAGCGTGCTCATCGCCCAGTTCCTGGCCGGGATGAGCCAGACCGCGTTCGAGGGTGACATGGACGCGCTGGTCGCGGGCGAGGCGCCGCGGGACGGCGTCACCACGGCCCTGGCCTACAGCGCGTCGGTCCGGGCGCTGGGCGGCGCGGCGGCGGTGAAGGTCCTGCCGCTGGTGGTCACCGCCCAGGCGATCGACCGGGCGGTCAGCGCGTTGATCGCGGTGCTCGGCGTCGGCGCGCTGACGTTCTGGGTCGTGACGTCGATGCCGCGGCCGCACCGCCGCGTGGCGCCGGCCACCGACTGACCCCAGGTTCCGCAACTCCGGTGTGGCCGGCCCCCGGTGAGCACCGTGCGGGCCGTTCACCTGCATCGATCCCGCCGCGGCCCGGCGGGACGTTGCGGGGAAGCGCTTCCCGAGCCACTACCAGGCATTGACACCGGTAATCAGCGGGTTCAGAGTGACGTACCAAAGAGCGCTTTCTCATCCCCGAAGCATTGCGGAAACCGCTCTGACCCATCCCTCTTGATTCCCCGCAAGGAGGACCTCCCCATGAGTCCTGCAGTTTTCCGAGGCGGTGGGCGCCGGCTCGCCCCGGCGCGGGCCGCCGCGCTCACCCTCGCCCTGCTCGGTCTGCTCGCGGCCTACCTGGTCGCCACCGTCCGCGCGGCCGACGCGGCCGAGGTCGTCGTCTCGCAGGGCAAGCCCACGACCGCGTCCTCCGTCGAGTGGGCGGGCACCCCCGCCGCCGCGGCCACCGACGGCAACACCGGCACCCGCTGGTCCAGCGCCTTCGCGCCGGCCCAGTGGCTGCAGGTCGACCTGGGCGCGCCGACCGCGGTCAGCAGCATCAAGCTGAACTGGGAGGCCGCGTACGCGACGGCGTTCACGGTGCAGTTCTCCGGCGACGGCGCCACCTTCACCAACGCCACCGGCACGCTGCGCGGCAACGTCGGCGAGCAGACCGTCACGGTGGCCGGCACCGCCCGCTACGTCCGGCTCAACCTGACCGAGCGGGCCCTGGCCATCTACGGCTACTCGCTGTGGGAGTTCCAGGTGTTCGCGGGCGGCGGCACACCGACCACGCCGCCGACCGGCCCGACCACACCGCCGCCGTCGGGCGCCGCGACGCTGCTGTCCTACAACAAGCCGGGCACGGCGTCGAGCGAGCAGAACGACGTCAACTGCAACCCGTGCACCGCCGGCAAGGCGTTCGACCTGGACCCGGCCACCCGCTGGGCGACCAGCTCCACCACCGGCTGGGTCGACCCCGGCTGGATCTCCGTCGACCTCGGCGCGACCGCCCAGATCAGCCGGGTGGAGCTGCAGTGGGACCCGGCGTACGCGACGTCGTACCGGATCCAGGTCTCGGCCAACGGGAGCAGCTGGACCGACATCTACTCGACCACCACCGGCAAGGGCTTCAAGGAGGTCCTGAACGTCACCGGCAGCGGCCGCTACGTGCGGATGTACGGCACCGCCCGGGCCACCCCGTACGGCTACTCGCTCTACGACTTCAACGTCTACGGCACCGGCGGCGCCCCCACCGCCCCGCCGGCCCCGCCCGCCGACCCCGTCTTCCCGGCCACCCGGCTGGTCTTCAACGACGAGTTCAACGACCCGGCCGGCACCCGGCCCAGCACGGCGAAGTGGACCTACGACCCGGGCGTCCCGCAGAACGGCGAGCTCCAGTACTACACCGAGAACAGCAACAACGCGCAGATGAACGGCCAGGGCCAGCTGGTCATCGAGGCTCGCAAGGAAGCCGTCAACGGCCGCGACTACACCTCGGCGCGGATGAACACCGGCGGCAAGTTCACCACCCAGTACGGCCGGGTCGAGGCCCGGATCAAGGTGCCGAAGGGCAACGGGCTGTGGCCGGCGTTCTGGATGATGGGCGCCGACTTCCTCACCGGGCGGCCGTGGCCGTACAACGGCGAGGTCGACATCATGGAGGTCCTCGGCCGCAACACCGGCGAGGCGTACTCCACGCTGCACGCCCCGCAGTACAACGGCGCCGGCGGCTACGGCCAGAAGTACGCCACCGTGGACCTGTCGCAGGACTTCCACGTCTGGGCGGCCGAGTGGGACAGCAAGGGCATCCGGTTCCTGCTCGACGGCAACCAGGTCTTCTACGCCAGCAAGGCCACCGTCGAGGCCACCCGTGGGCCGTGGATCTTCGACCACCCGTTCTACATCATCCTCAACCTGGCCGTCGGGGGCGACTTCCCCGGCCCGATCGACGCGTCCACCCCGTTCCCGGCCCGGATGCTCGTCGACTACGTCCGCGTCTACAAGTGAGGACACCCATGCGCAAGCGAAGTCTGTCCATCGCGGCCGCGGTCGCGACCATCCTCACCGGGTACGTGGCCATCGCCCAGAACGCCGCCAGCGCCGCCGACGGGCTGCTCTCGGCGAACCGGCCGGCCACGGCCTCCTCCACCGAGTCCGCCGCCTTCCCCGCCGCCAACGCCGTCGACGGCAACCCGGGCACCCGCTGGTCCAGCGCCTTCAGCGACCCGCAATGGCTGCAGGTCGACCTGGGCGGGGCCGCCACGCTGTCATCGGTGGTGCTGGCCTGGGAGACCGCGTACTCGCGGACCTTCTCCCTCCAGGTCTCCGCCGACGGCAGCTCCTGGACCACCGTCAAGGCCGACGTCGCCGGCACCGGCGGGCGCCAGAACGTCGCCGTCAGCGGCTCCGGCCGCTACGTCCGCATGCTGTCCACCGCCCGCGCCACCCAGTGGGGCGTGTCCCTGACCGAGTTCGAGGTGTACGGCAGCGGCGGCGGCACCGCGCCCCCGCCGACCATCCCGCCCGGGGCCGTGCGGGTGGCCGAGTTCCTGGCCGACTGCCCGTTCAGCCACCGGCTGCCCGACGACCCGATCGTCTTCCCGAAGATGCCGGGCGCCTCGCACATGCACAGCTTCTTCGGCAGCACGGTCACCAACGGCAACTCGACCGTCGACGACCTGGTCAACGCGAACAGCAACTGCAACCCGTCGATCGACAAGTCGTCGTACTGGATCCCGACCTTCTACAACAACAACGTGCCGGTGGAGCCGACCACGGGCATCTTCTACTACCTGGGCGAGGGGGTCAGCGACGCGCTGATCGCGCAGACCCGCCCGCTGCCCTTCGGCCTGCGGATCGTGGCGGGCAACGCCAAGGCCACCGGGCCGGACGACAACACCATCTCGCGCTGGTCCTGCCTGCACGCCGGGGACGCCGGCTCGTCGCACGACTTCGTGACCTGCCCGGCCGGCTCGATGCTGGAGTCGTACCTGGACTTCCCGCACTGCTGGGACGGGGTCAACCTGGACTCGCCCGACCACAAGAGCCACATGGCGTACCCGGTCGGCAACGCCTGCCCGGCCAGCCACCCGGTGGTGGTGCCGAAGCTGCGCCAGGTCATGCGCTACCCGGTGAACGGCAGCACGGCCGGCTTCCGGCTCGCGTCCGGCCCCGGATACACGATGCACGGCGACTTCTTCAACGCCTGGCCGGTGGACGAGATGGCCCGCCGGGTCAACGACTGCATCCGGGTCATCGTCAAGTGCGGCACGAACGGACGGCCCTGAGATGACGCCGCGGGCCACCCGACTCCGCCCGCCGAGAAAGCGCTCTCAGGCAGAAATCGCCTGGTGCTATAACAGACGCCATGACTACCCGGCCCGCCCGCGGAGGGCAGCACCCGACGATGGACCAGGTCGCCGAGGCGGCCGGGGTCTCGCGGGCGACCGTGTCCCGGGTGATCAACGGCGCGCCCAGCGTCGACGCGAAGATCCGCGAGATCGTCCAGCGCGCGATCGCCGACACCGGCTACGTGCCCAACGTGGCGGCCCGCTCGCTGGTGACCCGCAAGTCCAACTCCGTGGCCCTGGTGATCTCCGAGCCGGACCGGCCGTACGACACCTCGTTCCTCAACCGGGTCTTCACCGACCCGTACTTCGGCCGGGTCACCGCCGGCGCCACCGGCGCGCTGCGCCCGCACGACATCCACCTGGTGATCATCCCGACCGACTCGACGGACCACCACCACGTCATCCGCTACCTGCGCCAGGGCCACGTGGACGGGGTGCTGCTGATCAGCAGCCACGAGGCCGACCCGCTCCCCCGCCAGCTGCACGAGCTCGGCATCCCGGCGGTGATCTCGGCCCGGCCCGCGTCCCCGCTGGCCGCCAGCTTCGTCGACGTCGACCAGCGCCTGGGCGCCCGGCTGGCGGCCGAGCACCTGCTCGGCCGCGGCTGCCGGCGGCTGGCCACCATCAGCGGGCCGCTGGACATCCCGTCCGGCTCGGACCGCCTCGACGGTTTCCGGTCGTACCTGGCCGGCCGCGGCATCCCCGACGTGCCGGCGGTCGAGGGCGACTTCACCCGGCACGGCGGCGAGGAGTGCGCGCGCCGGCTGCTCACCGCGCATCCCGACATCGACGGGCTGTTCGTGGCCAGCGACCTGATGGCCGAGGGCGCGCTGCGGGCCGTGCAGGACCTGGGCCGGCGGGTGCCCGACGACCTGGCGGTGGTCGGCTTCGACGACAGCAGCGCCGCGCTCGACTGCCGGCCGCTGCTGACCACGATCCGCCAGCCGGTCGAGGAGATGGCCGCCGAGATGGCCGAGGTGCTGATGGCCCACATCGCCGCCCCGGGCCGGCTGCCCCGCTCGGTGACCTTCCAGCCCACCCTGGTGGTCCGCGAGTCCGCCTGAGCCCGCGGGACGCCGGCTGGTCCCCATCGGACATCATGACGCCGTGGGAGACCTCCTGATCAATCTGCTGGCCAGCGTCATCGCCGGTACGGCGGTCTGGCTCGCCGGCTTCCTGCTGCGCCGGCGCCGCCTCGCCCGCGAGCGCGCCTTCTTCGGGCTCACCGAGGGGGCGAGCTGCCTGCTGGTGGCGTCCCGGCACGCGTCCTCCCCGAGCGAGAACAGCGTCCACCGCCGCGACGTCGCCGCGCTGGTGGAGCTGGCCACCATCGCCCGGGAATGCGGCGCCCGGGCCGACCGGGTCGGCGAGGCCGAGCCGGCCGGCGAGATCGGCCGGCTGACCGAGTTCTGCGTCGGCGGCCCCGGCGTGGCCAACCCCCGCAGCGCCGTCCACCTGCGCACCATCCTGCGCGGCGTGACCTTCGCCGACTACGACCCCGCCGCCGCCCGGCTCGCCTTCACGGTCGGCGGGACCGAGTACGCGCGCAGCCCGGACACCACCTACGTGCTGCTCGCGCGGTTCTGGGGGCCCACCCGCGGCCGCCCGGTCTTCCTGCTGGGCGGCCTCACCGCGGGGGCGAACCTGGCCGCCGCCCGGTACCTCGCGAGCCGGCACCGGGCGCTGGACCGGCAGTACGGCGCCGACCGGCCGTTCGCGCTGGTGCTGCGGATCGTCGAGCCGGCCGCCTACGGCACCGACTTCACCGAGCTGGCCGCGGACGTGACCGACGTCGCGTTCGCGCCGGCGCCGCAGCCGGCGGGGTAGAACAGAGGCATGGACATTCTCGTCGCCGGCGGCCACGGCCAGGTCGCCCTCCGCCTGCTCCGGCTGCTCGCCGCGCACGGCCACACCGCCCGCGGCCTCATCCGTTCCCCCGCCCAGGCGGCCGAGCTGCGGGCGGTCGGAGCGGTCCCGGTGATCGGCGACCTGGAGCACGACGAGAGCCTGGACGCGTACGTGCGGGGCGCCGACGCCGTGGTCTTCGCGGCCGGCGCCGGGCCGGGCAGCGGTCCCGCGCGCAAGCGGACGGTCGACCTGGGCGGGGCGGTCAAGCTCGCCGACGCGGCCCGCGACACCGGGGTACGCCGGTACGTCATGGTCTCCTCGATCGGGGCGGACCGCCCGGACGCGGCCGGCGAGAGCATGCGCGCCTACCTGCGGGCCAAGGCCGAGGCCGACGACTACGTCCGGGCCGCCGGGCTGGACCACACGATCGTGCGGCCGGGCTCGCTGACCGACGACCCCGGCACCGGCCTGGTCCGGGTGTCGGCCGAGCCGGGCGGGCGGGGCCCGGTGCCGCGCGACGACGTGGCCGCGGTGCTGGCCGCCGTGCTGACCACGCCGGCCACCATCGGCCGGACGTTCGAGCTGTTCGCCGGCGACACCGCGATCCCCGAGGCGCTGGCCGCGCTCTGATCCGGCTCAGGCCGTCAGCAGCGCCCGGCGTTCGCGCTGCAGGGCGGTCCAGTGGGCGTGGACCGCCTCGGTGCGCCGGGCGATCTCCTGCCGAGCCCCGGCGACCAGGGCGGCCGAGCCGTCCGTGGACCGGATCGCCTGGTTGATCTGGTCCCGGATGATCATGTTGGAGAAGAACAGCTGCGAGAAGCCGGTCGGCGCCACGATCGCCCTCGGCACGGCGCCCAGCGGCCGGGCCAGCTGAACGTCGGTCAGCTCGGTGTGCAGCACCGCCAGGCAGCGGTCGGCGTGCGCCGCCGCCCAGGCCACGCCGTCGAGCCAGTGCGGCCGGCCCACCGTCAGCGCCCCGCCGAGCAGGTTGTCGGCGCTCTGGCGGCCCGAGGCCAGCTGCAGCTGGCGCCGCACCTCGCCCAGCGCGCTCAGCGCGGCCTCCGCCGCCGCCCCGGCCTCGTGCAGCTCGCGCAGCTCCGCCTCGGCCCGGCCGCGCTCCTCGGCCACCGCCAGCAGCCGGCCCAGCTGCGGCCCGCCGGCCGCGCGCAGGTGGCGCTCCTTGTCGTCGATCGCCGCCGCGAACCGGACCGGCAGATCCGCCAGGTCGCCGAGCCGGGCCTCGACGGCGGCCCGTTCCGCCTGGATCGCGGCCAGCCGGCTCTCCCCCTCGGCCAGCCGGTACCGGGCCGCGTCGGCCTCCGCCCGCTCGCGGGACAGCTCCTCGGACCGCGCCCCGCGCAACGCGACCAGCACCCGGGACAACGAGAGGCTCTCCAGCCGCTCGACGTCGCGCAGCTCGCCCGCCCAGCCGCGCCGCAGCTCGGCCACGGCGGCCGTCTGCCCGGCGAGCCGCCGGTCCAGCTCGGCGCGGCGCTCGCGGAGCAGCTCGGCCTCGCGGGCCAGCCCGGCCAGGGCGGCGAGGCGGGTTTCGATGTCGTCGGTCACGCCCTTGATTCGAGCAGACCGGGGCAAGCAAACGCGCGGGGGGACACCCGGGCCGCCGGAGGGGCAGTAGCCTGCCAAGAATGGGGACAACGGGGGACACACTGGCGGCCGGCGACGAGGCGATGACCGAGGCCGCGTTCCGCACCGGGGACTACACGGCGGCCGAGCGGACCTTCCAGGAGCTGCTGACCCGGGCGCGGGCCGACGGCGACCGGGCGCTGGAGGCCGCCGTGCTGGACCGGCAGGCGATGCTCATGCACTTCCGGGCGCTCGAGGGCGACCTCGCCGAGGCCGACAGCGACGGCGAGGAAGCGCTCTTCCAGCAGGCCCTGGAGATCCGCCGCAACCTCGGCGACCCGGCCGGCACGGCCGCGTCGCTGTTCGGCGTGGGCCTGGTCCACCAGGTGCTGCGCCAGGACTGGACCGCCGCGATGCCGTACTACTGGGAGGCCCTGGAGCTGGCCGAGAAGCACGGCGACCTGCTGCTGCGCTCCGAGGTGCACCGCCACGTCGGTTTCTACTATGCGATGTCGGATTTGCAGTCGGACAAGGCGCTGGAACACCTGCGCATCTCGCACGAGCTGCGGGTCGAGCTCGGCGACCCGCGCTGGATCCCGGGCGGCACGGTGGCGCTGGGCATCGCCGAGCTCGCCGACGGCCGGCGGGAACAGGGCCTGGCCCACGTCCGCGAGGCGGTCGCCCAGGCGCGGGAGGCCGGCCTCAGCGCCTCGCGTACCGGCTGGATGGCGCAGTTCCTCGAGAAGGCGGAGGCGGGACAATCGACACCCTGACAGCGGCCTGGGCCCTCGCCGCCCAGGACAGCGGCCTGGCCGTCGTGGCCACCCTGCGGGCCGACGCGACCATCCAGTCCTCCCTGGTCAACACCGGGATCGTCGACCATCCGGCGACCGGCGGGCCGGTGCTGGCCTTCGTCACGTACGGCCGGGTGAAGCTGGCCAACCTGCGGGTCCGGCCCCAGGTGACGACGACCTTCCGCACCGGCTGGCGGTGGGCGGCGGTCGAGGGCCGCGCCGAGCTGGCCGGCCCGGACGACCCACGGTCCTGGCTGGACGCCGAGGGCCTGCGGCTGCTGCTGCGCGGCATCTTCACCGCGGCGGGCGGCTCGCACGACGACTGGGCGGAGTACGACCGGGTGATGGCGGAGCAGCGGCGCACCGCGGTGCTGATCACCCCGGACCGGATCTACGGCAGCTGACCGTCAGCGCCAGAAATCCGCCAGGGCCGCCGCCCGGGCGGCGCCGACGACCCGGCCGGCGCGGGCGGCCGGCGCCCGGGTCGCCGGCGACAGCGGGTTGACGCCGAAGGCCTCGACCGAGGGCTGGTCCGCGCCGATCACGAAGCCCCGGCCGGGGGCGAGCGCGGCGAGCTCGTCGTCGAGGCTGCCGGCCGGCTGCGGCGCGCCGGGCGGGGCGGGCGTGACGATCAGCACCCGGTCGGCGCCCGCTGCGAGATCGGCGTTGGTGCCCGAGCGCACGCCCCCGTCGAGGTAGCGGCGGTCGCCGATGGTGACCGGCGGCCAGACCCCGGGCACCGCGCAGCTCGCCGCCACCGCGTCCACCAGCGCCACGCCGGAGTCACGGGTGAAGACGGTCAGCTCCCCGGTCAGCGCGTCGACCGCCGGGATCAGCAGCGGGCGCTCCGGCCACTGCTTGCGCGGCAGCCGGGCGTCGATCGCGGCCAGCCGTACGGGCTCGGCGACGGTCGGCGCGCCCAGCGCGAACGCGCCCACCCTGCGGCCGGCCTCGGCGGCCCCGGTGGCGCCGGCCAGCACCGCGGCGAAGTCGGCCCAGAGCTGCTCCAGGTCCACGTCGACCTCGATCTCGGCGGTCTCCGGGCGCAGCTGGGCGGCGTACAGGTCGTCGAGCGGGACGCCGCTGGTGATCTGGGCGGCGACCGACGAGCCGGCCGACGTGCCGACCACCAGCTCCGCGGCCAGGATCCGGGCGGCCAGGTCCGGGTCGGCATCCGCGAGACCGCGCAGCACGCCCAGTTCCCACGCGATGCCGGCCACGCCGCCCCCGGCGAGCACGAGTGCGTTCGTCACGATCCGAGTCAACCATGCGCGGGCGCCGCCGGGGGGCCCGCTCACCGCGCCGGCAGCTGCCTGGTCATCTGCTGGGCCAGCAGCTCGTAGCCGAGCCGCTCGTAGAGGCGGCGGGCGCCGAGGTTCATGCCGTGCACGTTGAGGCCCATCCGGTGCACGCCGCGGCGTACCAGCTCCGCCTCGACCGCGGCGATGGCCGCGCGGCCGTGGCCCCGGCCGCGGAACGGCAGGTCGATCTCGATGTTGTGCAGCCACCCCAGGCCCGGCCGCGGCGGCGCGGGCGGGCCGGCCCACACCCACCCCACCGGTACGCCCTCGGCCACCACCGTGCGCAGCAGCATCCCCTCGGTCCGCAGCCCCTCCGGCAGCAGCTCGGCGCGTTTGCGGGCGGCCCGGCTCTCGGCCTCGCCGTGCCACAGCCCCTGCTCCTGGACGAGGTCCTGGGCGTAGTCGGCGAACAGCGCTGCGATGCGGCGCTCGTAGTCGAGCATCGGCGCCAGCTCGATCCCGGGCGCCGGGGCCACCTCGGTGAGCACGCGGGCCCGCTGCTGCGCGGTCAACTCGTAGCCGAGCCGGTCGTAGAGGCGCCGGGCGGTGTCGTTGTCGCCGAAGACGTTCAAGCCGATCCGGCGGACGCCGCGCGAGGCCAGCTCCGCCTCCGCCGCGGTGATGATTGCGGCGGCGTACCCCCGGCGCCGGAACGGCGGGTCGACCTCGACGTCGCTGATCCAGGCCGAGTCGGGCCGGGTCGTGCCGGGCAGCGAGACCCAGATCCAGCCGACCTCCGCGCCGCCGACCAGGGCCTTGCGCATGAACTGACCGCGGGTCCGCGGGCCGCGGGGCAGTTGCTCGGCGACGTCCCGCGCGGCCTCGGCCGCCGCCTCGGCCTCGGTGAGCCCGCGCGGCGCGGCGATCGCCCGGGCGTAGCTCGCGATCATCGGCGCCCGGCGGCGCGCGAAGTCGCCCCGGTCCATCTCCACCAGAGTCAGCGGCATGGGCCGACCCTTTCACGTCACCCGGCCCACGGGCAGTACGGTGAACCGCATGCTGATCAGCTGCGGATGCCCGGTGTCCGGGGTGTGGGCGGATCCCCTGTCGTTGACCGGCTTCGCGATGCGCGCCGAGGAGCTGGGCTACCACGGCCTGTGGTCGTTCCAGCGGTTGCTCGTCGGCGACGAGCAGGACCTGGCCCCGGTCTACCGCAGCGTGCTCGACCCGCTGCTGGCGCTGACCTACGCCGCCGCCCGCACGACGCAGATCCGGCTGGGCGTCGCCGTGATCAACCTGCCGTACCTGTCCCCCACCTACCTGGCCAAGCAGGCGAGCACCCTGGACGTGCTCTCCGGCGGCCGCTTCGACCTGGGGCTGGGCACCGGCTGGTCCGAGGTGGAGTTCGCCGCGACGGGCTCGGATCCGCACCCGCGCGGCCGCCGCACCGAGGAGTACCTGCGCGTGCTGCGCACCCTGTTCCGGGGCGAGCCCGCCGCCTTCGACGGCGAGTTCTACACCGTGCCGCCGAGCGTCATGGCGCCCGCGCCGGTGCAGCCGGACGGTCCGCCGATCTTGCTGGGCGGCACCGCGGAGGTGGCGCTGCGCCGGGCCGGGCGGATCGCCGAGGGCTGGGTCAGCAGCAGCCGGGCCAGCCTGGAGGAGATCGCCCGGGGCGCGCAGATCGTGCGCCGCGCCGCCGAGGAGGCGGGCCGGGACCCGGACGCGATCCGCATCGTCGTGCGCGGGGTGGTCCGGGCCGGCCTGCGCGACGAGGCCGTGCCGCTGTCCGGCACCTGGGACCAGATCCGGGCCGGCGCCGAGCGGTACGCCCGGGCCGGCGTCACCGAGCTGTTCTACGACCTGAACTGGGACCCGTTCATCGGCTCCCCGGACGCCGACCCGCGGGCGGCCGGGGAGCGGGCCGAGGAGATCCTCTCCGCCCTGGCCCCGATCGGCTGACCTCCCGGATCCGTGTCAACCGGCGGAGACGTCCCCCCGGGGGCCGGCCCGGCCGGGCAACCTGGGCTCGTGCCGCACCACACGGCCCGTACCCAGGGAGAGTCATGAACCGCCGTCGCCTGCTCGTCATCCTCGCGGCCGCCTGTTTCGCCTTGACCGGATGCGGGGTGCTGGACCAGGCGTCGCCCGGCGCCGCCGCCCCGGCCCCGGCCCCGACCCCCTCGGCGAGCGCCGGGCCCACCTCCGGCAGCGGGCTCGGCGACTCGGTGCGGGACGCGGGCGACATCCCGGACCCGTGCACGCTGCTCAGCGAGGCCCGGGTGACCGAGCTGACCGGCCGCGACGTCACCCGGATCGACCAGGACGGGCAGCAGGCCGGCGACACCACGCGGTTCTGCCAGTGGCAGCAGGCCGGCGGGCAGCTCGCGGTGTTCCTCAGCCGGACGACCGACTCGGACTTCACCTCGCAGATCGCCGGCGCGTCCCGGGTGGACGGTGTGGGCGAGGACGCCTTCCAGCTCGCCGGGCACCTCTACGTGCTCTACGGCACCGTCCAGATCGACGTCTACAGCCGGGGTGACAGCGACGAGGAGAACCTGGCCCAGGCGAAGGCGGTCACCCGAGCGGTCATGGCGAAGATCTGAGCACCGGTACGGCGCGCCGGGGTGTCCGGCGCGCCGTACCGCGGTGCTACTCGAACGGCGTGAGGGTGATGCCGATCGCCGCCGGGTCGCCGCTGTGCACCAGCGACTCCTGGTTGGCCACGTCGTCGAAGGCGAACGCGTACGCCTTGCCGTCGACCATCTGCTCGTGGATCACCTTGGCGTACTCGTTGGTCAGGTCGTTGCGGTAGAACGTCGAGGGGTCCGTGCTCGGCTCGACGGCCCGGGTGCCCAGCGTGGAGCGCTGCAGCGCCGCGCACAGGCTGCGCGCGATCGGGCCGACGACCAGGTCGTTCGGGGCGGCCAGGTGGCCGTCGCAGCCCCACACGTGCGCCGTGGTGGGCTTGGTGAACGCCGCCACCCGGGCGCCGGTGGCGTCGGTGAAGGTCATGACGTCGCCGCTGGTCCGGCCCCGGAAGACCTGGCCGGGCTGGTCGGCGAACGGCTGCACGGTCAGGTCGGCGCCGGCGTACGCGGCCCACGCCCGGTCGATGTACGGCGCCAGGTAGTCCGGGTCGAAGCTGCCGCCGTCGGCGCCCTTGCCGGGTGACAGCACCCGCAGCACGGTGCCGTCGTCGCGGGTCCGCACGAGGCCGCGGAACGACGCGTTGGCCTTCATGGCCTCGATGACGGCATCGCGCCCGCCGGCCTCGAGCTCGCCGGTCCGGGCGGTCCGGCCGTCCGTGCCGGTGACCGTGACGGCGTGCGGCACGGCGAACATGTCGACCTGGGAGCTGTTGAGCCAGATCCCGGAGTCGTTGTAGGTGAACTCGCTCCAGTCGAACAGGATGTCGCTGTTCGGGTCGCCGGCCGCCCACGGCGCGGGCTGCACCAGGCCGCCGTCCTGGCTGATCCTGAAGTCGAGCTTGTCGCCGAAGGACAGGTACATCCGGCCGGAGAGGCCCTTCGGCACGGAGATCGTCTTGCTGGCGCCGTTGCCGGGGCCGTCGATCGAGACGTCCGGCGCCGGGGCGGGCGGGTTGGCCCCGCCGGTCCAGGGGCTGAACGCGCCGGCCTCGGTGACGTAACCGAGCTTGCCGCCGCTGACGCCCAGCACGTAGAGGTGGGTGGCCTCGCCCCGGCCGGAGTTGTTGGTGACGGTGAGCGGCAGCAGCTCCGGGCCGGTGGCGGCCTGGGCTGTGGGGATCACCGCGATGGCGGCGGGTACGGCGAGTGCGGCCACGGCCAGTCCGAGCAGAGTTCCGCGATGAAGTCGCATGAGCACCTAACGGTCGGCCCCCGGGTGGCACCGGCCCGGGCGGAAGACGTCCGCGCGGGAGGGATCCGGCGCCGGCCGGGCCGCTTCGGGGGCGGACAGGGGAAGGGGGGTGCGCCCCGGCCGTTACGCTCCGCTATCACTGAGAGCGCTCTCACGAGCTTGGACCGGGTCGCCGAGGATGTCAACCGATGACGAACGCCGATGTCCCGGCCCGTTAGCACACCCCGGGTGGGTCTTCTCCTCGGGCCATCGCCCCAGCTCAGCATCCATGGTCGACACTTTTCGAAAATGCCGCCGGCTGCGTTATCCTGCTGAGCCGATGACTACTCCCAGCTCCCCGCCGCCCGCCGTCTATCACTCGCGGTCGCGGGTCACCCGGAACCGGCTCGCGCTCGCCGCGGCCGGGCTGGCCCTCGTCCTGCTCGGCTATCTGGTCGGCCGGCTGCAGGGCGGCTCGGACACCCCGGCCGCCGCCGCGGCGCCGCCGGCGGCCTCGGCCGCAGCCTCCGCCCCGGTGGCGCCGTCGGCCGAGGCGCCCGCCGAGCCGTCCCCCGCGCCGACCACCCCGGCGCCCGGCGGCCCGGACGCGTACTCGGTGATCCAGGCCGAGGCGGCCTCCGGCCAGCAGGGCACCCAGTTCCAGGAGACCGAGGACACCGGCGGCGGGCAGAACGTCGGCTGGATCGGCCACGGCGACTGGCTGCGCTTCGACGACGTCGAGTTCGGCGACCAGCCGGCCACCGAGTTCGCCGCCCGGGTGGCCTCCGACGTGGACGGCGGCGGCCGCGTCGAGGTGCGCCTGGACAGCCCGGGCAACGCCCCGGCCGCGACGCTCGAGGTCGAGGACACGGGCGGCTGGCAGGAGTGGGAGTCCCGGACCGCCGACCTCAAGCCCACCACCGGCCGGCACACGGTCTTCCTCACCTTCGCCCGGGACGGCGGCGAGGAGTTCGTCAACCTCAACTACTTCGCGTTCGCCCGTTAGGCCAGCCGGAAGTCGGCGAAGTCGAAACCGGGCGAGACCACGCAGCTCACCAGCGCCGGCTCGGATCCGGCCGGGTACGCGCTCTGCCACACCCCGGCCGGCACCAGCGCCTGCGGACTGTCGGCGGTGAGCACCACCACCTCGCCGCCCGCGGCCGGCGCGTCGCCCGAGCCGCCGTACCGCAGCTCCAGCGAGCCGGAGTGCAGGAACCACAGCTCGTCGGAGGCGACCACGTGCCACGCGGAGGACTCGCCGGGCTGGAGCAGGAAGTAGATGCCGGTGGCGGCGGCGCGCGGGCCCGCGTACCCCTCGGGCCGGAAGGTGACCGCGGACCGGAAGGTCTCGCGGTACCAGCCGCCCTCGGGGTGGGGTCGCAGATCGAGCTTCTCGGCCAGCGGCGGTCGCGTCGTCATGCCACCATCCTCGCGCGTCGCCGAATTCGAACAGGTGTGCGAAGATGGCGCGGTGTCCGACCAGGCGACCATCCTGCACGCCGACCTCGACTCGTTCTACGCGTCGGTGGAGCAGCGCGACGACCCCGCCCTGCGGGGCCGCCCGGTGCTGGTCGGCGGGGGCGTCGTGCTGGCGGCGAGCTACGAGGCCAAGGCGTACGGGGTGCGCACGCCGATGGGCATCGCCCAGGCCCGCGCGCTGTGCCCGCAGGCGCTGATCGTCCCGCCCCGGATGAAGGCGTACTCGGCGGCCAGCAAGGCGGTGTTCGAGGTCTTCCGCGACACCACCCCGATCGTCGAGGGCATCTCCATCGACGAGGCGTTCCTGGAGGTCGGCGGGCTGCACCGGATCAGCGGCGCCCCGGCCGCCATCGCCGCCCGGCTGCGGGCCGAGGTGCGCGGCCGGGTCGGCCTGCCCATCACCGTCGGCGTGGCCCGCACGAAGTTCCTGGCCAAGGTGGCCAGCGCGGTCGGCAAACCGGACGGCCTGCTGGTGGTGCCGCCCGGCGAGGAGCTGGCCTTCCTGCACCCGCTGCCCATCGAACGCCTCTGGGGCGTGGGCCCGGTCACCGCCGGCAAGCTGCGCGAGCACCGCATCCTGACCGTCGGGCACGTGGCCCGCCTGGGCGAGGCCGCGCTGGTCAGCATCATCGGCGCGCACGCCGGCCGGCACCTGCACGCCCTCGCCCACAACCGCGACCCCCGCCGCGTCCGCACGGGTCACCGCCGCGGCTCGATCGGCTCGCAGTGCGCCCTGGGCCGCCGGCCGCGCCCGTTCACGGAGATCGACGCGACCCTGGCCGCGCTGGTCGACCGGGTGACCCGGCGGATGCGCTCGGCGCACCGGGCCGGGCGCACGGTCACCCTGCGGCTGCGCTTCGGCGACTTCACCCGGGCCACCCGCTCGCGCAGCCTGCTCAAGGCGACGATGCAGACGGCCGCGATCCTGCGGACGGCCCGGCAGCTGCTGGCCGAGGCCCGGCCGCTGATCGACGAGCGCGGCCTGACCCTGGTCGGGGTGGCGGTGGGCAACCTCGACAGCGACGGATCGGTGCAGCTGGAGCTGCCGTTCGAGGTGCCGGTGGAGGACGGCCTGGACACCGCGCTGGACGCGGTGCGCGACCGGTTCGGCTCGTCGTCGGTCACCCGGGCCGCGTCGCTGGGCCGGGACCTCGGCCCGTCCGTGCCGATCCTGCCGGACTGATCCCACCCGCGGCGCAACCCCGGCACGGTCCCGGCCCGGGCCCGACCGCCGGCGGGCTCACCCGGCGAGGTCGGCGGCCGCGGCGGGACGGGCCGCCCGCCGGCTGCGGAGGCGGTGCCCCAAAGCGACCAGGCCGAATCCGGCGGCGTAGATCACGGCGTTGACGACCAGGTACGACCACGGCGCGACGTCGGCGTCCGCCGGGAAGGCCGAGGTGTCGCCGGCCGTCCAGGCCCGGAGCAGTTGCAGGCTCTGGAAGGTGAAGACGAACGAGTGCACCGCGATGAAGGCGAGATAGGCCGCCGTCCGGCGGCGGACGGCGAAGCCGAGCGGCAACGTGTCGGTGCAGCGCGGCATCGCCCCGGGGCTGCCCGCCCACCAGGATCTGGAGGCCGCGGTCGGCGCGCTCGCCGACACCGTCGCCGACCTGCGCCGGCTGGCGCACGGGGTACGCCCCAGCCGGCTCGAGGACGGGCTGGCCGCGGCGCTGCGGGCGCTGGCCGCCGACGGCCCGGTGCCGGTGGCGGTGACGGTTCCCGAGGTGGACCCGGTGTCGTGGTGCAGCGACGCCAGGCCGGCCTGCGGATCGCCGTGTCCGACAACGGTGTCGGCGGCGCCCGTCCCGGCTTCGGGCTGACCTCGGTCCGGGACCGGGTCCTGTCGATCGGCGGCGCCCTCACCGTGCACAGCCCGGCCGGTGGCGGCACGACCATCGCCGCCGGCTTGACCCTGGCCGAGCGGACCGTCGAGACGCACATGCGCAGCATCATGCAGAAGCTCCGGGTGCCGGACACCGGCGACAGCCACCGGCGGGTGCTGGCCGTGCTGGCCTACCTCAGCCCGCCGAAAGTCCGAGCTGGGCGCGACCGGTCGGGCTGAGCTCGGCCACGGTCGGGCGGCCCACCCAGTTCACCTCGTAGTCCTCGGCGGCGAAGTCGCTCGGGCTCGTCCCGCGCCGGAACGCCTCGCCGCACGCGGCCGCGTACGCCGCGTTCTTCTCGCACCACGGGCTGGCCGGGATGTACATGACGTTGCCCCATCCCTGCTGGTCCCGCACCGCGCCGACCGAGTGGATCATGTCGCCGTGCCACCAGACGGTGTCGCCCGGCGCCACCGCCGGGATCGGGGTCAGCGCCGGCATCAGCGCCGGGTGCCACCGCTCGCTGATCGGCAGGGCCTGCCCGTTGGCCGCGCCGCACAGGTCGTCGTCGGCCACGTCGTCCTGCAACGCGCGCAGCAGCAGGTAGGCCATCGCCGACGGGATCGGCACGACGTGCAGCACGCCCTCGGTCGGCGCCATGTCGGACAGCGCGGTCCAGCCCTGGAACGTGCGGAACGCCGAGCACATCACGGTCGACTCGAACTCGTGCACCTCGGTGCGGTACGCGCCGTCCCACGGGTCGTACGCCTGCGGGTCGCCGGCGAAGACGTGCCGGAAGACCCGCTGGTAGGCCGGGAGCAGCCAGCGCTCGATGGAGCCGGAGTCGGTGTGCGCGGAGAGCCCGGCGGAGTCGGTGCCGGGCTCGCGGCGGCGGACGCGGTCCGGGTACGCGGTGTCGCGCGCCGGGTCGAACCACACCCGGCCCTCGGACTCGTGCTTCCAGAACGAGTTGAGGAAGCCGCGGACGGCCACCATGTTCTGGTCCTGGCGGGCCTCCATCTGGGGGCGGGACCAGTAGATCGGGAAGATCGACGGCTTGCCCGCGGCGAGCCCGCCGAAGATGCCGTCGTCGACGTAACGGTAGGTGCCGGCGAAGTCGTTGCGGTCCAGGTACGACACCAGTTCGGCGTCCCAGCCCTCGGCGCGGTCACGGCCGAAGGTGCCCTTGACCACGGCACAGCCGCGACGCCGTACCGCCTCGACCAGGTCCGCCGGCACCGTGCCGGCGGCGATGTCGGCGAACCGGACCACCGGCCAGATCTCCTCCCCGCGCTCGCGCTGGGCGACGATCTCGGCGACCTCGGCCCGGACGGCGGCCTCGGCCTGCGCGAAGGCGGCGGCGTAGTCGCCGATCTGCTTGCGCAGCGCGGCCTTGGTCTCGCGGATGGCGGCGGGGATGTCTGCCGGGGCGGTGGTCATCGCTGTCTCCCACAATATTGAAGAGGCGAACTTTGATTAGGTGACCTAACTAGAAGCTTGTCCTAATGTAGGAGACCGAGCGGGAAGATCACAAGGGGTGACGGTGAACGAGGGCCCGCGGGCACTACCGCAGACCGTGCTGCGCGCGGCCACCGACCGGCGCCTGCTCGACGAGACGATCCGCCAGGGCCGCACCACCCGGGCCGAGCTGGCCGACGTGACCGGCTACTCCCGGCCCACCGTCTCCGAGGCGGTCCGGCGGCTGGTCGAGGGCGGCCTGCTGGACGCCACCGGCCTGAAGGAGACCGGCCGGCGCGGCCGGATCGGCACGTTCTACGAGCTGGGCGCGCGGGCCGGCTGGGTGCTCGCCCTCGAACTGGACCAGTCCGGCGTCCGGGCCCGCGCCGCCGACCTGGCCGGCCGCACCCTCGACGAGCACCGCCGCCCGGCCGGCGCGCCCGGCGACGTGGCCGCCCTGGTGGCCAACGTGCGCGCCGCCGTCGGCGCCTTCCCCGACGGTCCCGGCCCGCTGCGCGCGGTCGGCATCTCGATCGCGAACCCGGTGCACCCGGTCACCCACGAGGTCGTCCCGCTGGCCGGCACGCCGTTCCCCGAGGGCCTGATCAGCCCCCGGGAGATGATCGGCGACCTGGTGCCGGCCCCGATCCTGGTCGACAACGACGTCAACCTGGCCGCGCTGGCCGAGCACCGCGCGGGCCGGGCGGCCGGCGAGGCCAGCTTCGCGTACGTCTACGTGGGCGCCGGTCTCGGCGTCGGCCTGTCCATCGGCGACCAGCTCATCCGCGGCGCCCACGGCCTCGCCGGCGAGATCGGCTACCTGCCCGGGGCGGCCGCCCCGACGCTGGCCGGCGATCTGGCCGCCGGCGGCCTGGGCCGCTCGGACGCCCCGTCCAACGACGTGGCGGCGGCGCTGGAGCTGCTCGACCGGGCCGACGAATCGGCGCTGCGGGTGCTCGCCGCGGCGGTGGCGCGGGCGATCGTCTCGGTGGCGGCGGTGGCCGACCCCGCCCTGGTGCTGCTGGGCGGGCCGGTCGGAACGCACCCGGCGCTGCTGCCCCGGGTGCGCGCGGCGATCTCCTTCCCGGGGCCGACCCGGGTCGAGCACGGCACGCTGGGCACGGAGGCGGCGCTGCACGGGGCGCTGCACCTGGCCCTCGACCACGCCCTCGCGGCGGCGGTCGCCGTCTGAGATCACCCCGCCGAGGCGTGACCTGGACGGCGGCGCCGGCGGGCCGTGCGGCAGACTGCTGGGCGTGCGGAAGATCTACGTCATCGGGATCGGCGCGGGCGACCCGGACCACCTGACCCTGCAGGCAGCCAAGGCGATCGGCCGGACCGACGTGTTCTTCCTGCTCGACAAGGGCGAGGCCAAGGAGAGCATGATCGAGCTGCGGCGCCGGATCATGAAGGCGTACGCCCGCCCCGGCCGGCGCGTCGCCGAGGGCCGCGACCCGGACCGGGACCGCACCCCGGACGACTACCAGGGCACCATCGCGGACTGGCGGCACCGCCGCTCCGCGGTGACCGAGGCGCTGATCAGCGAACACCTGCTCGACGACGAGACCGGCGCGTTCCTGGTCTGGGGCGACCCGTCCCTGTACGACTCGACGATCAGCATCCTCGACGAGATCCTGGCCCGCGGCGAGACCACGTTCACCTACGAGGTGATCCCCGGCATCAGCAGCGTCTCGACGCTGGCCGCGCGGCACAAGATCGGGCTCAACCGGATCGGCCGCCCGTTCCAGGTGACCACGGGCCGGCGGCTGGCCGAGGAGTGGCCGGCGGACGTCGACGACGTCGTGGTGATGCTGGACGCCCGGCAGGCGTTCGGGGCGGTCGACGCGCAGGACGTGGACATCTACTGGGGCGCGTACCTCGGCACGCCGGACGAGCTGCTGGTGTCCGGGCCGCTGGCCGAGGTGAGCGACGAGATCCGGCGGGTCCGGGCGGAGGCCCGCGAGCGGCACGGGTGGATCATGGACACGTACCTGCTGCGCCGCCGCGACGCCGGTTAGGGCGGACCGGCCGGATTCGAACCGGCGTCCTCCCGGTGTTGGAGACCGGGCGCGACGACCTCTGCGCTACGGCCCGGCCCTCGGCGAGCAGGGCCGTGACCGCCCGGACCACCGGCGGCGTCGCGGTGTCCGGACCCTGATCCAGAGCTATTCCGCGTCGCCCTCCAGGTCGCCCTCGGTCTCCAGGTAGACCTGCTGCAGCGCCGCCAGCGTCGCCGGCTCCGGCGACTCCCAGAGCTTGCGCTCGGCCGCCTCCAGCAGCCGCTCCGAGATGCTGTGCAGGGCCCACGGGTTGGACTGGTCCATGAACTTGCGGTTGTCCGGGTCCAGCACGTAGCTGGCCGCGAGCTGCTCGTACATCCAGTCGGCGACCACGCCCGCCGTCGCGTCGTAGCCGAACAGGTAGTCGACCGTCGCGGCCAGCTCGAACGCGCCCTTGTAGCCGTGCCGGCGCATGGCCGCGATCCAGCGCGGGTTGACCACGCGGGCCCGGAAGATCCGGGCGGTCTCCTCGGCGAGGCTGCGGGTCCTGGTCGCGTCCGGGTTCGTGGAGTCGCCGATGTACGCCGCCGGCGCCCGCCCGGTCAGCGCCCGCACGGTGGCGATCATGCCGCCGTGGTACTGGAAGTAGTCGTCGGAGTCGGCGATGTCGTGCTCACGGGTGTCGATGTTCTTGGCCGCGACCTCGATCCGCCGGTACGCGGTCTCCATGTCCCCGCGCGCCTCGACCCCGTCCAGCCCGCGGCCGTAGGCGAACCCGCCCCACACCGCGTACACCTCGGCCAGGTCGGCGTCGCCGCGCCAGTTGCGGCTGTCGATCAGCGGCAGGATCCCGGCCCCGTACGCGCCCGGCCGGGAGCCGAAGATCCGCGTGGTGGCCTGCCGCCAGCTCTTCTTCGCGCCGACGTCGGCCAGCGCGTGGGCCCGGACGAAGTTCTGCTCGGGGGTCTCGTCCAGCCCCGCCACCAGGCCCACGGCGTCGTCCAGCAGGGCCACCACGTGCGGGAACGCGTCGCGGAAGAAGCCGGAGATGCGCACGGTCACGTCGATCCGGGGCCGGCCCAGCTCGGCCAGCTCGATCGGCTCGATGCCGGTGACCCGGCGCGACGCCGGGTCCCAGAGGGGGCGTACCCCCATCAGCGCGAGGATCTCGGCGATGTCGTCGCCGGCGGTGCGCATGGCGCTGGTGCCCCAGGCGGAGAGGCCGACCGATTTCGGCCAGTCGCCGTAGTCGGCGCGGTAGCGGGTCAGCAGCGACTCGGCCATGGCCTGCCCGGTCTCCCAGGCCAGCATGCTCGGGATGGCCTTCGGGTCGACCGAGTAGAAGTTCCGGCCGGTGGGCAGCACGTTGATCAGGCCACGCAGCGGCGATCCGCTCGGCCCGGCCGGCACGTAACCGCCGTCGAGCGCGTGCAGGACGTTGGTCAGCTCGTCAGTGGTCCGGGCGAGCCGCGGCACGACCTCGGTCGCGGCGAACCGCAGCACGTTCGCCACGGTCTCGTCGCCGGTGACGCGGTCGGCCGCGGCCGGCTCCCAACCGGCCTCCTCCATGGCGGCGACCAGGGCCTTGGCCTGCTCCTCGACCGCATCGGTCTCGGCCGTGGACGCGCCCTCGGCCAGGCCCAGCGCCTCGCGCAACCCGGGCAGGGCCGCGACCTGGCCGGCCCACATCTGCCGGGCGCGGAGCATGGCGAGCACCAGGTTGACCCGGGCCTCGCCGCTCGGCGCGTTGCCGAGGATGTGCAGGCCGTCGCGGATCTGCACGTCCTTGATCTCGCACAGCCAGCCGTCGACGTGCAGGATGAACTCGTCGAACTCCTCGTCGCCGGGCCGGTCGGCCAGGCCCAGGTCGTGGTCCATCTTGGCCGCCTGGATCAGGGTCCAGATCTGGGCCCGGATGGCCGGCAGCTTGGCCGGGTCGAGCGCGGCGATGTTGGCGTGCTCGTCCAGCAGCTGCTCGAGGCGGGCGATGTCGCCGTAGGACTCCGCGCGGGCCATCGGCGGGATCAGGTGGTCGACCAGCGTGGCGTGCGCGCGCCGCTTGGCCTGGGTGCCCTCGCCCGGGTCGTTGACCAGGAACGGGTAGATCAGCGGCAGGTCGCCGAGCGCCGCGTCGGTGCCGTCCGAGGCGGACATGCCGACGTTCTTGCCCGGCAGCCACTCGAGGTTGCCGTGCTTGCCGACGTGCACGACCGCGTGCGCGCCGAACTCGTCGGCGAGCCACCGGTACGCCGCCAGGTAGTGGTGGCTCGGCGGCAGGTCGGGGTCGTGGTAGATGGCGACCGGGTTGGCGCCGAAGCCCCGGGGCGGCTGCACCATCACGACCACGTTCTCGTCGCGCAGGGCGGCGAGCACGATGGCGTCGTCGTCCACGTACAGCTCGCCGGGCGCCTCGCCCCAGTGCCGTTCCATGGCCTCGCGCAGGTCGGCCGGGAGCGTCGCGAACCACGTGCGGTAGGCCGCACCGGCGATGCGTACCGGATTGCCGGCGAGCTGCGCCTCGGTGAGCCAGTCCGGGTCCTGCCCGCCCGCCGCGATCAGCGCGTGGATCAGCTTGTCGCCGTCGCCCTCGGCGACGCCGGGGAAGTCACCGACCCGGTAGCCGCGCTCCCGCATCGCCTGCAGCAGCCGGACCGTGGACGCGGGCGTGTCGAGGCCGACGGCGTTGCCGATCCGCGAGTGCTTGGTCGGGTAGGCCGAGAGCATCACGACGATCCGGCGGTCGGCCGGCGGGATGTGCCGCAGCCGGGCGTGCGCGACGGCGATGCCGGCCACCCGGTCGGCGCGCTCCGGGTCCGGCACGTAGACCGACAGGCCGTCCGGGTCGATCTCCTTGAACGAGAACGGCACCGTGATGATCCGGCCGTCGAACTCGGGGATGGCGACCTGGGTGGCCGCGTCCAGCGGGGAGAGCCCGTCGTCGCTGGCCTCCCACGCGGCCCGGCTGCTGGTCAGGCACAGACCCTGCAGGATCGGCACGTCGAGATCGGCCAGCACCCCGACGTCCCAGGCCTCGTCGTCGCCGCCCGCGGACACCGTGGCCGGCCTGGTGCCGCCGGCCGCCAGCACGGTCACCACCAGGGCGTCGGCCTTGCGCAGCTCGGCCAGCAGCTCGGGCGAGGCGGTGCGCAGCGACGAGGTGAAGATCGGCAGCGGCTGCCCGCCCTTGCCCTCGATCGCCCGGCACAACGCCTCGACGAACGCCGTGTTGCCGGCCATGTGATGAGCGCGGTAGTAGAGCACCGCGATGGTGGGGCCGGTCTGCGCGGTGGCCGCACGCGGGAGCAGACCCCAGTCGGGCGCGGGCACCGGCGCGGCGAAGCCGTGACCGGTCAGCAGGATCGTGTCGGAGAGGAAGTCGTGCAGGGCGGCCAGGTTGTCGGCGCCGCCGTAGGCGAGGTAGCCGTGCGCCTCCGCGGCCACCCCCGCGGGCACGGTGGAGAGCTTCATCAGATCGGCGTCGGGGGCCTGCTCGCCGCCGAGCACGACCACCGGGACCGGCCCGGCGAGCAGCGCGTCGAGCCCCTCCTCCCAGGCCCGGCGGCCGCCCAGGATGCGCACGACGACCAGGTCGACCCCGTCGAGCAGGGCCGGCAGGTCGCCGACGGCGGTGCGGGCCGGGTTGGCCAGGCGGTAGGCCGAGCCGCTGGCCCGGGCGCTGAGCAGGTCGGTGTCGGACGTCGACAGCAGCAGAAACACAGCTCTCCCCTCGGGGTCCGCGCCCCGGGTAGCAACGAAGATCACGGCGACCGGAGTTCCTGGCTCCAAGGTCTATCAGGACCCTGTGACAGTGGCGGGACCGCGCCGGATTCGCACCGGCTTCCTCCGCGGCGTCGCCGCACGTGGCCTCCCACTCTCCTGAAGCGCGCGGATGCCGTCAAGGCGGGGTGGCGGGTGTGACGATGCCGACCGCCGCCGGAAAAGTGTCGGCGCCGATCCGTAGTATCCGGGCCGTGCCCATCCCATCCGTGCGCGCCGACGCCGATGCCTGCCCGGGCGCGCTGCGGCTGCACGCCGCGGCCGACGGGCCGCTGGCGCGCGTCCGCGTGCCGGGCGGCCGGCTGACCGGCGCGCAGCTGGGCACGCTGCGCGCCCTGGCCGCGCGCTGGGGCGACGGCTGCGCGGAGCTCACCAGCCGGGCCAACCTGCAGCTCAGGGGGCTGCGCGAGGCCCCGGTGGCCGAGCTGGCGGCGCGGCTGCGGGCCGCGGGCCTGCTGCCGTCGGAAACCCATGAACTGGTACGGAACATCGCCGCCTCGCCGTTGGCCGGAGGACTGCCGCTCGAGGCCCTGGACCGGGCCCTGTGCGCGGACCCGTCGCTGGCCGAGCTGCCGGGCCGGTTCCTGTTCGCGCTCGACGGCGGCGCGGGCGACGTGGCCTTCGGCGCCGACGTGGCCGCCCTCCCCCGCGGCGGCGAGACGGCGATCATCTTCGCGGGCGTGGACGCGGGGGTGCGCGTGCCGGCCGCCGAGGTGGTCCAGGCCCTGCTCGCGGCGGCGCACGCCTTCCTGGCGGAACGCGCCGCCCAGCTGGCCTCTCCCGCGCCCGGGGCACCCGTCCCGCCGAGCGCGCCCGCCGCGGCCGCTTTCCCTGTGACTGATCCCGACCGGCCGGCTGCCGAGCACACGGGCGTCGCGCCGAGTTCGGCCGGGGTCACCCACCCGCGGAACGACTCCGCCGCCGGCGGCCGGCGGGTGGCCTGGCGGGTGCGCGAGCTCACCGACGGAGCGGCCCGGGTCGCCGCCCGGACCGCCGCGGCGCTGGGCAGGACGCCGGGCGAGGCGGTGCGGTTGCCGCGGCCCGGCGTACGGGAGCCGATCGGGATCATCGAGCAGCCGGACGGGACCGTGGCCGTCGGGGCGCTGGTGCCGCTCGGGCGGCTCAGCGCCGTACAGCTGAAGGTGCTGGAGGCGGCGGAGAGCGTGATCGTCACGCCCTGGCGGGGGGTGGTCCTGCCCGGTCTGTCGCCGCAGACGGCCGCGGCGTGGGCCACGGCGCTGGCCGGGGCGGGGCTCGAGGTCGACCCGGGGTCGCGGTGGGCCGGGGTGACGGCCTGCGCGGGCCGGCCGGGCTGCGCGAAGTCGCTGGCCGACGTGCGGGCCGACGCGGACGCCGCCACGGTCGCGGGCGAGGGCCTGCCGGTGCACTGGGTCGGCTGCGCACGCGGGTGCGGGAGCCCGGCCGGGCCGCACGTGCGGGTCGAGGCGACCGGCACGGGATACGAGGTGCGCTCGCCGTGTGCGGGCGGCGCCGCCGCGATCGGTGAGGTGGGCGCGCTGGTCGGCGCCGCGAGGAAGGGCTGAGATGGAGTACGTGCGCGACGGCGCGGAGATCTACCGGCGGTCGTTCGCCACGATCCGGGCCGAGGCCGACCTGTCCGGGCTGCCGGCCGACGTGGCCCGGGTCGCGGTCCGGATGATCCACGCCTGCGGGATGGTGGAGCTGGCCGGGGACATCGGGTTCAGCCCGGGCGTGGTGACCGCGGCCCGCAAGGCCCTGCTCGGCGGGGCGCCGATCCTGTGCGACGCCGAGATGGTGGCGTCCGGGGTCACCCGCAAGCGGCTGCCCGCCGGCAACGAGGTGATCTGCACCCTGCGCGACCCGTCCGTGCCGGAGCTGGCCGCGCGGTCGGGTAACACGCGCAGCGCGGCGGCCCTGGAGCTGTGGGGTGACCGGCTGGGCAGCGCCGTGGTGGCGATCGGCAACGCCCCGACGGCGCTGTTCCGGCTGCTCGAGATGGTCGAGGCGGGCGCGCCGCGGCCGGCGGCGGTGCTGGGCATCCCGGTCGGGTTCATCGGCGCGGCCGAGTCGAAGGACGCCCTGGCCGCCTCGGACCTGGAGTATCTGGTCGTCCGGGGGCGGCGCGGCGGCAGCGCGATCACGGCGGCGGCGGTCAACGCCCTCGCCTCGGAGGAGGAGTAGTCATGGCGGGACGGCTGTTCGGGGTGGGGCTGGGCCCCGGCGACCCGGAGCTGGTCACCGTCAAGGCGGCCCGGCTGATCAGCGCGGCCGCGGTGATCGCGTACCACGCGGCCCGGCCCGGCCGCAGCAACGCCCGCGCGATCGCGGAGCCGTACCTGCGCGAGGGCCAGATCGAGGAACCCCTGATCTACCCGGTCACCACCGGGACCACCGACCACCCCGGCGGCTACCAGGGCGCGATCGACGAGTTCTACGCCCGGAGCGCCGAACGGCTGGCCGCCCACCTGGACGCGGGCCGCGACGTGGTGGTGCTGGCCGAGGGCGACCCGTTCTTCTACGGCTCCTACATGCACATGCACAAGCGCCTCGCCGACCGCTACGAGACGCAGGTCGTGCCCGGCGTGACCTCGGTGAGCGCCGCCTCGGCGGTGCTCGGCCGGCCGCTGATGGAACGCGACGAGATCCTCACCGTGCTGCCCGGCACCCTGCCCCCGGCCGAGCTGGCGGCCCGGCTGGCCGGCACCGACTCGGCGGCGATCATGAAGCTGGGCCGCACCTTCACCGGCGTCCGCGAGGCGCTGGCCCAGGCCGGCCGGCTGGAGGACGCCTGGTACGTGGAACGCGCGACGACCGACCGCGAACGCCACGCCCGGCTGGCCGACGTCGACCCGGCCTCCGTGCCGTACTTCTCGCTGGCGTTGCTGCCCAGCCCGGCCGCCGCGGCCTTCGGCGCCGAGCCGGTCGCGCGGGAGCAGCGCGGCCAGGTGACGGTCGTCGGGCTCGGCCCCGGCGGGCGCGACTGGCTGACCCCGCAGGCGCAGGAGGCCCTGGCCGCCGCGGACGACATCGTCGGCTACGGCCCGTACGTGGACCGGGTCCCCCCGAACGCCCGCCAGCGCCGCCACCCCTCGGACAACCGGGTGGAGGCGGAACGCGCGGCGTTCGCGCTCGACCTGGCCAAACGCGGCCGCAACGTGGCGGTGGTGTCGTCCGGCGACCCGGGCGTCTTCGCGATGGCCGCGGCGGTGCTGGAGGTCAGCGAGGACCCGCAGTGGAAGGACGTGCCGGTCCGCGTGGTGCCGGGCCTGACCGCGGCGCAGGCGGTGGCCAGCCGCGCGGGTGCGCCGCTGGGTCACGACTTCTGCGTGATGTCGCTCTCCGACCGGCTCAAGCCGTGGGAGGTGATCGCGGCCCGGCTGTCGGCGGCGGCCGGCGCCGACCTGGTGATCGCCATCTACAACCCGGCGTCGCAGAGCCGCCAGGAACAGCTCGTCCGGGCCCGCGACGTGCTGCTGGAGCACCGCAGCCCGGCGACGCCGGTGGTGGTGGGCCGCGACGTGGGCGGTCCGCAGGAATCGGTGAAGGTGACCACCCTGGGCGACCTCGACCCGGCGACGATCGACATGCGCTGCCTGCTGATCATCGGCTCGAGCCAGACCAGGGTGACAACCCGCGGTGACGGCACCAGCCAGGTGTACACGCCCCGCCACTACCCCGCCTGATCCACCCGCCCGCCTGCTCGGCTTCGGCCGCCTGCTCGGCTTCGGCCGCCTGCTCGGCTTCGGCCACCTGCTCGGCTTCGGCCACCGCACCGCTTCACCCGCCACGCGGGTTCAGCCATCACCCCGGCCCGGCTTGGGCCGCCGGTCCGCGCGCGAGCCAGTCGAGGGCGGCCGCCACCGTGGGCGCGGTCGCGACGCCGGGCGGCAACGGCGGGCGGTCCACCAGCACCACGGGAAGACCGCGTTCCCGGGCGGCGTCGAGCTTCGCCGTGCCCCCGCCGCTGTCCTTGGTGACCAGCACGTCGATACGGTGCCCGGCGAGCAGGGCCCGCTCACCGTCGAGCGTGAACGGGCCGCGGTCCAGCAGCACCTCGAGGCGGCCCGGCACGGGCGGCGCGGGAGGCTCGACGGAGCGCGAGAGGAACCAGCACGCGTCCACCCCGGCGAACGCCCCGATGCTCTGGCGGCCGGTGGTCAGGAAGACGCGCTCGCCCAGCGCGGGAAGCAGCGCCGCGGCAGCCCCGAGGCCGGAGACACGATGCCAGACGTCACCCGGCCGCGACGCCCATCCCGGCCGGCGCAACACCACCAGCGGAACCCCGGCCCGCGCCGACGCGGCAACCGCATGCCCGGTCATCGTCGCGGCGAAGGGGTGCGTGGCGTCCACAACCGCATCGATTTCCCGCTCCTGGAGGAACCGGACCAGCCCGTCGACGCCGCCGAACCCGCCGATCCGGACCTCACCGGGGGGAAGCAGCGGGGAGGTGGTACGGCCGGCCAGGGAGCTGATCACCTGGAGGGCGGGGGTTGCGGCGCAGGCTGCTGCCAGTGCCCTTCCCTCAGTTGTTCCGCCGAGGACGAGGACTCTGAGGGGCGGTCCGGGCGGTCCGGGCGGTCCGGGCGGTCCGGTCGGCCTGCTCGGCCTGCTCAACCTGCTCGGACCGGCCGGCCCGGTGGGGCCGGTCGGCGCCGTCGGTCCGCTTGGCCCCGTCGGTCCGCTTGGCCCCGTCGGTCCGCTTGGCCGGGTCGCTTTGATCGGCCCCGTGGGACCACGTGATCCGGGTAGCTTCTGAGGCCCGGGCGCCCCGGATGCCTCCGGCCTGGGTGGCCTCGATCGCCGGGCTGGCCTGGGTAGCCCGGACGCCCCAGCGGGCCCGGGCAGCCCGGACGCCCCAGCTGGCCCGGCTGGCTCGGATAGCCCGGAGGCCGCAGCCGGCCCGCCTCGCTCGAAAAGCCCGGATGCCCCACCCGACCCGGCTGGCTCGGATAGACCCGACGCCCCGCCGGACCGGGCTGGCTCGAATAGCCCTGACCGCCCGGCTGGCTCGGACAGCCCCGCTGGCCCCGTTGGCCCGGACGGCCCGGACATCCCCGCTGGCCTGGACGGCCCGGCGGACGGCGTCGCATCGGCCGCCGGAGAAGCGGGTCCGCTCATCCCCTGCACCCGGCGCCCGCCGGATCCCACCCGCTCACGGGCGGCATCGGTCCGCGGAATAGAGGTGGCTGTCCGGGAAGGCCGACGCGGTCAGCGCCGCGCCCACCACAATGACGGCCGTGCGCTTGATACCGGCGGCAGCCACCTTCTCGGCGATGTCCGCCAGCGTGCCGCGCACGATCAGCTCGTCCGCCCGGCTGGCCCGGGCCACCACGGCGACCGGACACTGCTCGCCATAACTGGGCACCAGTTCGGCGACCACCGCGTCGATGCGCTGCACGGCCAGGTGCAGCACCATCGTCGACCTGCTCGCACCGAGGGTGGCCAGATCCTCACCGGGTGGCATGGCCGTGGCCCGCTCGGCCGTGCGGGTGAGGATCACCGTCTGGGCCACCCCGGGCACCGTGAACTCCCGTCCCAGCGAGGCGGCAGCAGCCGCGAACGCGGGCACGCCGGGCGTCACGTCGTACTCGACGCCGGCCTCGTCCAGCCGGCGCATCTGCTCGGCGACCGCGCTGAACACGGACGGGTCGCCGGAGTGCAGCCGCGCCACGTCCTGCCCGGCCTTCGCGGCGGTGACGAGCTCGGTGATGATCTCGTCCAGGGTCAGCCGCGCGGTGTCCACGAGCCGGGCGCCGGGCGGGCAGTAGGCCAGCAGTTCGGCGGGCACCAGGCTGCCCGCGTACAGGCAGACCGGCGACGTCTCGATCAGCCGCTGCCCCCGTACCGTGATGAGATCGGCGGCGCCGGGCCCGGCGCCGATGAAATGCACCGTCACGGCTTCGTCACCGACCAGATGGTCACCGGCATCATCGCTCTCCATCCCGTGAACCCGCCGACCGGCGCCGCCCGCTGCACGGCGACCCGGGTCAGATCACCGCCCAGCTTCGCGTACCAGGCCGCCAGCACGGCCTCCGACTCCAGCGTCACCGCATTGGCGACCAACCGCCCACCGCCGGGCAAAGCATCCAGCGCGGCCTCGACGACACCGTCCCGCGTGACCCCGCCACCGATGAAAACCACGTCGGGCGCCGGCAACCCGGCCAGGGCGCCGGGCGCCCGCCCCTCGACCACCCGAAGCTTCGGTACGCCCAGAGCAGCCGCGTTGCGCACAATTCGGCCAGCGCGCACGGGATCGGACTCGATGGCCACGGCCCGGCAGTCCCGGTGGGTACGCATCCACTCGATCGCGATGCTGCCCGAGCCCGCGCCGACGTCCCAGAGCAGTTCGCCCGGCTGGGGCCCGAGGACGGCGAGGGTGACGGCTCGGACCTCGCGCTTGGTGAGCTGGCCGTCGCTCTCGTAGACGGCGTCGGGGAGGCCGGGGACGAGGGGGCGGGGGCCGGTCGCATCGGGGATCCGGTCGCGCCCGGCCTCCGCGGGAACGCGGGCGGGTCCGGCGGCGAGGGGCCCGGTCGGCTGCCGCACGGGAGACGGCGGACAGGCTACGGCGACCACATTGAGCGGGTCGATGTCGCTCAGCTCGAGCGACGACGCCAAGCCGGAGATCACCCGCTCGGCCGAGGCGCCCAGCTGCTCCAACACCGTGACAGTGCTGTTGCCGTACCCCCGGGAGGTCAGCAGGGCCGCGACGGCGGCCGGGGTCTGCGCACCCGCGCTGAGCAGCAGAATCCTGCGGCCCGGGTGGATGAGCGGGTGCAGTTCCTCGACCGGGGCCGTGACCAGGCTCAACACGTCGGTCTCCGACAGTGGCCAGCCCAGCCGGGCGGCCGCGAGCGACACCGAGGACGGGTGCGGAACGACCCGCACGGCCGCAGCCCCGAGCAGTCGGACCAGCGTGGCGCCGATGCCGTGGAACATTGGGTCACCGCTGGCCAGCACCGCGATGCGCCGGCCGCGGTGCGCGTCGAGCAGCCCGGGCAGGGCCGGCACCAGCGGCGACGGCCACGGCACCCGGTCACCCGCGATTGAGGGCGGCAGCAGGGCGAGCTGCCGGGAACTGCCGAAGATCACCTGCGCGCCGGCGAGGGCCGCGGTGGCCGTACCCGACAATCCCGGCCAGCCGTCCGCGCCGATGCCGACCACGGTGAGGCCGGCGGGTTCGTCAGTCACGTCGTGACGGTAGCCGCCGGTCACCTGGCCCTCCTCCGCCGCACCCCTTGATCTACGTCCCTTCGCCGGCAGACGCGCAGGTCTTCGTGGCAATGATGGCGTCTGTCCGTCTTCGTCACTCCTTGATCTCGCTCGGAATGGGCCGCCGGGGCCGCCGGTGCACGGTCACAGCCCATCGCGCGCGTCTCTGGCCTCCTCCGCGTCTTTCCTAGAAACGCCGACGATGACCCTTCGACGACCCGACCTCGCCCGCTCAAGCGCTCCACCCGATGCCGATGCCGTGTGACATTCCACCCGGGCGACGTGCGATGTTCCGGTCCGGTTCTTTCGGCGACGGAGGCCATCGGACGGCGAGCCGAGCAGGAGCTCCCCGGCCCGCTCCCGTTGATCTACCTGGGCATAGTTCCGCCCCGCCCCGGGCCGGCGCATTCCCGGCCGCCGGGCCCGGCGTCGATCCGGTCGCCAAGATCAATGCTGGCTGTCGACTTTTTCTGTTCAGTTTTGAGCCTTCACCCGCTGAACCGCGTAGTACCCCTCGACGGCCTGCCGAGACCGGACCGTCACGTCGGCCGCTGGGGGGTGGCAGACGCCGAAGGACGACTGCTGAGCGGGTGAGGTCGATGGCGCGAGCGTACGGCGATACTGCCGGCCGATCAGGGCCGACCATGTTCCAACCCTTCGATGACCTGCGCGAACCCGGGTACGAGCCGGCGACCTCGGCCGCGCCGACGATGACCCCGGAGCGTGGTTTCTGGGAGCAGCCCGACCTGAACGAGGCCGTGCCGCGCGGCGACATCGTCGTCGAGGCGCCGGACGAGTCGGGGTGGCAGAGCTCCGGACCGGCGATCGTCACCGACGACCGCCCTCCGGCCGAGGCCACCTCCGGTAACCGCCTGCTCACGGTCCTGCTGTTCTTCTCCGGGCTGGCCACGAGCGTCTCGCTCTGGCTCTTCGACACCCAGCCGGGCGCGATCAACGACACCGCGACGCTGATGATGGCCGTCGGCCGGATCACCGGGCTCGTCGCCGGCTACCTGCTCTTCATCCAGCTGCTGATGATGAGCCGGGTGTCCTGGCTCGAGGAGTGGGTCGGCGCCCGGGACCTGCTGCGCTGGCACCGCTGGCTGGGCACCACGCTGGTCGTCACGGTGCTCACCCACATCGTCTTCATCGTCTACGGCTACGCGCTGACCGCCGAGGCCGGCGTCGTCGACCAGGGCTGGACGATCATCACCACGCTGCCCGAGATGATCAGCGCCACGGTGGCCACCGGCCTGCTGGTCCTGATCAGCGTGATCTCGATCCGGGCCGCGCGCTCCAAGCTGCCGTACGAGCTTTGGCACCTCATCCACCTGACCGCGTACCTGGTCCTGCTGCTGGGCTACGGCCACCAGGTGGCCACCGGGGCGGATCTCTCCGGCCGCTTCGCGTCGGTCTTCTGGCCGGCGCTCGCCGCGCTGGTCATCGCCGCGCTGTTCTGGGGGCGCCTGGTCGAGCCGCTGTGGCTCAATGTGCGGCACCGCTTCGAGGTGGCGGAGGTCGTGGCCGAGGGCGCCAACACGTTTTCCATCTACATCGACGGCCGCAACCTGGACCGGCTGCCCGCCCAGGCGGGCCAGTTCATGCGCTGGCGCTTCCTGACCGCGAACGGCTGGTGGCAGACGCACCCGTTCTCGCTGTCGGCCGCGCCGAACTCCCAGTGGCTGCGCCTGACCGTCACCGCGGTCGGCGGGCACACCGCGAAGCTCGCGGAGATGCAGCCGGGCACGACGATCCTGGCGGAGGGCCCGTTCGGCACCTTCACCGCGCAGCGCCGGACCCGGCGGCGGGCGCTGCTGATCGCGGGCGGCAGCGGAATCGCGCCGATCCGGGCGCTGCTCGAGGACATGCCGCCGGACACGATCGTGATCTACCGGGCCAGCCGCCCGGACGAGCTGGTGTTCCGCGAGGAGCTGGAGGAGCTGGCCGAGCGCCGCGACGCCTGGGTCCGCTACATCGTCGGCTCCCGCAACGACCCGGGCCCCCGCCGGCTCTTCACGGCCAACGGGCTGCTCGGGCTGGTGCCCGACGTCAACCGCCGGGACGTCTACCTGTGCGGCCCGCCCGGGCTGGTCGACGCCGCCGTGCAGACCCTGCGCGAACTGGAAGTGCCTGACAGCCAGTTGCACCTCGATCCCTTCGAATTCTGATTCCGGGAGTTTCCTCATGCGACGCAGCACCGCAGCAGCCGTTGGGACGTTGACCGGCGCCGCCCTGATCGTCGGGGTCCGGCTGAGCGTCTCCGCGCCGGTGGTTCCCTCGGCCGCGCCGCCCGTCGTCGACCTGGCGAACTCCGGCCAGGACGCCGATCCGCCGCCGGCGGCCTCCTCGGGGAAGAAGCCGTCGTCGAAGAAGCCGGCGGCCAAGCCGACCGAGGACACCGAGGGCGAAGCGGGCGGCAGCGGCCTGAAGAACGGCATCTTCAAGGGCTCGGCGGCGAAGAACCCGTACGGCACCATCCAGGTCTCGATCAAGGTGTCCGGCGGCAAAATCACCGCGGCGGACGCGACGTACCCGGTCACCGGCGACAGCGCGACGATCAACCCGCCGGCGATCGCCTCGCTCAAGCAGAGCACGGTGAAGGCGCAGAGCGCCGACGTCGACGCCGTCTCCGGCGCGACGTTCACCTCGGAGTCGTACGTGAAATCCCTGCAGGCGGCCATCGACCAGGCAACGGCGTAGAGTCCGGCGCCATGCACCACGCCGAGCACGTCATGGGCACGGTCGTCAGCATCGACCTGGCCGACAACCTGCCGCAGGCCGACCTGCGCGCGATGATCGACGACGTGTGCGGCTGGCTGCACGAGGTGGACCGGCGCTTCAGCACCTACCGCGACGACAGCGAGGTCTGCCGGTTGCGCCGCCGGGAGATCGAGGTGGCCGACTGCTCGGCGGACCTGCGGCACGTGCTGGAGGCCTGCGCCGACCTGTGGCGCGAGACGGACGGCTACTTCGACGCCTACGCCGCGGGTCCCCTCGACCCGAGCGGATACGTCAAGGGCTGGTCGGTGGAGATCGCCTCCGCGCGCCTGGTCGAGGCGGGCTCGGTCAACCACTGCGTGAACGCCGGCGGGGACATCCGGGCCAGGGGACTCTCCGCCTCGGGGGCGCCGTGGCGCGTCGGCATCCGGCACCCGTGGGAAGCCGACAAACTGAGCTGGGTCCTCGCGGTGAGCGACCAGGCCGTGGCGACCTCCGGCACCTACGAGCGGGGCGACCACGTCGTCAACCCGCGTACCGGGGAGCCGGCGCGAGGCTTGCGCTCGGTGACCGTGGTCGGTCCCGACCTGGCGCTCGCCGACGCCTACGCCACCGCCGCGCTGGCCATGGGCGAGGCGGGGATCGCCTGGCTGGCCAAGCTGGCGGCGGACGGTTACGACTCGGCGCTGGTCACCGACGACGGCCGGGCGTTCAGCTCCGCCGGCCTGCCCGCGGCTGTCTGACGTCATCTGCGCGACCCCATTCCCGCCCTAGAAGTCGGCGAACAGGTACGGCATCCGCTTGGGGAACAGGGCACTCAGCGGCCCGACCGCCGACGCCTCCACCCGTCCGAGCCCCCTGGTCACCACCTCCACCGGGTCGAGAACCCCGTAGGCCAGCGCCGAGATGCCCGCACAGGTCAAGGTCGCCCGGGGCTCGTTCTTGCCCGGCTCCACGGTGAGCCGGCCGCCCTCGCCGGTCAGCTGGTAGCACCCAGCGACGAGGACGTCGTCGACCACCTCGACCGTGACGGCCTCGTTCACCGGCGTGGCCGTGCCGCCGAGGGCCTCCACCGAGAGCAGGCGGGCCATCGGGCCACTCCGGCGCGGCTGCTCGACCCGGCCCTGCGTGAGGACCGGGAAATCGGTGCCCCACAGCTCCGGCACCTCGTCCGTGCCGATGGTGACGATCACCCGCGCCACCTGGTCGACGTGCCGGGCGAAGAACTGCAGGAGCAGCGCCCGGCCCAGCGGACCGGTGGTGAGCAGGTCGTCGGCCACCAGATCACCGCCGAACCGGTCGATGCGGTAGGTCACCGCAGCCACCACCTCGCCGTCGACCCGGGCGACGGCCACCCAGCGCTGATTGTCCCGGAACTCCGCGGTGCGCACCTCGTCGTACACCGAGAAGCCGTGCCGCTCCCCCAGCAGGCGCAGCGTCAGGGCGTTGAAGTCGTCGAAACCCTCCCGCATGGGCAGGCGCTCCACCTCGCCCGGCAGCTCGGCCCCCACGAGGTGCGCGAGGCCGGCCGGGGCGAAGGTGGCCGTGCGGACCCGGGGCAGCCCGACGTAGCCGTGCCGGCCGTAGAAGGAGGGCCGGAACGGGTAGAGGGCGCTGACGGTGCAGCCCTCGTCGCGCATCTGCCGCAGCAGGCGCGTCAGCAGCTCACGGATGAAGCCACGGCGCCGGGCGGACGGGTGCGTCGCGACGGAGGCGACACCGGCCATGTCGTGCACGACCCCGCGCACGTTCTGCCGCATCGGGAAGGCGGCGGCACAGGCGACCGCCCGGCCGTCCTCCTCGGCGACGAGACTCACCGCGGTCTCGTAGTAGCGCATCCGGCGGGCGTAGGTCTCCCGGTCGGCGTCGCCCCAGGGAGAGGGCATGAACGCGTACGTCTGCAGCGGGAACATCGTGTCCGTACGCTCGTCGGCGGTGACCTGTCGGATCTGCATGAGCCCATCCAAGCGGGTACGGGCCGGGCTCGCCCGCCGGAATCCTTACCTGTGGATAACGTGCCGGGACGACGCGCCGGGGACCCCGGTTTGGCATGGCGGCAGCGGACCCGCTAATGTTTCATCCGTCGCCGGGGAACGTGCCGGAGGGACAAGCGGACGTAGCGCAGCTGGTAGCGCATCACCTTGCCAAGGTGAGGGTCGCGGGTTCGAATCCCGTCGTCCGCTCGGAGAGGCCGCCACAGGTTACGTGCGGGGCCAGCTCGGTGGAGTGGCCGAGAGGCGAGGCAACGGCCTGCAAAGCCGTGTACACGGGTTCAAATCCCGTCTCCACCTCGGCAAGCGAACGAGGGCGATTGGCGCAGCGGGAGCGCGCTTCCTTGACACGGAAGAGGTCACTGGTTCGATCCCAGTATCGCCCACCACGCAGAACAGCAGGTCAGCTCGGGTTTCGTCCCACCGGGACGGAGCCCGATTCGCATTTTCCGGACCCGCCGGGGAGACGATCTCGTCACCCGGATGACCAGGAGAAGAGCGCCGCTCCCGGCCCGGACTCAGTCGGTGAACAGCATCGTGTAGACACTCGTGATCAAGCCGTCGGCGACCAGCACCACGTCCGCGCCACGAACCACCGGCGGCTGACCTTCGGGCCCGAAGCCCCACTCCAGGAAGCCCAGGTCGCCGACCACCCGGATCGGCCCGCCGGGCGAGAAGACGAAGCCCGGCGCCTCGTCGAGGATCTTCTGGGCCTTGGTGTCGATCGCCGCGTGACCCACCACGGCCTCGTCCGGGTCAGAGAAGCGGACGTCCGACGCATAGGTCCGCGCCATCGCGGCCCGCCGCCGTTCGCCGTCGCGTTCGTTGAAGACTTCCAGCAGATTCGCCTGCATGAGCTGCTCGATGGTGGTCACGGCGACAACTATATGACACGTCATGTAATCTTGGCCAGGTGGATGAACCCGGCACCCTGAGCCCGGCCGAGCTGCGAGCGTGGCGCGCGCTCATCGAGATCACCCCGCTGCTGCGCCGCCACCTGGACCGTCTGCTGCAGGCTGACTCCGGCTTGTCCGGCACCGACTATCCGGTGCTGGTCGTCCTGCATGAACGAGGCTCCGAGCCGATCCGCTCGACCGAGTTGGCCGAGGTGATCGGCTGGGAGCAGAGCCGGCTGTCCCATCACCTGTCCCGCATGGAGAAGCGCGGCCTGATCCGCCGCTCCCGCCACCGCTCGGACAGCCGGGGCGCCGAGGTGACGCTCACCGAGGAGGGCCGGGCCGGCTTCCTGCTGGCCGCGAGGGGGCACTCGCGGGCGGTACGGGAACACTTCGCCGACGTGCTGACCGCCGCCCAGCTGACGTCCCTGGCCGACATCATGGAAACCCTCAAACGCCACCTGGACGCCGCACCGCCGCCCTGACCGTGGCCGGGAGCCGGGGAGATCGTGTGGAGGTTCGGTGCCGAGCCTTCCGCCGGCGGCGGCCCTGGGCCCAGGGTTTTCGCCATGGACTTCCAGCAGCATCTCCAGGAGTTTGAGGAATCCGCCCGCCACCGTGCCGCCCGGACCGAGCCGCGGCCGCTCGGTGGGCGGCTGCCTCCGGCGGTGATCCGCAGCGTCCAGCGTTTCCAGGCCGGGGAGGACGGCGACGGAACCAGCCTGATCGCGGCGGCGGCGCGGGCCGGCGATCCGATCTATCTGGCCGCGGTACGGCTCTTCGTGGCCGAGGAGCAGAGTCACGCGGTCCGGCTGGCCAACGTGTTGCGCTACGCCGGCGCGGCCCCGATCGGCGGGCACTGGACCGACACCGTCTTCGTTCTGGTACGCCGCGGCGGCGGCCTGCGGCTGGAGTTGTTGACGCTGATGCTGGCCGAAGTGGTGGCGTTGCGCTACTACCGGGCGCTGCGTGACGGTTCCGGCGACGCCTACGTCGCCGATGTGGCCGGCCGGATCCTGGCCGACGAGGAGCGGCACGTGCCGTTCCACCTCGACCGTCTGCGTCAGGGCTTCGCCCCGACCCCGCTCGCCGGCCGGGTCGCGGCGGCGGGCGGTTGGTGGGTGCTGATGACGGGAGCGGTGCTCGTGGTCGCCCTCGATCACGGCAGTGCGCTGCGAGCTCTGGGCGTCACCCGCCGCCGGTTCGTCACCGACGTACGGGGCCTGTTCGGCCCCATGGTCACGGCGGTCTTCCGGTCGGCGGGAAGCTCGATCCTCACTCGCTGAGGCGCCCCGGGCCGCCACGGCGGATACGGCGCCGAGGAGGAACAGGGCGACGAACGAAACGAGCCCAGGACTTCAGAATGCGGCCCCGAGCCGGTGGGGGCCACGGTTCGCGACCCCCACCGGATTCATCCCGCGTCCGCGAAAAGCATCAGCCGGGTGCCCTGACCCGTTCGACAGTTGACCGGCGGCTTGTCCCCGCCCCACCGCAGGGCGGGCGGGGAGTAGTTGGCACAACTCGGTCCGAACCCGCTCGCGGTGCGCGTGCTGCCCCAGCGGCCGGTGACCGGGTTCACCACGACCTGCTCCCCGCGAGCCGTCGTGACCAGGATCAGCCCTCCGGCGTCGGTGGTCACCAACTGGGCGCTCTCGCGGTCGGGCATGGGCGGCAGCGCGCGACGCCCGGACCCGTCCAACTGCTGCACGAACCAGCGGCCGCCCTCCGGCTTGGCGCCCGCGGAAACCGACGAGGCCGACGAGGCCGAGGAGGCCGACGAGGCCGACGACCGGTCAGCGTCCGTCCTGCCGAGGCAGAAGGTGGGAACGCACCGCAGTGACACCGTGTCGGGCAGCGCGGTGATCGTGCGCTGCTCCCCCGTGACGAGGTGGCGCAGCAGGAGCGACACGGTCCCGCTGCTCCGACCGGCTGGTCGACCGGTCAACTCCGCCCAGGCGGTGCCGTGGGTGCCGAGCCGCTGGAACGCCGCCGGCGTGGTCATGCTGCCGTCGGACAGCGAGACCCGGGTGACTCCGCCGGTGCGCGCCGACCAGAACACGGCGTCGTCGGTGGCGTACCAGTCCCGGGCCAGCAGGTAGCTGGTCCGCACCTTGATCACGAGCTGCCGCTCCCCGCCGGTCACCGGCGCGCGGTAGACCGAGAAGAAATCCTCGCCGTGATTGCGGACCTGCCACACCAGCCAGTGCGGCGTGATCAGCACCTCGTTGGCCGGGTCGTTGCCGCCGAACCCGGTGACGAGCACCCGGAACGTCCGGGCGCGCTGGTCGTAGGCGTAGAACGACACCCGGTCCTCGACGAGCAGGTGGTCGGCGTCGAGGCGCCCCACTGTCCGGGCCGGCCGGCCCAACGGGGACGTGACCGGCGGCTCCTCGATGACGGCCTGTGGCCACACCGACGCCATCGGTGGCACTTTGTCGAACGAGGCGGGCAGTTGGAGCCCCGGCTGCCCGACGGTCTGATCCGGTACGGCGCGCCGTACCGGCCATGCGCCGATCGCGGCGCCCAGCGTGACCGCCACGAGGACCACCGCGATCGCCGCCCCGCCGGTCCGGCGGCGACGCCGGCGGCGGTGGTAGCCGGCCTCCACCCGCTCCAGCAGACCAGGCGGCGGCGCCGACGCCGCGCCGGCATAGGTTTCGAGGGCCTCTCGCACATTGACGTCGCTCATCGCAGGGCCTCCGACAGGTCGCTGAACTTCGCGGCCCGCAGCTTGTCCAGGCCCCGTTTGGCCTGGCTGCGGATGGTGGCGCTGGACACCCCGAGCGTCGTGGCGATCTCCTGGTCGGTCAGTCGTTCGTAGAACCGCAGGACGAGCACCGCCCGCTGGCGGGGCGGCAGCGTCGCGAGGGCGGACCACACCTGCTCGGCGTTCCCGGTGATGTCGACCTTGGCGAGATCCGGATCCGGAACGGCGGCGTCGGGAACGGAGGCGGTGAGCCACTCGCGGCGCCGGCGGCGCCAGGCGCTGACGTGCAGGCGGGTCATCGTGGTGCGGACGTACCCGGTGGGATCGTCGCGTCGCACCACCCTCGCCCAGTGACCCCGCAGCCTGATCAGGGCATCCTGGACCAGATCGTCCGCATCGTGGTGGTTGCCGCTGAGGATGTAGCCGTAGCGGTAGAGGGCAGCCGTGCGATGTCGGACGAAGTCCGCGAATGCCTGTTCCTCTGTCATGCGTCCCCCCTTTCGCAGCCTGGACGCACGAGCGGGCGGAAGTGTTGCACGTCCTCGATCGTCAGATCCGGAGCGCTCGCTAGCATCGTCGGATGGCAACGCGGCTCGTACAGATCAACATGAAGGCCCGCGACGACGCCGCGCTGGGCGCGTTCTGGGCGCAGGCGCTCGGCTGGGCCATCTCCAGCGAGGGACCCGGCGTGACCAATCTCGAACCCGAGGACTTCGTCTACCCCGACCCCGCCGCCGTCTGCATCGACCTCGTCGCCTCCCCGGAACCCAAGACGGCGAAGAACCGGGTGCACGTCGACCTGGCCACCGCCTCGTCCGCTCAGCAGGCGGAGCTGGTCGCGCGCCTGCGGGTGCTCGGCGCCACCCCGGTCGACGTGGGTCAGGGCGACGTCTCCTGGACGGTCCTGGCCGACCCGGAGGGCAACGAGTTCTGCGTGCTGGACTGGCACGACCCGACCGGCGACACCGGACCGATCGCCTCGGTCGTGGTCGACTGCGCCGACCCGCACGCCATGGCCCGCTTCTGGGGCGCGGCCACCGACTGGACCCTGCACAAGGTGACCGACGACAGCGCGGTCCTGCGCTCGGCCCGCGGCGTCGGCCCCTATCTGCAGTTCCTCCGCACGCCCGACCGGAAGACCGGATGGAATCGCGTCCATCTCGACGTGCGCCCCTATCCGGGCGACGACCCCGAGGCCGAGGTGGCCCGGCTTCGCGCGCTCGGCGCCACCGTCATCGACCTGGGCGGGAGCGACGTCGCGTGGACGGTGCTGGCCGACCCGGAGGGCAACGAGTTCTGCCTCCTCGCCCCGGGCTGACCGGGCGCCGGGGCCGCGCTCAGGCGAGGAAGCGGGTACGCCGGCGCCGGGTGGCCAGCACGCCCGCCACCCCGGCGCCGAGCACCAGCCCGCCGAGGCCGCCGATCAGCCCGGCCACGGGACCGGTGGCCGCCAGGTCCGTACGGCCCTCGACCACGCGCACCCGGCTCCGGCCGGTGATCGGCGCCAGCCCGTCGGCGGAGAACGTGATGGTCACCGTCCCGGTGTCGCCGGTCCTGGCGGTCCGGGCCGCCCGCACCTCCACGGGCAGGTACTGCTCGATCGTCTCCCCCTCGAACGAGAGCGTCCGCGGGTCCGAGCAGACCACCCGGGCCGGCGACGGCCGGACGCACTCGCCGCCGCCGTCGACCGGGGTGAGCCGGACCCCGGCGACACCGCTCAGGTCGTAGGTGACCGACGCCCCGGTCAGCTTGGTCGGGCCGGTGGACCAGAGGCTGGGTCCCAGCGGATCGACGGCGGCGCCGCCCACCGGCACCTCGATGTCCGGGAAGGCGACCGAGACCGGGTCGCCCCGGTGGATCCCGTCGGCCCGAGCCGGGCCCACCCCGGTGACCAGGAGTACGCCGGCCACCGCCAGCACGCCGGTCAGGCGTCGCGCGTCCAGGTGCCACATAGCCGTTTCCCGCTTTCCTTCAGGATGGTTCAGGGCGCTCGCGCCGCACGGTGAGCCCGGACAATCCAGCACGTCGCGGCCGGAATAGCCCGGCGAATCGCTGGCCCGCGCCCCGATCGGCAGCAACTTTCACGCGGACGTGGCCCCGGCGACCGGCCGTCGCCGCGTTCGGGGCGCTCTCCCGGGCCGGCTCCGGGATACTCTTACGGCATATGGCTACCTTTCGCAGTGCCTCAACACTTCTCGCCGCCGACGGCACCCGGACACCCGGCACCGCCGCGCTCTTCGCCGAGCCCAGCCGCAAGGGCGGGGTTCCGCCGTGGGCGGGCGACTTCCGGCCCGCGAACGGCGCCGGCTACGGCCCCAAGAACGCGGTCGGGAAGACCTTCACCCTGGAGCTGCCCGACGGCAGCACCGGCAAGGTCGTGGTGCAGAGCGTCAAGAGCGGCAAGGGCGGCGTCACGCTGGCGCTGATGGGCGAGGACGCGCCTCCCTTCTGATCGGTACGGCGCGCCGGTCGCCGGCGTGTCGTCGACCCTTATGCCGCCGCTACAGGCCGCCCGCTTCAATGACGGCATGAACGACCACGCACCCCGCCGTACGCGCAGGATCGTGCTGCTGGGCCTGGCGGTCGCCGGCGTGGCCGGTGTCGCGTTCGTCCTGCGGCGGCCGCTGCTGATGGCCGCTCCGACGTGCCTGGCCGGGCGGTGGCACGGCTGCTACGACACGGAGAACGGCGTACTGCTCATGATGCTGGTGGGGCTGCCGGTGGCGGCCCTGCTGGCGTGGGTCCGGGCCCGTTCCCGACCGGCCGTCGGCGGCGCGCCGGCGTGGCGGCTGTCGCTGGCCGAGGTGGGCCTGGTCTACGGGACGGCGCCACTGGTCTGGATCACCCTCATGCCGGGGCCCGGGGCCGGCGCCGTCCCCGGCCGGGTCAGCCTGGTCCCGCTGCGGGACCTGCTCACGATGGGGCCCGTCGGGATCGGCGGCAACCTGCTCATCCTCGCGGCGCTGGGGTTCTTCGCCCCGATCCGGTTCGCGGCGCTGGCGTCCGGGCCGCGGATCCTGGCGCTCGGCGCGGGCTGCTCGGTCCTGATCGAGATCGCACAGTACGTGCTGCGGCTGGACCGGGTGTCGTCCGTGGACGACGTGCTGCTCAACGCCGCCGGCGCCGTGCTGGCCGGGCTGGCCTCGCGCCGCTGGTGGCGCACCGCGGCGGCGGCGCCGTCGGACCGGTCGCGCCTCGCGCGGGCCGGGACGGACTGAGCCGCCCACCACCCCTCCTTTTCAACAGGCAAGCGCTTACCTATGCTGATGCCGACATCGGCACCGGCATGGGGAGTCACCAGATGAAGATCGACGACGGCCTCGCCCCGGCGGACCTGCTACCGAAGATCGAGCGGCTCTGGGCGGCGTCAGCCGCGAAGATCGACTCGATCGAGCGGACCTGCCCGCCCGGCTCGGCCTCCCCGGTCTTCACCGTCGAGGGGCGGTACACGGCCCGCGGCTGGACAGAGTGGACCCAGGGATTCCAGTACGGATCCGCGCTGCTGCAGTTCGACGCCACCGGCGACGCCCGCTTCCTGGAGATCGGCCGGGACGCGACGGTACGCGTGATGGCCGGGCACGTCAGCCACATCGGCGTGCACGACCACGGGTTCAACAACGTCAGCACGTACGGCAACCTGTGGCGGCTCGGCAACGAGGGCCGGATCCCGGACGACGACCGCACCTTCCTCGAACTGGCCCTGAAGATCACCGGCGCGGTGCAGGCCGCCCGCTGGCAGCGGACGGCGGACGGCACCGGCTACATCTACTCCTTCAACGGGCCGCAGTCGCTGTTCGTCGACACGATCCGCTCCTGCCGGGCGCTGGCCGTCTCCCACCGGCTCGGTCACGTGCTGATGGGTGAGCAGGACGCGCGGATCTCGCTGCTCGGCCGGATCATCGAGCACGCCGCGAACACCGCGCGGTGGAACGTCTTCTACGGCACCGGCCGGGACGCGTACGACATCCGCGGCCGCACCGCCCACGAGTCCATCTTCAACGTCAACGACGGCAACTACCGCTGCCCGAGCACCCAGCAGGGCTATTCGCCGTTCACCACCTGGACCCGGGGCCTGGCCTGGGCGATGCTCGGCTACCCGGAGCAGCTCGAGTTCCTGGACACCGTCGCGGACGAGGAGCTGGACCGGCACGGCGGGCGCGCGGCCGTCACCGCCATGATGCTGGACGCGGCCACCGCCACCGCCGACTTCTACCTGGAGCACACGCCGTCCGACGGCATCCCGTACTGGGACACCGGCGCGCCGGGCCTGGCCCACCTGGGTGACCATGCCGGCCGGCCGGCCGACCCGTACAACGCGTACGAGCCGGTGGACTCCTCGGCCGCCGCGATCGGCGCGCAGGGCCTGCTCCGGCTCGGCCGCTATCTGACCGCGGCCGGCCGCGCCGACGACGGCCGCCGCTACTGGCAGGCCGGGCTCACTGTGGCCGGGACGCTGTTCGACGAGCCGTACCTGTCCACCGACCCGGCCCACCAGGGCCTGATCCTGCACTCGGTCTACCACCGGCCGAACGGCTGGGACCACGTGCCGGCCGGGCAGCGGGTGCCGAACGGCGAGTCCAGCATGTGGGGCGACTACCACGCCCGCGAGCTCGCGCTCTACCTGCAGCGGGCGGCCCGCGACGAGCCGTACTACACGTTCTTCGGCCCGGCGGTGGCCGCATGAGCATCGCGATCGTCACCGGCGGCTCCCGCGGGATCGGCCGCGGGATCGTGCTGTCGCTGGCCCGGGCCGGGTACGACGTGGTGGTCAACTACGCCAGCGACGCGGAGGCGGCGAAGGCCGTCGGCGCCGAAGTGGAGGCGCTGGGCCGCAAGGCGCTGCCGGTGCGGGCCGACGTGAGCCGCGCCGAGGACCGCGCGCGGCTGATCGACGCCGCGTACGCCACCTTCGGCCGCCTGGACCTGCTGGTCAGCAACGCCGGCGTGGCCCCGGCCGTGCGGGCCGACCTGCTGGAGGCCGGCGAGGAGTCCTTCGACCGGCTCATCGAGATCAACCTCAAGGGCCCGTACTTCCTCATCCAGCAGGCGGCGAACCGGATGATCGCGCAGGCGGCGTCGGACACCCCGCCGAAGATCGTCATCGTCTCGTCGATCAGCGCCTACACCGCCAGCGTCAACCGGGGCGACTACTGCGTGGCCAAGGCCGGGCTGGCGATGACCACCCAGCTGTACGCGGCCCGCCTGGCCGAGCACGGCATCAACGTGTACGAGATCCGGCCGGGCATCATCGCCACCGACATGACCAGGGGCGTGACCGCCCGGTACGACAAGCTGATCTTCACCGACGGCATCACCCCGATCCGGCGCTGGGGTCAGCCGGACGACGTCGGGCGGGCGGTGGTGGCCGTGGCGACGGATCTGCTGCCGTTCAGCACGGGGCAGGTCATCGATGTGGACGGCGGCTTCCACCTGAGGGTGCTGTGACGGCCGCGGACGAGTGACCAGTTCCACTCCCCCCTTTGACACCGGGGGGCGAAGATGCGCTACGGTGGTCTCGTTGCAGTTTTGATTTCCGTAGACGTTTTCCGGCGCCTGATGGGTTATCCAAAACCCGTCGGGCGCTTTTTCGTTCTGGTGTCGGTTTCGGCGCAGGTTATCAACGCGGCAAGAGTCCGCACAGGGCGGTCTCACAACCTGCGAGGGAGCAGACATGACGACAGGCACCGTGAAGTGGTTCAACGCTGACAAGGGCTTCGGCTTCATCACCCCGGACGACGGTGGCGCGGACGTCTTCGCCCACTTCTCCGCGATCTCGACGAGCGGCTACCGCAGCCTCGACGAGAACCAGAAGGTGGAGTTCGACATCACCCAGGGCCAGAAGGGCCTGCAGGCGGAGAACATTCGCCCGCTCTGATCCACGCTTCCCGAACGGCGGCCCGACTGATTCAGCGGGCCGCCGTTCGGCGTTTCCGGACCCGGCGCGGACGTCACAGGGTGTCGTACAGCGGGCGGACGCGGTCACCGCGGGCGTCGAAACGCTTGAGGGCCCACTCCGCGAGGTCCTTGGTGGCGCTGTCGGGATGGTCGGCCAGCGATTCGAGCATCGGCTTGGACGTACGGTCGCCGGTCTGCGCGGTGACCGCCACCAGGTACGCCGCGCCCCGTGCGACCCGGACCAGCGCGGTGTCGGCGTCCGGCCGGCGCAGCAGGTCCTTCGTCCGGAGCAGCAGGTCGTCGAGGTCCTTGTCGAGCAGGTGGCGCAGGCGCCGGGACTGGGCCTGGGCCCCGACCGCGCCGAAGCAGTCGCCGACGGCGAACAGGGCGTCATGCAGCTCGGAGGCGATGCTGCGGGGAACCGGCGCGCCGTGGGTCAGGCTGGCGTCGAACTGTTTCTTCGCGCGTTTGCAGGCCTTGCCGAGGATCAGTTCGGTGTTGCGTTCCCGGTCCTGCAGGAACGAGATCACGAAGAGGGCCCGGCATTTGAGCCAGGCTTGCGTATTGACGTTGGTCAGCGCCAGGTTCAGCGCGGAGATCACCGGGCCCGTGTACCCGCCGGCCAGGAGCGTGTCCACCGCGTTGCGGCGGTAGACGCCGGCGTTCTGCAGCAGCGCGTGCTCGATCAACCGCTTCGTGGGCTCGAGGATCGGCGTCGGCACCGACGGCGACCGCAGGGCGGCCGCGGCCGCCCGCACGGTGCGCAGGCAGGGGTCCTCGGTCGGCGGCCAGCCCGGTGGCACGGCGTTCTTGCCCTCGATGCTCTGGGCCAGCGTCGTCGCCACCCAGTTGAGTCCGAGCAGGACGTCGCCCGCCTCCGCCTCGGCCTTGAAGTCGTCGATCAGCCCGCGCAGGAACCGCGCCGTTTCGGCCTGATGCCCGGCATCGTCGCCCCTGAGCGCGCGCTGCCACAGCCCGAATGCGGCCGTGCCCCGCTCCCGGACGGTGGCCTCCGTGTTCTTGGAGCGCTCGCGTAGCGCCTGACTGACCCAGTCGTCCTCGCCCGCCGGCGACCAGGCGGCGGGCACGACGATCGCCAGCTCCAGGTCGAGTGACCGGGCCGGGAACAGGCTCCGCGCCCGCCACTCCTCCGCGGCCTCCACCTGGGCCTGGACCCACGGCCGGATGATCGGCGCCGCGTCGGCCTCCGTCTCGTTGAGTCGCACGATCGAGGTCACCGACCGCCACATGCGGAATCCCAGCGGGTGGGTGGAGAGCGCCTGCTCCAGGGTCGGTCCCACCACATCGAACGCGGCCGGCGTGCCGGCGATGCTGCCCAGCATGATGAGCGCGTCGATGTTGTCGGGGGTCGGCGGCGCCGCGCCGATGAGGATCAGGCGCTGCACGATGTCGCTCAGCTCGGCGCTGTTGCGCTCGCACACCTGCTTGGCGTGGTCCGGCACGGCGAGCAGCTTGGCCAGCAGACCGGAGGCCTTCGACAGCCAGTCGAGCTCGTCGCTGGCCTGGCGTCTCAGCACGCGCCGGCGCCAGCGCGGCGGCAGGCGCGCGGTGAGCGCATTGCGCGTGCCGAGCCGGCGCAGGCGCACGGCGAGCGCGGACAGCCCACCGGTCCGGTCGAGGGCCGGCACCAGCGTCATGACCGCCTCGTCGAGGTCGTGCAGGAAGTCGTCCGTCGGGTTCTGCAGGAGTCGCGCGAAGTTGGTCTTGTCGATGCCGAGGTTCTTGCCGACCTTCTCGTGCGTGTAGCCCGTTTCGCTGCGGACGTGCTCGAGCTGGGCCGCCGCCGCGTAGTGCAGTAGTTGATCAGAACGGCGCATGTCATCGATCGCGACCTTCACGGGCATTGTCCAGGCATAGCGGCCTGGTTACCCGTGGTCAAGGGAGAGTTACAAGATCTGGCACAGCCAGTTTTGCCGCGGATGAAAGCGTGTTGCAGGTGGCGTCCACAGGAGTTGCGGCTCGGAGTGAGGGGTGTTGCCGGTTCGGCGCGGCCCGGTTGCCCACTCCCGGCGATGACGTTCCAAGATGGGCTCTGACCTGCGGAAACGTAAGATCGTCGGCTTGACCGGGCCGAGCGCCGCCGCCACGCTGAGAGGCGAGAACGGCAAGAGAAAACCGGGGTCGGCATGCGGGCCGGCCCCGGTTTCAGATCGGCAGCCGAGGCTTGGAGGCGTCAACATGCCGAAGTCAAAGAATACGCCACGTGGGCACGCACGTCACCGCCTGACGATTCTGCAGATCTACGTGGCCACGGGCGGGTGCTGGATCGTGGCCGGGGTCGTCCGGCCGGGCAACGGCCACGTCGTGTGGGGCTCGCTGGGCGCGGGCATGCTGATCGCGTACGGCAGCGTGGCGGTCTCCCGGATGATCGGCCGGGGCAGCGAGGTCTCGCACCTGCGGGCCCTGGTCTCGAACGCCCCGACCTTCTTCGGGCTGTGCGCCATGGCGTTCAGCACCCAGGTCGCCACGTTCGACGGCGCCGCGGTCGGCAACGTCACCGTCGACCGGGCGCCCGAGAAGGCGATCATCACCGCGATCCTGATCGCCGCCTTCGTGGTCGAGCAGCTGATGCCTTACCTGCGCGAGGCGGTACGGGCGCTGCGCCGGAAGGTCCGGATGTTCGTGCGGGACGTGGTCGCCGAGGCGTTGCGCGAGAACCACAAGACCACGTAGCCCCGCGAGCGGCGAGGAGAGAGGGCATGGCGCCGTGCGCCATGCCCTCTCTCCTTGTGCGCCGGCGGCGGATCCGGCAGCGGTACCCTCGGCCGGTGTTCTCACCGCGAGGCCCCTCCCTGCGCGAGCTGTGCGTCCAGGCTCTGTCCTCGGTCGAGCGCGGCTACGACTCCCTGGCGCCCAAGTTCGACCACACGCCCTTCCGCACCCCGGAGAGCATTCTCGCGGCGACCGCCGAGGCGCTGCCCGCGGCCGGGCCGTTCGGCGAGGGGCTGGACGTGTGCTGCGGCACGGGCGCCGGCCTGACCGTGCTCCGGGATCTGTGCCGGGGACCGATCACGGGCGTCGACTTCAGCGCGGGCATGCTCGCGCAGGCGCGGCGCGCGTGTCCGGAGGCCACTCTGGTCCGCGCCGACGTCCGAGCCCTTCCGTTCGCGGCGGCCTTCGATCTCGCGGTCTCGTTCGGGGCGCTCGGGCACTTCCTGCCCGGCGAACGACCCGCGCTGTTCGAAGGGGTGCACCGTGCGCTGCGTCCCGGGGGGCTCTTCGCTCTCGCGATGGGTGCGCCCTCGCCGCCGGGGTCGGTCGCCCACCTGGCCGAGCTCGGGTTCGATGTGGTCATGCGGGTCCGCAACGCCGTGTGGCGGCCGCCCTTCGTCATGTACTACCGCACCACCCCGATGTCCGCGGTGCGGCACGACCTGGCCGCCGCCGGCTTCACCGTGGAGCCGGTCGCGCTGACCACGCTGGGCCGGCGCCGGGACGGCAGCCCGCGATGCTGGCTGTTCCTCGCCCGCAAGGCGCCCGATCCCCGCTGATCCCTGGTTTCCGTCAGGTCGACGCCGCTCAGCGGCGGCGCCCCGCCGCCAGGGCGACGAGGAACTGGCCGCCGCCGGGTTCGACGCTCGCCGTCACCGGCAGCCCCGGCGCCAGCCGGGAGAACCGGTCGACCAGCCAGTCCGCCGCCTCCTGGGCGTCCTTGCGGCTCGGGCACCGGGCCACCAGCTCGCGGCCGCCCTTGCGTTCGAGGCGCTCGGCCACGGTGATCAGCGGCGCCGGCTCCACCACGTGCAGCCGGTCCGGCCAGGCGATGACCACCTTGACCGCGCCCTTGCGGGTGTTGCAGGCGCGGTGCGCGAGCCGCTCGGTGATCTTGGCCTTCCGGTCGGCGGTACGGCTGTCCACGCTGGGACCGCGAGGATCGTTCACCGACATGTCGGCATCGACCGGCTCGTCGCACACCCAGCAGCGCCAGCCGTCCCGCTTCGCCACGTCATCAAGCAGACTCATCCGAGCAACCTAGCCCGCCGGCCGGGGCGCGTCCGGCGGGGCTGCCCCACCCGCGTCGCTCCGGTATCGTCGCCTCCTCATCGAAGATCGACGGGGGAAGATGAGAATGGCCGTGCGGTATCGCCGTGGCTCGATCGCGCTCGTCGCCGTGCTGGCCCTGACCGGGGCCGGGGTGGGGGCCGTCCGCGCGGGGACGCCCGACTCGCGGGCGGCCCGGTGGAACGAGTCGGCCACGCCTCGGCCGTCCGCCGTTCCGGAGCTGCCCGCCGCCGGGAAGCCGCGGACGGCAACCGCGCGGAAGAACCCCGCGCCGGCGCGCAAGCCGTCGGTCACCCGCGCCCGGGCGGTTCAGGAGGCGCGGGTGGCGGTCCGCCGCAACGGCGCGGCCGTACGGTCCGCCCCGGGCGAGGGGTACCGGGTGGTGGACGCCGTGGTGGACGCGGCCGGGACCCGGCACGTCCGGTTCCAGCGCACCCACCGGGGGCTCGCGGTGCTCGGCGGCGACTTCGTGGTCCACTCGACGGCGACCGGCCGGTTCGCGGGCGCGACCGTGGCGCAGCAGCACGTCATCGACGTCCCGGGGGTCGCGAAGGTCGGCCGCGCGCGGGCCGTCGCGGCGGCCGAGCGGTTCGCCGGGCGGCGCGGCGCCGGCCGCGTGCGGCAGGTGGTCGACGCCTTCGCCGGCGAGCCCGTACGAGCCTGGGAGGTGACCGTCGGCGCGCAGGTGGTCATCGTCGACGCGACGACCGGGGCGGTGCGGCGCGCGTACGACGAGGTGCACACCGCCGAGGCGGGCACCGGGCACGGGCAGCTGGTCGGTGACGTCCCGCTGGGTACGACGCGCCGGGCCGACGGCACGTACGCGCTGGTCGACCCGGACCGGGGTGGCAACACCGTCCGCGACGCCCTGAACAACGGCTACCTGTTCAAGCCGGACAAGTTCGCCGAGTTCGGCGACGCGGACGACGTGTGGGGCGACGGCACCCGCGCCGACCGCGCCACCGCCGCCGTCGACGTGCACTACGGCATGGCCCGGACCTGGGACTACCTGCGGTCGGCGTTCGGCCGCTCGGGACTGCACGACGACGGCCGGGGCGTGGCCGCGTACGTGCACCACGACGTCGACGAGGCCAACGCCTCCTGGAGCAGCTCCTGCGAGTGCATGTTCTTCGGTGACGGGGCGCCCACCGGCCAGCCGTTCACGTCGCTGGACGTGGTGGCCCACGAGCTGGCGCACGGCCTGAACTCCGCCACCGCGGACCTGGTGAACGCCGGCGAGTCCGGGGCGCTGAACGAGGCCGACAGCGACATCTTCGGCACGCTGGTCGAGTTCTCGGCGCACAACGCGGCCGACCCGCCGGACTACCTGATCGGCGAGAAGACCGAGATCCGCACGCCGGCCCTGCGCCGGATGGACGAGCCCAGCCGCGACGGCAAGTCGGTCTCCTGCTGGAGCCCGGCGGCCAAGGACCTCGACGAGCACTACGCCTCCGGGATCGGCAACAAGTTCTTCTACACGCTGGCCGTGGGCAGCGGCGCGTCGCAGTGGGGAGACAGCCCGCCGTGCGGCGGCGCCCCGCCGGTCGCCGGCATCGGCAACGACCGCGCCGCGCAGATCTGGTACCGGGCGCTCACGGTCTACATGGTGTCGAACACCAACTACGCCGGCGCGCGGGACGCTACCGGGCGGGCGGCCGCCGACCTGTACGGCCCGGACAGCGTCGAGCGGCGCACCGTCGACGCCGCCTGGCTCGCCGTCGGGGTGGACGGCTCCGATCCGGCCTACGGGGCGCCGGACCTCGCGTACTTCGCCGACTCCTCGCCCAGCCCGCGCGTCGGGGAGGCCGTCCGTATCCAGGTCAGCGCCCGCGAGCCGCAGGGCCAGCCGGTGACCTTCAGCGCCGTCAACCTGCCGCCCGGCGTGTCGATCGACGCCGCCGGCCTGATCACGGGCACGCCCACGGTCCGGGGCGACTACCGCAGCGACATCATCGCGAGCGACCCGGACGGCAACACCGACCGGGAACTGATGTGGTGGACGGTCAAGGGGCCGCCCGTCGTCCAGTCGGTCCCCCCGGCGGTCACCATGCAGCTCGGCGCCGGCGCCTACGGCTCCTTCACCACGACGTTCGCCGACACCCCCGACGACCGCGCCGACCCCGCCGACTCGTTCGAGGTGACCGCGACGGGCGTGCCCGAGGGCCTCACCCTCACGGTGCGCCGACCGGGCTCGGGCATCTACAACGCCCTGGTCAGCGGGGTGCCCACGACCGCCGGGTCGGGCACCACCGTGCTGACGGCCACCGACGCCGACGGCGACCGGGTGACGGCCTCGGTGCCGTGGCAGGTGCTGCCGGCCCGGCGACCGGGTCTGCCGCTCGGCGTGTCGGTCACCGGCGGCAACGGCACCGCGCTGCTGCAGTGGGCCAAGCCCAGCTACACCTTCGGCGACGTGCTGGTCACGGGCTACGTCGTGCGGGTCTCCCCCGGCGTCGAGACGACGCTGGCCGCCTCCGCCCGGTCGCTCACGCTGACCGGCCTGGACACCCGCCGGGCGTACACCGTCGGGTTGCGCGCGACCAGCGCGATCGGCGACGGCGCGGAGAAGACGGTCACGCTGAGCCCGACCGCCCTCCCGCTGACCGTGACGCCCGCGGCGTTCGGCTACGGCAAGTCGGCCACGCTCACCGGCCAGGTTCTCCGCGGCCGCGCCGCGATCGCCGGGACCACGGCGACGCTGGAACAACGAGCGGCCGGGCGCACGGCCTGGAGCCGGATCACGACGGTGCGGACCGACGCGAAGGGGGCCTGGCGGGCCACGGTCAAGCCGTCGGGCACGACCGCGTACCGGATCCGGTACGCCGGATCGTCCGGCGCGTGGGCGGCGACCTCGGCGACGCCGTCGGCCACCGTGCGCTACACGGTCACGATCAAGGCGAGCACGACCAGGCCCAAGGCCGGCAAGAAGATCAGGATCACGGGTACGGCGAAGCCCGGGCGCGCCGGCGTCAAGATCACGCTGCAGCGCAAGGTGGGCTCCCGGTGGCTGACCGTCACGTCCACGAAGACGGCGGCGAGCGGGGCGTACTCGTTCTCCCGGTCCTTCGGGCGCGGCGCCTGGACGCTGCGGGTGTCGGTGGCCGGCGGTACCACCAACGCCGGCGTGACCAGCTCGAGGGTCAAGCTGACGGTCAAGTGAGGCGCCCGGCGGTAACCGGTGGCCGGTCGCGGCCGATCCGCGGCGCAGGCCCTACGATCGTCCCCGTGGCCCCGGCTCCGCCGCGGGCCCGGCCACGACGTCGACGGAGCCGCACTCCGGCTCGGACGCGGCTCACCGGTGGAAGGACAGCGTGATGCGGGTCTTACTGGTCGCACCCCCCGGGGCAGGCAAGGGCACCCAGGGCGCGCTGATCGCCACGCACTTCGGCATCCCGCACATCGCCACCGGCGACCTGCTGCGCGACCACGTGGCCCGCCGCACCGAGCTGGGCCGCGCCGTCCAGGACCGCCTCGACCGCGGTGAGCTGGTGCCCGACGAGATCGTGCTCGACATGGTCCGCACCGCGTTCATCGAGGCCAGGCACAGCGGCGGCGGCTACGTCCTGGACGGCATGCCCCGCAACATGAAGCAGGCCCGCTCGCTGTACGAGATCGGCCTGAGCCTGGACATGACCGCGAACGTCGCCCTGCACCTGAAGGCGGACGACGACGAGCTGACCCGCCGGCTGCTGGCCCGGGCGGCGCTGGAACGCCGCTCGGACGACACCGAGGAGATCATCCGCCGGCGGCTCGCCCTCTACCACGAGGTGACCCACCCCATCGTCGACTGGTACGCCGAGCGCGGCATCCTGGTCTCGGTGGACGCGGTCCGGCCGGTGGAGCGGGTCGCCCGGCAGATCCTGACCGCCCTGGAAGCGATGCGCCCGCTGATCGACCACGTCCCCGAGCACGCCCGCCGATCGGTGGACCTGACCGGCCTCGGCGCGGCCTTCGGTCAGGACCCGGCGGACGCGCCCTGAGACACCTCGGCCCGGCGGCTGTGGATCACTGACCGTCGGAGCCCGGCGTGGCGTCGGCGGTCACGCTCGGAGCGGTGAGCGTGCTCTTGGTACGCCGCGACGACCGAGGGGTCGCGGAGTCGCCCGGCCCGGCCTTGGCCGCCTTGGCGGCCTTGGGGGCGACCGACGCGGGCGTCG
>NZ_BOMQ01000016.1 GCF_016862275.1 Actinoplanes nipponensis | reverse complement strand
GACGCGGGCGTCGCCGGCTTGGCAGCAACCGACGCGGGCGTAGCCGGTTTGACGGCGGCTGACGCGGGCTTGACAGCCGCCGGCGTGGGCTCGGCCGCAGCCGGCGCGTCGGTGGCGGCGGCGGCGTCCGGCCCGGCCGGCCCGGACGTGGAGGCGTCGTCGGCCCCCGCCCCGGCGACCGCGGGCTGGGTACGCGCCTGGCCGACCGCCGCGACGATCTTCTCGTACTGCTCCCGGCCCGCGCGGGCGCCGAGCACGTAACCGGTGGCCAGACCCGCCGCAAACGTCATCAACTTCATGAGATCCCCTTGTCGATTGCGAATTCCCTGCGTCTCGGCCCCGGCCGCGTGGTGGAGCCGCGTCAGGAGCACCATCTACCCGCCCGGTTTGCCCGAGCCCGGTGGGCCCAAACCCACGGCAGTCCCCGCCACGGAGGCGGCGCTGCCGGCGCGGGAGCTCCCGCCCGGGTGACCGCCGGCCGGGAACGGCGGCAGCCTCCGAACCCTCCGCGAACCGGGGTCGGCGGCTGTGGTGGCCGGGTGGCAAGGTCGTCGCCATGATCGATGACGTCGCGAAGGACTTCCTGCACGGCCGGCTCAAGGCGGTCCGGGAGGCGCTGGTCTGGAAGCTCGACGGTCTGTCCGAATACGACATCCGGCGTCCCCTGACGGCGACGGGAACCAATCTCCTGGGCCTGGTGAAGCACATGGCGACAGGTGAGGCCTGGTATCTCGGTGAGGTCTTCGGCCGTCCGTCCCCGGAGCCGCTGGGGCGATGGCAGGACGCGGACGGCAGCGACCTGTGGGCAACTCCCGAGGAGACCCGCGAACAGATCATCGACTTCTACCAGCGCGCCTGCAGGCATGCGGACGCGACGATCGGGGAGCTTCCCGTCGACGCGCCTGGCCACGTGCCGTGGTGGTCGCGGCCCGACGTCACGCTGTTCGGCGTCATGATCCATGTTCTTCAGGAGACCACCCGGCATGCCGGCCACGCTGACATCCTGCGTGAGCAGCTTGACGGCCGGACCGGGCTGCGGGCTGAACACGAGGAAGAGATCGACACGGCGGCCCGCGCGACACACCGGGCGATGATCGAGCGGGCTGCGCAGGCGGCGGTCGGCGGCGCGGCCCGGGCCGGCTGATCGACATGCTCGCGTCCACCCGCGCGCCTACTCGGTGGTGATCCAGACGGTGGGCGGGCCCCGGCGACCCCATTAGCGCCCGTCACCCATTTGTGATAGACCGACCTCGATGCAGTGGTACGAATGGAGATCGACCAAGGAGTCCGCATGGACACTCCCCTGAGCCGTCGCACCATTCTCGCCGCCGGCGCGGGCGCCGCCGCCGGCCTGTCCCTGCCCGGGGTCGCCGCCCGGGCCGGTGGCCACCCGCCGGTCACCGTGCGGTTCCGGCTCAACGCCCGGGTGCTCGACGGCGGCGAGCAGGTCACCTCGATCACCCTCGACACCTCGCGGCTCGGGCCGATCGACCCGGCCGGGCTGAGCACCGGCACCTTCGGCGTGCACGCCAAGGCCACCAGCCCGATTCCCATCGCCCCCGGCGACGCCATCTACAGCGAGTACGACCTCGACCGCACCGTGACCGCCGTCCGGCTCGACCGCCACGGCGACATCGTGCTGGAGCTCAGCCACGGCGAGGGCCAGCTGGGCGGGGGCACCTTGGGCTACATCGCCGGCCGCGGACGCAACGTACGGCTCGATCTGGTCTACACCATCACCCAGCTGGCCCCGATCGTCCTGCGCGACCACCGCTCGATCACCATCTCGCGCTTCGTGCAGGGCCGGCTGTCCGATCCCGAGGTGGACGCGTTCAGCTACCACGTCTCGCGCTCGGGGATGAAGTACCGGCTCTACTCCCCCGCCCACGGCGGGCGGGGCCGGCGCCCACTCATCGTCTGGCTGCACGGCGGGGGCGAGGGCGCCTCGCTGCCCGACAACTACTACGACAACGAGACCACGTTGCGCGCCAACCGCGGCGCGCTGGGCTTCGCCACCCCGCAGGCCCAGCGGATCTTCTCCGGCGCCTACGTCGTGGCGCCGCAGAGCACGTCGTACTGGATCGAGGACGGCCCCCGCTTCGCCCCGCTCATCCGCGAGATCGTCCGGGAGCTGGCCCACCGGTATCCCGTCGACCGCGACCGGATCTACGTCGCCGGGTGCAGCAACGGCGGCTACATGAGCATGGAGATGACCACCGTCTACCCGGACCTGTTCGCCGCGTCGGTGCCGATCTGCGGCGTCGTGCAGTCCCTGGAGCCGGGCGGTCCGCGGCTGATCACCGACGCCGAGCTGCGGCGCATCTCCACCCCGACCTGGCTCGTCACGTCCCGGGACGACACCACGGTGCCGCCCGGGCCGAACACCCTGCACGCCCACGACCTCATCCCCGGTTCCCTGCTGACGCTGTACGACCACGTCGTCTGGAACGGCTACCAGTTCCCGGGCCACTGGTCGTGGATCTACGTCGCCCGCAACGATCCGAGCATCGGGGGCACCCACATCTGGCAGTGGATGGCCCGCCAACGGCGCTGACCGGCGGCCGGCCGGCGCCGGGATCAGCCGCCCGTGATCGACCAGTGCCACGGCTCGGACGGCAGGTTGACGAAGCCGTACTTGCCGGCGTGCGTGGCCAGCCAGCGGAACCCGGCGCTGTCGGCGGTCAGCGTCCGGCCGCCGGCGGTGATGTCGACGGCCAGGCCGAGCTCGTGCAGCGACCGGCCGGGGATCGCGGTCGGCACCCGGCAGGACGACGGGGGCGCGGTCCAGACGTCGGGGCAGCCGTTGATCGTCCGCAGCTCGATCTGCCGCTGCCTGGTCCGGAAGCCGCCGCCGGAGAGGACGACGCCGTCGGTGCGCGCGTCCGCGAGCATCCGCCGGAACGCGAACGACACGCTGCGGTGCACGGTGACGCCGTTGACCGCGACGGTGTCGGCGACGGTGAACTTGGTGCGGACCTCGGTGACGACGTCCCGGCTGAGGGCGGCGGCCCGGCCGGCGAGCTCGGCGGAGTGGTCGAGGGCGATGAGCCGCTGCCGGTTGGTCCGGACGGTCGCCGCGGCGGACTGCCACGCGGTGATCGCCTTGTCCAGGCCGGCGGTGGCGGCCCGGGCGGCGGCCTGCGCGGCCTTCAGCTCAGTGGCGGCCTGGCTCACCTGGGCCCGGCGGGTGGTCACGGTCTTCGCGGCGGTGGTGATGGCGGTCTTCGCCTCGGTCACGGCGGCGCCGGCGACCGGCCGCCGCTGCGACACCACGGTCAGCGTGTTCCGCGCGGTGGTCAGGGCCTCCCGCGCGATCGCGTATCCGGTACGGGCGGCGGCGTCGGCGGTGACGGCGGTCGTCACCCGGGTCTGCGCGGCGGCGTGCGCGGTCCGGCCCTCGGTGACCTGGGAGACCCGGGTCGCCAGGGTGGCCCGCTGGACGGCGAGCGCCTTGCGGAGCTGGACGTACTTGGCGCTGGGGGTGAGGCTGTGGAACATCAGCGACGCCCAGCTCTGCGCGACCCGCGGGACCGCGGCCGACGCCGGGGCGGGGTTGCCGGCGACCGTCAGGGCCGCGGCGAGCACGGCGACGATCGCGGCGGCGCGCGGCCACCGGGCTCGGGCACGGTTCTGCTGACCGGGTCGTGTTCCCTGTCGTGTCGTCATCTTTCGGGCGCTCCTCGGCCTCGATCGGTCAGGGCGGGTGTCCAGATGACTCTCGTGGCCCACAGGTGCATCCCCGGCCCGGTGCCGGAGCAGACAGGTTGCCGAGGCGTACGGGGGTGCTCAGCGCAGGGTCAGCGCGGTCTCCGAGCCGAAGCGGGTCAGCTTCTCCGGGTTGCGGACGTAGTAGAGGCCGGTGATGCGCGCGTCCTCCACCCGGATGGCCATGACGCCGTCGAGCTCGCCGTCCAGGCGCAGCACGAGCGCCGGGTTGCCGTTGACCACCGTGCGCTCGGCGGTGAGCGTCCCCTCGGTCCGGCCGATCCCGCCGAAGGCGAAGCGGAGCACCTTGCCGGCGCCGACGATCGGCCGCAGCGCCGCCTGCTTGATGCCGCCGCCGTCGCTCACCAGGACCACCTCGGGCGCCAGCACGTCGAGCAGGCCCTGCAGGTCCCGGGCCTCGAGCGCGCGGTGGAACGCGTCCAGCGCCGCCCGGCTCTCGCCTGGCGAGACCGGGTGGCGCGGGCGGCGGGCGTCGACGTGCCGGCGGGCGCGGTGCGCGATCTGCCGGACGGCCGCGGGACTCTTGCCGACGGCGGCGGCGATCTCGTCGTAGCCCACCTCGAACGCCTCGCGGAGCACGAACACCGCGCGCTCGGTGGGCGACAGCGTCTCCAGGACGAGCATCAGCGCCATCGACACGCTGTCGGCCAGCTCCACGTCCTCGGCCACGTCCGGCGTGGTGAGCAGCGGCTCGGGCAGCCACGGGCCGACGTAGGCCTCCTTGCGGCGGCGCAGCGTCCGCAGCCGGTTGAGCGCCTGCCGGGTGGTGATCCGGACCAGGTAGGCGCGCTGGTCGCGGACCCGTTCCGGGTCGACCTCGACCCAGCGCAGCCAGGTCTCCTGCAGGACGTCCTCGGCGTCGGCGGCCGAGCCGAGCATCTCGTACGCGACGGTGAAGAGCAGGTTGCGGTGGGCGACGAAGACCTCGGTGGCGTCGTCGCTCATCTCCCGCCCCCCTCGGTGGCCGGCGCCGGGTGGTTCCCGGCCCGGAGCGCCTCCCGGCGCCGGTCGTTGCTCACCCGCCACTTCAGCGCACCGGGATGGCGCGCCTCGAAGCGCAGCTGCCGGAGGATGCCCCGGCAGATGGCCTCCTTGAGCATCCCGCCCGCGCGGCCGCCGAGAAATCCCCGGTTGGCCACGTCGTCCCGGCCGGCGAACTGGAAGATCCCGGCCCGGCGGCCCAGGCTGACGCACTGGCCGAAGAACCCCACCTCGACGGGGGCGGGCTCGCGCCCGGCCAGGCGGCGCAGCACCGTCTCGGCGGCCTGCGGGCCCAGCTGCATGGCGGCCTGGCAGCTCATCCGGTACGGCCGACCCGACGGCGCCGCCGAATCCCCGGCCGCCACGATGCGCCCGTCGTCCACGCTCGTCAACGTCTCGTCCGTGCACAGCCGGCCCTGGTCGTCGGTGCTCAGCCCGCTGCGCGCCGCCAGGTCCGGCACCCCGAACCCGGCGGTCCAGACGGTCACCGCGCTCGGCAGCTCACGGCCGTCGCCGAGCCGCACGGCGTCGCGGGTCACCGAGGTCACCGTCGCGCCGGCGCCCTCCAGCACGGTCACGCCCAGCCCGGCCAGCCGCTCGGCGACCGCCCGCCGGCCCCGGGGATGCAGGTACGGGCCGAGCACCCCGCCGCAGACCAGGGTGACGGCGCGACCCGGCCCGGCCAGCTCCGCGGCGGTCTCGATGCCGGTCGGGCCGGCGCCGACCACGGTCACCGCGGCCGCTTCCGGGGCGGACCGCAGGACGGACCGCAACCGCTGCGCCTCCTCCAGGGTGGCGATCGGATGGGCGTGCTCGGCCGCTCCGGGCACCCGCGGGCCGGCGGCGCCGCTGCCGACCGCGTACACCAGATAGTCGTAACCGAGCGTGCCGCCGGACGCGAGCGTCACCGTGCGCCCGGCCGGGTCGATCCGCGCGGCGGTGTCCACCACCAGCCGGACGCGCCCGGCCAGGACGTCCCGGTAGTCGGCGACCGCGGCGCCGGAGCCGGCCACCAGCTGGTGCAGGCGGATCCGGTCGACGAAGCGCGGGCGCGGGTTGATCAGGGTCACGGTCACGTCGGCGCGCCGGGTCAGGCGGTTGGCCGCCATGACGCCCGCGTACCCGCCGCCGATCACGACCACATCGGTGTTGCCGGCCATGGTGTCTCCTTCGTTCGAGGCGGTACGCCCACCAGACACCGCCCGGGCGGCCCGTGTGACACCCCGGATCCAGGTTGGTCAGCGCCGGGCCGGATGGCGGGCTAGCGTGAGTCACCGACCCCGGGAGCTGTGCATGAGCCTTGAAAAGGTGATCTTCGGTTTCTTCGTGCTGCTGGCCGCGACGCTCAACTTCGGCTTCTTCATCGGCGACCTGGCCGATCCGACGCTGCACAACGAGTACGAGCTGTTCGCCGCCGTCGTGGTCAGCCTCATCGCGACCGTGCTGAAGTTCGGCGACCGGACCCAGATCGGCGCCGTGCACCTGGCCACCAGCCTGGTCGCCGACCTGCAGCTGATCGCCGCGGCACTGGCCTGGGGGTACGCCACGCAGATCTCCTCGGCCGGGCTGGACGGGTCGGCAATGGCCGCCGTCGTGTCGCTGTCCGGCGGCGCCCTGCTGGCCAACCTGGTCTCGGTCGTGCTGCTGGTCGTCGAGACCGTGTCGTTCCAGCGCCGGTGAGCGGGAGGCGTCGTGGCGGGTTCCGCAGGACAGGCCTGGCGCCGGCTCGTCCGGGGCGATGACCGGCCGCGCCGGGCCCGGCGGCGCCCGTCGCTCACCCGGACGGGAGAGACCTCGTCCACCATCTTCCTGATCCTGCGCCGGATGCGCGCGCCGCTCATCGTGCTGATCACGATCTTCGCGGTCAGCGTGCTCGGCCTGACGCTGATTCCCGGCCGGGACGCGGCGGGGCAGCCGGCGCGGATGGGCTTCTTCGACGCCTTCTACTTCATGAGCTACACGGCGACGACCATCGGGTACGGCGAGATCCCCCAGCCGTTCACCGGCGCCCAGCGGCTCTGGGTGATGGCCACCATCTACCTGACCGTCGTCGGCTGGGCGTACGCGATCGGCTCGCTGCTGACGCTGCTGCAGGACCGCGCGTTCCGGCAGGCCCTCGGGTTGCAGCGGTTCACCCGCACGGTGAGCCGGCTGCGGGAGCCCTTCCTGCTGATCGTCGGGTACGGCCAGACCGGCCGGCTGCTCGGCCGGGAGCTGGACGCCATCGGCCGGCGTTTCGTGGTGCTCGACGTCTCCTCCGAGCGCGTCGACGGGCTCGACGTCGACCAGTACCACGCCGACGTGCCCGGCCTGGCCGCCGACGCCGCGAACCCGCAGACCCTGAGCGTCGCCGGTCTCGAGCATCCCCGCTGCGAGGGCGTGCTCGCCCTCACCGACGACGACGAGGTCAACCTGGTCGTCGCGATGGCCGCCGCCCTGGTGCGCCCGGACCTGCCGGTGATCGCCCGGACCGTCTCGCCGGGGATCGAGCACCGGATGCGGGCGTTCGGCTCCCCGGCGGTGGTCAACCCGTTCGACCGCTTCGGCGACCACCTCCGGCTCGCCCTGCGCTCGCCCGCGTCGCACCGGCTGATGTCGTGGTTGGAGGGCGGCCCGGGCGCCGAGCTGCCCCCGGCGGGGCGGCCGCCGACCGCCGGGCGCTGGGTGCTGTGCGGCTACGGCCGCTTCGGCCGCAAGCTGGCCGAGGACCTGCGGGCCGAGGGCCTGGACGTGGCCATCATGGACCTGCGGCCGAACGCGGACGCGCAGTCACCGGTGGTCGTCGGGGACGCGTCCGAACCGGCCGTGCTGGCCCGCGCCGATCTGGGGCAGGCGGTGGGTTTCGTCGCGGGCACCGACAACGACACCACCAACCTGTCCCTGATCGCCGCCGCCCGCCGGATCAACCCCGCCCTGTTCATCGCCTCCCGGCAGAACCACCCGGCCAACGCGCCGCTGTTCGCCGCCCTGGGGGTCGACCGGCTGCTGGTGCCCAGCGAGCTGGTCGCGCGGGAGATCTACGCCCAGCTCAGCACCCCGCTGCTGTGGCGGTTCCTGCAGGACATGCCGGCGCGCGGCGACGACTGGGCGGCCGAGCTCATCGAGCGCCTCCGGCAGCAGTGCGGCCGGCGCCTGGGCAGCCTGTGGAAGCTCACCCTGACCGCCCGGGAGGCGCCGGCGCTGGACCCGTGGCTGCGCGCCGGCGAGGCCCGGCTCGGCGCCCTGCTGCGGAGCCCGCACGACCGCAGCCGCCCGGTCGCCGCGGTGCCGCTGCTGCTGCAGCGCGACTCCGAGACCATCCTGGGCCCGGGCGACGACGTCGTCCTGGCCGCCGGCGACCAGCTCCTGCTGGCCGGGCGCCCCTCGGCGCGCCGGCACCTGGTCGACACCGTCACCCACCACGCCGTCAGCGAGTACGTCCTGACCGGCCGGACCGTCCCCGCGGGCTGGCTGTGGCAACGGCTGACCGGCCGCGTGCCCCGCACCCGCTGAACCGCTGACCTGCCGGTGATCACCCCACGCTAGGGAAGGGCGGCCACCGCGCCGTACCCGGTCGCCTCGGCCGGGGTGGGCCGCGGCCCGGGCTCCGGCCGCCAGTCGGACACCGACACGATGCCGGGCTCCAGCAGGTCGAGCCCGGCGAAGAACCGGGAGACCTCGGCCATCGTGCGCGGCGAGAAGGTCGGCTTGATGCCCTCGTTCACCGCGTTCATGGCCGTGATCGTCTTCTGGTCGAGCGGGTCGAACGTCGCGTGCGACAGCACCAGGAAGCTGCCCGGCGGCAGGGTGCCGACCAGCTCACGCACGATGCCGTACGGGTCCTCGGCGTCCTCGACGAAGTGCAGGACCGCCACCAGCAGCAGCGCCACCGGGCGGTTCCAGTCCAAGGTGTCCCGGACCGCCGGGTCCTGGAGGATCTTGCCCGGGGTCCGCACGTCGGCGTCGATGTAGGCGGTGGCGCCCTGCGCCGAGCTGGTCAGCAGCGCCCGGGCGTGGGTGAGCACCAGCGGGTCGTTGTCCACGTAGACGATCCGCGACTCGGGCGCGATGCCCTGGGCCACGTCGTGCACGTTGTTCGCGGTCGGCAGCCCGGTGCCGATGTCGAGGAACTGGCGGATGCCGGCCTCGGCGGCGAGGTGGCTCACCGCCCGCCGCATGAAGGCCCGGTTCTCGCGGGCGGCGGTGCGGATGTGCGGGAACACCTTGGCGATCGCCTCGGCGGCGTCCCGGTCGGCCTGGAAGTTGTCCTTGCCGCCGAGCCAGTAGTCGTACCGCCGGGCGGGGTGCGGCCGGGTCGTGTCGATCCGGGCCGGGCCGTTCGCCCAGAACTCGTCGGCGTTCACCACGATCTCCTGTCGTCCGTGACAAATGTGGCGGCGGACCCCGCGACCGCCTGGTCGCGAGATCCGTTCGGACCATCGTAGTCGCGCGCCGGAACGCGGGCAGTCCTGCCCGCGGGGGTCACCGGCGACGCCGGGCCGGGTCGAGCAGCGCGGGCGGCGTATCGAACTTCTCCTCCGGGGCGAGGTCCAGGCCGGGGGCGACGATCGCGTCGACGGCGTCCAGCACGTCGGCGGTGAGCACGGTGTCCGCGGCGGCGAGCTGCGAGTGCAGGTGCTCCGTCGTCCGTGGACCGATGATGGCGCTGGTCACCGCCGGGTGCGCGGTGACGAAGCCGAGCGCCAGCTGGATCAGGGTCAGGCCGGCCCCGGCGGCGACCGCGGCCAGCCGCTCGACGGCGTCGAGCCGGGCCCGGTTGGCCGGGACCGTGGTGTCGAAGCGGTGCGGCATGAGCGCCGAGCGGCTGGTGCTGATCTCGCGGCCCGCGCGGACGGCGCCCGACAGCCAGCCCGAGGCCAGCGGGCTCCACACCAGCACGCCGAGGCCGTACTCCTCGGTGACGGGCAGGACGTGGGTCTCGGCCGCGCGCTGCAGCATCGAGTAGCCGGGCTGCTCGGTGACGTACCGGCCCAGGTGGTGCTCCCGGGCGGCCCACTGGGCCTGCACGATGCGGTACGCGGGGAACGTCGACGAGCCGAAGTAGCGGATCTTGCCGGCCCGGCGCAGGTCGGTCAGCGCCGACAGGGTCTCCTCGTCGCTGGTGCGCGGGTCCCACCGGTGCATCTGGTAGAGGTCGACGTGGTCGACGCCCAGCCGGCGCAGGCTGTCGTCGAGCTCGGTGACCAGCCAGCGGCGGGAGCTGCCCTGGTGGTTGCGTTCGTCGCCCATCGGCATGGTCGCCTTCGTGGCCAGCACGATGTCGTCGCGGCGGCCGGCGATGGCCTTGCCCACCATCTCCTCCGACTCGCCCTGGCCGTACATGTCGGCGGTGTCGATGAGGTTGATGCCGGCGTCCAGCGCGGCGCCGACCAGCGCGTCGGCGTCGGCCTGGCTGGTCCGGCCCAGGCTGCCGAAGTTCATCGCGCCGAGCGCGAGGGTGCTGACCTGTACGCCGGTGCGGCCCAAGGTGCGGTACTGCATGCTCGTTCTCCTCCGGGTTCTGGCATCCTCTAAGCGGAGCCGCGTTCCGTTAAGACGATACGGAACAGTGTTCCGTTTGTGAAGGAGGAGAAGCCGTGGCCGAGGGCACATCCGGCCCGCGCAAGCGGGCCGACGCGCGCCGCAACGAGCAGAACCTGCTGGAGGCGGCCGCCGCGGCCTTCCGCGCGGCCGGCGTCGACGCCCCGGTGCGCGACATCGCCACCCGGGCCGGCGTCGGCGTGGGCACCATCTACCGGCACTTCCCCACCCGGGCCGACCTGATCGTGGCCGTCTACCGGCACCAGGTCGAGGCGTGCGCCGAGGCGGGCCCGGCCCTGCTGGCCGGCAGCGACTCCGCGCACGCCGCCCTGCGGAGGTGGATCGACCTCTTCGCCGACTTCCTGATCACCAAGCACGGCCTCGCCGGGGCGCTGCGGTCCGACGACGACGCCTTCCGGAGCCTGCACGCCTACTTCCTGGACCGCCTCGTCCCCGTGTGCGACCGGCTGCTCGCCGCCGCCGCCGCGGCCGGCGAGATCCGGGCCGACATCCCGGCCCTGACGCTGATGCACGGCGTCGGCAACCTGTGCATCGGCGCCGACCAGGACCCCCGGTACGACGCCCGCCGCCTGGTCGGCCTGCTCCTGGCCGGACTCCGCGTTCCGGAACCTCCGGAACAGACCCGCGCCTATTGACACGGCGGTCCCCGCGGCGAAGAGTTCGCTGCACTGTGTGACGTACCAGTTACGTTTCAGGGGGTCGTCATGTCCCGGCATGTCGGTGGCGCCCGCCTCGCGGGTCTCCTCGCTTTCCTGCTGCTCCTGACCGCGACGCCCGGCGCCGCGCTGGCCGCGGCGCGGCCACCGCAGGTCGACGGCCAGGCCGTGCGGGCCGGCCACCTGCGGGTCCAGGTCCTCAGCCCCACGCTGCTGCGCCTGGAGTATGCCGCCGACGACACCTTCGAGGACCGGCCGACCTTCAACGCCGTCGACCGCGACCCCGGCCGCACCCGGTTCACCGCCCGCACCCGCGGCGGCGAGCTGCGGATCAGCACCGGCGCCCTGACCCTGCGGTACAGGGTGGACAGCGGGCCGGTCAGCGCCGCCAACACCACTCTGGAGCTGCGCGTCGGCAACTCGCTGACCAGCGTGCACCCGGCCTTCGGGTCGCCGGCGCGGGACGACGCGCTCGGCGGCTGGTACCGGGGGCTCGACTACTACGCCGGGCAGGCCGGCCCGCCCGACCAGATCGACCTGCACCCCGGCATGCTCAACCGCGGCGGCTGGTACCTGCTCGACGACACCGCCACCGCGGTGCGCACCGCCGGCGGCTGGGTCGCCGCCCGGCCCCCGCACGCCGGCGCCTACCAGGACGGCTACCTCTTCGGGTACGGCCACGACTACCGCCGCGGCCTGGCCGACCTGCGGACGCTGACCGGACCGTCCCTGCTGCCGCCGAAGTGGGCCTTCGGCACCTGGTTCTCCAAGTACCAGGCCTACAGCGCCGACGACTACGAGAAGCAGTTGCTGCCGGCGTTCCGCGACCACGACGTCCCGCTCGACTCGCTGGTGATCGACACCGACTGGAAGGCGCCGAACGCGTGGGCCGGCTGGAACTGGAACCCCACCCTGTTCCCCGACCCGGGCGGCTTCCTCGACCGGCTCCGCCGGCAGGGCGTCAACGCCACGCTGAACGTGCACGCGGCGATCTCCGGCGCCGACCCGCGCTTCGCCGCGGCCCAGGCCACCGCCCGGGGCAAGCTCGCCCCCGCCGGCAGCAGCTTCGCGCCCGACCCGTACCGCTTCGACTGGACCGACCCCGACCAGGCCGCCGCCTGGTCGCAGCTCCACGACCCGTTCGAGGAGCAGGGGGTACGCCAGTGGTGGCTGGACTACTGCTGCGACGACAGCACGGTCGGCACGCCCGGCGTGACCGCGGACAGCTGGATCAACGAGCTGTACCGGCGCGACGGTGACGCCCGCGGGCTGCGCGGCTTCGCGCTGTCCCGGATCGGGGCGTCGTTCCCCGCGTACGCGACGCCCGGGCCGTCCGGGCCGTGGGCCGAGCACCGCAGCACCGTGCACTTCACCGGCGACACCCGGCCGGACTGGGAGACGCTGGCCTTCGCCGCCGCGATGACGCCCGCCGAGGCGAGCATCGGGCAGTCCTACGTCAGCCACGACATCGGCAGCTTCGCCGGCAAGCACCTGCCCGAGGACCTCTACCTGCGCTGGGTGCAGCTGGGCGCGTTCCAGCCGATCCTGCGCCTGCACTCCGACCACGGCGACCGGCTGCCGTGGGAGTACTCGACGACGGTGAGCGGGGCGGCCGCCGACTACCTGCGGTTGCGCGAGTCGCTGGTGCCGTACCTCTACACCGCCGCGCGGCAGACGTACGACACCGGCGTGCCGATGGCCCGGGCGCTCTACCTCGACTGGCCCGAGCAGCCCGAGGCGTACCGGCACGCCACCGAGTACCTGCTCGGCGACTCGATGCTGGTGGCGCCGGTCGTCACGCCGGGGCTGAGCACCACGACGCCGGTGTGGTTCCCGCCGGGCACGTGGACCGACTTCTTCACCGGGGCCACCTTCCGCGGCCCGGCCACCCGTACCGTCGCGGCGACGCCCGACCGCATGCCGGTCTTCGTGCGCGCCGGCGGCATCGTCGCCCAGACCCCGCCCGCGGCCGGCGTCGCGGCCCAGCCCGCCGACCGGCTCACGCTGACGGTGTTCCCGCACGCCTCGGGCCGCACGTCGGTGTACGCGGACGCCGGCGAGGGGCTCGGCTACCGCGCCGGGCAGTTCAGCCGCATCCCGGTCCGCTACGACGAGGGCCGCCGGCTGTCCGCGCTGACCGTGGGCCCGGCCGCCGGCGCCTACCCCGGCGCTCCCGCCACCCGCCGCTACACGGTCGCGTTCGCCGGCGTCGGCCGCCCGCACGTGGTCACCGTCTCCGGCCGCGCCGCGCCCTGGACCTACGACGCCGCGAAACACCTGCTCACCGTCGAACTGCCGGCCACCGCGGGCGACCGCCGGGTGATCGTGGCCCACGACGGCAGGCCGCTCACGGTGGCTCAGCAGCCCGCCGTCGAGCTGACCTTCACCGCCCCGGACGGGCTCCAGTCCGGCGCGACGAGCACGCTGGTGACGACCGCGCGCAACGCCGGGCCGGGCACCATCACGAACCTGGCGGCGACCGTCACGGCGCCCGACGGGTGGACCATCACCCCGCGGACGCCCGCCACCGCGGCGTCGCTCGCGCCGGGCGCCACCTTCACCGTCACCTACGACGTCACCCCGGCCGGCCCGTCGCCCCGGACGGCGAACGTGGTGGCGCACCTGGCGTACCGCAATCCGGACGGCAGCGCGGCCGGCCTGCCCGCCGCCCTCACCGTGCCGGTCCGCCCGGTCGCGGTGACGTTCCGGGTGCTCGCGCCGCCGGGCACGCCGCCGGACGCGACGCTCCACCTGCCCGGCAACATCGCCGAGCTGGGCCCGTGGGACCCCGGCAAGGTGGCGATGACCGACCGCGGCAACGGTGTCTGGGAGGTCACCGTCACCGTCCTGGACGGCACCGACATCCAGTACAAGTACACCCGCGGCAGCTGGGAGACGGTGGAGGACTGGGGATCCATCACCGGCACGGTCAATCGCGGCGTCACCGTGGACGGCGGGATCACCCGGACCATGCTGGTCGACGACACCTCGACCGCCTGGGACCGGCCCGGCGGGTCCGACGACCACCTGGCCATCCGGTACTGGCGCGACCCGCTGGTCGTCTCGACCACCCCGGCCGCGGGCAGCACCGGCCCGGCCCCGGCGGCGGTCACGGTGACGTTCCAGCGCGACGTCCAGCCGGCGACCGGGACCGACTACGCCGGCGCCGTGGTCGTCACCGGTCCGGGCGGCACAGCCGCGGGCACCGTCACCGAGACCACGCCCGGCACGCTCGTCTGGGCGCCGGCCGCCGCCCTGGCCGCCGGGACCTACACGGCCACCGTGGCCGGGGTCAGCAGCACCGGCCCCGGCGGCGTACCGATCCAGCGGCCGTACACCTTCGCCTTCTCAGTGTCCTGACGTTTCAGGCGGCCAGGTCGGCGAGGACCCAGCGGCCCCGGCCGAGCCGCTTGGCCCGGTACATCGCGGCGTCGGCGGCGCGCAGCAGCGCCGTCGGCGACCACGCGTCGCCCGCGTCGGCGTCGGCGCCGGCGATGCCGATGCTGGCGCCCACGGTGTGCCAGCAGCCGTCGTGCTCGATCGGCTGGGCCACGTCCCGCAGGATCCGGTCGGCCACCGGGACCGCCTCGGCGCTGCTCAGGCCGGTCAGCACGACGGCGAACTCGTCGCCGCCGAGCCGGGCGATCGTGTCGCAGTCGCGGCTGGCGGCGCGCAGCCGCTGCGCCACCACCTGCAGGATGACGTCGCCGGCGCCGTGCCCCGCGCCGTCGTTGACAGCCTTGAAGCCGTCCAGGTCGAGGTACAGCACGCTGGAGCCGGCCGGGCACGCCGCCAGGGCGTCGGCGAGCGCGGCGCGGTTCACCAGCCCGGTCAGCGGATCGTGCCGGCTGCGGAAGCTGAGCTCGCGTTCGGCCCGTTCCAGGGCCCGCAGCGCGCTCGCGAACCGGGCCAGGATGAGACCGGCGGTGAGCACCGTGGCCGTGAACAGCATGATCCGTTCGTTCTCGGCGTACTCGCGGCGCGCGAAGAAGATGGTGGGCGCGGTCAGCAGGCCCACGCCGAGGAACCAGACACGGGCGGGATGCAACGTCGGCGCCTGCCGGGCCGCCGTGGTGAGCTCACCGCTGTTCGGGTGCAGGGCGGCCGCCACCAGCAGCGCGTTGCTGAGCAGGATCACCCCGGTGCCGACCGCCATGGCCAGGCTCAGCGACGGGATGAAGCTCGAACCCAGGTCGGCGGCGATCCGCAGGCCGGCCGAGAGCAGCAACAGCCGGGTGGCGCCGGTACGCCGCCCCGGCGACAACACCAGCAGCAGCACCCCGGCCAGGATCACGACGTCGCCGAGCGGGCCCATGACGTACAGGTAGGCGCCCAGCGGGTCGGCGGCCGCGTCGGCCAGGTAGGGCGAGATGAACACCACCCAGATGCCGATCGCGGCCGCCACCGCCAGGGTGAGCATGTCGAGGACGGCGGGCCGCAGCCACCGTCCCGCCCGGCGCCGGGCCATCCCGATCAGCGCCGCGCCGAAGGCGGCATAGCCGAAGGTCCACAGCACGGCCGACGGCACCCCGTCGTAGGTGCGGTGCAGCAGCGTGCTGACCGGGTACACGGCGTCGCCGGCCAGCCAGGCCACCTGGCCGACCGCGACGTACAGCCAGGGGAAGCGGTCCTCGCTGCGCCGGCGGCTGAGCGCCGATCGCGCCGCGAACGCACAGATGCTCAGGTAGGCGCCGAAGTAGACCAGGTCGCCGGAGGCGTGACCGGAGCCGGCGCCCGCCGCCAGGGCGGCGGCCACGGTCGCCACGAGATAGAGGGCGAGCATCCGGCGATTCATGCCCGCTGGATCGGCCGGCCGGGGCCCACTTCCGAGGTCCGCACCGGACTGCTCCCCGACTGCACCCGCTTCACCCCTCCGGCCGCGCGTGATCGCTGCCGGGACGGGGTACGCCGGGGTGTGCGCCACGACCACCGGCCCCGCCCGGCCGGCCCCCGCCGCGTGCTGCCGGTGCTGCTGGTTGCCGCGCTGGCCGCGTGCACCTCGCCATCGGCCCCGGCACCGACCGCCGCACCCGCCCCGGCGGTGGCGTCGCCGGCGCCCACGGTTTCCGCCGCCACCCCGGCCGCGCCCGCCCCGGCGGTGCTGATCGGCGCCGGGGACATCGCGAGCTGTGACAGCGACGGGGACAGCCGTACCCTCGCGCTGCTGCGGCGCTCCCCCGGCACCGTCTTCACCCTGGGCGACAACGCGTACCCCGACGGCAGCCGCCGCGACTTCCGCCGCTGCTACGGGCCCACCTGGGGCCAGGTCAAGGCGCGGACCCGCCCGGTCGCCGGCAACCACGACTACCGCACCCGCGGCGCGGCGCCGTACTTCGACTACTTCGGCGCCGCGGCCGGTCCCCGGGGCCGGGGCTACTACTCGTACGAGGCGGGGGCCTGGCACGTGGTCGTGCTGAACAGCAACTGCACCGCGGTGCCCGGCGGCTGCGGCCCCGGCTCGGCCCAGCAGCGGTGGCTGCGCGCCGACCTGGCCGCGCACCCGGCCGTCTGCACGGTGGCGATGATGCACAGCCCGCTGTTCACCTCGGCCGCGACCCATCCCCCGGCCACGGAGGTACGGCCGCTGGTGCGGACCCTGTACGACGCCGGCGTGGAGTTGATGCTGGCCGGGCACAACCACGTGTACGAGAGGTTCGCCCCGCAGACACCCACCGGGCGGCGCGACCCGGCGCGCGGCATCCGGGCGATCGTCGTGGGCACCGGCGGCGCGGCGCTGTACCCGTTCGGCCGGCCGGCGCCGAACAGCCAGGTCCGCGACGACGACACCTTCGGGGTCCTGCGCCTGACGCTGGGCCGGCGGTCGTACCGGTGGGATTTCCTCTCCGTGGCCGGCGGCGACTTCACCGACTCGGGCACCGGCGACTGCCACTGAACTGACCCAGCGTAGGCGCACTGCGACGCGGCGTCAGTACGACACCGGTCAATGTCGTGTAATCGATTCCCCGAGCCGGCGGCGGCCGCACCGGTGTTTGAGTGACAACCATCTGTCGCTCGCTTCACCGGGGGATCGGCAATGAGAGAAGAACTGTGGTCGCGGGGTGGGGCCACCCTGATCCTGTGCCTCGGCGTCGGCGCCGCCGTGGTGCTCCACGCCGACGGCGGCGATCCGGCGCGGGACCCGCATGCGGCCCACGTGCTGCCGCGCGCCGTGCCGGTCGCCGTCACCACGCCGGCGCCGCTGCCCCGGACCGGCTGGAGCGTGACCGCCGACAGCTCGGCGGCCACGACGCCCGCCGGCAACGCCCTCGACAACGATCCGGCCACCACCTGGCGCACGGCGGCCACCGCCCTGCCGCACACCCTCACCATCGACACCGGCAACCTGCTCGCGGTCGGCGGCCTGACCTATCTGCCGCCGGCCGACGGGCCGGACGGGCGCATCGGGCAGTACGGGATCGGCGTCAGCACCGACGGCGCCGCGTACACCCAGGTCGCCACCGGCACCTTCGCCGACGACGAGGTGCTCAAGACGGTCACGTTCGCGACGGTGCTGGCCCGGTTCGTCCGGCTCACCGCGCTCGGCGAGGCCGGTGACCGGGGCCCGTGGTCGGCCGCCGCCGAGGTGAACCTGCTGGGCGGCACCGACCCCGCGTTGCCGCGGACCGGCTGGACCGTCGTCGCGGACAGTCAGGAGACGGTGCAGGAGAACGGGGCGGCGGGCAACGTGCTGGACGGCGACACCGCCACCATCTGGCACACGGCGTACGGGGTTCCCCCGGCCGCGCCGCTGCCGCATCAGCTCACCGTCGACATGGTGGCGACCAACCTGGTCTCCGGCCTGAGCTACCTGCCGCGGCAGTCCGGCCGCAACGGCGCCATCGGGCAGTACCGGGTGGAGACCAGCATGGACGGCGCGACCTGGGGGCCGGCCGCCGCGACCGGGGCGTTCGCCGACGTCAGCACCGCGCAGACGGTCACCTTCGACCCGCGGATCGCCCGGTTCGTCCGGCTGACCGCCCTGAGCGAGGCCGGCAACCGTGGCCCGTGGTCCAGCGCCGCCGAGCTCAACCTGCTGGGCCGGGCCGACCCGACGCTGGGCCGCGCCGGCTGGACGGTCACCGCCTCGGACCAGGAGACGGCCCGCGAGAACGGCGCCGCCGCCAACGTGCTCGACGGCTCGGCCACCACCATCTGGCACTCGGCGTGGAGCACCACCCCGCCCGCCCCGCTGCCGCACTCCCTGACGCTGGACCTCAAGTCGGCGGTAGCGGTGGGCGGGCTGACCTATCTGCCCCGGCCGGCCGCCTCCGCCAACGGGCGGATCGGCCGCTACCGGATCGAGAGCAGCCCGGACGGTACGACCTGGACCTCCCGGATCTCCGCCGGCGCGTTCGCGGACACCCCGGCCCTGCAGACCGTGGTCTTCCCGCCGGCCAACGCCCGGTACGTCCGGCTGACCGCCCTGTCCGAGGCCGGCAACCGCGGCCCGTGGAGCAGCGCCGCCGAGATCAGCCTGCTCGGGCCGAGCGGTTCGGTGGCCCCCCGGCGCGGCACGTGGAGCGCGCCGGTGGGCTTCCCGCTGGTGCCGGTGGCGGCGGCGCAACTGCCCAACGGGAAGATCCTCACCTGGTCGGCGTACGCGCCGGACGCGTTCAGCGGCGGCGGCGGCCGCACCGTGACCGCCACCTACGACCCGGCGACCGGCGTGGTCACCCAGCGCACGGTCACCGAGACCGGCCACGACATGTTCTGCCCGGGCATCTCGGTGCTGCCGGACGGCCGCATCGTCGTGACCGGCGGCAACGACAGCGCCCGGACCAGCCTCTACGACCCGGCGACGGACGCGTGGACCACCGGCCCGGCGATGCGCACCGCGCGCGGCTACCAGGCCAGCGCGACGCTGTCCGACGGCCGGGTGTTCACCATCGGCGGGTCGTGGAGCGGCCCGGTCGGCGGCGCCGGCACGACCCCGCACAAGGCCGGCGAGGTCTTCGCGCCGGCGACCGGCTGGACCGCGCTGCCCGACGCCCGGGTCGAGCCGATGCTCACCGCGGACGCCAACCCCAACGGCGACTACCGCAAGGACAACCACGCCTGGCTGTTCGCCTGGACCGGCGGGACGGTGCTGCAGGCCGGGCCGAGCCGGGCGATGAACTGGTACTCGACGGCGGGCACCGGCGGGGTGACGCCGGCCGGCGACCGCGGCGACGACCAGGACGCGATGAACGGCACCGCGGTCATGTACGACGCCGGCAGGATCCTCACGGTCGGCGGCGCCACCTCGTACGAGAACGTCGACGCCCGGGCGAGCGCGTACGCGCTGAGCATCTCCGGGACCACGGTCACCGCCCGGAAGGTCAGCCCGATGGCGAACCCGCGGGCCTTCCACAACAGCGTGGTGCTGCCGGACGGCAAGGTGGTGGTGTTCGGCGGGCAGAACTTCCCGGTGCCGTTCTCCGACAACACCGCGGTGCTCGGCGCCGAGCTGTGGGATCCGGCGACCGAGACGTTCAGCGCCCTGGCCCCGGCGGCGGTGCCGCGGACGTACCACAGCGTGGCACTGCTCATGCCCGACGCGCGGGTCTTCACCGGTGGCGGCGGCCTGTGCGGCACCTGCGGCACCAACCACTTCGACGGTGAGATCTTCACGCCGCCCAACCTGCTCGACGACGACGGCAACCCGGCGCCCCGCCCGGCGATCACCAGCGCCCCGGCGACCGCGGCCAACGGCGCCGCCGTCACGGTCGCGACGGACCGCCCGGTCTCGTCGTTCTCGATCGTGCGCATGGGTACGGCCACCCACAGCGTCGACACCGACCAGCGCCGCATCGCCCTGACCCCGACGACGGTGACCGGCGGCTACCGCCTCACCATCCCGGCGGACAGGGGCGTGGCGCTACCCGGCTACTGGATGCTGTTCGCGCTGGACGCCAAGGGGGTCCCGAGCATCGCCCGGACCGTCCGCATCGGTTAGGCCGCCGGGCCGCCGCCCTCCTCGCCCTCGGCGCCGCCACCGAGGGCGAGGAGCGGCATGAGACCGGTCATCTCCAGCACCTTCAGCTGGGTCGGCCGGGCCCCCGCGAGGCGCAGCAGCCGGCCGGACCCGCGGGCCGCGTTGTAGACCCGGACCAGCACGTTGATCGTGGACGAGTCCAGGAACGTGACCCCGGCCAGGTCGATCAGCACGGCCGTGGCGCCCGGCCGCTCGATCTCCGCCAGCAGCACGCCGGCCAGCTCCTCCTCGACGTTCATGTCCACTTCTCCGGACAGGGCGACCACCGACGTGTCGCCACGCCGGCTGACGCGGTAAGTCCAGATGTCGTCCATGAGTGCCTTCCTGAGATGTCCCATAGCAGTCTCAAGAGCGCTCCGGCGCCGCCGCGCGTTACACCCTGTCGGTCCGGGCGACCCGGCTGTGGTGACCCGCCGGCTCCCGGCTGACCGGTCGCCGGCCCGGTGGGCTGCTAGGTTGATCGAAGGTGTGCCGGGAAGTCTGGTCGGCGTCCGATGACGGCTGACCATCTCCGGGAGTGTTCGTGACCCAGCGGTTCCCCCGGTGAGCGCCCTGGCCTGGATCACGGTTGCCGTGTTCGTCACGGCGTACGCGCTCATCGCCACCGAGAAGATCAACAGGGTGGCGGTCGCCGTCGGCGGCGCGGCGGTCATGCTGGCCCTCGGGGCGACGAACGCCGAGCACGCGTTCTTCTCCGAGGACTCGGGCATCGACTGGAACGTCATCTTCCTGCTGCTTGGGATGATGCTGATCGTCGGCGTGCTCAAACGCACCGGCCTGTTCGAGTACGTCGCCATCTGGTCGGCGAAGAAGGCCCGCGGCCGGCCGTTCCCCATCATGGTCATCTTCATCCTGGTGACCGGGCTGGTGTCGGCCGCGCTCGACAACGTCACGACAGTGCTGCTGGTGGCGCCGGTGACGCTGCTGGTGTGCGACCGGCTGGGCGTGCCCCCGGTGCCGTTCCTCATCGCGGAGGTCCTGGCCTCCAACATCGGCGGCGCCGGCACCCTGGTCGGCGACCCGCCCAACATCATCATCGCCAGCCGCTCCGGCCTGGCCTTCAATGACTTCCTCAGCGTGCTGGCCCCGTTCGTGCTGGTCGTGCTCGTGGTGCTGGTGCTGCTGTGCCGGATCATGTTCCGCCGGGCCTTCCGCTACGACGCCGAACGCGTCGCCCGGGTGATGGCGCTGAAGGAACGCGACGCGATCCGCGACCGGCGGCTGGTCATCCTGAGCCTGGCCGTGCTGGGCGCGGTCCTGGTGGCCTTCGTCCTGCACACCCTGCTGGGGTTGGAGCCGTCGGTGGTGGCCCTGCTGGGGGGCCTGCTGCTGCTCGCCGCGTCGCGGCTGGACGCGACCGAGGTGGCCAAGGACGTCGAGTGGCCCACGCTGATCTTCTTCGCCGGCCTGTTCGTCATGGTCGGCGGCCTGGTCACCACCGGCGTGATCGACACCCTGGCCCGGTCGGCCACCGAGGCGGTCGAGGGCAAGCTCTGGCCGGCCACGTTGCTGCTGCTCTGGGCCTCGGCCGCGCTGTCGGCGATCGTCGACAACATCCCGTACGTGGCGACGATGAGCCCGATCGTCGCGGAGCTGGTCGAGGCGGCCGGCGGCAACGACAAGGCCGAGGTGCTCTGGTGGGCCCTGGCGCTGGGCGCCGACCTCGGCGGTAACGCCACCGCGGTCGGGGCCTCGGCCAACGTGGTGGTGCTGGGCATTGCCGAGCGCGCCGGGCACCGCATCTCGTTCTGGGGCTTCACCAAGTACGGGCTGATCGTGACCGTGATCTCGGTGGCGCTCGCGGTGCCGTACCTGTGGGTGCGGTTCTTCGCGTTCTAGGTGCCGAGCATCCGGTCCAGCAGCCCGTCCAGGGTGATCGCGCCGGTCATCACCCGGTCGGCGTCGACCACGGCGACCAGCGGCACGTTCGAGCGGGCCATCACCGCCGCCACCTCGAGCAGCGTGGCGTTCCCGCTCACCGCCGGCAGCTCCGGCCGGTTGCGCGGCAGCAGATCGGCCACGCTGCGGTCGCCGATGCCGTCGAGGATGACGTCGGCGGCCGCCTCGTCGATCACCCGGGCCAGGGCCGGGTCGTCCTGGCAGTACGACGGCAGCGCCATCCGCAGCACCTGGGTGCCCGCCAGCACGGTCAGCGGACGGCCCTTGCGGTCGACCACGATCAGCCCGGGCAGGTCCTGGGCGGCGAGCACCCGGGCCGCCTCGCGGGCCGGGGTGTCCTCACCCACCACGCTCATCTGGATCGCCACATCAGCTGCGTGCATCCCGGCCCCCTCACCGTCCGACCAAACCACTCCACGGTACGGCGCACAGCATGCTCCCGCTGACCGCGTTTGCGCTCACCGGCGTACGACGGCCCGGACCCGGCGCCGCAGCACCCCGTGCCAGGCCGGCGTCTCGGCCTCCTCGTCGAACGCCCGCGCCACCACCACGTCCGTCGAGGAATGCAGCAGGATCGACATGACGATGGTCAGGGCCACGAGGTGGAAGATCTCGTTCGCGGCGAGGATCCCCGACTCCAGGACGAGCAGCCCGTAGACCACCGACGCGAATCCCTTGGGGCCGAACCACATCGCCGCCGCCTGCTCCCGCAGGTCCAGCCCCGAGCGCAGGAAGGACAGCCACAGCGCCACCGGACGGGCCACGAAGATGGCCAGGACCGCGAAGATCCACCCCGTCCAGGAGATCTCGGCCAGGAACTCCAGCGAGATCAGGGCCCCGAAGACGAGCAGCGCGGCCAGCTTGAACAGCTCGGCGATGTTCTCCCCGAAGTGCTCGAACGCCGCCCGTTGCCGGGGCCCGAACGTCGCCACGGTGATCCCGGCCGCAAAGGCGGCGAGGAACAGGTTGGCGTGCGTCGCCTGCGCCACCCCGAGCACCAGCAGCCCGATGGCGACGCCGTTGAGCGGCTCGTAGGCGGTCGACGCCGAGAAGAACCGGCTGCGTTCCAGCAGGATCGCCCCGACCGGGATGACCACGCCGACCACCAGGCCGAGGGCCACCTCGAGGCCGAGCTCACCCAGGTGCAGGTCGTCGGAGCCGGCGGCGACGGCGAGGAACACGATGACGAACGGGAGCGCCAGCCCGTCGTTGACGCCGGACTCGACGTTGAGCAGGTGCCGCAGCCGGGCCGGGACCTTGTCGTTGCCGACCAGGGCCGCCGCGAACACGGGGTCGGTCGGGGCCAGGATCGCCCCGATCAGCAGCGCTTCCGGCCAGCCCAGCCCGGCCACGTAGTGGGCCGCCACCGCGGTCACGAGCAGGGTCAGCGGCAGGCCCCAGCCCAGCGCCCGGCCGGGCAGCTGCCAGGCCGACCGCAGGTCGGCCCAGCCGACCCGCATGCCGTCGGTGAACAGCACCGCGAACAGCGCGAGCTCGGCCAGGGTCCCCACGATGGGCGAGTCGGCCCGGACGTCGAGCACGCCGGTCGTGTCCGGGCCGAGGACGAAGCCGGCCACCAGGAACAACACGGCGGTGGACAGGATCGTCCGCTTGGCCAGCGCGGACACCAGCACCGCGGCCAGCAGCACGGCAGCGAAGGTCAACAGCAGCATGAGGCTCTCTCTCGCGACACGGGTGCGCGGTCAGCGCTGGTACACGTCGGGGATGTCGTCGCGGTCGTGATCGGCGGTCTCCTCCTCGTGGATGCGCCGGTAGGTGCGGTTGCGCAGCCGCAGGACGACCGCGGCCAGCAACGCCGCGACCAGCGAGCCGGTGAGCACCGCGACCTTGACCCGGTCGTCGAGCTCGCTGCCGGCCCCGAAGGCCAGCTCGCCGATCAGCAGCGACACGGTGAACCCGATCCCGGCCAGCACCGACAGGCCGACGACGTCGATCCAGGCCAGGCCGGCGTCGATCCGGGCCCGGGTGAAGCGGGCCACCAGCCAGGTCGCCGCCGTGATCCCGATCGGCTTGCCGACCACCAGGCCCAGCATGATGCCGAGGGCGACCGGGTCGGACAGCGCCTCGGTCAGCCCGCCCCACCCGCCGACCGCGACGCCGGCCGACATGAGCGCGAAGACCGGCACCGCGAAGCCGGCGGAGATGGGCCGGAACCGGTGCTCGAAGTGCTCGGCCAGGCCCGGCCCCGCCTCGGGGCCGCCGGCCTTGCGGCTGCGCAGCACCGGCACCGCGAAACCGAGCAGGACCCCCGCGACCGTGGCGTGCACGCCGGACGCGTGCACGAGCGTCCACGCGGCGAAGGCCAGCGGCAGCAGCAGCCACCACGACCGCACCCGCCGCTGCACCAGCAGGGTGAACAGGCCCAGGGGCACCAACGCCACGAGCAGCGGCAGCACCGAGAGGTTCGCGGTGTAGAAGACCGCGATGATGACGATGGCCAGCAGGTCGTCGACGACCGCGAGGGTCAGCAGGAACGTGCGCAGCGCGGTCGGCAGGTGCCGGCCGATCACCGCCAGGACGGCCAGCGCGAACGCGATGTCGGTGGCGGTCGGGATCGCCCACCCCTGGGTGGCGCCGCCGGCGTTGACCGCCACGTAGACCAGCGCGGGGACGACGACCCCGCCGAACGCGGCCGCCACGGGCACCGCGGCCCGGCGGGGATCGCGCAGGTCACCCGCCACGAACTCGCGCTTGAGCTCCAGCCCGGCGACGAAGAAGAAGATCGCCAGCAGCCCGTCGGCCGCCCAGGTCGCCACGGTCAGGTCCAGGTGCAGCGCGGCCGGGCCGAACTTGTACTCCAGCATCGCCGTGTAGCTGTCGCTCCAGGGCGAGTTGGCCCAGATGAGCGCCACGAGGGCACCGGCCAGCAGCAGGGCGCCGCCGATGGTCTCCTTGCGCAGGATGTCGGCGATGCGGCGGGCCTCGGCCCATGAGCCGCGGCTGAGGACGTGCGCGGTCCGGCGTGGTTCCTGGGTCACGAGGGCTCCGTCTTTCGGGGTCGGATCAGCCAATTGCCGACCAGACTTCCCGGCGCACCTGCCCCAACCCTACCGGGCGCCGCGCGGATCCGCGCCCGGGCTCAGCAGCCGACCCGCCCGGTCGCGAGCGCGATGTCGTCGATCCAGAGGTCGAAGGCGGCGGGCGTGGTGCCGCCCTGGTAGAGCTGCCAGCCGATCTTGACCGTGTCGACCGTGGGCAGGACGAACGGCACCGGGTTGCCGCCGTGCGCCTGCTCGCCGGCGGTCAGCGTGACCCGGCCGCCGAACCAGGTGGTGACGGTGTTCGTCACCGGGTCGAGCCGCCATTCCACGCACTGCCAGGCGCCGGCGGCGGCCGGGGCGGCCTCGGTCCAGGCGGTCCAGTCGCCGGTGGGGCCGCCGTCGGCGCCGATGCCCCACAGGGACCGGCCCACCGTGGGGACGTACTGGCCGCCGACCGGCCGGACGACCTCCGCGCTGCCGCTGCCGGTGGCCTCGACCAGGGTGAAGTGCGCCCAGTCGGGCGCGGTGGGGAACGCGGCGACGCGCAGCCGCATCCGGCCGTAGAGACCGCCCGGGGGCACGGCGAGATCGTCGGCGCGCAGGAAGGCCCGCCCGTTGTCGAGCGTACGGACGTGCAGCACCTTGCCACCCCGGCCGCCGCGCGCCCGCTCCACGGTGAGGGTGCCGTTGCGGGTGTCGATGCCCCAGTCGAGGCTGCTGGCGCCGCCCGGGGCCAGCCGGTCGAAGTTCTCGCAGAACAGCACGCCGGGTCGCGCGCAGCCGCGGGAACCCGTGCCGGCGGCGGGCTGGGCGCCGGTGAGCAGGCTCAGGGTCAGCGCGGACACGGCGGCCAGCAGGGCGATGGGCTTCAAGGCGGTCCTCCTCGACGGCGGCACTCGGTTTGGGAGCGCTCCCATCATCGCACATCATCGATGCCTTGACCCGCCCCGCCGGGCCCGGGGGCGCGGCCGTCAGGTGCGACGGTCCACGCCCCCGGGCCGGGCGCCCGGTCAGCCGGCGTAGGTCTCGAACTCGGCGACCCTGGGCGTGCCGCTCGCGCTGACGATGGTGAAGGTGATCTTCTTCAGCGCGGTCGCCGGGAAGGTGATCACGCCGGCCCCGCTCCCCGAGGCCAGCACCGCCCCGGTGTCGTGGTTGACGACCTGCCACGACCGGATCGCGCCGGCGGAGCCCGCCGCCTCCCGGATGACGACCCGCGACACCGTGGTCGCGGAGCCCCACTTGATGGAGATGGAACCGGTCGAGCCGGCCGGCGACCAGTAGGTGCCCAGGTTGCCGTCGCGCACGTTGCCGTAGCCCGTGCCGTCGGCCTTGCTGGAGCCGTCCGAGCCGGCGCCGATGCTGAGGTTCGTCCCGCTCGGCTGGGTCGGCGTGGGCGTCGGGGTGGTCGGCGTCGGCGTCGGCGTGGTCGGGCTCGGCGTCGGGGTGGTCGGGCTCGGCGTCGGGGTGGTCGGGCTCGGCTGCTGCGGCGAGCAGCTGCCGTTGGACACCTTCAGGCCGGTGTTGGCGCCGGCCGTCTGCCGGACGATCTCCGGTACGCAGGCCGCCCCGTCCATGCTGTACGAGTACGGGATGCTCACGCTGGTGTTGGACACCGGGTTCGGGCCGGCCGGGTTGTTCTCGCTGCCCGGCGCCGACCAGGTCACGTTGTCGAAGATGTTGCCGCTGACCTGCCAGAAGCCGGCCTCGGAGGTGTAGAAGGTGCCCAGCACGTCCTTGGAGTTGCGGAAGTAGTTGTTCTCCACCCGGGCGCGGGCCCCGGCGCGGGAGTTGATGCCCGACTCGTTGAGGCTCACGTACGAGTTGTTGTAGATGTGCGCGATGCCGCCGCGCAGCAGGGGCGTACGGGAGTCGAGGTTCTCGTACAGGTTGTGGTGGAACGTGATGAAGCCGTTCGACCGGTCGCTCTCGCTGGAGCCGATCAGCCCGCCGCGGCCGGAGTTGCGCAGGGTGCTGTAGGACAGCGTGACGTACTGGACGTTGTCCTTCATGTCGATCAGGCCGTCGAAGCCCTCCGACTCCCCGCCGGACGCCTCCAGGCTGACGTGGTCGACCCAGACGTTGCGGACCGTGCTCTCCATGCCGATGGCGTCGCCGCCGTTGGAGGTGGGCGAGCCCGACTTCTTGACGTTCCGGACGGTGACGTTCTGTATGATGATGTTGCTGGAGTCACGGATGTGGATGCCCAGCTGGTCGAAGACGGCCCCGCTGCCCACGCCGACGATCGTGACGTTGCTGATCTGCTTGAGCTCGATCACGCCGGCGGCGGTGTTGCAGCTGTCACCCGACACCTTGGCGGTGTTGCCGTGGTTGATGGTGCCCTGCACCTCGATGATGATCGGGGAGCTGCTGCTGGCCCGGCCGCACAGGGCCGCGTGGATCGCGGTGCCCGTGGTGGCGCGGACGGTCGGGCCGCCCGCGCCGCCGGTGGTGCCGCCGTTCTGGGTGGCGTAGCCGGTGGCGGCGCCGGCCGCGGCCGAGGCCTGGGACATCGGCAGGGCCACGGCGATCGCTCCGCCGGCGGCCACTGTGGACACGGCCGCCAGGAGCCGCAGTGCGGCTGGTCGTCTCATGCTCGTACTCACCTTCGCCCACGGTTGCGGTGGAGGAGCCCTTCGTCCGTGGCACGTCGGGGTCCGTGGGAGCGCTCCAGGTAAGCGCTTACCTGCCAGGAGGATAGAGACGTGTCGATTGTTACGGCAAGATGTTGTCCGTATTACGGGGCAATGGGCCGGGCCGGTCGCCGCCGGTGGACCGGAGTGCCACAAACGATTTCAGCCCGCTTCCGCACGCCGGGGCCTTGATCGACAACCATCTATTGACAAGAGTCCGCAAAGGATTTCACACTCAGCGCAGCACTCCCCGTGGCGGCACACCGGCGAGGCGGAGGCACCGATGGTGGTGACGATCAAGGACGTGGCCCGGGCGGCCGGGGTGTCGCCGTCCACGGTCTGCCGGGCCCTGTCGGCGCCGGAGCTGGTCCGGGCCGAGACCCGGGAACGCGTCCGGCGCTCGGCCGCCGAGCTCGACTACTCCCCCAACCGCGCCGCCCGCGGCCTCATCACCGGGCGCACCGGCAACCTCGGCCTGGTCGTGCCCGACCTGGGCAACCCGTTCTTCCCGGGCGTGGTGAAGGGCATCCAGGCCCGCGCCCGCGAGGCCGACCACGCCGTCTTCCTCGCCGACACCGACGAGGACCCGGCGGCCGAGGTGCGGTTGGTCCGGACCCTGGCCAAACAGGTCGACGGCCTCGTGCTGTGCTCGCCCCGGATGAGCGGGACCGAGCTGCGCGGCTTCGCGACGCAGACCCCGCTGGTCCTGCTCAACCGCCGGGTCGGCCGCATCCCGGCGGTCACCGTCGACAATCCCGGCGGCATGCGGCAGGCCGTCACCCACCTCACCGCGCTGGGTCACCGCCGGATCGCCTACGTCGCCGGCCCGCGCACGTCCTGGTCCAACCGCGAACGGGTGCGCGGGCTGCGCGCGGCCGTCGCGGCGGCCGGGGCCCACCTGGCCGAGATCGGTCCCGTCCAGCCGCAGTTCGACGGCGGGGTGGCCGCGGCCGACCCGGTGCTCGCGGCCGGGGTCACCGCCGTCATCGCCTACAACGACGTCATCGCGCTGGGCCTGCTCAGCCGCTTCAACGCGCGCGGGATCGCGGTGCCGGCCGAGATCAGCGTGCTCGGTTTCGACGACATCGCCCTGGCCGCGATGGTGCATCCGTCCCTGACCACCGTCGGGCTGCCCATGGAGAGCTCCGGTCGGGCCGGTGTCGACCTGCTGCTGGCCCTGCTGCGGGACCCGGAGGGCGCCGGCGCCACCCGCCGGGAGCTGGGCACCCACCTGATGGTCCGGGCCTCCACCGGCCCGCCGCCCACCGACTGAGAAGGAAGGCTCCCGATGAGACGTGCCGCCACCGCCGCGACCGCCGCTCTCCTGCTGTTGACCGCCTGCAGCGCACCCGACGCCTCGGGGCCCGGCCAGGACACGGACGGCGAGGTGCCCGCCAAGCCCGGCCGGGCGGTCACCCTGAACATCCTCGACGTCGCCGGCAACCTGCAGCTCACCCAGGGCATGATCGACGACTTCGTCAGCCACAACTCCGGCGTGATCAGCCGGGTGACCTACTCGAAGTCGCCCGCGCCGGAGCTGGTCGGCAAGGTCAAGGCCCAGCAGAACGCCAACCGGGTCGACATCGACCTGGTGCTGACCGGGGTGGACGGGCTCTCGGCCGGCATCGAGCAGGGCCTGTGGAACCCGCTGCTGGCGAAGTACGCGGACCGGCTCCCCGCCGTACGGGACTACCTGCCCGGCGCCGCGGCCATGCAGAAGCTGGCCGGCGACTCCGGGGTGACCGTGACCTACTACCCGTCCGGCCCGCTGATCGAATACCTGCCGGCCAAGGTGCCGAACCCGCCGCGGACCGCCCAGGAGCTGCTCGCCTACGCCAAGGCCAACCCGGGCGCGGTGCAGTACGCCCGGCCGTCGAACTCCGGGCCGGGCCGCACCTTCCTGATGGGCCTGCCCTACCTGCTCGGCGACCAGGACCCCACCGACCCGACCGGCGGCTGGGACAAGACCTGGGCCTACCTGGGCGAGCTGAACAAGTACGTGACGCTCTACCCGTCCAGCACCGGGGAGACCATGAAGAACCTGGCCAACGGCTCGGCCAGGATCATCGCCACGACGACCGGCTGGGACATCAACCCGCGGGTGCTCGGCACCGTGCCGAAGGAGGCCGCGGTCGGCACCCTGGAGGGCTTCCACTGGGTGACGGACGCGCACTACGCCGTCGTGCCCAAGGGCGTGTCGACCGACAAGCAGTCGGCCATCCTGCTGCTGCTCGCCCACATGCTCACCAAGGAGCAGCAGGCCAAGGCGTACGACAAGGGCTACTTCTACCCGGGCCCCGCGATCAAGGACGTGGACCTGGCGATGGCGCCGCCGGAGAGCCGGGCCGCCATCGGCGAGTTCGGCCGCCCCGAGTACGCCGGGCTGATCGCCGGCCACCCGCTCGAGGTGCCGCTGGGGGCCAAGCAGCTGGTCGCCGCGTTCGACCGGTGGGACCGCGAGATCGGCGGGGCGAAGGTGGCCAAGTGAGCGCGGTGCCGGCGTGACGGCGGCGGCGACCCGGCGTCCGGGCACGCCGGCCGGCCGGCCCGGGCGCTTCGAGACGCTGCGCCTGGACGGGGTCAGCCGCAGCTTCGGCGGTCACGAAGCGCTCGCCGACCTGGACCTCACCATCCGGCGGGGCGAGTTCATCGCCCTGCTCGGCCCGTCCGGCTGCGGCAAGTCCACCGCGCTCAACTGCCTCGCCGGGCTGCTGCCGCTGACCCGGGGCAGCATCTGGCAGGACGAGGCCCGCCTCGACGTGCTCCCGCCGGAGCGGCGCGGATTCGGCATGGTGTTCCAGAACTACGCGCTCTTCCCGCACCTGTCGGTCCGCCGGAACATCGCGTTCGGGCTGCAGATGCGCAAGGTGCCGCGCGCCGAGCTGCGCCGCCGGGTGGACGAGGCGCTGCGCCTGGTGCACCTGCAGGAGCAGGCCGGCAAGCTGCCCGGCCAGCTCTCCGGCGGCCAGCAGCAGCGGGTCGCGATCGCCCGCGCGGTCGTGCTCGAGCCGTCCCTGGTGCTGATGGACGAGCCACTGTCCAACCTGGACGCCAAGCTGCGGCTGGAGATGCGCACCGAGATCCGCCGGCTGCACCAGTCGCTCGGGCTGACCACCGTCTACGTCACCCACGACCAGGAGGAGGCGCTGTCGCTGGCCGACCGCCTGGTCGTGCTGCGGGCCGGCCGGGTGCAGCAGATCGGCCCGCCCGAGCAGCTGCACGCCGAGCCGGCCAACTGGCACGTCGCCGATTTCATGGGATACCGCAACCTGCTGCCGCTGACCGCCGGGCCGCGGCGGGGCGCCGGCATCGTCGTGGAGATCGAGGGCCATGAGCTGGTCGGCACGCCGGTGGGCGACCCGGCGCCGGGCAGCGCCGTGATGGCCGCCGTCCGCCCGGAGGATCTGATCATCGGCCCCGGCCTGCCGGCCACCGTCGAGGTCGTCGAGTACCAGGGACGGGAGGTCGCCGTCGAGGCCCGCACCGCCGGCGGCATCGCGCTCAGTCTGCTCTCGGCCGACCGGCCCGCGGTCGGCGACCGGATCGCCGTGACGGTCGAGCCCCGGCGGCTCCTGGTGTTCCCCTCATGAGCGCGCGACCCGCGCTGCGGCACCGCCTGGCCGAGCGCGGCGTCGACCGGCAGTTGCTGCTGCTGCTGCCCGCGGCGCTGTTCGTGGTCACCCTCTTCATCTACCCCTTCCTGTACGGCGTGGGCCTGTCCTTCCAGCCCACCCGGGGCGGGATGCTGGGGGCGTACCGGGAGTTCTTCACCGACGCGTACCTGCGCGACACGATCCTCACCACGCTGCGGCTGTCGCTGCCGGCCGCGCTGCTCAACGTGCTCGCCTCGGTGCCGATCGCGTACCGGATGCGCGGCCGGTTCCGCGGCAAGCGGTTGGTGACCACCCTGCTGGTCGTGCCGATCACCCTGGGCACCGTGCTGACCGCGCAGGGCCTGCTGAACTTTCTCGGCCCGACCGGCTGGTTCAACCGCACGCTGCTGAGCGCGGGGCTCGTGGACGCGCCCGTGCGCCTGACCAACAACTTCTGGGGGGTCTTCTTCTCCCTGGTCATCACCGGGTTCCCGTTCGCCTTCCTGCTGGTGCTGTCGTACCTGTCGGGCATCGACCCCAGCCTGGAACGGGCCGCGGCGACCCTCGGCGCCGGCCGGTGGCAGCGCTTCCGGCGGATCACGCTGCCGCTGCTCGCGCCCGGGCTGGCCACCACGTTCTGCCTGACCTTCGTGCTGGCGTTCAGCGTGTTCCCGTCGGCGGTGCTGGTCGGTGACCCGTCCGGGACCACCCGGGTGATGTCGATCGCCGCCTACGACGCCGCGTACGTCCGCTACGACTATCCGCTCGCCTCGGCCGTCGCCGTGCTGATGGGGCTGGTGGAGTTGCTGGTCATCGCCGCGGTGCTGGGCTGGCGGGCCCTGCTCTACACCGGAACGACGGCGGGAGGCAAAGGCTGATGGCCGCCCGGCGCAGCATCGTGGCGACCCCGGCGGCCTGGCTGGTCTGGGGCGCGGTGGTGGCGTTCTTCGTCTTCCTGGCCGGGGTGATCTCCTCGGTCGTGGTGAGCTCGTTCGGCACCCGGTGGTTCGACACCTGGCTGCCGCTGGGCTGGACCACCTCCTGGTACGCCCAGGCCTGGGACGAGTTCACCCTGCTGCCGGTGCTGATCGTCACCCTGGAGGTGTCGGCGCTGGTGGTCGGCATCTCCGTGCTGATCGGCGTGCCGGCCGCGTACGTGCTGGCCCGCCGCGCGTTCCCCGGACGCCGGCTGCTCTACCTGCTGTTCCTGCTGCCGATCCTGATGCCGCCGATCACCTACGGCATCCCGCTGGCCACGGTGCTCTACAAGTACGGCTTCGCCGGCAACCTCTCCGGCGTGGTGCTGGCCAACCTGGTGCCCTCGGTGCCGTTCGTGATCCTGACCATGACGCCGTTCATCGAGCAGATCGACCCGGCGGTCGAGCGGGCCGCGCGGATGTGCGGCGCCGGCACCCGGCAGGTGTTCCTGCGCATCCTGGCGCCGCTGCTGGTGCCCGGCATCCTGGCCGCCTCCATCCTGGTGCTGGTACGCACCGTGGGCATGTTCGAGCTGACCTTCCTGACCGCCGGGCCGGACTCGCAGACCCTGGTCGTCGCGCTGTACTACTCGATGTCGGCGGCCGGGATCCGGGCCCAGCAGTCCATCGACGCGATGGCGGTGATCTACACGGCGATGATGCTGGTGCTGCTCGTGCTGGCGCTGCGCTTCGTCAACCCGACCCAGCTGGTGGCCCGGGTCCGCGACGAGGGGGACTGAGATGCGGATCGTGGACGCCCGGGTGATCGTGACCTGCCCCGGCCGCAACTTCGTGACGCTCAAGCTGGTCACGGACGCCGGCCTGACCGGGGTCGGCGACGCCACGCTGAACGGGCGCGAGCTGGCGGTCGCCGCGTACCTGGGCGAGCACGTCGCGCCGGTGCTGCGGGGCCGGGACCCGGCCCGGATCGAGGACACCTGGCAGCTGCTCTACCAGGGGGCGTACTGGCGGCGGGGGCCGGTGACGATGAGCGCGATCGCCGCCGTGGACACCGCGCTGTGGGACCTGAAGGGCAAGGTCGCCGGGCTGCCGGTGTACCAGCTGCTCGGCGGGCGCAGCCGGGACGGCGTGACGGTCTACGGCCACGCCGCCGGCGAGACCGTCGACGAGGCGCTGACCGACGTGGCCCGGCTGGTGGACGCGGGCTACCGGGCGGTCCGGGTGCAGACGGCGGTGCCGGGCCTCAGCAACACCTACGGCGTGAGCGCCGACGCGCGCACCTACGAGCCGGCCGGCTCGGTGCCGGAGACGACCTGGTCGACCCCGCGGTACCTGACGCACGTGCCGTCGGTCCTGGCGAAGGTGCGCGCCGAGTTCGGCCCGGAGCTGCGCCTGCTGCACGACGTGCACCACCGGCTCACCCCGATCGAGGCCGCCGGGCTGGGCCGCGCGCTGGAGCCGTACGGGCTGACCTGGCTGGAGGATCCGGTGCCGGCGGAGCTGCCGGAGGGCTTCCGGCTGATCCGGCGGCACACCACCACGCCGCTCGCCGTCGGGGAGGTGTTCAACAGCATCTGGGACTGCCGGCAGCTGATCACCGAGCAGCTCATCGACTACGTCCGCACCAGCGTGGTGCACGCCGGCGGCATCACCCACCTGCGCCGCATCTTCGACCTGGCCGCGCTGTACCACGTGCGCAGCGGCTCGCACGGCGCCACCGACCTGTCCCCGGTCTGCCTGGCCGCGGCGCTGCACGTGGACCTGAGCATCCCCAACTTCGGTCTCCAGGAGTACATGCCGCACACCGCGGAGACCGACGCCGTGTTCCCGCACACCTACTCGTACGCCGACGGCTACCTGCACCCGTCCGAGGAACCCGGGCTGGGCGTGGACATCGACGAGGAGCTGGCGGCGCGGTACCCGTACCGGCCGGCCGCCCTGCCGGTGAACCGCCTGGAGGACGGCACCGTGCACAGCTGGTGAGCCGCCGGCTCAGGAGCGGCCGGCCCGCACCACCGCCCAGACGACCTTGCCCGTGCTCGTCGGCATGGCGCCCCAGGCGGTCGCGGCCGCGTGCACGGCGGCCAGCCCGTGGACGCCGTCGCCCGGCTCGCGCAACGCCGGGTCCGGCACGGGCAGCCGCGGGTCGTCGTCGTTGACCGCCAGGTGCACCCCGGCGCCCCGCCGGGACAGGGTGACGACGATCCCGGTGCCGGCGTGCCGGACGGCGTTGTGCACCAGCTCCGTGACGATCAGCTCGGCCGCGGCCCGCAGCGGGGTGAGCCGCCAGGCCACGCAGGCGTCCGCGACGAGGGCGCATGCCCGGCCGGCCGCCTCCCGCTCGGGCGCCAGCCGCGCCTGCACCCGTTCGGTCAGCGGCAGCCGGGCCGCCACGGCGTCGCGGGCCCGCGGCATGGTCGCGTACACCGGCAGGTAGCGCCGGGCGCCCAGCTGGTTGAGCCGGCCGGCCAGCCGCGCCGCCGGGGGGAGACAGACGACCACCGTCACCGGTGGCGCCATCCGCACCCCGGTCATGCCCATGGTCCACCACGCCGGGGCGCTGGCCGCCAGCGGATCCTCCAGGCCGTGCAGGTCGACGAGGACCGCCGGGGGGTGCTCGACGAAGCATTTGGACACCGCCGTCCACGCCTGCAGGCGCAGTGACGGGCTCCAGCGGCCGTGGACCGCCACCTCGATGGCTCCGGCCGCCACGTCGGCGGTGACCGAGACCCGGCCGTCGCCGCCGGCGGGGGCACGGCCGATGAGGTAGGGCGGACGGAGCTCTCCGGGCATGGATACTCCTGGTGCACCGGGAATCGAGCGAGAATTGTCAGACTAGCCGCGGATCACCCTCCGTGGATATAGCCCACACGTCGAGTTGCGGTCAGCGCTCGATCAGCCAGACGAAGCCCAGCGCCGGTAGCTGCGCCCGGCCCTCCCGGACCTCCAGCGGGCCGTCGCTGCTCAGCGCGGTCTCCAGCCAGCCCAGGTGGCCGAACGCGGCGGCGCCGACCGACTGCGGCTCGGCCGAAAAATTCGCCAGGCCGACGAAATTTCCGCTGCGCGGATGCCGCCGGCGCCACGCGAAGACGGCGCCGTTGTCGACCCCCAGCACCTCGATCAGGCCGCCGGTGCGCAGGGCGAGCAGATCCTTGCGGGCCCCGGCCAGGCGCCGCATCCAGGAGAAGACGCGGCCCGGCACGGTGGCCGGATCGTGCCGGCGCTCGGCCCGGGCCCAGTCCATCGGCGGCCGGTGCATCCAGCGGTTGTCGTCGGCCAGGGCCGGATCGTCGCGGTACGAGGCGTCGTTGCCCAGCGCCAGCTCGTCGCCCATGTAGATCAGCGGGATGCCCCCGTACGCGAAGGTGACCGCGTGCAGCAGCACCAGCCGGCGGATCGCCCGGTCCAGCTCCTCCGGGGTGCCGGCCGCCTCGATGCCGCACAGCGCCGCCGCCGAGCCGGAGATCCGCGCGTCGCCGGTCTCGGGGTTCTCCTGGAACAGCGCGCCGCGGGCGTACGACTGCCAGAAGGAGCCCGAGTAGAACGCGTTGAGGAAGTTGCGGTGGTTCCACCAGTCCCAGCCGACCGCCGCCGCGTCCTCGGCGCTGATCGCCCAGCCGATGTCGTCGTGGCCACGCACGTAGGTCACCCACGACGCCTCGGCCGGGATCTCCCGCATCCGCCGCAGGGACTGGGCCATCAGGCGCGCGTCCTTGGTGGCCAGGCTGCTCCACAGCAGCACCATGAGCTGGTTGTGGTAGGCCAGCTCGCACTCCGGCCGGTAGCGGTCGTGCCCGCCGAGGTACGGCACCAGGTCGTCCGGGGCCACGATCGCCTCGGCCTTGAAGACGACGCCGGGCGCGGCCAGCCGGGTCAGCGCGTGCAGGGCCTGCACGATCAGGTGCACCTCGGGCTGGTTCATGCAGGTGGTGCCGAGCCGCTTCCAGATGAACGGGACCGCGTCCAGCCGGAAGATGTCGATGCCCTGGTTGGCCAGCCACAGGATGGTCTCCAGCATGGCCCGGAACACCGCCGGATTGCGGTAGTCCAGGTCCCACTGGTAGTTCCAGAAGGTGGTCCAGACCCACGCGCCGCGCTCGTCGTCCCAGGTGAAGGACCCGGGCGCGCGGTCCGGGAAGACCGGGACGATGGTCCGCTCGTAGGCGTCGGGCAGCTCCCGGTCGGGGAACGAGAGGTAGAAGTTCTCGTACGCCGGGTCGCCGGCCACCCAGCCGCGGGCCCACGGGTGCTCCCGGGCGGTGTGGTTGAGCACCAGGTCGACGCAGAGGCTCATGCCCCGTTCCCGCAGCGCCGTGGCCACCGCAGCCAGCTCCGCCATGCTGCCCAGCCGCGGGTCGACCTCGCGGTAGTCCATCACCGCGTACCCGCCGTCGTTCTCGCCCGGCCGCGGCTTGAGCAGCGGCATGAGATGCAGGTAGGTCACCCCGAGCTCGTCCAGGTAGTCCAGCTTGCCGGGCAGGCCGGCGAGCGTGCCGGCGAACCGGTCGGCGTAGCAGACGTAGCCGATCATCCGGGCCCGCTGGTACCAGCCGCGGTCCACCTCGCGGCGGCGGTCCAGCTCGCGCAGGGCGGCCGGGCGCGCGGCCGCCGCGGCCAGGGCGACCTCGACCATCCCGGCCAGCAACGGCTCGCCGTAGACCGTGTCCAGCGGCTCGAAGATGTCCAGCAGCGAGGTCTCCAACCGGGCCAGGAACGCCACCGCGTCGCCGGGCCCGAGGCGACGGGTCGCGTCGGCGGTCAGCTCGGGCAGGAGCTCCCGCAGGGCGTCGGCGGCCCGGCGGCGCACAGCGATCTCCATCTGCTCACCGTACGCGTGGACCGGCCGTTGCTTCCCCGTTCGGCGGACCCTAGGTTCGGGGTATGTCGCCGCACGCGGGCGGCCGCGCCGCGGCCGGCTCAGCCGGGGATGCCTTCCGCCTCGACGAGGCGGTCGCCGACGTCTACGGCGATCTCCGGCTGGCCCGGGTGCTGCGGCGGCTGTTGCACCACACCGGCCGACTGACCGGCTCGGTGGCCGGCAGCGTGTCGCTGATCGACGCCGACCGCGGGCGCTACGTCAAGGCCGCCGAGTACGGCGCCTCCTGCCAGCTCGGCCGCTCGTTCCCGCTGGACGAGGGCGCGACCGGCCGCGCGTTCGGCCGCCGGTGCCCGGTGGTGATCCCGGACTACGGCCTGCTGCGGGCGGGGCACCTGGCCGTGGCCCACCCCGCCCGGCGGGGCCCGGCGGCGGCCGTGCCGATCTGGTGGCGCGGCGAGGTGATCGCGGTCAGTGTCGCCTTCGGGCCCACGGCCGGCACCCTCTCGACGCGGGGCGTCGACCAGCTGGAGGCGCTGACCCAGACCGCGGCGGCGGCGATTGTCGAATCGGGACGGGGCGACCCGCTGTTCGGGGGCGCCGGCGGGCCGTACCGGCCGGGCCCGTCCGGGCCGGCGCCGTTCACCCCGCGCGAGGCCGAGGTGCTCGGGCTGCTCCGGCGGGGGCTGACCTACCGCGAGATGGCGAGCGGGCTGGGGCTGTCCGCGAAGACCGTGGAGAAGCACGTCGCCGCGATCATGCGCAAGACCGGGACCTCCAACCGGACGGCGGCCGTGGTCACCGCCCTGGACCACGGCTGGATGGGGAATCTCCCCCATACCGCCACCCGCCCCCGGGGGTCTTGACTGGCGCTGTGAGCGTCACCGCCCTGAAGGACATCCTCGACCGCGCGCTCGCCGAGCGGTACGGGGTGGCCGCCTTCAACATCGTCAACGACCTGACCATCGAGGCGGTGCTCGCCGCCGCGGAGGCGGAACGGGCCCCGGTCATCCTGCAGACGTCGGTGAAGACGGTCCGCATGTACGGCCGGCGCCGGCTCCACGACATCGTCGCCGCCCTGGTCCGCGACGTGCCCGTGCCGGTGGCGCTGCACCTGGACCACTGTCCGGACCGGTCGGTCATCTCCGACTGCTTGCGGGGCGGCTGGAACTCGGTGCTGTTCGACGCCCACGAGCTGGACGTGGCCGAGAACCTGCGGCAGACCACCGCGGTGGTGGCCGAGGCCCGCCGGGCCGGCGCGCACGTCGAGGGCGAGATCGAGGGCATCCAGGGCGTCGAGGACGACCTCGGCTCCGACGACCCGTCGGCGGTGCAGAGCCTGGAGGTCGCGGTCGACTTCATCAAGCGCACCGGGGTGGACTGCTTCGCCCCGGCCATCGGCAACGCGCACGGGCAGTACAAGCGGGCGCCGGTGCTCGACGCCCAGCGGGTCAGCGACCTGGTCGCGGCCACCGGCGTCCCGATGGCCCTGCACGGCGGCACCGGGCTGTCCGACGAGCAGTTCACCGACCTGATCGGCCGCGGCTGCGCGAAGGTCAACATCTCGACGGCGCTCAAGGAGACGTACCTGAAGTCCAGCCTGGAGTTCCTGCGCGGGGCGGCCGAGCGCGACCAGTGGGATCCGCCGGCGCTGTTCCGGCACCAGCGGGCCGCGGTCGTGGACATGGCCCGCCGCCACATCCGGTTGTTCGGCGGGTCGGGCCGCGCGTGGTGACCGCGCTGGTGTTCGACTGCGACGGCGTGCTCGCCGACACCGAGCGGTACGGCCACCTGCCCGCGTTCAACGCCACCTTCGCGCAGTTCGGCCTGCCCGCCCGGTGGAGCGAGCAGGAGTACGCGGCCAAGCTGCGCATCGGCGGCGGCAAGGAGCGGATGGCGTCGCTGTTCGCCGAGCCCGCCTTCGCCGCGGCCGTGGGCGACGCCGACCGGACCGACCTGCTGCGCACCTGGCACCGGGCCAAGACCGAACGGTTCCGGGCGCTGGTGGCCGAGGGCCGCATCCCGCCCCGGCCCGGCGTCCACCGGATCATCCACGCGGCGCTGGCGGCGGGCTGGGCCGTCGCGGTGGCATCCACGTCGGCGGAGGAGTCGGTGCGCGCGGTGCTGGCGACCGCGGTCGGTCCGGGCACGGCCGCGAGGATCCCGGTGTTCGCCGGCGACGTCGTGCCGGCCAAGAAGCCCGATCCGGCGATCTACCAGCTCACCGCCGACCGGCTCGGCCTGGATCCCGCGGACACGCTGGTGATCGAGGACTCCCGCAACGGGCTGCTGGCCGCGCGCGGCGCCGGACTGGCCTGCCTGGTCACGGTCAACGGCTACACCCGCGACGAGGACTTCCGCGAGGCCGCGCTGGTCGTGTCCGAACTGGGCGACCCGGGCCGCCCGCCGATCCAGGTGCTGGCCAACCGGAGCAGGGCGCGCCCGGGCGACCACCTGACCCTCGACGACCTGCGCGCCTGCCTGGAGGAACGCCGATGAGTGGCAACGCGCTGGCCGGGGCCGAGCTGGTGGTCCGGACGATCGCCGAGACGGCCGTGGAGAACGAGAAGTACTTCGGCGACCTCGACGCCGTGGTCGGCGACGGCGACTTCGGCTACTCGCTGGCCCGTGGCTTCGAGAAGCTGCTGGAGGGCTGGGACAGCCTCGACCGCAGCGACGCCGGCACGTTCCTCAAGCGCAGCGGGATGGTCCTCGCGTCGCGGGTCGGCGGCACCTCCGGACCGCTCTGGGGCACCGCCTTCCTGCGCGCGGGCGCCGCCGCCGGCTCCACCGAGGACCTGACCGGCGAGCAGGTGGTGGCGATGCTGCGCGCGGCCGCCGAGGGGATCAAGGCCCGCGGCCAGTCGGACGTCGGCGACAAGACGCTGCTGGACGCGCTGGTCCCGCTGACCGACCGGCTGGAGCAGGAGTTCGCCCGCGGCGCCGGAGCAATGGAGGCGCTGCCGGCCGCCGCCGGCGCCGCCCGGGACGCAGCCGAGGCCACCGCCGGGATGGTCGCCAGGCGCGGGCGCGCCTCGTACACCGGCGAGCGCAGCCGGGGCTCGGTCGACGCGGGCGCGGTCGCGGTGGCGGTCATCGCCGAGCGGATCAGTGAGAGCTGGCAGAAGCGAGGAGGGACGGCGTGAAGAAGTTCGTCAACGACCCCAAGAACTACGTGGCCGAGATGCTGGAGGGGGTCGCGCTGGCCAACCCGGACAGCCTGCGGTACGTCCCCGCGTACAACCTCATCATGCGGGCCGACGCGCCCCGCGCGGACAAGGTGTCCATCGTGCAGGGCTCCGGCTCCGGCCACGAGCCGGCGCACGTCATGGTGGTCGGCCGCGGCCTGCTCGACGCGGCCTGCCCGGGCGACGTGTTCGCCGCCCCGCCGATGGACTACGTGTACGAGACCGCGAAGCTGCTCGCCTCCCCCAAGGGCGTGCTGCTGCTGGTCAACAACTACACCGGCGACCGGATGGCCTTCGACATGGGCAAGGAGATGGCCGAGGCCGACGGGATCCGCGCGGAGATCCTGACCGTCAACGACGACGTGGCCGTGCAGGACTCCACGTACACCGTGGGACGCCGCGGCGTGGCCGGCAACTTCTTCGTCATCAAGGCCGTGGGCGCCGCCGCCGAGCAGGGCGCCGACCTGGACGAGGTGCTGCGGATCGGCCGCAAGGTCAACGACGTCACGCGCACGATGGGGGTGGCGCTGACCGCCTGCACGCCCCCGGCCAAGGGGTCGCCGCTGTTCGAGCTGGGCGGCGACGAGATCGAGTTCGGGGTCGGCATCCACGGCGAGCCGGGCCGCGAGCGGCGGCGGATCAAGGCGGCCGACGCGATCGTCGACGACCTGCTGGAGGCGGTGACCGGCGATCTGCCGTACCGGTCGGGCGACCGGGTGGCGTTGATGATCAACGGGCTGGGCGGCACGCCGATCAGCGAGCTCTACATCCTGTACCGGCACGCGCACCGGCAACTGGCCGACCGCGGCATCACGGTGGGGCGCAGCTACGTCGGCGAGTACTGCACGTCGCTCGACATGGCCGGCGCCTCGCTGACCCTGGTGCGGCTGGACGAGGAGATCGACCACCTGCTGGCGGCGCCGGCCGAGGCGGCGGTCCGGGTCTGCTGAGCCCGCCGCGCCCGGGGCGGTGTGGGCGTGCCGCGCCGCCCCCGGGCCGCCGATGGGCCAAGATCGACGAATGCCGGCCACCGAACACCTCGACACGTCCACCCTGACCTCCCGGCAACGGGCGATCCTGGCGGTCATCCGGGACTGGGCGGTGCGGTACGGCTACTCGCCGTCCACCCGCGAGATCGCCGACGCGGTCGGGCTGGCCTCGACCTCCTCGGTCAGCCGGCACCTGCGCGTCCTGGAGGAGCGCGACTTCCTGCGCCGCGGCGGCGCCACGACCCGGCCGGTCGACGTCCGGATGTTCCTGGAGCCCGCGTCCCGCGCCGAGGGCGACCCGGCCACTGTGGGCGTGCCCCTGCTCGGCGCGGTCGCCGCCGGCAGCCCGATCCTGGCCGAGGAGACGCTCGACGAGACGCTGACCCTGCCGCGCGAGCTGGTCGGCCGGGGCGAGCTGTTCGGCCTGCGGGTCCGGGGCGACTCGATGACCGGCGCGGCCATCTGCGACGGCGACGTCGTGGTGATCCGCCGGCAGCCCGAGGCGTGGAACGGCGACATCGTGTGCGCGCTGATCGACGACGAGGCGACGGTCAAGGTCTTCCGCCGCCGCGCCGGCCACGTCGTGCTCGAGCCGCGCAACCCGGCGTACGCCGACATCGACGGCGACCGGGCGGTGGTGCTGGGCAAGGTGGTCTCGGTGCTGCGCCGGGTCTGAGCCGGTCGCTCGATCGGGCCGCCGCGGTCACCCCGTACCGGGCCGGCGCCGCGCCGGACGAGATCGCCACCGTGCCGTGCAACCGCGACACCGGCCCGCTGGCGGTGAGCGACGTGGCCGGCGCCTCCGCCTGGCGCGCGACCTCCACCTACTCCTCGTGCCGGCAGGACCTGGACGGCGGCGTACGCCAGCTGGCCCTGCCGCTGCCCAGCCCCCGGGGCGTCGCAACCGCGTTCCTGGTGGCCGTGCTGGCCCTGACCGCCGTCGCGACCGCTGATCCCGCGGACCCCGGCCGCGGCCGCCGGTCCGCCACGCCGGGCATCCGATCACGACGAGCCGGTCGCGGCGCCGCTCCGGTACGGCAGGGTGGAGGCCACCGGTTCAAGCCCGAGGAGGCTGTGATGTCCAACCATGTGTATCGGCTCAGCGAGGTCGTCGGGAGCAGCCCGACGAGCGTCGACGACGCCATCCGTACCGCCATCCGCAAGGCCGCGCAGACCGTCCGCAACATCGACTGGTTCGAGACGCAGGAGATCCGGGGTCAGGTGGTCGACGGCGACATCGCCTACTTCCAGGTCCGGATGAAGATCGGGTTCCGCGTCGAGGACTGACGGTCCCGGGCGCGCCGCCCGGGACGACCGGTCCCGGGCGGCCGCCACCGGCCGAACTGTCAGCTGCCTCTCAGCCGCCACCGAGTGGATCGTGCCGCCCGGCGGGTATGACACCGGCCGTGACGACACCCACCGCGGCCGTGGTCGGCCAGCTCACCCCGGACCTCGCGCTGTCCGTGGACGAGCTCCCGGAGCCCGGCTCCTCCGCCGGCGACGGCAACCTGTTCGGCTGGGCCGGCGGGCACCTGCACCTGCCGCTGACCGGCGCGAAGGTGGTCGACACCACCGGCGGCGGGGACGCGTTCGTGGCCGCGCCGACCGCGTCGCTGCTGCGCGGTGATCCGTACCCGGAGGCCGCCCGGCGGGCGACGGCCGCCTCGGGCGCCACCGTTTCCCACGCCGGCGGGCGCCCCGACCTCACCGGCCCGGCCGCCCGTGGCTGACCTCGCCGCCGCGGAGCCCTGGTGCGTCCGCCAGACCGGCCTGTCCGCCGAGGCGCTCGAAACGGCCGCGCTGCGCCAGGCCGAGTCGCTGTTCGCGCTGGCCAACGGGCACATCGGCCTGCGCGGCAACCTGGACGAGAACGACCCCCAGGGCATGCCGGGCACCTACCTGAACTCCCTCTTCGAGGTGCGCGACCTGCGCTACGCGGAGGCCGGGTACGGCTACCCCGAGCAGTCCGAGACCATCGTCGACGCCCCGAACGGCAAGCTCATCGCGCTGTCGGTGAACGGCGAGCCGTTCGACGTGCGGACCGGCGCGCTGGTCGCCCACGAACGCGTGCTGGACCTGCGGGCCGGCACCCTGCGCCGGGAGGTGGAGTGGGTCTCGCCCGCCGGCGCGGCCGTCCGGATCGTCAGCACCCGCCTCGTGTCGTTCCCGCACCCGTCGGTGGCCGCGATCCGCTACGAGGTCACCGTCCGCGACCCGGGCGTCCGGCTACGCCTCGACTCGGACCTGCTGGCCAACGAGGAGCAGGCCGCGCAGCGCGACGACCCGCGGGCCGCGACGACCCTGCACCGCCCGCTGCGCCCGGTCGGGCACAGCGACGACGTGCTGGAGCACCGCACCCGGCGCAGCGGCCTGGCCGTCGCCGCGGCCGTCGCCCACCGCACCGCCGGCACGCAAGCCGTCACCAGCGGACCGGACCGGATCCGCTGCACCATCACCGGCGAGGGCGCGCTGCGGGTGGACAAGTTCCTCGCGTACGCGTGGGGCGAGCAGGCGTCGGCCCGGCGGGCCCGGCAGGACCGCGACGCGGCGGTGGCGCTGGGCTTCGACGCGCTGGCCGCCGAGCAGCGGGCGTACCTGGACGACTTCTGGGCGGCGGCCGACGTCGAGCTCGACGGCGACCCCGAGGTGCAGCAGGCGGTCCGGTTCGGGCTGTTCCACGTGCTGCAGGCGGGCGCGCAGGCCGGGCCGCACCCGATCGCGGCCAAGGGCCTGACCGGCAACGGGTACGACGGGCACACGCTGTGGGACACCGAGACGTTCGTGCTGCCGGTGCTGACGTACACCCACCCGGCCTGTGCCGGGCTGGCGCTGCGCTGGCGGCACGCCACCCTGCCGGCCGCCCGGGAGCGGGCCCGGGAGCTGCGGCTGGCCGGTGCGGCGTACCCGTGGCGGACGATCAGCGGGTCGGAGTGCTCCGGCTACTGGCCGGCCGGCACGGCGGCCCTGCACGTCAACGCGGACATTGCCGACGCCGTGCTGCGGTACGCCGCGGCGTCGGGCGACGACGGCTTCCTGCGCGAGGCCGGGCTGGAGATCCTGGTCGAGACGGCCCGGCTGTGGTGCAAGGTGGCCCACCGGGCGGACGACGGCCGGTGGCACATCTCCGGCGTCACCGGCCCGGACGAGTACACCGCGCTGATGGACGACAACGCCTTCACCAACCTGATGGCCCGGCACAACCTGCGCGGCGCGGCGGCGGCCTGCGAGCGGTTCCCGGACCGGGCGCACGACCTGGACGTCGGCGCCGGCGAGCTCGCCGCCTGGCGGGAGGTGGCCGACGAGCTGCACCTGCCCTGGTCGCCGGCCCGGGAGGTGCACGAGCAGGCGGCCGGCTTCACCCGGCTGCAGGAGTGGGACTTCGCCGAGACCAAGGACGACGACTACCCGCTGATGATGCGCTTCCCGTACCTGGACCTGTACCGCAAGCAGGTCAGCAAGCAGGCCGACCTGGTGCTCGCCATGGCGCTGCGGTCGGACGCGTTCACCGCCGCCGAGAAGGCCCGCAACTTCGCCTACTACGAGGCCCGGACGGTCCGCGACTCCTCGCTGTCGGCGCCCGCGCAGGCGGTGCTGGCCGCCGAGACCGGGCATCTGGAGCTGGCCCACGACTACCTGGCCGAGGCGGCGCTGCTCGATCTGCGGGCCGGCGGCGAGTCCAGCGGCGACGGGCTGCACATCGCGGCCTGCGCGGGCTCGTGGATCGCGCTGGTGATGGGCTTCGGCGGGCTGCGCGACAACGGCGGGCGGCTGAGCTTCGCTCCCCGGCTCCCGGAGCACCTGCCCCGGCTGTGCTTCCGGCTGCGCTGGCGGGAGAGCAGCCTGCGGGTCACGGTCACCCCGGCCGAGGCGACGTACGAGGTGAGCGGGCCGCCGGTGGAGATCACCCACCACGGCGAGGCGGTCACCGTGGCCGGCGCGCCGGTGACCCGGTCGATCCCGCCGCTCGAGGTGCGGGCGGCGCCGCCGTCGCCGCGCCCGCCGGCCCGCCGCCGGGACGCCCTGGAGGCGTAGTCCGCGAAAAGGGAGCTAGCTACCCTTTTGCCCGAATACCATGGGGCATGGCCTCGGTGCTGCTGGCGGAAGACGACGTCGATCATCAGCGGATCGTCGCCGAGGTGCTGCGCCGGCTCGGCCACGACGTCACCATCGTCGGTGACGGCCGGGCCGCGCTGGCCGCGGTCGCGGCCCACCGGCCGGACCTCATCGTGACCGACGTGGACATGCCGCACCTGGACGGCGTGCAGTTCTGCCGGGCGGTACGCGCCGACCCCGAGCTCGCCGACATCCCGATCATGGTCCTCACCGGCTACCTGCCGCCCAGCGACCCGCGGCTCGCCGCCGTCGGCGCCACCACGGTGATGACGAAGCCGTTCGGCGTGCACGAGCTGATCGCGGCGCTGCGCCGGCACCTGGGCGAGGGCCCGGTGCACGCCGCCGCCGGCCCGGCGGAGCCCTCCCGGCCCCACGGCATGACCGGGGACGTCGAGAGCTGCGCGGCCTTCGTCGGCGCGCTGCTGGACGGCCTCGACGCCGGGGTGGTGGCCTGCGACACCGACGGGCGGCTCATGGTCCTCAATCCCGCCCTGCGGCGGCTGTTCGGCGTCCCGGACGCCCCCGGCGACCCGGTGCCGGCAGCACAGTGGACACAGCGGGCCACCATGCGTCACCACGACGGCACTCCCCTGGCCCCGGCCGACATCCCGCTGCTGCGCGCCCTGGCCGGCGAGGACGTCCGCCGGGCCGGCCTGCTCATGGACGACGACCACGGTCACGACCACTGGCTCTCGGTCAACGCCCGGCCGATCCGCGACGCCGCGGGCGTGGTCACCGGCGCGGTCGCCGCCGTGCAGGACATCACCGCCGAACACCGCGCGCGGCGCTTCCAGGAGTGCTCGACCGAGGTGCTGAAGGTACTGGCGCGCAGCCCGGACGCCGCCACGCTGGGCGACGAGATCCTGCGGGCGGTCGGCACGACGCTGGGCTGGCCGTACGTGCGCCTGTGGCTGGTCGACGAGGCCGACGAGGTGTTGCGCCCGGCCGCATCGTTCGAGGCCGAGTCCGTGCCGCCGCTGCCCCTGCCGGACAGCATGGCCCGCGGGGTGGGGCTCGGCGGGACGTGCTGGCAGCGCGGCGACCTGGTGTGGGTGCCCGACGTGCACGCCCCCGGCTCCCCGCTGCTGCCGGAGGTCATCGCCGCCACGACCTGCCGGGCCGCCGGCGCGGTGCCGGTACACAGCGGCGAGCGGATCACCGGCGTCCTGACCGTCTTCTCCGGCAGCGCCCAGGAGCCCGAGCCGGCCCTGGTCGTCCTGCTCAACGGCATCGCCGGCACCATCGGGGCCTACCTCGACCGGCGGCGCGCCGAGGAACTGGCCGTGCACCTGGCCGCCACCACCGACGAGTACATCGCCCTGGTCGGTCACGAGCTGCGGACCCCGCTGACCTCGATCAGCGCCTACACCGACCTGATCGCCGAGTCGAGCGACGACACCACCATCGGCGAGGTCCGCAACCTGCTCGAGGTCATCGCCCGCAACAACGGCCGGCTGCACTCCCTGATCGAGAAGCTGCTCGACCTGGCCGCCCTGGAGTCCGGCCACGCCCGCCTGGCCACCGAAGCCGTCGACCTGTCCGCCGTGGTCGCCGCGGCGGTGGCGGCCACGGCCGGTACGGCGCAGGACCACCGGATCACCGTCGCCGTCAGCCGGCCCGACCGGCTGACCGTCCCCGGCGACCCGGCCCGCCTGCGCCAGGTCGTCGACAGCCTGCTGAGCAACGCCGTGAAGTTCAGCCCGGACGACGCCACGGTCGGCGTCACGCTGACCACCGACGGCGCCACCGCGCTGCTCACCATCGCCGACACCGGCTCCGGTGTCCCGGCCGACGAGCGGGCCCAGTTGTTCCGCGGCCTGTACCGGGGGCGCAACGCCCACCACGCCGGCATTCCCGGCAGCGGCCTGGGCCTCACCCTGAGCCGGGCGGTCGTGGAACGGCACCACGGCACCATCACCCTCGCCCCGGGCCAGCCCACGGGGACGATCGTCACGGTCCGGATCCCGCGCGCCGCCGGCTGACCGCGCACCCGGGCCGGCGGCCCGGGATGGTCCGGTGCCGACATCCCCCGTCGTGATGTCGGACCCGGCCGGGCCGCCGTGCCGGCGCGGGCCGGGCCCGCCCGGACCGGGGTGCCGGCGCGGGCTGCTCCCGCCCCGGGTCAGGGTGCGACGCCCGAATGTGGACGGTCAACGGATCGGGGCCGGCGCGGCCGCATTTGCTGGATACCGCACCGGCGGACGTGCGGGATCCCGCACCGCCCCGGCCGACAAACCCGGCAGGTCTGGTCCCGGCCCGGGTGGTGTGGTTGAGTGCGGCGACGGGGGCGGCGACGGGTGGGTCGGCGCGCTCCGGCGAGGACGCCGTCGATGGGGACCGGGTTGCGAAAGATCACTTTGTCCGAGCGCGAGCGGGAGCTGATCGCGCTGCTCTCGCAGGGCCACACCGACGTGGCCGCGGCCGAGCAGCTGGGCATCAGCCCCCGCTCCGTGACGAACATCCTGCGCAGCCTCATGGACCGGCTCGGCGTGGACAACCGCTTCCAGCTCGGCCTGGCGCTCGGGTTCCTGCGCAAGGCGCACGCGCCCGGCGCCGCGGCCGGCCGGCCCGTCCCGGGCCGGGAGGGCACCACCGCGTCGCCGGAGAGCCGGCCATGAGCGTCACCGCGCCCGCGGCGCTCACCATCGGAGCGGCCCTGCCCTCGCTCGTGCGCTGGGGCGCGTCGGCCGACGCCGACCTGGTCTACCGCACGCTGGTGACGTTCGGGCCGGAGAACCGGCGCCGCCTCGGGCTGGAGCTGGCGATGCCGGTCCGCCGCATCGACGACGCGCTCGCCGAGCTGCGGGCCTGCGGCGCGGTCACCGTCTCCGGTGACCGGCGGGCCGCCGCGCCGAGCCGCACCTGGGCCGCCGCGCCGCCGGGGGTGGTGGTCGCCGCCCTGCGCACGCGGCGGCTGTCCCTGGCCGACGGGCAGGCGCTGGCCGAGTCGCACCGGCGCGTCGTCCGCGACCTGCGCGCCCGGCTCGGCGCGCTGGACCTGCCGCTGTCCGAGCCGGGGCTGGGCGGCTCGCTGGGCGCCCGGGTGCGGTATCTGCCCACCCGCCAACTCACCCGGGCCCGCTACGCCGAGCTGCTGCCCGGCCGCCGGGAGACCCTCACCATCAACCCGGAGCAGGAGTTCGACGCCGAGTCGGCCCGCACCGGCGCGGAGCTCGACCGGCGGCTCATCGCGCAGGGCACGCGGATGCGGGTGCTCGGGGTGCCGCCGGCCGACCGGGACGCCCTGGATCCCCAGGAGGCGCACCACCCGGCGTACCAGGTCCGCGAGTCGCTGCGGGTGCCGCTCAAGTTGATCGTCCTGGACCGGGCGGTGGCCCTGCTGCCGGCGGACCCGGAACGCCTGGAGCGCGGCTACGTCGAGATCGGCCACCCCGGCCTGGTGCGCGCGCTCACCGAGCTCTTCGAACGGCACTGGGACGCCGCCACCGACCCGCAGGTCGGCGCGGTGAACCCGATCGTGCTCTCGGCCCGGGAGCGCACCCTCGTCGACCTGCTGGCGCTCGGCCACACCGACGTGACGGCCGCCGCGCATCTGCGGATCAGCGCCCGCTCGGTCACCAACACCCTGCGCCGGCTCATGGACCGGCTGGGCGTGGACAACCGGTTCCAGCTCGGCCTCGCCCTCGGCGCCCTGGGGGCGGCCCGCCCGCCCGCTCTCGCCCTCCTCCACGACCAGGATCGGACCTCATGATCGAACGTCTTCTCACCGCCGCGGCCGTCGTGCTGCTGGCGGCTGCCGCACCGGCGGCCCCCGCCACGGCCGCACCCGTCGCGGCGCCGGTCGCCGCGGCGCCGGCCTGCGTGACCGTCACGATCGACGGGCTGCGCGGGGTGTACCGCCCCGACTCCCAGTTCTGGGAACCGTGGTTCGACGCCACCGTCAAGGGCCGGTCCACGCCGTGCGGCAGCGGCGGCGACGCCACTCTCGCGATCACCCAGTACCACGTCCGCGGCGGGGTCCCGACCGGCCTGATGAGCACGCCCTGGCGGGCCGCGGGTCCGGGGGGCACGGCTTTCTCGCGTACCGGCCGGATAGCGCCCGACGTCGCGGCGCTGTGCGTCAGCACCGGGCAGGCCCCGCACGGAGCCGGGCGGGTCGCCGTGAACGCGGCGTGCGTGCGGCCGGTCCGCTCGGGCGCCGACCACCTGGTGACCCGGTTCGCGGCCGTGCCGCTGACCGATCCGCTGGTGACGGCGGACCTGAGCGAGTACCCGCCGGAGGACGCCACGCCCACCGGCCCGGTGTGTGCCGTCGACTGTCTGGCGTCGACCTGGACCACCGGGCCGCCCGGGCCGCCCGGCACCACGTGGGACACCCCGATCAGCGGGCCCACCATCCCGCTGCTGCCGGAGGAGCCCACCTGTCACACCGTGTCCATCACGGACTCGTTCGCCGGGCCGTCCGACGACAACGTCAACGGCTTCGACATCTGGATGGCCGGCGCGGTCGACTCGTGCGATCCGAACGGGACGGAGCCGACCATCCACGCGGTCCGCTACTGGAGCGACCGGGGCATCGTCATGCCCGCCTGGGACCTCGCCCAGGTCCCGCTGGCCAAGGGCGCGCAGGTGAACGAGAACACCGGCGCGCTCTGCCTGACCTCCGGCATCCGGCAGCGCGGCGGCCGGCTGTACGGCGTGCACGACCGGTGCTGGCGGATCGTGCGGGACCAGCCGGACCGGTACCGGCTGGCGCCGATCCGCACCGACGAAGCACGCGTCCGCAAGCCGCTGGTCAGCAACGTTCCGCTGCCGGACCCCGACTATCCGCCGGGCGTCTGCGCCTCCTGCCTCTGATCGCCTCGATTAGCATGGCCGCGTCCGGCACAACGGCGGCGGAGACGAGGCGACATGCGGTGGTTCCCGCTCGGTCCCGGCCGGCGGCGCGCCGACCCCGACCCGGCCCGGCAGCAGGCCCTGCTCGAGGACATCCGGCGGCGGTACGGCGCGCACGTCCGCGTCCCGTTCCCGGAGCAGGCCGCCGCGGTCGTGCCGGCGCTCGACGGCGACGACGGTCTCGCGGTGGCCGCCACGGTGCTGCGGGAGTTCGCCGACGAGGCGCACGCGGAGCTGCTGGCGCAGGCCGGCGAGCTGTACCGGCGTACCGGCCACGGGGTCGCCGTCGACCGCCGCAACTACCGGCCGCTGTGGCAGGCGGCCGGGCCGGAGTTGCGGTGGCCGCTGTTCGCGCTGCCCGGCCGCCTGCACCCGTACGTCCAGGTGGCCGCGGCGGCCACGGTCCTCGGCGACCAGGCCCGCCGGTACGTCCGGGTGGCCGATCCGCAGCCGCCGCTGGCCCACCTGTTCGAGATCCTCGATCTCACCGTGGCCGGGTGGGAGTACGGCCGGGTCCCGGTCGACGCCGACGCGGCGGCGCTGGCCGGGCGGCTCATCGCGACGGCCCGTGAGCTGCGCGCGGCCATGCCGGAGCCGCCCCCGTTGCCACCGCCGGTCCGGGAGCTGATGCGGCGCAACCACACCGTCGACGTGCGCGAGCCCGGCGGGCACCGGGTCGTCGGTGGCTTCAACCCCGGCAGAGAGATGCGGCAGTCGCTGCTGGCGTGACCGGCTCCGGCCGGGAGGCGTACGGCTGACCGGCCCGGTGGTGACGCCGGCACAGCACCACGTAGCCGACGTCGGCCCCGGTGTCGCCCAGCACGACGGTGTCGCCGTCCCGGACCATCAGCCCGCTGACCACCCGGGCGTTCATCCGGGCCGGCTGCCCGCACCAGCACATCGGGTACACCTGGAGCGCCTCGACGATGTCGGCCAGCACGACCAGGCGGGCCGAGCCGGGGAACTGCAGGCCGCGGAAGTCCGACAGCAGCCCGAACGTGAAGACGTCGATGTCGTGGTCGTCCACCAGGGCGGCGAGCTGGTCGACCTGCTCGGGCGCCAGGAACTGGGCCTCGTCCACGATGACGTGGTCCACCCGCGGCCCGGGCCGGGACAGCACCAGCTCGGTCAGGTCGGTCGTCGCGCCGATCTCCAGCGCGTCGGCCGCGAGACCGATCCGGGAGGAGACGATGCCGGTGCCGGCCCGGTCGAGGCGGGTCATCAGCAGGCCCCGGCGCCCGCAGGCGGCGTAGGTGTGCCGGTACTGCAACACCATGGTGCTCTTGCCGCTGTTCATCGCCGCGTGCCGGTAGTGCAGCTGAGCCACCGTGCGTTGCCGCCTTCCCGGGTCCGGACCTGTGGTGTGCGGCCGGCCGGGCCCGGCGCACGCGGCACGGGACCGCGGCGCGGCAAGCGAGAAGGATGATAGCCGGTGATCTCCGTGGGGAACGCCGGCGCTCAGCGGCCGCCCGGCTCGCCGGGCGCCGCGTCGGGCAGCGTCGGGGCGTCGGTGGGATAGAGGCCGGCGACAAAGCCGTACGCCTGGTCGCCGGAGCGCGGGATCTGGGCGAAGCGGCGGGCGACCTCCTGCACCTCGGCCCAGAAGGCGCGCACGTCCTCGATCGGGATGCGGGCGTGCACCAGCAGGCAGCGCAGCTCGTCCGCCGCGTGGGCCGCCGCGGACTCGGCGGCTGCCTCGGCGATGCCGTTGACGGCGGCGGCGACCTGCCGGTCCTCGGGGCGGTGCAGGGCGCCGATGGAGATGGTCCGCGCGACCCGGCCGTAGTAGCGCTCCTCGATCGCGCGGACCCGCCGGGTGCGCACGACGCGGAACAGGCCGGCGTCGACCAGCAGGTTCACGTGGTAGGCGACCGTGCCCTTGGGGCGGCCGACCGCCCGGGCCAGCTCGGAGACCGTCGCGGCCCGTTCCAGCACCAGTTCCAGCAGGGTGCCGCGCAACGGGTCGGCGATCGCCCGCAGCTGCGCGGGCGCGGTGACCACGATCAGGTCGTCGAGGTCGTAGTCCGGGATCTGCTCATTGACCGACAAAGTTCGACCGTTCTAATATTCTGGATCATTCGAGCGGTGTCGTCCGACGAGGGGAAGTGTAGAGATGGCCGAGGTCGTGCTGTTCCACCACGTGCAGGGGTTGACCGACGGGGTGCGGGCGTTCGCCGAGCGGCTGGGCGGCGGCCGGCACACCGTGCACACGCCCGACCTGTTCGAGGGCGTCCGGCCGGCGACCGTCGAGGAGGGCCTGGCGCACGTCGGGAGCCTCGGCGACGAGCAGCTCGCCGCGCGGGCCGAGCGGGCGGTGGCCGCACTGCCGGAGGCCCTGGTCTACGCGGGCCTGTCCTGGGGCGCCGCCACCGCCCAGCGGTACGCCCAGACCCGCCCCGGCGCCCGCGGCGCCCTGCTGTACGAGTCCTGCCTGCCGATCACCGGCGAGTGGGCGCTCGGCCCGTGGCCGGCCGGACTGCCGGTGCAGATCCACGGCATGGACCGGGATCCGTTCTTCGCCCTGGAGGGCGACCTCGACGCCGCCCGGGAACTGGTCGCGGCGGCCGGGCCGGGGGTGGCCGAGCTGTTCCTCTATCCCGGCGACCACCACCTGTTCACCGACAGCTCGCTGCCGGCCCACGACGCGGCGGCGACCGAGCTGGCCCTGCGCCGGTCCGGCGAGTTTCTCGACCGGCTGTCCTGAAAAACAAATGCAGAACACATCCGACAGTTCACCCTGTGATCTACATCACCACCATTTGGCCGCTCCTTTCCCGGTACGCCGCGGGTGGGTGAAGTTCTCGCAGGTCAGCTCCCTGCACAGCGGCCGCCGGGCCGCCGAACGTCGCTTTTCCCTCGCCCGATCGGCCTAACCCGTACGGGCCGGTGAACGTCGGCGAAAATGCATTCGTGCGCTCTTTTCGGGTGATCGACTGACATCCGCCGGCTCAACCGTGGTCGTCCGTCGCGTGATGGCTGTGCCCCGAGCCGGCTCCGTCATCACCAACGGAAGGCCTTATTCGGTGGCAGTCGCACAGCTTCAGCAACAGCGGGATCCCCGGGCCGGCGCCTCGAGACCGACAGTGGCGGAATACGTGCCGCTGCCGCCCGCCGACGACGAGAAGTACCTCTACTACGGCGCCCAGGGTCGCTGGATCTTCTGCGTGTTCCTGCTGGCCTTCGCGGGCGTCATGTTCGGCATGTCCCGGCTGGCGGCCAACTCGATGTGGACCAGCCTGCTCTACGAGCTGATCGCGTTGCAGGTCGTGGCCGTGCTCATCAGCCTGCTGTCGAGCACCCGCAAGCGGCGCAGCTCCCGCGCCGAGCACGAGGCGCTGGTCGCGGCGTACCGGCCCGCCGCGTACCCCTCGGTGGACGTGTTCCTGCCGTCGGCCGGCGAGTCCCTGGCCATCCTGGAGAACACCTACCGCCACGTCGCGCGGCTGGACTGGCCCGGCCCGCTCACCGTGCACGTGCTCGACGACTCGGCCCGCGAGGCGGTCGCCGCGCTCGCCGCCGACCACGGTTTCCGGTACCTTTCCCGGCCCAACCGCGGCGAGCTGAAGAAGGCCGGAAACCTGCGGTACGGATACGAGAACTCCACCGGCGACCTCATTCATGTCTTCGACGCCGATTTCGCGCCGCGCGCCGACATGATCCGGGAACTGGCGCCCTACTTCGCCGACGAGACCGTCGGGATCGTGCAGTCGCCGCAATTCTTCGACGTCCAGCAGGATCACTTCAATTGGCTGCAGCGGTCGGCCGGCGCGACCCAGGAGATGTTCTACCGCTGGATCCAGCCCGCCCGCGACGCCGTGGACGCGGCCATCTGTGTCGGCACCAACGCCGTCTACCGGCGCGCCGCGCTGCGCCGGTCGGGCGGCTTCGCCCAGATCGGGCACAGCGAGGACGTGCACACCGGCGTCAACATGGCCAAGGCCGGCTTCCGGACCCGCTACGTGCCGGTGAACCTGGCCAAGGGCGTCTGCCCGGACAACTTCGACGGCTTCGCCAACCAGCAGTACCGGTGGTGCACCGGCAGCATGAGCCTGCTGGCCGACCCGGGCTTCCACCGTTCCGCGCTGACCGTCAAGCAGAAGCTCTGCTTCTGGACCGGCTTCCTGTACTACATCACCACCGCCGTCGCGGCCTTCACGAGCCAGCTCCCCGGCTTCCTGATGCTGTGGTTCTTCCCCGACCAGATCCGGCCGCTCAACTACCTGCCGCTGATCGGCACCATCTTCGTGTGGTCCACCCTGATGCCACGGGTGACCAACTACCGGTGGTCGCCGGCCGTCGTCCGGGTGCAGATGCTCATCGGGTTCTGCCACGCCCTGGCCCTGTACGACTTCCTGCGCGGCCGGACCGCCGCCTGGGTGCCCACCGGCGCCGCCAAGCGCACGTCCACCGCGCGGCGCGTCCTGCGCCTGCTGCGGGTCTGGCTGATCACCGCCCAGCTGCTCACCTGGTCGGGCATCGGGCTGGGGATCGCCCGGTACGGCCTGGACCAGCTCTGGGCGACGGTGTTGTTCGCCGGTCCGATGCTGTACTTCGTCTGGCCGCTGCTGCTCGGCGGCCGGGCCACACCGCAGCGGCACCCCGTCGCGGCGAGCGCCCGGGACACCGATCCGGTGCTCCCCGGCGCACGTCCGGCGGCCGCCTACGCCTCGGCCACCGCGTCATGACCGGCGGCACCCACCTGCTCGAACGGGCCCAGCCCCGGACGGCGCCGGCGCCGGCGGCGACGCCCGTCTTCCGGCGCGACGTGCAGGGGCTGCGCGCTGTGGCCGTCCTGCTGCTGGTCGGCTCGGCCACCGGCGTCGGCGGCCTGGCCGGCGGCGGGACCGGGATGGACGTCTTCTTCGTGATCTCCGGTTTCGTGCTCACCGGCAGCGTGTTCCTCGAACTGCGCCGGGACGGGCGGGTCTCGCTGCTCCGGTTCTACGCCCGGCGCGCGACGCGGCTCGTGCCGGCGTCGATGGTGGTGGTCCTCGGCACGCTCCTGGCGGCCTGGCACTGGATGCCGCCGGCCGACCGTGCGGCGGTGTCCCGGGACGCCCTCGCCGCCGCGACGGCCACCATGACCGGGCCGCCGGTGGAGCCGGGCAGCCTCTCGCCGCTGCAGCACTTCTGGTCGCTGACCGTCATCGTGCAGGTCGGCCTGGTGCTGCCGGTGCTGCTGACCGTCGCCTCGCTGGCCTGGGCGCGGCGCGGGCGGCCGAGCGGGCCGGCCGCCGCCGCCGTGCTGACCGTGGTGACCGCGGCCTCGCTCGCGGTCTGGCTCCAGCCGGCGGCGTACCCCTGGGCCGCCACCGGCGCGGCGGCCCGGGCCTGGGAGTTCGGGGTCGGTGCGCTGATCGCCCTGGGGGCGCGACGGCTCGCCGGCCTGCCGGCCCCGCTCGCCGCGAGCCTGACCTGGCTGGGCCTGGGCACGGTGCTCGCCGGCGCGGCCACCGGGCAGGTCCTGCCGGCCGCCGCCGGGGCCGGGCTGGTGATCGCCGGTGGCTGCGCCCGCCCGCCCCGGGGCGCCCGCCGGCTGCTGCGGCTGACCCCGCTGCAGGAGCTCGGCCGGGTCTCGTTCAGCTGGTACCTGTGGCACTGGCCGATCCTCGCCCTCGCCCCGTACGTCCTGGGTCATCCGCCGACCACCCCGGCCCGGGTGCTCCTGGCCGCCGCCGCGCTGGTGCCGGCGGCCATGTCGGTGGCCGCCGTGGAGAACCGCATCCACCTGCACCGGGGCCTGCGCCGCCGACCGGGGCGGGCCCTCGCCCTCGGCGGCTCGCTGGTCGCGGTGACGGCGGTGCTGGCCCTGGTCGCCGCGAACCTGCCGGCTCCCGCGGCCCCGGGCCCGGGGGCGGCGACCGTTCGGACGCCGGCCGACGTGCTGGCCTCCGGCCGCTTCACCGTCGCCCGCCTGCAGGAGATCATCCGGGAGAGCAGCACCGCGACCGCGCTGCCCCGCGACCTGACGCCCGCCCTCGCCCGGGTCCGGACGAGCACGCCGCGCGACGGCGGATGCCTGGCGCCGCCGGCCAGCCGGTTCGTCTCCGACAACATCCGCCGGGGCTGCGAGCAGCACGGCGCGGTGGCCGGCCACCGGGTCGTGGTCCTGTTCGGTGACTCGCACGCCCAGCAGTGGTTCGACGCCCTCGACGTGGTCGCCCGCGAGCGCGGCTGGCGGCTCGTCGTCTTCACGAAGGCGGACTGCGGCCCGGCCCTCGGCACGGTCGGCCGGGACGGCGGCACCGAGCCGTACGTGGCGTGCGACCAGTGGCGGCTGCGGGCGCTGGACCGGATCCGGCAGCTGCGGCCGGTCATGGTCGTCATGTCGACCCGCAACCGCGAGACCGGCCCGCTGGACGTCGCGGTGACCGCGGGGCGGGACCAGGACTGGGCCGCCGCCTGGGCCAAAACGGTCAGCCGGGTCAAGCAGGCCGGCGCCCGGCCGGTGGTCATCGCCGACACGCCGGTCGCGCACCGGGACGTGCCGGGGTGCCTGGCCGCGTACCCGGCCGCCGTCAACCGCTGCCACCTGGACGTGTTCCGGTCCCTGATGCTGCCCCGGCAGCGCATCGTCCGGGCGGTCGTGCAGGCCCACGGCGCGCGGGTCGTCGACTCCACCGCGTGGTTCTGCACGCCCCTGATCTGCCCCGCCGTCATCGGCGGCACCGTCGTCTACCGCGACGACAACCACCTGACGTCCGCCTACGCCAGACAGCTGGCGGGCGTCCTGAACGAGGCACTCGGCGAATGAGGATCCGATGACCAACGTGCACGTGTTGTCCCCGCCCGTCGCGCCGGCCGGCGGCGCGCACCCGCCGGACGCAACCGTCCCGGAAGCCGCCGTCCGGAGCTGGCCGGCGGCGGGCACGGTGGCGCTGGCCCTGCCCCCGGCGCTGCTCGCCCTCGGGCTGTCGGTCGCCGGCATCGGCGCGCGCAGCATGTGGAACGACGAGTACGCCAGCTGGTACGCCGCCACGCTCAGCTTCGGCGACCTGGCCAAGCTGCTGGCCAATGTGGACGCCGTGGTGGCGCCGTACTACCTGTTCCTGCATTTCTGGATCGACCTCTTCGGCGATTCCCAGACCAGCCTGCGGGTGCCCTCGGCGCTGGCCACGGCCGCCACGGCGGCGCTCGTCGCGATGCTGGGCCGCCGGCTCTTCGACACCGGGGTCGGCCTGACGGCCGGACTGATCTTCGCCGGGTTGCCCGCGGCGACCCGCTACGGCCAGGAGGCCCGGCCGTACGCCTTCGCGATCGGCTTCGCGACGCTGGCGACGCTGCTGCTGCTGCGGGCGCTGGAGCGGCCCACCTGGCGGCGCTGGATCCTGTACGGCGCCGGCCTGGTCCTCGCCGGCCTGATGCACATCGTGACCCTGACCGTGCTGCTGGCCCACGCCGTCTTCATGTGGCGGGCCTTCCGGGTCAGCGGCGACCTGCGGTTGCTGCGGTGGCTGGCCGGCGCGTCCCTCGCGGTGACCGCGGCGCTGCCGCTGGCGGCCAAGGGCTCGGAGCAGTCGAGCGTCATCTCCTGGATCCGGGCCGACGGCGAGGCGCTGACCAGCCTGCCGGTCCGGATCTTCGGCTCCTGGCAGGTCGCCCTGGTCGTCGGCGCCGCGGCGCTGCTGGCCACGGCGCTGCTCTGGGCCCGGCACCGGGGACCGGTCGTCCTGTTGCTGAGCTGGGCGCTGTTCCCGCCGCTCTGGTGCTACGTCACGTTCCCGGTGCTGCATCTCTTCCTGCACCGCTACCTGCTCTTCACCGTGCCGGCGTGGACGTTGCTGGCCGCCGCGCTCGGCTTCTCGCTGACCCGGTACATCCGCCGGGCCGCCGCGCGGGTCCCGCTGTCGCTGAGCGGCCTGCTGGTGGCGGTCGCGGTGCTCGCCGTAAGCGGGCCCGGACAGCAGGCGGCCCGGCACAGCCCGGTCTACGGCGAACCCGACTTCCACTCCGCCGCCCTGGCCCTGGCCGCGGTGGCCGCGCCCGACGACGGCATCGCCTACGCCGGCACGACGCGTAACGGCCGCCGGGCCTTCGACTACGAGGTGCGGCGCCTCGGCCTGCTGCGCGACGTGCTGGTCGAGCGGACCTCGCAGCAGAACGGCACCTTCGGCGCGCAGGAGTGCGTCGACCCGGGCCCGTGCGTCGGCGACACCCGGCGGATCTGGCTGGTCTCGACCACGGCGGCCAACCTCGACCCGATGGACGGCATGCCCGGCCCCACCCAGGGGTTCCTGCTCACCGCCTACACCCTCAGCGAGTACCGGTCCTTCGAGCAGATCCGGATCTTCCGGCTGGACCGCAAGGACCCACGATGAAGGAGACGACGATGCCCCGACCGCGGCTGACCTTTGTCGGCACCGGCTATCTCGGCGCCACGTACGCCGTCTGCTTCGCCGAACTGGGGTACGAGGTCCTCGGCTTCGACGTCGATGTGGCCCGGATCGCCGCGCTGACGGCCGGCACGGTGCCGTTCCACGAGCCCGGCCTGACCGAGCTGCTGCGGCGCAACCTGGCCGCCGGCCGGCTGCGCTTCACCACCTCGTACGCCGAGACGGCCGACTTCGGCGACGTGCACTTCGTCTGCGTGGGCACGCCGCAGCGGCCCGGCGGCACCGGCGCCGACCTGTCGTACGTCGAGTCGGCGGTCACCGGGCTGGCCGCGCACCTGACCCGCCCGGCGCTGATCGTCGGCAAGTCCACCGTCCCGGTCGGCACCGCCGAGTGGGTGGAGCGGCTCGTCGCCAAGCACGCGCCCGGGCTCGGCGTGCAGGTGGCCTGGTCCCCGGAGTTCCTCCAGGAGGGCCGGGCGGTCCAGGACGTGCTGCGGCCCAGCCGCATCGTGGTCGGCGTACGGTCGGAGTGGGCCGGCGCCCTGGTCGACGCCGCCCACCGCGGCATCCTGGAGCTGGCCGCCGCCGAGGATCGCGAGGTGCCGGTGGTGGTGACCGACTTCGCCACCGCCGAGCTGGTCAAGGTGGCCGCGAACGCGTTCCTGGCCACCAAGATCAGCTTCATCAACGCGATGGCCGAGGTCTGCGAGGTCGCCGGCGGCGACGTCACCCAGCTCGCCCGGGCCATCGGCTACGACCCCCGGATCGGCAACCGCTTCCTGCAGGCCGGCGTCGGCTTCGGCGGCGGCTGCCTGCCCAAGGACATCCGCGCCTTCCAGGCCCGCGCCCAGGAACTCGGGGCCGGCGAGGCCCTGCGCTTCCTGCACGAGGTCGACCTGATCAACCAGCGCCGCCGCGGCAAGGTGCTCCAGCTCGCCGCCGAACTGCTCGGCTGCCCGCCGGGGCCGGGTGGCCCGCAGTTCGCCGGCGCCCGGGTCGCGGTGCTCGGGGCGACGTTCAAACCGCATTCCGACGACGTCCGCGACGCGCCCGCCCTGCAGATCGCGGCGGCGCTGGCCCGCGCGGGCGCCGGCGTGCGCGTCTACGACCCGGCGGGGATGGCCAACGCCGCCCTGGCGCAGCCCGGTCTGCGCTTCGCGGAGTCGCTGGACGACGCCGTCCGCGACGCCGAGCTGGTCTGCGTCCTGACCGAGTGGCCGGAGTTCCGCACCGCCGACCCGGCCCGGCTCGGCCGGCTCGCCGCCACCCCGCTGGTGATCGACGGCCGCAACTGCCTGGACGCGGCGGCCTGGACCGCGGCCGGCTGGCGGTACCGCGGGCTGGGCTCCCGGCCCGCGGACCGGGCCCCGGCCGGGTGGACCGCGCTCGACCAGGACGACCCGGCGGGCCGCCCGCCGCTCCCCCGCCCGGCAACCCGGCCCGTTGCGGCTCGGTAGCCATCCAACGGGTTCGCGCGGCGGCCGGGCCGGCCGGCCGAACAAGGTTGTGTGACGGCATCCCCGGGGAAGACCCGCATCAGTCGCCGCCGCGTCGTCGGCGCGGCCGGCGCCGCCGTGGCGCTCACCGCGGCCGGGCCGGCGCCGGCCGCCGCGGCGGCGTCGACCACCAAGTCGTACCTCGCGGCGGACGCCGAGCTGCACCTGCTGCGGCGCGCCACCTACGGGCCCACCGCCGCCTCCGTCGCCGAGATCCGCCGGCTCGGCACGGCGGCCTGGCTGGACCGCCAGCTCGACCCGGCCGCCATCGCCGACCCGGCCTGCGACGCCCTGCTGACCCGCTTCCCGCTGATCGAGCTGTCGATCGGCGAGGTCCGCTCCCGGGTCCGGGCGGGCACCCTGCGGTACGGCTGGGACACCATGCTCCAGCTGGGCTTCGCCGCCACCAGCCGGGCCATCTGGAGCGAGCGGCAGCTGCTGGAGGTGATGGTCGACTTCTGGTCCAACCACCTCAACGTCACCAACCCCGCCGGCGACGTCTGGGACAGCCGGCAGGACTACGACCGGACGGTGATCCGGCCGCACGCGCTGGGCCGCTTCGCCGACCTGCTCAAGGCCTCCGCCCGGCACCCGGCCATGCTGACGTACCTGGACAACCGCTTCTCCACCAAGTACGCGCCGAACGAGAACTACGGCCGCGAGCTGCTCGAACTGCACACCGTCGGGCTGGGCTACACCGAGTCCGACGTCAAGGACGCCGCCCGGCTGCTCACCGGGCTGACCGTCGACTGGGACACCGGCGGCTACAAGTACAGCCCGAACACGCACGCCACCGGTCCGGTGCAGGTGGCCGGTTTCCGGCACGACAACGCCACCGCGGCCGGCGGCGAGACGGCGGTGCTGGCCCTGCTCGACCACCTGGCCCGGCACCCGGCGACCGCCCGGCACATCGCCACCAAGCTGTGCGTGCGCTTCGTCGCCGACAACCCGCCCGCCTCCCTGGTGAACCGGCTGGCCAAGGTCTACCTGGAGCACCGGTCCGCGATCGTCCCGGTGCTGCGGGCCCTGTTCGGCTCGCCGGAGTTCCGGGCCTCGGCCGGCGCGAAGATCCGCACCCCGTACGAGGACATCGTGGCGACGGTCCGCGCGGTCGGCTACGGCCCCGACGCCACCGGAACGGCGGGCATCGAATCGCTCTACTGGCTGATCGGCTCGCTCGGTCAGGCGCCGCTGTCCTGGGCGCCACCGAACGGCTACCCCGACGTCGCCGCGGCCTGGACGTCGCCCGGCGGCGTGCTGGCCCGGTGGAACGCCCACCTGCACATCGTCGCGGGTTACCGGCCCAAGGAGTTCCAGCGGCCGGCGGACCTGGCCGGTGCGCTCGTCGGCGCGCTGCCGGCGACCTACGGCGAACTGATCGACGCGCTGGCCCGGCGGTTGTTCGGCCGTACCCTGCCGGCCGAGCACAGGTCGGCGCTGGCGGCGTACTTCGGCAAGACCGCCGGCACGGCGCTGCGGCCGTCCGACTCGGCCGTCGGCTGGCGGCTCCCCCAGCTCGTGGCCCTGATGCTGAACTCCCCCTACTTCGCGGTGAGGTGACGACCATGATCGAGCAGAGCTGTGGCTGCGCGGACGACCGGCGCACCGCCATGACCCGGCGCGGCGCCCTGGGCCGGGCCCTCGCGGCCGGCGCCACCGGGGCGTTCGCCGCCCTGGCCGGCGATCAGATCTCCACCCAGCTGGCCTTCGCGGCCGGCCGGTACACCGGTGACACGCTGGTGCTGCTGTCGCTGCGCGGCGGCTTCGACGGGATGTCGGCCATCGTGCCCGCCGGCGACCCGGCGTACTACGCGGCCCGGCCGGACATCGCCGTGCCCCGGTCCCGGCTGCTCGGCGGGGACGCCCGCTTCGGCCTGCACCCGGCCCTGGCCCCGCTGCTGCCGTTCTGGCAGGCCGGCACGTTCGGCGCGGTGCACGCCGTCGGCCAGAGCCGGCCGAACCGCTCGCACTTCTCCGCGATGGAGGAGCTGGAACGGGCCGCGCCCGGCACCTCGGTCCGTACGGGCTGGCTGGACCGGATGCTCGGCGGCCTCGGCGCGGGCAGCCCGTTCCACGGCGTCTCGATGGGCAGCATGATGCCGGCCCGGATGCTGGCCGGGCCGGCGCCCGCCCTCGGCATGAAGTCGATCAAGGAATTCGCGCTGGACGGCGACCAGCCCGGTCAGCCCATGGCGGCCACCCTGGCCAGCCTCTACGCCGGGGCGCCGGACGTGCTGAGCCGGCCGGCCGGTCAGGTGATGGGCTCGCTGGCCACCGCGAAGGCCCTGGCGGTCGACGCGTACCAGCCGGCCAACGGCGCGGTCTACCCCGACGACACGCTGGGCCGCGCGCTCCAGGATGTCGCCCGGCTGATCAAGGGCCGGGCCGGGCTGATGACCGCCTGCGTCGACTCCGGCGACTGGGACATCCACGAGAACCTCGGCGCGGCCGTGCCCGGCAAGCGGATGCACGACAAACTGGCCCAGCTGGCCGCCGCCCTGGCCGCGTTCGCGACCGACCTCGGCGGCACGGCGATGAAGCGGGTCACCCTGGTGACGGTCAGCGAGTTCGGCCGGCGGGTACGCCAGAACGGCTCCAACGGCCTCGACCACGGCTACGGCAACGCGATGCTGCTGCTGGGCGGCGGCGTGGTGGGCGGCCGGGTGCACGGGCGCTGGCCCGGCCTCGACGAGCGCCACCTGGTCGACGGCGACCTGGCCGTCACCACCGACTACCGCGCGGTCATCGGCGAGATCCTGCACAAGCGCTGCGGGCTGGCCGACACCCGGTCGGTCTTCCCGAAGGTCAGGAGCACGACGTCGGGCGTGGTGCGGTCGCGGTGAGCCTCAGAGGCGGGCGGCGACGGCCAGCAGCAGCGCGGCGATGCCGGCGGCGGACAGGCCGATCCGCAGCACCGCCGGATCGCTGAGGATCAGCATCGTCGTCCGCGCGCCGGTCCCGCGTCGCGCCACACCGTTGTCCGCCATCGTGGTCTCCCCTCGCCCCGGCGGCGCCGAGCGCCGCGATGACCCGACTATCCCCGCCGGGCCGCCCCGCCACATCGCCACTGAGCGGGGTTCGACCGGCCCGCGGCTGCGACGAAAGTCGTAGTGATCTGCTCGTCGCCCTCCCCCGCGGGCCGGACCGGCCCCGGCCGCGGCGCCGCCGTCACCCGGGCCGCGGCGAGCGGGCAGCGCGACCCGATGTCCGGGTGCGGATGCCGCCCCGCGCGGACCAGACTCTCGATCTCGGTGACCAGCAGCGGGCCGGTGAACGGCTTCAGCACCACCGCGCAGGCCTGGGCCTCGACGGCCCGCGGGTCGCCCGGGGTCAGCGAGCCGCTGATCAGCGCCACCGGAACCTCGTTGAGCGCCGGCTCGGCCCGGACCGCCCGGCAGAGCTCCAGGCCGGTGAGTCCGGGCATGTCGAGATCGGTCAGGATCAGCTCGGGCCGGGCCTCGACGGCCATCCGCAGGGCCTGCCGGCCGTCCGCCGCGACCAGCACGGAGAACCCGGTCCGCCGGAAGATGCGCTCGAGGACCGCCCGGATGTCGTCGTCGTCCTCGGCGATGAGCAAGACGGTCATGAGTGAACCTTCCTGGGAGGGCCGCGGTTCGTGCCGGGACACCGGTCCCCGCGGCGTCGGGACCCGTCCGGCGCCACAGACACTGTGCTGGTCCGCGGCGCCGGACGGGGCGACGACACGACATCCGCGGACGGCCCCGGCCGATCAGAGCCGATCGGTGGACACCGTACGGATGATCACGGCCGCGGCGGCCGGGCCCCGGCCGGACCGCTCAGTGCGGCCAGCCGAGCTCGTCGAGCAGGCTCTCGGTGAGGCGGTAGATCTTGCGCTGCGGGCGCTGCCGGCGGACGGCGACATCCGCCGGCTCCAGTTCGCACACCGTCCAGCCGGCCGCGCGCAGGCGTCGCAGTGTCGCGTACACCGTGGACTCCGACAGCCCGGTCTCCCGCATGATCGCCATGCCGAAGTCGTGCCCGTCCCGGATGGCCTGGATCAGCCGCCGGGTCCGGTGGGTGACGATCAGCCTGGGCGCCTGTTTCTCGTCGGCGCTCGCGCGGTCACCGTGCTGCGGACAGACCCAGCCGTGTTCGCGGTGCTGGCTCCAGCCGATCGCGCGGAGCCGGCCCGCGATGCCGGTGCTCTCGCAGGACACGAGCTGCTCGGCCGGGCAGCCCTGCGGATGCCGGCAGCGGACCATGGCCACGGTGAACGGACTGTCCGTCGTTCCGGCCGGCCCGGCGGGCGGCTGCCCGGGCGTCCGCCGGCCGGATGCGCCGTCGCGCGTGGCCCTGACCATCATCGCGGAAGCCGATCGCGACGGCGGCCCCGGCGGCCGGCGGGTTCCGAGCGCGGGATCGTGCGGGTGCGCGGATGGTCGGCGGTACGCGGGCGGTCGACCGCGCGCGGGCGTTCGGCGGCGCGCGGAGCCGCGGCGGTGCGGTGCCGCACCGCCAGGTCGAACATCGAGTACGAGGCGTGGTCGTACCCCGCGCGGAACGCGAGATCCTGCCGGAGGCTGTGGGTGTACCACTGGTGGACGCGCCCGACGGCGTAGCTGCTGGGCACGACGAGGAACAGGGAGAAGATCAGTTGGAGAAGCTGGTCTGCTGGCGCGGTCATGGCGGTGCCGTCACCTGTCTTTGGGTAGGTGGGTCGCGATGGGGCTGTGGGGGGACGCGGCGGTGCGGTTCGGCTGGTGATCACCTCCCCGGCGCGGGCCGGCCACTGTGATCAGGGCGCCCGCGGCATGGTCGTAACCCCGGCAGAAGGCGGCCCGGCGCTCGAGCCCCTGGCGGGACCACTGGTGGACGCAGCCGGTGACATAGGCGGCCAGCGCCGCGATCAGTACGGCGAGGACGACCGTCAGGCCGGCCGGATCCCAGTTATCCATGATCACCAACGGGTTCGTCGAGGCGAGCGGGCAGGAACGGCGGTCGCCGGTGATCGCCGGGCGCCGGTCGGGACCGCGGCGCGACGTCCGGGCGGGATGACCCCGGCCACCGCGCACAGCGACGACCGGCGCCGCCGGTGAGGAGGTGGGGCGATGCTGCATCGTGGGTGCCCGCCGTCGGCGCGGCGGGACGCCGCGGCGATCGACCGGCCGGCCCCACGGGAGCGGCGGGAGCCGCTTCGCCTCTGCCGCATGCATCGGGGAGGACGACCGATGGGACAAAGAGGCGTGAGACAGCGGTGACACCGGCCGAGATCAAGGGTGCCGGGTGCGGGTGCGGGTGGCGCCTCAGTGCGCGGCGCCACCGGGCGCGGCGCAGCTGAGCCGCGTGGCGACGATACGGCGGCGGGCGTGCCCGACGACCGGCCGGCCGTACGGCCCTTCGGCCGCCGGCGGCGGGCCGGTCAGCAACGGCGGCGCGGCGGCGGCCTCCTCGGCCTGTCGGCGCAGCGCCATGCCGAACATGGAGTCCGACGCCCGGTCGTAGCCGGAGCGGTAGGCCTCGTCACGCTCCGTGCCGTCGCGATACCACTGGTGGATGCGGCCCAGCGCGTAACCGCTGGCGACGATGAAGGCGATCGCGAAGACCACCTGGATCAGAGCGTTACCGGGGGCGACCATGCAAGATCTGCCTTTCTGGAGGTCGGCACGCCCCGGCGCCGCGGCACGCTAGTGCCGGTCGGCGACCGGGTGGTGCTGGCCGAGTGGATGGAAGGGGACGACCGCCCGGATCGGGGCGGTGTCGGCGGGGAGGTCAGCGGGCGCGGCGCCCGGGCCGGTCTTGCCCGGCATACCGCGCACGGCCAGCGGAAACAGGGTCCGGGAGGCCTGGTTGTAGCCCTCGCGGTAGGCCACGTCCCGCTCGAAGGCGTGGCGGTACCACTGGTGCACCCGTCCCGCCGCGTACGCGGTCACGATCACCAAGATCACCGCGAGCGCGATCTGGACAGTGGGAGATCCGATTTCCGTCATGGTGAGATAATATTTCCTCTATCACGATAAGTACACCAGCCTCCGGCCCCGTCGGCCCGGCCCCGAGTCCATTTGTTCCACCATTTCCGGTGGCAATCAGAACCGGTCGGACCGGCGTTTCTTCACCGGCGCGGATCGCTATCACGAAACGGTCTCGCCGGCCCCTCGCGAAACCCGCCGCGGACCGCCGCCGACGGCCTCACGACGACGCGCCGACGCCGGTCGCCCGCACCGGGACGGTGAACACCGCGCCCCGGCAGGCGGGGTCGGCGGCGCCGGTCATCCGCAGGGCGCCCGGCATGATGAAGACGCCGATGGTGTTCCGCGGCACCTCCCACGACACCGGCCGGGAATCCGCGGCGACGGCCAGTCCCGTGCCGCGGCAACCGGCATCGTGATGCGCCGGGTCGGCGGTCACCGCGCCGGACCCGGCACGGACCGCGACCACCCGCACCGGGAAGGCGTACCGGTTGGTCACGGTCACGGTCAGGCCGACGGCGGCACCCGGCGACAACGCCGCACCGTCGTCCGACCTGGCCTGCAGCGTCAGTTCGACCGGGCCGCCCGGCGCGGGCGCCGCGGCTGCCGCGTCGAGCCGCCAGTACGCCCAGGCGGCACCCGAGTTGACCAGCACCGCGACGGTGGCGGCCACGGCCAGGACGAGGCGGCCCCGGCGGTCGAGACGGGGCGAGCGCCGTACCCGGCCCACCCGCCGGGCGGGTGCGATGCCGACGCAGTCCGACCAGCCCAGCGTCTCCATCACGACGCCCGGGACGGACGGCCGGGCGGCGGTCCGGCGACGGCCCTGACCTGTGTGTCTGATGTCCGCATCTGTCTGGTCCTCCTGCCAACACGGGGCGCGCCTCCGGATCCTCGGGCCGGTGCGGTGGCGCGGGATCGGGCGCCCGGCGCCGGCAGCGGGCCAGCCGGCTACGAAAACCACATTCCCGGACCGCAGGCACTGTTGTACTCAGATGACCGCTCGGGCTTACGAGGGAGAAACGGTGACGCTGTGAGCTTTTCGGCTGAGCCCGAAGGACGTAGCCGTCGCGCGCATCGCGCCGGCGGAAACCGGCGGGGTTCCCGCCACTGAGCGGGATGACGGGAACCCCCGTCCGCCGCCCGCGTGACGACGGACCCCGGACCGTCCGGCGCTCCCCTCCGGGGGGCGGTGAGGGAAGCGCCGGACGGTGGTCTGGGCGACCTGGCGCCGCTCGCCTGGTCGGCGCCGGCCCTCGGTGGTTCTGGCCACCGAGGACCGGCCGGCCGTGGCTCCGCCTCCATGACGGCGGTCCGCGAGCCGTTCCCTGTCGGGGTTCGTGACGACAGGCTCATCGGGCGGATCTTTGTCGTCGTGCACGAGCTCCCGTACCGGCCGGCGACGGCGGGTCAGCCGGCGCCGGGTACGCGATCCCCGGACCGCGGGTCACCGGCGGACCGCCCGGCCGGTGCGCGCTCGAGGAGCCCCGGCCGCTCACCGATGACCTGCACGGCGGGGGCCGGCACGGTCACCGGGATCCCGGGTGGACCGTCGCGCCCCTGCCACCGGCCCAGATCCGGGCGCACGGTGTACCGCCAGGTGCCGGCGGGAACGCCGAGGTCGGGGCACGTCGTGGTGGTGACCACGCACGCCTCGGTGGCGCCGCCGTCGCCGTGCCGCATGACGACGTACGTCAGGGCCGGCAGGTCCTCGGCGCCCTCGCTGGCCCGCCACGCGACGGTGACGCCGGCGTCGCCGGCGACCGCGACCGGCCGGTGGCCGGTCGGCAGGAAGACGGTGTTCAGCACCATGCTCCCGGCGTCCGCCGCCGGCGCCCACGCGGCGCCGGCGGCGTAACCGCCGCCCAGCACCGTGACGGTGGTGGCCGCGGAGAGCCAGAACATCCTGCGGCCGGACGCCGGCCGGCGAGCGCCGCCGGACAGCGGGCTCCGGGTGTTCTTGGGCATGCCGAGGACTTCCTTTCCGCTGGGGAAAACCGCCGGCGCGAGCACCGGGGCGACCGGCGCGCCGCCCGTTTCGTCCGGGTCGAGACCGTCACCAGGGAAACCGAATCGCGGAATATGCGGATGATCAGATGAAGGGCCACGCTTGCGATGCGTGGATCCAGCAGATCGCCCTACTCGGACTACCTCGTAGGAATGAGCACCGGCCGGTAACCGGGGAACCGCCGGGGCGCGCGCCCCGGAACCGTTCGCGGCGACCTGCCCCTCGAGCGCGAGATATCAGGCCGATCGGCCGGCGGCAAATCAACAATGGCCATTCGGCATGATCCACCCCGCCGGCCCGCTTTTCCGGCGCGGCCCCGCCATTTGTTGCGATAGGCCGATCGGGGGAGCCGCGGTGGCCGATGATCTCGCCGCGGCCGGGCCGGACTAGCCTTTTCGGGGGACGAGCGCGAGGGCGGGTGTCATGCGGTACGTGGCGATCGGGGACAGCTTCAGCGAGGGCATGGGCGACGAGCTGCCCGACGGCACCGTGCGGGGCTGGACGGACCTCGTCGCCGCCGGCCTGAGCGCCGGCCTGGCCCCGCGCGGCGAGACCCTGGAGTACGCGAACCTGGCCATCCGCGGCCGGCTGCTGCGGCCCATCGTCACCACCCAGCTCGACGCCGCGCTCGCCCTGCGCCCGGCCGCCGACCTGCTCACCTTCAACGGTGGCGGCAACGACATGATGCGCCCGGGCGTGGACCTGGCCGAGTTGGTCGCGCAGATCGAGCAGGCGGTCCGGCGGTGCCTCGAGGCCGGCGTGCGCCCGGTGGTGCTCAGCGGCGCCGACCCGACCGCGCAGCTCCCGTTCGGGCGCACCATCCGCCGCCGCGGCGACTACCTCACCGCGGCGACCGCCGAGCTCTGCGCCCGGCACGACATCACCTTCGTGAACGCCTTCGGCGACGAGGAGATCCGCGACCACCGGTACTGGTCGTCGGACCGGCTGCACCTCAACAGCGCCGGCCACCGGCGGGTCGCCGGCCTGGTCCTGCACGCGCTGGGCTTCGCGGGGCCGCCCGAGCCGGCCGCGAGCGGGGCCGCGGGCCGGCGCCGGCTGGTGGAGAACGCCCGGTACTACCGGGAGCACGTCCTGCCGTGGATCCAGCGCCGGGTGCGCGGGCGTTCGTCGGGTGACAACCGCGACCCGAAGTACCCCCACTGGGAGCTCATCGCGCCACCGGCCGGATCGCCGCTGCCCTGACCGCGGTCAGGGCCGGACGGGGGCCCCGGCGTCCTGTGCCGCGGCCGTCCGGCGGCGGGCCTCGGTCACGTCGGCCATCAGCCGGTCCCAGCGCGGGTCCGCCCGGAACGGGCCGACCGGCAGGCCCGCGCCGACCCGGGCCCAGGTGTACTCCCACCAGGCCGCGACCCGTACCGGCCACAGCCCGACGCGGACCGCCCCGGCGAGGAAGCACCGGTGCACCAGCAGGGTGGCGCCGAGCAGCTCCGGGTCCAGCTCCAGCTCCGGGTCGTCGACGGCCCGGCCGAGCGCCCGTACGTCGCGGTGCATCTCCGAGTACGCCACCAGCCCGGGTGTCGCCGGGACGGCGAACTCCGTGTCCTCGACCATGTCGGCGGCGTACGCGGGCATGAAGACGACGTCGTCCACGGTGATGATCAGCGGCAGCTGCTCGTGCCCGCGCCGGACGCTGAGCTCCACGGCCGGTTGGCCGGTGGGCGCCTCGACCGGGTCGTGGCCGAGCACGTCCGCCGCCGCCAGCCGCACCGTGTCCCCGATCGCCGGCACCCGCGCGACCAGCGAGCCGGACTCGATCGAGACCTCGGTGCCGGGCACCGTACCGACCAACCGCGCGAGTTCCTCAACGTCCATGGCCCGGTTATACCCAACCGCCGCGAACCGAGCGCGGATCGCGGCGGCGGACGGAGCGGATCGTTACGGCGCCGCCCGGCAGTGGTGCCCGCCGGGTGGGCCCGGGTCGCCTCGCCGAGCGGGACCGTGACCCGGCCGGGCGTCGCGGATCGATGCCCGGTAACCCGGGCGAAGCCCCCACCGGGGGACGAACCGCGGTCGGTCCGCGGGGCCGACGCCGATCGTGTCGGGCTCCGCCGCGCCGGGCGATCCCGCTCTGGGTATCTTGCCCGGTATGAACGGTGTGGTGTCGGCGGCGGTCCCGGTCTGTTACGTGCGGAACATCGACCAGGCGCGGGACTTTTACGCGATGTTCGGCTACAACGAACGGCAGAGCGGCGAGCAGGACGGCGGGCTCTGGTCGTATCTGCAGAGCGCCGGCCACACCCTGCTGCTGGCCTGCGTGCAGCCGCCGCTGATCCAGGCCGAGCTGCCGCTGCTCATCTACCTGTACGTCGACGACCTGGCCGCGGTCCGGGAGCGCTTCGAGGCCGCCGGGCACGCCGTGGAGCCGGCCGGCTACCCCGCCCACGCGCCCGGCGGGGAGGCCCGCACGCGGGACCCGGACGGCAACGTGGTGGTCTTCGGCCAGCGCACCGGCACCCCGGAGCACCACCGGGAGCACTCCGGCGAGGCGGCCCGCAGTTCCCTGCTGCGCGAGGCCGCCGAGGCCATCGGGCGGCGCGGCGGCGCGCCGGCCGGCTGCCAGGTCGGCCACGCCGACGGCAGCACGTGCGATGAGCCGGCCGAGGTCAAGCTGGCCGACTCGTGGGGCGACACCGTGTGGGGCTGCCTGGGCCACACCGACGAGGCCCTGATCAACGCCCGCAGCGCGTTCATCGCCACCGAGGACGGGCTCGGTCTGGGGCCGTGGCTGCGCACCCGCCGCGGCCGCCCGGAGGCCTGACCGTCAGCGGCCGGGCCCGGCGCCCAGCACCTCGTCGATCTGGCCGACCGCGGCGGTCAGCCCCTGCTCGAAACCCATCACGATGAGCTGGTCCATCGCGTCGGCGGAGGGGAACGTCGTCACCACGACCATGCGGGCGCGGCCCGGGTGCTCCTCGATGCGCACGCGCACCAGCAGGGGCGGGATGCCCGGATCACCCAGCTCGAACTCCAGCCCGTACGGCGGGGACACGGCCAGCACCCGCCACCAGCCGGGCGACCGGGCGCCGTCCGGGCCGGTCACGAAGTAGGAGACGGCGCCGCCGGGCCGCAGGTCGTGCTCCACCACGGTGGCGGGGTGCGTCGGCGGCCCCCACCAGCGTTCGAGCCGGCGCGGGTCGGCCCAGAGCTGCCAGACGCCCGCGGCGGTGGCGGCGAACTCCGCGGTGAGGGTCATCGTGCGGGCCCGCGGATCCTTGTGGACGCCGGTGACGGTCATGCGGGGTCTCCCGGGCGCGGGTCCTCGGCCAGGATCTCGCCGAAGCGGTCCATCCGGGCCCGCCAGATCAGCTCGAGCTGGTCGAGCAGCCGCGCGGCCCGGCGCACGGTGGCGACGTTGCCGGTGACGAGCTGCTCGCGCCCGCTGCGGCGCTTGGTGACCAGCGCGGCCCGTTCCAGCACGGCGACGTGCTTCTGCACGGCCGCGAAGGTCATCGGGTAGAGCCGGGACAGCGCCGACACGGAGTACTCGTTCTGCAGGGTCCGCACCACGATGTCGCGCCGCGTCCCGTCGGCGAGGGCGTGGAACACGTCGTCCAGCTCATCTACAACCATGTGGTAGTACATTACCATGAGGCTCATCTCGCAGCAGTTCATGTCCCTGGACGGCGTGACGCAGGGTCCCGGGGCGCCCGACGAGGACACCAGCGACGGGTTCACCCGGGGCGGCTGGTTCGCGCCGTACGTGGACGACACGTTCCTGCGGCTGGTCACCGGCTGGACCAATGAGGCCGACGGCTTCCTGCTGGGCCGGCGGACGTACGAGGCGTTCGCCCGGGACTGGCCGCAGGCGACCGACCCGGGCGACGAGGTGGCCCGGCAGCTCAACGGCCGGCCCAAGTACGTCGCCTCCCGCACCCTGCGCGCCGGCGGTTGGGCGCCCACCACCGTGCTGGCCGGCGACGTGGCGGCCGCGGTGGCCGAGCTCAAGCGCCGGCCCGGCCGGGAGCTGCAGATCCACGGCAGCGTCCGGCTGGCCCAGTCGATGCTGGCCGCGGGCCTGGTCGACGAGCTGCGGCTGGTCATCGCCCCGGTGGTGGTGGGCGCGGGCCGCCGGATGTTCCCGGCCGGCAGCACGCCGGCCGGCCTGCGGCTGCGGCGTCACGAGTCGACGCCCGCCGGGCTCGCGATCCACGTCTACGAACCGGCGGGGCCCCCGGCGACGGGCAGCTACCGCACGACCGACCGATGATGACAGCGGTTGTTAGCTTGCCCGCATGGACAGTGGTCAACGTGACGGCTCCGAGCCCGGTACCGCCGCGATGCTCTACGCCGGCGCGGTGGCCGGGGTGCTGCTGCGCGGGACGACCTGGGTGCTCAGCGGGCTCACCGTCGGGCCGCTGCTGGGCGTGATGGACACCCTCGCCGGCGGGTGGAGCGACCGCCGCGAGACGCTGTTCGTCCAGGCCACGGTCACCGTGCTGGCCGTGCTGGCCGCCGTGCTGGGCGGGCTGGGGCTGCAGACCGAGCCGGCCCGCTACCGGCTGCCCGTACGCCTGCTCGCCGCGCTCTTCATCCTCGACGCGCTGGCCTACCTCGCGCCGCTCGTGCTCGCCGCCGGCTGGCCCGTCGTCGAGCTCACCACCGCGGCGTGGGCGCTGTTCGCGGTGACGGTCGTCGGCAACCTGGCCCTGGCCGGGCTGGCCCTGCTGATCATCGTCCGGAGCCGGCGGGTACGGGCGGCCGAGGCGCCGGTCGCGCCGAAGGTGATCACCCTAGGCTGAGCACCGCGGCCGTGACAGCCGACACGAGCGGGGCACCCGGGGGTGTGGCCACGCCCCGGGCCGGGAACATCGACGCGGTGCGCCACTACTCCGTGAAACTCGACTCCCCGACGAGCAACGCCTCCGGCACGGTCGCCGTCTACGGCCACTACGGCCGGCCCGTCCTGGTCTTCCCGACCGAGCTGGGGCAGGCCTGGGAGTTCGCCGAGCACGGGATGGTCGCCGCGGTCGAGGACCTGATCGAGGCCGGTCGGGTGAAGCTGTACTGCGCCGACTCGTTCGACGCGGCCACCTGGTCGGCCGACTACCTGCCGCTGGAGGAGCGGGCCCGCCGGCACGCCTCGTACGAGTCGTGGATCGTCGACGCCGTGGTGCCGCACGTGCGGGCCGACTCCGGGGAGGCCGCCGAGATCGCCACCGCCGGGTGCTCGATGGGCGCGTTCCACGCCCTGAACTTCGCGCTGAAGCGGGCCGACCTGTTCCCGCTGGCCCTGTGCTTCTCCGGCAACTACGAGCCGGCCGCCTGGCGCAGCTGGGGCGAGCGGGGCGACGCCGTCTACTTCAACAGCCCGGTGGACTACGTGGCCAACCTGCACGGCGAACACCTGGAGTGGCTGCGCTCGCGGGTCTCGGCCCTGCTGGTCTGCGGTCAGGGCCAGTGGGAGGACACCACCGGCGCGCTGGCCTCGACCCGCCGGATGGCGCAGCTGCTCGGCGCGCGGGGGCTGCGGCACGAGCTCGACCTGTGGGGTCCCGACGTGCCGCACGACTGGCCGTCCTGGCGCGCGCAGTTCGCCCACCATCTCTCCCGGTTCTGCTGACCGCCGGTTCCGGCCATCGGCCGGGTCGGTGTTGACCTTTGACCGTTCCGGCCGACCCGCGCGGGGGCGGGGCGAGGTACGGTCTCCCGGGCCCATTCGCGTCCGCACACCACAGGAGAGTCAAGATGCGCCGGATCCTCGCCGCTGTCGCCCTCACGGCGACCCTGCTCGCCGCGGCGGCCTGCAGCTCGGACGACGATGGGAACGACGACCAGGCCGGCGTCGGCACCAAGATCAGCGTCGGCGTGATCCCGATCGTCGACGTGGCGCCGATCTACCTGGGCAAGCAGAAGGGCTTCTTCAGCAGCCGGGGCATCGATCTGACGCTGGTGCCCGAGCAGGGTGGCGCCCCGATCGTCAAGGGCGTGCTGGCCGGCAAGTACCAGTTCGGCTTCAGCAACGCGACCTCGCTGATGGCGGCCAAGACTGACGGGGCCCCGCTCAAGGCGGTGGCCAACGGCGTCGCCTCCACCGGGCGCCCGGGGCGCGACTTCTCGGCGATCGTGGTGGCCGACGGCAGCCCGATCCGGTCGGCCAAGGATCTGGCCGGCAAGCGGGTCGGCGTCAACACCCTGAAGAACCTGGGCGACACCACCGTGCGGCAGTCGGTGCGGCTGGCCAAGGGCGACCCGGCGACCATCCAGTTCCAGGCGATGCCGTTCCCGGAGATGCCGTCCGCGCTCCAGGACCAGAAGCTCGACGCCGCCTGGGTGGTCGAGCCGCAGCTCTCCGAGGTGCTGACCCAGGGCGGCCAGGTCATCGCGTCCAACCTCGTCGACACGGCGCCGGACCTGACCGTGGCCCTGTACTTCACCGGCACCGCGATGATCGAGAAGGACCCGGAGCTGGTGAAGCACTTCACCGAGGCGATCAACGAGTCGCTGCGGTACGCCTCCGGCCACCCGGAGGAGGTCCGGGCGACCGTGGGCACGTACACGAAGATCAACGACGTGGTCCGGACCGCGATGATCCTGCCCAGCTGGCCCAACGACATCAACCGGGCCTCGCTGGAGCGGCTGGCCACGCTGGGCCGGGCGGACGGCATCTTCGCCAAGCCGCCCGTGCTGGACGACCTGCTGCCCTGACCCGGCGGCGGGCGGCGCGCCCGGGCCGGTGCGGTACTGGCACACTCGACGGGTGGGCAACGGGGAGCTGGAGAGTCACAGCCTCGTCGACCTCGCCCTCGATCGGCTCAGCCGGGAGATCCTCAGCGGCCGCACCGATCCCGGCGAGCGCCTCGTCGAGGAGCAGCTGACCCGCCGGCTCGGCATCAGCCGGGCGCCGCTGCGGGAGGCGCTGCGGCTGCTGGCCCAGCGGGGCCTGGTGGAGCACATCCCGCGGCGCGGCGTCCGGGTCGCCACCCTGTCCGACGACGACGTCCGCGAGCTGTACGAGGTCCGCGACGTCCTGGAGCGGCACGCGGTGGCTGGCATCCGGCCCGGCGCGGACCTCTCCGGCCTGGAGAGCGCCCTCGAGTCGATGCGCAAGGCGACCGGGGCCGGGGACCGCCTCGCCGTCGCCGACGCGCACCGCCGCTTCCACGTCGAGGTGGTCACCCTCGGGGGCAACCGCCAGCTCGGCGTCCTGTACGAGTCGGTGCTCGTCCGCCTCCAGCTCTACATGGCGGTCAACCTGCGCCGGGAGGCCGAGATCGCGGAGCCCTCGGACGGCGTGCACCGGCACGAACGGTTGCTGGCCGCCGTGCGCCGGGGCGACCCGGCGGCGATCATGGCGGCGCTGGGCGCCCACGGCGCCCGCACCTACCTGAGCTAGAAATCTGCCCGTTACCGGACAGGGATTCGGCCGAAACGAAACTGTCGACAATCGACAGAATGAAGGATGTCTTCCGGCGCATCCGGGCCCGCGGCGACGACGGTGTCTGGATCAGCACCGTCGCCGAGGCGGACCTGGCGGCCCGGGCCGCCGCCGTCCCGGCCGGCCTGCCCCTGTCCGGCCTGACCTTCGCGGTCAAGGACAACATCGACGTCGCCGGGCTGCCCACCACGGCCGCCTGCCCCGACTTCGCCTACCGGCCCGCCACCACCGCCCCGGTCGTGCAGCGGCTGCTCGACGCCGGGGCCCTGCTGGTCGGCAAGACCAACCTGGACCAGTTCGCCACCGGGCTGACCGGCACGCGGTCGCCGTACGGCACCCCCGAGAGCGTCTTCGGCGGGGGCCTGATCTCCGGCGGGTCGAGCTCCGGCTCGGCCGTCGCGGTGGCGGCCGGGCTCGTCGACTTCGCGCTCGGCACCGACACCGCCGGCTCCGGCCGGGTGCCCGCGGCGCTCAACGGCATCGTCGGCCTCAAGCCGACCCGGGGTCTGCTCAGCACGCTCGGCGTGGTGCCGGCCTGCCGGTCGCTGGACTGCGTGTCGATCTTCGCCCCGACCGTCGAGCGGGCCGCCGCGGTGCTGCGGGCCGCCCGGGGACCCGCGGACGGGGACCCCTGGGGGCGTACCGGATCGAGGCCGGCCGCCGGCCCGGCCGGCCTGCGCCTGGCCACCGCCCGGTCCCTGGACTTCTTCGGCGACGCCGGGCAGGAGAAGGCCTTCGCGGCCGGGCTGGGCCGCTTCCCGGGCCGCCCGCGCGAGATCGACATCGCTCCCCTGCTGGAAGCGGGCGACCTGCTCTACCGCGGGCCGTGGGTGGCCGAGCGGCTGGCCGACCTCGACGCTTTCCTGGCCGGGCATCCCGACTCCGTGCTCCCGGTGACCCGCCGGGTGCTGGAGACCGGGCGGCAGTTCAGCGCGGTCGACGCCTGGCGCGGGCTGCACCGGCTGCGGGAGTTGCGGGCCTGGACGGACCGGCTCTGGGACACCGTCGACGTGCTGGTGCTGCCGACCATCGGCACCACCTACACGCGGGACGAGATCGCCGCCGACCCGATCGGCCGGAACCTCGAGCTGGGCCGCTACACCCAGTTCGCGAACCTGCTCGACCTGGCCGCGATCACCGTCCCGAACGGCCTCACCGCCGACGGCCGCCCGGCGAGCCTGACCCTGTTCGGGCCCGCCTTCAGCGAGGAGACGCTGATCGCCCTGGCCGCCGGCCCCGAGCTGATGACGGTCGCCGTGGTCGGGCTGCACCTGAGCGGCGAACCGCGCAACCACGAGCTGACCGAGCGGGGCGCGACCCTGCTCGGCGCGGCCACCACCGCACCCTGCTACCGGCTCTACCGCCTGCCTTCCGGCGTACCGGGCCTGGTCCGGGACGACACCGGCGGCCCGATCGACGTCGAACTCTGGCAGCTGCCCGCCGCGGCGGTCGGCGGCCTGCTGGCCGGCATCGCCGCTCCCCTGTCGCTCGGCCGGATCGCGCTGGCCGACGGGACCGAGGCGACCGGCTTCCTCTGCGAGGCCTACGCGGTCGGCGCAGCCCAGGACATCACCGCCGGCGGCGGCTGGCGGGCCCACCGTTGCGCATCGGAAAGGCAGGACACATGACGGCGATCATCGGACCGGTCAAGGCCTCCCCCTATCTCTGGCCCTACGACGGCTCGGTGCCGGTCGAGCGCACCGCGCTGCTCTGCATCGACTGGCAGACCGACTTCTGCGGCCCCGGCGGCTACGTCGAGGCGATGGGGTACGACATCGCGCTGACCCGGGCCGGGCTGCCGGCCACCGCGCGGCTGCTGGCGCACGCCCGCGAGCTGGGCATGCTCGTCGTGCACACCCGCGAGGGCCACGACCCCGACCTGTCCGACCTGCCCGCCAACAAGCGCTGGCGGTCGGCGCAGATCGGCGCGGAGATCGGCGGGCCGGGACCGGCCGGCCGGATCCTGATCAAGGGCGAGCCGGGCTGGCAGATCGTGCCCGAGGTGGCCCCGGTCGCCGGTGAGGTCGTCGTCGACAAGCCCGGCAAGGGCGCCTTCTACGCCACCAACCTCGACCTGGTGCTGCGGACCCGGGGCATCTCGCACCTGATCCTGACCGGGATCACCACCGACGTCTGCGTGCACACGACCATGCGGGAGGCCAACGACCGCGGCTACGAATGCCTGATCCTCTCCGACTGCACCGGCGCCACGGACCCCGGCAACCACGCGGCGGCGCTGCACATGGTCACCATGCAGGGCGGCGTCTTCGGCTGCGTGGCCACCGCGGACGACCTCATCGCCGCGACGGAGGGCTGAGCCGTGCCGACCGTCGAAGCGCTGCCGGCACCCTTCACCTTCGCCCCGGAGAGCACGGCGCTGCTGGTCATCGACATGCAGCGGGACTTCCTCGAGCCGGGCGGCTTCGGCGAGAGCCTCGGCAACGACGTCTCGCAGCTGCGCCGCACCATCGCCCCGCTGGCCGCGTTCCTGGCCACCTGGCGGGCCGCCGGCCTGCCGGTCATCCACACCCGGGAGGGCCACCGGCCGGACCTGTCCGACTGCCCGCCGGCCAAACTCGCCCGCGGCCTGATCGGCCGGCCCGGACCCAACGGCCGGATCCTCATCCGCGGCGAGTACGGCCACGACATCATCGACGAACTCCGGCCCCGGCCCGGCGAGGCGGTCGTCGACAAGCCCGGCAAGGGCGCCTTCTACGCCACCGAGCTGCAGGAGCTGCTCGAGAAGGGCGGCATCCGCAGCCTGCTGGTGACGGGCGTGACGACCGAGGTGTGCGTGCACACGACGGTCCGCGAGGCCAACGACCGCGGCTACGAGTGCCTCGTGCTGGCCGACTGCGTCGGCTCCTACTTCCCCGAATTCCAGCGCGTCGGCCTGCAGATGATCGCCGCCCAGGGCGGCATCTTCGGCTGGGTCGCGGACTCCACCTCGGTCACCCTGAAGGAGCAGCCATGAAACTTCCCTACTGGGTACGCGGCGACACCAACGCGTTCTTCGGCTTCGGCGTCAACGTCCTGGTCAACGTGCTCACGCTGACCGGCCTGTGCATCGGCGTGATCGGGATGGACCCCGGTGACGTCTTCGGGGTCATCCTGCCGGCGCTGGGCATCGCCCTGGTGCTGGGCAACATGTACTACACGTACCTGGCCCGCCGGCTCGCCGTGCAGGAGAACCGCGCCGACGTCACCGCGATGCCGTACGGCCCCAGCGTGCCGCACATGTTCATCGTCATCTTCGTCATCATGCTGCCGATCTACCTGCGCACCAAGGACCCGGTCCAGGCGTGGACGGCCGGCGTCGCGTGGGCGTTCATCATCGGGGTGATCGTGCTGATCGGAGCCTTCGTCGGCCCGTACATCCGCCGGTACGCGCCCCGCGCCGCCCTGCTGGGCACCCTGGCCGGCATCTCCATCACCTTCATCTCGATGAACCCGGCCGGACAGATGTGGAAGGCCGCGTGGATCGCCCTGCCGGTCCTCGGCCTGCTGCTGATCGGTCTGCTCACCGATGTCCGGCTGCCCTTCAACCTGCCCATCGGGCTGGTCGCGCTGCTGCTCGGCAGCGCCATCGGCTGGCTCGGCGGCGCCATGTCGGTGCCGGACGTGACCGCCGCCGCCCAGGACATCGCGTTCGCCTTCCCGCACCTGAAGGCCGGGCTGCTCGTCGACGGCCTGCGCGACATGGCCCCGCTGCTGGCCACGGCGATCCCGCTGGGCGTCTACAACTTCACCGAGGCGATGACCAACGTGGAGAGCGCGGCCACCGCCGGGGACCGCTACAACCTGCGCAGCGTGCTGCTCGCCGACGGCGGCGGCGCGGTCGTCGGCTCCCTGCTGGGCTCGCCGTTCCCCCCGGCCGTCTACGTCGGACACCCCGGCTGGAAGGCGGCCGGCGGCCGCACCGGCTACTCGATGGCGACCGGCGTGGTCATCGCGCTGCTCTGCTTCTTCGGGATGTTCGGCCTGCTCGGCACCATCTTCCCGACCGCCGCGATCGTGCCGATCCTGCTCTACATCGGCCTGCTGATCGGCGCCCAGGCCTTCCAGGCCACGCCGCGGGCACACGCCGCGGCCGTGGTCGCCGCCCTGATCCCGAACATCGCCAGCTGGGCCACCGGGCAGATGGACAACGCCCTCGCGGCGGCCGGGACCAGCGCCACCGAGGTCGGCATCGGCGCCCTGGCCGGCGCCGGGGTGGTCTACGACGGCCTCAAGACGCTGGGCTCCGGGGCGATCCTGGCCGGGCTGGTGCTGGGCGCGATCGTCGCGTTCATCATCGACAAGCGCTTCTGGCACGCGGCGGTCTTCTCCGGTACGGGCGCGGTGCTGACCTTCATCGGCCTGATCCACGCGGAGAAGGTGCAGTGGAACGCCGACGGTCAGGTCAGCCTCGGCTACCTGCTGCTGACCGTGATCTGCGTGCTGTTCGCCCTGACCAAGCCGGCGCCCCGGGTGCCGGATGCCGAGGAGCTGGCGCTCGAACGCCGGCACCAGGGCGGCAACGAGTTCACCGAGGCGCCGGAGGGCGGCGTGCCCACACCCCGGCCGGAGACCAGCGCGGTCTCCTGAGCCCACGAACGACCGGCGGCCCGGCGTCTCCCGCCGGGCCGCCGCACCCCGACCAGGAGGTGTCATGCAGCTCAACCGCCCGGATGTCGTCGCCGAGGTCACCGCGGCGTTCGCGGACTACGAGGACGCCCTCGTGGCCGGCGACGTGGACCGCATCGTGGGCTGCTTCGCCCCGGAAGCGGTCCGCTTCGGCATCGCCGACCACCAGGTGGGAGTCGAGGAACAGACGGCCTGGCGGCGCGCGCAGCCGCCGCTGCCCCCGGGACGGTGGCTCAAGGACACGACCATCGCCACGTACGGCACGGACGTGGCCGTCGTGACCACCCTGTTCGGGTACCCCGGGTCGGAGGTGGCCGGCCGACAGTCGCAGACCTGGGTCCGGCTGCCGCCCGGCTGGCGGATCGTGACCGCCCACGTCAGCCACCCGGAATGAGGGGACTCAGCGGCGGCGGTAGACCGGACGGCGGTTGCCGCCGTGATGGGAACAGGACCCCGGGCGGCCACCGGACATGCTGAGCATGCCGTCCGCGCACTGGATCATGTAGCCCCGGCCGTCGGGGAAGGCCGGGATGCAGTCGAAGTACTGGCAGGCGGCGAAGTCCGGCCGCCGGATCAGCGAGCCGCCGCAGAAGGTGAAGCCCTCGGTGTTCCGCGGGGCACCGCACAACGCGAGCGGCTTCGGCCTGGGCTTCGGTTTCGCGGTGGTCCTCCTCGGCGCGGGCGAGGGGGACCGCGAAGGCGCGGGCGAGGCCGACCGGGTGGGCGCGGGAGCGGGGCTGGTCACCGCCGGGGACGGGACGGCCGGCTTGATCGCGAGCGCGGGAGCGGTCGGCGCCGCGGCGGTCGTCGTCACCCGCACCGGGGCGGCCTCGTCGGCGGCGTCCCGGACCGCGGTGTCCGGCAGCAGGGCGCCGATCCCGCAGACGAGCAGCACCAGCACCGCCACCGCGGCGGCGACCACGCCGACCGGGGACCAGGCGGCACCCGCCGGCGCCTGACCCGGCTCGGCGAGCGGCGGCGGGGGCGGCCGGCGCCGCCCCGACTCGGCCAGGAGCAGATCCAGCCGCGCCACGAGCGCATCCCGCATCCCCGCCGCCTCGGCGAGCGCGAGTTGCACCTGGAACCGGAAGGCGGCCGCCGCCGACACGTGGACCAGCAGACCGGAGACGGACTTGCGGTTGCCGACCTCCAGCAGCGTCATCGGCACGACCGCGTCGTGGACCATCCCCGTCAGGTGCTGGTAGGCCCACTCACGGTTGCGCTGCGGCCCCAGGAACAACAGCCGGCGACTCGTCACGACCGCGGTCCCGCCGGCGCCGACCCGGATCCCGGCGGGCACCGGGCCCGCCGCCGGGGTGACGGGTACGTCGTCAGGCGCCACCCGGGGCAGCCCGTGCGCGCCGGGCGCCTCGACGGAGTACACCCCCGGAAGTGTCAGATAGATCCGCTCGTCCCGGCGCAACGCCACCGGCAGCGTGCCGTCGTCGGGACGTCCGGTGTAGCCCGCGGCGGCGTCTCGCATGGCCCGCAGGGTCTCGTCACGCAGGCGCCACTCGTTCATCTCCGCGGCGAAGGTGCGGCGGCGGCGGTCGTTCTCGCGCTCGGCCCAGCGGCTCCGCCGAGCATCGGTCCCGGTCATGCCTTCGTCGTAGCAGCGCCGATGACACGCCACCAGGCTCCGCATCGGACATCGGGCCGATCGGCGCGACGGTCGACCCGGAAGGGAGCCCGGCCGTGACCTCGCGGGCGCGTCCGGAATATTCCGGCCGGGAGGAACTTGAAGAAAGGCGAGTCCCGCGACAGAGAGAAGGCACCACCATGGCCAAGCCCGTGCTGCAGCCCGGTCCGAGTCACCCCATCACGGTCACGCCGAACCCCGCGCGGGTCGTCGTCACCGTGGCCGGCCGGGTCGTCGCCGACACCACCCGGGCCCTGACCCTGCAGGAAGCCACCTACCCGGCCGTGCAGTACGTCCCGATCGAGGACGTCGACCGGTCGCTGCTGGAGCGCACCGCCACCAGCACCTACTGCCCGTACAAGGGTGAGGCGAGCTACTACTCCGTCACCGCCGGCGGGGACCGCTCGACCGACGCGATCTGGGTCTACGAGCACCCGCACGACGCGGTCAAGGAGATCAAGGACCACGTCGCGTTCTACCCGGACCGGGTCGACAGCATCGAGATCCGCGGCTAGAAAGGGGCAATGAGCCCGGAACCGATCGAAGCGGCGCTGCGGCCGTACGTGGACAGCGGCGACCTGGCCGGCGCGGTCGCCGTCAGCGCCGGCCCGGCCGACGCCGAGGTGGCCTGCGTCGGGGTGCGTGACCTGACGACGGGCGTGGCGATGAGCCGCGACACGCTGTTCCGGATCGCGTCGCTGACCAAGCCGATGGTCGCGGTCGTGGCCCTGGCGCTGGTCGAGGACGGCACGTTCGCCCTCGACGAGCCGGTGGACCGGTGGCTGCCCGAGCTGGCCGGCCGGCCGGTGCTGCGGACGATCGGCGCGCCCCTGCACGACGTCGTGCCGCAGGCCCGGCCGATCACCGTGCGGGACTTGCTGACGTACACCCACGGCTACGGCGTGGTCATGGCACCGCCGGGCACGTACCCGATCCAGGAGCGGATCGACGAGCTGGCGCTGGGGCCCGGCCCGGACCCGGAGCCGTTCTCCCGCGACGAGTGGCTGGCCCGGCTCGGCACGCTGCCGATGCTGCACCAGCCCGGTGCGGGATGGAGTTATCACGGCGGCGGCGAGATCCTGGGGGCGCTGCTGCAACGCGCCACCGGCAAGGATCTCGAGGCGCTGCTCCAGGCCCGGCTGTTCGGTCCGCTCGGCATGACCGACACCTCGTACGGCGTGACCGACCCGGCCCGGCTGGCCCAGACGTACCGGCCGGCGGGGCCCGGCCGGCTGGCGGCACGAGCGGAGCCGGCCGGCCGCTGGTCGCCGCCGTTGCGCGTCTCCGGCGCCACCGGCCTGGTGTCCACCGTGGACGACTGTGTCGCCTTCGGTCGGATGCTGCTCGCCGGCGGCGCCGGGGTGCTCGGCCCCGGGTCCGTCGCCCGGCTCACCACCGACCAGCTCACCGGCGCGGAGAAGGCCGGGGCGCTCTGGCTTCCCGGCTTCTTCGACCGCTGGGGCTGGGGCTTCGGCGGCGCGGTGGCCACCGGCCGGGAGGCGCCGGGCCCGGCCGCCGGCAGCTACGGCTGGACCGGCGGGCTGGGCACGGCCCTCTACACCGACCTGGCCGGCGGCCGGGTCAACGTGCTGCTCACCCAGCGCGAGATGACCGCGCCGGTGCCCGAGCCCTACGCCGACGCGTTCTGGGTGGCCGTCGCCGGGCAGCCGGCGCACGCCCGTCGCCCGGCCGACCGGTCCGCATGACCTTGCGCAGCCGGCTGGCGGCGCCGGCCGATCTGCCGCGGTTGCGGCCCCTGATCGACGCCGCCATCGAGCAGTTGCAGCGGGAATTCCTCGACCCGGCGCAGATCGCCGCCAGCCACGCGATCATGGGCCTGGACACCCAGCTGATCGACGACGGCACGTACTTCGTGGTGGAGGTCGACGGGCAGCTCGCCGGCTGCGGCGGCTGGAGCCGGCGGGCCACGCTCTACGGCGGCGACCACTCCGGCGGACGGGACCCGGCGCTGCTGGATCCCAGCCGGGAGCCGGCCAAGGTACGCGCGATGTACACCCGTCCCGGCTTCGCCCGCCGTGGCGTCGGGCGGCTGATCCTCGACCGCTGCGAGGCCGCGGCCGCCGCCGAGGGATTCCGCGCGCTGGAGCTGACGGGCACCCTGGCCGGCCGGCCGCTGTACGAGGCCGCCGGCTTCACCGTCGTCGAGCACGTGACGGAGAACTCGGGCGGCGTCGCTGTACCGCTGGTCCGGATGCGCAAACACTTGCCTTGACGCCGGTGGCAAGGCCTAGCGTGCGACGCGGACCAACGAACGAGGTGAGCCGGATGCTGATCGGGGAGCTGGCCGAACGGGCCGGGACGAGCGCCCGCACGCTGCGCTACTACGAGCAGCACGGGCTGGTCGAGCCGCAGCGCGACGCCAACGGCTACCGCCGGTACGACGAGGCCGAGCTGCGGGTGGTGCACGAGATCCGGGCGCTGCTGGCGGTGGGGTTCGGCCTCGACGACATCCGGCCGTTCGTGGCCTGCCTGCGGGCCGGCAACGCGACCGGGCACGTCTGCCCCGACTCCGTCGCGGTGCTGCGCCGCAAGCTCGCCGAGGTCGAGACCTGCCTGGACCAGCTCGCCGGCGTCCGTGACCGGTTGCGCGGGCAGCTGAGCCAGGCCATCGAGGAACGGGAGAGACGATGCTTGCGGATCCGCTGACCGAGGTCACCGACGACACCTTCGCCGCGCTGGTGCTCGGCAACCCGCTGCCGGTGGTGGTGGACTTCTGGGCCGAGTGGTGCCCGCCGTGCGGGCCGGTCGCGCGCACCCTGGCCGAGCTGGCCGGCGAGTTCCCCGGCGTGGCGATCATGCAGCTCAACGCGGACGAGAACCCCGTCACGATGCGGACCTACCGGGTGCTGTCCATGCCGACGCTGCTGTTCTTCCGGGGCGGCGTGGTGGTGCACACCATCGTCGGGGCGCGGCCGAAGTCCCAGCTGCGCCAGGCGCTGAGCGGGGCCTTCGAGCCGTACGTCAACCGTTAGCGGACCCGACGTCCTTGCCCTGGTCCAGCACCTTGGCCGAGACCTTGAGGGTCTTGTGCTTCTGGGCGCCGCCGCCGACGGTGTAGATGTCGTACCGGTGGGTCTCGGTCGAGCCGACCGGGCCGCCGCAGGAGAACGTGAACTCCTGCGTGCCCTGCAGCTCGACCGGGCCGTACGTGCCGGGCGTGCCGGTCGGGTCGTCGACCGACAGCGCCGCGGAGTCGGCGCCGGTGATCTTCCACTTGATGATCAGCGGAACGTTCTCGGACCGGAAGACCGCGGTGCCCTCCGGGCACTTCGGCTTCTGGACCACCTTGAAGGAGACGACCCGCGGGCCCTGGGGCTGCGGCGCGTGCGACGGGGTGCTCTCGTGCGTGGGGGTGCTGTTGTGCTTCGGCGCCTTCTTCTTGGCGGTGCCGGCCGGCGCGCTGCCGCCCTCGGCCGCGTCACCCTGGGCCGCGTCGCCCTGGGCCGCGTCGCCGTCGGTGGCCTGGTCGGGCGAGCCCATGCCGGCGGGGACGCTGCTGGCGGCGGGGGCAGCCGTGCCGTCGATCGCGCCGCAACCGGTCAGCCCGGTCATGACGGCGGCGGCGGCCACTACAAGGACGGTCGGGTGGATCTTCATGCTCGGCCTCCTGGCCTCTCGGTCGCCCGCAACCCGGGCCTGCCACTGACAGTAGGAGAGCTGTGATCGGCAGTAATCCCGGAAACGTGCCGCGGAATCGCTCAGGCCGGGACGGCGTACGGCGATGAGGTCCCCCGACGGTGGCCGCGCGGCCCCGGACGCGGGAGGAGGCGCGCATGACCGGCACCAGCCTCGCGGGGCGCCGCCCGGCCGACCCCGCCGTCGTGCAGGTCGGCGTCCTGCTCGAGCTGGCCGAGGAGTACCGGCTGGCCGGCGACTACCGCGCCGGCTCCGGCGTCGCCCGTCAGGCCGCGGAGCTCGCCCGGGCCGCCGGCGACGCCACCGGCCAGGCCCGCGGACTGCGGTCGCTGGCCAACCAGTTGCTGCGCCTGGGCGAGCAGGAGGACGCGGTCACCGCCTGCCGTGAGGCCGTAGCCGTGCTGGAGGCGGCCGGCGACGACGCCGGGGTGTGCGAGGTGCTGACGCTGCAGGCCCTGCCGCTCAACGAGCTCGGCATGCACGAGGAGGCGCTCGACGCGCTGGCCCGGGCCCGCGACATCGCCCAGCGGCTCGGCGACCGCGACCTGCTCTACTGGGTGCACAACCGCACCGGCGTCGTGCACGGCAGCATGGGCGACCGCGGCCTGAGCACCACGTACCTGATGCGGGCCCTCACCATGGCCGACGGCATGGACGCCGAGGCCCGGTTCTGCATCCTCAACAACGTCGGCGACAACGCCGTCCACGAGGTGAGCCGGCTGCGCGCCGAGGGCGACGCGGACGGCGCCGAGGAGACCCTGCGCCGCGCGCTGGGCCACGTCGACGAGGCGCTGGGGCTGGCCCGGGCGGCCGGCAACCCGTTCCGCGAGTCGATCTGCCTGGACAACTACGGGATGCTGCTGGCCCTCGCCGGCGACTTCACCGCGGCGGCCCGGATGATCGAGAACTCCGGGGCGATCGCCGGGATCCACGGCTACCGGTCGCTGGAGTCGGCCGCGCTCCAGCACCAGGCGCACGTGCGGCTCATGCGCGGTCAGCCCGCCGCCGCGATCGAGGGCCTGCTGGACGCGCTGGACCGGGCCCGGGAGGCCGGCGAGAAGCCGATGGCCATGGAGATCCTGCGGGAGCTGTCGGAGGCGTACGAGCAGGTCGGCGACTTCGCCGCCGCGCTGGGGCACTACCGCGCGTACCACGCGCTCGAACGCGAGGCGCACAACCACGTCGCCGCGGCCCGGGCCCGGATGGCGGTGCATCACTTCGAACTGGACAACGCCCGGCTGGAGACCGACAACGCCCGGCTGGAGGCGGAGCTGCACCGGGTACGCAGCGCCGAGCTGGAGGCGGCCAACCTGAGCTGGCAGCGGCAGGCGTCCGAGGACGCGCTGACCGGCCTGCCGAACCGCCGCTCGGTGGAGCTGCGGCTGCCGGAGCTGGTCGCGTCGGCCGGGCCGCTGTGCGTGGCGATCGCCGACGTGGACCTGTTCAAGGGGGTCAACGACCGCTTCGGGCACTTCGCCGGCGACGAGGTGCTCCGGCAGATCGCCGCCCTGCTGCGCGACCACGTCCCCGAGGGTGACCTGGTGGCCCGCTTCGGTGGGGAGGAGTTCCTGATCGCCTTCGGCGGGCTGGACCTGCCGGACGCGCGGGCCCGTTGCGAGCTGCTGCGGGCGCAGGTGGCCGGCTACCCGTGGGAGCTGCTCCACCCCGGGCTGGCCGTGACGATCAGCCTGGGCGTGGCGGTCGTGCCCGGCGGCGGCGACCTGGGCGCCGCGATGGCCCTGGCCGACCAGCGCCTCTACGAGGCCAAGCACCGCGGCCGCAACCGGGTCGAGGCCGGCCCGCCGCCGACCGCTTGAGTCTCCCGCCGGGGGAGACCGCACAGTGGTGCCCATGGAACTGCTCTCGATCGGGGAACTGGCCCGCCGTACCGGCCTGACCGTCAAGACCGTGCGGTTCTACGCCGACCGCGGGATCGTGCCGCCGGCCAGCCGCGGCCCGGGCGGGTACCGCCGCTACGAGCCCGCCGCCGTGGCCCGGCTGGAGCTGGTCCGCACGCTGCGCGAGCTGGGGCTCGATCTGGCCACGATCCGCCGGGTGGCCGATCGTGAGGTGACCCTCGCGGAGGTTGCCGGCACCCACCTGGAGGCGCTGGACGTCCAGATCCGGGCCCTGCGGCTGCGCCGGGCCGTGCTGTCGGCGGCGGCGCGGTCCGGATCGGACCCGTCGGAGGTGCGGCACCTGCGCGACCTGGCCCGGCTCTCGGCGCGGGAACGCCGCGACCTGATCGACGACTTCCTCGGCGCGGTCTTCCGCGGCCTGGACGGCTTCGCCGGCATCGCCCGCTCGCTGACACCGGAGCCGCCCGACGATCCCACGCCGGCCCAGGCCGAGGCCTGGATCGAGCTGGCCGGGCTGACCCGGGATCCGGCGTTCCGCGCGGTCATGCGCTCGCTGGCCGAGCGGCACGCCGCCGACCGCGACCCCACCGCGCTGCGCCGGGACCCGGTCGCGCTGGTCCTCCACGAGGCCGGGCCGGCCGAGGCGGCGGGGATCGACCCGGCCTCGGCCGGGGCCGGGCGGGTGGTCGCCGCCGTGCTGGGCCGGTTTCCGGTCCGCGAACGGCTGGCGGCCCAGCTCGAGGCGGCCCGCGACCCCCGCCATGAGCGGTACCGGCAACTGCTCTCGGTGGTCAACGGCTGGTCCGCCGCCGAGCCGCTCGCCCCGGTGCTCGGCTGGTTCCTCACCGCGCTGCGCGCGCACTGAGCCGTACGGCCGCCCGCGTCGGCTGCCCGACACCGGGCTCCGGAGGTATCAGCGCGGCCGCGCCCGGGCTCTGCCTCGTCGGATGCGGCCGAGGGGGACGCGTCCTCGCCGCCCGCCCCCGTCCGGGCGGGCGGCGGCTCACCCCGCCCAGGTGACCGCCGGGCGTCTGCCATCATGGCCGGATGGTTGTGATCGGTAGGGTTCTCCGGGCCGTCGTCGCCGCGTGTGCCGTCGCCGCTTTCGCCGGGTGTTCGTCGGACGACACCCCCGAGCCCGACGGCACCACCATCAGCGTCGACACCGTGCGCAACGCCCTGCTCAAGGCGGCCGACGTGGGCCCGACCTGGAAGACGCCGGCGGAGTCCGCGGCCCCCGGCCGGCTCGTCAGCATCTGCGGCGCGGACACCGCCCCCGCCGCCGTGCCGGGCAATCCGCAGCTGGTCTCCGCGCCGCTGTCGGACGAGGGCACGGAGGGTGTGCAGAGCCTCACCCAGATCGGCCTGGTCTACGAGGACACCGTGTCGGCGGCGACCGCGCTCGCCGCGCTGCGTACGGTCGCGGACGCGTGCCCGCCGAGCGTGTCCCAGCCGGCGAAGACCGGCGACCGGGAGGAGCCGGCGTACACCGAGACCGCCCGTACGGCCCCGCTCGAGGAGGGCGGCTGGATCGGCTTCGTCACCACCCGCAACAAGCAGTACGACAAGGAGCACGCCGCGACCGCCGACGTGGCCGTGGCCGCCGTCGCCCGGGGCAACGTGGTGCTCGTCGACCAGTACGCGATCTACCGCCTGGGCAAGTCCGACGCGAGCGCCAACCCGCAGTTCTCGGCCGACTGGCAGAAGCTGGTCGGCACGACCCTGAACCGCATCGGCGGGCAGTAGCCTCAGCGCGCACGGCCCTCGGCCAGCGTGGCCACCGACCGGGCGATCCGCCGCGCCCGCGTCTCCGCCGTCTTCGCGCCGGTGACCTGCAGGACGTGCCAGCTCCGGTTGCTGAACGACAGGCCGTCCCAGCAGGCCCGCGCGGCCGGCTCGGCGTCGAGCGCCGCCGCGAGGTCGGCCGGCACCTCCACCTCACGCGCGGCCGTGTCCAGCACGACCTCCACGTCCAGCACCTCACCGGCCGCGATCCCCGCGGCGGCCCGGCGCTCCGCGCTGACGCCGAGCCAGTAGGCGCCGCCCATCTTCGCGATCGAGCCGCGCCACTCGAAGCCGTTGACCGTCACGACCACCTTGGGCCGGCCGCCACCGCCGAGCGCGGCCACCACCTCGTCGTCGACCGGGATCCCCGTCGTGGCCCCACCCGTTGCCCGCAACTCGGCACGAAACCTCATGAGCAGGCAATCTACCCGGCTCGGGGCCGGTCGGGCGGGATCCGTTCGGCTGGTTCAGTCGGCGTCGGCGGGACCCTCCAGGCCGGCCCGCTCGTCGCGTTCGGCCCACTGCAGCAGCGGGGCCAGGTCGAACGCCGTGTCGTCGATGCCCGCGTGCAGGTCACCGAGCTCGGCGAAGCGGGCCGGCACGGTCAGCAGGGTGAAGTCGTCGGGCTCGACGCTGTCGATCTCGTCCCAGCGGATCGGCGTGGAGACCGTCCCGCGCTGGTTGCCGCGCACCGAGTACGCGCTGGCGATGGTGTGGTCGCGGGCGTTCTGGTTGTAGTCGACGAACAGCTTCTCCGGGTCGCGGTCCTTGCGCCACCACGTGGTGGTCACCTCCGGCGAGCGCCGCTCCACCTCGCGGGCGAAGGCCAGCGCCGCCCGGCGTACGTCGCCGAAGCCGTGCTCCGGGGCGATCCGCACGTAGATGTGCAGGCCCCGGCCGCCGGAGGTCTTCGGGTAGCCGGTGACGCCCAGCTCGTCGAGGACCTCGTGGGCCACGTGGGCGACCCGGCGTACGGTGTCGAAGCCGCACTCGGGCATCGGGTCGAGGTCGATGCGCCACTCGTCGGGCTTCTCGGTGTCCGCGCGCCGCGAGTTCCACGGGTGGAACTCGACGGTGGACATCTGCACCGCCCAGATCACCTCGCCGAGCCCGGTCACGCACAGCTCGTCGGCGTGCCGGTGGTAGCGGGGGAACGTGACGCGCACGGTCTGCAGCCAGGGCGGGGCGCCGTTCGGCACCCGTTTCTGGTGCACCTTCTCCCCCGCCAGCCCGTCCGGGAAGCGGTGCAGCATGCACGGCCGCTCGCGCAGCGCCCGGACGATGCCGTCACCGACGCTGAGGTAGTAGTTGACCAGGTCGATCTTGGTCAGCCCGAGCTCCGGGAAGTAGACCCGGCCGGGGTTGGAGATCCGCACGGTGTGCTCGCCGGCGTCGACCTCGACCGCGGGCGCCTTGGTGGCCATGCAGCCAACCTAGTCGACCTCCGGGCTCCGGAGGATGCTCTTGGGGGCCGGTTATTCGGCCCGGTGGCGGCCCACGCGGGCCGGTTCGCGCTGCTCCGGCACGCCGACCGCGTTCGCGCGCCGGCCGCCGCCCAGGTGCTTGACCGCGTACATGGCGTGGTCGGCGGCGCGCAGGGCCTGGTCCGGGTCGTCCGCGGGGGTGGCCAGGTGCACGCCCACGCTCGCCCCGATGACGATCTCGGCGCCGAGCACCTGGAACGGGCGCTCCACCGCGATGCGGACCCGGTTGCTCATCGCGTCGGCGTCGGCCTGCGCGGTGACCCCGGGCATCAGCACCACGAACTCGTCGCCACCGACGCGGGCCAGCACGTCGTCCGCGCGGACGCAGGCGCTGAGCCGCTCGGCCACCTGGCGCAGCAGCTCATCGCCGGCCTCGTGCCCGTGCGCGTCGTTGACCGGCTTGAACCCGTCCAGGTCGACGAAGAGCACGGCCACCGGCTCGTCGCGCAGCGAGGTGCCCAGCGCGTCCTGCATGCGGCGGCGGTTCGGCAGCCCGGTCAGCGCGTCGTGGGTGGCCTCGTGGTGCAGCCGCTCCTGGAACGCGCGGTTCTCGGAGATGTCCCGGGCGTTGATGACGATGCCGGTCAGCGCCGGGTTCTGCATCTGGTTGGACGCGGTGAACTCGAACCAGGTGGCCTTGCCGGCCCGGTTGAGGATCCGGGTCTGCAACCGCAGCACCGCGTCGCGCTCGCTGAGCAGCGTGGCGAAGGCCTCGCGCATCCGCGGGCGGTCGTCGGGGTGCACCAGCTCGAAGACGCTCGAACCCCGCAGCGAGCCGGCCGCGAAGTGCAGCACGGACGCCGCGCTGGGGCTGGAGTACGCGACCCGGCCGTCCGCGTCGAGCACCGCCACCATGTCCGGGGCGTGCAGGAACAGCGCCTGGAACCGTTCGTCGGCGCGGCGCCGCTGGACCTGGGTGCGGTAGCCCAGGGCGGAGATGCCGACCGCGCCGATCAGGAGCATCGCCAGCAGCGTCAGGTTGATCGTCTGGCTGCGGCTGTGCACGGCGCCGTCGAACGACGCCTGTGTCTGGGTGCGGACGTAGGTCCAGCCGCCGGGCAGCGAGTCGTTCCGGACGACGATGGCCACCATCGGCGTGTCGCCGGAGCGGTACCGGACGAACGCGGACCCGTCGGTGAGCTTCGCCGCGGCGGCGATCACCCGCTCGTGGACCCGCAGGCCGATCCGCTGGTTCTCGCTGGTGAAACCGATCCGCCCGGTGCTGTCGATGATCTCGGTGAGGTGCGCGGCGGACTTGATCCGCGCGATGTAGGCCTGCAGTGTCGTGTCGGCGACCTTGTTGTAGCCGATCAGCAGCGCCGCGGTGACGCCCTTGCTCTTGATCGGCACCGCGAAGGCCAGCACCCAGACGAGCGTGCCGTCGGCATCCTTCACCTGCATGACGGCGGAGGCGCCGAACTTGCCGGCGAGCAGCAGGGCGCGCATGGGCCCGTATCCGGCGTCAGTGGGCGGCGGCAGGGGGTTGGTGCTGGAGGCGTTCAGCACGGTGCCGTCGAGCGTGGTGATGGCGGCGCCGTAGGGGAACGAGGCGGACTTCGCGACGTAGCCGTCCAGAGCCCGACGGTCACCGGCGTTGCCGGCGCCGAAGGCGAACGGGTGGCTGTCCGCGAACGCCTTGAGTTCCCGGATGGAGAGCTGGATGACCTGTCCGGCGAGGGTGGCGTTGTTGACGGCGAGCGCCCGCGAGTCAGAGTGGTGCACGGTGTCTGCGGCGCGCAGCGCCGACCGGTTCACCACGACGCCCACGATGCCGACGGCCATCAGCAGCAGCACGCTGACGACCACGGCGATCCAGCTGCGCAACCGCATCTGATTGCCTCCTCGCCGGAAAGGATCGGGCGCGGAGGGGCCGAGCTGAACGAAACGGCCGGGGAGTTCCCGGTGGTCAGCTCGCCGCGGTCCAGTGCGGGTCGCGGCCGAGGTAGCGCAGCAGCTCCGCAGCGGCGCCGTCGTGCCCATCCGGCTCGAGCGCGGGCGCGTAGGCGCCGTACTGCCGCAGCGGCTCCACGATCGCCCGGGCCGAGGGCAGCAGGTGGGCGGCGAGGTCGTCGTCGAGCGGCGCCGGCCGGCCGGTCGCGACCGCGATGTCCCAGGCGTGGACGGCCGCGTCGAGGGCGGCAGCGCCCGCGGCCGTGGCGGCCGGCAGGGTGCCCTGCGGCAGCGGGGTCGGCGCCGTGCCGGAGGCACCGACCGTGGCGAAGGCGGCGGCCGAGGCGGCCAGGGCGGGCTCCACCAGTTCGGCCGGGCGGCCGGCCAGGACGCCGGAGGGGGCGAACGGATCCTCGGCGGGACCGCCCCGGCCGGTGATCGCGGCGGCGTAGGCGAGCTGGTCGCCCGCCGCGTGCTGGAGCACCTGGGCGACGGTCCACCGGGTGCACGGCGTCGGGCGATCCAGGTCGGCGGTGGTGAGCCCCGCGGCGGTGGCCCGCAGCGCGGCGTGGGCGCCGTCCAGAATCGTCCAGGTGGTGGTCGCAGTCATGATCTCTCCCGGTTCGGCATGTGCGGAACGGAATGAACCGTTCCGTTATTGACCCGGACGCCCCCGTCGGCGCGGTCGCCCGGGCCGCCGGCGTCGGCATCAGCGCCCTGTACCGCCGCTACCCCAGCAAGGAAGCGCTGCTGGCGACGCTCTGCCTGGACGGGCTGCGGCAGTTCGTCGCGGTCGCCGGCTCGGCCGCCGAGAGCGAGGACCCGTGGGAGGCCTTCGTCGCGTTCCTGCGCGGGATCGTCGAGGCCGACGTGCACTCGCTCACCGTCTACCTGGCCGGGCGGTTCACCCCCACCCCGGAGCACCGCGAGCTGGCCCGCCGGGCCGGCACGCTGGCGGACGGCATCCTGGAGCGGGCCCAGCGGGCGGGTGCGGTCCGCGGCGACGTCACCGGCACGGACCTGCCGATGATCTACGAGCAGCTCGCCGCGATCCGGCTCGGCGACCCGGGCCGGGTCCGCGACCTGCGCCGCCGCTACCTCGACATCCACCTCGCCGGCCTGCGCGCCACCGCGGCCGCCGCCAGCGCGCTCCCCGCCGCGGCCCCCACCCCCGCCGAGATCGGCGCCCGCTGGCACAGCGCCTCCTAGCAGCTACCCGGCGGCGGCCGGCAGCTCGCTGCGGACGGCGGTCAGGATCGTCGCGGCGCCCAGCGCGACCCCGCAGGCGATCAGCACCACCGCGGGCGAGCCCGCGTCGGCCAGCCCGCCCAGCGCGTTGTTGGTGACCAGCAACGGCACGCTCTGCACGAGCACCAGCACCGCCTGGATCCGGGCCAGGTGGGTGGCCGGCGCCGCGCCCAGCACCAGCGGCGCGATGTGCGCGGCGAACAGCCCGTTGCCCACCCCGGCCACCAGGGCGGCCGCGACGGCCGCCGGCACGCCGGGCGCCACCGCGAGGGCGACGGTCGCGCCCGCGGCGACCCCGAGGCCGGCCAGCGCGGCCGCGCCGGGCCGCCGGAACGCACCCCGCGCCAGCACGGTGAGCGCCACGGCCGCCGTGCCGAGCGCGACGGCCCCCACGATCGCGCCGCCCGCCGCCGCCGGCCACTGCCGCTGGCGGGCCAGCAGCGGCACCAGCAACCCCGTCACCGGCAGCCAGAAGGCGGCCGCCGCCGCGGTCAACGCCAGCGCCGGCCGGACGATCCCGTCCCCGGCAGCCAGCCGCACGCCGTCGACCACCCGCCGCCACAGGCCCTCGCCTCGTACCGCCGGGGCCGGCAGCGGGCCGGTCCCACCCCGCCGCAGAGCCAGCAGCACCACGGCCATCAGGGCGAACGTCGCCGCATTGCCGAGCGCCGCCGCGGCGATCCCGGCGGCGGCCACCACCAGCGCACCCAGCGGCGGCCCGGCCGACGCCACCAGCTGCCCGGCGAGCTGCCGGGCCGACAGCGCCCGGGCCAGGCCCGCGCCGCCCACCAGCAACCGGGGCACGGCCCCGGAGCTGGGCAGGTAGAAGGCGTCCACGACGCCGACGGCCAGGGCCGCGCCCAGCAGCAGCCACGGCTGCTCACCGCGGAGCAGGACCGCGGCGGCGAGGCCGAGCATGAGAACCGCCATCAGCGCGTCGGCGACGACCATCACCCGCCAGGCGCCGAGCCGGTCGGCCACCGCCCCGCCGGCGAGCAGCAGCGCGGCCCGCGGGAGGTTGATCGCGGTCAGCACCAGGCCGGCGAACGCACCGCCGCGCCCGGCCGCGACCCAGGCCATCGCGAAGCCCAGCACCTGGGTGCCCAGCAGGGACACCGTCGCGGCGGTCAGCCAGATTCCGTATCGGCGCACGGACGGCAGCCTGACGGCTCGACCTGCTCGAGGGTCAAGCCCTCAGCGACGCCACGGCGGCGGCGAGCCGTGCAGCCACCACTGCAGCGCCCCGGTCACCCGCGGCAGCACCAGGTACGTCATCAGCGGCGTCAGGCACACCGTGGTCACCAGCGTGCGGACCATCACGTGCTGCCCGGCCAGCAGGCGCCCGAGGGTCACCGCCGCGAGCAGGCTGACCGGGAAGAAGCCCAGCCAGATGATCACCGCCTGCTTCCACCGCGGCGGCGGCCCCGGCGGCCCGGTCAGGTCGTCGACCTGCTGCTCCTGCGGCGGGTCGAACCAGCCCTCGATGCCGGTACGGCGCTCCATCCGGGTGTGCTCGACCATGCCCTGTGCCGAGGACAGCCACCACTGCCGCTGCGGGGACTCCTCCCAGGCGTGCAGCGCGTCGGCGTCGGCGAAGCGGTAGAGCATGTGCCACTCGGTCGAGCCGAGCACCGGCCGCACCCAGCCCACCCCGAGGAAGCCCGGGAAGTCCTCGGCCAGGGCGGCCCCGGCCCGGACCCACGCGAGCATCTCGGCGTTGCGCGACGGATCGGCCCGGCGGGTGATCGCGACGGTCACGGCGAGCGGCGGTGTTGCGGTCTCCATGACACCGATGATTCATGCCCGGTGTCACGGCTGGGCGGCGAACGGCCCCGCCGAGCTGTGATGAAGCACGGGCCGTGACTCTCGGCACACGGTCACGGCCGGGGGCGGCGGCTGCGCGCGGGGTCGGCCCGGGGCAGGATCGTGCGCTCACCGAGCCGGGTCATCGCGTTCAGCGGCGCCGTCGCCAGGCCGACCAGCCGGGCCAGGCCGGGCTGGTGCTGCCGGCGCAGCAGCCGCGGCCCGATGCCGGCCATCACCTCGGTCAGCGCCGGCAGCGGGCGCCCGAAGAAGGTGATCTCCCGGATCAGGCCGTCCGCGTCGAGCCGCAGCAGCTGCGCCTCCTCGACCGGCTCCCGCCGGGCCATGCCGTGGTAGAACAGCGCCCACGTGTCGTCCGCGCCCACCTCGGTGTGGTAGCGGATGTCGCGGATCACCTCGAAGGCGCTCGCCAGCACCTGGGCCACCTGGTCCGGGCCGTGGAAGCGGAACTGCGCGGTGAGCGGTGAGATCATCTCGACCGCGGGCGCGAGACAGGCCGCGGCGGCCGCGGCGTCGCCGTTCTCGCCGGCGGCACGCCAGGCGGTGATCGTCGGATTCCCCATCGGGCCAACCTACCGCTGCCGATGTCGGACCCCCGGAGTAAGTTCCGGATCCATGACGCTGCGAAAGACATCGATGGTTGTGCTCGCTCTCGTCACGCTCGCCGCCACCTCGGGCTTCACCTCCGGGCGCCCCGCCCCGTCCTGGCGGCTGTCCGAGACCGGGGTCACCGCCCGCTTCCGGGGCCTGGCGCCGGTCAGCGGCCGGGTGGCCTGGGTGGCCGGTTCCGCGGGCACGGTCCTGCGGACGGTCGACGGCGCGCGGTCCTGGCAGCGGGTCGACCCGCCGGGCGCCGCCGAGCTGCAGTTCCGCGACATCGAGGCGTTCGACGCCGAGCACGCGGTCGCGCTGACCATCGGCGAGGGCGAGCAGTCTCGGCTCTACGCGACGGCCGACGGCGGCCGCACCTGGCGGGAGACGTTCCGCAACGACGACCCGGCGGCGTTCTACGACTGCGTGACCTTCCTGGACCGCCGGCACGGCCTGGCGCTCTCCGACCCGGTCGGCGGCAAGTTCCGCATCCTGGCCACCGCGGACGGCGGCCGGTCCTGGCGGGTCCAGCCCACCGCCGGCATGCCGGACGCGCTGCCCGGCGAGTTCGCGTTCGCCGCGAGCGGCACCTGCCTGGTCTCGGCCGACCACTTCGGCGCCGGCCGGGCCTGGTTCGCCACCGGCGGCGGCGAGCGCGCCCGGGTCTTCGCGACCGTCGACGGCGGCCTGTCCTGGCGGGTCACCGACAGCACGTTGCCCAGCGGCCCGAGCGCCGGCGTCTACAGCCTGGCCTTCCGCGACCCGTGGCACGGCATCGCGGTCGGCGGCGACTACGCGACGCCCGAGACCGCCCCGGATGCGGCCGCGACCACCCGCGACGGCGGCCGCACGTGGCAGCCGGCGCCGGCGGAGCCGGGTGAGTACAGGTCGGGCGCGGCCTGGCTGCGCGGTCGCACGGCGCTCGCGGTGGGGCCGAGCGGCAGCGACATCAGCCGTGACGGCGGCCGCACCTGGACGGAGTTCGACGCCGGCAGCTTCGACGCGGTGCGCTGCGTGCCGGGCGGGTGCTGGGCGTCGGGCGAGCAGGGCCGGGTGGCCCGGCTGGCCTGGCCGCACTGACCCCGGCGGTTCGACCGCGGGTTTCGTGGCCGCGATCGTGCTGCTGCGGGTCGCGCTGGTCGCGCTGAGCGAGGCGGCCGGCGGGGCCGGCTGGGCGGTGCTGGCCGCGGCGGTCGTGGCCTGGGCCGCGACCCGGGCGTGGCGGCGGCGCCGGCGGGAGCGACGGTCGGCCGGGGAGCTGGCCCGCCTCGCCCGGTGGGCGCCGACTCGCACCGGCTCGACCTTCCCGCGCTGCGCGCCGCCCACGAGCGCGGCGTCATTCCACCGTGGACACTCATCGAGCGGTTGCGCCAGCACGGCCTCGAACGGGCCGCGGTCCGGGCGATCCGGGTCGTGCGGCTGCTGGACCTGGGCGCGGACGAGCTAACCGTTGAGGTAGGTGAGCACAGCCAGCACCCGCCGGTTGTCGTCGTCCGACGGCGGCATCCCGAGCTTGGTGAAGATGTTGTTGATGTGCTTGCTGACCGCCTTCTCGGTGACGAAGAGCTTCGCCGCGATCGCCGCGTTCGACCGGCCCTCGGCCATCTCCCCCAGCACCTCGCGCTCGCGGGCGGTCAGCACGGCCAGCGGTCCCCGGCGGGCGAGCAGCTGGGAGACCACCTCGGGGTCCATCGCGGTGCCCCCGTCGGCGACCCGGCGCACCGCGTCGACGAACTGCGCCACGTTCGAGATCCGGTCCTTGAGCAGGTAGCCCACGCCGCCCTTGCGGTCGCTCAGCAGCTCCCGGGCATACAGCGGCTCGACGTGCTGGGAGAGCACCAGCACCGGCAGGCCGGGGATCTCGGCGCGGGCCGCGATCGCCGCCTGCAGCCCCTCGTCGGTGAAGGTGGGCGGCAGCCGCACGTCGACCACGGCCACGTCCGGCCGGTGCTCGATCAGCGCCGGCAGCAGGGCCGGACCGTTGTCCACGGCCGCGACCACCTGGAAGTCGAACGCCTCGAGCAGGCGGGTCAGCCCGTCCCGGAGGAGGGCGAGGTCTTCGGCGAGGACAACACGCACGGCAGCTCCATGGATACGACTGTCGGCCCGCCCGGCGGGGAGGACACCGACATGGTGCCATCGAAGGCGGCCAGGCGGCGGGCGATGCCGCGCAAGCCGGTGCCGCGAGCCGCGTCGGCGCCGCCGACGCCGTCGTCGCTGACGGTCAGCAGCAGCAGGTCGTCGACGTGCTGGACGTAGATCTGGACGTGGCGGGCCCGGCTGTGCCGCACCACGTTGGCCAGCGCCTCGGCGGTGGCGAAGTACGCGGCGGACTCCACCGGCGTCTCCGGCCGCCCCGGCAGGTCCATCTCGACGGTCACCCGCAGCGGCAGGCTCAGCGCGAGGGCCCGTACCGCGCCGTCGAGGCCGCGCTCGGCCAGCACCGGCGGGTGGATGCCCCGGACCAGGTTGCGCAGTTCCAGCAGCGCCGTACCGCTGGCCTCGCGGGCCTCGGTGAGCAGCTTGCGGGCCCGGGCCGGATCGCGCTCGATCATCTCCTCGGCCAGGCCGATGGTCATGCCCAGCGACACCAGCCGGGCCTGCGCGCCGTCGTGCAGGTCGCGCTCGATCCGGCGCAGCTCGGCGGCCTGCGCGTCGACGGTGTCGGCCCGGGTGACGGTCAGCTGGGCGACGCGCAGGCGCAGCTCGGCGGCCTTGGTCGGGGCGAGGAAGAGCTTGGCGAACTGGGCGTTGACCTCCAGCAGCCAGGGCGCCGCGCCCAGCCCGAGGGCCAGGAAGAGCACGCCCTGCGGCATCGAGAGCATCGCCTCGCTGAAGTTGGCGATCGGCCAGAAGACGCCGTAGCCGTACGAGTCGATGCTCAGGTACAGCCAGAGCGGCAGCAGCGAGATGCCCTCCATCCCGTAGAGGGGGATGGCCACCGCGAGCAGCCCGAGGGCCAGGCCGACGATCGCGCCGGGGAGCAGCCAGGCCAGATCGCGCCAGGTCGCCGGGTCGGTGGCGATCCACCGGAAGCGTTTCCACCCGCCAGGCAGCGCCCGGGGCGGCGGCGGCTCGTACGGCCGGGCGATGGCGATCCCGGCCCGGGCGGCCAGCCGGCGTTCCAGGTTCGCGCGCATCCGGACCAGGTTGGTGGCCCAGGGCAGCAGGGCCAGGCCCAGGAACGGCACGGGGGTGAGCGCCAGCGCGACCACGGACATGACCAGCAGCGGCAGGTTGGTGACGGCGAGGCCGGCCGCGAAGACGCCGCCGGCGATGGCCCGCAGGCCGTCGCGTACCCAGGTTGCCGTCTCCATGGCCTCATTCTCCTCGGCGGTCCCGACCGCATCGGGGAACCCGGCTCCACCATGTGCACAATCCCCCACGTTTAACGGGGGTGCTAGCACCACCATCGCCGGGGATCTGACACTCCTGACCGTTCGGCCCCCGGGGAGGAACCTGAAGGAATGACGACAACGACGGAGCGGCCGCGCGCGGCCGGAAGTGACTTCGCCGAACTGAACCGCCGAGTCACTCGCGCGGGCCTGCTCGAGCGCAAGCCGGCGTACTACGCCGTACGGCTGACCGTGGTCAGCCTGATGCTCATCGGCGGCTGGGCCGCGTTCTTCCTGATCGGCGCGTCGTGGTGGAACCTGGTCACGGCCGCGTTCCTGGCCGTGGCCTTCACCCAGGTGGCGCTGGTGGCGCACGACCTCGCCCACCGGCAGGTCTTCCGCACCAAGCGCCCCGGTGAGATCACCGGCCGGATCGCCGGCAACCTCGGGGTCGGCATGAGCTACGGCTGGTGGATGGACAAGCACACCCGCCACCACAACAACCCGAACCACGACGACCTCGACCCCGACGTCGCCCCCGAGGTGATCATCTGGGCCACCGAGGCGGCCTGGGGCCGGCGCGGGCTGAAGGGCTTCATCACCCGGCACCAGGCGGGGCTGCTGTTCCCGCTGCTCACCCTGCTCGGCATCGACCTGAAGATCTCCAGCGTCAAGGCGCTGATCCGCGGCGACATGAAGAGCCGCAACCTCGAGGCCGGGCTGCTGATCATCCACGCGATCTGCTACCTGAGCGCGCTGTTCATCGTCCTGTCGCCGCTGCAGGCCATCGCCTTCCTCGTCGTGCACCAGGCGCTGTTCGGCGTCTACCTGGGCATGACGTTCGCCCCGAACCACAAGGGCATGCCGCACCCCGACGGCACCGAGGACTACCTGCGCAAGCAGGTGCTGACCTCCCGCAACGTGACCGGCAACTGGCTGACCGACGCGGCCATGGGCGGCCTGAACTACCAGATCGAGCACCACCTCTTCCCGGCCATGCCGACGCCCAACCTGCGCAAGGTGCAGCCGATCGTCGAGGCGTACTGCGCCGAGATCGGCGTCTCCTACGAGTCGACCAGCCTGATCGAGTCGTACCGGCAGGCGCTGCGTTACCTGCACGAGGTGGGCGCCCCGCTGCGCGAGACCAAGAAGCAGCCCGCCGCGGTGTGAGAGCGTGGGGGCATGGACCTCCAGCTCACCGGCAAGGTTGCGGTCATCACCGGCGGCACGGTCGGCATCGGCCTGGCGATCGCCCGCGGCCTCGCGGCCGAGGGCGTTCACCTGGCGTTGTGCGCCCGCGACGAGACCCGCCTGCGGGCCGTCGTGGACCAGCTCCGAGAACAACATCCGGTACGCGTCATCGGGGTGGCCGCCGACATCGGAGGACCCGATGGCCCGGTCCGGCTGGAGCGGGCGGTCATCGACGAGTTCGGCGGCGCCGACATCCTGATCAACAACGCCGGCACGGGCAGCGAGGAAACCATCCTCGAGGCGAGCGACGAGCGCTGGCAGGCGTACTGGGAGCTGCACGTGATGGCCGCGGTCCGGCTGGCCCGCCGGTTCGCCCCGCAGATGAAGGCCCGCGGCGGCGGGGTGATCCTGCACAACGCGTCGATCTGCGCGACCCAGCCGCTGGGCTACGAGCCGATCTACAACGTGACCAAGGCGGCGCTGGTGATGTTCTCCAAGTGCCTGGCCAACGAGCTGATCGGCGACAACATCCGGGTCAACGCGGTGAACCCGGGCCTGGTCATGACCCCGGACTGGGAGAAGACCGCGCGGGCGCTGACCGCGGGCACGGACCGGTCGTGGCAGGAGCACCTGACGCAGGTCGCGCACGACAACGCCCCGATCGGGCGGTTCGCGGACCCGGCCGAGATCGCCGACCTGTTCGTCTTCCTGTGCTCACCCCGGGCGAGTTACGCGGTCGGCTCGACGTACTACATCGACGGCGGCTGGCTGCGCACCACGACGTGACGCGGGCCGGCCGTTGGTCGCAGGCCCCGGTGTCGAACCGGGCCGGCCGCCCTTATGAGGGGCGGATGAGCAGCCAACGCTCCGCCTGCGGTGCGCCGCCGGGGAATCGAACCCCGAACCCTCCGTTTAAGAGACGGATGCTCTGCCTGTTGAGCTAGCGGCACTGGTGTTGCCGGGCATGAAAAAACCGCCCTCCGGAATCCCCCGGGGGCGGCGCACTGATCGCGGCGTTCAGCCGCGTCGCCGGCCCGTTCCGGGGCGCGTCATCCGCTTACCGTTCATCGTGCGGAACATCGTCGGGCCCCCTTCGGCCGGTCACATCGTGCGGTGTTGGTTCCCACGGTAGAGATCACCGGCGGCGGCCTCAACGCATTAACGGCCCCGCCGCGTTTCTTGCCGCCCGCCGGTAACGTCGGCCTGAGTTCGTTCGGCTCTCCGGCTCGGGAGGTGGTCACGGTGCACCCGGTCTCATGACGGCCCCACCCCGGGGCGTCACGGAGCCGAGAGGCGACCGTATGAGCAGGACCGACAGCACCCGTCCCCGCTGGGTCAGGCTGGCCGACACACCGATGACGACCTGCGTGCCGGTGCACGACCACCGGTCCGGGCTGTGCACCCTGCCCGACCGGATCACCCCGCCGGAGCCCCGCCCAGGCGGCTGCCACTGGGGTCCCACCGCCACCTTCAACTGCCTCAGAACCGACAACGGCGCCCGGGAGTGGTACCACCTCCGCCGAGCGGACCGCCGCCGCAGCCGCCACCGAGCGCGTCACGACCTGCACGCCTACCGCGGCGAGGCCACCGCGGCCCGACGGGATCGCTGAGGACGTCCCGGCCGCCTACCAGCCGCGACACGAGGGGATGCCCGGGTCGGATCCCGGGTCGGGCGCCCACCCCAACCGCGAACGAGCCGGACTCGGTGGTTGTCACGAACGGTGGCAGGCCCCGCAGGAGCAGCGCGCCGGAGGTCGGGGTGGCTGTTCGGCGGAATGCCCTGGCGCGGGCGCGAACCACACGACCTTTTTCACCTTTCCGCCCACTTACCCACCCCGCTCACTCACCCGCCTGATTACCGCTCGCCTGATTACCGCTCGCCTGATTACCGCTCGCCCGCGCCCGCCCACTCCCCTGATTGCCCCGCTCGCCGGGTCGTCCCACTCTCCTGGTCGCCACCCACCCCCTGGCCGCCCGACCATTCGCCTGGTCGTCTGGCCGCTCTCTGGTCGCCTGCCCGCTCCACTGGTCGCCCGCCCACTCCCTGGTCACCAGCCCCCTCCACTGGTCGCCCGCCCACTCCCTGGCCGTCTCACTTCCCCGGGTCGCCCGCCCGCTGCCCGCTCGCCCCGCCCACTGCCCGCCGCCCGCTCACTCGCTCATCCGCTCCCTCGCCCCCTCGCCCCCTCGCCCCCTCGCCCCCTCGCCCCCTCGCCCCCTCGCCCCCTCCCCC